>JAPZUD010000003.1:5000-210982 GCA_027533425.1 Beijerinckiaceae bacterium | reverse complement strand
CTGCTGGAGCAGGTTGCGGATCTGCTTCAGGGCGAGATCGGTCGACTCAAGGGTCTTGAGGGCCGTCGAGATGTTGTTGTTGACGCGGTTGAGGTTCGACGAGCGGCTCAGCATCGTCTCCGACATCGTGTACTTGGTGGCATCATCGGCCGCGCCGAAGATCGCCTTGCCCGTGGCAACACGCTTCTGGGAGATCTGGAAGAGACGGTTGGTCGTCTGGAGGATATTGACGTTGGCCGCAGTGGCGGCATTGAAAACGACAGACATGGTTGCACCTTCTGTTGCAAGTTGAATGGCCATCCTGGCCAGGCTTGGCGAAGGCGCAGCGCAAAACTGCCCTTCGACGCCGGTGAAGGTGCATCGTGGGATTCTAAATCAGTCTTAAACGGGAAGCTCGAATGCCCGGGAACAGCAATTAGAGTAAACAGGTCATTCCTTGTTAAGTTTAACAAAACGTAAGGGGCCGCGCGGGCCCCTTTTGCTTTGTCTGACCTGTTTCCGGTCTTCCGGGCCGGTCAGCCCAGCAGGCGCAGCAGCGATTGCTGGGCCTGGTTGCCGATCGAGAGGGCCTGGACGGCGAATTGCTGGCGCGTCTGAAGCGCGACGAGGCTGGCGCTTTCCTCGCTCGGATCGGCAGCCACGATCTCGTCGCCCTGGGTCTTGGTATCGCCCTGATAGGCCTTGTTCAGGTCATAGCGCGAGCGGATGTAGTTGTTGAAGGTCGCGAACTGCGCCTGCAATTGCAGCAGCACGGTCTGTGCCTGCCGCGACTGGGTGGCGGAGGCCTGGATGTTGCCGTCATTGATCCATGTCGCGCCCGGCTGGACCATCGTCAGCAGGCCGGACGCCGTGAGCATCACCCCGGCCAGCTTCAGCGGGCTCGACGCATATTCATCCAGCATGACGGCGACATTCTCGCCCTGGAGCAGGTTACGGCCTTCCGGGACCGGGTTGCTGCGGGCCAGTTCATCGATGTTTTCGATGATGGCGTCATATTGCTGGCCATAGGCCAGGCGCAGAGCGTTGTTCTGCGAAAGCGGTGCGGTGTAGCCGGTGATGATGCCGCTCATACCCAGCACGCCGGCCGCGGCAAAGCCGCCGCTGGCGGCCACGATGTTCATGTTGCCGCCATTCATGTTGCGCATGCGCAGCTGCAGCGGGCCGCCGGCGCCGCCGGTCTGGTTGACGAGCTCGGCCTTGATTCCGGCGCCGAGTGCGGTCACGTCGGTGATGAACTGCCCGACCGTGGTGGCGACACCATAATTGATGGTGCGGTAGGAGCCGTTGCCATCCTCGAAGACGATGCTCGAGCCGGCCGGGATGACCGTGGCCAGCGTGACACCGCCGCCGGCATTGCCGGTGACATGGCCGCCATAGGCCAGGGTGAAGCCGCTTTCGCCAGCCGCGGGGGCCGCCAGGCCGTTTGCGAACAGGTTGTTCGGGTTGAAGACCTGGCCGGTCGGCGTGGTCAGGCCGGCAAGGTCGTCCATCACGGCCTGGTCGGTCAGGGCGTCGAAGGAGAAGTCCTTGTCGTTCAGGGCCCGGAACCGGAGATTGCTGGTGCCGGCCACGCTGCCGGGAATGAAGTCCGCGACAACGCCGATATTCGCCGCATTGAGCGCATTGGCGATCTCGCCCCAGGTCACGGTTGTGGAATTGAACGTGTAGGAGAAGGTCTTGCCGGCATCCGAGGTGATCGAGAGGCGGGAGCCCACCACGACACCCGTGACTACGCTGGTCGGGTCGAGCGCGGCGGTCGAGGTCGCGGCGCGGACGCCGTTGGTGCCTTCATTCTGCGCTTTCGAGACCAGCGTCAGTGCCGAATCGATCAGCCCCAGCATCTGTTTGAGCGTGTTATCGGTCGTTTCGAGCGTGGCGAGGCCGAGGGAGATGTTGTTGTTGATGCTCGAGAGCTGGCGGCTGCGGCCGAGAAGGTTCTCGCTCACGCGGTAGCGCGTGGTGTCATCGGCCGCGGTGAACACGCTCTTGCCGGAGGCGACGCGCTTCTGGGTGAGATCAAACAGCTCGTTCGTGCGCTGAAGGATCGCGATATTGGTGCTCATCGAGTCGTTGATCGGGAACATCTGCATCACCTTCTGTGGAATGGCCGCCGACTTGGCAGGCCTCTCGCCCACCGGGGGCGGCGAGGGGCTTCGCAACCGGCGACGAAAACCTTCGGAGATGAAAATGCACCCAAGCGGCTAAGGCTTGGTTAAATTCGGTAACCTTAACAAAAAAGAACTTGGTAACCTTAACGGGCATTAACAAGAAAGCGGCCGAGCCGTCAGCGACCCCGTACCGGGGCAGCGCAAAGGCTCAGCCCTTGTCGGAAACCGACTTGATGTAGGCGCGGAGACGCAACAGCCCTTCATAGGGATATTGCGAGATCGTGGCACGGGAGGTCGGATCGATCACGCGGTAAACCAGGTCGCCGGTCTCGCGGTCGAGGTCGAGCGAGCTTTCGAAGCGTCGCCCCTGCGAGCCGCTGTTGTCCGGACGCCGTTCGCGGTTCCAGCGTGCCTGTTCGGAGCCAGCCTGCGCAGCCACTGCCACCGGCGGCGCCATATCCGTGCGGATGGCGGCCTTCGGAGCGGCGAGGTCCGGCCTTGGGTTACTGATGGGCACCTGGGGTGCCCCGGTCGTCATGCGGGTGTCCATCGCAGAACTCGTTTCCGGCAGACATCCATGTTCTGCCCATGCCCAAATTAGTTGCTTGGGTCTTTAGGAAGCGTTCAGAAAGATGGTTGAGCCGATGTGAATCCATTCCCAGAAATTATAGTTAAATTAAGCAGTCTGGTGCAGCCGCCGATTCATGAATCGGCTCCGAATCACGTCGATCCGGCATGAAAAAGGGGCATGGCCTTTTGACCACGCCCCGATCTTCCCTGAAAACGCCAGGATAATCCGGCAGTTACATCGCCTTGGAGATGGCGAGCGGCGCCGTGCCAGCCTTCCGCGTCACGCCGCCGCGGATATAGGTTTTCGGTGAGCCGTTCTTGCCGACAGCATCGGCGAGATCGCGCAGGAGGCCTTCCGACACCGTACGCGCGGTGGCGACAACGGCCATGTTCAGCGCCATCTTGGCCGAGAAGGCTTCATGCCGGCCGCGCAAGGCCTCGAGATTGGGCGGCTGGAAGCGCCCGATCGCGATGGCATTGTGCTTCAGCGCCTCGAGGCACCTTGTGTAGCCCTGGGCGGCGTTGTTCTTCTCGACCGCCAGGGTCAGCGCATCCCGGGCCTTGCCGGCCTTGAAGAGGCGGGTTTCCTCCTCGATCAGCGGCTCCAGCCGGTCGAGGGCATCCAGCGCCGAGCCGACGAGCATTTCGGCGTCCTCGGCGCGGGTGATCTTGAGCCGGGTATCGGCGCGCTCAGCGGTTTGGCCTTTGGATGCCATGGGCAGACGACTCCTGGTGACGCAACATTTCACGATAGATCTGGGGGGCGAGGTTGATCCCGCCTTTCCCGACGATGGCCTGGCTGTATTGTTCGATCATCATGCCGCGCCAGGCGTCCTGGCCCGTGGCGGAGGTGCCCATCTGGCCCTCGCCCTGCACGCCCTCGAACATCGTGCCGATCATCGTCTGGAAGAAGTTGGCCTCGAGGCCCTGCGCTGTTTCCCAGGCCTTGCGACTGGCCGGGATGTTCTTCGGGAGGAGGCCTGCCGCCTTGGCACGTTCGATATCGGCGGCAAAATTCGGGTTGGCAGCAATCTTGAGGTTCATCACATCACCTCGATATCGGCCTGGAGGGCGCCGGCGGACTTGATCGCCTGCAGGATCGAGATCAGGTCGCGCGGGCCCACACCGAGGGCATTCAGGCCATCGACCAGTTCGCGCAGGGAGACGCTCTCCTTCACGATGGCCAGCTTCTTCTTGTCGTCCGTGTCGACCCGGACACCGGTGCGCGGCACCACCACGGTCTGGCCGCGGGAGAAGGGCTCCGGCTGCGAGACTTCCGGTTGTTCGGTGATTGTCACGGTCAGGTTGCCCTGCGCGACCGCCACCTGGCTGACCTTGACGTCCTTGCCCATCACGATGATGCCGGACCGCTCGTCCACCACCACGCGGGCGCGCTGGTCGGGCTCGACGCGGAGCTGCTCAACCTCGGTGAGCAGGCGGATCATATTGCCCTGGAAGTTGCGGGGCACCTGCACCGCAACGGTGGAGGGGTCAGTCGGCTCGGCCGAATCGGCGCCGAGGAAGTCATTGATCGCGGCAGCGATGCGACGCGCGGTGGTCAGATCCGGATTGCGCAGCGAGAGGCGCAGGTTCTGGAGGTGGTTGAGCCGGAAATCGACTTCGCGCTCGATCAGGGCGCCGTTGGCGATGCGGCCGACCGTCGGGACGCCGCGGGTGATCTTGGCGGCATCACCCTCGGCCGAGAAGCCGGAAATGGCCAGGCTGCCCTGTGCCACGGCATAGACCTCGCCATCGGCGCCGAGGAGCGGGGTGGCCAGCAGCGTCGCGCCCTGCAGCGATTTGGAATCGCACATGGCAGAGACGGTGACATCCAGCCGTGTGCCCTGCGTGGCGAAGGCGACGAGATTGGCCGTGACCATCACGGCTGCCACGTTTGCGGTCCGCATATTGGCCTGGCGGGTATTGACGCCGAGGCGCTCCATCATGGCCTGAAGGGATTGCCGGGTCATCGGGCAATTGTTGAGCGTGTCGCCCGTGCCGTTGAGGCCGGTGACAAGGCCGTAGCCGACCAGCTGGTTCTCGCGGACTCCCTCGATGGAGGCGAGATCCTTGATCCGCGACAGGGCTTGCGCATCCTGCTGGCCGAGAAGGCCGAGCCCGAGTGCGCCGAGGCCGAGCGCGGCGACGATATCCCGGAGCCTGTCCTTCAGGCTGCCGGGCCGATCGGCGGAGAAACGTGCCTTCGTCATCATGGGGTTGGTGCTCCTGCGGCCTGAACCGGCATCTTCGATCGTGAATTTCGGTGAACGCACGCGAGACAGGAGTCGTTCGCGGTCCCCTCTGCGAGGAGCGTGCCAAGCCCTGGGAAATTTCAAGTCAATGAAATAAAACGGATTTTAGTTTTTCGATTTCGCCATGCCGCGCGGGATTGCCGGGCGGGAATTGCCGACCCGGCAAATTTGTCCCGGTATGGTTACCGCTGCTTAACCAGCTTCAGCGAACATGTCCGCAGTGAGACAAGCCGCGATGCGGCAGGGAATGCAGATCGAATGACGATTCGGATCACGGATCAGAAGGGCGTTTCGGGCGTTGGCGGGGCACGCGGCGTGCGGGGCTCCGGCGGCACGGGCGCGCGGTTCACCATCGATTCGGGCGGTGCGACCGCCCGGATGGAATCGAAAGCACCGATTTCGATTCTCGGCGGGCTGGAAGCACTGATCGCGATCCAGTCCGAGGACAATACGCGCGAGAAACGGCGCCGCAGCGTCAAGCGCGGCCAGTCGATGCTCGACCTGCTGGACGAGCTGAAGCTGGCTCTTCTCGCCGGCCAGTTGCCCCCCGACTTCACGAATCGGCTCTCGGTGATGGTCCGGGATTCGGCCGATAGCGGCGATCCGGCGCTGGATTCCATCATGGACTCGATCGAGCTGCGGGCCGAGGTGGAACTGGCCAAGATCCGGACGGCGGCCCGCTCGCGCGGGTGAGCGTTGCTTTCCTGTCGAATCCGGCGCGGTTTCAGCAAGATAGTTTCAACCGGGCGGATCGGGATCCCGGGTTTTGCGAGACTGTCCCGGAAATTTTGCCCGTCGTGATTGTTTCGTCATACGGCTAGCGCTATACCGCCGCCTCAATGTGTTTCGACTTTGCGAAGAGGCGAAGCGATGTCGACGGCAAATGCGACCAAGGCTCCCATCTCGCTCGAGCGCGGTTACCGCCCCTCGGATGACGAGCCCTTCATGAATGACCGCCAGCGCGAGTATTTCCGCAGGAAGTTGCGCGACTGGAAGGAAGAGATCATCCGCGATTCCGAGCTTACGCTCACGGCGATGCAGAGCGATACGGATTCCCACCCCGATCTTGTTGACCGGGCCTCCTCCGAGGGTGACCGGGCGATCGAGCTCCGGGCGCGGGACCGGCAGCGGAAGCTGATCGCCAAGATCGATGCTGCCCTGTCCCGGATCGAGGACGGCTCCTACGGCTATTGCGAGGAAACCGGCGAGCCGATCTCGCTGGCCCGGCTGGATGCCCGGCCGATCGCGACCCTGTCGATCGAGGCGCAGGAGCGACACGAGCGGCGCGAGAAGATCTACCGCGACGATTGATCCGGCGGGGGCGAGAGCCCCCGTTTCCATTTCCGGCTGGACAAGGCGCTGCGCAGGCTGGCGAGGCCGGACAGTTCGGGTAGAGTGCCTCCGCAGGGGAGGGCGAGCCCGCGCATGGCATCCATCGTCAACCGGACCCGCTGGATCCGCCGGGGCGCCACCTTGCCCCGCCTGCTCGGGCTGGCCGTGCTGCTGGCACTCACCGCCCTGAAATACACGGATCCCCTTCCGCTCGAACGGCTGCGCCATGCGGTGTTCGATCGCTATCTTGCGGCGAAACCCCGCCCGGTCGGCGACCTGCCGGTGGCGATCGTCGATATCGATGACCGTTCGCTGCAGGCCCTGGGGCAATGGCCCTGGTCACGCGGGGTGCTTGCCCGTCTCGTGGACCGGCTGCAGGCGGCCGGTGCGGCGACGATCGGCTTCGACATCATGTTCCCCGAGCCGGACCGGCTCTCGCCAACCCGGCTGGCGCAGACCTTGCCGGGCCTGACGCCCGAGATGCGGGCGCGGCTCGAGGCAGAGCCGGATACGGACAGGCTGCTGGCCGAGGCGATCGGCCGGGCCCGCGTGGTGCTGGGACGGTCGGGCCTCGGCCTCCGGCAAGGGCCAAGCGTGGAAGGTCAGGGAGAGCAGGATCCGACGGTTCCGCTGGCGATGATCGGGGGCGATTCGACCGACCTCCTGCCAGCCTACCCGGACATGGTGCGGAACCTGCCGGTTCTCGAAAAGCCGGCGGCCGGGCTTGGCCTGTTCTCGGTCCTGCCCGAGGCGGATGGCATCATCCGCCGTGTGCCGACTGCCTTCGCGATCGGCGGGCAGGTGCGGCCGGCCCTGGCCGTGGAAACCCTCCGCGTGGCGACAGGTGGGGATGCCTTGGCCATCCGCCGTGATTCCGCGGGGATTTCCGGGCTGGTCATCGGCGGGCATCTGCTGCCGACGGAGCGCGATGGCCGGCTCTGGGTGCATTACACGCCGCATGAGCCGGCGCGGTTCGTCTCCGCCCTGGACGTGCTGGAGGAGCGGTTTCCGCCGGAGCGGTTCCGCAACCGGATCGTGCTGATCGGGACCTCCGCCGTCGGCCTGCAGGATCTCCGCCCGACGCCGCTCGAACCGGCCATGCCGGGTGTCGAGATCCATGCGCAGGTGCTGGAGACAATCCTCGCCGGCGCGGTTCTGGTGCGGCCGAACTATGCCCTCGGGGCAGAGGTGCTGGCCGGTGCCGCATTGGCCGGGCTGATCATCCTGCTGGTGCCCGTGCTCGGCCCGCTGCCGGTGCTTGGACTCGGGCTGGCGCTGGCGAGCCTTACGCTCTGGCTGGGCTGGACGCTTTTCGCGCGGCATGGCGTGCTGATCGACCCCGTCTATCCGCTGGCCACCGGTTTTGCGGTCTATGTGACGCTGGTCTTCGCCAATTACTGGCGCGAGCAACGCCAGAAAGATCAGATCCGCTCCGCCTTCCAGCATTATCTCGCGCCGAGCCTTGTCGAGCGGATGGTCCGCCAGCCGGAATTGCTCACACTCGGCGGCGAGACACGGATGCTGACCATCCTGTTCTCGGATGTCCGGGGCTTCACCACCGTGGCAGAAAGCTACCAGGAGGATCCGCAGGCCCTGACCGCATTGATGAACCGCCTGCTTTCACCCCTCTCGGATGCGATCATCGCCGAGGGCGGGACGATCGACAAATACATGGGCGATGCGATCATGGCATTCTGGAACGCGCCGCTTGACATGCCTGACCATGCCGCCAGGGCCTTGCGGGCTGCGCGGGAAATGCGCCGGCGCCATGCGCAGCTCGAATCGGAACGGAAGCGCGAGGCCGAGGCCGCCGGCCGGCCCTATCTGCCGCTGGAAATCGGGATCGGCATCAATTCCGGCCGATGCGTGGTGGGCAATATGGGTTCGAAGGCGCGGTTCGACTATACGGCCCTCGGCGATGCGGTGAACCTTGCTTCACGCCTCGAGGGGCTGACCGCGCAGTATGGCCGGCCGATCCTGATCGGCGAGGCGAGCGCGGCCCTGCTGCCGCCCGAGGATGCGCTCGAGCCGGTGGACCGCGTGACCGTCAAGGGCAAGCACGAAGCCACACAGGTTTTCGCGCCGGTTGGCTGACCTTTCCGGGCAAGCGGGGCGTCGGGATGGGGCCCGCCGCATCAGGTCCGGCTGGCAGCCTCGATGGTTGCCGCGGCCCCGTTTGCGAGCAGGCTCGCGAGGGCGGCTGTCACCGGGCTGATGAAGCGCGGATCCCCAGGCAGGTCGGTGCCGAAAATCTCCCGGATGCCCATCAAGGCCGAGGCAACCTGTCCGGCATCCTTGCCGGCCGGGCGGGAGGCACCGAGAATCCGCTCGGCCATCGGGTCATTCAGCGTGATCGGCTGGCCGGCTTCGTCCTCGCCCATGGCGAACCGCATCCAGCCGGCCACCGCCACGGCCAGAAGGCCGATCGGCGCGCCTGCCGCCAGCCTGTCACGGACGGTGCCGAGCAGGCGCTGCGGCAGTTTCTGCGAGCCATCCATCGCGATCTGCGCGGTCCGGTGGCGAAGGGCGGGGTTCCGGAAACGGGCGATCAGCGCGTCCTTGTAGCCCTCGAGATCGGTGCCGGCGGGCATGGCAAGCGTGGGGGTTATCTCTTCGTCCATCAGGCGGCGGACAAGGCGCGCCATGGCGGGAACGCCGATCGTCCCGGCGATCGTCTCGTGTCCGGCGAGATAGCCCAGATAGGCCATGGTGGAATGCGAGCCGTTCAGCAGCCGCAGCTTCATATGCTCGAAGGGCGTCACATCGCCGACCATCGTCACGCCGGCCGCCGCGAGATCCGGCCGGCCGAGGGCGAAGCGATCCTCGATCACCCATTGGAGGAACGGCTCGGTCATGACCGGCCAGCGATCTTCCATGCCGAGGCTTGCGGCGATGCGGGCACGGTCCTCGTCGGTCGTGGCGGGTACGATCCTGTCGACCATGCTGGAGGGGCAGAGCACATGATCCGAGACCCAGCGGCCGAGTTCGGGATCACGCAGGGCGCAGAACCGGTCCAGCACACGCTTTACCGTGCGGCCATTCGAGGGGAGATTGTCACAGCAGAGCACCGTGAAAGCCGGCAGGCCGGCGGCGCGGCGCCGGTCCAGAGCTGCGGCGAGAAAGCCGATCGCGGTTTTCGGCCTTGCGGCCGCTGCGAGATCCGCGAGGATATCCGGATGGGCCTCGTTCAGCGTGCCTGTGGCCGGATCGTGGCAATAGCCCTTCTCGGTCACCGTCAGCGAGACGATCCGCGTATCCGGATGCGCCATCCGGGCGATGAGGGCTTCGGGGTTTTCCGGCGCCACATGGCCTTCCCGGATTGCCCCGATCACATGGAGATCCTCGCCCGCGGCGGAGCGGACGGCCATGGTGTAGAGCCAGTCCTGCGGGGCGAGGGCATCCCGGGTCTCCGGCGAGCGCAGGCTCGCAGCGGCAAGGCTCCAGCCGCTCTCTCCGGCCTCCAGCCGGTCCTCGATCACCACGGCCTGATGAGCCCGGTGGAAGGCGCCGATGCCGAGATGGACCATGCCGATCCGGGTGGCTTCCCGGTCATAGCCCGGCTTGCGAACGGAGGCGGGCAGGCGGCCCAGGCTGGCCTGGCTCAATCGCATGGCGTGTCTTTCCTGCAAAAGCGGCCGGGGCCGGCTGTGCCCAGCTGCTGGCGCCTCCCGTTTGACGGGCGGCCGATAGCGGGTTTGTTGACATGGCCGGCGGGCTCGGTCAATCTTGGTGCATTGGTCAGACCAATTTTAAGCATAATGACCATCGGGGGGAATGCTTGGCGCTCGAGGCTATCGAACCGCGTCGTCTGTACCGTCAGGTTGCCGACCAGATCCGGACCTATCTCGGCACGGGTGCCTTGCCCGTGGGGGCGCGCCTGCCGACCGAGCGCGAACTGGCGGAGAAGCTCAACGTCTCGCGCCCGACCATCCGGGAAGCGCTGATCGCCCTCGAGGTCGAGGGCCGGATCCGGATCCGCGTCGGCTCGGGGATCTATGTCAGCGAGCCGCCGGCTCATGCCCCGCATACCGGCGAGCATGAAGGTCCCTTCGAATTGCTGCGTGCGCGGGCCCATATCGAGGGGGCCATCGTCGCGGAGGCGGCGATTCTCGTCGAGGCGCATCACCTGCACATGCTCGATGCCCTGCTCGACCTGATGTCGGTCCGGACCGACAATGACGAGGAGATGATCCGGCTGGACCGGGATTTCCATGTCGGGATGGCGTCGATCCTCGGGAATTCGGTGATCACCCGCATGGTCGGCGAATTGTTCGACAAGCGGATGAGCCCGTATTTCGGCCAGCTCGCGGCGCATTTCGAGGATGAGACCTCGTGGCGCCATGCTTTCGAGGAGCATCGCGCCATCCGCAATGCGCTGGCCGCCCGCGATCCGGTTCTGGCGCGGGATGCCCTGCGCCGGCATCTCAGCGCCTCCCAGGAGCGCTTTTCCCGCAGTTTCGGCGAAGGCGATTCCGCATTGGAGGAACGCCTGCCATCCAGCCCGCCCCTGCGCCTTCCGGCGACGGGGTAACCGGTTCTGCGAAAGCCGCACCGGAAAAACATAAAACCAGGAGGAAGCCCATGAAGACCCTATTGAAATCAACTGTGCTGGCCGGGATCGGCCTTGCCTTCGCCCTCGGGGCCGCCACGGCGCAGACCAAGCTGAAATTCGCGCATGTGTACGAGACATCCGAGGCTTTCCATGTCGAAGCGCTCTGGACCGCACAGGAATTCGCCAAGCGGACCAACAACAAGTACCAGATCGATGTCTATCCGGCTTCGCAGCTTGGCAAGGAAACCGACATCAACCAGGGGCTCAGCCTCGGCTCGGTGGATATCATCCTCTCGGGTGCCAGCTTTGCCGCGCGCTCGTTTCCGCCGATCGGTGTGACCTACTATCCCTTTACCTTCCGTGATTCCGAGCACCTCGCCGCCTATTCGAAGAGCGACGTGTTCCGTGAACTTGCGAAGGGGTACGAGGAAAAAACCGGCCACGTGATCACGGCAACGACCTATTACGGCGTCCGGCACACCACCTCGAACCGGGCATTCAAGTCCTGCGCGGAAATGAAGGGCCTGAAGATCCGCGTTCCGGATGTTCCGGCCTATCTCGCGATGCCCCGGTCCTGCGGCGCGAACACCACGCCGATCGCTTTTGCCGAAGTCTATCTCGCCCTCCAGAACGGCACCGTCGAAGCGCAGGAAAACCCGCTGACCACGATCGAGGCCAAGAAGTTCTATGAGGTGCAGAAGCACATCGTCCTGACCGGCCATATCGTCGATCAGCTCAATACCGTGGTTGCCAAGGGAACCTGGGCGAAGTTCACGGATGATGAAAAGAAGATCTGGCGTGAAGTCAGCCTCGAAGCCGCCGCGCGGGCCAGTGCCCGTGTGAAGGCGGACGAAGCCAAGCTCGTCGACTTCTTCAAGTCCAAGGGCCTGACGGTCACCTCCATTGACCGCAACGAGTTCCTCGCTGCTGTCAACAAGGCCGTGACTTTCGAACAGTTCGGTTATCGCAAGGCGGATTGGGAGAGGATCCAGGCCCTCAAGTAAGCCTGCCTTCTCCCTGACTTGGGCGCGTTCCCGTTCTCCCCCGGGAGCGCGCCTTTTTCTCCAGAAAGCCGGACTCCGTTCCGAGAGGACTATGCCTTGGCCAGCCAGACACCCAGCGAAATCCACACGCCGATCTCTTCCGAGGAAATCGCCAGGACCTTCGACGAGGAGGTCGCCCCGGTGGACCTGTCCGGCTACCGGATCGAGGACTGGCTCACGCTCGCCATCTTCTGGCTCATGTGCGGGTGCGTCTTCCTGCAGTTCTTCACGCGCTACGTGCTGAACAACAGCTTCGGCTGGACCGAGGAAATCGCGATCTACTGCCTTGTTGCCGTGGTCTTCCTCGGCTCGGTCATGTGCACGCGGCTGTCACGGCATATCCATGTCGATCTTGTCTATAACCACATTCCGCCCCGGGCCGGCCGGGTTCTGGCGACGTTCGTCGATATCATGCGGATCGCCTTTTCCGCCTATCTCGCCTGGCTTGTCTGGAAATACTCATCGATCATCTCGGACGAAATGATGACGACGATCCAGTTTCCCAAGCAGCCGGTCTTCATGGTGGTGTTTGCAGCGTTCGTGCTGATGGCCCTGCGCGGCGTGCAGGTGATGATCGGCAATCTCCGCCGGGGCTATTCCATCCTTGAACGTCCGGCTGCCTTCGATGGACCGGGTGATCCCGTCAAGGGAGCCTGACTCCATGCTGGTCCTTGTCGGTTCCTTCCTTCTTCTCATGCTTGTCGGCCTGCCGGTTGCGGTCAGCATGGCCTCGGCCTCCTTGCTCTATCTCGCGATCCATGGCGGCGCGCCGGATGTGATTGTCGCCCAGCGCATGATCGCCGGCGTCGAGAGCTTCCCGCTGCTGGCGGTGCCGTTCTTCATTCTCGCCGGTAACCTGATGAATTTCGCCGGGGTGACCGGGCGGATCTACGCCTTCGCGGTCGCGCTTGTGGGCTGGATGCGCGGAGGCCTCGCGCAGGTCAACATCATCGGCTCCGTGGTGTTCTCCGGCATGTCGGGCACCGCCATCGCGGATGCGGCGGGGATCGGCACGATCGAGATCAAGGCCATGAAGGACCATGGCTATCCGGTGGAGGTGGCGGTCGGCGTCACGGCCGCCTCCGCAACCCTCGGGCCGATCATCCCGCCGAGCCTGCCCTTCGTCATCTACGGCATGATGGCCAATGTCTCGATCGGCTCGCTGTTCCTCGGCGGTCTCATCCCCGGCGTCATGATGACCTTGCTGATGATGATCACCGTCGCGGTTTTCGCGCGGCTCCGGGGCTGGGGTTCCGATGCGCCGTTCGAACTCGCCAAGATCGGCAAGGCCCTCCTCGAAATTGCCGTGGTCTTTGCTTTCCCGGCGGCTGTTGTCCTGCTGGAGAAGATGGGCGTCTCGCAGAATGCCGCGATCTTCCTTGCGCTCGGCATCGTGCTGGCCCTCGACTATTACTACAAGTTCTCGGCGGTGATGGCGCTGATGACGCCGGTCATCCTGATCGGCGGCATGACGCTGGGCTGGTTCACGCCCACGGAAGCGGCCGTGGCGGCCGTGATGTGGTCGCTGTTCCTCGGGCTGGTCCGCTACCGGTCCATGACCATGCGGACGCTGGCCAAGGCCACGTTCGACACGATCGAAACCACCGCCTCGGTGCTGTTCATCGTCACGGCGGGGTCGATCTTCGCCTGGCTTCTCACGGTGTCCCAGGCCGCCCAGCTGCTGTCGGAAGCCGTTCTCGGGCTGACGCAGAACAAGTGGGTTTTCCTGATCCTCGTCAACATCCTGCTGCTGATTGTCGGGTGCTTCCTCGACACGATCGCGGCGATCACGATCATGGTGCCGATCCTGATGCCGATCGTGCTCAAGCTCGGGATCGATCCGGTGCATTTCGGCCTGATCCTGACGCTGAATCTGATGATCGGGCTGATGACGCCGCCGATGGGCATGGTCCTGTTCGTGCTCAGTCGCGTGGCGAAGCTCTCGATCGAACGGACCACCATGGCGATCCTGCCGTGGCTGATCCCGCTCTTCGTGGCCCTGATCGCGATCACCTTCATCCCGGAGATCACGCTCTGGTTGCCGCGTTATCTCGGAGTGATGAAATGAGCCGCATGACACGGCCGGCCCGGACCCTGCGCGAGGGCTGGCGTTGGTACGGGCCGGATGATCCGGTCAGCCTCGACGATATCCGTCAGGCCGGGGCGAGCGATGTGGTCTCCTCG
Source organism: Beijerinckiaceae bacterium (assembly GCA_027533425.1). Lineage (GTDB taxonomy): Bacteria > Pseudomonadota > Alphaproteobacteria > Rhizobiales > Beijerinckiaceae > Rhabdaerophilum. The sequence goes on along the minus strand of JAPZUD010000003.1, from coordinate 196,941 downwards.
CTGCACCAGATCCCGATCGGCCGGGCCTGGACGGTTCGTGAGGTGGAGGAGCGGATCGCGATCATCGAACGGTCGCAGCCCCATCGCACGCCCTTGCGCTGGAGCGTCGTCGAATCCATCCCGATCCCGGATGATGTGAAGCGGATGGGCGGCAAGGCCCGGGCCTCCATCGAGGCCTGGATCGCCTCGATGGAGGCGCTGGCGGCCTGCGGCATCCGGACGATCTGCTACAATTTCATGCCGGTCGTGGATTGGTGCCGCACGGATCTCGAATGGGAATTGCCGAATGGCGCCCGGGCCCTGCGATTCGACTATCCGCGCTTTGCGGCTTTCGAGCTGCATATCCTCGAACGACCCGGCGCCGAGGCGGATTACCCGCCGGACATCCGGGCTGAGGCGCGGGCGCTCTATGAGTCCTTCTCGCCCGAGGATATCGATTATCTCGTCATGGTGATTGCCTCGGCGTTGCCGGGCTCGACCACCGAGCCGATGACGATCCCGCGTTTCCGCGAGAAGCTGCGCGAATACGAGGGGATCGACGAGGGCGTCCTGCGGCGGCATCTCGTCGAATTCCTTGAGGCCGTCTGCCCGCGCGCCGACGAACTCGGCGTCCGGCTGACGCTGCATCCGGATGATCCGCCGCGGCCGCTTTTCGGCCTGCCGCGCATCGCGAAATCGGAGGCGGATTACCAGGCCCTCTTCGATGCGGTGCCGAACCCTTCGAACGGGATCTGCTTCTGCACCGGATCGCTCGGCGTTTCGGCGGCGAATGATCTTGTCGGCATGGCGGAACGGTTCGGGCCGCGCATCGGCTTCGCGCATCTGCGGGCCACGAAGCGCGAGGGCGACGGCCTCTCCTTCTTCGAGGCGGACCATCTCGATGGCGATGTCGACATGGTCGGCGTGCTCGGCAAGCTGCTCGCCGAAAATGCTCGCCGGGGCGAGGGCGACGCCATCATCTTCCGGCCCGATCACGGCCATCGCATGCTGGATGATCTGGCCGCCACCAAGCGCACCAATCCGGGCTATACCGCGATCGGCCGGCTGCGCGGCCTTGCTGAATTGCGCGGCGTGATCCGGGCGCTGGAATACACGCGCTGATGGCGGTGGTGGCCTCCGGTCACCGCATCACGGCGCGCCAGATCAGCCGGCCGCCGAAGAACAGGAAGAGGGCACCCACGGTGCCCTCGAAGCCGCGCCGGAAGCGCTGATAGGCACGCCGGACCGGCTCGCGCCGGAACAGCCAGCCGAGCAGGAAGAGATAGCTCGCATTCATGGCGACCATGATCGCCACCGTGGCAAAGCCGGTCGCGAGATTGGCCTGCAACACGCCCGTCACCGCGTAGATCGAGGTGATGAAGAGGATGGCCTGTGCGTTGGAGATCGCGGTGACGAAGCCGAGCCCGACGGTTTTCCAATCCTCCGCCGGGGTCTCGCCGGGCAGGATCGGCGGCGCGGGCTGGCGGGCGCGGCCGATCAGCTTCAGCCCGACATAGAGCAGATAGGCGCCGCCGAGAATGTTCACCGCCAGCCGCAGCCAGGGGAAGGCCTGAAGCAGGGCCGCCCAGCCGAGCAAAGCGAGGCTCGCCAGCAGGATGATCCCCGCCATGTTGCCGGCAATGGCCAGGGCCACATGGCGCGGCGTGCGCGTCATCGCGACATGGGTGACCATGAGGATGTTCGGCCCCGGCGTCGGCACGATGGCCAGCCAGAACAAGGCGAAGGTCGCGAGGATCGTGGTGTCGATGGGCTGCAATGCCTAGGTCCTTAGCGGAATTTCTGACATAAATACTTTTTTCTCTGCATTTTCTACGCCAGCTTGACGTAATTCAGAAATGAATGCTTCTTTCACGGTCATTGGAAATGCGCATGGTCCAATAATTACTCGATCAATCAAGTCGTTCGGTGAGATTGCTGTCAATTTTCTAGAGGCAGTATTTTCCAATTTCAGCTTGTGAACAATTTGCGGCACTCCAGATGCCATTTCTACTTTCTGCTCAATGAGATCGCCAGCGTCCCACATTTCGGGAATATAGATTATTCTCCATTCTCTTTCCTCATGGAATCCGGGGTGTTTGACGCATAGCGCATGCACAAACAGCAGTAAAAAAATCATTTCGTTAAATTTTTCAGGGCCGTGACTTTTAATGAAATCGTGATTTTTATCGACGTTATCTAAGCAATTCTCTAATCCAGAAAAAAATTGGTGTTCATCAACATAGAGTACAGGACTGGATATAATCCCAACGTCATCAATTACATTGAAGGGTGAGCTATTTATCACTAGTGCAGCACCAATATTCTGGTTGCCATATGCTCTCCACATGGACAGCCTTCCAAGCCTATCTTCGCTAGGCTCATGCTCTGATATGCATGCAACAAACGTGTTTTCTCGAATATGTCCAAGCCATGCTTCAAAATTTTTGAATGCTAGTTCTACCTGGTCTGGCCAAAATGCATTCATTGATTGAAAAAAACGCTCTCTGGTTTTGCTATCTTTTTGAAAAAATCGGACAAGAAGGTCGAAGCCATGTTCGATCTCCATAAAATCGTTCATGCACTTTACGTTTCGCATCCATATTCTTTTGCTTCTAATGATACTAATTGCATTGATGGCAGATGTATAGTGGACGAAGCGTTCTTTTGAATTTAAGTATTGGACTCTCTTGCCAATAAAATTTGGAATGAAGAGACTTGCAAGATTCCAGTCTTTTTCTGCGTTATTCATTGTGCCCTCACATCGTTGCGCCGATGGTCCACGGCACGAATTCCGCATCGCCATAGCCGAGCTGTTCGGATTTCGAGCGCTCGCCCGAGGCCACACGGAGGATCACGTCGAAGATTTCCTTGCCCTTGGCCTCGATGGAGATTCCATCGAGGATGTCACCGCAATTGATGTCCATGTCGTCGAGCATCTTCTCGTAGATCGGCGTGTTGGTGGCCAGCTTGATCGAGGGCGTGGGCTTGCAGCCATAGGCCGAGCCGCGCCCGGTGGTAAAGCAGAGGATATTCGCCCCTCCGGCGACCTGCCCGGTGGCGGCGACGGGGTCATAGCCCGGCGTATCCATGAAGACGAAGCCCTTCTCGTTCACCGGCTCGGCATATTCATAGACGGCCGTGAGCGCCGTGTTGCCGCCCTTGGCGGCGGCGCCGAGGGATTTCTCGAGAATGGTCGTCAGCCCGCCGGCCTTGTTGCCGGGGGAGGGATTGTTGTTCATTTCCATGCGGTTGCGGGCGGTGTAATCCTCCCACCACTGGATGCGGGCGACGAGCTTCTCGCCCACCTCCCGGCTGGCGGCGCGGCGCGTCAGGAGATGTTCCGCGCCATAGATTTCCGGCGTTTCCGAAAGGATTCCGGTGCCGCCTTCAGCCACCAGCAGGTCCACCGCCGCGCCAAGCGCGGGGTTGGCGGTGATGCCGGAATAGCCATCCGAGCCGCCGCATTGCAGGGCCAGGACCAGTTCCGAGGCCGGCTGGGTGGAGCGCTGCGCGCGGTTGACGACGGGCAGCATCTCCCGGATGGCCTCGACGCCCTTCATCACGGTCTTCTTCGTGCCGCCGACCTCCTGGATGACCAGCGAGCGGAAGGTCTCGCCCTCCTCGATCCGGTAGGCCTCCTTCCAGCGCGGGATCTGGAAGCCCTCGCAGCCGAGGCCGACCATCAGCACCGCGCCCATATTCGGGTTGGTGGCGTATCCCCATTGCGTGCGCTTCAAAACCTCGTAGCCCTCGCCCTTCACATCGAGCGCGCAGCCGCCGCCATGGACCAGCGGGATGACGCCGTCGACATTCGGGAAATCCTCGAGGATGCCGGAGCGCTCGATCTCCTTGGCGATGAAATTCGCGACCGAGGCCGAGCAATTCACCGAGGTGAGGATCCCGATATAGTTCCGGGTGCCGACCTTGCCATTGGCCCGGCGATACCCCTCGAAGGTGGCGCGGCGATGCTCCGGCACCATTTGCGTCGGCTGGTAGTTCTCGCAGAAGGCGTAGTCGCGGGTGAAATCGCGCATCGCGACGTTATGCTCGTGGATCCAGGCGCCAGCGGGGATCGCTGCCGTGGCGAAGCCGATGATCTGGCCGAATTTCAGCACCGGCTCGCCCTCGGCGATCATCCGTGCGGCGAGCTTGTGGCCGCGTGGCACGCGCTGCGTCGCCGTGATGCCGCCGCCAAGGGCCGTGCCCGCCTCGATCGTCTCCAGCGCAACAAGGAGATTGTCCTGCGGGTTCAGGGTGAGGGTACGGGCAACGGCCATCAGGGCACTCCGGGAGGCTTGTTCGAAAATTGGTCAGACCAATTCAAGCATGCCGGGGAGCTGCCTGTTTCGCAAGCAAAACTGCTCATCTCGGGGCAAGAAAGGCCGCACGCCGGGCCTGCGTGACGGCGGCGATATGGTCGATCACGGCGCGGATGCGCCCGAGTGCGCGGACATCCTCGTGGATGGACAGCCAGTAGGCCCGCCGGGCATGCCGCTGTGGCAGGACGGGTTCGAGATCGGGCACGGTGGCCGCGATGAAATGATGCAGCACCGCCAGCCCCATGCCGGCGCGCACGGCCTCGACCTGCCCGACCGCGCTGGCGCATTCGAAGGCCGTACGCCGGCCACCGAACAACTCGCTGACATAGGCCATGGCCGAGGGCAGGGCGTAGGATTCGACATAGCCGATCAGGCGATGGGCATCGAGATCCTCCAGCCGTGCCGGGCGGCCCTGCCGGTCGAGATAGGCGCGGGCGCCGAAAATGCCGAGGCTGTATTCGGTGAGCTTGCGGGCGACGATCCGCCCCGCTTCCGGCTCCTCGATGGTGATGGCGATATCGACATCGCGCCGCGCAAGGCTGACGGCGAGCGGCATCGGCACGAGCTGGATATCGAGCAGGGGGTGGCGCTCCACCAGTTCCCTCAGGGCAGGCACGAGGAAATAGGTGGTGAAGCCATCCGGCGCGCCGATCCGCACCGTGCCGGCGAGATGGATATCCTGCTGGCGCAGATCCGCCTCGGCCTGCAGCATCTCGCTTTCCATCCGCTCGGCATGGGCGAGCAGGGTGCGGCCGGCCTCGGTGAGGTTCACCCCCGTCGTCGAGCGCTCGAACAGGGTCGCCTGCAGGTCCTGCTCCAGGGCCGTGACCCGCCGGGCGATTGTCGCCTGGTTGATCCGCAGCGAGCGGGCCGCGCCGAGGAACTGGCCCTGCCGCGCGACGGCCAGAAAGGCCCTGACATTGTCCCAATCCATCCGAGTTTCGCTTTCCGGCAGGTGACGGTGAGCGAAAATTTGCAGATCGGGGTCGCAAACTCAAGGATTGAGTTGCGAAAATCCGCATGCGAGAGCGAGACGGCAGCAAAGCAGGATCACCATGTTCGGACAGGATTTGCCGATCTTCCAGTCGCCTATGCTTGGCGCGTCCGGGCCGGATATGGCGCGCGAGGCGAGCCGGGCCGGGGCGCTCGGCGCGCTGGCCCTTGCCGGGTCGTCGGCGGATGCGATCCTCGAGCAGGTTGCCCGGATGAAGGCCGATCTCGGCGGCCGGCCCTTCAGCGCCAATCTCTTCGTGCTCGATCCTGCGATGCCCGATCCGGCGCAGGTAGCACGCGCCATGGCGCAGCTGGCCGCGTGGCGGGCCGAACTCGGCCTGCCGGCGCAATCCATCCCCAACAAATGGGCCGAGGATTTCGCCAGCCAGTTCAACGCGCTGGTCGAGGCGGCGCCGCCGGTTGCGAGCTTCACCTTCGGCATCCTCTCTGCCCAGCAGGCGGCCCGGCTCCGGGCTACCGGTACGCGGATTGTCGGCACCGCCACCACCGTGGCCGAGGCCGTGGCCTGGCATGCCGTCGGGGCGGATGCGATCCTCGCGCAGGGCATGGAAGCGGGTGGGCATCGTGGCACCTTCTTGCGGCCGGTCGAGGAAAGCCTTGTCGGGATCGCGGCGCTGGTTCCCGCGATCAAGGCCGCCGTGGCGCTGCCGGTGATTGCGGCCGGTGGCATCATGGACGGGCGCGGCATCGCGGCGATGCTCCTGCTGGGCGCGGATGCGGTGCAGATGGGCACGGCCTTCCTGCTGGCCGCGGAATCCACCATCTCCGCGCCGTGGCGGGCCGAACTGGCCGGGCATACGGCCGATGACGTGCGGCTGACCCGCGCCTTTTCCGGCCGCCATGCCCGAGGCATCGAGAACCGCTTCATGCGCGAGATGCGCGAGGCCGAGATTCCGCCCTATCCGATCCAGAATGCGCTGACGCAGGAATTGCGGGCCGCCAATGCCAAGGCCGGCCGCTCCGACATGCTCTCGCTCTGGGCGGGGCAGGGCGTGCATGCGTTGCGCGAAGGCCGCACGGCCGATCTCGTTTCCCAATTCTGGGCGGAAGCCCGCGCCGCGATGCGCGAGACCGCCGACCGTTACGCCATCTGAGTCAGGAGAGGACAGGACATGATCACCTACGGGCATTTCATCGGCGGCAAGCGCGTTGCCGGCACTTCCGGGCGGACCACCGAGGTTTTCCAGCCGATGGACGGTTCGGTGCGCGGCACGGTCGCGCTGGCCTCCAAGGCGGAGCTGGCCGAGGCCGTGGCCAATGCCAAGGCGGCGCAGCCGGCCTGGGCCGCCACCAACCCGCAGCGCCGCGCCCGCGTGCTGATGAAGTTCCTCGAACTCGCCGCGAAGGCCAATGACGAACTGGCCGATATCCTCGCCCGCGAGCATGGCAAGACCGTTGCCGATGCGAAAGGCGATATCCAGCGCGGCATCGAGGTGGTCGAATATTGCATTGGCGCGCCGCAGATGATGAAGGGCGAATATACCGAGGGCGCGGGCCCGGGCATCGACATCTATTCGATGCGCCAGCCGCTCGGGGTCGTTGCCGGCATCACGCCGTTCAACTTCCCGGCGATGATCCCGCTCTGGAAGGCCGGCCCGGCGATTGCCGCCGGCAATGCCTTCATCCTCAAGCCGTCTGAACGGGACCCGGGCGTGCCGCTGCGCCTGGCCGAACTGTTCCTCGAAGCTGGCCTACCGCCGGGCATCTTCAATGTCGTCAACGGCGACAAGGAATCGGTCGATGCCATCCTCGACCATCCGGATATCAAGGCGATCGGCTTTGTCGGCTCGACGCCCATCGCCGAATACATCTATGGCCGCGGCTGCTCGAACGGGAAGCGCGTGCAATGCTTCGGCGGCGCGAAGAACCATATGGTCATCATGCCGGATGCCGATATGGACCAGGCCGTCGATGCGCTGATCGGCGCGGGCTATGGCTCGGCCGGCGAACGCTGCATGGCCATTTCGGTGGCGGTGCCGGTCGGCCAGAAGACGGCGGAAGAACTGGTCCGCCGGCTGATCCCCCGCGTCGAGAGCCTGAAGATCGGCCCCTCGACCGATTCCAGCGCCGATTTCGGCCCGGTCGTGACCAAGGCCGCCCTCGAGCGGATCAAGGGCTATGTCGATCTCGGCGTGCAGGAAGGCGCGAAGCTCAAGGTCGATGGCCGCGGCTTCCGGATGCAGGGCTACGAGAACGGCTTCTACATGGGCGGCTGCCTCTTCGACGAGGTGACGCCGGACATGCGGATCTACAAGGAAGAGATTTTCGGGCCGGTACTCTCGGTTGTCCGCGCCAGGGATTACGAGGAGGGGCTGCGCCTCTGCAACGACCATGAATATGGCAATGGCGTCGCGATCTTCACCCGCGATGGCGATGCCGCGCGGGATTTCGCGGCCAAGGTCGAGGTCGGGATGGTCGGCGTGAATGTGCCGATCCCCGTGCCGCTGGCCTATTACACGTTCGGCGGCTGGAAGCGCTCCTCGTTCGGCGATCTCAACCAGCACGGGCCGGATGCGTTCCGCTTCTACACCAAGACGAAGACGGTTACCTCGCGCTGGCCCTCAGGCATCAAGGATGGCGCCAGCTTCGTGATCCCCACCATGGGGTGATCCGCCCACCATCGCGTGAGATGGTTTCGCTCCCGGTTGCGGCGGACTCCCCCCGACGCAATCAGAAGGCCCGCCGGAAACGGCGGGTCTTTTTCGTTTGGCCTGGCGCGGGCAAAACGGATCGGCCAGCCAAGGCCGATTTGCGATTGATTAATTTATACATGCGACAACGTGGATGTTTAAGCACCATCCCTTTTTTCAGAAATTCCAGAGTTGAAGTCATGTTGAAATCGGTTTCGATCACGAAGAGTTTCGTGTTGCTCGCGCTTGCAACCCTCCTCCTGGGCCTCGCCGCGCTTTCTCTCAGCTTTGCCCAGATGCGCTCCGCGATGCTCGACCAGAAGCGGACCGAGATCCAGCATATCGTCGAGGCTGGCGGCAGCCTGTTCAAGGGCATGCTGGACCGCGGGAAGGCGGATGGCCTGACCGATTACGATGCGATGAAAGCGGCGCTCGAGGCCTTGCGCCATGCGCGGTTCGAGGGCTCCAACTACCTTTTCGTGCTCAATCTGCGCGGAGAGATGCTCCTGCACCCGGTCCGCAAGGATCTCGAGGGCCGGAACATCATCGACATGAAGGACAGGAACGGCTTCCTGATGGTGCAGGATTTCATCCGCGTTGTCCGGCAGCAGGGCAAGGGCTTCACCGAGTATTACTGGAAAAAGCCCGGTGCGGAGGAGGAGAGCCTGAAGATCTCCTACAACCTGCGGCTCGAGGGCGTCGACGCCTTCATCAATGCTGGCCTGCATGTGGATGATGTCGATGCTGCCTTGTGGCGCGAGGTCCGCTCGGTCCTGCTGAAGCTTCTCCCGTTGGCGGCCCTGTTCGGGCTGTTCGCTCTGTATCTCGGGCGGCGCCTGTCGCGGGCGGTGCGGCAGCTGACGGGCTCGGTTGAAGGGATCGCGGCCGGGCAGCTCGATACGGCGATCGAGGGTGTGGAGCGCCGCGACGAGATCGGCGTCATTGCCCGGGCGCTGCAGGTCTTCCGGGATGCTTTGGCCGAGAAGCAGCAGGCCGAGAGCGAAGCCCTGGCCCGCCGCATGGCCGAGCAGCAGCGGCAGGTGCTTGTCGAAGCCGAGATTTCCAGCTTCGAGCGCAGTGCCGATTCTGTGGTGCTGACCATTTCCTCGGCAGCAAACCAGCTGGAAGCGGCGGCCAATGAATTGTCGCAGGCTGCCAGGCTGACTACGATGGAAGCGTCTGCTGTGGCCTCCGCCGCGACGCAGACCAGCACGACCTTCCATGGCCTCGCTGCAGCAGGCGAGGAACTTTCCGGCACGGCAGGCGAGATCTCGCGGATCCTTGCGGAATCGACGAAGGCGGCTGCCGATGCGGTGGCCAGCGTGCGCACGACCGACGAGAGCGCACAGGCCCTGGCCTCGGCGGCTTCGCGGATCGGTTCGGTGATCAGCCTGATCAACGGCCTTGCCGAGCAGACCAACCTGCTCGCGCTCAATGCGACGATCGAGGCGGCGCGGGCCGGGGATGCCGGCCGGGGGTTTGCTGTCGTGGCGAACGAGGTCAAGGCGCTGGCGAACCAGACGGCGAAGGCGACGAGCGAGATCTCGGAAATGGTCAACCAGATCCAGCAGGCTTCCAACGACACGGTCGTGGCGATCCGGGAGATTGACGGCGCCATCGCCCTGATCGACCGTGCCACGGCGGAAATCGCCGGCTCGGTGGGCGAGCAGGAACGTGCTACGCGCGAAATTGCCAGCAATGTCCAGCAGGCGGTGAGCGGGACAGAGGAAGTCTCGCGCTCGATCACCGCGGTTTCGGCCACGGCCGGGCATACCGAGGGCGCTGCACAGCAGGTGCTGGGGTCGGCTGCCGATCTCGCGCGGCAGGCCGAGACGATGCGTTCCGAGGTCCAGCGCTTCCTGCAGACTGTTCGCGCGGCGTGAAGGGCGAACAGTTGCCGGCGATCCTGTCCATTTTCCGGGCAGGACGCCCGATAGTTGACCGAGAATTTACGAATTGCGGTGCATCTGAAGATTAGACTGACTTCAAGGAATGGTCCGAATGCTCAAGAATGCGTCCATCACGCGAAATTTCGCACTGATCGCCGGTGCCGCGCTCGTCCTCCTGGCCGGCGCCATCGCGCTGGTCATGATGCAGACCCGCTCGATCATGCTGGACCAGAAGCGGGCGGAAATCCGGAATACGGTGGATGCGGCGGTGACCGTCATGCAGGGCGCCTACGAGTCGGCCAAGGCCGGCGGTGCCTCGGATGCCGACGCCGTGCGGGCGGCGGGCAATGTCCTCCGCACCTCGCGTTTCGACAACGGGAATTACTTCTACATCTACGACCTTTCCGGCGACACGCTGATGCATCCGATCCGCAAGGATCTCGAGGGCAAGAACAATCTTGGCCTCAAGGACAAGAACGGCGTGATGATCATCCAGGAATTCATCAAGGTCGTTCAGGCCAACAAGGCCGGCTTCACCGAGTATCACTGGAAGAAGCCGGGCGACGATGTCGAGACGGTGAAGATCGCCTACAATGCGCTGCTGCCGGGCACGAAGGCCTTTGTCGGCTCCGGCCTGCATGTGGATGACGTGGATAAGGCGCTCTGGCGCGAGGCCGGCACGCTGGCGGCCAAGATCCTCCCGCTTGCGGCCGTGTTCGTGCTGTTCGCGCTGTATCTCGGCCGGAGCCTGTCGCGGGCGGTACGCCAGCTGACGGGCTCGGTTGAAGGGATCGCGGCGGGGCAGCTCGATACGGCGATCGAGGGGGTGGAGCGCCGCGACGAGATCGGCGTGATCGCCCGGGCGCTGCAGGTGTTCCGGGATGCGCTGGCCCAGAACCAGCATGCGGATGCCGAGGCGCGGGCCCGGCGGCTGGCCGAGCGGGAGCGCCAGGCGCGCGTCGATGCCGAGATCTCGAGCTTCGAGCGCAATGCGGATTCGGTTGTGCTGACCATCTCCTCGGCAGCAAACCAGCTTGAAGCGGCAGCGAACGAGCTCTCGCAGGCGGCAAAGCACACGACGATCGAAGCCTCGACCGTGGCTGCGGCCGCGACGCAGACCAGCACGACCTTCCATGGCCTTGCTGCAGCAGGCGAGGAACTTTCCGGCACGGCAGGCGAGATTTCGCGGATCCTTGCGGAATCGACGAAGGCGGCCGCAGAAGCGGTGGCCAGCGTGCGCACGACCGACGAGAGCGCGCAGGCCCTGGCCTCGGCGGCTTCGCGGATCGGTTCGGTGATCAGCCTGATCAACGGCCTTGCCGAGCAGACCAACCTGCTCGCGCTCAATGCGACGATCGAGGCGGCGCGGGCCGGAGATGCCGGCAAAGGCTTCGCCGTGGTGGCGAGCGAGGTCAAGGCGCTGGCGAACCAGACGGCGAAGGCGACGAGCGAGATCTCGGAAATGGTCAACCAGATCCAGCAGGCGACGAGCGATACCGTCATCGCCATCAAGGAGATTGACGGCGCCATCGCCCTGATCGACCGCGCCACGGCGGAAATCGCCGGCTCGGTGGGCGAGCAGGAACGCGCCACGCGCGAAATTGCCAGCAATGTCCAGCAGGCTGTGAGCGGGACAGAGGAAGTCTCGCGCTCGATCACCGCGGTTTCGGCCACGGCCGGGCATACCGAGGGCGCCGCGCAGCAGGTGCTGGGGTCGGCTGCCGATCTCGCGCGGCAGGCCGAGACGATGCGTTCCGAGGTCCAGCGCTTCCTCCAGACCGTTCGCGCGGCCTGAGGCTGCGACTCCCCGGCCGGCTGGACTCCTCGCGGCTTTCGGGTCATTCTTCCCTTGCAGGGCATGCTGGCGGCATGACCAAGGGCAGGGGGATCGATGACCGGATCTGGCCGTTTGACGTTGCGGAACGGGCTTTTTGGCCTCCTTGCCGGTCTTGCAATCGTTGGATCCTTCAGCGCTTCTGCTGAAGCCACCGAGCGGTGCCATAAGGCGAAAGCCGTGGCAGGCATCGAGAAAAGCCTGCCCGTTCTTCAGGAAAAGGTCGATCTCGGTGAACCGATCCGGATCGTGGCCCTTGGTTCGTCCTCGGTCGAAGGCACGCCGGACATGCCGCGTGACCAGCTTTTCGCCAGCGTCATGGAGCGCGAACTCGCCCGGCAGATGCTGACCCCGATCGAGGTGGTCAACAAGGGCAGGGGCGGCGAGACCATCCCCAAGATGGTCGACCGGATCGAGCGCGATGTCCTGAATCTCAAGCCGGATCTCGTTGTCTGGCAGCTCGGCGTCAATGACGTGCTGCAGATGGACGGTGTCGAAGGCGCGATCGCGCGAATGGAAGCTGCGCTGGAAACGTTCCGGAACGCCAAGCTTCCGGTTGTCCTGGTTGATCTGCAAGTGTCGCCGCTGGTGGACCGGGACAGGGATACACCTGTCATGCAGGCGGCGATCACCGAAGCCGGCAAGAAGCAGGGCGTGATGCATTTTCATCGGCAGGCGATCATGAAGCGCCTGATCGAAACCAACGAGGCCAAGCCGAGTGATCTTGTGCAGGCGGATGGCCTGCACATGACCCAGCTGGCGCATTTCTGTACCGGCAAGCTGCTGGCCGAGCAGATCGCCGGGAGCAGCGTATCCAAGCCGGTTGCGATTTCAGCGACCCGCATTCCTCCGGTGCGCTGATCGTTCTGCCCGCCTGAATTCGGAAGAGGCGACGTTCCAGCCCCCGTTCCGGGGCAGCGCTCAATTCTGGGTCGGCGGGAGGTCGGGATAGATCCGGATCCGGTCTGCGCCCATATCGGCTACGGCCACGGCATCCCCGAGATCGATCAGCGCCTTGATGGCCCCGCCGGCGCCGAGATCGGCAAGGTCTTCGAACCGATCCAGGCCGGGGCGATACCGGACGAGCTTGCGACGCCCGGCATCGGCGAAGACGATCGTGCCATCCTGCCGCACGACCAGTGCCTGCGGGCGGCTTTCAGGCCAGGGCAGCTTCGCCGTCATCCATGCGGCGCGGCCTGCATAGCGCACGAGGGCCTGGCTCTTCATGGCCGACAGCCAGACCTCGCCCGACGGGCTGACGGCCATGCCGCGGATTCCCTGAACTTCCGGCGGGATGACGGCACTGTCGAACCGCGAGCGGGCCGGGTCGATACGGATCATCCGGCCGGACTTGCCGGCGACAAACCAGAGCGAGCCTGTCGGTGAGGCTGCGGAGAGCGTCAGGCCCTGCAGATCCTCATGCGAGGAGACATCCGTAGTGCCGGTGCGTGGATCGTGGCTGCCCAGCCAGCCGGATGCGCCGCTGAACCAGACCCGGCCCTCGCTGTCGAGGCGCAGGCTGGACAGATCAAGGAAGGGCAGGTCGGCCGGCATGCCGATCCGGGTGACCTCGCCATTCGCCGGGGCGAGGCGATGCAGAACGTTCAGCGCGCGGTCAACGGCCAGGATCGACCTGTCCGGCGCCTCCACGAGCCCGTAGGGCCGCGAGCCGGTGCCGAGCGGGAAATAGGTAATTTCGCGGCTTGCGCGGTCGATACGGCCCAGCGCACCGAGTGTGTAGGCGGCGAACCAGATCGTACCGTCCGAGGCCTGGATGAGGGCGATCGGCTGGCTCGCCACGCGCAGTTCGAAATCCACGGGTGCGCCGAGGCCCGAAAGGGTTCCCGGCTGGGCAACGCGCATCACTTGCGGCCTTGTGCCCTGGGAGAGTGCCGGCAGGGTGCCGAGGGCGGTAGCAGCGAGGATGGAGGCGAACAAGGGGCCCTTCATAGGCAGGCAGGTTCGCATGGCTTTCACTCCGCCGCAACCTGCATCGGTCGCGGCCGCGCGGCCAGGCTGGCCATCGCGGTTTTCCGCCACTCGAGCAAGGCGGCAAGACCGAGCATCGCGCCGATGCCGACGGCGTTGATCGCGATCATCAACCAGGGCTGGAACCCGTAAGCCGTGGCGAGGATGCCGCCCGCAACCGCGAGGACATTGCCGAGCACGAAGACTTCCAGCGAATGCTGGCCCATCCAGACGAAAGGCGCGGCAATGGCGGAACGCAACCACGGGCTTGCCGCCGGCACGAGGACCAGCACGAGCCAGAATTTGGCCATCAGGTCGAGCAGCCGGGTCGGGTGGAAATTCGTCTTGCTGAAGGCGCCGAGCAAGGCCGGGTTGACGAGGAAGGCGTTCTCAAAGCCGTCGATCTCACGCCAGGGCGCAGCGAGCACGATGCCGGCCAGCGTGACGAGGGCGGCCAGAGCCGTCAGCGCCCGACGCATGCCGGGGCCGATCCGGCCAACAGGGGAATGCCCCTGGATGGCGCGGCCGAGAGAGAAGCCGATCACGAACAGCAACTGCCAGGCAAAGGGGTTGAAGAACCACGCGCTGGCGGTGCGGGTATTCGGCAGGTTGAGGCCGCCGAAATTGGCGCCGGCATAGAACCCGAGCGAGAGCAGCAGCGGCAGCAACCAATGCCGGCGCGTCAGCGAGACGAGGACCGGAACCATCGCCAGCAGGATGATGTAGAGCGGCAGGATGTCGAGATAGCCCGGCAGGAAGCGAAGCGTCACGACATCGACGATGAAGCCCGCCGGCGCTTGCAGGAAAACATCGATGCCGAGGATTTCGAGATAGGTCGGATCATTCAACCGCTCCGCACCCAATACGCACAGGCCGGCGATCACGAGAAACATCATCAGATGCATGATGTAGAGCGACCAGATGCGCGAGAATACCGCCATCACGCCCGCGCCGGCGGCACCGCGGTCGAAGAAGCGGCCATAGGCGAGGGCAGAGGAAATGCCGGCGAGCAGGACGAAGACATCGGCGGAATCCGACAGTCCCCAATTGCGCTGGGTGAAGGCACTGAGCGGATTGCCCGGAACATGGTTCGCGAAAATCATGACGAGCGCGATCCCGCGGAAAAAATCAATCCGCAGGTCCCGTGTGCTCGGCAGGGTGTTCGCGCTGGCGGTCATCCGGTGGTCCCGTTTCAGCCATCCATCGGCGTGATGCACTGCAATATACGCCGTCTAGCGGCGCATGGATTGCGGATGGGTTAACATTTGGACGGAATTGCGGAGTGGCGCGCCGGGGGACTTTCCGCTCACGCGGATGTGATCAGCCGTCGAGCCCGGAAAACGTCTCGATCTGCCCCGAGGGTTCAAGCTGCCCGGCCATCAGGCGGGCATAATCCGCCTCGAACCAGCCGACGCGCGTTTCCTGACGAGCAAGGATCGGCAGGGCATTGGCCTGGTGGGCGATCTTCTGCAGCTGGATGCAGGCGCCGTTATCCTCGTCATGGATCCGCCCGGACTGGATCCGGAAGCCCAGCCGCATCCAGGGCATCGTGAAGGCGCGGAAGGCGGAGCGGACAAGGCCTGCCTCGCGACGGAACGGCAGGGGGACATAGCGCGACGTCGCGCGCGTCCGCCCCGGCCCGATCGGTTCGAATTGCTGGAACAGCACGAACCAGTAGGAGTCTCCGACGTAGTCGATCGCCTTGATCAGCGCGACGAGCAGGCCAGGAAAAAACTGGAAGATGCGATAGCGTTCCGGAAGATAATTGCCCTCCCGACAGGCCGCCGCAATGGCCTCCAATGTGCCGGGCGAACCACCGGGCAGATAGGCGCTGTGCGCGTTGAAATGTGCGTAATGGATGATGTCGGGTGGCAGGTAGCCCGCCTTGCCGAAGCTGGTCGGATGCACCGCGACGATATGATAATCGTCGAGCGAGATGTTCATCAGCAGCTTCCAGTGGGAATCGACTTCCCGGCTGAAGCTGTCGGGCTTGCCGATGCCCGTGCCGAACCGGGCGATCACGTCAAATCCGGGTCCGAGCCATTCCGCCAGCGAGCAATGCTGCCGGCCTGGAAAGCGGCCGAAGATCAGGTCACCGCATTGCGCCAGTTCGATCTCGAGGAGGCGGGCATCGATGTCACGCGGGGTCCGGCCGTACATCTCGATGCATTTGGGAATACCGAGGGCACGCCCCTCGGCATTGTAGCGCCAGTGATGGAAGCCGCAGACAACGGGGCCATTCCCGGTCTTGCCGATGCGGAGCGGATAGAAGCGATGCGCGCATTTGTTCTCGTAGGCGCGGAGCCCGGATTCGAAGCGCTGCACGAAGATCGACCTGCCGCCCAAGGTGGCGGTGAACCAGTCATTCAGTGCCGGGATCTCGCCGGTCACGCCGAGGAAGGTCCAGACATGGCCGAGTTGCTCCTGCTCCGCTGCGAAGGCGGCAGGATCGGTCATGGCACGCGCCCATTCAGCAGGGCCGGCAGCATTGTTGAGGTCGGCGGGACGGGTTTGCATGCGACTCGGTTTCTCCCCGCTGACCATGCCGTGCCAGGACGATGCGGTAAAGCCCTGATGATTGCTTCAAATATAATCGATCTGTTTCAGGCTTTGGTAGGCATATCTGCTCGAATTGTTGCTTCTTCTATCCGATTAAAGTCTGATTAGTTGTCCCCTTGTAACTGCTTTGGCGTGCAAGGAGCTTGTGTCATGACCGTTCTGTCCCGTCTCATCCCCCGCTCCTTCCACCGTTTCCGGGCCAGCCGGCACGGTTCCGTGGCGACAACCTTCTCGTTGTCGATGATCCCGGTGATCGGGCTGCTCGGTGCTTCGGTGGATTTTGCGACTGTCGCCGGCACGCGAGCCAAGGTGCAGAGCATCGCCGATGCCGCCGCGCTGTCTGCCGTGGCGGAGTCGGTCGTGAAGCCGACCTATAGCTGGGAACAGCAGAAGCTCGAGAGCGAGAAGGCGGCCAAGGCAACCTTCGAATCGCTGATAGCCGTGGCCGGCCTCGATGGCGCCACGGCCGGTGCCAAATATGAAATCACCCTCAAGGGCAACACCGTCATCGCCAATGTGTGCTATTCAGGCACGCAGAAAACCATGGCCGTGGCGATTGCCGGGATTGCCACGATGGATTTCGGCGGTTGCGCCGGGGCTTCCTCCGCGCCGCCGCTCTTTGTCAGCGTCTATGTGCTCGCCGATGCGTCCGGCTCGATGGGGATCGGCGCCAGCACGGCGGACCAGACACTTATGAACGGCAAGCTCGGCTGTGCGTTTGCCTGCCACACGCTGAGCTGGAAAGTCCCGATGTTCAACCCGGATTGCAAGGCGACCGGGGGCTGGGATGACGGCCGTGCCACGCCGGTCTGCGCCAAGAAGATCGGGGCCAAGACCCGGTTCGACATTGTCCGCTCGGCGCTTTCCGATGTCATCGACGATGCCGGCGCCATGGCCAAGCTGCCGGACCAGTTCCGCTTTGCGGTCTACAAGTTCAGCAACACGCTGACCGAGGTCCAGAAGGAAAGCGCCAGCCTGTCCACGGTCAAGGCTGCCGTGAACAATATGGAAATGGACATTGCCGGCGCCGGGTCAAATTTCACGGTGGCGATGAAGGACCTGCTGAAGAAGATCCCTTCCAGCGGTGACGGCAAGACGGCCGCTTCGCCAAAGGTCATGCTGCTTCTGATGACCGACGGCGTCGAGGGCAATGTCAAGGAATACAGCCAGTGCAAGGATGTCTGGGTGGATGGAAAGAAAAAGAATATCTGCAATTACTGGGGGGCCTGGAACCCGGATACGAATTTCACCGTGAACAATCCGGGCTTCTACTGGGGTGCCGAACGTTCGCAGGCGATCGACTCCAAGGTGTGCGACGGTTTCAAGAACAAGGGCATCACGGTTGCGACGCTCAATACCGAATACATCACGCCGCCGGGCTCGACCGATACCCGCTTCGTGCAGATCCAGTCGATGCTGAAGCCGGTCATCCGCCAGACCATGCGGGATTGCGCCACGCTGCCGGAATATGCCTATTTCGCCACCACGCCGGGTGAAATCTCGCAGGCGACGGAGATGATGTTCCGGTCGGTGATGGCGAAGGCCCGGCTGATCAACTGAGATTGTCGTCCGTCAGCGGAGTCCGGGCGCCTGTGCGGTGCCCGGTTCTTTTTCCCTCAATCGGCAAGGGCATAGTCGAGATCGGCGATCAGGTCGTCGACATGCTCGATCCCGACCGAAAGGCGGATCAGCCCTTCCGTCACGCCCATGGCCTCGCGCGTTTCCGGGGCAACCCCGGAAATCACCGTGGTTGACGGGTGGCAGGCGAGCGATTCCGTGCCGCCGAGGCTCACCGCAAGTTTGACGATGCGCAGCCGGTCCAGCGCGCGGAAGGCCTTTTCCCGGGTGCCGACATCGAAGGACATCAGCGAGCCCGGCCCGGTGCATTGTGTCGAGTAGATCCGATGCTGCACGCTGCCTTCCGGCGCGAGGGCGGCGAAATGGACCTGTCGCACCGCCTTGTGGCGTTCGAGCCAGCGCGCGATCGTCATGGCATTCGAGGCTGCGCGCTCCATCCGCAGCGTCACGGTTTCCAGCGAACGCGACAGCATCCAGCAGGAATGCGGATCGAGGCTGCCGCCCATCAGGGCGCGGAGGCTGCGGACGGGCGTCATCGCGATCCGGTTGCCGACCACGCCGCCGGCGATCAGGTCGGAATGACCGCCGACATATTTGGTCAACGAGTAAAGCGAGAGATCGGCGCCCGCGCGGATCGCGTTCTGGAAGACCGGGCCCTGCAGGGTGTTGTCGACGACAACCAGGGGACGGTGCTTCTGCCGCCGGGCGGAGGCTTCCGCCAGCCGGGCAGAAAGGCCGATATCGGCCAGCGTGGCCAGCGGGTTCGATGGGGTTTCGAGATAGAGCATGGCGAGGCGGCCCCGGGCTTCCGCCGCGATCATCGCTGCCTCCAGGCCGGCGGGATCATTCGGGTCGGCCACCGGCAGGGCGGTGATGCCGAATTGCGGCAGGACCTTGTGCACCAGCGTATCGGTGCCGCCATAGAGCGGTGTCGAATGCAGGATCACGTCGCCCGGGCGGCAATGGGCGAAGAGGATCGTGGCGATGGCTGCCATGCCGCTGGCGAAAACGGCGCCGGCATCAGCCTTCTCGAACAGGGCAAGGCGCTCCTCGACGATCTGCGCATTGGGATGGTTGAAGCGCGAATAGACAAGACCGCCATCCACATCGTTCTTGCCGGCGGAGCGGCCCGAGGCGATGTCGAAGAATTCCCGGCCGGCATCGGCGCTCGGGAAGCAGAAAGTCGAGGTCAGGAAGACCGGCGGCTTCACCGACCCTTCGGACAAGGCGGGGTCATAGCCATAGCCGAGCATCAGCGTCTCGTTGTGCAGCGCGTGCTGTCCGAGGCTGGTCTCGCGGTAGGTTTTCGAGCTGTCGGACTTTGAACTTTCGGACTTTGAACTTTCGGACTTGGCCATGGCGGTTTCTCCATCTCCTCGGGGCGTGGAGGGAATGTGCCAAAGCAGCTCTAGTCTCGCAAGATATGTGCGGTTGAGACAAAAAATGTCGAAATATTTGCAAGAAACAGCTTAAAAATGAAAATTATTCTCTTCAGCCCTGACGGGGCCGGCCTCTCCGGAAAAGACCTTGCAATGACACTCGAGCTTGATGATTTCGACCACCAGATCCTGAAGGCGCTGCAGGCAGAGGCGCGCCTCAGCAACCTCGACCTCGCGGCCCGGATCCCCTTGTCGCATTCGGCGATCTCGCGCCGGATCAAGCGGCTCGAGGATGCGAAGGTCATCCGGGGCTATCATGCCCGGATCGAGCCGCAGGCGATCGGCGAGGCGGTCCGGGTGCTCGCATCGGTCCAGCGCGAGCCCCAGGTTCCGGCCGCCTATGTCGCCGAATCCCTCGCCCGGCTGCCGGGGATCAAGAATTGCTGGATCGTCTCCGGGGATTGCGATGTCATGGTCGAGATCACCGCGCGGGACATGAGCCATTTCTCGGAGATCATGCTGGATGGCATCCAGAAGGTGCCCGGTGTCGCGGCAACCCGCTCGATGTTCATCCTGACGACGGTGAAGGAGCGCTGAGCGCCGCGGCTAGTCCGCGCCGAGCCGGAAGCAGGCGGCCTCGATCCCGCCCGGAAGGGGCCGGAGCGGCGGGACGGCTGTGTCGCAGAGGCCCGGTTCGGCCCGGGTGCACCGCGGGAAGAAGGCGCATCCAGCCGAGGACAGCGCGGGCGGTACGCCCTGGGCCTGCAACGAAGCGGCCGGGGTGGTTTCCAGCCAGTCCGTCCGGAGCGCGGGCACCGAGCCCAGCAGCAGCCCGGCATAGGGATGATGGTGGCCGGTCTCGAGCGCGGCCGCCGGCATGGTTTCGACCACACGGCCGGAATAGAGAACCATGATATCGTCGCAGATCGCGCGGATCGTCTTGATGTCATGGCTGATGAACATCGTCGTCAGCCCCAGCTCGCGGCGCAATTCGGCCATCAGATCGAGGATGGCGGCGGCGACCACGGTATCGAGCGCGGAAGTCACCTCGTCGCAGAGAAGCAGCTTCGGCTGGGCCGCCAGCGCCCGGGCGAAGTTCACGCGTTGTTTCTGGCCGCCGGAGAGATCGCCCGGCAGGCGATCCCGCACACTGGCCGGGAGGTGGGTCAGATCCAGCAATTCGCGGACGCGGCGGTCCCGCTCGGCGCCCTTCATGCCGAAGAAGAAGGTCAGCGGCCGCCCGATGATCTCGTCGATCGGGACTTTCGGGTTGAGCGCGGTATCCGCCATCTGGAAGACAAGCTGGATCTCGCGCAGCTGTTCGCGGCTGCGGCCGGCAATGCCGGGCGCGAGATCGACGCCATCGAGCGTCACGGTGCCGCGGGAGGCCGGGGTGAGGCCGGCAACGACCCGGGCGAGGGTGGATTTGCCGCAACCGGATTCGCCGATCACGCCGAGGGCGCGGCCGCGGCCGAGGGTCAGCTCGATATCGCGGAGCACGGGCACGGCGGGCATGCCGTCCGGACCGACCAGCCCGTAGCCGGCGGACATGCCGGAGACACGCAGCAGCGGCACAGAGGCCTCGCCAGTCACCGGGGACGGGCGCAGGGCCGGTTCTGCCGCGGCCAGCAATTTGCGGCTGTATTCATGGGCCGGGTTCGAAATGAGCTGCGGCGTGGTCGCGATTTCCTGCACCTCGCCATGCCGGAGCACGGTGATGCTGTCGGCGATCTGGGCGATGACGGCGAGATCATGCGTCACGTAGATGCCGGTGGTGTTGCGGTCGCGGATTGCCTCCTTGAAGGCCTTCAGCACCTCGATCTGGGTGGTGACGTCAAGCGCGGTGGTCGGTTCGTCGAAGATCACCACATCCGGATCGGTGATCAGCGCCATGGCGGCCATCAGCCGCTGGAGCTGGCCGCCCGAGACCTGGTGCGGATAGCGGTTGCCGATCGTCTCGGGCTGCGGGATCGCCATGGCCCGGAACAGGCCGATCGCTTTTTCGTGTGCGGCGGCCTCGCCCATCAGGCCATGGATCAGCGCGCTCTCGATCACCTGGGCCATGATCGGGCGCGACGGGTTGAACGAGGCCGCCGCGCTCTGGGCGATATAGGCGACCTTCCGGCCGCGCAGCTGCTGCAGGCCCTTCCCGTCGAGGCGTGTCACCTCCGTCTCGCCGATGCGGATCGTGCCGCCGGCAATCCGGCAGCCATAGCGGGCATAGCCCATGGTAGCGAGGGCGATCGTGGTCTTGCCCGAGCCGGATTCGCCGATGAGGCCCATCACCTCGCCCCGGCGGACCGAGAAGGACACGCCCTTGACGATCTCGATCTCGTGGCCTTCGGTCGTGCGGGCGCGGATCCGGAGATCGCGGATGTCGATCAGCGGCTCCATCTCAGCGCACCCCGTCGCGGGCATGACGGCCGAAGAGGCTGTCGATGGTGAGGTTGACCGCGATGGTCAGGCTGGCAATGGCAATGGCCGGCATGATCACCGCCGGCGCGCCATAGGGCAGGCCGGGCATGTTCTCGCGCACCAGCGAGCCCCAGTCCGCCTGGGGTGGCTGCACGCCGAGGCCGAGGAAGCTGAGGCTCGAGAGGAGCAGCACCACATAGATGAAGCGCAGGCCGAAATCCGCGAGGACCGGGCCGACCATATTGGGCAGGATCTCGCGGATCATGATGTAGAGGGTGCTCTCGCCCCGGGCGCGGGCCACGGCGACGAAATCCAGCGCGGCGACATTGACCGCCACCGAGCGGTTGATGCGGTAGCAGCCGGGCAGGTAGATCACCGCCAGGGTCAGCACCAGGACCGGGATCGAGGCGCCGAACGCGGCGACCAGCACGAGGCCGAACATCTTCGAGGGAATCGAGATCAGCGCGTCAAGGAACCGGCTGACGGCGGCATCGAACAGGCCGCCGATCGCCGAGGCGGCAAGCCCGAGCAGGACGCCGGAGGCTACGGCCAGCGAGGTGGCCATCAGCGAGATGCCGACGGTGTAGCGTGCGCCGGCAAGGATGCGCGAGAGCATGTCGCGGCCGAAATAATCGGTGCCCAGCCAGAACTTCCGGCTCATGCCCTCGAAGAGATCAGCATCCTGGATGCCGGCCGGATCATAGGGCGCCACCCAATATCCGAAAAACGCCATGGCCAGCCAGAACAACACGATGGCCGGCATGATCATCCGGCCCGTCCGGGCGAGGATGGCCATCGGGCCGCGACGGGCGGAAATGGTGGTGCTGCTCATCGGATCACCGGTGCCGCAAACGGGGATTGGCAAGGATGGCGGCGATATCCGCCATCGTGACCAGCAGGAGATAGGCGCCGCAGAACAGCATCGCGCAGGCCTGCACGAGGGGCAGGTCGCGCGTGCTGACGCCGTCGACCATCAGCTTGGCAATGCCGGGATAGTTGAAGATCGTTTCCACAATGATCACCCCGCCCAGCAGGAAGGAGAGCGAGAAGGCGATGGCGTTGGCGATGGGGCCGATCGCGTTGGGCAGGGCATGCCAGACGACGATGCGGGCCTGCCCCGCGCCCTTGAGCCGGGCCATCTCGATATAGGAGGAGGAGAGCACGTCCACGAGCGCGGCGCGCGTCATCCGGGCCATCTGTGCCACGATGACGAAGGTCAGCGTCAGGACCGGCAGGGCGAAGGTGCGGATCACGTCCAGCACCCCGTCGAGGCGGCCGAGCTGCGAAAGGGCGGGCACCCAGCGGAGCTGCACCGCGAAGACGAGGACCGCGGCCGAGGCGACGAGAAATTCCGGAACCGAAACCGCCAGGACCGTGCCGGCACCGACGATCCGGTCATAGACCGATCCACGATAGACGGCGGCGGTGATGCCGAGAACGAGGGCCAAAGGTACCGCCACCAGCGCGGTGATGCCGGCGAGGATGAGCGAATTGCCGAGGCGCGAGCCGATCAGCGCGGCCACGGGCGAGCCGTTGACCAGCGAACGGCCGGCATCGCCCCGGACCATGTTCCAGAGCCATTCGAGATAGCGCTGCCAGGGCGGCAGATCGAGGCCGAGTGCCTTGCGCAGGCCGGCCACGGCTTCCGGCGTGGCGGATTGGCCGAGCAATTCCTGTGCGACATCGCCCGGCAGGAGATTGGTGATGACGAAGACCACCGTGGCGACGAACCACAGCGTCAGAATGGCCGCCACGAGGCGGGTCAGCAGGAGGCGGCCGATCGTGGCGTTCATTCCAGGGTTTCCCGGGCTCGGGCTGCCCTGCGGAAGGGCAGCCCCTGGGGGGAGTGGCTCGCGTTACGCGTCGAGCCAGACATGCTCGGCGAAAGCGTAGCCCATAAGCGAGCCGGTGCCCATCGGACGCAGGCCCTTGAGCTTTTCCGAATGCGCGTCTAGGCCGCTGATGAAGACCGGGATGCCGATGCCCGAGTTCTGGTGGATCATCACCTGCATGTCGGTATACATCTGCTTGCGCTTGGCCTCGTCGGTCTCGGCGCGCGCGGCCAGCAGGAGCTGGTCGAATTTCGGATCCTTCCAGCCGGATTCGTTCCACGAGGCGGTGGAGGCGAAGAACAGGCTGAACAGGATATCCGCCGTCGGGCGCGGGTTGATGTTGCCGTAGCCGACCGGAACCTTCATCCAGTAATTCGACCAGTAGCCATCGGCGGGAACCTGCCGGAGGTCGATCTTGAGCCCCGCCTGCTGCGCCGCCTGCTGGAGCAGGAGTCCCATCTCGACCGAGCCGGTCGCGGCGGGGGAGGTGACGACGGGAATGGTCGAGCCGATGACGCCGGCCTTGTTGAGCAGGAACTTGGCCTGGTCCGGATCGTATTTCCGCTGCGGGATGTCGGCCGCGTAATAGCGGTTCATCGGCGGGATCGGCTGGTCATTCGCCACTTCCGCATAGCCCTGGAAGATGTTCCGGCGGATGAGGTCGCGGTTCATCAGCATCTTCATGCCGAGCACGAAATCCGGGTTGTTGCCCGGCGCCTGGTCCAGCCTCATCACGAGGTCGGTGTAGTTGCCCGACTTGGTCTCCATGATGTTGAAGCCCTTGCCGCTCAGGATCAGCTTGGCGGAAGTCGGGTTGACGTTGCCGATGAGCTGCACGTCGCCGGCCAGCAGCGCGTTGACGCGGGCGCCGACATCCGGAATGCCGAAAAACTCGATCTCGTCGAGATAGGGGCCGCCACCCTGGCGCCAGTAATTCTCGTTCCGGACCGCGATCGAGCGGACCCCGGGGGTGAATTCCTTGCACTTGTAGGGTCCGGTGCCGATGCCCTTGTTGAAGTCGGTGGTGCCGGCGGGGGCGATCATGAAGTGATAGGTGCCGAGCACGACCGGGAAGTCGGCATTCGGGCCCTTCAGCGTGATTTTCACCTCATGGGTGCCGGTCGCGACAATCTCGGTCATCTGGTCGGCAAGCGCCTTGGCCTTGGTGCCGACGGCGGGATCATGGTGGCGCTTCAGCGAGAAGACCACATCCTCGGCCTTCAGCTCCTTGCCGTCATGGAACTGCACGCCCTTGCGCAGCTTGATGGTCCAGATCGTGGCCTTGTCATTCTCGATGGATTCGGCGAGAGCAAGCTTCGGGTTCAGCCGGTCATCGAGCTCGGTCAGGCCGTTATAGAACATCGTGCAGCGGCAATAATCGGTCGAGTAGCTCTGCTTGGCCGGGTCGAGCGTGTCGGCGGTCGAGGTGCCGAAGCCCGCGACGCGGATCTTGCCGCCCTTTTTCGGCGTCTGGGCCAGGGCCGAGCCGGCCGAGCCGATCAGCGTCCCGCCCAGGGCGGCGCCGATGCCGAGGGCGCTCATCATCCCGAGCAGATCGCGCCGCGAGGCGCCGGAACGCAGCGCCCGCATCAGGCGGTCCTGCTCCGACATGTTCAGCATTCCAAGGATGTCCTTGTCGTTCACGCTCATGGTTGGTCTCCCCTTCTTGTCGACCTGATGAAGCCGGGCGGTCGCGTGCCGCGCCGTTCCGGCCCTAAACACCCTCCCGCCAAGCGTTCCGGCTCTTTCCAGACTATTGCGCGAGCAGGGTCCGGATAGGACGTTCTTGTCGGGATTCCCCGGGTCTCAAACGCACGTCAACGCATTGTTTTAAAACGTTAAATCTAAGCGCATCAGGAAACCCGGTCGCGGTAGCGGTAATAGAGGCCCACGAAGGGCAGGAACCAGGGCTTGCCGAAATGGAAAGGCACCGCTGGCCAGGGCAGGTCCCGCCAGGGATTGGCGACATCCTCGCCGGTCATGCGGCGGGCCATCACGTCGCCCATATAGGTCGACATCTGGACGCCATGGCCGGAATAGCCCATCGCGAAATGCACCCCGTCCCGCGTGCCGGCGCGGGGCAGGCGATCCTGCGTCATGTCGACGAGGCCGCCCCAGCAATAGTCGATCCGGCAGGGTCCGAGCTGCGGAAACACCTCGGCCAGCCCGCGGATCAGGATCTCGCCGCTCTTGCGGTCGGAGGTCGGGTTCGACATGGCGAACCGGGCGCGGCCGCCGAAGATCAGGCGATTATCGGCGGTGAGGCGGAAGTAGTTCCCGATATTCTGCGAGGTGGTGCAGGTGCGCCGGCCGGGCATGATCGCGCGGGCCCGGTTCTCGCCGAGGGGCTCGGTCACGATGATGAAGCTGCCGACCGGCACGATGCGGCGGCGGAACCAGCCGAACGGCCCGTTCTGGCAGGCGCCCGTCGCGAGGAGGACCTCCTTCGCGCGGATCTCGCCCCGCGCCGTCGTGAGGCGGAAGCCGCCGGCCTCCCGCGTGATCGCGGTGACCGCGGCCTTCTCGTGGATCCGGGCACCGGCCCGGGCAGCAGCCTGAGCCAGCCCGACACCGAACCGGCCCATATGCATCATCGCCGAACGTCGGTAGAGCAGCCCGCCGGCATAGCGATCCGTGCCGACTTCGTCGCGCAGATCGCCCGGCTCGATCACGGCCGTATCGGCATCGACATCGCGGGCGAGGAGTTCCTGCGCCTTCCGCATCTTGTCGAAATGCTCCGGCTTGGCGGCGAGTTTCAGCTTGCCCGAGCGGATGAAATCGCAGTCGATTTCTTCCTCGGCGACAATCCGCTCGACGAGATCCACGCCGGAATCGAAGGCGCGGTACATTTCCTGCGCCCGTTCGAGCCCGAACCGGGCTTTCACGCTGCCGTAATCATGGGCGAGGCCATTGTTGCAATGCCCGCCATTGCGGCCCGAGGCCTCCGCGGCTACGCGCCCGGCTTCGAGCACCACGACATCGACGCCCTTCCGGGCGAGGGTCCGGGCGGCCGAGAGGCCGGTGAACCCGCCCCCGACCACCACGATGTCAGCGCGGCCCTCCACCGGAAGGGGAGAGGCTCCGGTGAAGGGCGGCGCTGTTTCCAGCCAGTAGGAGTCCAGTTTCATCCAACGGGTTCCTTCTGTCTGAATTCCGGGGCCATGCCGCAATGTCTCAGAGGCCGACGAGGCCCGGCAGGCCGCCGATATCGGGGATTTCCACCGCCCCGTAATAGGGGGTCAGCGGCTCATGCCCGCGATTGACGAAGGCCCGCATGCCGAAGCGCATGTCATGCGCGGTCATCAGGTCATACCGGTAGGAGGAGGAGACATGCAGGATATGCTCCGGCGCGCAGCCGAGCTGGTCGAGCATGTATTCGAAGGCCTGCATGCGCGGCTTGTAGGCCTGCGCCATCTGCGCGGTATAGACGCGATGGAAGGGCGCGCCGAGCTTCTCGACATTCGAATGGATCTGGTCGTTCGAGGCATTCGACAGGATGACCAGCGGGATCTTGTCGGCGATCTTCGAGAGGCCGGCCGCGACATCCGGATGCGGGCCCCAGGTCGGGACGGCGAGGTAATAGGCTTCGCCCTCGGCTTCCGTGGCCTTGATGCCCCAGAGTTTTGCGGTGCGGAGAATGGCATTGACCAGCACGTCGCGATACGGCTTCCAGGGGCCGAGGATCTCGTCCAGCCGGTAGCTGGCGAAATCGCGGATGAAGGCATCCATGCTGTCTGCAGGAATGCGGTCCGCAAACATCTCGCGGGCCATCTCTCCCATGCGGAAGCGGGTCAGCGTGCCGTAGCAATCGAAGGTGATGTATTTCGGTCTGAAGCTGGACATGATCCGCATGAACCCCTGGCGTCTCTTCGTTGGGCCGGAACCGGCCTGACAAGCCTGCCAGAACCGGAGCGCGACGGGGAAAGCCTCGCATGGGCCTGCTGGCAGATTCTGCCGTATTTGGCCGGGTTGCCGGCAGTTTTCGTGCCATGGGGCCGTGCCATCGAGGTCAGGCTTCCAGCGCCATGAGCACGGTCTTGAGCCGCTGGTTGCCCTCGAAGGCCTGCCGGCCAAGATCCTTGCCGATACCGGATTGGCCAAAGCCGCCGGTCGGCAGGATATGGTCGTTCGAGCGGCCATAGCGGTTGATCCAGATCGTGCCGGCCCGGATCTCGCGCAGGGCGCGCATGGCCCGGTTGAGATCGCGCGTGTGGACGCCCGCGGCGAGCCCGTAGACCGGGTGGCGGGCCAGTTCGAAGGCCTCGTCATCGGTGCGGAAGCCCTGGATGGTCAGAACCGGGCCGAAGACTTCCTCCTGGACGATTTCCGCGCCGGCATGGGCCGGCTCGATCAGCGTCGGGGCGAAATAGGCCCCGTGCTGCGGGTTGCGCAGGCGGGACCCGCCCGCCAGGATTGTCCCGCCCTCCGCGGCCGCGCGGTCGACCAGCGTGCCGATCCGGGCGCATTGCGGCTCCGAGATGATCGGCGGCAATGTGGTGTCTGCATCCCAGGTCACACCCGGCTTCAGCCCGGAAAAGGCCTCGGCGATCTTTCCGGTAATGCGCGCCTTCAGGCGTTCGGCCACGATCAGCCGCGAGCCCGCAACGCAGACCTGGCCGGCATTGCCGGCAATGGCGCGGGCGATGATGCCCGCGGTGCGGTCCGGGTCGGTCACGTCGTCGAAGACGAGCTGCGGGCTCTTGCCGCCGAGTTCGAGCGTCACCGGTTTGGTGCCATGGCGGGCGCAGATCTCCATGATCGCGGCGCCGGTGCGGGTCGAGCCGGTGAAAGTGATCTTGGCAACAAGCGGGTGCTTGCACAAAGCCTCGCCGACGACAGGGCCGCGCCCCTGCACGACATTGAAGATGCCCGGCGGGATGCCCGCTTCCACGGCCAGGAGGGCAAGGAGGTTGACGCTGAACGGCGTCATTTCGGAGGGCTTCAGCACGACGGCATTTCCTGCCGCAAGGGCCGGCGCCACCTTCCAGCAGGCCATGACGAGCGGAAAATTCCACGGTGCGATGGCGCCGATCACGCCATAGGGTTCGGTGATCATGAGGCCGAGATGGTCGGGTGCGGTGGCGCCGATCTCGCCGCCATGCTTGTCGCAGAGTTCGGCGAAAAAGCGGATCACATCCGCCGTGTAGGGAATGTCCCAGGCCAGCGCATCGCGGATCGGCCGCGTCGAACCGAGGGCTTCCAGCCGGGCGAGAGCTCCGGCATCGCGCTCGACGAGATCGGCCCAGCGGCGCAGCAGGGCGGCCCGGTCCCGCGGGGCGAGGCGGCGCCAGCCCGGCGAGCGGAAGGCGGCATCACTGTTCGCCACGGCCTCATCCACCAGCGCGGCATCGCCCTCCGGCAAGCGGGCATAGACCTGGGCATCCGAAGGGCGCCGGACGTCAAGCCATTCGTGTGCGGCATCGCGGAGCGCCCCGCCAATGACATGGCCGAGGGGAATCTCGATCCGATCGGGGTCAAATCCGGGCATGCGCCATCTCCGTATTCCGCAGCGACAGGCTTCAGGATAAGCCGGCGCCGGCATGGTCCGCAGCCGGGGGCAACGGGGGCATGCCGGCGGAAACCACCGAACTCGGGCGGAGAAACGCGAGAAAATTCCGTCGGGCTGCCCGTAAAGCTGGAGGGGCCCGGATGGCGGGCT
The DNA here is from genome assembly GCA_027533425.1 of Beijerinckiaceae bacterium. Taxonomy (GTDB): domain Bacteria; phylum Pseudomonadota; class Alphaproteobacteria; order Rhizobiales; family Beijerinckiaceae; genus Rhabdaerophilum. Next base: position 167,886 of record JAPZUD010000003.1, on the reverse strand, counting down.
CGACAAGATCGTTCTAGCGCCGAGGGTTCCGGCGTGAGAACTAGAAGGGCTGAAACGCCCATGCCGGTTCTGGCCACACCAGGACGATTGGCATCCCTGCAGGGCCCATGGGAGAACCCGACGTGACCGCAACGCAGCCCGCTTTCCTGTTCGAGGTTCTGCCGATGAGGGAGGCAGACCTTCCTTCCGCCGCCGCCCTGTCGCGGGTTGTGGGCTGGCCGCACCGGCTGGAGGACTGGCAGTTTGTCTTCAGCCTCGGGCAGGGACTGAGTGCCTGGTCCGGCGACCGGCTTGTGGGCACGGCGATGTGGTGGACCTATGCCGGTGCGCAGACGCGGATCGGCATGGTGATTGTCGACCCGACGATCCAGCGATCCGGCATCGGCCGCAGCCTGATGGAAACGATCACCGCGCAGATGACCACGCCCAGCCTTGTGCTCAACGCGACCAAGGCCGGCGAGACTCTCTACCGGCAGATGGGGTTCCAGCCAGTCGGCACCATCGTGCAGCATCAGGGCGCGGCGTTCGAGGTGCCGCTGGTCCAGCCGGCTCCGAATTGCCGCATCCGCCCGATGGGGCGCAATGACCGCGACCGGCTGGTCGAACTGGATGCCCGGGCCCTCGGTTTCCGCCGCGAGGCCGTGATTGATGCGCTCATCGCCCATGGCGACGCCGTCCTGCTTGACGAAGGCGACCGGACCATCGGTTTCGCCTTCTATCGCCGCTTCGGCCGTGGCTTTGCCATCGGGCCGGTCGTCGCACAGGACACGCTTTCCGCCAAAGCGCTGATCGCGCATTGGATCGGCTCGAATGCCGGCATGTTCCTTCGTATCGATGTGCCCGGTGAATCCGGGCTTTCGGGCTGGCTGACCGATCTCGGCCTCGCACCGGTGAGCCCCGTCATCACCATGGTCCGGGGCGCCCCCCTCGCGCCGCGCGGGGAAATGTTCGCCTTTGCGATCGCCAACCAGGCGATCGGCTGATGGCCGTTCTCTACAAGGCCGATCCGGTACGCGGTGCGGAATGGCAGCGCCTGCTGGCGGCCAAGGCGCCCGATCTGCCCTGTTTCGTCTGGCCGGAAGCGGGTGACCCCCGGGCCATCCGCTATCTCGCGGTCTGGACGCCGCCGGACAGGATGCTGGAACGCTTTCCCAATGCGGAAATCGTGATCTCGGTCGGAGCGGGGGTCGACCAGTTCGACCTCTCGGCCATTCCCGCTCATATCCCTGTCGTCCGGATGCTCGAGCCGGGCATTGCGGAGGGAATGGTCGAATATGTCACCCTCGCCGTGCTGGCGCTGCATCGCGACCTGCCGGCCTATCTCGAAGACCAGCGGGCCGAACGCTGGTCCGCCATCCGGCTGCGCCCGGCCGCCAGCCGCCGGATCGGCGTGCTGGGTCTTGGCCAACTGGGCGAGGCCTGCTGCCGGCGGCTTGCCACACTTGGCTTCACCGTTGCCGGCTGGAGCCGCAGCCCGAAGGCCATTCCAGGCATTACCTGCCATGCCGGGGCGGCGGCGCTGCCGGGCTTTCTCGCCGCGACGGATATCCTGGTCTGCCTGCTGCCGCTGACGGCCGAGACGAAGGGTTTCCTCCATGCCGGGCTGTTCGCGCAGCTGGCTCCGGGAGCCGGGCTCGTCAATGCGGGGCGGGGGCCGCATCTCGTGCAGGAGGACCTGCTGGCGGCTCTGGAGAGCGGGCAGATCTCCGCCGCCTTCCTCGATGTGACCGATCCCGAGCCGCTGCCTTCGGGCCATCCGTTCTGGCACCATCCGCGCATCCTGATGACGCCGCATATTGCCAGCCAGACCCGCCCGGAAACGGCGGTGGATTTCGTGCTGGAGGTGATCGCCGCGCACAAGGCCGGCCGGCCGCTGCCGGGTCTGGTCGACCGCAGCCGCGGCTACTGAGCCGGTTGCCGGACGCGGCATAAAATGCTGCGGGCCCGTTGTCTTCGACAGGCTTGGCCGTCGCTGCCGGCCAATTCGACAGGCTGCACCGGGATCTGCCGCTAGGCTCCCTCGACGCGCTCGGAAGCGCGCCCTGTCCCGGAGGTTGCCATGCTGGCCAATTCGCTGATCGAGCTTGACCGCGAACACTACGTCCATCCCGTCTCGGCCTACCGGGCGCATGAGGCGAAGGGCGCGACCGTCCTGCAGAGCGCCAAGGGCATGTTCGTGCGCGATGCCGAGGGGCGTGACCTGCTCGATGCCTTTGCCGGGCTGTGGTGCGTGAACATCGGCTATGGGCATGAAAGCGTGGTCGAGGCTGCGGCCGAGCAGATGCGCAAGCTGCCCTATGCCACCGGCTATTTCGGCTTCGCCTCGGAGCCGGCGATCCGGCTTGCCGCCAAGCTGGCGGAGATCGCGCCGAAAGGGCTCAGCCGCGTCTATTTCAGCCAGGGCGGCTCGGATGCGATCGACAGCGCGATCCGGCTGATCACGCATTACTACAATGCGATCGGCAAGCCGACGAAGAAGCAGTTCATCGCCCTGCAGAAGGGCTATCACGGCTCGTCCTCGATGGGCGCGGGCATGACGGCGCTGCCGGTCTTCCACCGCAATTTCGACCTGCCCAATGCCAACCAGCATCATATTCCCTCGCCCTACCCCTATCGCAACCCGGAAGGCAGTTCGGACGAGGCAGTGATCGCGTCCTCTGTCGCGGCCCTGCGGGCGAAGGTGGCGGAACTCGGCGCGGAGAATGTCGCGGCCTTTTTCTGCGAGCCGGTGCAGGGTTCCGGCGGGGTCATCGTCCCGCCGCGTGGCTGGCTGAAGGCGATGCGCGAGACGGCGCGCGAACTCGACATCCTGTTTCTCGCCGACGAGGTGATCACCGGGTTCGGCCGGACCGGGCCGATGTTTGCCTGCGAGGCCGAAGGCGTCTCGCCGGACCTGATGACCGTGGCGAAGGGGCTGACCGCCGGATATGCGCCAATGGGCGCGGTGTTGATCTCCGAGGCGGTCTATGCCGGCATTGCCGATGGGGCCGCGCCGGATGCGGTGGTCGGCCATGGCTATACCTATTCCGGCCATCCGGTCAGCGCGGCGGTCGCGCTCGAGGTGATCCGGCTCTATGAGGGCGGCATCCTCGCCAATGGCCAGCGGGTCGGCCAGCTTTTCGAGGCGGGGCTCCGCCGCCTCGCCGCGCATCCGCTGGTCGGCGATGCGCGGGCTCGCGGCATGCTCGGTGCGCTGGAACTGGTGACCGACAAGGCTGCCAAAACGCCGTTCGATCCGGCCTTGAAACTCTCGGACCGGCTCTTCGCCAATGGCTATCGCAACGGCATCCTGTTCCGCGCTTTCGCCGACGGGACGATCGGGCTTGCGCCCGCCCTGTCCTGCACCGAGGACGAGATGGGCGAATTGCTCCGCCGGCTGGAGCGTACGCTCGACGAGACGCTGGCCGAGCCGGAGATCCGTGCCGCCTCGCGGTAAGGGCAATCAGGGGGTTGTTGGCGAGGCCGATTCCGGCCTAGCCTGCAGGCGCGGCATTTTATGCCGTGACACCGGGGCCTGTTGCCCGGGGGTCGAGGGGTAGCACGCATGGCCACATCTTCGAAACTGGACAGGATCGACCTGAAGATCCTTGCCGAACTGCAGAAGAACGGTCGCATCACCAATGTTGACCTTGCCAATGCCGTCGGCCTTTCGCCCAGCCCCTGCCTGACCCGCGTCAAGCGGCTCGAAAGCGCCGGCTATATCACCGGCTATGGCGCCCAGCTTCATCTGCGCAAGCTCGGCGATGTGCTGCTGATCTTCACCGAAGTCACGCTGTCGGACCATCGATCCGACGATTTCTCCCGGTTCGAGGCGGCAATCCGGGGTGTGCCGGAGATCATCGAATGCCATCTCGTCAGCGGGGGCTATGATTACCTGCTGAAATTCGTCACCTCGGGCGTCAACCATTACCAGAGCGTGATCGAGGCGCTGCTCGACCGGAATATCGGCATCGAGAAGTATTTCAGCTACATCGTCATCAAGTCGCCCTTCGTGAAGCATCACTACCCGATCGACCGGCTGTTCAACCGCGACGAATGAGGCCTCCGGCGGGCCGCACAATCTGCCGTGCCCGCATCCGATTCGGCATGGATCACCGTGCATCCCCGCGAGTTCGGGATTTTGCGCATCCCACCCCGCCTAACCTTTCCCTGCCGACAACGACACGGCCGGAGAGCGAGGGCAGCGCGGTGCATCAGACTCTGGGACATTCCCTTCCGACAGGCATTCCGGCGCAGCCGCGGATCCGGCGTGCCGATCTCGACGAGGTCCGGGCCTATATCGAGCAGCATTATGCCGAGCGGTTGACCCTTGAGGATCTGGCCGAGAAGACCGGGCTCAGCGTCTTCCGCTTCGTCACCCTGTTCCGGCGCCGGTTCGGCGTGGCGCCCTATCGCTTCCTGTCCATGGTCCGGGTTCAGGCCGCGCAGCAGCTGCTGCTCGAGGGCACGCCGCCGGCCATCGCGGCGATCGAGGTCGGGTTCTGTGACCAATCCCATCTCTGCCGGCATTTCCGCTCGCTCTGCGGCACCACGCCCGGCCAGTTCCTGGCGGCCCGCATGGTTCCGCTCGTCGCGTCCAACACCAATAGCCGGAGGGCCATCGCCCCATGACACCCCGCGAACGCCTGCAGCACTTCGAGGTCCTGACCTTCGATGTCGTCGGGACGCTGATCGATTTCGAAGGCGGCATGCTGGCCTATCTGCGCCAGTCCGGTGCCGCGCCGGCCTCGGTCAGTGACGAGGCGATCCTCGATGCCTACCGCGCCTCGCGCACGGCCGGGAAGACCCTGCGCTATCCGGATGATCTCGAACGTGCCTATTTCGATCTCGTCCGTGATTGCGGGCTGAAGGATGATCGCGCGCTGGCCCGCGGCTTCCGCGACTCGGCCGAGTTCTGGCCGGCCTTTCCGGATTCGGTCGCGGCTCTGGCGCGGCTGCGCACCCGCTATCGCCTCGTGGCGATGACCAATGCGCAGCGCTGGGCGCTGGATCATTTCGCCCGGACGCTCGGCAACCCGTTCTGGGACAGCATCTCGGTGGACGAGGCCCTGTGCGAGAAGCCCGATCCGAATTTCTTCGGCTTTGCCCGCGGGCGGATCAGCCGGTCCGGCTTCGTTCGCGACCGGATCCTCCATGTCGCGCAGAGCCAGTATCACGATATCGGCGTGGCCAAGGCGCTCGGCTACACGACCTGCTGGATCGAGCGGCGGCAGGGCCAGAAGGGCTTCGGCGGCACCATTGCCGTCGACCGGCTGACCAAGCCGGATTTCCATTACTCGACCCTGGCAGGTCTGGCTGACGAGGCCGGGCTATGAGCGCGCCGGTTCTCATCCGTCCCGAGCTTCTCCGCAGCCAGGCGCTGATCGGCGGTGAATGGGTGGGCGAGGGGAGCTTCCCCGTGACCAACCCCGCTACGGGGAAAGAGATTGCCCGGGTGCCGCATTTCGGCACGGCCGAGGCCGAGGCCGCGGTGCTGGCCGCCGAACGGGCCTTCAAGCCCTGGGCGAAGCTGCAGGCGAAGGAGCGCAGCGCGATCCTGCGCCGCTGGTTCAACCTGATCATGGCGAACCAGGAGGACCTGGCCCGTCTGATGACGGCCGAGCAGGGCAAGCCGCTGGTCGAATCGCGCGGGGAGGTGGCCTATGCCGCCTCCTTCGTCGAGTTCAATGCCGAGGAGGCGAAGCGCGTCTATGGCGAGACCATGCCCTCGCCCTTCCCGAACACGCGGATCATTGTGCAGAAGCAGCCGATCGGCGTCGCCGCCGCGATCACGCCTTGGAATTTCCCGGCGGCGATGATCACGCGGAAATGCGCGCCCGGGCTCGCGGCCGGCTGCACCTTCGTGGTCAAGCCCGCGCCGGACACGCCGCTGACCGCGCTGGCCCTCGGCCAGCTCGCGCTGGAGGCGGGTATGCCGCCCGGCGTGCTCAACATCGTCACCGGTGATGCCGCGGCGATCGGCGAGGTCTTCACCACCCACCCGGCGGTGCGCTTCATCGGCTTTACGGGTTCGACGCCGGTCGGCAAGCTGCTGATGCGGCAGGCCGCCTCGACGGTGAAGAAGGTCGCGCTCGAACTCGGGGGCAATGCGCCCTTCATCGTGTTCGACGATGCCGATCTCGACAGGGCGGTCGAGGGCGCGATTGCGGCGAAGTTCCGCAATATGGGCCAGACCTGCGTCTGCACGAACCGGCTCTATGTGCAGGCCGGCATCCATGACCGGTTCGTCGAGGCCTTTGCGCGGGCCGTTGCCACACTCAAGGTCGGGCCGGGTGATGCGGAGGGCGTCGTCCAGGGGCCGCTGATCAATGCGCGCGCGGTCGAGAAGGTCGAGCGGCATGTCGCCGATGCCCTGGCCAAGGGGGCGCGGGTCGCCACCGGCGGTGCGATACACCCGCTTGGCGGGACCTATTACACGCCGACTGTGCTGGCCGGAGCCACGCCCGGGATGATCCTCGCGCAGGAAGAGACGTTCGGTCCGGTGGCGGCCGTGTTCCGCTTCGAGACCGAAGAGGAGGTGGTGCGCCTCGCCAATGCCACGCCCTATGGTCTTGCCGCCTATTTCTACACGAAGGATCTCGGCCGCGCCTTCCGCGTGGCGGAAGACCTCGAAGCCGGCATGATCGGCATCAATGCCGCCATGCTCGGCAACGAGATCGCACCGTTCGGCGGGGTCAAGGAATCGGGGCTCGGCCGCGAAGGCGGCCGGCACGGGATCGAGGAATATCTCGAAATGAAATACATGCTGGTCGGGGGGCTGTGATGGGCAGCCCGGGGCAAGCCCGCTTCCTGCGCCTCGGCGAGACCGGCCGGGCACGGATCGCCCTCGTGGTTGACGGCGAGACGATCGAAGCGCTGGAGGGCGACAGCCTTCTGGTAGCGATCCTCACGGCGCGGGGCCGCTTGCGCCGCTCGGAATTCGGGCCCGAGGCGCGTTCCGGCTTCTGCCTCATGGCGGCCTGCCAGGATTGCTGGGTCTGGACCGCCGACGGCCATCGCCTGCGCGCCTGCGACACCCCGGCCCGGGCCGGACTTTCCCTCGTCACCGAACAGCCGGAATTGTCATGGCCGAACCGCGCATAATCATCGTCGGGGCCGGGCCTGCCGGGGTCCGTGCTGCCGAAGCGCTTGTTGCGGCGGGCGTGAGGCCCGTCCTGCTGGACGAGGGCCAGCGGGATGGCGGGCAGATCTATCGCCGCCAGCCGGAAGGCTTCAGCCGGACGCCGGAACAGCTCTATGGCACTGAAGCCGGGCGCGCGATTGCGCTGCACCGGAGCTTCGAGCGGCTGAAGCCGCAGATCGATTATCGTCCCCGCCATCTCGCCTGGAACGTGGCGGATGGCGTGGTCCATACGATCAGCGAGGGCAAGCCGGGCCAGTTCGCCTATGACGCGCTGATCATCGCGGCCGGCGCGACCGACCGGCTGCTGCCGGTCAAGGGCTGGCAGCATGCCGGCGTCTACAGCCTCGGCGGGGCGCAGATTGCGCTCAAGGCGCAGGCCTGCGCCATTGGCCGGAAGGTGGTTTTTCTCGGCACGGGGCCGCTGCTGCAGCTGGTCGCGCTGCAATATCACAAGGCCGGCGCCGAGGTGGTGGCACTGCTCGACACCTCGCCCTTCCCGCGACAGGTCATGGCGTTGCCGAAGCTCGCCGCGCGGCCGGGCATGCTGCTCAAGGGCCTCCGGATCGTCGGGGGGCTCATGGCCTCCGGCATGGCGATCCATCGCGGTGTCACGCCGGTCGAGATCCATGGTGAGGCGGAGGCCGGGGTGACCGGCGTCAGCGTCCGGCTCGCCTCGGGCGAGATCCGGCGCTTCGATTGTGATGCGGTGGGGCTCGGCTACCATCTCCGGCCGGAAGCGCAGCTGGCCGATCTTGCACGATGCGCCTTCACCTTCGATGCCAGGACGCGGCAATTCTGGCCCGAAATCGATGCCGACGGGCGCAGCTCCGTGCCCGGCATCTATCTCGCGGGGGATGGCGTGCGGACGCAGGGCGCCGATGGCGCCGAGATTTCCGGCGCGCTCGCCGCCTGCGCCGCACTGGAGGATCTCGGCCGGTCAGTACCGGATGCTCCGCGGGCGGCCCTCCGGGCGAAGGCCCGGGTGATGGAACGGTTCCGCGAGGGCATTGCCGAGGCCTATCCCTGGCCGGCCGGGCTGGCGGCCGACCTGCCGGACGAGGCGATCCTCTGCCGCTGCGAGGGTATCACGGTGGGTGAATTGCGTGAGGCCGCCAAAGAGAAGGGCGCCGACGAGGTCAACCGCGCCAAGGCGCTGACCCGCGTGGGCATGGGCCGCTGCCAGGGGCGCTATTGTGGCCACGCCGGGGCGGAGATCGTCGCTGCGGCCACGGGCATGCCGCTGGAGGCGGTGGGCCGCCTGCGCGGGCAGGCGCCGGTCAAGCCGCTCGCCATCGCGGCCGGAGAGGTGCAGCCATGACCGGGGGGACACGCAGCGACGTGCTGATCATCGGCGGCGGGATCATGGGGGCCTCGGCGGCGTTCTTCCTGCGCCAGCGCGGGAAATCGGTGACGCTGATCGAGCGCGGCCTGATCGGCCAGCAGGCCAGCGGGACGAATTTCGGCAATGTCCGCCGGCAGGGCCGGTTCCTGCCGCAATTGCCGCTGGCCAACCGCTCGCGGGCGATCTGGGGCCGGCTCAACGAATTGCTCGGCGAGGATGCGGAGTTCCTGCCCTCCGGCCATCTGAGGCTCGCCTACACGGAAGAGATGGCCGGCCGGATCGAGCAATATGGCCGCGATGCCCGGCCCTACGGCCTTGAGCTGGAGATGCTCAGCGGCAATGTCCTGCGCGACCGCTTCCCCTTTCTCGGGCCGGAAATCCGCGCCGGCTCCTATTCGCCACTCGATGGCCATGCCAATCCGCGGCTCGCGGCCCCCGCTTTCGGCCGGGCGGCGAAGCGGGCCGGTGCCGAGATTGTCGAACGGGCCGAGGTGCTGACCGTCGAGCAGGAGGGCGGTTCGTTCCGTGCCGAGACAGCGGATGGCCGCGTCTTCCGCGCCGAACAGATGCTCATCACCGCCGGGGCCTGGGGCAGCCGGCTTTCGCAACAATTCGGGGAGCCGGTGCCGCTGGTGGTCCATGGCCCGCAAATGGCCGTCACCGAGCCGGTGCCCTACGGGCTGGAGCCGGTTCTGGGTATCGCCACCACCATTCCGGAGGAGATCATCTATCTCCGGCAGGTGAAGCGGGGGAACATCGTCTTTGGCGGGGGTATCCGCGGCCCGGCCAGCGCGGAAACCCTGCGCGCCTATGTGAAGCCGGAAAACACGCTGGGACAGTTATCCCAGATCACCCGGATCGTGCCCGCCCTGCGCCGCCTCAACGTCATCCGCGTCTGGAGCGGAATCGAGAGCTACCTGCCCGACGATATCCCGATCATGGGACCCTCGGCCCGGATTCCGGGGCTGCATTATGCCTTCGGCTTCTGCGGGCACGGCTTCCAGCTTGGCCCCGGGGTCGGCGATGTCATGGCCGAGCTGATCGCCACCGGCCAGACCAGCACGCCGATCGAGCCTTTCACCATTGCGCGCTTTGCCAACAGCACGACCAACCAGCCCGGGGGACATCCATGACGCTATCCCATGATCTCACCACGGATGCGAAGGCCCTTGCCTTCCATCGCGAGACCTATGTCTTTGACGGTCTGTCCATCGCCTATGTGCTCGACGAGAAATATACCGAGCGCATGCTGGCCGGTGGCGTCGACGGGACGAATGTTACCTTCGCGCTGGAGGAAGACTGGGACACGGTGCTGCGCAATGCCGAGAAGCACCTGACGAAGATCGAGAAGAACCCGCATCTCCGGCTGTGCCTCAATGCCGCCGATCTGCGCGCTGCCAAGACGGCCGGCAAGATCGGCGTGATGTTCGGCACCCAGGGCGCCACCATGCTGGATGACAAGATCTGGCGTGTCGAGACGCTGGTGCGGATGGGGATGCGTTTCCTCGGCCTCGCCTATACCACCGCCAACCTGTTCGGCGATGGCTGCGGCGAGAAGCGCGATGCGGGCATCACCTATCTCGGCGAGGAGCTGATCGCGCGGGTCAATGAATTGCCGGTCATCCTCGATCTTTCGCATTGCGGCCATCGCACCCGGGCCGAGGCGACGGCGATTGCCCGGGCGCCGGTCTGCACGCATTCGAATGCCGCTGCCCTGCGCGACAATGGCCGCAATACGACCGACGCGACCGTTCAGGGCATGGTGACGAAGGGCGGGATGATCGGTGTCTGCGGCCTGCCGCATTCGCTGGCTGACGAGGCGCCGACGCTGGACACGCTGCTCGACCATGTCGACCATTTCGTGAAGCTGGTCGGCGTCGAGGGCGTCGGGATCGGCATGGATTATGTCGAGTTCTACCAGGAGATGGAGACGGTCGTCGCCTCGCCCAGCGTCGTCACCTGGCGGACGCGCCGGCCCGACATTTTCGGCACGCTCGCTTCGTTCGGCCGGCAATCCTATCCGCTCGGCGTCGAACGGGTGGCCAAGCTGCCGAATTTCACCGCCGGGTTGATGGCGCGGGGTTATACGGAGGCGCAGGTCGCCGCGATCATGGGCGGCAACTGGCTCCGTGTGATCGAGAAATTCTGCGGCTGAGCGGCCATGGCTCGGCTTGTTGTCATCGGGGCCGGCATTGTCGGCCTTTCCCTTGCCCGGGCGGCCTCCTTGCGCGGGCATGAGGTCCGCGTGCTGGAACAGGGCCCGGTGCCCAATCCGCAGGCCGCCTCGCATGACCGGCACCGGATGATCCGCTACCCCTATGGTTCCGCGGCCGGCTATACGCGCATGGTCACCGAGGCGTTCAGCGCCTGGGAGCGGCTCTGGCAGGATCTCGGCGCCTGCCATTTCGAGAATACCGGCGCGATCGCCATCTCGCTCGAACCGGGCGATTATGCGGAGAAGACGCGCGAGACCTTCCGGGCCATCGGGCTGCCGCATGACGTGCTCGACCGGCAGGGTGTGGAGGCGCTCTGCCCGCATCTCGTGCTGCCGGCCCGGGCCTGGGGCGTCACGGCCTTTCCGGGCGGGCCGCTTTTTGCCGCCGATATCCTGCGCGACCTTACCGCCTGGCTGCAGGCGCGTAACGTGCCGATCGAGGGCGGATGCACCGTCGTCTCGGTCGACGAGGCGCAGGGCGTCGCGCATCTTGCCGATGGCACAACCCGGCAGGGTGACATGGTGGTGGTGGCTGCCGGGGCCTGGCTGCCCCGCCTGATGCCGGATCGCTATGGCCAGGTGCCGGTCTACCGGCAGGCCCTGCTCTATGTCGAGCCGCCGGCCGCCCATGCGCAGAGCTGGCGCGATGCGCCGGCCATCGCCGCTCTGGGGGATCATACCGGCTATACCTTGCCGGACCGGCGCGGGGCGGGGCTGAAGATCGGTTATTCGGCCCATCGGCGCCGGGCCCTGCCGGATGTCGACGGGTTCGACGCCGATCTCGAATGGGAGAGCGGGGCCATTCTCGGCGCGTTCCGGCCCTATTTCCGCGATTTCGAGGGCTATCGCCCGCTCCGGATGCAGGTGGGCTATTACACGCTCGATCCCTCGCGCCGCTTCCTCTTCGCCCGCCACGGGCAGGCGGTCGTCATCACGCAATGCGACGGCCAGATGTTCAAGTTCGGGCCCCTGATCGGCGAGCGCGTGCTCGACATGGTCGAGGGCAAGCTCGCCTTTTCCGACCTGGCCCATTGGGCCGCCGGCCATTGACCCCTTCCCGGAGCCCCTTATGACCAAGACCCTGATCCATCTCGGCCGCGACAGCCAGCCGCTGGCCGCCGGCCAACCCGGTGCCGCCAGCGCCGCCGATCCGTTTGCCCCCGTGCGGGCGATCCGGTTCGATGACGGCAACGGCCATCGCGCCGGCCATCTGCGGCTGGATGGCGCGGTGCCAGTCGCCTGCCTTGGTCATGCCGAACTGATGACGATCGGCGCGGGGCGGCTTCTGGTCGAGGGCCGGGCCCATGAGGCCGGCGCGGCGGTGGTACTGCCGCGCGGGTTTGCCGGCACGGTCGAGGCGGCGCCCGGTACCCTCGTCTTTTTCGTGGCGCAGGAAATGGCGGAGGCCCCGGCCGGCGAGACGGGCGCGATCACGCTCGATCCGGCTTTGCCGCGCAACCGCTCGGCCGGGCCCGCGCCCGAGGTGCTGGTCAGCGCGCCGCCGGAATGCCATTCGCTGAACCTGTTCACCGATGCGTCGGGCCTGCGCGCCGGAATCTGGGATGTCTCGACGCCATGCGAGCGGCGTTTCGTGCCGCACCGGATCCATGAACTGATGCATCTTCTCGAGGGTGAGGTGACGCTGACGCACCAGAGCGAGGGGCCGGCCCGGTTCCGCGCGGGGGATGTGATCTTCGTGCCGCAAGGCGCGCCCTATGCCTGGAAGAACGAGCGCAAGGTCGTGAAATACTACAGCGTGTCCGGCTGAAGCCGCCTTGGCCTCAAGGCTCGCGGACCAGCCGGAAGCCCGCAACCTGATCCCGGACAACCGGCGCACTGATGACGCGGGAATCGAGTTGCCGGAGTGACGGGGCATCCGCCCATGATCCGCCGCGCAGCAGCCGGGGCGCCCCGGGCCCGCAGGTGCGGGGCGGAAACTCGGCATCCGGGGTCGGGTCCGGCGCACAGGTGCCGACCCATTCCCAGACATTGCCGTTGAGATCATGCAGTCCCCAGGGGCCGGCCGCATAGCGCCCGACGGGCGCAGTTTCGGCGAAGCCATCGCGGCAGGTTGCAGCCTGCCAGTCCGGGTTGGCTTCCCGCGCCGAAAGATCGGCGCCGTTGCCGATCCGGCAGAGTTCGTCCGCCTCGCCGGGGCGCCAGGCTTCGGCCGACGCGATGTAATGCCATTCCGCATCGCTGGGCAGCCGGTAGCGGGCGCCGGTCCGGGCCGACAGCCATTCGGCATAGGCATTGGCATCCTGGAAGCTGACGCAGGTCACCGGGTGGTCATCGCCCTGGGCAAAGCCCGGTTGTTCCCAGCTCAGGGCCGGGTTGACGCCCCATTGCGGCCGGCGGGCATGGCAGCCTCCCGGCGTCGTCCGGCCGGTCTCGCGCATGAAGGCCGCATATTGTCCCCGCGTCACTTCGAAACGGGCAAAGGCCAGCGGCTTCTCGAAGGCGAAGGAAAGCCGGCGTGTGGCATCGGCAATCGTGACTTGCATCTCCGTCCGGCCCGGCGGCACCAGCACCAGTTCAGGGCAGATCGTGCAATCGCGGAAAACCTCGCCCTCGCCGGGCCTGCGGAAGACGGTTTCGCCGGCGGCCATCACCGCGACATAGCCGAGCGCGGCCAGCCGGCCTGCAACCGCATCGCGTGGAGCACCCCGGGCGAGCAGGGCAAGCACCGCCTCGCGCGTGGTCGCCGCCGCAAGATCCGCAGCAGAAATGGTGGGCGGGACAGCCGGCGGCGGGGGCGCGACTGGCGGGGCGGGCAGCGCAAGCTCAACCCGCGGTGGCGTCACCGGCGTGACAGAAGGGGGCGGCTCGGGCCGCACGGGCTCCGGTTTCGCAGGTTCCGGTCTTGCCGTGTCCACCTGTGGCGGCGTGGCCGGGGGCGTTGCGACCGCGGCGGGCGGCAACGGTGCGGGGGCCGGAGCGGGAACAGCCGCCGGGGCCGGTTCCGGAGTGGGCGCCGGGCGTGCGATCTGAGGCACCCCGGGCGGCTCCGAGGTTCCGCTGAGAAGCATGAAGCCGAGCCATCCTGCCAGGCCGGCCAGCACGAGGCCGGCAAGCGCCGCATAGCGCATCGACCCGCCCCGGATTCCTGCAGGCTTCGCCTCCACATCGCGGGCCGCGCCTGACCGGGGCGCCGGCGCGGGCTTTGCCGGCCGGGGGCTCTCGTTCCTCGCCGCAGCCTCGCTACGGGCTGGCGCGGCCTGCGCGGGGGGGGTGCCTTCCGCCGGCCCGGTTGGTGCGGAAACAGGCTTGGCGGGAACAGGCTTGGCGGGAACCGGTTTCGCGGCCTCGCGGGGCGGGATGCCGGCCCCGTTCGCCGGAGCGGCCTTGCCGAGGATGCCGCGCGAGACGTCGATCAGCCGCACGAGCCAGGTCGAAGGATCGACCGGCTCTGAGCCCTCGCCGAGACCAAGGGCGGCATCGACGGCATCGAGCAGGCCGTCCGCATAATCGCCGGCGGCGATATGCCGGGCCGAGAACCGGGCATCGAGCGAACGGTCGCGCGCGTCCGGCGGCGGCATCCGGCCGGTGATTACCGAATAGAGCGCTGCGGCGAGGGCGCGGATATCGGCGGCTGCGCTGCGGGCCGGGTCCATATCCTCGAGCATCAGACCGGCCAGCATGGCGTTGCCGGGTTCGTCGAGATGGATGTGATGCTCTCCGATGGCGCCATGGCCGATGCCAGCGCGATGGAGGGCCTGAAGCCCTTCGCCGAGGCGGAGCGAGAGCCGGGCGAGATCGGCATCGCCCGGCCGGCGCATCAGGTCGCCGGACCAGGCGGAAAGCGAAGGAGCTGTCAGCCCCGGCGCCACGGCATAGAGCGTTCCGCCATCCTCGATCCGGCCATCCGGCAGGGCCAGCCCCGCCGTGGCGGGGCTGCCGATTGCGGCGAGGTTTTCCAGGGCCGTGAGGCGCGCCTCAAACCGGGTGATCGCGGCGGAGAGTTCCTCCTCCCAGCCCCGGATCGGCGCAACACGCCCGTCCGCCCCCCGGAGGGCGAGGCCGCGCGGGCAGCATTCATAGAGCGCGACATTCGCCTGGTCGGCCAGGCGGAGGGCCTCGTAACCGAAGGCCATCGCGCCGGTGGTCGTGGTCTTCAGGATCAGATAGGCATTTCCGATCCGCGTTCCCGGCGCCAGGGGCTGACGTTCGTCCGCAATCTCCTGGCGACTTTCGGTTTCACTCATGTGCACTGGCTCGGCTTGAATTCCACGCGACGATCGATGGCGGTGCTCTCATCGTCCTGCGGGAGGCCAACCAGCACCTCGCGCGAGCCGATGCCGGCTGGTTTCAGCCGACCCTGCAGGGCCGGCGTCCGCTCGCCGAGCATCGTTATGATGCGCTCTGCGCGCTGCCGCGACAAGGCGACATTGAAGCTTTCCACGCCTGTCCGGCTCGCATGGCCGACCACTTCGAGGCAATCCTTGCTGCCCTGCGCCTGCCGCGCGATCTCGTCGAGCCACGTCGCGTAGCTGGAGGCAACGGCGAGGCCGGTATTGAAATTCGTCGAACCCGGTTCGAACAGGAACATGACGCCGAGCCGGCCGCCCTTGAGCCCCGAGCCGACGAGCTCGGCAAAGGCGCGGCGGGCCTCATCGGTCTGGCCGAGGGCCTTGAGCGCGAGATAAAGCCCGTTGAGCACGCGGAGCTGGTCGCCGCTCTCGAGGGTGCGCGCCTCCTTGTACAGCGACAGGGCGCGGGCATTGTTGCCCTCCTCGTAGGCGAGCGTCGCCTCGCGGATCCGGGCAGCGGCCGGCAGCTGGGCGAGATAGGCGTCGGGCACCTGGTCGCCCGGGCGCTTCTTCTGGCAGGTCTCGATATAGGCGGTCGTCGCGGCATCGAGGCCCCAGACCGGCGTATCGGCATAGAAGCGCGCCGGCGCCACATCCGCCCCGCCGATCACCGCCCGGGAGACCGATCGGGCGAATACGTTCTTCTCGGTCTGGTCGACGAGCGCGAAGCAGATCCAGTAGGCATCGCGGGGGCCGGTCGGCTGCCCGGCATTGTTGATGGTGTTGAACGTCCCGATGAAGACATATTTCGCCGCCTTGAGATTCTCGGCCGTCATCGGGCGGATCTCGATATGAGCATAGCGTTCGGCCACGAAGGCCGCGACGCGCTTGTCGAAATCCCGCGTCGCGCGGGATTGCATCCCTGTCACGCCGTCCAGCAGCGGATCAATCACCACGATGGTCTTGCCGGCGCCGGCCGGAACCTTGTCGAACAGCGCGCTCGCCGCAGCGGTGAAGGCCTTGTCCAGCGAAACCAGCCCCTGCGTGCCGGCGGCGGGTGGCGCGACGCCGAGGCGCTGCGTGGCGCTGGCGCCGGTCACGATCGCCAGCAGCAGCGCGAAGGCACCGAAGACGGCACGGGTGGTGGCACCGAAGCCGGGGGCGGTGAGAAGGCGGGGGCTGTCCCAAGCCCGGGCACAGGGAATCATCGACATGATCTGGGTCTCCTCAACGTCTCGAAAATGGGGTTTATGGCTCAGGCCGCGCTGGAATCCCGTGTGCCCTGAACGGCGGCAACACGGTTTCCGCGCATCCTGGCGATGACTTCGTCGCGGTCACCGAAGGCAAGGGCCGTCCCGAAGGACATGACCAGAACCTTGTCGACATGGGCGAGCAATTGCGGGCGGTGGGTGACCACCATCACGGTCCGTCCGGCCTGCTTCATCTGGCCCAGGGCATGGGCCAAGGCACGTTCGCCATCCTCGTCGAGGTTGGAATTCGGCTCGTCGAGGACGATCAGGCGCGGATCGCCGTAGAGGGCGCGGGCGAGGCCGACGCGCTGGCGCATGCCGCCGGACAGGGCGAGGCCGCCTTCGCCGATCGGTGTGTCATAGCCCTGTGGCAGGCGCAGGATCACATCATGCGCGCCGGCCGCCTTGGCCGCCGCGACCACGGCGCGGCTGTCGACTGTCTCGAGCCGCGCGATGTTGTCGGCTACTGTCCCGGCGAAAAGCTCGACATCCTGCGGCAGGTAGCCGACGCTCTTGCCCAGCTTGTTGCGGTCCCATTGGTCGAGGGCTGCGCCATCGATCCGGATCTCGCCCGCCCGCAATTCCCAGACGCCGGCCAGCGCGCGGGCGAGACTCGATTTGCCGCTGCCGGAGGCGCCGACAATCGCGACGCTGCTGCCGGGCTCGACCGCGAAAGACACGCCGCGCACCGAGGGTTTGCTGGCCGAAGGCGGGATGATGTAGACGCTGTCGACCTCGATCTGGCCCTGCGGGGCCGGCAGGTTGACGGGCGCCTGCTGCTGCGGAAACTCGGTCATCAGCGCCTTGAGCCGGGCATAGGCGCCCCGGCAGGCAACGATGCGCTTCCACTGGCCGACGATCTGCTCGACGGGCGCCAGTGCCCGCCCGATGATGATCGAGGCGGCCATCATCGAGCCGGGGGAGATCTGCTTCTCGATGGCAAGCCAGGCGCCGGCCGCGAGCACGCCGGTCTGCACGGCGACGCGGGCGAATTTCGACATCGCGACAAGGGCTGCGGTCAGTTCGGCGGAAGCGGCATTGGCGGCCACGGCGGCGCTTTGCTGCCCGCTCCAGCGGTCGAGGATCGTGTCCCCCATGCCGAGCCCACGGACGACCTCGCCGTTGCGCAAGGCGGCGGCGGCAAAGGTCGAGGCGTCGTTCGAGAGCCTCGAGAACTGGTCCACGCCCTTCTTGGTCAGGATTTCCGTCAGCACGGCAAGGCCGAAAAGCACGATGGCGCCGGCTGCTGCGATGCTGCCCAGAACCGGATGCAGGAAGAAGCAGAGGATCACGAAGAGCGGCGTCCAGGGCAGGTCGCACACAACGGCAACCGTGCCCGAGGCCAGCGAATCCCGGATGATCTCGGCGTCACGGATCACCTGCTGGCCCTGGCGGCGTTCCGGGTCGAGTTCGGCCCGCATCATCATGTCGAAAAGCGGTCGCCGCAGCACGCGCTCGAAGGCGACGCTCGACCGCACCAGTACGCCGGAACGCGCATATTCGAGAATGCCGTAGAGCACGAGGAACACGAGGACGATCAGCGTCAGCAGGACGAGGGTCGTCTCGTTCCGGCTCGAAAGGACGCGATCATAGATCTGCATGGAATAAATCGGCAGCGCCAGCATGGTGGCGTTGATGAACATGCTGATGACAATCGCCGCGAAGGTGCCCGGCAAGGCGGCCTTCACAGCCCGCTGCAGCGGATTCCCCTCCCTGCTGCTCCCGGTCCGACTCATCGTGAAATCTCCATGCTCTGAAGGTGCCACGATCAAGCTTCATTGCCTTCATCGTTAATCGTGGCTTACCATGCTTTTAAACCAGGAACCAAGCTGGCGGCTGTTCCTCGGGTAACAGACACGGGCACTCGGATTCGGGCAGGTTCCATCCATCGGTTGCGGGGTGGTCCGGGCCGGTAGCGAATGACTGGCGGGGCGAAAAGGCTACCGCAATCAACCTGATGGAGCGGATGATGAGCAATAACCCGGTGAATGATTTCCTCAACTGGCTCGGCGATACGGCGGAAGCCGGTGCCGAAGCTGCGCAGGAAACCGTCGAGAATGTCGGCGAAGCCGCCCAGAGCGCCGCCGATGCGGTTGTCGATGCCGTGACCGGCGCCGGCCAGGCGGCTGGCAATGCCGCGCAGGGCGCTGCCAATGCTGCCGGCCAGGTCATCTCCGGCATCGGCCGCGCGGCTTCCGACTTCGCCCGCGATCCGGGCGCGGCGATCGAGAATGCCGCCGGCGGTGCTGCTGCGGCGGTCCAGGCTGGCGGGGCGGCGGTGGCAGCCGGGGTTGCCGGTGCCATCCGCGGCGGTGGCCGGGTTGCCGGCAATATCGCTGACACGGCCAAGGCAGTGGGTGAAACCGCGGCAGCCGTGGTTGACAAGGGCGTCCGCGATGCCGGCAAGGCGATCCAGGACGGCGCCAAGCAGGTTGGCGATACCGCCAACGCCATCGGCAAGGGCATCGAGCAGGGCGCCAGGGATGCTGCCGAGCAGGGGGGCAAGCTGCTGGACCAGGCCGGGAAGGCCGTCGATGAGGCGCGGTCGAACGCAACCGACGCCGCGATCGCGACCGGCGGTCTCCTCCGCGATGTGGCCGGCAAGGCCGGCGACGCAGCCAATGCCATTGGCAAGGGCATCGAGCAGGGTGCCAGGGATGCTGCCGAACAGGGGGGCAAGCTACTGGACCAGGCCGGCGATGTTGGCGATGCGGTTGGCAAGGGCATCCGGGACGGCGCCCGCAATGCCGCGGAAGCGGGCGGCAAGATTCTCGAAGATGCCGGCAACACGCTCGGCAAGGTCGGCAAGGGCATCGAGCAGGGTGCCAGGGATGCCGCCGAGCAGGGTGGCAAGCTGCTGGACGAAGCCGGCAAGGCCGCCAATGCCCTTGGCAAGGGCCTTGATGAAGCCGGCAATGCTGCTGCGGAAGCGGCGGAAGGGGTCGGCAAGGCCGTCGGTGCGATCGGTGATGGTGCCGTCCGGGCGGGGGGTCGCCTGTTCGAAGGCGTGGCGGACGCGGTCCAGAACAATATCGACGGGGCTGGCAAGGCTGCCGGCGAGGTGGTCGGCGCGGCGGCGGAAGCCGGCGGAGCGCTGGTCGATGGTTTGCGCGACACGCTCGAGAATGTCGTTGATACGGCGGCGAAGAACGGCGAGGATTTCCTCGATGGTGCCCGGAAGGGCCTCGAGAATACCGGAGAACTCATCGTCGATGTCAGCAAGGCGGTGGTGGATGCTGCCGGCGAGGCGGTGAGCAACGCCGCCGAAACCTCGGGCGACTTCTTCCGGAACAATTCGGAAGCGATCGGCAGGCAGGTCGGCATCGGCATCGAAACCGCGACCGATATCGGCAAGGAAATCATCGAAGGTGCCGCCGGCGTCGGTGGCGCGATTGTCGAGACCATCGGCAAGAACGCGGAGACGGCGGTCGAAACGGCGCAGGATGCCGGCAAGACGCTGGCTGATGCCGGCGCGGAAGCCGGCAAGGCCCTCCAGGATGGTTTCGCTCCGGCTGGCGAGTTGATCGGCGAGGGTGCCAAGGCCGTGGCCGGTGCGGCTGAGCAGGCCGGCAATGCCATCCGGGACGGCGTCAGCAACACGGTTGCCTTCGGCGAAGAGGTTGCCGATCAGGCCGGCAAGGCGGTTGAGGCAGGCCGGGAAGCGGCGGTCGACTTCGCCAAGGGTGTTGGCGGTGCAGTCCGCGATGGCAAGGAAGCAGCCGAGGATCTAGCCCAGGATATCGGCGGCGCGGTCCGCGACGCTGTCCGCGATGGCAAGGAAGCCGCGACCGATTTTGCAAAGGGTGTCGGTGGCGCTGTCCGCGACGGTGTCAGCAATACGGTTGCCTTCGGCGAGGATGTGGCCGAACAGGCGGCCAAGACTGGCCAGAAGGTGGTCGAGGATGCTGCGAAAACGGTCGAGGCGGTTGCCGATTTCGGCAAGGGTGTTGCCGGCGGCGCAGCTGAAGCCGGCAAGGCGGCCGCGAAGGCTGGCGAGGCGATCCTCGATGCCTTCCAGAAGGGCTTCCGCGACAACAGCTCGCTCGATGACGGGCTGGATGTTGTCAGCACGGCCAGGGGCCAGTCGGAGCAGGGCCTGACTGCGAAGGGCAAGGAGAGCCCCTTCCTGTCCTCCTTCTTCGACGATGCCAAGGCGGCGGTGGATGAGGTCAAGGGTGGCCAGTCCGAGTCGCGGTTCGAACTCGCCAAAGGCGTGCTCGGCGCGAAGCCGTCGGTCAGGATGAAGGGCGAGAAGGACAGTGGCCTCGATCGTCCGACCTTCGAGCCGAAGGAAGAGATCCCGGAAAGCGTGTTCCGGGGCCTGCCGCAGCCGAAGCCCGATTTCGACTTCGAGCCGTCGAACTTCGCGGCGTCGAAGCTGGGTAGCGCCGGCAAGGGTGGCAAGGGCGGCAAGGGTGGCGGTGCCACTGATCCGGCCCCGGCCGATCTCCCCAATGACAGCGGTGCCGGCGACGACAAGCCGACCGGTTCCTTCAACCTCTTCGGGTGATCCGGAAAAGAAAGCCCTGCCGCCGGGCCATGCGCCGGGCGGCAGGGAACCTGACCTGAAGGCCGCCACGGGGCGGCCCTTCGCTTTGGGTACGGGATATCCGGCACCTCGGGAATGAGACCATGAATACGAGTGGCGAACACGACGACGATCTTCACGACCATCGCCGGTATACCCGACTGGCTTTCGGCGCTGTCCTGCTGGTCTTTGGCGGATTCGGTGCCTGGGCGGCAATCGCGCCGCTGGACAGTGCCGCGATCGCGCCGGCGAGGATCGCCGTCGAGGGGGATCGCAAGCCGGTCCAGCATCTCGAAGGTGGGATCGTGCGCGAGATCCTCGTCAAGGATGCGGAGACCGTTGCCGAGGGGCAGGTGCTGTTCCGGCTCGACGCGACGACGGCGCGGGCCAATGTCGATGTGCTGACGCGCCAGCTCGACGGCTTCCTGGCCCAGGAAGCCCGGGTGCTTGCCGAGCGGGAGCGGAGCCCCGCCATCGCCTTTCCCGCCGCGCTGACCGCCCGGGCCGGCCGGGCGGATATCCAGCTGATCATGACCGAGCAGGAACGCCTGCTTTCCGAGAAAAGGCGGGGCCTCGACAACCAGATCGACGTCCTCGAGGCGCGGATCGACCAGACCGACAAGGAGATCGAGGGGCGAAACCGCCGGCTCGCGGCTTTGCGCACCCAGCATTCCAGCCTGTTGGCCGAGATGGAAAGCGTCTCGCCGCTGGTCGAGAAGGGCTTCTTCCCGCGCAACCGGTTCCGGGCGCTCGAACGCGAGGCCAGCCGCCTCGAGGGCGAGGTTGGCGGGCTCGAGGGTGAGCTGGCGCGGCTCGAGCAGGTCATCGCTGAGTCGCGGATCCAGATCCGGCAGGCGCGGCAGCGCGCCGCCGAGGAGCAGACGCAGGCCCTTTCGGAGATCCGCGCGCGGATTGCGGAGCTGACCGAAAAGCGCGATGTCGCGGAAAGCGTGCTCTTGCGGCTCGAGGTGCGCGCTCCGCGGGCAGGGATTGCCCTGAATGTCAGCGTGAAAACCCCAGGCGCGGTGATTGCTCCGGGTGCGACGCTGGCCGAGGTGGTGCCGCCCCTCGAACGCCTGACCCTGAGCGCGCGGGTCTCGCCGCTCAATATCCAGAGCATCTCGCCCGGCCAGCGCGCCGAGGTGCGTTTTCCCGCCTTTGCCGCCCGCAAGCCGGAGCCGATCTTCGGCAAGGTCGATACGGTGTCCGCCGATGCGGTGGAAGATCCCCGGACCCGCGAGACCTTCTATTCAGCCAAGATTGTTGTCGAGCCCGGCGCCATGCCGGAAGCCCTCGCCAGGCAGCTGGTGCCCGGAATGCCGGCTGAGGTGCTGATCATCACGGGCGAGCGCACGATGCTGACCTATATCCTCGGGCCGCTGCGCGACAGGCTGGCCCGTGCCATGCGCGACGAGTGACAGGGCCGCGCGGCCAGCCCGGCGCGCCGGTTGGCGGTGATCACGGCCGGGGCGGGCGGACCGAATAGGCGAGGGCATCGCCCTCGATGCCGCGAAGCCGGATCGCGCCCAGAGGGTGCAGGCTTGCGGGCCCGAGCAGGGCGGCAGCGCCCGGGCCGATGCAGATCGACGAGCCGAAATGCTTGTTCGCCGCCTCCAGCCGGGCGGCGGCGTTCACGGCGTAGCCATGGGCCGTGTAGTCGAGTTTGGCGCCAAACCCGACATCCCCGACAATAGCCTCGCCCGACTCGATGCCGATCCGGGTCCGCCCGAAACCGGCACCGGCGGCCTCGGATTCCTGCCGGAAGGCTTCCGACCAGGCAAGAATCTCCTCGGCGCAGGCCAGGGCCATCGCGGCATGATCCGCGACATCGAGCGGCGCGTTGAAGAAGGCATGGACAGCATCGCCGACGATCTTGTCGACTGTGCCGCCATGCCGGAGGATGATCGGAACCACCCCGCCGAAATAGCGATCCAGCAGGCTGACCAGCATTTCCGGGCCGACTCGCTCGGTCAGCGCGGTGAACCCTTCGATATCGGTGAAGAGCGCCGTGATCATTCGCCGCTCGCCGGCCAGTTTGGGGCTCGCGAGATTGGCTGCTACCAGTGCGACGACGTCCGGCGAGAGATGCTGTTCGAAACGCTGCCGGATCCGCGCCGCCTGCCGCCGGACCATCGCGAAGGCCGCAAGGGCGCTCGTGACAAACCCGATCGGTCCGGCGATCAGCAGCGGCAGCGGGTTGATGATCATGCCCGTCCCCGCGGTCACCAGCACGGAAGCCAGTGTCGCCGCAGCAAGGATCGCCATGGCCATGAGCGTGGCCGCCACCGGGCCGAGCACAAGCGGCAGGATGACCAGCAGGCTTCCGGCCGCCATGGCCAGCGCCAGCAGGACGGCCGCTTCCCGGGCCGGTGTGACGGGCGAGATGCCTTGCAGGATCTGCTGCAAGGCCCGCGCCTGCAGCCAGAGGCCGGGCGTCAGCACATCCTCGGCCGTGAGGCGGAGGCCGCCGGCTTCCGGCACCACCGCGCCCAGCAGGACGAGATGGCCCGCAAGGTCGACCGGCTGGCCTTCGAGCAGGGACCGCGCCGGGATGCGGTTCAGCGCAGGCGTGCCGGCGCGGGCGGGGGCAAGGCGAAGCAATCCGTCCGGGGGGAGGGGAATTTCGAGATCGCCGGCGAGGATGCGGTCCGGCCCCGGGGCGAGGACGAAAGCGGAGGCCTGCCCGGCCTGACGCACCATCTCGAGGGCGAGGCCTGGATGCAGCTTCCCCGCCGCCTCGGTGACAAGCGGGACACGGCGCACCACGCCGTCCCCGTCGGCCGGCAGGGCGATGACGCCGAGGCCCGCCGAATCCGGTACGGCCTCGCGCGGGGCCAGCGTGCCACCTGCCCGCCAGATCGATGGCAGGTCTACGGGCCCGGAGGCAAGGAAAAGGGCCCGGGCGGAGGCGATCGAGCCATTCGGATCAAGCGCAATCCCGGCAACGCTGGGGATCCGGGCCAGGGCTGCGCGCAGGGCGGCATCGCCATCGGGCACGCGGGCCTTCAGGGCCTGCAGCAGCGGATCCTCCGGCGCGAAGCCCCGGGATTCGAGCTCGCGGACCGGCGAACGTGCATCCGGTCCGGCGAGCAGCAGGTCGAGCCCGAGGGCTGCCGGGTTCCGCGCCGCGATTGCCTCCACCAGGGCTGCGAGCTGGTGACGCGGCCAGGGCCAGGGCCCGATGGCCGCAAGGGTTGCCGCGTCGATCTCCACCACGCTGACCGGAAAAAGCGGCGGAGGCGGGGTCTGGATGATGGCCGCCAGCTGGAGCACGCGGTCCTCGGCGGCGGCCTTCAGGGCATCGCGCCAGCCGGCAGGGGCAAGCGTGATCAGCGCCAGCGTGACGACAAGGGCGGTCAGGCCGGCAAGGAACGGCACGCGGCGCAGGGAGGCCGGGCCCTGCAGGCGCTCGGCAGCCCTGGTCATGGATCCATGCCGGCGATGTCCTGCAGTTTCTGCGGATCGCAGAACAGCCGGTCCGAGGTTCGCTTGATCGCGCCCGCCTGCTCGAGCAGGGCCAGGGCACCGTTGACCTTCGGTCGACTGCCGCCGACAAACTGCGCCAGTTCGCCCTGCGAATAGCCCAGCTCCAGTGCAATGCGCCGGCCTTCCGGAGCGGTGCGGCCCTGCAGCGCGAACAGCAGGAACCGGGCCAGGCGCACATCGAGCGGATAGAGGGCAATGGCCTCGAGCTGCTCGGTCGTTTCGCGCAGGCGGGCGCAGAGCCATGTGACGAAGCGCTCGCCCAGACCGGGAAAGCGCAGCATCAGTGCCCGGAGATCGGATCGCGCCAGCTTCATCGCCGAGACCGGCTCGATGGCCAAAGCCGTGGCGCTGCGGGGCCCGCCATCCAGCGCGGCGATCTCTCCGAGAACATGTCCCGCCGTGGCGTGGCGGAGATTCAGTTCGCGCCCCTCCTCGGAGGTCAGCGAGAGGCGGACGCGGCCGGTCCGGACAATCAGCAGGAATTCCCCGGGGTCGTTCTGCGAGAACAGGATTTCGCCCGCTGCGTAGTTCACAGGCCTCAGCGCATCGAGCAGTGCGCGCGCCTCTTCCGTGCCGATGCCGGAAAAGATCGTACGGAGATCCTCGACGGTGGCGAGCACGCCTCCGGCTTCTGGATCGACCTCCCGGAAACTGGCCAAGGCGCTCGCCTATTGCACGAGGCCGAACGCATCGGCGATGCGGGCCGCGCTCCATGTCCGGACGGCTTCCGGCTTCGCCCCCCGACCGGCCACTTCCGTTCCCTCGCCTGGGCCAAGCGCCACCGTTGCGCCGCCGGATGTCACGGTCACCGCCCCGCGATCGACAAACACAGCCAGCTTGCCCTGGCTCGGCCCGACGAAGAACCGGGTCCCCCGGACAGCGATCACGCCGAAATCGCCGCGGATCCGCAGCGATTCCGGTGGCGAGCCGCTCGGCCTGTCGAACAGGATCGGCCCGTTCATGAGCGTCAGCGTCCCGCCGATGCCAACGAGATGACGGTCAATCCGCAGGCGGACATTCTCGCCCAGCTTGATCCGCGTCACCGAACCGAGGCGCAAGGACATCCGGGTCTGGGCGGCGGTCACGACGGTCTCGCCGATGAAAACCGCGTCGCCGGCCGACAGGTTGCGTTCCGCCTTCGGCATGGCGGCGCTTGCGAGGCCGAACAGCGAATCGACATCGCCGGCCCTGTCCTGCGCAGCGGCCGGAAGCGGGAGAATCAAGGCCGCAAGCAGCATGGCCTTCCACGGGCCGGAACGGGGCATCGGAACTCCTGACAGGCAAGGCCATGGATCACCCGGACATGGGCGGTTGATCCGAGTGTCACGTCCTTTCCCCCGGATCGTCAAGCGGTTCCGGCGGAAGCCAGGCCCGTGATGAGCAAGCCGCCTGAACGCGTCGGCGGTTGCCGGCGCCGCGACCTCAGCGCTTTCCGGCTTGACGGTCCGGGCGAACGGAACATAAAGTGAACATATGGTCTGACCGAGCGGAGACGGGGCGGCAATGGCATCAACAGATTTCGATTTCGAGTTCGGCAGATGGCGTGTGCGGCATCGTCGGCTCAAGGAGCGGCTGGCGGGTTGCCGGGACTGGGAGGACTTCTCCGGTCTATCCGAGACCCGGCCGGTTCTGGGAGGCAGCGGCTGCATCGAGGACAACCTGATCGAGTTCCCGAGCGGAAGCTACCGGGCCATTGCCATCCGTGCTTTCGACCCTGTTGCCGGGTCCTGGGCGATCTGGTGGCTGTCTTCTACCAATCCCCACCAGCTCGATACGCCCGTGGTCGGGCGGTTCGAGGGCGATGTCGGCACCTTCTTCGCCGAGGACACGCTGAATGGCCGTCCGGTCCGGGTGCGGTTTCTCTGGCTGAACACGCGGAGCCGCACGCCGCGCTGGGAGCAGGCCATGTCCGATGATGGCGGCGCCAGTTGGGAGACGAACTGGATTATGGATTTCCAGCCGGCATAGCCAACTCTGAGGCGAGAAGGAGAGATCCTTGTGGTGATCAGTGGTGGCGGAGAGGGAGGGATTCGAACCCCCGGTACGCTTGCACGTACTCCGCATTTCGAGTGCGGCGCGATCGACCACTCTGCCACCTCTCCGTGGACGCGCGAACGCGTGGTCAGGCGCCGGGAAATACAGAAGCCTGCGGCGCAATGCAAGGCTGATTTGAGCGGTTCCGGCGGATCATCACCGTGACCTCCGGTTGCCCTGACCCTGGCCAGAGCTGGCCTGGACTTGACTTTGAGCAGAGTTGGGGTCATGGAACCCGCAGCAGCGCGGCAGAAGAACCGCGCTTTTCGTCTTGCGCCGGGATCAGGTCCACCTGGCAAGGGCGCAGACAGGCAAAAAGACTGCCGGGTGGCTCGCTCCATCTCAGGGCAGTGAAGAAGGAAGATGGATATGTTCGCTGTCATCAAGACAGGCGGCAAGCAGTATACTGTTGCTGCCAATGACGTCATCACCGTCGAGCGCCTCGAAGGCAACCCGGGTGACGTGATCGCTTTCGAAACCGTGCTGATGCTGGGTGGCGAGAAGGCCGTGATCGGCTCTCCGACTGTCGCTGGCGCGACCGTTGCCGGTGAACTTGTCGAGCAGGCCCGTGGTCCGAAGGTCATTTCGTTCAAGAAGCGCCGCCGCCAGAATTCCAAGCGCAAGAAGGGCCACCGCCAGGACCTGACCATCGTGCGGATCACCGAGATCCTGACCGATGGCAAGAAGCCCAGCGCCGCCAAGGCCGCCAAGCCGGTCGCGCTTGCTGCCGCTGCAGCCGGCGAAGCCCGTGACGAATCGAACCTCTCGCTGATCGCCGGTATCGGGCCGACCATCGAGAAGAAGCTCCGCGCGGCGGGCATCACCTCCTGGTCGCAGATCGCGGCCTGGGGCGAAGCCGACATCGCGAAGTGGGACGAGGAACTCAAGCTGCGCGGCCGTGCCACGCGCGAGGAGTGGGTCGAGCAGGCGAAGGAACTCCTCGCCGGCAAGCCGCCGCGCGCCAAGGCCGACCAGGCCGAGCTCGCTTCGGGCGAAGATCGCTGAGACCGGAAGACAGCGGGCGACAAAGGTCAGCCCCGCTGTCATTTTCCGGGTGAAATGGAAACTGTTTTCGGGTAAGGATCAATCCAACGGATTTGGTCTTTCCCGCTGAGGGATTGAAGGAGCACCACCATGGCTCACAAAAAAGCTGGCGGTTCGTCGCGCAACGGTCGCGATTCGCATTCAAAGCGCCTGGGCGTGAAGAAGTTCGGCAATGAGGCTGTCCTCGCCGGCAACATCATCGTGCGTCAGCGCGGGACCAAGTGGCATCCCGGCACCAATGTCGGCATCGGCGTCGATCATACGCTCTTTGCGACCTGTGATGGTGTCGTGGTCTTCAAACAGAAAGGCCCGCGTCAATACGTCAACGTCGTTCCGGCTACGGCCGAAGCAGCAGAATAACCGGCGGACGAGCATGATCCTCCCCGCCGGTGGTTCCCAGGGAACCGAACCGGCGGCGAGCAGAGCATCGGGCGGCATCAGAACGCCCCATTCGAAGCGAAACTGATCGGGGAGGCCGGGGAACCGAGCCTCCCTTCGCTTTTTCCGGCCCCGGAAGGCCGGAAAGTCTGAATCACCCGGCGGGAATGCTTTCGAGATTCCCGGCCGGGCAAGGACCGGATGATTGCCATGATGCCCGATTTGTTCCGTGATGATGTGCTGACCCTCGAGACCTCCCGGCTGTTCCTGCGCTGGCCGACGGTCGAGGATGTCGCCCAGCTGGCACGCCTTGCCGGCGACAGGGTGATCTCCGACATGACCGGCATCATCCCGCATCCCTATTCGCAGGACATGGCCGCCCGGTATGTCGGAGATGCCCGGCAATGGAACAGCGAGGGCTCCAAGCTCAAGCTGGCCATTGTCGAACGCCACGAGCCGGAAATGCTGATCGGGATGATCGGCCTGCGCCTCACCGATCCGGGCGAGGCCTCGCTCGGCTACTGGCTCGGCAAGCCCCATTGGGGAAAGGGTTATGCCACCGAGGCGGCGCAGGGGCTTGTGGACATGGCCTTCATGTTCACGAGCCTGGACAGGCTGGTCGCGTCGGTGCGGGTGGTCAACCCGGCCTCGCGGCGGGTGCTGGAACGCTGCGGATTCCAGCCCACCGGCAGCGACTTCCTGAGCCTCCCGGCCTGGAACGGTGCGGTGCCGGTGGAGACCTACCGGTTGACCCGCAACCTCTGGCGCAGCCTCAAGGGCTGGCGCACACCCGTGCCGCAGGCGCGCGAGCCGCTGCGGGTGCCGGCGTGACCCTGCCGGGGCGGATTACCACGCCACGGCTTGTGCTCCGTGTGGCAGATAAAGGAGATGCGGCGGCGTTACTTCCGCATTTTGACAACTGGGGGGTAATCCGCTGGCTGACTGGCCCAGCCTGGCCGGTCACGTTGGCCGGCAAGCAGGCATTCTTGGCCGATTGCAGTACCCTTGGGCCGTTCCTTGAGGAATATCGGGTGATCGAGCGGGCAGGGCAGGCGATCGGTGGGATCGGCTGGGGCTATCGCCGGGATAAGGCAGCGATGGCTGCGGGGGAGCCGGAGCTTGGCTATTGGCTTGGCGAGGCGCATTGGGGCCAGGGAATCATGGGCGAGGCTGCGCAGGCGCTGGTCGGTGCAATATCGACATTGCCGGATGTTCAGGCCTTGCGCTCGGGGGTGATTGTCGGGAACGAAGCATCCTTGCGGCTGCAGATGCGGCTTGGCTTCAGTGTGTGCGGTCAGCGCCGTGTTATGTCGAATGCGCTTGGGCATGAGGTTGATGTGATCGAAACCCGACTGGCGCTGGCTGGCCGGGCCAAGGCTGGCTGATCCGCCCGCCCTACCGGCCCGTATCTCCTTCAACACAAGGAGATGGCCATGTCCGCACGATTGTTCTCGCTCGCTCTGGGGCTTGCGGCCCTGCAGGTGAGCCCGGTTGCCGCGCGTGACCTGACGCTGGAAGGGTTTTTCAAGGGCAAGACCTATGCCTACGGGAAGTTCACCGCGATTAACGGTGTGTCGCGGAGCTTCCGGGTGGATCTCACCGGCCGCTGGGATGGCCGCGTTCTGCGGCTGCGCGAGGATTTCGTCTATACCGACGGCGAGCGCGACACCAAAACCTGGGTGTTCCGCAAGACCAGCCCGACCACCTATATCGGCACGCGCGAGGATGTGATCGGCGAGACGCTGGTGACGGTGTCCGGCAACCGCGCGGATTTCGCCTATGACGTGAATCTCAACCCGAAGGGCGAGCCGAATATTGTGCGCTTCTCGGACACCCTGTTGCTGGAATCGGACGGTACGTTGCGGAACACGGCCTGGGTGTCGAAATATTTCATTCCCGTCGCCCGGGTGAAGGTGAATTTCGCCCGGACCGAAGCCGCCGCACGGGCTATCCGCCCCGGTCATTGACCGGCCGGCCGTCGTTCGTGCTGGGGCTTTGACAGAGCAGGGCTTTGACCTTGGCGGGTTGCGCGGCTATCGATGCGCAGCCGGGGCCGCATCGCATGGAGGCGGCCTGCCGATCGCCCGGAAAGCCCGTCATGAAATTTCTCGATACTGCCAAGGTCTATATCCGCTCCGGCGACGGAGGGGCGGGGTGCGTGTCATTCCGGCGCGAGAAGTTCATTGAATTCGGTGGCCCGGATGGCGGCGATGGCGGGCGCGGCGGCGATGTCTGGGTTGAATGCGTCGACGGACTCAACACGCTGATCGACTATCGCTACCAGCAGCACTTCAAGGCCAAGACCGGCACCCATGGCATGGGCAAGAACCGCGCCGGGGCGAAGGGCGCCGATGTGGTGCTCAAGGTACCGAAGGGTACGGAGATCCTCGATGCCGAGGACGAGACGCTGATCACCGACATGACCGAGATCGGCCAGCGCGTCCGCCTCGCCAAAGGCGGCAATGGCGGCTTCGGCAACCTGCATTTCACAACCTCGACCAACCGGGCGCCAACCCATGCCAATCCCGGCCAGCAGGGCGAGGAACGCTGGGTCGTGCTGCGGCTCAAGCTGATCGCCGATGCCGGGCTGGTGGGCCTTCCGAATGCCGGCAAGTCGACATTTCTCGCGGCCACCACGGCCGCCAAGCCGAAGATTGCCGATTACCCCTTCACGACGCTGCATCCCGGGCTTGGCGTGGTCCGGGCAGACGGGCGGGAATTCGTGCTGGCGGATATTCCCGGGCTGATCGAAGGCGCGCATGAGGGCCATGGGCTCGGAGACAGGTTCCTTGGCCATGTCGAGCGCTGCCGCGTGCTGCTCCACCTTGTCGAGGGCACCTGCGAGCATGCCGGCAAGGCCTACAAGATTGTCCGCAAGGAGATCGAGGCCTATGGCCATGGCCTTGCGGAGAAGCCGGAAATCCTTGCCCTTTCCAAGGTCGATGCACTGGATGCCGAGACGCTGAAGAAGCAGGTAGACCGTCTGAAGCGGGCGGCCGGCCGCAAGCCGCTGCTTCTCTCCGCCGTGTCGGGGCAGGGCGTGCCGGAAGCCCTGCGGGCGCTCCTCGATGTGATCGACGAGGCGCGGAGGGATGAATTCCCGAAGGAAGAAGAGCCCTGGCAGCCATGAGGGCAGATAGCGCGGAAGCCTTGGAACCGCGGTCCTGCAAAGGCCGGAACAGGCTTGTGCACTCCCTGTGCTCTGTTATGGTCTCCGGATTGTTTTTTTGATGCTTTTCCGGTGTATCAGTGGATTTCGATCAGGCAACGCGGGCCGGCATTCTTGCTGCCGGGCTACGTCTCTTTAATAAATCATCCATTCATGAAGTTCTCGTCGAGGATATTGTTCGGGAAGCAGGTGTCACGAAGAAAATATTCTATAAGTTTTTTCGCAAGAAGGATGACTTTGTCGTCGAGTGCTATCTCGTCTATGCCGGCGAGATCCTGACGATCTATCGCAGCATTCTCGGTCGGTCGATCGGCACGCATGAGCGGATCCTTGCCGTGTTCGATGTTCTGGAACGGGTGGCGCGCGCGCCGGAATTCACCGGATGCGGGGTGATGCGCGTCGGTGCGAGCCTTGGCAACCGGCGCGATCACCCGCTTCGCCTTGTGGTTTCAGGCTTCAAGAAGACGGTCGAGGCGCTGTTCGAGGGCGTGCTGGCCGAGGACGGGCATCCGGATCCCAAGCCCTATGCGCGCGAATTGGTGGTCATTCTCGACGGCGCGCTGGCTCAGGTGCTCTATCACGACGAGCCCGGCTATGCGCAGGACGGCGCGCGGCTGGCGATCCGGGTGATCGAGGCCGCGCGGCGCTCCCGGCTCAGCGCAGGGGGATGATGTTATCGTCGCCGCCGTCCTTCGGATCGGTGGCCCCGTCCCCTTCCTTCCGGTCGAACAGGAAGGCGAATTCGTCGTCGTAGGTCTTCTCGCCGCGGTTCTGCATCGCGTTGACGGCGGCGCGGAGCTGCTCGTTCTCGGCGCTGAGCTGCGAGACCTTTGCCTGGAATTTCTGCGTGGCATCGGCCACCGTGGCCTCGATCGACCGGGCGGAATCGCTCAGCGTCTTCTGCTTGAGCAGCAGCGTCGAGTTTTCCGAGCGGATCATGTCAATTTCCAGCTCAAGCTTGCGCCGCTGCTCGATTTCCGAGGCCAGAAGCTGGCTTGTCGCCGCGACGGATTCATTCGCTGCCGCGATCTGGCTGCGCAATTCGGTGGCATCGCGCTGGGTCGCTTCGAGCGCCAGGGTCAGGCGGCCGATCTCACGGTCGCGCTCGGCGCGCTCGCGGCGGGCGACCGAGAGCTGCCGTGTTTCCTCGTGGAAGCGGGCGCGGGCCTCGGTCAACATCTTCTCGACGAAATCGTAGCGGGCCTTGGCCGCTTCGATCTGGCTTTCGAACTGGTTCTTGGTTTCGTCGCGCTCCTTGTAGAGCTGTTCGTTCTCGGTGCGGAGCGCGCGGGCGGCGTTGCGTTCGCGGACCAGTGCGGCGCTGGCGAAGGAGAACTTGTCCTCCGTCTGCTTGAGGGCCGCTTCCAGCTCGGCGATCGACTTCGTCGCCTCGTCCAGCCGTTCCTGGTTCTTGGTATGCGCCAGCTGCAGGGTGGCATGGAGATTGTCGCGGTTGGCGATCTCGTCCGCCGCTGCCGTCAGTTCCGCCTTGTACCCGACGATCAGGTCGTCCGCCTGCGCCTTGGCGCGGCGCAGATCGGCGAGTTCGTTCTCATGCGTGTCACGCAGGGCGGTGAGTTCGCGCAGCTGCGGCTCGAGGCGGTTCACCTTGGCCAGCAATTCCGCATTGTCCTGCCGGAACTGGGCCACGGCCGTCTCGACCGCGGAATTCTTCTCGCGCAGGGCGGAAGCATTGCTTTCCTCCGCCTTCAACGCGGCGGTCAGCCGGTCAAGCTCGGCCTCGAGGCGGGCGGAATCGGTCAGCAGATTGCCGGCACGACGCTGTTCGGCGGCGAGGTTCTCCTCGGCGATTTCCAGCCGGTTGCGCAGGAGAGCCATGGTGTTCACGGCATTCTCGATCGGCGCCATGACCAGCCGGAACTGCTCCGGCAGGCGGGAGACAGTCTGCAGCGTGGCCTCGAACTCGTCGAGATTGCCGCGCACAGCCTCGCGTGCCGTGCCGAGAGCGCGGGAATCGAAGGGTTTCAGCAACTGCACGCCACCGGATTGCGCAGCCTGGCGGTCATTGCCGGATTGCGCGGTCGGATCCTGGCGGTTCCGGCCCTCACGGTGAATCTTGAGGAATTCCCAATTCATGGCGCATCCTGTCGCAAACGGCGGGTGGCAGGTTTCCAGAGAGGCTGCTAGTTAGCAAAACTCGGCTATCCCCACAATCCGACGATAATGGCATACCAGCATTATATCCGGATTGTGACGCCGCGCCCGAAAAAGTTAAGAAAGCGTTAATTTTGTCAATGCCCTCGCTCTCCGGCTTCCGCCGCGTTGTTATCAAGGTGGGCTCTTCGCTCCTTGTCGAGCGGAAAGGTGGCCTGAAAAAGGCCTGGCTTGAAGCCCTCACCGACGATATCGCCGCACTCCATGCCAACGGCGCGGATGTGCTGGTTGTCTCGTCCGGCGCGATCGCGATGGGCCGCACCGTGCTGGGCCTGAAGAAGCCGGCGCTGGAGCTCGAGGAGGCGCAGGCCGCTGCGGCTGTCGGCCAGATCGCACTGGCCCGCGTCTGGGCCGAGAGCCTCGCCCGCCATAGCATTACGGCGGCGCAGATCCTGCTGACCTATGGCGACACCGAGGAGCGCCGCCGCTATCTCAATGCCCGCGCGACGCTTGGCACCTTGCTGCATCACCGGGCCATCCCCGTGATCAACGAGAATGACACGGTTGCAACGACCGAGATCCGCTATGGCGACAATGACCGGCTTGCGGCGCGGGTCGGCTCCATGGCCTCTGCCGATTGCGTCGTGCTGCTTTCAGACATTGACGGGCTGTTCACCGCGCCGCCGCAGAAGGACCCGCAGGCGGAGTTCGTGCCGGTCGTGCCGCGCATCACGGCCCGGATCGAGGCGATGGCCGGCGGTGCCGCCTCGGAACTCTCGCGCGGCGGCATGATGACCAAGATCGAGGCCGCGAAGATCGCCACGGCGGGTGGCGCGACGATGCTGATCGCCAATGGCCTGCGCCTCAACCCGTTGAGGGCGGTGATGGAGGGCGCCCGCTGCACCTGGTTCCTCTCGCCCTCAAGCCCGGTTACGGCGCGGAAGCGCTGGATCGCCGGCACGCTGGAGCCGCGCGGCATGCTGGTGATCGATGACGGGGCCGCAAAGGCGATCCAGGCCGGGAAAAGCCTGCTGCCGGCCGGTGTACATCGCGTCGAGGGATCCTTCGCGCGGGGTGATTGCGTTGTCGTGCGTGGGCCTGACGGGGGAGAGGTGGCGCGCGGGCTGGTGGCCTATGATGCGGTCGATGCCATCCGGATCGCCGGCCGTGGCACCCGCGACATCGAGCCGGTTCTCGGCTATGCAGGGCGGAAGGAAATCATCCATCGCGACGATCTCGTGCTCTCGAGCGACGGCGCGATGGGGGGCAACGGAGACGAATGATGAACCGGCATGTGCCCAACCCGGCCGACAAGGCCCGGCTGACGGCCGAGATGCGCGCCATGGGCCGCAAGGCCCGCGAGGCAGCGGGGCTGCTCGGGCTGATGCCGGCGGAGCAGAAGGCGCGGGCCTTGCGCGCGGCGGCTGCTGCCGTGCGCGGTGCCGTCCCTGCGATCCTCGAGGCGAATGCGCTGGATTGCGCCGAGGCGACGGCCGAGGGCCAGAGCGCGGCCTTCCTCGACCGGCTGTTGCTGAACGAGGCGCGGATCGAGGCAATCGCGGTTTCGATCGAGGATATTGCCGCCCTGCCGGATCCGGTCGGAGAGGTCATCCAGGAATGGACACGGCCGAATGGCCTGCGGATCGCGCGGGTGCGCACGCCCCTCGGCGTGATCGGCGTGATTTTCGAGAGCCGCCCGAATGTCACGGCCGATGCCGGCGCGCTCTGCCTGAAGGCGGGCAATGCTGTCATCCTCCGCACCGGCTCGGGCGCCCTGCGTTCGGCGCTGGCGATCCATGCCGCCATGCAACGCGGGCTTGTGGCCGAAGGTGTGCCGGAGGCGGCGGTGCAGCTGGTTCCGTTCGGTGATCGCGAGGCAGTAGGCCAGATGCTGGCCGGACTCGACGGGGCGATCGACGTGATCGTGCCGCGTGGCGGCAAGAGCCTGGTCGCCCGGGTGCAGCAGGAAGCCCGGGTGCCGGTCTTCGCGCATCTCGACGGCAACAACCATGTCTATGTGCATGAGAAGGCCGATCTCGCCATGGCGCGGGCGGTTCTGCTCAATGCCAAGCTCCGCCGGACGGGGGTTTGCGGTTCGGCCGAGACGCTGCTGGTCGATGCTGCCGTGGCGGATACGCATCTGGCGCCCCTGGTTTCGGCTTTGCTCGATGCCGGCTGCGCTGTGCGCGGCGACGCAGCCTGCCGGGCCGTCGATCCGCGCGTGACCGCCGCCGTCGACGAGGATTGGTCGACCGAATATCTCGATGCGATCATCGCTGCGAAGGTGGTTTCCGGGCCCGACGAGGCGATTGCCCATATCGGGCGCTATGGTTCGCACCATACGGATTGCATCATTACCGCCGATGAGGGTGTGGCGACGCGCTTCCTGCGCGAAGTGGATTCGGCGATCGTGCTGCACAATGCCTCGACGCAGTTCGCCGATGGCGGCGAATTCGGCTTCGGCGCCGAGATCGGCATCGCCACCGGGCGGATGCACGCCCGCGGGCCGGTTGGCGTCGAGCAGCTCACGAGCTTCAAATATGTTGTTCGCGGACAGGGGAATGTGAGGCCCTGATTTGACGCGCTTCCGTTCCCGTTTCCTGCCTCGTTTCGAAATCGGCCAGCGGATCGGCCTGTTCGGCGGCTCTTTCAATCCGCCGCATGAAGGGCATCTCCTTGTGGCGGAAACCGCTTTGCGGCGATTGCGCCTGGACCGGGTCTGGTGGCTCGTCACACCGGGCAACCCGCTGAAAGATGTCCGGGGTCTGCCTTCGCAGGAGGAGCGGATGGCGGCCTGCAGCCGCCTGATCGGCGCGGATCCCCGCATTGTCGTGACCGGGCTCGAGGCTTCCATCGGCACGCGATACACCGAGGAGACGATCCGCTATCTCCGGCAGCGCTGCCGGGGCGTCTCCTTCGTCTGGCTGATGGGGGCGGACAACCTCGCCGGCTTCCATCGCTGGCAGAAATGGCAGGCCATTGCCGCTTCCGTGCCGATGGCGATCATCGACCGGCCGGGCGCGACCCTGAGGGCCGTGGCCAGCCCGGCGGCCCGCAGCCTCGCGCCATTCCGCGTGGCCGAGCGGGCTGCCGGACAGCTGGCCGGCCTGAAGCCGCCGGCCTGGCTGTTCCTGCACGGGCGGCGTTCGGATGAATCCTCGACGCGGCTCCGGGCGGAGCGGAAGCGGCAATTCTAGCCGACATCTCAAGAATTTCTTAAGTGGCAGGGCTAACGGTGTTTTAACTCCGCCCGTGCCACGGTTCCGGCCAGTATCGCGTCTCCAATCGAGGATAGATTGGCATGTTGGCAGGAAACGTCATCTCGGGCTATGCGCTCTTCAAGAGCCTCAGCGCCGACAAGGTCGCCGTGAATACGGCCCGGTTCGCCAAGAGTGCCACGGTCGAGAAGGAGATCGAGTATTTCCGCGAGCGCGTCGGCACGATGGCCACGCCCGAGGATTTCCTCAAGGATTACCGCCTGCTGAAATTCGCGCTGACGGCCTATGACATGGAGGACCAGCTCCAGTACCCGGCGCGCATCAAGCAGATCCTGCGCGACAACCCCAATGATACGGCCGCGCTGGTCAACCGCATGACGAATGCCGGCTACCGGACGATCAACGCCGATTTCGCGTTCTTCACCAAGGGCACGGACAAGCTGAAGGACCAGACCTTCATCAATGGCGTGATCGAGAAATACAAGAACGCCCGCTACGAGATCAGCCTCGGCGAACTCAACCCGGCCGTGTCGGATGCGATGTATTTCCAGCGCAAGATCAGCGCGGTGAAGAGCGGCTACGAGATCATCGGCGATCCTGTCCTCTTCGACGTGGCCCTGACGGCGCTGAACCTGCCCCGTTCTGCAGCCGCCACCAAGGTCGAGCGGCTCAAGGTCACGCTCGAGAACAAGCTCGACATGGAAAAGCTGAAAGACGCCACCTACACGCGCAAGCTTGTCGAGCGGTACCTCGTCCTCAAGGACGTGCAGACCATGCAGAGCCAGTCGGACGGCCTGCTGGGCATGTTCGCCTGATCCATTTCCCGCCGCCGGATGGCGTGTTCCTGCCGGCATATGGGTTGCCGGCTCGCGATGCCGCGTGAGCCGATGCCATGCCCGTTTGCGGGAATGGCTGGTGTTTTTTCCGCATTGCGGTTAGATTCGCGATCGTGAAGCGCAACCGGAAGGAACAGCGACACTGATCACGACCCCCATGAACCGGACGGCCGCCGCGCCGTCCCAAGCCGGCCCGGGCCCTGTTGCCCCGCCTGCCGGTTCGCTCGTCGAGGCCCTGCGCATTGTGCTGGATGACGCCAAGGCCGAAGACATCGTTTCCCTCGACCTCGAAGGCAAGACCTCGCTGGCGGATGCGATGATCATCGCGTCGGGCCGGTCGGATCGCCATGTCGGCGCCATTGCCGACCGCGTGGCCTTTGCCCTGAAGGAAAGAGGGCTGCCGCCGCCGCGGATCGAGGGCATGCCGGTCTGTGACTGGGTGCTGATCGATGCCGGCGATATCATCGTCCATCTGTTCCGGCCGGAAGTCCGCGGCTTCTACAATCTCGAGAAGCTCTGGGGTCTCGGGCGGCCGCAGGAAGGGGCTGCCGAAGCCCCTGCCGAGAAGCCGAAGCGGCGCGTCGTCCGGACCCGCAACGCCGCCGAATAGGGCCGGCGTGAAGCTGGATGTCCTTGCGATCGGCCGGCTCAAGGCCGGGCCCGAGCGTGACCTCGTGATGCGCTATGCCGAGCGGCTGAAAGGCCTCGGCCGGGGCATCGGGCTGGACGGGCCGCGGCTGGTCGAGCTGCCGGAAAGTCCGGCCCGACGCGACCTCGATCGCAAGCAGGAAGAAGCGCGGGCCCTTGCCGCGGAAATCCGCGAGGGCCATCGTCTGGTTCTGTTCGACGAACGTGGGGCCGGGCTTGATTCCGGCCAGTTTGCCGGTTTGCTGGGGGAATGGCGCGATTCCGGTGTGCCTGGCGCGAGCTTTGTCATCGGCGGCGCTGACGGGCTTGACCCGGCCCTGCGCGAACGGGCCGCGAAGATCCTCGCGTTCGGCGCGATGACCTTGCCGCACCAGCTTGTCCGTGTGCTGGTGCTGGAACAGATCTACCGGGCGGGAACGATCCTGTCCGGCCATCCCTATCACCGGAACTAGGGGCAAGGCGTGGCAACAGGGCAGAACAGGCTGAGGGGCATGGCCGGCGTGCTGGCACTGCTGGCTGCCTCCGGCCTGCACGCGCAGGCGCCTCCGCCGGCCGGCGAGGCGAAGCCGTCGGCCGACCAGTTGCGGGGGGTCGAGACAGAGATCGAGAAATCGGGCTTCGAACAGCGCCGGCTTGCCTACGAGATCGAGAATCTTTCGACGGAAGCCCAGAAGCTGCGGCAATCGATGATCGAGGTGGCGCGCCGCATCCAGGACTCGGAACAGGCGCTCGCCGAACAGCAGCAGAAGCTCGACGGGCTGACGCGGCAGGAACAGACCCTGCGCCGTTCGCTCCAATCGCGCGAGCGCGTGACGGCCGAAGTGCTGGCGGCCATGCAGCGGATCGGCCGCAAGCCACCGCCGGCTCTGCTTGTCGCGCCGGAGGATGTGCTTTCGGCGATGCGGGCCGCGATCCTGCTCGGCGGCGTGCTGCCGGATATGCGCGACGAGGCCCTGATCCTTGTGGCTGACCTGAAGACGCTTTCCGAATTGCGTCGGCAGAATGCCGAGCTGGTGGACCAGATGCGTGACCGGCGTGACCGGCTGACTGTCGAGCGGACGCGGCTCGCCGGACTGGTTGAAACCCGGCAATCCCAGCTCTCGGTGTCGCAGGCGCAGCTCGATTCCGAGAAACAACGCGTGGCCGTGCTGACCCGCGAAGCCCGCTCCCTGCGGGATCTCATCGCCCGGAACGAGAATGACATGCTGGGAGACCCTCGCGCGGTGGAAATCGCCAGACGGGCGCCGGCGCCGGCGCGTGCCGGCCAGCAGGTCGCTGCGCTGCGGCCGGATGCCGGGCGGGAAGCGCCGCGCCTTCAGCCCCGGCAGGGCTTTGCCGAACGGCGCGGCCAGATGGCGATGCCCGCATCCGGCATCGTGGCCCGGGCGTTCGGAGCACCGGACGGGCTGGGCGGCACCGAGCGCGGGATCACAATCGCGTCAAATCCGGGCGCCGTTGTCACGGCGCCGGCCGATGGCTGGGTGCATTTTGCAGCGCCCTACCGCGGCTACGGACAGCTCTTGATCATCAATGGCGGCAACGGCTACCATGTCGTCCTCGCCGGAATGGAGCGACTCGCGGTCGAAATGGGCCAGTTCGTGCTGGCCGGCGAGCCTGTCGGCTTCCTTCCTGCCGGCAGGGATGGCTCCGGATCTCGCGGGGACGGGCAGGGCGCCCCTCTTGCCACAGGGCCGGGAAATGCCCAATCTCCTGCTGCAGCGCCGAATGGTGCTGCTTCGGGGGGAAGTCTTGGAGCGTCCGGGCCGGCGCTCTATGTCGAGTTCAGGAAGGATGGATCTCCGGTCGATCCATCTCCGTTCTGGTCAACCCAATCGGCCGAGAAGGCACGTGGATAATGCGCAAGGTTCCTGTTTTCCTCTCCGGTGTGGCGCTCGGCGCCCTCGCGCTTGTCGCGATCGACCATATGCGCCTGACGGCCGGGGCCAATGCCGCGGCGTCCGATACCTACCGTCGCCTGACCTTGTTCGGCGATGTGTTCGACAAGATCCGCTCTGATTATGTGGACAAGCCCGACGAGGCCAAACTGATCGAGTCCGCGATCAACGGCATGGTGCAGTCGCTGGATCCGCATTCCAGCTTCCTCGACCAGAAATCCAACCAGGAGATGCAGCAGCAGACCCGTGGCGAGTTCGGCGGGCTGGGCATCGA
Source organism: Beijerinckiaceae bacterium (assembly GCA_027533425.1). Lineage (GTDB taxonomy): Bacteria > Pseudomonadota > Alphaproteobacteria > Rhizobiales > Beijerinckiaceae > Rhabdaerophilum. The sequence continues at coordinate 128,081 of JAPZUD010000003.1, read as the reverse complement.
GGTCCAGATGGAAGACGGCCTGGTCAAGGTCGTCACGCCCTTCGATGATTCGCCAGCGGCCAAGGCCGGCGTGCAGGCGAACGACCTCGTCACCGCGATTGACGGCGAGCAGGTGCAGGGCCTCACCCTGTCGCAGGCTGTCGACAAGATGAAGGGCCCGCGCGGCACCAAGGTGAAGCTGAAGCTGCTCCGCAACAAGAAGGATACGGTCGAGGTCGAGATCACCCGCGACACGATCCGTCCGCCGGTGGTGCGCGCCCAGAAAGAGGGCGACACGGTGGGCTATCTGCGGATCGGCTCGTTCAACGAGCAGACCTTCGAGGGGCTGAAGAAGGAAGTTGACAAGCTCACGGCCGAGATCGGCAAGGACAAGCTCAAGGGCTTCGTGCTGGATCTCCGGAACAATCCGGGCGGCCTGCTCGACCAGGCGATCTACGTTGCCGATGCCTTCCTCGAATCGGGCGAGATTGTCTCGACCCGCGGGAAGAGCGCGGACCAGACCAACCGTGCGCTGGCGCGGCCAGGTGACATTACCGGCGGCAAGCCGCTGGTGGTGCTGATCAATGGCGGTTCGGCCTCGGCTTCGGAAATCGTGGCCGGCGCCCTGCAGGATCACGAGCGCGCGACGATTGTCGGCTCGCGCTCCTTCGGCAAGGGCTCCGTCCAGTCGATCTTCCAGCTGCGCGGCTCCTATGCGCTGAAGCTGACCACCCAGCTCTATTACACGCCGTCCGGCCGTTCCATCCAGGGGCGGGGCATCAGCCCTGACCTGCTGGTGCCGCAGGACATTCCCGATGAGCTGAAGGGCAAGGACGAGATCAAGGGCGAAGCCTCGATCCGCGGCCATATCAAGGTCAACGAGGAGGAGCAGGGCGGCGGTTCGTCCGGCTATGTCCCCGCCGACCGGAGCAAGGACAAGCAGCTGATCTGGGCTGTGAACTTCCTGAATGGAACCGTCAGCCGCGAGAATCCGGGCGAAGGCGCCACGCTGCAGCCGCGCGCGCCGAAGCCGGAAGCCAAGGCCAGTACCGGCAAGCCGGCCAACGCGAAGAACTGAGCGCTGGATCAACGCTCGCGCCTTTTGCGGCAGGCCTGTGACCGACCTGCCGCATCTTCGGAAAACCCGCTGCAACCCGGCGGGTTTTTTGCAGCTGTGAGGTGTAGTTTCCCCGTTCGTTTAACAACGCCTTAACCAAGCCTGTTTACGGTTTGTCATGGATTTCGTGGCGATTGCCGCGCGAAACTCCGATGAGGAAGCAGGCGGAATGGCGTTTGACGGCATGGCCACGCCCCTGGGTATGAAACCAGGGCCGAGCCGGCGGGGATTGTCCCCGATCCGGCGCTGGGGCCTCGTCGCCCTGGGCTTCCTGCTGCTGGGCGGTGTGACTGCGCAATCCTATCTGCTCCGCGACCGGAGCGAACCGGGCACCGTTGCCGTGATCGAGCGGCATGTCTCGACCAGTATCGAACGGGCTCCGGTTCCGCCGGCCGATTCCGCGATCACACCGAATCGCACGGGCGACGGCCAGCATGGCGTGAATGTCATCCGTCAGAATGGCGGCCCGGCCGGCCCGACGGGCATGGTGATCCGGGTGCCGGATTCCAGCGAACGGATGATGGCGAGCATGGATGCGCGGGTTGTCGAGCGCGGCCAATCCGGCTTCATTCCGCGGATCGGGGAAAGCGGGCTCACGCCACGCAAACTCTATGCGCGCGCCTTCACGCCGAACGGCAAGCCGATGATTGCCGTGGTCATGACCGGTGTCGGTGTCGGGGCGCGGGGCACGGCCGATGCGCTGTCCAAATTGCCGCGCGACGTGACGCTGGCTTTCGCTCCCTATGGCCGTGACCTCGAGAACCAGGTCGTGCGGGCCCGGCGCGAGGGGCACGAGATCCTGCTCCAGGTGCCGATGGAGCCTCATGACTACCCCGAGAGCGATCCCGGGCCGCATACGCTGCGGGCGGGGGCAGACCCGCGCGAGAATCTCGAGAAACTCCATTGGCTGATGTCCCGGCTCGGCGGCTATGTCGGCCTCGCGAATTTCATGGGTGGCAAGCTGATGAGCACGCCCGGCCCCTATGCCGCGCTGCTGGAGGAGATGGGCCGGCGTGGCCTGCTGTTCCTGGATGACGGCTCGAACCCGACCTCGCGGACTCGCGAGCTTGCGCGCGCGGCCAACGTGCCAGCGGCAATCGGCGACCATGTCTATGATGCCTCCGCCGGCCGCTCGCTGGAAGCTGTGCTCGCCGAGGTTGAGGCTGTGGCCAAGCGCAAAGGCCAGGCGATCCTCACCATTCCGACGGTTCCGGCCAATGTCGACAAGGTTGTCGCCTGGTCACGCGAAATTCAGTCCCGCGGCCTTGTCTTGGCGCCTGTTTCCGCCATCATCGAGAAGATGCGGTGACTCGCTCCGGCATCTTCCGGGCGCCAGATTCACCTTGAGAAACACCATGCGGATCCCGGTGTCGAGCTTGTCCGGCTCCGCCCGGTCCGCCCGAAATGAGGATCCCAATGGCGCGTGATCTAGCCAGCATGCCGTATCGCCCCTGTGTCGGCGTGGCCTTGTTCAATGCCGAGGGCAAGGTCTTCATCGCCCGCCGCCGGCCGGACAAGGGGCCCGAATATCGCGACGTGGTCTATGAGTGGCAGATGCCGCAGGGGGGGATCGACCCCGGCGAGGACCCCTATCCCGCCGCCCTGCGCGAGCTCTACGAGGAAACCAATATCCGTTCGACCAAGCTGCTGGCCGAGGCGCCCGAATGGTATAATTACGACCTTCCCCCCGAAACGATGGGCCGGGCCCTCAAGGGCCGCTATCGCGGGCAGACACAGAAATGGTTCGCCCTGCGCTTTGTGGGGGAAGAAAGCGAGATCAATGTACGCGCGCCCGGCGAAGGCCAGCACAAGCCGGAGTTTATCGACTGGCGCTGGGAATCGCTGGAAAACCTGCCCGGCCTGATCATTCCGTTCAAGCGCGGCGTCTACGAGTCGGTGGTGCAGGCCTTTGCCCGATTCGCCGCCTAGCGCCCGCCGGATGCCAGGCCCGATTCGATGCGGTTGAGATTGTCGAAAAGCTGACGCCGCTCGTTGGGGTCAAGCCCCGATGAAACGAAGGCCTCGTGCTCGGCCAGCAACTGGAGCGCCTTGTTGACCAACGCCTCGCCCTGCGGCGTCAGGCCGAGGGAATAGGAGCGGCGGTCATTGTTCGACGTCGTGCGCTGGGTCAGGCCGCGCCGATCGAGCTCGTCCATCATCGTCACGAAGTTCGGGCGCTGGATACCGAGCGCTGCCGCGATGTCGGATTGGCGGCTGCCCGGATTGCTGCGGATCAGCAGCAGGGCCCCGAGCTGGATCGGCCGGAGGTCCAGCGCATCGAAACGGCTGACAAAGTCCTGCATGATCACGGCCTGCGTCCGGCGCAGCGTAAAGAGCAGGATCGAGTCCAGCGCCTCGTTGTTGAGTCCGGCCGCCACGGAGGCGTCGGTTTCGGTCCGTTCCGGCCGGGAGAACGTGCCTTTCGGCTCGCTTCGGTTCATCATGTGTCCCTCGCGCTGCGGAGACTTTCACTAAATACACTGCCATGCAAGCAAAACCTTGCGGCGTTGCAAACAAATTCAATCATGCGAATGCATTGAAATTATTGACAAATTGAACGATTCTAAACTGCGGACAGGAGGATAATCCCCGACGTCGCCGCAGTGCGGAAAGTGATCATATTGCATAACGGTCCGGGGCGGCAAATCCCGGACCTGATGCCCCCGGGCGCTTCAGACCGGGCCGCCCGACGGGGCCTCGCGGTTACAGCGGCAGGCCGACATAGTTCTCCGCGATCGCGGTCTGGGCGGCGCGGGAGCTTTCAACATAGCGGAAATCGGCTTCCTGCATACGCTGTTCGAACGGGCTCATCGTGTCGAATCGATGGAGCAGCATGGTGAGCGACCACGAGAACCGCTCCGACTTCCAGATCCGTGCAAGGGCCCGTTCGGAATAGGCGCGGATGCCGGCATCGGACCTCTCGCGGTAGTGCTCGGCGAGCGCCTCGGACAAGTAATAGGCGTCGCCGGCGGCGAGGTTCAGCCCCTTGGCGCCGGTTGGCGGCACGATATGCGCCGCATCGCCGGCGAGGAACAGCCGGCCGAAGCGGAGCGGTTCGGCCACGAAACTGCGGAGCGGGGCGATGCTCTTCTCGATCGAAGGGCCGGTCACCACGCGATCGGCCGCCTCCGGGTCAAGCCGCAGGCGCAACTCGTCCCAGAAGCGCTGGTCGGACCAGGCGCCGACATCCTCGTCGGCCGGGACCTGCACGTAATAGCGGCTGCGCGTCGGCGAACGCATCGAGCAGAGCGCGAAACCACGGGCATGGTTGGCATAGATCAGTTCGTGGCTGCACGGCGGCACATCCGCCAGCACGCCAAGCCACCCGAACGGGTAGACCTTCTCGAAAAGCTGGATGGCGCCGGAGGGCACGCTGGCGCGACAGACGCCATGGAACCCATCGCAGCCGGCGATGAAATCACAGTCGAGGCGATGATGGACGCCGTCCTTCACCCAGGTGACGCAGGGTGTATCGCGGTCGAAATCGTGGATCGCCACGTCCTCCGCCTCGTAGATCGTGGTCAGCCCGGCGGCGTCGCGGGAATCCATCAGGTCGCGGGTCACCTCGGTCTGGCCATACACGGTGACATGCCGGCCGCCGGTCAGTTCGGTCAGGTCGATCCGGAGGCGACGATTGGCAAACCCCATGAAGAAGCCTTCATGGACCAGCCCCTCGCGGCGGAGCCGGGCCTCCACGCCGGCGCGGGCCAGCAGGTCCACCGTGCCCTGTTCGAGTACCCCGGCGCGAATCCGGCCGAGCACGTAGTCGCGGCTCTTCCGCTCGAGGATCACGGTCTCGACACCAGCCCTGGCCAGCAGGGCCCCCAGCAGCAGGCCAGCCGGCCCGGCCCCGATGATCGCCACCTCAGTGCGCATTTCCGTTCCCCCGGACTAGCCCAGGCCCTTGCGCGGGCCTTTCCTGCGGGCATGTCGTTGACGAAATTACTGTTGCGCCCGTCGGGGAAAGGGTCAATCCTTGGTTCGTATCGACCGTGTTTGTTCGAGAGTCGAACGAGGCCTGCTTGCCGAGAGACGAGACCGTTGAATCCTTTCGCCGCGGGCTGGATGTCATCCGGAGTTTCGACGGGCGGAAAAGCCAGACCATCACCGATGTTGCTGCCCATACCGGGCTGACCCGGGCCGCTGCGCGGCGTTTCCTGCTGACCCTGACCGATCTGGGGCTCGCGCGGACGGACGGGAAGTATTTCCAGCTGACGCCGGCCATTCTCGGAATCGGGCAGGCTTTCCTGTCCGGCCTGTCAGAACTGGAGATCGTGCGCGACGTTCTGGTCGAGGTCACAAGGCGGACCGGCGAATCCGCCTCGGCGGCCATGCTTGACGGGACCGAGATCGTCTATGTCGCACGGTCGCCCGCGCTCCACCGGATCATGGCGATCGGGCTTTCGGTCGGCACGCGGCTGCCCGCCCATGCAACCTCGATGGGCCAGATGCTGCTGGCCGGACTGCATATCCGGGAACTCGAACGCTATTTTTCGCAGGCGAAGCTGGTCGCGTTCACGCCCAATACGCTCACCACGGAGCCGGCCCTGCGCCAGCGGCTGGCCCAGATCCGGCAGGACGGGCACGCCCTTGTCTCGGAGGAACTCGAACTCGGGCTGCGCTCGATCGCAGTTGCCGTGGCGGATCTCGGAACGCGCACCCGCTACGCCGTCAATGTCAGCGCGCAGGCCGCCCGCGTGAGCGAGGCGCAGATGCTGTCCGATTTCCTGCCGGCCCTGCAGGAAGCGGCCCAGGCCATCGCCATGGCGATGGGGCGGCGCTGAGGGCATTCCGTCGCATGGTGCACTGCGTGGCTCCGGAATGTTTTTTGCTGGCCTGTATCGAACGAGCGGCTACGATGCCGCTTTCCTCAAGGAGTTGACCTGCCTATGTCCGACCTGATCGTCACTGCCGGCCCGTTCCGTTTCGCTGCGCGCCTCGAGCGCGAGATGGCGCCCAAGACCTGCGAGGCCTTCCTTCGCCACCTGCCGTTCGAAAGCAAGATCGTGCATGTCCGCTGGTCGGGCGAGGGCGTCTGGATTCCGCTGGGCGACATGGATTTCGGCGTCGGCTACGAGAACAATACCTGCTACCCCTCGCCGGGGCAGATCATCCTCTATCCGGGCGGCGTCAGCGAGACGGAGATCCTGCTCGCCTATGGCAATGTGAATTTCGCCTCGAAGGCCGGCCAGCTCTCCGGGAACCATTTCCTGACGCTGACGTCGGGCCTCGAAAATCTCTACACGCTCGGCCGCAAGACCCTCTGGGAAGGAGCGCAGCCGATCCGTTTCGAGAAGGCCTGAAAGAATCGCGCGGGAGGGGCTTCACAAGCGATTTATTTCAAGCTTAAAATAAAATTCAGGAACGAGACCAGGCGTCAAGCTGGCCGAAAAACCAAGTTTCATGCGGGGCTTAGCCCTCGTCAGCGGAGGTGGAACGATGTTTGCGAAAACGAAAATGCTGTTGCCGGCAGCCTTGCTGGCCCTCTCCACCGGCGCCCTGATGGCGCAGGAGAAGGTCAAGGTGGGGATCATGGTGACCCTGTCCGGCCCGTCGGCCGTGCTTGGCCAGCAGGCGCGCGACGGGTTCAACCTCGCTGTGAAGACGCTGGGTGGCAAGCTCGGTGGCGTCGATGCCGAGGTGATCGTTGTCGATGACGAGTTGAAGCCGGATGTCGCGGTGGGCAAGGTCAAGGGCCTGCTCGAGCGCGATCAGGTGAATTTCGTCGTCGGCCCGATCTTCTCGAATGTCCTTCAGGCGATTCACAAGCCGGTTGTCGATTCGAACGCGTTCCTGATCAGCCCGAATGCCGGCACGTCGAACTTTGCCGGGGCGCAGTGCAACCCGAATTTCTACGTGACCTCCTACCAGAACGACCAGAACCATGAGGTTCTGGGCAAGTATGCGCAGGACAAGGGCTACAAGAAGCTGTTCCTGATGGCGCCGAACTACCAGGCTGGCCGTGATGCGCTGGCCGGCGTGAAGCGCCATTTCAAGGGCGAGATTGTTGCCGAGGTCTATACCCCGCTCGGGCAACTCGATTTCTCTGCCGAACTGGCCCAGATCGCCGCCGCCAAGCCGGATGCGCTCTTCACCTTCATGCCGGGCGGCATGGGTGTGAACCTCGTGCGCCAGTACCGTCAGGCGGGTCTTGCGGATGCCATCCCGTTCCTCTCGGCCTTCACCGTGGATGAATCCACGCTGCCGGCGCAGAAGGAGGCGGCGGTCGGCTTCTTCGGCGGGGCCAACTGGGCGCCGGACATGAAGAACCCGCAATCGGAAGCGTTCGTGAAAGCCTATGAGGCCGCCTATAATTCGGTTCCGGGCACTTATGCGATGCAGGCCTATGATGCCGCGATGCTGATCGATGCCGCGATCCGCAGCGCCGGCGGCAAGCTCGGGAACAAGGATGCCATCCGCGCCGGCCTCCGCAAGGCCGATTTCAAGTCGCTGCGCGGCAATTTCAAGATGGGCCATAACGGCTACCCGATCCAGGACTTCTACCTTGTCCAGGCCGTTCCCCGGCCGGATGGCAAGTTCCAGACCTCGATCCGGCAGAAGATCTTCGAAAACTACGTCGACGTGTACGCGAAGGACTGCAAGCTGCCGAACTGACGCTCCGGCCCGTCGGCCCGCCATCCGTCCGTCCCGCCCGGTTTTCCTGGGCGGCCGGGCGCAGGCGGCGGGCCAAACAGCCGGGCCGTTTCCTTCCTCGCCCCAGCCTCGCGGGTCCGCCATGTCGATGACGCTCCTCTACGTGCAGACCCTGAACGGCCTGCAACTGGGCGTGCTGCTGTTCCTGATCGCCGCCGGCCTGACGCTGGTTTTCGGGGTGATGGACTTCATCAATCTCGCCCATGGCGTGCAATACATGATCGGTGCCTATCTGGCGGCGATGTTCACGGCGCTGACGGGCAATTTCTTCTACGGGCTGGCTCTCGCTTTGCCTTCGGCGCTGGCCTTCGGGCTCCTGCTGGAATTCCTGATCTTCCGTCATCTCTATGACCGCGACCATCTCGACCAGGTGCTCGCCACGTTCGGGATCATCCTTTTCCTCAACCAGGCGGTGAAGGTGATCTGGGGGGCGGCGCCGCTCTCCGTGCCGATCCCTGAGGCGCTGAGCGGCTCGATCCGGCTGATGGACGGGCTCCTCTACCCGGTCTACCGGCTGGCGATCATCGGGTCGGGCCTCGCCATTGCCGTGTTGCTCGGCATCCTTGTCAGCCGGACCCGGATCGGCATGCTGGTCCGGGCGGGGGCTAGCAATGCGCCGATGGTCTCCGCGCTCGGGGTCGATATCGGCAAGCTCTTCATGGTCGTCTTCGGCTTCGGGGCCATGCTCGCGGGGTTTGCCGGCGCGATGGTGGCGCCGATCCTTTCGGTGGAGCCCGGTATGGGCGACAACCTGCTGATCCTGACCTTCGTTGTCATCGTGATCGGCGGCATCGGCTCGGTGCGGGGCGCTTTCATCGCCGCGATCCTGGTCGGGCTGGTCGATACGCTGGGTCGCGTCTTCGGGCCCCAAGTGCTGCGGGCCTTGATGGACCCCTCCGCCGCCTCGCAGGCGGGCCGCGCGCTGGCACCGATGCTGACCTACATCCTGATGGCCGCGATCCTGTTCTTCCGGCCCGGCGGCCTCTTCCCGGCGAAGAAATGACAATGCCTCCCGAGAACGGCCCCGGATTCCTGAAACGCGAGGCCGTTCCGGTCCTGCTCTTTGCCCTGCTGGCACTGGTCCCATTTGTCGCCGCGCTCGGGGCAGAGAGCTACCTGCTCTCGCTGGTCACGCGGGTGATGATCTTCGCCATCGCCGCGTTGTCGCTCGATCTTATCCTCGGCTATGGCGCGCTGGTTTCCTTCGGCCATGCCGCCTTTCTCGGGCTGGGCGGCTATGCGGTCGGCATCCTCTCGGCGCATGGCCAGACCGATGCGCTGGTCCAGCTGCCGGTGGCCCTGGCCGTCTCGGCGCTGTTCGCCCTGATCACCGGTGCGCTCTCGCTCCGGACGAAGGGCGTCTATTTCATCATGATCACGCTGGCCTTCGGGCAGATGGCGTTCTTCCTCGCCGTCTCGCTGGCCGCCTATGGCGGCGATGACGGCATGACGCTGCCGGGCCGGTCGAAGCTTTTCGGCATGGACCTCATCAAGAATGACCGGGCCTTCTACTACGCGGTGCTGCTGGCCCTGCTGGGCGCCTACGGGCTTTGCCGGTCGATCGTCGTCTCGCGCTTCGGGCGGGTGATCCGCGGCGCGCGCGAGAACCCGCAGCGCATGGCGGCGATCGGGTTCCCGCTCTTCCGGTACCAGCTCGTCGGCTATGTCATCGCCGGCACGCTGTGCGGGCTGGCCGGGTTCCTGCTGGCCAACCAGGCGGAATTTGTCAGCCCGGCCTACATGACCTGGCAGCGCTCGGGCGAACTGATCGTCATGGTGGTCCTCGGCGGGCTCGGGACCCTGCATGGCGCGATCATCGGCGCGGCGGCCTTTCTGCTGCTGGAGGAGTGGCTCTCCGGCTTCACCGAGCACTGGAAGATGATTTTCGGGCCCTTCCTCGTGCTGGTCGTGCTGTTCGCCCGGGGCGGGCTGATGGGTGCGATCCGGCGGATCGGCGGAGGCGGTGGCCATGGCTGAGCCGGCGCTCGAACTCCGCGATCTCAACAAGGCCTATGGCGCGCTGACCGTGACGGACCATGTCTCGCTGGCGCTGCCCGATGGCGAGTTCCACGCGATTATCGGGCCGAACGGCGCCGGCAAGACGACGCTGATCCACCAGATTTCCGGGCTGGTTCCGTCGGATTCCGGCTCGGTCCGGCTGGCCGGGCACGATGTGACCGACCTCTCCCTGCCCGAGCGCGTCCATCGCGGGCTGGTGCGTTCGTTCCAGATCACCTCGATCCTGCCGGGCTTCTCGGCACTGGAGAATGTGGCGCTCGCGGTGCAGGCGCGGCAGGGCTCGAGCTTCCGCTTCTTCGGCCGGGCGCGCGAGGAAACGCGGCTCAACGATCCGGCGATGCAGGCGCTCGAGGAAGTCGGCCTCGGCAAGCGGGCCGGCGTGCGCGCCGGACTGCTCTCCCATGGCGAGAAGCGGCAGCTGGAAATCGCCATCGCGCTGGCTGCGCAGCCGCGCGTGCTGCTGCTGGACGAGCCTTTGGCCGGAACCGGGCCGGAGGAAAGCGCCGTGCTGATCGCGCTGATGCAGCGGTTGCGCGGGCGGATGACGATCCTGCTCATCGAGCATGACATGGAGGCCGTGTTCGCGCTGGCCGAACGGGTTTCCGTGCTGGTCTATGGCCGGATCATCGCCTCCGGGCCGCCGGCGGCCGTGCGGGACGATCCGGAAGTGCGCACGGCCTATCTCGGCGAGGAGGGCGGCTGATGCTGGAGGTCGAGGGGCTCGAGGCCGCCTATGGCGACAGCCAGATCCTGTTCGGGGTCGATCTTTCGGTCGGACAAGGCGAGGTGGTGACCTTGCTCGGCCGTAACGGGATGGGCAAGACCACGACGATCAAGTCGATCATGGGGCTGCTGAAGCCGCGCGCCGGCCGCGTGCGGATCGAGGGGCGGGACCTGACAGGCGCGCCGCCCTACCGCATCGCGCAGGGCGGGCTCGGCCTCGTGCCGGAGGGGCGGCAGGTCTTCCCGACCCTGTCGGTGGAGGAGAATCTCGTCGCCACGGCCGCGAGCCGCTTCGGCGCGCCCCGCTGGACGCTGGACACGGTCTATGCGCTTTTCCCGCGGCTGAAGGAGCGGCAGCGCAACATGGGCAACCAGCTCTCGGGCGGCGAACAGCAGATGCTGGCGATCGGCCGGGCGCTGATGACCAACCCGAAGCTCGTCATTCTCGACGAGGCGACGGAAGGTCTTGCGCCGCTGATCCGGCAGGAGATCTGGGAATGCCTCCGGCAACTCAAGCGGGAGGGCGAGGCCATCCTGGTGATCGACAAGAATGTCGATGCCCTGGCCGCCTTTGCCGACCGGCATGTCATCCTCGAGAAGGGGAAGGTGGTCTGGCGCGGTGATTCCGCCGCGCTGATGGCCGACCCGGTGCTCAAGGACCGCTATCTGCATGTCTGACTTCAGCACGTTTGGCCGCGACAATCCAAGGGAGGAATGGTCATGAAGCTCACCCCCGGAATCACCCGTGCCGGCGAAGGGATCGACGGGATCGCCTGGAACATTCTCGGGCAGACCTATGTGCCCAAGCAGGTCTGCGAAAGCGCCTTTTCCTGGCACGCGACCTTCCCGCCCGGGACTTTCGTGCCGCCGCATATCCACCCGACGCAGGACGAGTTCATCTACATGCTCGAAGGGAATTTCGAGCTGCTGCTTGATGGCCGTGAGGTCAAGGCTGGCCCGGGGGACCTGATCCGCCTGCCGATGGGGCTGCCGCATGGCATTTTCAACAAGTCGGACCAGGTGGTGAAATGCTTCTTCTGGGTGTCGCCGACCCGCCGCCTCTATGATCTCTTCTGGGCCATCCATTCGATGAAGGACCAGAACCCGGCGGAAGTCGTGGCCCTTGCGGCCAAGCACGAGATCGACTTCCTGCCGCCGCCGGATGCGTGAGGCGCTCCTTGCCTCACATCTTCGTCAGCTGCTGCACCGTGAAGCCGGCCTTGCCGGCATAGCCCCGTACGATGGCCTTGCGCTCGTCGTAACCCATCACCCGGTCGACATCCGTGAAGCCGGCCGGGGCGAGTTTCTCTACCTCGTCGATGACGCGTTCCGGCCCGCCCTTGCGGTTCAGCGCGACGATCTCGGCCGTTTTCGGCAGGCGGTCGGCCTCGTAGGCAAGCAGGGCCTGCCAGGGATGCTCGGCTTTCACCCAGCATTCCGCGAAGCAGCGGGCATCGAGAATGGCCTGCCCCGCGCCGTTCGAGCCGACCGGATACATCGGATGCGCCGCATCGCCGAGCAGGGTGACACGGCCATGCGTCCAGCGGGACAGGGGGTCACGGTCGCACATCGGATATTCGAAGAACGCGTCGGTCGAGCGGATCAGGCCGAGCACATCGAAACCGGGAATGGCGAAGCGCGCGGCATGGGGCAGCACCTCGTCGAGGCGGCCCCGGCGTGACCAGCTTTCCTTGCCCGGCGGATGGGGCGTATCGGAGATCCGGACATTGACGACCCAGTTGGTCAGGCGTGTCTGCGGCGTCTGCCCCTCGCCGATCGGATAGAGCACCAGCTTGCCGCTCATGCCGCCGGCAATGATCATGCTGCGGCCATCCATGAAGGCGGGGAAATCGGCGCAGCCGCGCCACATCTGCACGCCGTTCCAGCGCGGCAGGCCCTGATCGGGGTGGTAATGGCTGCGGATCACGGAATGGATGCCGTCGGCTCCGACCAGTACCTCGCCCCGCACGGTCTCGCTGCCGGAGCCATCGATGCTGTCGGTGAACCAGGCCGTGACGCCGCCCTCGTCCTGGACGAAGCCGGTCAGCTTGCGGCCGGTGACGATGGCGCCCGGGCCCATGCGCTCGATCACGGCGTGATGCAGCACCTTCTGTAGCCGGCCGCGATGGATCGAGAATTGCGGCACGTCGAAGCCGGCGGCGATGCCGCGCGGCTCGCGCCAGACAACCTGGCCGGTGCGGTTCATGTAGAAGAGTTCGCTCGTGCGCACCCCCACCGCATCGAGGGCCGGGAGCAGGCCGAGCAGGGCCAGTTCCTTGATCGCATGCGGCAGGGCGTTGATGCCGGCCCCGACCTCGCGGATTGCGCTGGCCTGTTCGTAGAGCCGGCAGGACACACCGCGGGCATGGAGCATCAGCGCGAGGGTGAGCCCGCCGACACCGGCGCCGGCGATCAGCACCTTGGGTGGCGAATTGAAGGATTGCGCCGCGGGTTGCGTGACCACGACCATGGCGCGGGTCGGCTTCGCCGCCTTCGCGCCGGCCTTGCCCGCCTTGTCTTTGCCCACCTTGTCTTTGCCCACCTTGTCCCTGCCCGTTCCGGATTTGCCGGTTCCCGAGGATCCTGCCTTCGCCATGTCCTGCTCCCGCCTTTCGCGTCCGTTCCGTGCCATCAATCCGGGATGACAGCCGTGGCCTCGATCTCGACCACGGCCTGCGGCTCGACCAGCGAGACCACCTGCACCAGGGCCATCGCCGGGAAATGCCGGCCGATCGTCTCGCGATAGGCTGCGCCGATTTCCGGCAGGCTGGCGCGATAGGCCGCCATGTCGGTCACGTACCAGGTCATGCGCATGAGCTGGTCCGGCCGCGCACCGCCGGCTTCGAGGATTGCGACGATATTGGCAAGGGCCTGCCGCGTCTGCGCAACGAGGCCGTCGGGAAAGCGCTCCTGCGCGTCCCAGCCGACAACGCCGCCGGTCAGGACCAAGGTGCCGCGCGCCATCATGCCATTGGCATAGCCGCGCGGGCGCGGCCAGCCCTCGGGCTGGATCGCCACGGGGCCACCGCCCTGCAGGACGGCTGCTTTGAGCGCCGAAATCGACATGTCTTCCTCCGTCTGGCGCCGTTGCGCCCGCTTCTTGGTGGCGTCAGCTCGCCTGTCTTGCCCCGGCGGGCAAAGCCTCCGCGCGCCTGGTTTCTGCGAGAGCCATGCGCCGCAATTCGAACCGTTGCAACTTGCCGGTCTGGGTTTTCGGCAGGCTGGCGGCATAGACGATGTCGCGCGGGTATTTGTAGGGGGCAATATCCGCCTTGACGTGGTCCTGCAGGCGCTTGGTCATCGCTGCATCGCCGGCATGGCCCTCGCGCAGGACGATATAGGCCCGGACGATCATGCCGCGCTCGGCATCCGGTACGCCGACCACGCCGCATTCCGCCACCGCGGGATGGGTGAGGAGGCTGGCCTCCACTTCCGGGCCGGCAATATTGTAGCCGGCGGAGATGATCATGTCGTCCGAGCGGGCCTGATACCAGAAATAGCCATCCGCATCGCGCAGATAGGTATCGCCGGTGATGTTCCAGCCATCGGCGACATATTTGGCCTGGCGCGGATCGGCGAGATAGCGGCAGCCGGTCGGGCCGCGCACGGCGAGGCGGCCGGGCGTGCCGTCGGGCACCGGGTTGCCGGCCTCGTCGAGGATCCGGGCTTCGTAGCCGGGGACCGGCAGTCCTGTGGCGCCGGGGCGGATTTTCCCGCGCGGGGCGGCGATGAAGATATGCAGCATCTCCGTCGCGCCGATTCCATCCATCAGCGGGATGCCGGTTTTCGCCTGCCAGGCCTCGAAGGTGGCTTTCGGCAGGGCCTCGCCGGCCGAGACGCAGATGCGCAGGCTGGAGACATCCTGCTCGCCCAGTTTGTCGAGCATGGCGCGGTAGGCGGTCGGGGCGGTGAAGCAGACCGTGGCCCGGTGGGCGGCAATGGCGGTCAGCAGGTCGGGCGGGCCGGCTTTTTCCAGCAGGATCGAGGCGGCGCCGATGCGGAACGGGAAAAGCACCAGCCCGCCAAGACCGAAGGTGAAGGCGAGGGGCGGCGAGCCGATGAAGCGATCCTCCGGATCGGCGGCGAGGATGCGGGCGCCATAGCAATCGCAGATGGCCAGCAGGTCGCGGTGGAAATGCATCGTGCCCTTGGGCTCGCCCGTCGTGCCGGAGGTGAAGCCGATCAGGCAGACATCATCCTGCGCGGTATCGGCGGCCGTAAAGGCCCCGTAGCCCGGCTGGTCCATCAGGGTTTCAAGCTCGCCACCGCCGAAAGTGACGATCCGTTCGAGCACGGGCGCGAGTTCGGTCGCCGCCTCGAGATCCTCCATCAGGCGGTGATCGCACAGGGCAAGGGTGATGCGCGCCTTCATCAACGGATAGGCAAGTTCCCGGGCCCGCAACATGGGCATGGTGGCGACGGCGACGCCACCGGCCTTGAGCACGGCGAAATAGGCCGCCACCAGCATCGGGGTGTTCGGTGCGCGCAGGAGGACGCGCTGGCCCGGCACCAGCCCGAGATCGCGCACCAGCACATTGGCGATGCGGTTGATGCGTTCGGCCAGCTCGGCATAGGTCCAGCGGAGACCGTCGGCGAGAAGGGCGATCCGGTCGCCACGCCCGGCCGTCACATGGGAATCGACCAGTTCGGTGACGACATTCAGTCGTTCGGGATAGGCGAGGCCAGCCTCGGCGAGGCGAAGATCGGGCCATTGCTCCGGTGGCGGCAGGCTGTCCCGGCAGAAACTGTCCACATGCCCCGATCTGAACATGGCGCTCTCCTAGCCTTTCCGGGACCCGTGGGCCTTGAGGGCCTCGCGGGCGATGACGATCTTCTGCACATCGGTTGCACCCTCGTAGATCCGGAGGGCGCGGATCTCGCGATAGAGTTCCTCGACCTTGACGCCCTTGGTGACGCCGAGACCGCCATGCAATTGCAGGGCCCGGTCGATCACGCGCTGCGCATTCTCGGTGGCGACCATCTTGGCGAGGGCGGCTTCGCGCGTGACGCGGGCGGCGCCGCGATCCTTGGTCCAGGCGGCGCGGTAGACCAGCAGGGCGGCGGCCTCGATCTCCGCCTCGTTCTCCGCGAGCGCAGCCTGCGCCAGTTGCAGGTCGCCGAGGACGCCGCCGAACAGCTTGCGGTTGGTGGCGCGTTCCAGCGCCTCGTGTTGGGCCCGCCGGGCGAAGCCCAGCGCGGCCGCTCCGACCGTGGAGCGGAAGATATCGAGCGTCGCCATGGCGATGCGGAACCCATCACCCGGGCCGCCGAGCCGGTTTGCCACCGGCACGCGGCAGCCGTCGAAATGCAAAGTGGCCAGCGGATGCGGGGCGATCACCTCGATGCGCTCCGCGATGGAGAGGCCGGGCGTTCCCGCGTCGACCATGAAGGCCGACAGGCCCTTCGCGCCGGGGGCCTCGCCGGTCCGGGCGAAGACGACGTAATGGTCGGCAATGCCGCCATTCGAGATCCAGGTCTTGTTGCCGTCGATCCGGACATGGTCATTGCCGTCCGGAACAGCCGTGGTGGCCAGGGCCGCGACATCCGAGCCGGCTTCCTTCTCCGACAGGGCGAAGGCGGCGATGGACTCGCCCCGGGCGATGGCCGGGAGATAGCGTTGCTTCAGCGCCTCCGAACCGGCCAGTGTGATCGAGCCTGTGCCGAGGCCCTGCATGGCGAAGGCGAAATCGGCAAGGCCATCGCGGGCGGCAAGAATCTCGCGCGTGAGGCAGAGCGTGCGCACGTCGAAGCCGGGATGCAGCCCGCCATAGGCGGCCGGCACACAGGCGCGGAGGAAGCCGGCCTTGCCCAGCGCCCTGACGCGGGCGCGGCAGGCGGCATCGACATCGTCATGCGGGAGGGCAGGCAGGGTCGCATCCGCCCAGGCGGCGAGCGCGTCGGCATGGGCGCGGTGATGCGGCTCGAAGAAGGGCCAGTCGAGCGTATCGCCGAGAGAGATCATCCGTCAGTTCCCCTCGAAGACCGGTTTCTGTTTCGCCGCGAAGGCGCGGTAGGCCCGGGCGAAATCCTCGGTCTGCATGCAGAGCGCCTGCGCGACGGCCTCGGCCTCGATGGCGCTCTCGACCGACATGGCCCATTCCATTTCCAGCATCCGCTTGGTCATGGCATTGGCGAAGGTCGGGCCATCGGCCAGGTCCTGGGCCAACGCCTCGGCCTCGGCCAGCAGCGCGTCCGGTGCGACGAGGCGGTTGAGGAAGCCCCAGCGCTCCGCTTCCTCGCCGCGCAGGACCCGGCCGGTATAGAGCAGTTCCGCCGCGCGGCCCTGTCCGATGATGCGGGGGAGCATGGCGCAGGCACCCATGTCGCAGCCAGCCAGACCGACGCGGTTGAACAGGAAGGCGATCTTTGCGCCCGAAGTGCCGAGGCGCAGGTCCGAGGCCATGGCGATGATGGCGCCGGCCCCGGCGCAGATGCCGTCGATCGCGGCAATGATCGGCTGCGGGCAGGCCCGCATGGCCTTGACCAGCTCGCCGGTCATCCGGGTGAATTTCAGCAGGCCGGCCGTGTCCATTTCGACCAGCGGGCCGATAATTTCGAAGACATCGCCGCCGGAGCAGAAATTCCCGCCGGCGCCGGTCACGACGATGGCCTTCACCGCCTCCTCCTTCTGCAGGGCGAGGAAGAGATCGGTCAGCTCGCGATAGCTCTCGAAGGTGAGCGGGTTCTTCTTGTCCGGCCGGTCGAGCGTGATCGTCGCGCGTTTGCCGGCAACAGCGAGCCGGAAATGCGCGGGCTTCGCCGCCGCGACCGGCAGGATGGTGGCATTGGCGACGCTCATGCTTCCTCCGCTTCGGCGCCGGCCCGACGGATGGCACCCTGGATTGATTGTTTTGTCGTGCCGAGCAGCCGCATCAGGGCCGGCAGATCCGTGCCGCCGAGCCCGGCAAAGAGATCGGCGATCCATTGCTCGTGCCGCTCCGCCATGATGCGGAACTGGCGGCGGCCCGATGCCGTGAGCGAAATGACCTGCACGCGCCGGTCATGCGGGGCAGGGCGCTTGTCGACCAGCCCATCCTCGACAAGGCCCGCCACGACAGTGGTGACATTGCCGTTCGAGACCATCAACCGCTGCGAGACCTCGCCCACCGTCATGCCGGTGGCGGATTTCTCGAGCTGCGCCATCAGGTCGAAGCGGGGCAGGGTGGTGCGGAATTCCTCGCGCAGGCGGCGGCGGATCTCGCGCTCGATCATGGTCGAGCAGGTCAGCAGCCGCAGCCAGAGGCGCAACTCGTCCTTGTGGTCGCCCGGGCGTTCGCTGGCCTTGGTCTCGCGGTCGAGCGGGCGGAAAGCATCCGGCGTTTCCATCAGAATTCCCCGCCATTGACGAGAATCGACTGGCCCGAAAGTCCGGTCGCGCCTTCCCCGGCGAGGAAGAGCACGCTGGCCGCAACCTCCTCCGGGCGGATCAGCCGGCCGAGCGGGTTCTCCGCCGCAAGCTTCGCCTTGGCAGAATCGCGATCAAGGCCACCCTTGTCCTGCAGGCGATCCACCGCCCCGGCGACGAGATCGGTATCGGTGAAGCCGGGCGATACCGCATTGACCGTGATGCCATGCCGCGCCACCTCGAGCGCCAGCGAGCGGACCATGCCGAGCACGGCATGTTTCGAGGCAGCATAGGCGGCGGTGTAGGCATAGCCGCGATGGGCCGCGGTCGAGGCGATGGCGATCAGCCGCCCGCGCCGGCGCTCGATCATTGTCGGCAGCGCGGCCTGGAAGGTCAGTACCGTGCCGATGAGGTTGAGATCGAGCATGCGCCGCCAATGCGCGGCATCGGCCTTGAGAAAGGGTTGCGTCTCGGCGCCGCCTGCATTGGCAACCACGATGTCGAGCGGGCCGAGGGCGGCAAGGGCAGGGGCGATGGCGGCCTCGTCCGTCAGGTCGAGCGGGATGGCGGCATCCGCCCAGCCCTTGCTCAACGCTGCTTCCAGGCGCGCCGGGTCCCGCCCGGTGATCGTGACGCGGGCTCCGGCGCCCTTCAAGGCTGCCGCCACGGCCCGGCCGATCCCCCGGCCGCCGCCGGTTACCAGCGCGTGTTGGCCCGTCAGGCTTGGCATCTCGCCTCCTCATTCAAGGATCGGTGCATTATTTCATATTCAAAGTAATTGTCCAGTCAGTCGCCCCTCGCGATGCAAACGAGCCGCCATTGCCGACGGTATGGACTATAAATCAATAGCTTGTGATCCGCATTGCCGGAGCGCCACCCGGAAGGGCCAGCTGCGGCACGGATGCCGCTTGCCACAAAAATATTTCAAGCTTAAAATGCTTGCACTCGATCGCGGGAGGGTGCCATGCGCATTGCGGTTGTCGGCGGCGGGCCTGCCGGTTTGTATTACGCGCTCCTGATGAAGCGGGACTGGCCCTCGCTCGACATCACGGTCTACGAGCGCAACCGTCCCGACGACACGTTCGGTTTCGGCGTGGTCTTTTCTGACCAGACCCTCGACACGTTCCGCGCGACCGATGCTCCGAGCTACCGGGCGATCGCCGACAGTTTCGCCTATTGGGATGATATTGAAGTCTATTTCAAAGGCAGCGTCCACCGCGTCGGCGGCAATGGCTTCTGCGGCTGCTCACGCCGGACCCTGCTGATGCTGCTGCAGGCCCGGGCGCGCGAACTCGGTGTCCGGCTTGTCTTCTCGGAAGAGGTCGTCGATGGTGACGCGCTGGCAGCGACGCATGATCTCGTCGTCGCTGCGGATGGCATCAACAGCCGGATCCGGGAAACGCATCGCGGTCATTTCCAGCCGGAAACCGACCTGCGCCCCAACCATTTCACCTGGATGGGCTCGACCCGGCCCTTCGATGCCTTCACCTTCTTCTTCAAGGAGACGGAGCAGGGCATCTTTATCGCGCATTGCTACCAGTATGAGCCGGGTCATTCGACCTGGGTGCTCGAGACCGACCCGGCCACTTTCCGCAAGGCTGGCCTCGACCGGATGGACGAGGCGGCCTCGGCGGCCTTCCTCGAGGGTGTCTTCGCCGAGGAATTGCAGGGGCACCGTCTGATCACCAACCGCTCGATGTGGCGGAACTTCCCGATGATCCGCTGCGCACGCTGGGTGAAGGACAATATCGTCCTGCTTGGCGATGCGAAGGCGACGGCGCATTTCTCCATCGGCTCGGGCACGAAGCTCGCCATGGAGGATTCCATCGCCTTGCATCAGGCCTTCCATGCCAAGGGGCTCGATGTTCCGGCGGCGCTCGCCCATTTCGAGACCGCCCGGCGCGAGGATGTCGAGAAGACACAGCATGCGGCGGATGTCAGCCTCGTCTGGTTCGAGGATGTCCAGCGCTTCTGGCATTTCGAACCATTGCGCTTCGCCTTCGGGCTGATGACGCGCGCCAAGGCGATCACCTATGACAATCTGGCTCTCCGCGCGCCGGAAATGGTTGCCGCCGTTGACCGGATGGTAGCCGAGACCGTCGGGCCGGATGCGAAGGCACGCCGGGATGGCAGCCCCGTTCCGCCGCTCTTCCAGCCGTTCCGGCTCCGGGAAATGAGGCTGGAGAACCGTGCGGTGGTCTCGCCGATGTGCCAGTATTCTGCGGTCGATGGCATGCCGCAGGACTGGCACCTCATGCATTACGGTTCCCGCGCCGTAGGCGGGGCCGGGCTCGTCTTCACCGAGATGGTCTGCGTGGCCGAGGATGCGCGGATCACGCCGGGCTGTGCCGGGCTCTATACCGATGCGCAGGAAGCGGCGTGGAAACGGATCGTCGGTTTCGTCCATGCCAATTCCGCGGCGAAGATCGCGCTGCAACTCGGCCATGCCGGCCAGAAGGGCGCGACCAAGCTGATGTGGGAGGGGATGGACCGCCCGCTGCCGGAGGGCGCCTGGCCGATCGTCTCGGCCTCGCCGCTGCCCTATTACCCGGACAGCCAGGTTCCGGCCGAACTCGACCGCGCCGGGATGGACCGGGTGATTGCTGAATTCGTCGCGGCGGCAGAACGCGGCCATCGCGCCGGCTTCGACATGCTGGAAATGCATGCGGCCCATGGCTACCTGCTGGCAAGCTTCCTCTCGCCGCTGACCAATCGCCGGAAAGATGCCTATGGCGGAAGCCTCGAGAACCGGCTGCGCTTCCCGCTGGAGGTGTTCCGCGCCCTGCGCCGGGCCTGGCCGGCGGAGAAGCCGATGTCGGTGCGCATCTCCGCGACGGACTGGAAGGAAGGCGGCCTGAGCGGCGCCGATTCGGTGGCGATCGCCGAGGCCTTCGCCGCCGAAGGCTGCGACCTGATCGATGTCTCGACCGGGCAGACGGTCCATGATGCCCGGCCGAATTACGGCCGGATGTTCCAGACGCCGTTTTCGGACCGGATCCGCAACGAGGCGCGAATCGCCACCATGTGCGTCGGGGCGATCACCAGTGCCGACCAGATGAACACAATCATCGCGGCGGGCCGGGCCGATCTCGTCGCGCTCGGACGGCCGCATCTGGCCGATCCCGCTTTCACGCTGCGTGCAGCCGCCTGGTATCAGGCGGATATCCACCAGCCGGTGCAATATCGCCCCGGCAAGGACCAGATCTTCCGCAACAGCGTGCGCGAGCGCGATGACCTCGTCGAGCTCAAGCTGAAGGCCAGGCCAGACCGGCATGCGCATCAGCAGTCTTCTTCAGTCAGCTCACAGGCCGCCGAGTAATCGCGAAGCAAGGGGAGGACGATTGCTGATGCATGGTTTACCATAACTAAATCAATTGCTGAAATATTTTGGACAACTCACCATGTCCGGAGGGGTCCATGAAGCCTCGTCTTGTTGTGAATCTCGCCTGCGCCTTCGCGATCGGTTTTGCCATCCTGCAGGGGGCGATCAGCTTCTTGATCACCAAGACGTTCCAGGCCGGTGGCGAACAATCAGCCGTGCTGATGACCTCGATGCGGCATCATATGACCGGCGATATGATGCACGACAATCTGCGCGGCATCGTCTTCCGGGCGCTGTACGGTGTTGCGATCGACGACATGTCGATGACCAAGGCCGCGGCCGAGGACGTGAAGGAATCCGCCGAGACCTTCCGGAAGGAGATCAAGGCACAGGACGAACTCTCGCTCCCGAAGGATGTCCGTGCGGCGCTGAAGACCGTTCGCGAACCGCTGGAAAAGTACATCGCCTCGGCCGAATCGATTGTCGAACTTGCCGAAAAGGGCAGCCTGAAGGACGCGCGGGCGGCGCTGCCCGGCTTCCTCGACGCGTTCAAGGCCCTCGAAGGCGAAATGGCGCGCGTTTCCGGGGCCATCGAGAAGGGAAACTCCACGCAGGTTGACGAGAGTGCGGCCTTCGGCGCCTCGATGACCTGGGTGAATCTCGTCATGCTGGTCTTCGGCATTGCGCTTTACGTTACACTGATCCTCCAGTTCCAGAGGCGGATCCTGCGCCCGATCGGTAATGCCTCCGAGGCGCTGGCAGCCCTGGCGCGCGGCGACCTCAGCGATCGGGCGATCCCGGAAAGCAAGGTCGAGGAAGTCGCCAATCTCGTGCAGGCCCTCCGGCATTTCCGTGACGAGGCGGCCCAGAAAGTCGCCAACGAGCAGGCCGTCCGCGAAGCGCGCGACGCTGCTGAAGCCGAGCGGAACCGTCTCCAGCAGAGTGCCCAGGCCTTCGAGAGCCAGGCGGTCGGCGTGGCGGTGGCCGTCGCCGAGGCGGCACGGTCGATGCGCGAGGCCGCCGAGCATCTCAACACGACCGCCAACGGCACTTCGCGCCAGTCAGTGATCGTTTCCGCGGCCTCGGAAGAGACCTCGATCAATGTCGGCGCCCTGTCCGGATCGGTAGATACACTCGCCCAGTCCATGCAGGCCGTGGCCGACACGGTGCGGCAATCGAGCGAGATCTCCGCGCGGGTGATGGGCGAGGCCGAGCATACGGTCAACAAGGTCCAGGCCCTGACCCAGGCGACGCAGCAGATCGGCGAGATTGTCGGGATGATCCAGAACATCGCCGCCCAGACCAACCTGCTGGCGCTCAATGCCACAATCGAGGCGGCGCGGGCCGGCGAGGCCGGGCGCGGCTTCGCCGTGGTGGCGAGCGAGGTCAAGGAACTCGCCGCGCAGACCGCGCGGGCGACCACCGAAATCACCGAGCAGATCAACCAGATCCAGGGCACGACCGCCGAGGCTGCGAGCGCGATCAACGGGGTGGCCAAGGCCATCCACCAGATCAATGCCATGGCCTCGCAGGCGGCGAATGCCGTGACCGACCAGGGCGCTGCGACGCAGGAAATTGCCCGCAACGTGCAGGAAGCGATGGCCGGCACGGCCGAGGTGGCCAGCAACATCACGCAGGTCAGCCAGGCGGCGTCGGAATCGAGCGAGGTGGCCGGCAATATCCTCAAGGCGTCGGAAGGGCTGGCCCAGCAGGCTGACCGCCTGCGCGGCGAGATTGATGGTTTCGTGCGGTCGATGCGCGCTGCCGCCTGACAGGGCCTTCACGGCGGTTGCATGCAGCCGCCGGGTTCTCCACCATGGCGCCTCCGCAGGAGGTACCATGTCCGACGACCTGATTTCCCAATCCGCCCTGACCGTGATCGGTCGCCTCACGACGGGCGAGATCACTCCGCTCGATTGCCTCGATGCGCTGGAAGCGCGGGTGGCGGCGGTGGAGGCGCCGGTCAATGCCCTGCCGACCCGGGATTTCGGACGGGCACGCACGCTCGCGAAAGCGCTGATGGCGCGGCCTTTGGGCGAGCGCGGACCGCTTTGTGGGTTACCCGTCGCCATCAAGGATCTCACGGAAGTGGCGGGAATGCGGACGACGTTCGGTTCGCCGGTCTTCGCCGACCATGTGCCGGTCCGGTCCGACCCCTTGGTCGAGCGGCTCGAGGCCGAAGGTGGCCTTGTCTATGCCAAGACGAACACGCCGGAATTCGGCGCCGGGGCCAACACGTTCAACGAGGTGTTCGGCCCGACCCGCAACCCCTGGGACACACGGCTCTCCGCCTCCGGCTCCTCCGGCGGGTCGGCGGTGGCGCTCGCCACCGGCACGGCCTGGCTGGCGCATGGCTCGGATCTGGGCGGCTCCCTGCGGAACCCGGCCAGTTTCTGCGGGATCGTCGGCATGCGGCCCTCGCCGGGGCGCGTCGCCACCCAGCCCGCCGCGCCGATGGACCGGCTGCTCAGCGTGCAGGGGCCGATGGCGCGCAATGTCGCCGATTGCGCCTTCTTCCTCGACATGCTCAGCGGCGAGGATATCCGTGACCCGGTCTCGCTGCCCAAGCCGGCGACCGGCTTTCTGGCTGCGCTCGGTACGGGCTGGCGGCCAAAGCGCGTCGCCTTCTCGGCCGATCTCGGGATCACGCCGGTCGATGGCGAGGTGGCCGCGATCTGCCGCGCCGCCGCTGCGCGCTTCGCCGGGGCCGGGTCGATTGTCGAGGAGGCGCATCCGGATTTCTCCGGAGCGCATGAAAGCTTCAACACCTTGCGCGCCAAGGGCTTCGCCATTTCCAAGAAAGCGCTGCTCGAAACCCACCGGGACAAGCTCAAGCCGGAAGTGATCTGGAACATCGAGAAGGGCCTGGCCCTGACGATGGACGAGATCACCCGGGCGGAGACGCAGCGGCTCGCCATGTACCAGCGGACGCTCGCCTTTTTCGGCGAGTATGACCTCCTGCTCGCGCCGGGCACGATCGTGCCGCCTTTCCCGGTCGAGCAGCGCTATGTCGAACGCTGCAATGGCGTGGAATTCGACAATTACGTGCATTGGCTGGCCATCGCCTATGCGATCACGCTGGTGGCCTGCCCTTCTGTCTGCATTCCCTGCGGCTTCACGTCCAGCGGCCTGCCGGTCGGGTTGCAGGTGGTGGCGCGGCCGCGGGCCGATGCGACCGCTTTGGCGGGCGCCCATCTCCTCGAAGGCCTGCTCGGCCTCCCCTTCGGCCAGCCGATCGAGCCAAGGGTGAGGCATTGATCTTGGGGTTTGGATTTCTTTCGCCCTTGGAGGCGACCTGACGGTCTCCTCGGGCAGAATCCCTCGCAACGGTGCCTGCGGCACCTGCTCGGCGTCGCATTCGCTCCTGGCTTCGACCTTAAGGTCGAAGCGGGAGATTTCATCTCGAGCCCTTGGGTTTCCCGGGGCAGGTTCCATTTACCCCGGCGTGAAGCCGAGGGTGCGCAGCGCGTCGCCGGATTCGGCAAGCGCGACGCGGAAAGCCTCGATCGCGGCGGGATTGCGCGGGCTGCGGGCGACGGCGAAATCGTAATGCTCGTCCGCCAGCGGGATGAAGGCGACGTCGAGCGCGGTGGCGACCGGGGCGATGGCGATGCCCCAATCCGCGCGGCCCTGCGCCACGCTGGCTGCGACGGCATTGTGCGAGCGGGGCTGGTTCCAGTAGCCCGCCGGGCGGGCACCTTTCAGCAGGCCGTCGATCAAGGTGCGCGTGCCGGCGCCCTGGTTGCGGTTGACCATCAGGCAATCCGGATCGGCCAGCGCGGCGGCGATGGCCTCTTCGAGGCTTCGGCCGGCAAAGCGCGGATCACCCTTCCGGTGTACGAAGCCCTGCAGGCGCTTCCAGCCGGGGATGAGGTCCAGTTCCGGGGTCAGGAAGGGCCGGTTATAGGCGCCGCTGGCGGGGTCCATGAGGTGGATCGGCGCGAGATCGGCCTCGCCGCGCTTGATCGCCGACAGCCCGCCCAGTGAGCCGAGCGCAAGGAGGCGGGCGGACAGGCCCTGCCGGCGCAGGGTGGCGACGAGCGCATCGAGCCCGGTGCAATGGCTTCCGATGATCACGAGATCGGGGATGCGGATGCCCGGCGAGAACAAGGTCACCGGCACGCGGCTGCCGGCGGGGAGGGAATCCGCCTCGGCCTCGATCGCCACGAAGCCATCGGCCTGCGAGAAGGCAGTGACAGCACCCGAGCCCTTGCCGACCGGATGGGCGACGAGGCCCTCCGCATCCTCGGCCAACGCCACCATGGCGAATTCCGTGCGGCCGAGTTCGGAAGGGATGCGCGCGGGGATGCGGGCCTCCGACCGGGCTTCCTCGCGCAGGGGCAAACCGGCCATCGTCCGGAAGACCGGGGCGACAATATCGTGGAAAGTGAACATGGCCGAAGTCGGGAAGCCCGGCAGGACAATGACGGGCTTGCCGTCACAGACGGCGAGGCAAAGCGGCTTGCCCGGCTTCAGCGCCACGCCATGGGCAATGATTCCCGGCGCGCCGAGCCGGCCGACAAGACGCCAGGTGAGATCGCCCGCGCCCTTGGAGGTGCCGCCGGAGAGCAGGATGGCATCCGCCCGCGCATGGGCTTCGCGCAGGGCGGCTTCCAGCCGGGCCTCGTCATCGGGCACGATGCCGAGCCGCAGGGCCTCGCAGCCATTTTCCTCGAGCGCGGCGGCGATGATCGGGCCGTTCGAATCGTAGATCTGTGCCGGCCCCAAGGGCTGGCCTGGCGCGACCAGTTCATTCCCGGTCGAGAGTACGGCGATGCGCGGCTTCCGCCAGACCGGGATCCCGGCCAGCCCGACGGCAGCGAGCATGCCGATCTCGCGGGCGGTGAGCGGCGTCCCGGCATGGAGCAGCACCTGCCCTCGGGCCATGTCCGAACCGGCATAGGAGAGGTTCTGGCCCGGCGTCACCGCGCGTGTGACGCGGATCGCCGCCTCGCCTTCCGGATCGGTGTGTTCGATCATCACCACGGCATCTGCACCGCGCGGGATCGGGCCACCCGTGGAGATCGGGGTCGCGGTGCCGGGCTGCACGGTCAGCGCGGGGGCATGGCCGCAGCTGATGGTCTCGGCATTGAGCCGCAGCGTGACGGGGGCCGCCTGGCTGGCGGCGGCGAGATCGGCCGCACGGAGAGCAAAGCCATCGACAACCGAGCGGTCAAAGGGCGGCGCATCGACGGCGGCGCGGATATCCTCCGCGAGGACACGCCCTGCCGCCATGTCCAGCGGGCAGGCCTCCTGCCCGAGCGGGGCCGGGCGAACGGCTTCCGTGAAGCGGCGCACGGCCTCCTCGCGCGTCAGGATGCGCAGGAACTGCTCTTGCACGAGGCCGGCACGGGATTCGGTCACGCGGGGTCCTTTCGTCAGGCCAGAAGCGGGGCGAGGCGATATGTGGTGAAGGTCTCGCCGGCCGCAAAGCCCTCGATCCCCGGCGGCAGCACGGCATAGCTGTCCGCCGCGAGCCAGGCGGCAAGGGTGATCTCGCCGAGGGCGAGTGGTTCGAGCTGTTCCGCCCCTGTGCGGAACAGGGCGATCGCGGTGCTGCCGAGGCCGGCGCTGAGCTTGCGGGCGAGCCGGCCCGTCTGCGCCACAGGTCGGGCGTCGGTCCAATGGCAGACCAGCGGCAGGATCCCCGCGAGGACCAGCGCCAGCGCGCCATCGAAGCGGGGCGGAATTTCGATGCGGAAGCCCCCGCCCGCCGGCTCGATCCAGCCGGTCTCGCCGGGCTGAAGCGCCAGCCGGGGCGTGGTCGTGCGGGCGGGTTCGAGCCGGAACAGGGCCGCCCCGCCGGGGAGGAGGCGGAGGCCGCAGCCTTCCAGCAGGCGGGCGAGCAGGGCGGCGAGCGGCGTGTCGAACCCCTCGATCGTGGCAGTGAGATCGAAGACGGGCAGGGAATTGAGCCCGGCCAGCCGGGCGGCAAGGGCATGGGCCGGCTCGATCCGGCCGCCCCGGGGGCAGATCCGCTGCCCGGCAGCAAGGTCTTCGCCCTGCCGGCGGATATGCAGGCCCGGCACGGCGCTGTCGGTGATCTCGAGAAAGGCGCCCTGATCCTGCATGGCCTCGGGGTCGAGCAGGGCATCGGTGCCCGGGGGGAGGGCATCGCCGGGAGCAAGGGCGGGCGGGCGATCCATCCGGAGGACCGGCGATTGCGGGCTGGCACCGACGAGATCCTCCGCGCGGACCGCGACGCCGGCCCGCAGGGCAATGGAGTCCGGAGGAACCGGCCCGGGCGCGAGGATGGCGGAGGCGGCAAGGCGGCCAATCGCGGCTTCCGGGGCCAGAGCCGCCACGGGCAAGGCCGGCGCGGACGCCTGCCACGGCGCGATCAGGCTGTCGAGGGGGCTGAGCCGCATGCGGTTTCCTTGCCGGGCCGTTCTTGTCGGGGCCTTCCTTACCGGGCGTTCCTTACCGGGCGTTCGCGGTGGCGGCGCCCGGCTGGCGAGGATGTATACAGCCAAACCGGCGCCCTGCATCCGTTTTTCGATCGCGGCGGCCCGGTGGCTTGTCTCGCCCGGCGCTTTCCCGCATGGAAACGGAGACGAGCGGAAGAGGAACCCCATGACCGAGGCCCCGGCTCCCCTGCAGGCGCTGATCGCCGCGCATCACGCGCGCAAGCCGCCGCGCACCTGGTCGCTGCTGGTCACGATTTTCGGCGTGGTGGCGCTGCCGCGCGGCGAGGCCCTGCGCCTCTCCGACCTGCAGGACTGGCTCGGTGCGCTCGGGATCGAGCCCGGTCTGGTCCGGACGGCCCTTTCGCGGCTGGTCTCCAATGGCACGCTGACGCGCGAGCGGGACGGCAAGGCTGCGCTCTACCGCCTTTCCGCCGGCGCGGAGGATGATTTCGGCCGGGCGGCGGCGCTGATTTTCGGCGATGACCGCCCGCAGCCGGATGGCCGGCTTCATCTTGTCCTGATCGAGGAGGGGAGCGATCGGGCCGGGCTCCGGGCGGAGCTGGTCGAGAGCGGCTATGGCGCGCTCGCCGCCAACCTGCTGGCGCGGCCGGTCCATGCCGGCCGCGAGGACCGGCAGGGCGAGGGGCTGACCGGCTTCCATGCCGAAGGCGAGGCGGTTCTCGCCGCCCGGGTGCAGGGCCTCTGGCCGCTGTCCAGCCTGCAGGCGGGCTACCGGATGGTGGCCAGCCATGCCGCCGCCTTGCTGCCGCTGGCGCCCGGCCTTGGCTGGCGTGAGGCGTTCCTCGCCCGGCTGCTGCTGGTGCATGAATTCCGCCGGCTTGTGTTGCGTGATCCGTTCCTGCCGGACGGGCTGCTGCCGGCAGACTGGCCCGGGCCGGAAGCAAGGCGCCTGTTCGACGGGACCCTGGCTGCGCTGGAGGCCCGGCTGAGGCTGCTCGAGGCCGGGCGTGTGGATTTGTAACCAAAAACATTGACAGAAATATTTTTTGTAACATACTCCCCGAAACGACATCAGGGAGGATGCCGCTTATGTATGCTCAGGCGCTGAACGTGGCCGAGAAGGCCCATGCCGACGATCCGGAATTGCGGGCCCGGTTCCAGGCCCGCGTCGATGCCGAGGAAAAGATCGAGCCGAATGACTGGATGCCGGAGGGCTATCGCCGGACGCTGGTGCGGCAGATTTCCCAGCATGCCCATTCCGAGATTGTCGGCATGCTGCCCGAGGGTAACTGGATCACCCGCGCGCCGTCGCTGAAGCGCAAGGCCGCCCTGCTGGCCAAGGTGCAGGACGAGGGCGGGCACGGGCTCTATCTCTATTCCGCCGCCGAAACGCTGGGCGTGAGCCGCGAGGAACTGGTCGGGCAATTGCTGACCGGCAAGGCGAAATATTCCTCGATCTTCAATTACCCGACGCCGAGCTGGGCCGATATGGGCATGATCGGCTGGCTGGTCGATGGCGCGGCGATCATGAACCAGATCCCGCTCTGCCGCTGCTCCTACGGGCCCTATGCGCGGGCGATGATCCGCATCTGCAAGGAAGAGAGCTTCCACCAGCGCCAGGGCTACGAGATTGTCATGACGCTGGCCAAGGGCAGCCCGGCGCAGAAGAAGATGGCGCAGGATTCGCTCAATCGCTGGTGGTGGCCGGCTTTGATGATGTTCGGCCCGTCCGACAAGGACAGCCAGCATTCCGACCAGAACATGGCCTGGAAGATCAAGCGCTTCTCGAACGATGACCTGCGCCAGAAATTCATCGATGCCACCGTGCCGCAGGGCCATTTCCTTGGCCTGACCTTCCCCGATCCCGATCTCCGCTTCAACGAGGCGACCGGGCATTGGGAGCATGGCCCGATCGACTGGAGCGAGTTCAACCGCGTCGTGCGCGGCGAGGGGCCCTGCAACCGCGAGCGGCTGAAGGCGCGGCAGAAGGCGCATGACGAGGGCGCCTGGGTGCGCGAAGCCGCGCTTGCTCACGCAGAAAAGCGCGCGGCCCGCAAGGCGGCGGCAAAGATCGCGGCGGAATGAGGGGGATTGCCATGACCGACAAGACCATGACCGAAAAGACGATGCCGCTCTGGGAAGTGTTCATTCGCTCCCGGACCGGGCTCAGCCATCGCCATTGCGGCTCGCTGCATGCGCCCGATGCCGAAATGGCGCTGCAGGCCGCGCGCGACGTCTATACCCGCCGGGGCGAGGGGCTGTCGATCTGGGTGGTGCCGTCCAGCGCCATCACCGCCTCCGACCCGCAGGACAAGGACGCCCTGTTCGAGCCGACCGCCTCGAAGATCTACCGCCATCCCACCTTCTACGAGGTGCCGGAGGAAGTGGGGCATATGTGAGAGCGGGGTGCGGTGGTCTTCGGGTAACCGCATTTCGTCATGGCCGGGCTTGGCCCGGCCATCCATGACTTACCTAAACCAGACGAACAAGTCGTGGATGCCCGCCCCAAGGGCGGGCATGACGCGTGAACCGGGTGATCCGGATAGCGACGGAAGACAAAGTCCAACAGGAACGACAAGAATGGAAACGCCGCTCTTCACCTACACCCTCCGGCTGGCGGACAATGCCCTCGTGCTCGGGCATCGGCTGTCGGAATGGTGCGGCCACGGGCCGATGCTCGAGGAGGATCTCGCGCTGGCCAATATGGCGCTCGACCTGATCGGGCAGGCGCGCAACCTCTACACCCATGCCGGCGCGATCGAGGGCAAGGGCCGCAGCGAGGATGACCTCGCCTATCTCCGTGATTGCCCGGACTGGCGGAACATCCTGTTGGTCGAGCGGCCGCGCGGCGATTTCGCCTTCACCATCCTGCGGCAGTTTCTCTATGCCGCCTTCATGCACCCCTATTTCGAGCGCCTCGCGGCGTCGAAGGACGAGACCCTTGCCGCCATCGCGGCGAAATCCGTCAAGGAGATGGCCTATCATCTGCGCCACAGCGCCGAATGGGTGATCCGCCTCGGCGACGGCACCGGGGAAAGCGCTGCCCGGCTCAAGGAGGCGCTGGAGGATCTCTGGCCCTTTACCGGCGAGATGTTCGAGGTGGATGCGGTCGAGCGGGCATTGATCGAGGCGGGCATTGCGGTGGATCCGGCGGCGATCCGGCCAGCCTGGGACGCCACGATCGACCATGTCTTCGGCGAGGCTTTGCTGGCCCGCCCGCGGGATGGCTGGATGCAGACCGGCGGCCGGCGCGGCGAGCATTCCGAGCATCTCGGCCACCTGCTGACCGACCTGCAATTCCTCCAGCGCACCTATCCCGGCGCGACCTGGTGACGCGATGGGCGAGGTGGCAGCGTTCCCCCCGGAGGCCGGCGATGCCGAGCTGGCGGCGGCCCATGCAGCGGCTGCCGCGGTCTGCGATCCGGAAGTGCCGGTCCTGACCATCGAGGATCTTGGCGTGCTGCGCGCCGTCACACGTGGTGAGGCGGGGATCGAGGTCACGATCACGCCGACCTATTCCGGCTGCCCGGCCATGGACCTGATCGCGATGCAGGTCGATCTCGCGCTCGAGAAGGCCGGGATCAGCCGGCGCACGGTCCGGCTGTCGCTCAGCCCGGCCTGGACAACCGACTGGATGAGCGAGGCCGGCAAGGAAAAGCTCCGCGCCTATGGCATCGCGCCGCCGGTCGGCAAGGCCAGGGGCCGCGCGGCCCTGTTCGGGGTGGAGGCGGTGGCCTGCCCGCATTGCGGCTCGGCCGAGACCGAGCGCGTCTCCGAATTCGGCTCGACGGCCTGCAAGGCGCATTGGCGCTGCCTGAGCTGCCGCGAGCCGTTCGATTACTTCAAATGCATCTGAGGCCTGCCATGTCGACGCCCCGCTTCCATGCCCTGCCGATCCGCGAAATCCGCCGCGAAACGCCGGATGCCGTCTCCCTTGCCTTTGCCGTTCCGGCAGAGCTGGCCGAGGCCTATCGCTTCGAGCAGGGGCAATATCTCACCCTGCGTGCCGTGATCGACGGCGAGGACCTCCGGCGCTCCTATTCGATCTGTACCGGCGAGGACGAGGGCGAGTTGCGCGTGGCGATCAAGGAGGTCGAGGGCGGTGCCTTCTCCACCTTCGCCAACCGGGCATTGCAGCCGGGGGTGGTGCTGGAGGTGATGACGCCGATGGGCCGGTTCGGCGCGGCCAGCCGCGAGGGCCAAGGCGGGCATCTCGTGTTCTTCGCCGCCGGGTCCGGTATCACGCCGGTGCTCTCGATCATCCGCACGCAACTGGCCCGGGACCCGGAATGCCGGCTGACCCTGTTCTACGGCAACCGGAATTCCGCCGGCATCCTGTTCCGCGAGCAGCTCGAGGACCTGAAGGACCGGCATCTCGGCCGTCTGGCCGTGCATCACATTCTCAGCCGCGAGGCGCAGGATATCGACCTGCTCAATGGCCGGATGACACCGGAGAAGATCGCGCTGCTGGTGAAAACGCTGGGCGGGATCGAGGCGATCGACGATGTCTATCTCTGCGGCCCGGAAGCGATGATCACCGGCGCGAAAGCGGTTCTGGCCGATCTCGGCGCAAGCCCGGAGCGGATCCATGTCGAGCTGTTCACCAGCAATGCGCCGCGGGCCGCGGGGGCAAGGCCGAAGCCGGCGGCCGGCCCGGTGCCGGGCATTCCGCTGCACCTGACCCATGACGGCCAGAGCCATGCGCTCACGCTGCAGCCGGGCGAGACGGTGCTGGAAGCGGCCGAGCGCGCGGGCCTTGACGTGCCCTATTCCTGCCGGGGCGGGATGTGTTGCACCTGCCGCGCCAAGGTGACCGACGGCGAATCGGCGATGGATGTCAATTTCAGCCTCGAACCGTGGGAGGTCGAGGCCGGCTATGTGCTGGCCTGCCAGTGCCGGCCGACGGGGGACAGGCTGGCGGTGGATTTCGACCAGATGTGAGGGTGTAACCCCTCACCCGCTCGCTATCGCTCTCGACCTCTCCCCCAAGGGGAAAGGTGGGGAGGCTGGACGCCCGAGGGGAGCGGAGAGCGAAAGCCGTCATGCCCGCCCTTGTGGCGGGCATCCATGACTTCAGGCCAAGCAGAAAGGGAAGTCGTGGATGGCCGGGACAAGCCCGGCCATGACGGATTGCAACACTGGCGGTTCGTCCCTCAGACCGCCTCCAGCCCCAGCGCGATGCCCTGGCCAACCCCGATGCACATCGAGGCCAGCGCCCGCTTGCCGCCACGTGCCTTCAGCTCGATCGCGGTGGTCAATGCCAGCCGCGCACCGGACATGCCGAGCGGATGGCCGAGCGCGATCGCGCCGCCATTGGGGTTCACATGTTCCGCATCATCGGGCAGGCCGAGCATGCGCAGGCTGGCCAAGGCTTGCGCGGCGAAGGCCTCGTTGAGTTCGATCACGTCGAAATCTGTCGGCTTCAGGCCGAGGCGGGCGCAGAGCTTCTGCGTGGCCGGGGCGGGGCCGATCCCCATGATGCGCGGCGGCACGCCGGCCGTGGCAAGGCCGGTGATCCGGGCAAGGGGTGTCAGGCCGAAGCGCCTGACCGCCGCTTCCGAGGCGACAAGCACGGCGGCGGCGCCATCATTGACGCCGGAGGCATTGCCGGCCGTCACCGAGCCGCCCTTGCGGAAGGGCGTGCCGAGGCTGGCCAGTTTCTCGAGCGTCGTCTCGCGCGGATGCTCATCCTTGTCGACGATGACCGGATCACCCTTCTTCTGCGGGATCGTCACGGGCGTGATCTCGCGGGCGAGGCGGCCATTCCGTTGGGCCGCCGCCGCGCGGGCCTGCGAGCGGAGGGCGAAGGCATCCTGATCGGCGCGGCTGATCTGGTAATCCTCGGCGACATTCTCGGCCGTTTCCGGCATGGAATCGATGCCGTATTGCGCCTTCATCAGCGGGTTGACGAAGCGCCAGCCGATCGTGGTGTCAAACACCTCGGCCGAACGCTGGAAAGCCTCCTGCGCCTTGCCCATGACGAGGGGCGCGCGCGTCATGCTCTCGACGCCGCCGGCGATCATGATCTCGGCCTCGCCGGCCTTGATGGCCCGCGCGGCCATGCCGATCGCGTCGAGGCCGGAGCCGCAAAGGCGGTTCACGGTGGTTCCGGGGATCTCCACGGGCAGGCCCGCCAGCAGGCCGGCCATGCGGGCGACATTGCGGTTATCCTCGCCGGCCTGGTTGGCCGAGCCGAGGATGATCTCGTCCACAGCCGCGCCGAGTTCGGCCGGGAACCGCGCCATCAGCGCGGCGATCACATGGGCGGCCATGTCATCCGGGCGGACAGAGGCCAGCACGCCGCCATAGCGGCCGATCGGCGTGCGCGTGCCATCGACGAGATAGGCATGGGTCATGGGAAATCCTCAGCGATCGGGACGATTGAGCGAAGCGAAGGTCCGGCCGGCTTCGGCCAGTTCGCGCAGGAGCGGGGCGACGGCATAGGCCGCCCCGTCGCGCGCGGCGATGGTTTCGGCCTCGGCGAGCAGGCGGGGCAGGCCGGTCTCGTCAGCATGGTGCATCGGGCCGCCGCGCCAGTTCGGGAAGCCATAGCCGTTGACGAGCACGAGATCGATATCGAGCGGGCGGGCGGCGATGCCCTCGGCGAGGATCCGCGCGCTTTCGTTGACCATGGTGGTGAGCACGCGGCTCTGGATGTCCCCGGCCGTGAAACGGTGCTGCGGCCGACCGGTGCTGGCCGCATGGGCGCGGACCAGCGCATCGATCTCCGGATCGACCTGCCGTTTGCCATCGGCATAGAGATACCAGCCCTTGCCGGCCTTCTGGCCGAAGCGCCCGGCTTCGCAGAGCCGGTCGACCAGCGGCACGTCGCGGGCGGCGGGATCGCGCGTGGCGGCGAGGCGTTTCCGGCGTGCCCAGGCAATGTCGAGCCCGGCGAGATCCTGCACGGCGAAGGGGCCCATCGCGAAGCCGAAAGCCTCGAGCGCGGCATCGATCTCCTGTGGCAGCGCGCCTTCCTCGAGCATGAATTCGCATTGCGCGCGATAGCGGGCGAGCAGCCGGTTGCCGATGAAGCCGTCGCAGACGCCGGCAATCACGGCGATCTTCTTCAGGCGCCTGCCAACCGCGAGGCCGGTCGCCAGAACTTCCTTCGAGGTTCGCCGGGCGCGGACGATCTCGAGCAGCTTCATCACATGGGCGGGCGAGAAGAAATGCAGGCCGATGAAGCGCTCCGGATGGGGCAGGGCATCGGCCATCACGTCCAGATCGAGATAGGAGGTGTTGGTGGCGATGATCGTCTCTGCCGGCAGTACGGCGCCGAGTCGTCCGAGCAGGTCGAGCTTGACGGCCATATCCTCGAACACCGCCTCGATGACGAGGCCGGTTTCCGCGAGCGTGGCGAGATCGGTCGTCGCGGTCAGGCGCGAGAGGCGCTCGAGCCGGATTGTCTCATCGATGCGACCGGATTTGATCGATCGGAGATACAGGCCGTTGACGCGGTCGAGCCCGGCCTGCAGGGCGGCCTCGTTCGCCTCCATCAGCGTCACGCGGTAGCCGGCATCGAGGAAGGCCACGGCGATGCCGGAGCCCATCGTGCCGGCCCCGATCACCCCGATTTGGCCGATCTCGCGCGGGGAAATGCCGGCGAGTTCCGGCACGCGGGCCGCCTCGCGTTCGGCCATGAACATATGCCGCAGGGCCTTGGATTGGGGCGAGGCCATCAGCTCGAAGAAGGTCGCGCGCTCCTTCGGCTGGCCGCTGGCGAACGATTCGGCGCCGGCGATCTCGACCAGCTGGATCGCCGCGAGCGGGGCGGTCCGGCCCTTCGCGTCCTTTTTCACTTTCGCCACCATCGCGTCCCATGCGGCCGCTTCGCTCGGGGGGACGGGGCGCTCGGAGATGCGCTCCGGTGCCTTGCCGATCAGGCTCCCGGCGAGGGCAATCGCCTCCTCGCGCAGGTCGCCGGAAGCGATGGCATCCACCAGCCCGAGGGCGAGCGCTTCCTTCGCGCTGACCATGCGGCCGGAGGCGATCAGGTCCAGCGCGGCGACCGGGCCGATCAGGCGCGGCAGGCGCTGGGTGCCGCCGGCGCCGGGCATCAGGCCGAGCTTGACTTCCGGCAGGCCGACAGCGCCGTCCGGCGCGATGATGCGCTTCGTCGCGGCAAGGCCGATCTCGCAGCCGCCGCCCAGGGCCGTGCCATGCCAGGCGACGACAACCGGCTTCGCGCAGGCCTCAATCCGGGTAATGACATCCGGCAGGTGGGGCAGGAGCGGCGGCTTGCCGAATTCGGTGATATCGCCGCCGGCGGTGAAGGTGCGGCCCGCCCCGGCAATCACGATCGCCCCGACCGCGGGATCGGCATCGAGCCGGAGGATGGCGTCAAGCAGCCCCTGCCGCACCGCCTGCGAGGTCGCGTTGACCGGCGGATTGTCGATCTCGAGCAGGGTCACCCTGCCCCGGGGGTGAAGATGGATCACGCGCGTCACTCCGCTGCCGTCGCGGCCGTTTCCGCATAGGCATTCATGGTCAGCAGGTCATAGGTCGCGGCGGTCTCGCCGGTGCCCGTGGTGATTTCTACATCCCAACGGACCTCGCCGTAAGCGGCATTCCGGGGGGATTTCGATTTGACCGTCAGGCGAACACGGATCGACTCGCCGGGCTGGACCGGCTTGAGGAAGCGGAGATTGTCGAGACCGTAATTGGCGAGGACCGGCCCCCGCTTCGGCTCGACGAAGAGGCCGGCGGCGAAGGCCAGCAGCAGATAGCCATGGGCGACCCGGCCGGGGAAGAACGGGTGGCCCTTCACCGCCTCCTCGTCCATATGGGCGTAGAAGGTATCGCCGGTGAAATGGGCGAAATGCTCGATATCCTCCAGCGTGATGATGCGTTCGGGCGAGTGGAAGCTCTGGCCCGGCACCAGCTCCTCGAAAGCGAGGCGGAAGGGATGGGCCGGGCTCACCGGTTCGGGCGTGCCCTTCACATAGCTCTTGGTGAGCGCCGTGAGCATGGCGGGCGAGCCCTGCAGGGCCACGCGCTGCATATGATGCATCACGGCGCGGATGCCGCCGAGTTCCTCGCCGCCGCCGGCCCGGCCGGGGCCGCCATGGACGAGATGCGGCATGGGCGAGCCATGGCCGGTCGATTCCGCCGCGCAATCGGCATTGAGGATCAGCAGGCGGCCATGGAAGGCGCCGGCCCCGAAGACGACCCGGCGGGCCATGTCCGGATCACGCGTGACGAGCGAGCCGGCGAGCGAACCATCGCCCTTCCGCGCAAGCGTTACGGCCTCGTCGAGATCGGCATAGGCCAGCAAGGTGGCGGCCGGGCCGAAGGCCTCGGTATCATGCGGGCGTTCGGCCGCCCGGGGATCGCGCGCGGCGAGCAGCATCGGCGTCACGAAGGCGCCCTTCACCGCATCGACGCCGCTCAGCCCGCCCGCCTCGGGGTCGCCCCAGACGATGTCGCATTCGGCCCGGAGCCGCGCGATCTGCGCCCGGACATCGGCACGCTGGTCGAGCGAGGCGAGGGGGCCCATGCGGGTGGTTTCCAGCCGCGGATCGCCTACCGCAACGCCGGCAAGGCGCTTCGACAGCGCCGCCTGCACGGCCTCCATCCGCGAGGCGGGCAGGAGGATCCGGCGGATGGCGGTGCATTTCTGCCCGGCCTTCACCGTCATCTCGCGGGCGACTTCCTTGATGAAAATGTCGAAATCCGGCGAGCCCGGCTCGATATCGGGCGCGAGGATCGAGCAGTTCAGGCTGTCGCGTTCGGCGGTGAAAGGCACGGCGTTCTTCAGGATGTTGGCGTTGGCCTGGAGCCGCGTCGAGGTGGCGAGCGAGCCGGTGAATCCGACCATGTCCTGGCTGGTCAGGTGGTCGAGCAGGTCCCCGGTCGAGCCGGCGACGAACTGGAAGGCGCCCTCGGGCAGGATGCCGCTCTCGACGATGATCCGCGCGGCCTTCTCCGCGAGATAGGCCGTGGCGGTGGCCGGCTTGGCGATGACCGGCATGCCGCCGAGAATCGCCGGGGCCAGCTTTTCGAGCATGCCCCAGACCGGGAAGTTGAAGGCGTTGATCTGGACGGAAGCCCCCTCGCGCGGCACGCGGACATGCTGGCCGAGGAAGGTGCCGTTGCGCGACAGGCCCTCGACCGCGCCATCGACGAGGAAGGTCTCGTTCGGCAATTCGCGCTTGCCCTTCGAGGCATAGACAAACAGCGTGCCGATGCCGCCATCGATATCGATCCAGCTGTCGGCACGGGTGGCGCCGGTGAGGACGGAGAGGGCATAAAGCTCCTCCTTGCGGGCAGTCAGCGCCTGGGCCAGCGCCTTCAGCAGGCTGGCGCGCTCATGGAAGGTCAGCGCGCGCAAAGCCGGGCCGCCCCGGTGATGGGCATGGGCCAGCATCGCCGCCATGTCGAGCCCGCCGCTGGTCGCCTCGGCCACGGGCGTGCCGTCGATCGCCGAGATCAGCAGGGCCGGGCTGCCGGTGCCGGCATGCCAATGGCCGAGCGCGTAGGAATGCAGGCGGTGGATCGTCATTGGCTGTTTTCCTTTTTAGTCAATGCTTTGAAATAATTGAAGATCGTGTTGTGGGTTCTTGCCCCTGTCCATGCCGTGCCTTTTCGCGTCATGCCCGCCCTTGGGGCGGGCATCCACGACTTCACGCCGCGCATGACCAGTCGTGGATGGCCGGGCCAAGCCCGGCCATGACGTGGAGTCACCCCGGCCATGACGGCGAGCGGCTGCTGGGTCAGGCACGTCGCTCATGCGTCAGATGCCGAGATAGGCTTCCCGCAATTTCGGGTCGCCGATCAGCTGGGCCGAGGGCCCGGAATGGGTGATGCGGCCGGTCTCGATGACATAGCCGAAATCGGCCTTGGCCAGAGCGGCGGCAGCATTCTGCTCCACGAGCAGCATGGTGATGCCTTTCGCGCGGAGGCTGTCGATCACGCCGAAGACCTGCTCGACCAGCACCGGGGCGAGGCCCATCGAGGGCTCGTCCAGCAGCAGCAGGCGGGGCCGGCTCATCAGCGCGCGGCCGATGGCGAGCATCTGCTGCTGCCCGCCGGAGAGTCCACCGGCGGCGAGGTTGCGCTTCTCGCCGAGGATCGGGAACATGGCATAGATCGCGTCACGCTCGGCAGCGGTGCCGCCACCATGGAGCCAGCCGCCGAGATTGAGGTTGTCCTCAACAGTCAGCGTGCCGAAAATCTGCCTTCCCTCCGGCACCTGCGCGATGCCGAGCTTCACGCGCGCCTCGGCGGAAAGGCGGGTAATGTCCTGCCCGTCGAAGCGGATCGTGCCGGATTTCAGCGGCTGGACGCCGGAAATCGCCCGGAGCAGGGTGGTCTTGCCGGCGCCGTTGCCGCCGATCAGGCAGACCAGCTGCGAGGCCGGCACGGCAAGGTCGATGCCGTGCAGCACCTCGATGCGGCCATAGGCCGAGGACAGGCCGGACATCTCAAGCACGGTTCGCCTCCTCGCTGCCGAAGGTTCCGAGATAGGCGGCGATGACGCGCGGATCCTCGCGCACCGCTTCCGGCTTGCCCGAGACGAGCTTGCGTCCGCGCTCCAGCACGGTGATCTCGTCCGAGATGCGCATCACCAGCCGCATGTCATGCTCGACCAGCAGGATGGCGATCCCGGCCTTCGCCACGTCATGGATGACGCGGTCGATCTCCTCGGTCTCGACCGGGTTGCAGCCGGCGGCCGGCTCGTCGAGCAGAAGGATGCGCGGCTCGGTCGCGAGGGCCCGGGCGATCTCGAGCCGCTTCAGCGCGCCATAGGAGAGCGAGCCCGCTTCCTTCTCGGCGAGATCGGCAAGGCCGACCCGCGCCAGCTGCGCCATGGCAATCTCGCGCGAGTTGCGGTTCTCGGCCCGCACATTCGGCAAGGCGAGGAGATGGCTGAGGATGCCGGTGCGCTCATGCCGGTGGCAGCCGACCATCACATTCTCGACCGCGCTCATCCGGAAGAAGATCTGCAGGTTCTGGAACGAGCGTGACAGGCCACGGCGTGCCAGCTGTTCCGGCGGCAGGCCGGTGACCTCCTCGCCCGCCAGTTTCACGCGGCCGGAAGAGGGCTGGTAGAGGCCGGAAATCAGGTTGAACAGGGTGGTCTTGCCGGCGCCGTTCGGCCCGATGATCGAATGGATCTGGCCGGGCGCGACGGCGAGCGAGACCTGGTCGACGGCGGTGATGCCGCCGAAGGCGATGGACAGGTTCTCGGTTTCCAGCAGCGTGCTCATGCCCCGCCTCCCCGCAGGCGGGCGAGCAGCGAGGGGATCACCCCGCGCGGCAGCAGGATCATGCTGGCCATGATGATCAGGCCGAGGAGGAGATGCTCGTATTCGTGGAAGATCGTCAGCGCCTGCGGCAGGATGACCAGCATCGCCGCGCCGACAATCGCCCCGAGGACCGAGCCGAGCCCGCCGAGCACGACCATCGTCACCAGCTCCACAGAGCGGAGGAAACCGGCCGTGCCATCGGGCGTGATATGGCCGTTGAGGAAGGCCATGAGCGAGCCGGCGATCGAGGCATAGACGGCCGAGATGACGAAGATCTTCAGCTTGTAGGCGGCGACATCGACGCCGACGACGCGGGCGGCGATCTCGCTGTCATGGATGGCGCGCATGGCGCGGCCGGTGGGGCTTTCGATCAGGTTCAGGGCGAGGATCACGCCGAGGACCAGCGCGCCGGCTGTGATCATGTACCAGGTATCGGGGCCACGCAGCCGCGTGCCGAACAGTTCGAGCCGGGGCACGGCCATGCCGTCCGGCCCGCCGGTCCAGCCAGCCTCGTTGGTCAGCACCATCGAGATGAGCAGGCCGAGGCCCAGCGTGGCCACGGCGAGGTAATGGCCCTTCAGCCTGAGGATCGGCCGTCCCACAAGGAAGGCGAGCAACCCGGCCATCGCCGCGCCGGCCAGCATGGCGACCGCGCCGTTCAGCCCGAAGCGGCTCGCGCCGATGGCCACGGCATAGGCGCCGATGCCCATGAAGCCGGCATGGCCGAGGCTGACCTGCCCGGCATAGCCCATCAGCAGGTTCAGGCCGATGGCGGCGAGGGCGAAGATGTTCACCAGGGCCGCGACCCGGAAATAATAGTTCGACGGGAAGACCAGCGGCAAAGCGGCCAATATCAGGGCGAGGGCAACGACGAGGGCCCAGCGGTTGCGGAGCAGCCGTTCCATCAGACCCGCTCCGTGGATCGCTTGCCGAACAGGCCCTGCGGCCGCACGAACAGAGTGAAGAGGATGATCAGGAAGGCGATGGCATCCTTGTATTTCGACGAGATCAACCCGGCGCCGAAGCTCTCGGCAAGGCCGAGCAGCACGCCGCCGACGATGGCGCCCGGCGCGCTGCCCATGCCGCCGAGCATGGCCGCGGCGAAGCCCTTGAGCGCCATCAGCGTGCCGACATCGTAGCTGGTCAGCGTGATCGGCGTGACGAGCAGGCCGGCCACGGCGCCGATGGCGGCGGAGAGAGCGAAGGAGAGCGCGACAATGCGGCGGACGGGGATACCGACAAGCCGTGCCGCCAGCCGGTTGGTGGCCGTGGCGAGGATGGCGCGGCCGAGGATCGTCCGGTCGATCATCAGGAAGATCAGCGCGACGATCAGCGCGGCGCCGGCCAGCACGACAAGGCTCTGCGGCAGGATCGCCGCGCCGCCGAGGCGGATCGGCTCGCTGCCGAACCAGGCGGGCAGGGCGTGGAAACGCTTGTCGAAGATGACCTGCGCGACGCCGCGCAGGAAGATCGAGGCGCCGATGGTGATGATGATGATCTGCACCGCACCGGAACCGCGAGCGAGATCGATCGCGAAGGCATAGAGCGCGAGGCCGACCAGCACCGTGATCAGGATCGCGGCAAAGGCCGCCACTGGGATGGGCAGGCCGGCGAGGTGCAGGAACACCGTGATCATGCCACCCAGCATCACGAATTCGCCCTGCGCGAAATTCACGACATCCGAGGCGTTGTAGATCAGCGTGAAGCCGAGCGCGACCAGCGCATAGACCGCGCCGACCGTCAGGCCGGAAAAGGCGAATTGCAGCAATTCAGGCATGGTCCTGTTTCTCTCCGCCCTGCAAGGGCCCTCACCCGGCATTGCCCCTCACCCGGCTTCGGGCTTCGCCCTCAGCCACCCTTTCCCCGGTTGGGGAGAGGGATTCCCTCGTCCATGGCCTTCGCTGTTGCTCTCCCCGCAAGCGGGGCGAGGGGAAGCGCCCGGACGCTTCCAGGATTCCGGCTCATCCAGCCTGCCTCCCGCCTCTCCCCGCCGGGGGAGAGGCCGACGCCGCGCAGCGGCGGCAGGTGAGAGGGCTCAGTTCACCAGGGTCCAGTCGCCGTTCTTGATCTCCAGCATGCGGAAGGCCGAGAGATCGAGGCCCATATGATCGGTCGGGGACATGTTCACCACGCCGCCGGTGCCGACATAGCCCTTGGTCTTCTCGATCTCGTCGCGCACCTTGGCCGGGTTGTCGGTCCCGGCGCGTTCCACTGCCTGCTTCCAGATATGGAAGCCGTCAAAGGCATGGCCGCCGAAGGTCGAGACGGGCTGGCCGGTCTTTTTCGTGTAGTCGGCCGTGTATTGCATCACGACCTTCTTCTGCGGGTCATTGTCCGGCAGTTTGTCCGCCACCAGCAGGGCCGCAGCCGGAAGGCGCACGCCCTCGGCAGCCGGGCCGGCGAGATCGATGAACTGCTTCGAGGCCACGCCATGGCTCTGGTAGAGCGGCACGGTGATGCCGAGCTGGCGGTAGTTGCGGGTGACGATGGCCGGGCCCTGGCCGAAACCGGGATTGATCACCGCCTGTACGCCGGCCTTGTTCTTGATGTTGGTGAGCTGCGGCGTCATGTCGGTATCGCGCGGGCCGTAGCTTTCCTCGTGCAGGATCTCGATGCCGTATTTGCCGGCCACGCCGACGCATTGGTCACGCATCGACTTGCCGAAGCCGTCGGTGCCCGAGATCATGCCGATCTTCACGGTGCCGCGCTTCTTCATGTCCTCGAAGATCTTCTCGCAGGCCATGGTGTCGGTATGCGGGGTCTTGAACACCCATTTCTTGACCGGCTGGATGATCTGGATCGCGCCGGCAAGGCTGATGAAGGGCACCTGGGCATCTTCGAAGGCGGGCACCATGGCGAGCGTGGTGCCGGTGGTCGAGCCACCGATCATGGCGGTCACCTTGTCCTCCTCCAGCAGGCGCGTGGCGAAGGTTCGGGCGGCGTTCGCATCGCCAGCATCATCATACACGATCAGACGGACCTTGCGTCCGAGCAGGCCACCTTTCGCGTTGAGGGCCTCGACTTCCATTTCCAGCGTCCGCTTTTCCGGATCGCCGAGGAAGGAGGCCGGGCCCGTCACCGACAGGACGGCCCCCAGCTTGATCTCGCCCTGCGCGAAAGCCGGCGCGGCGGCCATCACGGCGCCGATCCCTGTCGCCAGCGCAAGGCGGCGCGACATTCCCGTAAGCATGGACATGCACTCTCTCCCTCGTTGGGATGGCCCGACCGGATGGTCAGCCAATCCGTTGCGTTTCCACCTGCCGTCCACCTTGGCGGTGGATCGGATCTGTTTTTGACCGGGCCCGACAAGCCCGTTGACAAGTCCGTCGTCTTCCCAAGATAATTATCCGACCGGTCAGTTAGTCAAGTGGGTTTTGCGAAAAGCCATCGCCCGACCCCGCAAAAAGAAGACCGGCGGGACGAAACGAAAGAGGAGTGCAGGATGGCTGAACCCGCGCCGGTTCTTCTGGAGATGCATGGGGCGCTGGCCGTGGTCACGCTCAACCGCCCCGACAAGCTCAACTCCTTCAACGAGGCGCAGCATCGCGCCCTCAAGGCAATCATCGACAGCCTCGCCTCGGACCCGGCCTGCCGCGCGATCATCCTGACCGGCGCCGGGCGCGGCTTCTGCGCGGGGCAGGACCTGTCGGACCGGGTGCGGCCGGAAGGCGGCGCGGCGCCCGATCTCGGGTATACGCTCGAGACCTTCTACAACCCGCTGATCCGCGCGATCCGGGGCCTGCAGAAGCCCGTGATCGCGGCGGTCAACGGCGTGGCCGCCGGAGCCGGGGCCAATCTCGCTTTGGCCTGCGACATCGTGCTGGCGGCGAAAAACGCGAAATTCATCCAGGCCTTCTCGAAGATCGGGCTGGTGCCGGATTCCGGCGGCACCTGGATGCTGCCGCGCCTTGTCGGCGAGGCCCGGGC
This sequence comes from Beijerinckiaceae bacterium, assembly GCA_027533425.1. Classification (GTDB taxonomy): domain Bacteria; phylum Pseudomonadota; class Alphaproteobacteria; order Rhizobiales; family Beijerinckiaceae; genus Rhabdaerophilum. Next base: position 84,376 of record JAPZUD010000003.1, on the reverse strand, counting down.
CAAGACGCTGGCGATGCTGGCGATTCCGGTGCCCGCGGAAGAAGCCGAGCGGATCGGAATGATCTATCGCGCGGTGGAGGATGCCGCCCTGATGGATGAGGCGATGGCGCTGGGCGCGAGCCTCGCCGGGGCGCCGACCCTCGGCCTCGCGGAGACCAAGGCGCTGATCCAGAAGGCGTTCACGCAGGGGCTCGATGCGCAGCTCGATGACGAACGCGACGCGCAGCGCCGGCTGGGCCGCAGCGCGGATTATGCCGAGGGCGTGCGCGCCTTCATGGAAAAGCGGGATGCCCGCTTCGAGGGGCGCTGAGATGACGACAATGACGCGGGACGAACTGGCGAAAGCCTGCGCCGAGGCGATGTGGCGTGAGGACCATGCCTCGGCCGGGCAGGGCATGGCGCTGGTCTCGGTGGCACCGGGCCGCAGCGAGATCGCGATGGAGGTGGCCGACCACATGGTCAACGGCCATGGCTCCTGCCATGGCGGCTTCATCTTCGCGCTGGCGGATTCCGCCTTCGCCTTTGCCTGCAACACGCATAACCAGCGCACGGTGGCGCAGCATTGCTCGATCACCTATCTCGCGCCGGGCCGGAAGGGCGACCGGCTGGTGGCGCGGGGCGAGGAAGTGTCGCGGCAGGGGCGCAGCGGCATCTACGATATCACCGTGACCAACCAGGACGGCGTGACCATCGCGCTGTTCCGCGGCCATTCCCGCACGGTGAAGGGCGAGTTCTTCCCGGGCGTGACGATCGAGGGGTGAGGGGCGATGTTTTCGATTTCCACATACAAGCCGCTGACCGATCCGATCGAGACCGCCTCGCGGGACGAGATCGCGGCGCTCCAGCTTTCCCGGATGAAATGGTCGCTCGACCATGCCTATCGCAATGTGCCGGCCTACCGGAGGAAATTCGACGATGTCGGCGTGCATCCGGATGACCTGAAGAGCCTGGCGGATCTGGCAAAGTTCCCGTTCACCACCAAGGCAGACCTGCGCGACAATTACCCGTTCGGCCTGTTCGCCGTGCCGCGGGAGCAGGTGGTGCGCATCCATGGCTCCTCCGGCACGACCGGCAAGCCGACGGTCGTCGGCTACACGGCGCGCGATATCCAGACCTGGGCCGATGTCGTCGCGCGGTCGCTGCGGGCCTCCGGGGCCCGGCCGGGCATGATCGCCCATGTGGCCTATGGCTATGGCCTCTTCACCGGCGGGCTCGGTGCGCATTACGGTGCCGAGAAGCTGGGCTGCACGGTGATCCCGATTTCCGGCGGCATGACCGAAAGGCAGGTCCAGCTGATTCAGGATTTCCGGCCGGACATCATCATGGTCACGCCGAGCTACATGCTGGCGATCCTCGATGAGTTCCGGAAGGCCGGGCATGACCCGCGCGCCTCGTCGCTTCAGGTCGGCATTTTCGGCGCCGAACCGTGGACGAATGCGATGCGCGGCGAGATCGAGCAGAGCTTCGACATGCATGCCGTGGACATTTACGGCCTGTCCGAGGTGATCGGGCCGGGCGTCGCCAATGAATGCGTGGAGACCAAGGACGGGCTGCATATCTGGGAGGATCATTTCTACCCGGAAATCATCGATCCCGAGACCGGGGCTGTCCTGCCCGACGGCGAGAAGGGCGAGTTGGTCTTTACCGCGCTGACCAAGGAGGCGATGCCGATCATCCGCTACCGCACACGGGACCTGACGCGGCTGCTGCCGGGCACAGCGCGCTCGATGCGGCGGATGGAGAAGGTGACCGGCCGCTCCGACGACATGATGATCGTGCGCGGGGTCAATGTTTTCCCCACCCAGATCGAGGAGATGCTGCTGACTCTCGATGCGCTTTCCGCCCATTACCAGATCGTGCTCACCCGCGAGGGGCGCATGGACGAGATGGAGGTGAAGGTCGAGGCCCGCCCGGGCGTCGGCGATGCGGCCAAGGCGGCCGGGAAATTGCTCGCCCAGCGCATCAAGGACAAGATCGGGATTTCAGCCTGGGTTGACGTGCTGCCGCCGGACGGGATCGAGCGGTCGGCCGGCAAGGCCCGCCGGATCATCGACCAGAGGCCGAAAGGATAAGGATATGGCACGCCCCATCGCGGCCGATCATGATGACAAGCGCCGGGCCATTCTCAAGGCCGCGGCGGCGATGTTCGCGCGGAACGGGTTCGACCGGGCCTCGGTGAACGAGATCGCGGCGGCCTGCGGGGTCTCGAAGGCGCTGCTTTATCACTACTACACGAACAAGGAGCAGCTCCTGTTCGACATCATCCGGGCGCATCTCGACGATCTCGTCACGGCGATCGAGTCGGTGCCGGAAAGCCTGAAGCCGGCCGAGACCCTGCGGGCAATGATCGCGGCCCTGCTCGAGGCCTATCGGCATGCCGACGAGGAGCACCAGATCCAGATCAGTGACATGAAGCGCCTGCCCGAGGACAAGAAGGCCGAGCTCATCGAGCGCGAGCGGGTGCTGGTCCGCCGCTTTGCCGGGGCCATTGCCGCGCTCGAGCCGGTTCTGGCCGGGCATCGCGCCGCGCTGACACCGCTGACCATGAACCTGTTCGGCATGATGAACTGGAAATTCATGTGGTTCCGGGAGAACGGCCCTGTCAGCCACGAGGCCTTTGCCGATCTCGTCATGACGATGATCGAGGCCAGTGCACGTGAGGTTGCGCGGGGGCTGCCGCCGGCGCCGGGCGGCGGCCCGCGCATCCGCGTGGTGCAGGGTTAGGGCGTTTCCGCTGCTTCTCTCGTCATGGCCGGGCTTGGCCCGGCCATCCATGACTATTTATCTTCCCGGCGAAGTCGTGGATGCCCGCCCCGAGGGCGGGCATGACGGCACCAAATCGCAAGCGGCCGAACTGCATCAAAGCGGCAGCGCCGTGGTCAGCTTCACATCCTTCAGCACCACATTCGTCCGCACATGCGCGATGCCGGGCAGCCGGAAGAGGAACTCGTCGAGGAAGCGATTGTAGCTGTCCTTGTCCGGCGAGACGACGCGCAGGTGATAATCGGCCTCGCCGGTCGTGGCGAAGCATTCCAGCACTTCCGGCCGCCGCGAGACGGCCTCGATGAAGTGATCGACATGGGCGCGCTCATGCCGCGCGAGCGTGACGTGGACAATCGCCGAGAAGGTGAAGCCGGTGGCTTCGGGCGCGAGGATGGCGGCATAGCCGGTGATCAGGCCGGCCTCTTCCAGCGCCTTGACGCGGCGCCAGCAGGCCGAGGGCGACATGCCTGCCGCCTCGGCCAGGTCCTGGTTGGAGATGCGGCCATCCCGCTGGAGAAGGCGGAGCAGGCGGAGGTCGCTGTCGGCGAGTGTGAGTGGCACGGCAATTTCTTTCCCGAACTATTCCATTAATGGCAGATCCTGCCAGAAAGGGAAGTGGATGTGCGAAGTTCGGCATGATCTTTCCGGCGGATCCGGCATGATCTTCCGAAAAATCGGGAGGACGCCATGCACCATCACGCGCCGCAGGATTTCGGGCCGGAGGCCTATCGCCTCGAGGATCGCTACACCGCCCGCGAGGGCCGGGTCTTCCTGACGGGGACGCAGGCTCTGGTGCGGATCCTGCTCGACCAGGCCCGGCGTGACCGGGCGGCCGGGCTTGGCACGGCCGGCTTTGTCTCGGGCTATCGCGGCTCGCCGCTCGGCGCGGTCGACCAGGAACTCTGGCGCGCGAAGGACCTCGTCGCCGCGCACGGCATCACCTTCCTGCCCGGAGTCAACGAGGATCTCGCCGCGACGGCGGTGCTGGGCTCGCAGCAGGTCGAGACGCAGCCGGGCAAGCAGGTGCAGGGCGTGTTCGGCCTCTGGTACGGCAAGGGGCCGGGGGTCGACCGGGCCGGCGATGCGCTCAAGCATGGCAATGCCTATGGCGCCTCGCCGCATGGCGGCGTGCTGGTCGTGGCGGGGGATGACCATGGCTGCGTCTCCTCCTCGATGCCGCATCAGAGCGATGTCGCCTTCATGAGCTTCTTCATGCCGACGCTGCATCCCGCGTCGGTGGCGGAATATCTGGAATTCGGCGCCTATGGCTATGCGCTCAGCCGCTTTTCCGGGATGTGGGTGGGGTTCAAGGCGATTTCGGAAGTGGTGGAGAGTGCCGCCAGCGTGGTCCTGCCGCCGGAGCGGGTGTTCCTGCCGCCGGATTTCACGCCGCCGCCGGGCGGGTTGCATTATCGCTGGCCGGACCTGCCGGGGCCGCAGATCGAGGCGCGGATGGAGGCGAAGAAGCACGCGGTCTATGCCTTCGCGCGCGCCAACCCGATTGACCGGCGGATCTACGACATTCCCGGCGCGCGGTTCGGGATTGTCACGACCGGCAAGGCGCATCTCGACCTGATGGAAGCCTTGCGGCTGCTGGGGCTCGACGAGGCGGAATGCCGGCGGCTGGGCATTGATATCTACAAGGTCGGCATGGTCTGGCCGCTGCCCTTGCATGATGCGCTCGCCTTCGTGACGGGCAAGCAGGAGATCCTCGTTGTCGAGGAGAAGCGCGGCATCATCGAGAGCCAGTTCAAGGAATATTTCTACGATGCCCCCTCCGCCAAGCCCGAGCGCATGGTCGGCAAGCATGACGAGCAGGGGCGACGGCTGATTCCCTGGACGGGTGAGCTCTCGCCGCGCCAGCTGGCGCCGATCGTCGCCGGCCGGCTTGACCGGTTCTTCCCGGAACTTGGCCTGCCGGCGCGGGCTGCTGCCCTGTACCCGCAGGCGGGGCGGGTGCTGGAGATTGCCGGGGCGACCCGGACGCCGTATTTCTGTTCCGGCTGCCCGCACAATACCTCCACCCGCGTGCCCGAGGGCTCCAAGGCCCTCGCCGGAATCGGCTGCCATTTCATGGCGAGCTGGATGGAGCGGGACACCTCTTCGCTGATCCAGATGGGCGGGGAGGGGGTGAACTGGGTCGCCTCCTCACGGTTCACCGGTGGCAACCATGTGTTCCAGAATCTCGGCGAGGGCACCTGGTATCATTCCGGCTCGATGGCGATCCGGCAGGCCATCGCGGCGGATGCGAACATCACCTACAAGATCCTGTTCAACGATGCCGTGGCCATGACCGGCGGCCAGCCGGTGGACGGGCCGATCTCGGTCGAGGCGATCGCCCATTCCGTCCGGGCCGAGGGCGTGCAGCGCATCGCCGTGGTCTCGGATGCGCCGGAGGCGTTTGCCCCGGGTGCTTTTCCCGCTGGCACGACGCTGCATCCGCGCGAGGCGATGGATGCGCTTCAGCGCGAATTGCGCGAGGTGCCGGGCGTGAGCGTGCTGATCTATGCGCAGACCTGCGCCACCGAGAAGCGCCGCCGCCGCAAGCGCGGGCAGATGCCGGATCCGGCGCGGTTCGTGGTGATCAACGATCTTGTCTGTGAGGGCTGCGGCGATTGCTCGGTCCAGTCGAATTGCCTCTCGGTCGAGCCGAAGGAAACGCCGTTCGGCCGGAAGCGGCAGATCAACCTGTCGAATTGCAACAAGGATTTCTCCTGTCTGGACGGATTCTGCCCGAGCTTCGTCACCGTGGAGGGCGGGCGGCGGCGCAAGCCCACCGGGCGGGCCTTGCCGGCGGCGGGCGAACTGCCGATGCCCGTCCTGCCCGATCTCGCGCAGGGCTGGGACGTGCTGATCACCGGCGTCGGCGGTACGGGCGTCATCACGATCGGGGCGGTGGCGGCGATGGCGGCCCATCTCGAAGGGCGGGGCGTTTCGGTGCTCGATTTCATGGGTTTTGCCCAGAAATTCGGGCCCGTCCTCTCCTATCTCCGGCTGGCCCCGCGGCCGGAGGATCTCCGCCAGGTGCGGATCGACCAGGGCGCGGCGGATGCGCTGATCGGCGGCGACATCGTCGTCTCCTCCTCGCCCAAGGCGTCCGGCACCTATCGCGCGGGGATGCGCGGCGTGGTCAATCTCGCCGAGATGCCGACCGGCGATGTGGTGCGGCGGCGGGATGCCGATCTCGCGGTCGGCGCGCGGCTGGCGGCCATCACCTGCGTGGCCGGCGAGGGCATGATCGAGGCCTTCGATGCCAACCGCCTCGCCGAGCAATGGCTGGGCGATGCAGTCTTCGCCAACATGATCCTGTTCGGGGCGGCCTGGCAGAAGGGCCTGCTGCCGCTCTCGCTGCCGGCGATCGAGCGCGCGATCGGGCTCAATGGCGTGGCGGTGGCGCAGAACCGCGAGGCCTTCACGCTCGGCCGGATGGCCGTGGCCTGCCCGGAGCGGCTGGACATGCCGGAAGAAACGGGTCCGGAAACGCTCGAATCACTGGTGGCGCGGCGGGTTGAGTTTCTCACCGCCTACCAGGACGCCGCCTATGCCGCGCGCTTCGCCCGGCAGGTCGAGGCGATGCGGCAGGCGGAGGCCGGTTTCGGCTCGACCCGGCTGACCGAGGCTGTCGCCCGCAGCCTGTTCAAGCTGATGGCCTACAAGGACGAATACGAGGTGGCGCGGCTCCATGCGAAGAGCGGCTTCCTCGAGCAGGTCGCCCGCGATTTCGAGGGCGATTTCACCCTGCGCTACCATCTCGCGCCGCCGCTCCTGCCGGGCCGCACGGATGCGCGGGGCCGGCCGCGCAAGCGCGCCTTCGGGGGCTGGATGCGGGGCGCTTTCCGCCTGCTGGCGCCGATGAAGCGCCTCCGCGGCACCGCGTTCGATCCGTTCGGCCATACACGCGAGCGGCGGATGGAGCGGGCACTGATCGGCTGGTACGAAGCGCGGATCGGCGAATGGATCCGTGCGCTGCCGGAACGGGGCGTGGCGGCGCTGGTGCCGCTGGCCGAGGCGCCGATGGATCTGCGCGGCTATGGCCCGGTCAAGGAGGCGGCGTTCCGTCGGCTCGAAGCCTTCTGCCACGAGAACGGGGTCAGCCCGCCGCCGCACGCCTGAATACCTTGCCGGGCTGTCATCGAACGGTCGTCCTTGGCCGCTAGCGCAGCAGGAAGGCTTGCCGGCGGGGGAGAGCGACGTGGCGGCATTGCGGGCGAAGCTGGCTGCGGAAGCTCTGGGCACGGCCCTGCTGGTCGCGACGGTGATCGGCTCCGGCATCATGGCGACCCAGCTCAGCCGCGATGCCGGCGTGCAGCTCATGGCCAATGCGCTGGCCACCGGCGCGATGCTCGTCGTGCTGATCACGATGTTCGGCCCGGTTTCCGGCGCGCATTTCAACCCGGTTGTCAGTCTCGTCTTCGCCCTGCGAAAGGAACTCGGCTGGTCCGCGCTGGCGCCCTACATGCTGGCGCAGGTGACGGGCGGGCTGGCGGGAACCGTCCTCGCGCATCTGATGTTCGGCATGGCGCCGCTGACAGCCGGCGGGGCCGCCCGCACCGGGGCGGCGCTCTGGTTCTCGGAGGCCGTTGCCACCTTCACGCTGGTCCTCGCCATCCTGATGACGGTCCGGCACAAGACGGGGAATGTCGCGTTCATTGTCGGGCTCGTTATCACGGGGGCCTATTGGTTCACGGCTTCGACCTCCTTCGCCAATCCCGCCGTCACGCTGGCCCGGGCCTTCACGCCGAGCTTCGCGGGCATCGCGCCGGCCGATGTGCCGGCTTTCATGGTCATGCAGGGGATCGGTGCCCTCGCGGCCTGGCAGGCGGATCGCTGGCTGGCCGCCGGTCTTTCCGAGGCGGGAAACGATGGCTGACACCTTTCCCGTGGTCATCCATCATAACCCGTCCTGCGGCACATCCCGCAATGTGCTCGCCATTCTCGAGGCGGCCAACTGCCGGCCGCAGGTGATCCTCTATCTGGAGACCGGCTGGACGCGGCCGCAACTGCTCGGGCTTTTCGCCGCGGCCGGGCTGACACCGCGTGCGGCGCTGCGCGAAACGAAATCGCCGGCGGCCGAGCTCGGCCTGCTCGAACCGGGCGTGCCCGAGGATGTGCTGATTGCGGCCATGGTCGAGCATCCGGTCCTCGTTAACCGGCCGATCGTCTGCACCCCGCGCGGGGTGAAGCTCTGCCGGCCCAGCCAGACCGTGCTCGACCTGCTGGACCGCCTGCCGCCGGGCCCGTTCCGCAAGGAAGACGGCGAGTTGATCATCGATGCCGACGGGCGCCGCCTGGCCTAGATATCCGTCAGCACCGGAGAGCGCAGTCTTGCGCGTTTCCGGGTTCAGGAACTTATTCCAAATCACCATTGTGGTTATCCAGAGTTAACCTTTCCGACCCAATACTGGGGCATGTCCCTGCCTGCCCCTTTGCGGTCGATCTTCGCCAGCGCCCTGATCGCGGTCGCCCTGCCTCTTGGCGTGGCGTCGATGCCGCGTGCGGCGACGCCGCTGCTGCTGATCGGGCCGCCCTGGCGCGGCGAGGCCGAGGCCATGCAGATCCTCGCAGCGGCGGATGCACGGTTGCTGGCGAAGGGCCGGTTCGACGGCACGCTGCTGGTCGCGCCGGATGGCCCCGATCTCGCGCGTCGTCTCTATGCGGCCGGCGCCTTCCTCGTTCTCAATGGCGATCTCTACACAGGATGTACCCCGTGACCCCGAATGCTTCCGCCGGCACGATCACCCCGGCTCTTGATATCGCCGGTATCCGCCGGATTTCCGCTGCCTATATCCTCGGCGCCCAGGCCGCCCTTCTGGCTCTGGTCACCCTGATCGGGTTCACGAGGGAGTTCGGCACCCTGCCGGCGCTGGCCAGCCTGGTGCTGCTGGTCGGCGGGACATTGACCCTGCGGATGCGGCCCGAAGCGCTCTGGACGCGCAACCTGCTGGCGACGACCCTGATGGGGCAGGTGATGCTGCTGCTGGGTGTCCTGTCGGGGCATGCCTACCAGATGGATATCCATATGGCCTTCTTCGCGGCGCTTGGCCTTGTGGCCGGGCTGTGCTGCTGGCCGAGCATCGTGGCCGCGACACTTGTCGTCGCGGTGCATCACCTCGGGCTGAACTTCCTGATGCCCGCCGCCGTCTTCAATGCCGGCGCGGATTTCCTGCGCGTCGTGATTCATGCGGTGATCCTCATCGTCGAGGCCGGGGCGCTGACCCTGCTCGTGCTGATGCTGGAAAAGGCCTTCGCCGTCAGTGATGCCTCGCTGGCTGCCGCGCTGGAGGCCAGCCGTAAGGCTCAAGCGCTGGGCGAGGATGTGGCCCGCCGCCAGCAGGAAGACGGGATGCGCCGTCAGGCGCTGGAACAGGCGATCCATGGCTTCGAGCCGGCGATCCGCCGCACCCTCGAGGAGGCCGGCACCCAGTCGATCGACATGCGCCAGGCTGCTGAAGGGCTCTCGGGCATTGCCGATGCGGCGCAGGACGGCATGTCGGAAGCGGCGCGTTCCGCCAGCGACGCTGCGGCAAATGTCTCGAACCTCGCGGTGTCGATCAGCGAATTGTCGCGGTCGATCGGCGAGATTGCCAATCAGGTCCAGAGCACGAGCGAGGCGCTCGGCGCGGTCCGCCAGTCCGGCGAGGGATCTCGCGCGAGCATGGCCGAGCTCACCGAGGCCAGCCTCAGGATCGGCGATGTCATCACGCTCATCGAGAGCCTCGCCTCGCAGACCAACCTGCTTGCACTCAACGCGACGATCGAGGCAGCGCGCGCGGGCGAGGCCGGCCGCGGCTTCGCGGTGGTGGCGCAGGAAGTGAAGACCCTTGCTGCCCAGACGGCGGCAGCCACCGAGGAAATCCGCCAGCAGATCCAGGCGGTCCAGAGCGCGACAAAGGCCTCGGCCGGCGGCATCGACGTGATTGTCGGCCGGGTGGTCGAGATCGACCAGTTCATGACCTCGATCGCCGCCGCCATCGAGCAGCAGGATGCCACGACGCAGCAGATTTCGGGAACGATGCAGGATGCCGCTTCGAATGCGTCCGGCGTGACGGCCTCGCTCGGCGCGCTTCAGGAGAAGATGAGCCGGGTCGACGAGGTGACGCGGAAAGTGCGCGAGAGCGCCGAGCGCGTGGCCGGCAGTTCGGGCATTGTCCAGCAGGAGGTCGAACGCTTTATCGGCGTGGCGCGGGCGGGCTGACGGCCCGGCCCGTCAGGAACGGCCGGCGGCCGATTCCTTCACCAGAGCCGCGATCTGGGCCAGCCGCTGCGCAAGCGGGTTCGTCCGGCGCCAGACCATGCCGATCGTGCGCGAGGGCTGCTCGCTCTCGAACCGCACGACGGAGACCGGGGCGGAACGCGTCTCGACCGCCAGCGCCATTTCCGGGATCAGCGTGATGCCGATCCCGGCCCCGACCATCTGCACCAGGGTCGAGAGCGAGGAACCGTCGAGCCATTCCCGCGGGCGGGAGGACGGCATGTGGCAGAAGGCGAGCGCCTGGTCCCGGAAGCAATGGCCCTCCTCCAGCAGGAGCAGGCGCATTTCGGGCAATTGCCGCCGGTCGGGTACCGGCAGGCCTTCCTGATCACCCGGGCGGACCAGAACGAAACTCTCGGAGAACAAGGCCACTTCCTCGAGCGAGACTTCCGAGACCGGAAGCGCCACGATGGCGGTGTCGAGCCGGCCCTCGTTCAGTTCCTCGATCAGCTTGGGCGTCATTGTTTCGCGGACATGCAGGTCAAGCGCCGGATGGACGCGTGTCAGGTCCGCGATGATGCGCGGCAGGAGGTAGGGCGCCACGGTGGGGATGATGCCGATGCGCAGCCGTCCGGCCAGCCCTTCCTGCGCCCCGCGGGCGAGATCGCCCAGTTCGTCGACCGCGCGCAGGATGCCGCGTGCCCGCTGCGCGACTTCCTCACCGAAGGCCGTGAGCCGGACCTGCCGGGCGCCGCGCTCGAACAGGCCGGTGCCGAGCGCCTGCTCGAGTTCCCGGATCTGCATCGACAGGGCGGGCTGGGAAATGGCGCAGGCCTCGGCCGCGCGGCCGAAATGGCCATGCCGGGCCAGGGCCTCGAAATAGCGAAGCTGGCGCAGGGTAAGATTGATCATAGCAAAACTTATCACAGTGATCAGAAAATAAAACTTAAACTAATCGTTCTGGCTTGCTAGAAGCGTTCCAGCCTTCCGGACCACCGCCGCACCCTGACGAAATTCCGTCACCGCCGGCCGGTAGGGTCCCGATCCCTATTCAGAACAACCGGCACAATTGGAGAGCATCATGGATGGAACCAGTGGAACCCCGAAAGGCGGCTGCCCCGTCATGCATGGCGGCGGCGGCAACGTGATCTTCGGCGGTCGCTCGAACCGTGACTGGTGGCCCAAGCAGCTCAACCTCAAGATCCTGCACCAGAACACCGCCCTGTCGAACCCGATGGACCGGGGCTTCGACTATGCCAAGGCCTTCGAGGGCCTCGACTATACTGCGCTGAAGCAGGACCTTCATGCCCTGATGACGGATTCGCAGAGCTGGTGGCCGGCGGATTACGGCCATTACGGCCCGCTCTTCATCCGCATGGCCTGGCACAGCGCCGGCACCTACCGCACCGGCGACGGCCGCGGTGGCGCCCGTTCGGGCACGCAGCGTTTCGCCCCGCTGAACAGCTGGCCCGACAATGCCAATCTCGACAAGGCGCGCCGCCTGCTCTGGCCGATCAAGCAGAAATACGGCAACGCCATTTCCTGGGCTGACCTGATGATCCTGGCCGGCAATGTCGCCATGGAATCGATGGGCTTCAAGACGTTCGGCTTCGGCGGCGGCCGGGCCGATGTCTGGGAGCCGGAGGAGGACATCTACTGGGGCACCGAGGATAGCTGGCTCGGCGACAAGCGCTATTCCGGCGACCGGTTCCTCGAGAACCCGCTGGCGGCGGTGCAGATGGGCCTGATCTACGTCAACCCGGAAGGGCCCAACGGCAAGCCGGATCCGGTGGCTTCAGGCCGCGATATCCGCGAAACCTTCGCCCGGATGGCGATGAATGACGAGGAGACCGTTGCGCTCACGGCCGGTGGCCATACCTTCGGCCGCTGCCATGGCGCGGGCGATGCCGCGCTGGTCGGGCCGGAGCCCGAAGGCGCGGGCCTTGCCGAGCAGGGGCTGGGCTGGATCAGCCGTTTCGGCAGCGGCATGGGCGATGACACGATCACCTCGGGGATCGAGGGGGCATGGACGCCCAATCCGACCCGCTGGGACAACGGTTATTTCGACATGCTGTTCGGCTATGAGTGGGAACTCACCAAGAGCCCGGCCGGCGCCTGGCAGTGGGTGCCCAAGAACGTGTCCGAGAAGGACATGGCGCCGATGCCGCACGACCCGTCGAAAAAGCAGACCACCATCATGACCACCGCCGACATGGCGATGCGGATGGACCCGGCCTACGAGAAGATCTCGCGCCATTTCCACAAGAATCCGGCGGCCTTCGCCGATGCCTTTGCCCGCGCCTGGTTCAAGCTGACCCATCGCGATATGGGGCCGAAGAGCCTCTATCTCGGCCCGGAAGTGCCGGCGGAGGACCTGATCTGGCAGGATCCGCTGCCGAAGGCCGATCATCCGCTGGTCGATGCGGCGGATATTGCCGAACTCAAGGCGACGATCCTGGCCTCGGGCCTTTCGCTGTCGCGCCTTGTCGCCACGGCCTGGGCCTCGGCCTCGACGTTCCGCGGCTCGGATATGCGGGGCGGCGCCAATGGCGCGCGCCTCCGTCTTGCCCCGCAGAAGGACTGGGCCGTCAACGAGCCGGCCGAACTCGGCAAGGCGCTCTCGGTGCTGGAAGGCATCCAGATGGCGTTCAACGCCGCGCAGAAAGGCGCCAAGCGCGTCTCGCTGGCGGATCTGATCGTGCTTGGCGGGTCGGCGGCGGTCGAGAAGGCGGCGCGCGATGCCGGTTTCCCGGTCGAGGTGCCGTTCACCCCGGGCCGCACCGATGCCACGCAGGAGCAGACCGATGCCGAGTCCTTCTCGGTGCTGGAGCCGCAGGCCGATGGCTTCCGCAACTGGCAGAAGAAGGAATACGCGGTCTCGGCAGAGGAAATGCTGGTTGACCGGGCGCAGCTTCTCACGCTGACGGCGCCGGAAATGACGGTGCTGGTGGGCGGGCTGCGCGTGCTTGGGGCCAATACCGGCGGGGCGGCGCATGGCGTCTTCACCCGGCGTCCGGGCCAGCTGACGAATGACTTCTTCGTCAACCTGCTCGATATGGGCACGGTCTGGAAGCCGGTGACGCCGGCGGAGGATCTGTTCGAGGGCCGCGATCGCAAGACCGGAGCCGTGACCTGGACCGGCACGCGTGTCGATCTGGTCTTCGGGTCGAATTCCCAGCTCCGTGCGCTGGCGGAGGTTTATGCCGCGCGCGATGCCGAGGCGAAATTCGTGAAGGATTTCGCTGCGGCCTGGACCAAGGTGATGAATCTCGACCGGTTTGATCTGGCCTGAGGCTTCACGCCTGCCCTGAATAACGGACAGCCGGCCTCGTGCCGGCTGTTTGCGTTTCAGGGGTGCCCGGCTTCAGGCCTTTCGGGTTCTACGAGTCCTGGACCGTCATCGCGCCTTCCGCGATCAGGGCCTCGATCTCGTCCTCGCCGAGGCCGAGTTCGCGGCAGAGCTCGACGCCCTGCTCGCCGGCTTTCGGGATATCCCGGTGGAGGCCCGGCCGTTCACCGTCGAATTCGAGCGGCAACGCCGGCACGCGGGCCGAGGCGCCGCCGGGGATCGTCACCGGCACCATCGCGCCGGGATGGTTGAGATGCGGATCATCGAACATGTCCTCCGGCCGGTTGATCGGCGCGAAGGGCAGGCCGATCCGCTCGCATTCGGCGAGAATCTCCGCGCGCGGGCGGCTGGCGAACAGGGCGCGCAGGCGGGGCATGAAGCGCTCGCGCGCCAGCACGCGGTCGCGGTTGGTGGCGAGGGCCGGGTCGGCCAGCAGGTCGTCCAGCCCGAAGGCGGCGCAGAACGCCGACCATTGCGTGTCGGAGACGACGCCGACAAAGACCTGGCTGCCATCGGCGACATCGAACACATCATAGACCGCCCAGGCGGCGAGCCGGTTCGGCATGGGGGCCGCCGGTTTGCCGGTGACGGCATATTGCATCATATGCGTCGACATCAGGTAGATGCAGTTCTCGAACAGCCCCGCCTTGACCGAACGGCCTTGGCCGGTGGCATGGCGCTCGTTGATTGCGGCGAGAATGCCGATCGCGGCGAACATGCCGCCCATGATGTCATTGACCGAGGCCCCGGCCCGGAGCGGGCGGCCGGGCGGGCCGGTCATGTAGGCGAGGCCGCCGAGCATCTGGACCACCTCGTCGAGGGCGGCGCGATGCTCGTAGGGCCCCGTCAGGAAGCCCTTCAGCGAGCAATGGATCAGCCGGGGGTTCTCGACCCTGAGCGACTCGTAGCCGAGGCCGAGCGCCTCAAGCGCGCCGGGTCGGAAATTCTCGGTCATCACATCGGCCGAGGCGATGAGGCGGCGCACAAGGGCGAGCCCGCGCGGCGATTTGAGGTCGAGCGCGATGGAGCGCTTGTTGCGGTTGAAGCTGACGAAGAAACCCGCACCCGACCCGGCGAGACGGCGGGTATTGTCCCCCGCGCCGGCCGGCTCGACCTTGATGACATCGGCGCCGAGATCGGCGAGGACCAGCCCGCAACTCGGCCCCATGACCATGTGGGAAAATTCGACGACGCGGAGCCCCGCAAGCGGCGAGGGGCGGGTCATGCGTGGCCTCCGGCCGGGCGGAAGCCCTTCGGCAGGCCCGCTTCGGCCACATGGCCGTAAAGGGGCTCGCCCGGCAGGGCTTCGGCGAGGATGGTCCGCGCCGCAACGAGGCGGTCGATATCGATCCCGGTGGTCAGGCCCGAGGCTTCCAGCATGAAGACGAGATCCTCCGTCACGATATTGCCCGTCGCGCCCGGGGCATAGGGGCAGCCGCCAAGTCCGGCGAGCGAGGAATCGAACGTGGTCACGCCAGCATCGAGCGCCGCGACCACATTGGCCAGGCCCTGGCCGCGCGTGTTGTGGAGATGGGCGCCGCCGGCCTTGGGGCCGAGTTCGCTGCGGAGCCGGGTGAAGAGCCGCCGGACCTGCGCCGGATTACCCATGCCGGTCGTGTCCGACAGGCCGACCGAATCCGCGCCGGCTTCAGCGGCCAGCACCGCGAGGCGGATCACGCGGTCCTCCTCGACGGGGCCCTCGATCGTGCAGCCGAAAGCTGTCGACAGCCCGACCTCGACGCCGCGACGGGCGGCATCCGGCAGGCTGTTCCGCAAGGCAGCCACCGCCTGGACTTCGGCGATGGCTTCCTCCGACGAGCGGTTGATGTTCTGGCGTGAATGCGATTCCGAGACGGAAACCGGCATCGAGACGCGATGGGCGCCGGCGGCGAAAGCCCGTTCGGCGCCGACGAGGTTCGGCACCAGCGCGATCACCGACAGGCCGGGCAGGGTGATCGCGTTGGCGACCACCCCGGCCGTATCGGCCATTTGCGGCAGGCGCTTCGGGTTTACGAAGGAGCCGACCTCGATCTCGCGCAGTCCCGCGCCTGCGAGGGCGCGGATCCAGCGTGTCTTTGCCTCGGTTGGCATGATCCGGGCGATGCTCTGCAGCCCGTCCCGCGGGCCGACCTCGCTGATGATGATGTCCGGTTGGGTCATTAAAAATTCCACTAGACAGAATTATTATTCTATTTTTAGAAAAGACCATCGACGGTCTGTCGTCAAGAGGAGTGAGGGGAATCATGGCCGGGCGACCACCCAAGCCGCGCAAGGGGGATACTTCGGAGCTGCCGCGCGTCGAAGCAGTGGAGCGGGCGCTCGCCCTGCTCGCCTGTTTCGGCGAGGGGCGCACGCATCTCACCCTCAAGGAGCTGGGCGAGGCGGCAGGGCTTTATCCCAGCACCGTGCTCCGGCTGTCCGGGTCGCTGGAACGGTTCGGCTATCTCCGCCGTGAGGCTGACGGGCGCTTCCGGCTGGGCCCGGCCGTGCTGCCGCTGGCCCGGGTCTACCGGCTCGGCGTCCCGCTCGAGGGGATCATCCGGCCCGAATTGCAGGCGCTGGCGCGCGAGGCGGGTGAAACGGCTGCCTTCTACATCCGCGAGGGCGAGGCACGGCTCTGCCTCTACCGGGTCAACGGGCCGCGCCCCCTGCGCTCGCATCTCGAGGAGGGGAGCCTCCTGCCGCTCGCCATCGGGGCCAGCGGCCATGTCCTCTCGGTCTGGTCCGGCGCCGGCCATCCGCAGGCGGCGGAAATTCGCACGGCTGGCCACGCCGTGTCGCGGGGGGAGCGCGATCCGGACAGCGCGGCCGTGGCAGCACCGGTTTTCGGCGAGGACGGGCACCTGCTCGGCGCGCTCGGCCTGTCCGGCCCGATCACCCGGTTCGATGCGGCGGAGATCCCCCGCCTGACCGGGCTTGTGCTGGGGGCGGCAGAACGGCTGACGGCCCGGCTGAAGGCCGGTTGAGGCCTGCTCTCGCCCGTGTCAGCTGCTCGCCTCGCGCGGCGGGGCCATGCCCAGACGGGCCATCCGGTCGCTGAGCGTGCGGCGCGGCAGGCCGAGCCGCTCGGCTGCGGCAGAGACGGTGCCGCCGGTTTCCGCCAGAGCGGCGCGGATAAGCATGCGCTCGAACTCTTCCAGCCGCGGGATCAGGCCAGCGTCGCTGGCTGCCGGGGCATCCGCGCCGGCAACGAGCCGCGCCAGCCCGCCCTGCGGCTCGACGAGCCCATAGGCGAAGCGTTCGGCCACGGCCTTGAGTTCGCGCACATTGCCCGGCCAGCCATGCGCGAGGATTGCCTCCCGATCCGCGAGGGCAAGTTGCGGCACCGGCAGGTTCTGGCTGCGGGCCGCCCGGCTGGCGAAAAGCTCGAAGAGCAGGAGCGCATCCTGATCCCGGACGCGGAGCGGAGGCAGGGTCAATTCGGCGCCGGCCAGCCGGTAGAAGAGATCCGACCGGAAGCGCCCGTCCTCGCTGGCCTTGCGCAGATCCGCCTTTGTGGCGGCGATGATGCGCAGGTCGAGCGGGCGCGGCTTGTTCGACCCGAGGCGTTCGACCTGCCTTTCCTGCAGGACGCGCAGCACCTTGACCTGGAGCGCCAGCGGCATGCTCTCGATCTCGTCGAGGAAGATCGTGCCGCCCTGGGCAGCCTCGAACTTGCCGGCCCGTGCAGCCCGCGCGCCGGTGAAGGCGCCGTCCTCGTGGCCGAACAGCTCGCTTTCGGCGAGGTCGGCGGGGATCGCGGCACAGTTGAGTGCCACAAACGGCCCGCGCGCCCTCGGGCTTGCGGCATGGAGCGCCTCGGCGAGAACGTCCTTGCCGGTGCCGGTCTCGCCGGCGACAAGGACATCCACCGGCAGGGCCGCCAGTTTCAGCGCCTGCCGCCGGACCTGCTCCATTGCCCGCGAGGGGCCGAGCAGCCGCGTCTCGATCGGGCTCGCACCCGCCGCACCGCTGCGCAGGGCGGCCAGTTCGGCCCGCAGCCGGCGGAAGGCGAGGCCCCGCGCGATGATCGCGGCGAGATGGTCCGGGTCGTAAGGCTTCGTCACGAAATCATGCGCGCCGCCCTGCATCGCGGCGACCGCCATCGGGACGTCGCCATGGCCGGTGACGAGCACCACCGGAAGGTCGGAATCGATGGCGCGGATCCGGGCCAGCAGGTCGAGGCCGGAGAGGCCGGGCATGCGGATATCCGACAGGACGAGTTCCGGCGCGGCACGTGCGCAATGCGCGAGGGCGGACTCGGCATCCTCCGCCTCGGTCACGGTATGGCCGGCAATGCCGAGCCATTCGACAAGGGCACGGCGGACCATGCGGTCATCCTCGACAACGAGGATACGTCCGGGTTGCGGCGGGGCGGGGTTGGGGCTCATCGGGCATCGCCTTCCCTGGGTGCGAGGGGCAATCGCAATTCGGCCGCAACGCCGCGCGCAACGCGTGGGGCAAGGGCCAGCCGGCCGCCATGCTCCGCCATGATGCCCCGCGAGATCGACAGGCCAAGGCCGAGGCCGCGCCCGGAGGCCTTGGTGGAGAAGTAGGGCTCGAACACCCGGTCCGGGGCAAGGTCACCGAGGCCCGGGCCTTCATCCTCGACGCGGAGGACGGCCTCGTTCCCCTCGACGGCCAGCGTGACATCGATCCGGCATGCGCGCGGCTCCAGCCGCGCCGCTTCCTCGCTGGCATCGATCGCATTGGCGAGCAGGTTGACGATGACCTGCTCGAGACGGTTCGGCCTTGCCTCGACAACCACTGGTCCGGCCGGGAGATGCCGCGCGAGCGTGATGTCCTGCGCCTTGAGGCGATGCTCGATCAGCGAGACCGCGCCATGGACGAGATCCTGCAGGCTGACCTGCCGCGGCGCTTCGGTGTCGGGCCGGGCGAAGTTCCGCAGCTGGGCGCCCAGTTTCTCGACCCGGTCCGCGATGGCGGCGAGGCCCTCGGTGGTCCCCAGCGCCTTGGCCTTGTCGCCGGTGCCGATGAAATGGGCCAGGCTGGCCAGCGAGACGCGCATTGCCGCGAGAGGCTGTGCCATTTCATGGGCGATACCGGCGAGGCCCTGTCCCAGGCCTGCGAGTTTCGCGCTCTGGACCAGCCCGTCCTGTGCTTCGCGAAGGGCGAGGGTGCGTTCCTCAACCCGCCGCTCCAGCTCGGCATGGGCGCGTTCCCGCGCCCGGGCATGGGCGCGGCGCTGGGCGAGGACCGTGCTGGCGAGAAAGGCGACAAGACCGAGGACCAGCACGGAGAAGGCGGCGAGCGAGGCCATTTCACTGGCCCGCGTCACCGGGGCCAGCAGCATCAGCCGCCAGCCATGGCCAGGCAGGGAATGGGCCATTTCGAACAGGGTCTCGGCCTGCCCGGGCGAGGGTTCGAGCGTGGTCAGGGCAAGCCCGAGGCGGGTGCTGCTGCCCTGCGTCAAGGGCGGGCCGATCTGCGGCGGTGAGCCGTATTTCCGCGTCTCCTCGAGATAATGCAGGGCTTGCGGCGTCAGCGGCGCCAGCGGGTGGTAGAGCCATGCCGGATCGGTGGCGAGGAAGACGACGCCCTGCTCGTCGACAAGCGCGACCTTCTCGGCCGTGCGGCGCCACTCGGCTTCCAGCGGCGCGAGATCGACCTTGACCACCGCTACCCCGCGCGGGCCCTGCGGCCCGTCGATCCGCGAGGCCAGGAAATAGCCGGGCTTCCCGGTTGTCGCGCCCACGGCATAGTAGCGGCCGGAGCCGGACTCGATGGCGGCGCGGAAATAGGGCCGGAAGGCGTAGTTCTGTCCGACGAAGGAGGTGGGTTCGCCGGCATTGCTGGCGGCAAGAGTCAGCCCGTCCGCATTCATCACGAAGAGAACGTCGGCGCCGGCGGAACGGGCGATGCGCAGGAGATGGGCATCGGCCTGCACAGCACGGGTCGGATCGGGCGCGTCGAGCAGGGCCCGTACGGGCTCCGTCAGGGCCATGAATTCCGGGAGGTAGCGGAAGCGCTCCACCGCGGCATCGAGCGAGGTTTCGTACAGGGTCAGCCGGTCACGCGCCGTGTCGACAATGGACCGACCGGTCCAGAGCCAGGCCCAGAGCGCAGCGCCGGCCGCCAGAAACAGGATGACACCCGCCATCAGGGCGGATGTCATCGCGGTTCGCATGGGTCTCGGCGCTGGCTGCACGATCCGTCATCCCGGGGCAGCCGGAGGGCCGCCCGGACCGACATTACCCTCAGTTGATCTTGATTCCAGAGGACTTGATGGTGGTTGTCCACTTGGCAAATTCCTCGGCCGTGAAGCGCTTCAGGCCGTCCGGGGTCATCCGGTCACCCGAGGGGCGCTCGGAGACCAGCTGCTCGAGCCGCTGGAGGATCAGGTCGGAACGTCCGGCCTGGTCAAGCGCCTCGCTTACCGCCTTGATGACCGGCGCCGGCGTGCCCTTCGGCGCATAGATCGCGGTCGAGGCATTGACGATCAGCCCTTCCAGGCCGGCTTCCCTGGTGGTCGGGACTTCCGGGAACGCCTTCGAGCGGGAATCCTGCGCGATCGCCAGCGCCCGGACGGTTTCAGCCTTGAGCTGCTGGCCGACATTCAGGCCCTGGTCGCACATCATGTCGACCTTGCCGGAGATCAGGTCATTGAGCGCAGGGCCCGTGCCGCGATAGGGGATGTGCAGCATGTCGATGCCGGCCTTCAGCTTCAGCAATTCGCAGGCGAGATGCGTGGCCGAGCCCGAACCGGCCGAGGCGAAGCTGATCTTGCCCGGATTGGCCTTGCCGTAATCGAGGAATTCCTTGAGCGTCTTCGCCGGGAAATCCTTGCGGACGACGATGTAGATCGCCGCTTCGGCCAGCGAGGCGACGGGCTCGAAATCCGAGACCGGGTTGTAGGTGGCGCCAGCATAGAGCGCCGGGCCGGCCACATGCGGTGCCACATTGTGGACGAGGAAGGTGTAGCCATCCGGTGCGGCCTTGACGGCGCGGTTGGTGCCCGTCACGCCGCCGGCGCCGACGACATTCTCGACGAGGAAGGGCTGGCCGAGTGTCTTGGAAAGCTGTTCGCCATAAAGCCGGGCGATGGTGTCGGTCGGGCCGCCGGCCGCGAAAGGCACGATCAGCGAGACCGGCTTGGACGGGTAGGCTTGCGCCCAAGCGGCGGTGGCCGGAAGCAGCGCGAGGATCGAGGTGGCAAGGACGGATCTGGCAAGAAGGCGGATCGGCTTGAACATGGTCAACTCCCTTGATGGATGCGCATTCTCGGGTCGGCGCATTTCCACCGGCAGGCTCAGCACGCATCATGCCAGAGGTGAATTCTCAGGATAATTCTGCTATTTCAATGCTTTGAGGCTTGGCCGTGTTTCCGGGCCGGCGGAATTCCGCCGGGCTGGGCCGGCGAGGTGGCGGAAATCCGCCGGATCACTGGCGCCATGGTTCCCGCCCGCGCCTGCCGGATTGCCTCCTCGAAAGCGGCATGCATAATGTATTCAAACGGCTGGCCATGCGCGCGGCCTGTCTGTCGCCCCCGGTTTCCCTCCCCGTACGGATGAGTCCTCCCTTGGCTTCGCCCCAGTTGTTCACGCCGCTCCATGTCGGCGGCCTCGATCTCTCCAACCGGATCGTCATTTCCCCGATGTGCCAGTATTCGGCGATCGATGGCTGCATGAATGCCTGGCATATCCAGCATTACGGGATGCTTTCCCAGTCCGGCGCCGGCGCGCTGACCATCGAAGCAACCGCGGTCGAGCCGATCGGCCGAATCACGCCGGCCTGCGTCGGGCTGTATGACGACGCCACGGAAGCGGCCATGAAGGCCATGCTGGACAGCGTCCGCGCATGGTCAGGTATGCCGCTTGTGCTGCAGCTCGCGCATGCCGGGCGCAAGGCCTCGTCGGACCGGCCCTGGCGGGGCGGGCGGCAGATCCCGCCGGATGCGGCCGATGGCTGGCAGTCCGTCGCACCCAGCGCCCATCCGATGATCGAGGGCGACCATCCCTCCGAGATCCTCGACCGGGCGGGGATGGAGCGCATCCGGGATGCCTTCGTGGCCTCGGCCCGGCGCGCCATGCGGCTCGGGCTGGACGGGATCCAGCTCCATGCCGCCCATGGCTATCTGCTGCACAATTTCCTCTCGCCCATCTCGAACCGGCGCGAGGATGGCTATGGCGGCAGCCTCGAGAACCGCATGCGCTTTCCGCTTGAGGTTTTTGACGCCGTGCGCGCTGTCGTTCCGGCCGGGCGGCCCGTCACCGTGCGCATTTCGGCGACGGACTGGATCGACGGCGGCTGGGATATCGACAGCTCGATCCGGTTCGCGCGGGAACTGAAGGCGCGGGGGTGCGCCGCGATCAATGTCTCGAGCGGTGGCATCGATCCCCGCGCCTCGATCCCGATCGGTCCCGGCTACCAGGTGCCGCTGGCCCGGCGCGTCCGCGAGGGTGCGGACATGCCGGTCGCGGCGGTAGGGCTGATCACGGATTTCGAACATGCCGAGGCGATCGTCGCCAATGGCGATGCCGACATGATCGGCCTGGCGCGGACGATGCTGTTCGATCCGCGCTGGCCCTGGCATGCCGCCGCGCATCTCGGCGGCACGGTCAACGCCGCGTCGCAATATCTCCGTGCCCATCCGGCGCGGTACCGGAACCTCTTCCGGGCGCCGTAAGGGGACCGGCGGGCCGCGCGGTCAGGCCGCGCGCACCCGCGCCAGGAAACTCGAGACGTTCTCGCGCATGGATTCGGCCTGCTGCGCGAGTTCCGTTGCCGCACTGAGAACCTGGCTCGAGGCTGCGGCTGTGTTGCCGGCCGCGCTGGAGACATGGCCGATCGACTGGGTGACATCCTCGGTGCCCTTGGCGGCCTCGCGGACATTGGCTGCGATTTCCAGCGTTGCGCTCTGCTGCTGCGAGACCGTGCCGGAAATCTCGGTGCTGACGCGGTCGATGCTCTGGAGCGAGCCATCGATCGCCTGGATCGAGTCGATGGTCGAGTTGGTCACATTCCGGATTTCGGTCACGATCGTGGCGATATCGGTCGTGGCCCTGCCGGTCTGCGCCGCCAGGTTCTTGACCTCCGAGGCAACAACCGCGAAGCCGCGGCCCGCCTCGCCGGCGCGGGCGGCCTCGATGGTCGCATTGAGCGCCAGAAGGTTGGTCTGGGCGGCGAGGTTGTTGATGAGTTCGACCACCGTGCCGATCTTGTCCGCGGCGAGGGCAAGGGCCTGGATGTCGGTATCGGTCGCGCGCATCCGCTCGACCGAGAAGCGGATGGAATGCGTCGCCGATTCCAGTTGCCGCGCGATCTCGCCCGCTGTGGCGTTGAGTTCCTCACCGGCTGCCGCGACACCGCTGACATTGGTGCTGGCCTGCTGCGAAGCCGCTGCGACGCTGGCGGCTTGCATGGTTGATTCCCTGGCGGACTTTGTCAGATCGTCGGCCGCGGCGGCGAGTTCGGTCGAGGCCGAGGAAATGGTCAGCATGACGGATTCCGCCGTTCGCTCGAATTCGGCGATGGCGGCCTCGATCTCCGCCGCGCGGCGGGCATCCTGCTCGCGCCGGCGCGCGGCTTCCTCTTCCATCCGGTCATTGGCGACCAGCCCGTCACGGAACGTGGCAAGGGCGCCGGCCATGGCACCGAGTTCATCGCGCCGGCCAACCGCCGGAATGGTGACGCTGTATTCCTTCGCCGCGACTGCGCGCATCGCCGCGGTCATGGCCACGATCGGGCGCGAGATCGTGCGGACCATCAGGAAGACAACGATCGCCGCGACCAGCAGCGCAAGGCCGGCGAGCACCTCGTTCGCGATGATCATGTGATCGATCGTCGCCCGGGCTTCGCGGATCTCTCCGACCGCAAGGGCGACCTGACGTTTCTTCAGGCCCTCGTCACCCTTGCCGTCGCCCTCGATGATCTCGATGGCACGGTTGATCTTCGGTGCCTGGGTCTCGCCATAACTCCTGACCTGAGCCTCGCTGGCGCGCGTGTTGACGGGGATCGAGGCTTCGAGCCTGTCCTGCAGGGTCCGGATCTCGGAAAGGAGGGCATCAAGCTCAGCCCAGCGCGTCCGGTTGATCTCCTGTGTGAAGGTCTTGGCTTCCTCGCGATAGGCGTTGCGATGTTCCTCGAGGGACTTCCACGACGCTGCCCGCGCCTCGCGGAAGGCGGGATCGCCGGAGAGCATGTATCCGCGTGCCGCGCCAACCGAATCCGCAAGTTCGAACGCCATGGTGGAGAGATGTGTCAAGGTCGGCAGTCTCTGCTCGGCGACATGGTCGATCTTCCGGTCAGCGATGTTGACTTGTTGCATCGAGTAAATTGTTGACGCAGTCAACGGTACCAGAAGGGCCGCGAGTGCTACAATGATCTTGTAGACCAGCTTGAGATTGGCGAACCAGTTATTGGATGAATGCTTGGCAAGATCTTCGTGTTTCATCGATGATCTCCTCATGGATTTGAACACAGTGCGGCCAGACTTGTTAATAGAAACATAATTCCGGCAAGCCGCCGGACAGAAAGTTTCGCAATTTCAGGAGAGTCCGAAATCCATTTGCTGTCCGGGACCGCCTCGGGCTGGGTCGCCCCGGATGTGGCGATTGCCACAGACAGGAGCTCCGCTCCGGCCCAGGCTCCGCTTGCGCGAATGCAGCAACGGTGGATGGGGTGCGGCATGAAGGCAGGTTGGACCATGAAGGCAGGTTGGACAAGGCAACTGGGGGTTGCGAGCCTGATCACCGTGGCCTGCCTCGGCACTGCCCTTGCGCAGAACCCGGCACCGGACCCGTCGGGGCTGCCCAAGGTCCTGACCGACAAGCTCCTGCCGGAACTGGCCGGATTGCTGGCCGTGGCGACGGTGATGGAAACCGCGCTGACCACCCTGTTCAACTGGCGGCTCTACCGGGAATTCTTCAACGGACGCGCGGTGAAGACCGTTGTCATGGTCCTGTTCGGCGGGATCATCGTGTCGGTCTTCGGCTATGACGTCATGGCGAGGATCATCGTCTTTTCCGGCGGCAAGGAGGCGGTGTCGCCTGTTTCCGGCATCCTCTCGGCGCTTGTGCTGGCAGGTGGAAGTGCTGCGGTCTTCGAGCTTTTCACCCGGCTCGGTCTGCGCTCGCCCGTCAAGCCGGAGGCCGAGCGACCCCTGCCGCCGCAGGACCGCGCCTGGGTTTCCGTCCGGATCCAGCCGATCAGCCTGGTCGGGCCGGTCGAGATCTTCATCGAGAAGGTCGCCAGCCCGACGGAGGAGGAGCAGGCCACCGCGCCGCTCTCCGGCGTTCTTGGCGAAAAGGGCATCGGCGCACGCTTTCGCGATGTCTTCATGACCGATCCGCTGCGCTTTCCGCCCTCCGGCGGCTATTCGGTGGAAGCCGGCCCCGTCTACCGGATCACGGCCCGCGCAGCCCGGATGGTCCAGCGCGACCAGACCCGCGAACAGGCCATTCGGACGGACACGATCTTTGTCGGGCGTTTCGCGGGGCGGGCGATCATCGATCTCGTCCACCGCATCTAGAAGACCTGCCGGAAGGGGAGGGTGGCCATGCCGGACCTTGATGTCCAACACAGTGCCGACAGGAGCAAGCCTGCCCTCGCCCTTTCGGGCGGCGGATTCCGGGCAACCCTGTTCCATTGCGGCGCGCTGATCCGGCTGAACGAACTGGGCCTGCTGACGGGTTTCGAGCGGATCTCCTCCGTTTCCGGCGGGTCGATCGCTGCCGGCATGCTGGCCGCCGCCTGGAAGCGCCTTGTCATCAAGGATGGTGTGATCGCGAATCTCGGCGCTGCAGTGATCGACCCGTTGCGCATCTTCTGCACGCGGTCTCTGGATACATCCGCGGTCGGCTGGGGTGCCCTTCTCCCGGGCGTCAGTGTCGGCGACATGCTGGCCGATGCCTATGACGACCTGTTCAAGGGCGTCACCCTGCAGGACCTGCCGGATTCGCCGCAATTCGTGTTCAACGCCACCAACCTGCAGACCGGGCGCCTTGTCCGGCTGCAGAAACGCCGGCTGGCGGATTACACGATCGGGGAAATTCCCAACCCGAAAGTCCGGCTGGCTGTCGCGGTGGCGGCATCCAGCGCCTTCCCGCCGGTGCTTTCGCCGGTCGAGATCGAGACGGATCCTGCCGCATGGCGGAAGCTGAACGGGGCGATCCATCATGGTGATCCGGCCTATACGCGCCGGTTGTCGCTTACCGATGGTGGCGCCTATGACAATCTCGGGCTTGAAACGGTCGACAGTTTCCGGACGATCGTTGTCAGCGATGCCGGAGCGCCGTTCGGCACCGAGGAAGAGGCCAGCAGCTTCTGGCCCAAACAGGCGATGCGCGCGCTCGATATCGCGACAGACCAGGCACGCGGCCTGCGCAAGCGACTGCTGTTCGCCGAATGCGCCGGCAGCGGCCGGCAGCCGGTCTATGCCGGGATCGACGGCGATCCGGCGGATTATCCAGCGCCTCAGGTGCTCAAGGCCGGTCCTGCCCGGATAAGCGCGCTGGCCCGGCTGAGGACGCGGCTGAACCCGTTCTCTGAGGCCGAACAGGGACGCCTGATCAACTGGGGC
Source organism: Beijerinckiaceae bacterium (assembly GCA_027533425.1). Taxonomy (GTDB): domain Bacteria; phylum Pseudomonadota; class Alphaproteobacteria; order Rhizobiales; family Beijerinckiaceae; genus Rhabdaerophilum. The sequence continues at coordinate 58,552 of JAPZUD010000003.1, read as the reverse complement.
TGGCTCGCGATGGATGTCGCCGTGCGGTCATTCCTCGTTCCCGGGGCCGCCCCTCCGGCCGCTCTCCCCGTGCCGGCCTTCCCGCTGGATGACAGGTGAGGGCCGGCCATGCTTGAGACCCTGCAGAAGCTGGCCGATATCGCGCAGAAGGGTGTTGTCGCCATCGCGCTGGCTTTCGGCGGGTATCTGCTTTCGCGCGAGCAGGCGAATGTGACGATCGGCAAGTCCTGCGACGAGATGTTCTCGAAGATCCTCGATTTCGTCAGCGCCAACAGCCTGACGGACCGCACCAACAACCTTGTCGATTACCGCCTCGAAACCTTTGGCAAGGCCTGCGGCGCGCTCGGCGAGGACCGGCTCCGCTACATCAAGAGTTCGTGGAAGCCGGCGCAGGGCCCGGCCCTGTCCATGCTCGTCGATGCGATGGAGACGAACGAGCCGCCCGCCTCCAGGCTCGGCTGGGTCGCGACCGGGCGGATTCCGCCGCAGCGCTACAGTGACACCAATTTCGACAGGCTCGACAAGCCGCAGTCCAGCGCAGACGAGGTCGGCGCGATCATCGAGCCGCGCTGGCAGGTGAATGTCCGCAAGAGCAACACCTCGGTCACAGCAACCAACAACCCGGTTGTCGGGCAGGTCGCACCGGGTGATTGCCTGAAGGTCATCACGACCGTGAAGGGCCAGCTCAACAGCTGGGCAGAGGTGGCGCCGGTCACCTGCCCCGCCAACCGGCGCTGAGGAGGGGCGGATGGAGACAGGCCGCAATGCCGCCCCTCTCGCCCGCGAGGAACGCGCTGTCCTGACCGATCTTGTGCACCGCACTTTCGGCCACAGCCGCTTCACGCAGGACAGCCCGGTGAGGCCCGATGTCTGGCTGATGCTCTGGGAAGATCTTGCGCAGGGCCTTGTCGATCCGCGTCCCGACCTGATGATCCAGCCGCGCGACGGCGTTCCGGCGGGCAGCGTGGCGGTGGCGATGGAACTCAACCTCGTCGAGAATCCCGACAACCCGGCCCTGAAACTTTCCATGCGGCGGCGGACGCAGCTCGCCTATTCCCGCTCGACAGTGCATGCGCATCTGACGGTCACGGAACTACTTCGGGCTGTCGTGCCAATGACGGACTGGTGGCATCGCCTTGCGGAGACCGGCACAACCTCGCTTCCGATGGAGGAAGTCGTGCCGGTCGGCTCGCTGGGCCGCGAGCTGCTCCAGTCCGTGAACGAGTTCGCCGCGTCCCTGCGGGACCGGGGCAGCCGCTACACGGTCGATGATGCGATCAAGGAAAGGCGAACGTCGTTCCAGCTCTACCGGTTCGTGGCGCTGGCCAGCTTCACCGTGCTCTGGCAGCGGCGGCTCGGGCCGGATGCGGCCGGGGCGAGCCTCACTGCGGTGCTGGAAACCCGGCAGGTCATGCTGGGGGTGGCGCGGTCGCTGACCAACCCGGATGTCGCGCTGCCCGGCCTGCTTGCGGTGCTGAACGAGGCCATGGGCATCGTTCTCCGGACGATCGACGAAGGCTGCGTCCGCCTCCAGGGTGGCAGCCAGCGCTCCGGTGCCGACCGTCTTGTCCAGCAGCAGGGCGATCTGGCCCGGCTCCGCATCCACAGCATCGCCCTCAACCGCCGGGCCGAACATGCGGCCACGCGCTCGCGCCGGACCGTGAAGGCCGATGCCACCCATCGCCTGTTCCAGACCGACACGACCGGGATCCGCTGGGCGGTGGTCGACAGCGGCATCGATGCGCGCCACGCCGCCTTCGGCGGCAGGGAGGGCGACCATCAAGGTGGCATGGTGATCGACAGCAGCCGGATCGTCAGGAGCTATGATTTCACCTATGCACGGGAATTGCTCGCCACGGCCCGGCTGCCGGTCATCGCGCCCGACCTGCCGGCGATGAACCGCAGGGCGCTCGATGCCATCCTTCAGGGTGAGGATCATGCCGATCTGCCTCCGCCGCGGCGCCTGGCCTTCGACATGGAGATTGCCGGCTGGAACGGCGAGCTTCAGGCCATCCAGAACCGCTGGGCTGAATTCCTGAACTCGGTGACGAACCGGCATTCCGTTGCGCTTGAACGGGTGGCGATCCGCCGCGAGAGCGGCGCGCCGGTGGATTGGTCGCTGATCGAGCCGCTGCTCGAAATCCCCCATGCCGCGCCACATTACCGGCCGCCGCTGAACGAGCATGGCACGCATGTGGCCGGTATTCTCGCGGGAGACTGGCCCGAGGCCAGCCGGACCGCACAGGGCGCGGAATGCGGTCCGGAAGGGTTCCAGGGCGTGTGCCCGCGGCTTGCTCTCTACGATATCCGCGCCTTTGATTCAGACGGGCGCGGCCGTGAGGACACGCTGATCTATGCGCTTCAATTCATCGAGCATCTCAACCGCTCCAGCACCCAGCCGGTGATCCATGGCGTCAATCTCTCGCTGGCGGTGGGCCATGATGTGCAGGCCTATGCCTGCGGGCAGACGCTTGTCTGCCAGGCCAGCAACCAGCTGGTGCGTTCCGGTGTGGTGGTCGTCGCGGCGGCTGGAAACATGGGGTTCGAGGGCGATCCCGGCCTCCTCTCGACCGGACAGAATGCGCGCGACATCAGCATTACCGATCCCGGCAATGCGGATCTCGTCATCACGGTCGGCGCGACCCATCGGGACAAGCCGCATACCTATGGTGTCAGCTATTTTTCCTCACGCGGCCCGACGGCGGATGGCCGGATGAAGCCGGATCTGGTCGCGCCGGGAGAAAAGATCCTTGGTCCGGTGCCGGGAAATGACGCGCTGAAACTGCTCGACGGCACCAGCATGGCCGCGCCGCATGTCAGCGCGGTGGCCGCGATGCTGATGGCGCGCAACCGCGAACTGATCGGCCAGCCGCAGCGGATCAAGACGATCCTGATGGATTCGGCGATGGATCTCGGCCGGCTGCCGGCCTTTCAGGGCGCGGGACTGCTCGATGCGCTCAGGGCGCTGCAATCGGTCTGACGACGAAGAAGGAAGGAGAGGCCGATGGTTACGTTCGAGGCGCTGGATGCCGCCCATGGCGATTGCCTGATGGTGCATTATTCCCAGAATGACGAGACCGGCCAGCCGCAAAAGCAGCTCTGGCTGATCGATGGCGGGCCAACCGAGACCTATCCAAGGGCCCTTGCCCCGCGGCTGCGCGAGCTTCAGGCCTCGCAGGGCGGGAACGGCCCGCTGCGGATCCGGCTGGGCGTGGTGACCCATATCGACGATGACCATATCGACGGCATGGGCAAGCTGATCGGCGCCATGGCTCTGAACCCGCCACCGGCCGGCACGCCGGATGTCCGGTTCCAGGAATTCTGGTTCAACGGCTTCCAGGCGACCTTCGGCACGACGGCGCAGGCGGGCGGTTCGGTGGCTTCGCTGGCCAGCAATGATGTGTTCATGGCCAGCGCTCCCGGGCCGGAGACGGCCATGTTCATCCAGGGCGTCCGCGATGGCGAGACGCTGCTCCGGAATCTCGGCGCGCTGAAGGCGGGCGGGCGCGTGCCGCAAACGCTCAACCAGAGTTTCGGGAGCGAGGCGCACCAGAAGGCGCTGGCGCCCCGTGTGATCCGGTTCGGCGCGAACGGGCCGAAACTGGAGATCCTGACGCCGACGCAGGCAAGGCTCGACGCGCTCAGGACAAAATGGGCGGAAGCGACAGGGTCGGACGCCGCGTTGCAGGCCTTCGTCCGTGGCCGGATCGATACTTCCGTCGCCAATCTCTCCTCGATCGTGTTTCTCGCCACGATCGCGCAGAAGACCCTGCTCCTGACCGGCGATGGCCTCGCCGAGCACATCATCGAAGGCTGGAAGGAACGGACGGGCACGACCGATCCGTTTCCGATCGACCTGATGAAAGTTCCGCATCACGGCTCGTCGGCCAATAATTGCGAGGCCTTCTTCCGGCTTTTTCCGGCCCGGCATTATGTGTTCTGCGCCAATGGCAAGCATGACAACCCGGACATGTTCACCCTTGAGGCGCTGAAAAAGGCCTGCGGGCAGAACCGGTTCACTGTGCATCTGACCTATGAGGAAACCCATCCGGCAACCGCGGCCCAGACCGCCTTCCTCAAGGCCATGGCCGCTGCCTCGAATGGCCGGATTGCGCTGAATTTCCGCAAGCCGGATGCGCTCTCGGTGCCGGTCGAGCTCTGAATCGTAACGTCCTGTTCATCTTTGTGGGAATCCCCACCGACAACGGACGGCATGCGCCTAGGCTGGAAAAGGCAGATCCGGCGAGACCTTCGGCAGAGGGGGCGAGCATGAGGGCAGGGCATCCCGGCATACCGGTGCAGATCCATGGACGGGTTCTCCCCCGGTTCTGGATGGTCCTTCTGCCCTTGCTGTTCCTTTCGGCCTGCATGGGCGATGTGAAGCGGATGCGCGAGGGAGCCGGCACGACCCTGGCCTGGGAGGGCCAGTCCGATGCCATGGCGATGCAGGACCAGTATCTCGGCCAGCTCTGCGTCCAGGCCGGATTTCCCGGCCCGGCCGAGACATGCCGGCCGACGCGCCCCTCCGACTGGAAGCTGATCGTCCAGGCCGGCCTCAACGATATCGATGCGCGTTGCGATGCCTATCTCGCCTGGCTGGATGACAAAAGGCGTTCGGCCAGGCCCATCCAGCAGCAGCTGGCTGATGCCCGCACCGCGACAACGGCGATCCTCGCCGCGAGCGGGGTCGGCGTCGACCCGATCGCCATTGTCAGCGCGGCTTTCGGCTTCGCAACCAGCAGCTTCACGAATTTCCAGTCCCGTCTTGTGCTGGAGGTCAATCATTCCACGGTCCAGTCCATCGTGCTGGGTGCGCAGAGGCGGCTTCGCGAGGAGATCCGGCCGCTCCTCATCACCAACCGGCCCGATGCGGTGCATGCGATGCGGCAATATCTCCGCCTGTGCATGCCCTTCACCATCGAGACCGAGATCAACACGACGCTCACGACTCTCGAACGGGGCGGCATGGTTCGCTCGCCGCTGATCGATGGTTCGACCATCGAGGCGACCATTATCGGCTCGGCGGGCGACCCTGTCGGCCCGGTCCGGCCGCCGCCTCCGCCGCCGCCGAAGGGCGAGCCGCTGGGAGCCTACGAAGTCGGCCTCCGCGCTCCGCTGATCCGGCAATTCGAGACGATCGCCTGCCTGAAACCTTCCGGGGCGCTGACAAAGCCGGTGCGCGAAGGCCTGCTGGCCTTCCTCAACGGCAACAATTCGAAGGGCGAGGTCTTCAAGGACCCGAGCGAGAAGGACCGGCTGACGCCGCTCGATGGCGCCATCTTCCGGCAGATGAAGAGCGACGGCGTCACCTGCAAGCGCTGAGGAGGCATCCATGGCCATCAACCGCGAGGACTTTGCCCAGCAATGCGTCGAGAGCGGGGTATGGGTGGGCGTCCAGCCCCATTTCCTGATGGCCCTGGCCCAGTTCCGCAGCGGGATCGTCAACAGGAAGACCGGCGAGGCGATCGGCCCCTACCGCGTGACGGAAGCGGAATGGAATGCGGATGGATCGCATCCGGAGCTGCAGATCCATCTCGGTGCCGACCGGCGGAAATTCCCCTTCGTGCAGGTGCTGCATGCCGCCATCCGGACGTTGCGGGTCAGCCAGGCCTTCTCGCTCGAACAGGGCCGGCACCCGACGAGCGTCGAACTCTACAAGGCGGGCTGGCCGGATGATCCGGATATCGCCGTTGCGGGGTTCGAAACCCGCCTGCAGGCCGCGCTCGACGCGACCCGGGCGGAGATTGTCGATGCCTTTGCCGTGCTCTACCCCGCCACGACCGCCGACGATGCGGAGCTTGGCGGCGCCGATCCCAACATTCCACCCCGGACAGGTGACGGTGCCGGCCCCGGCATCCAGCCATCGGAGAAACTGTTCGCCGAGAAGTGCCTCTGGATCATGGTCCGGCTGGTGGACGCCTTCGATCTGACCGGGTTCCAGGTGGCCGGGATCCTCGGCAATCTCGGGCATGAATGCGCCGGCTTCCGGGACATGCACGAGAAAGGAATGAGCCCCGCCACGGGTGGACTCGGCTGGGCGCAATGGTCCAAGACGCGGCGGGCTGCCTTCGAGGCCTTCGCCGCGGAAAGGGGCCTGACGGTTTATTCGGACGAAGCCAATTTCGGCTTCCTGATGCATGAGTTGCAGACGACGCATGCCGTCGCGATCACCGAATTGCGCAAGACCACCACGCTCTCCGCCGCGGTGGAGCGTTTCGAAGCCACTTACGAGAAGGCGGGGGTGAAGAACTTCCCCAGCCGGGAACGTTGGGCCACCCTCGCGCTCGATCTCTACCGGGCCGGTGGCCAGCCCGGTGCCGCCATCAGCCCTCTGCCGGCAAAGGCGACCGACCTCCTGCAGGTCGCCGTGCCCTTCCGCGTGCTCGCCAGCGCGCATGCCGGCAAGCGGCAGTTCTGGCTTGTCGGCGAGGGCGGCGAGGTGCCCGGCCAGGTCCTGATCGAGCAGCGCCCGGACGGGGAGATGCGCGTCCTCAAGCGCGATACGCTGGTCGTGCCGCTGAAAGGCCTGGGTCTGCCCTCCGAGGTCGTTGCGGATCTCGAAGGCGATATCGAGAGCCCCGACCCTGTCGGGAAAACACCCGGCATCACGGTTCCCGCCAGCGATCGCGCCGCCCGGCTGTTTGCCGCTGCCGTCGCTGCGGTTAACACGCTGGTCTCGCGCCATGTCAAAGGCACGAATAACGGCCAGCTGGCCTGTGCCTGGGCGGTCAACACGCTGGCCAGCCAGGCACTCGGCAAGCCGATCGGCGGCAATCTCGCAACGGCGGCCATGGCGAAGGTGCTGGTGGCCAGCCATCAGGAACTGCCGGAAAACGCGCTGGTTGCCGGGGCGATCGTCATTTCTCCCACAGCCGGCGGCGTGACCGGCCATGTCGGCATTGTCGGGGAGCCGGCCGTGCCTGTCGGCAAGACGAAAATCTACTCGAATGGCTCCTCTCGCGGGGTGTTCCTGCAGAACTACACGGTGGAGAGCTGGCATGCCCGCTTCGACAGGCGCGGCCTCGAGATCCGTTATTTCCTGCCCTGACAGGGCGGCCCGGGCCGGCCCCAGCGCTACCGCGCCGTCTCGCTGGCCAGCTTGAGGAACCAGTCCCGGACACGCTTGGCGCCGGGGGGCAGGGGCGCGCCCTTCGGCGTCACGAGGTGGTAGCTGAAGCTTGTCGGCCAGGATTGGCCGAACGGGTTGACCAGCGCCCCGGAGGCGAGCTCGCCCCGGACCAGCCATTCCGCGAACAGGGAAATTCCGAGGCCGTTGATGGTCGAGCTGAGCTGGAAATGCCGGTCTTCCAGCATCATGCTGGACTGCTCGGCCCGCAGGGTCGTGCCGCAGCGCTCCATCCATTCCGCCCACATCCGCTTGTCATCGACATGCAGCAGGGTGCAGCGCTGGACATCCGCCGGTTGTCCGATGGCGAGCCGCGCCCGGTAATCCGGGCTGCAGACCGCGACGAGCCGCTCGTCCCACAGCCGGACCGCGTGGAATTTCGGCCAGTTGCCACGGCCCCACTGGATGCCGAAATCGGCAAAGCTGCGCGGGTCCGGGAAATCGACGAATGTGTTGTTGTGGTTGAGCAGCACGACCTCGACATCCGGGCAGGATTGCTGGAGCCGGCTGATGCGCGAGGAGACGAAGCGGCTCGCGAACATCGGCACCAGTGCCACCCGGACCGTGGCATGGCGCCGCGCGACCTCTTCGATCCCCTTGCCGATCTGCCGGAGGCCGGCATCGACATGGCTGGCCAGCCTCGCCCCGTCCTCGGTCAGCTCAAGCCCGTGGGCCGTGCGCCGGAACAGCACCACGCCGAGATCGGCTTCGAGTTTCTTGATATGGTAGCTGACCGAGCTCTGCGTGCTGCCCGAATGATGGGCCGCCTTTGTCACGCTGCCAAATCGCGCAACGCTGTCAAACACATGGATGGAATTGATGTTCCGGATGCGGACCATGGGCGGCCTTGAAGGCTTCTGTTCTGGTGCCAGAGTATCATCGAAAAATTGAATATCTAGCGCAAATCTTTGCGATACCCCGCCGGCACCGGACCTGCCTACACTCCTGCGGGTAGTGTCGCTGGTGGAACCGCATCATGACCGAGCCGATCCTTCGCGTGGACAGCCTTGCCAAGAGTTTCGGCGGCGTCAGGGCTGTGCGGGACCTGTCCTTCACGGTGTCGGCGGGCGAAATCCTCGGGCTGATCGGGCCGAACGGTTCCGGAAAATCCACGACGGTCAATGTCCTGTCGGGTGTGTTTCCGCCGACTTCGGGTTCGATCATCCTGGCCGGAGAGCCGATCGAGGGCCTGCCGGAAGCGCAGCGCGTCGGCCGGGGCCTGAGCCGCACCTTCCAGACAGCGCGTGTCTTCCCTGAATTCACCGTGCGCCAGCATGTGGCGATGGGATGCCATGCGATCCGGCAGGTCAATCCGTTTGCGTCGATCCTGCCATTCGGGAGCTGGCGGCGCGAACAGGCCGATATCGACGCCCGGGTCGATGAGGTTCTCCGGCTCTGCGCGCTCCATCCGGTTGCGGATCGCCCTGTCGCCAGCCTTTCTTCCGGCCAGCAGCGCTTCCTGATGATCGCCACGGCGCTGGCCGCGCGGCCACGCATCCTGCTGGTCGACGAACCGGCGGCTGGGCTGGTGGAGCACGAACGGCAGGAACTCGCCGAATTGATCCGCGGGATCCGCCAGCGCGGTATCGCCGTGGTGATCATCGAGCATCACATGGCGTTGATCATGGCCCTGTGCGACCGGATCGTCGTGCTCAATTTCGGCGCCAAGATCGCCGAGGGCAGCCCGGCCGAGATCAGGGCCAACCCGGCCGTCATCGATGCTTATCTCGGCGAGGCGGCCTGATATGCTGAGTGTCCGCGATCTCAAGGTCAGCTATGGCGGCATCGAGGTTGTCCACGGGGTCAGCCTCGATGTGGCCGCTGGCGAATGCGTGGCGCTGATCGGCGCGAACGGTGCCGGGAAATCCTCCACCCTGAAGGCGATTTGCGGGCTGGTGCCGGCCTCGGGCGGATCGATCTCGTTCGAGGGGAACGATATCACGCGGGCGAGCGGCCATGCGATTGTCCGGGCCGGCATCACCATGTGTCCCGAGGGGCGGCAGGTTTTCCCGCAGATGAGCGTGATCCAGAACCTCCGGATGGGGGCCTATACGCGCACCGATCCCGAGCAGGAAGCCGATCTCTCCCGGATGATGGACATGTTCCCGATCCTCCGGGAGCGGCAATCCCAGGCGGCGGGGAAGCTCTCCGGCGGCGAGCAGGAGATGCTGGCCATTGCGCGGGCACTCATGGCGCGGCCCCGGATCTGCCTGTTTGACGAGCCCTCTCTCGGCCTCGCGCCGAAGATTGTCGCCAGCGTGTTCGAGACCCTCGCCCGGATCAAGGCGATGGGCGTGACCATCCTGCTGGTGGAGCAGAATTCGATGATGGCGCTGAACCTCGCGGACCGCGCCTACCTGTTCGAAGCCGGGCGGATCGTCATGGAGGGCGCTGCCGGCACCCTCAGGAACCACCCGGACGTGATGCGTGCCTATCTCGGTCACTGACCGACAAGAAACGACAACGGAGGAAACCATGTCCAAACACAAGTTCACGCGTGCCTGTGCCGCTTTGGCGCTGACTCTCGTCGCCGGCTCGTCGCTGGCGGCGGAAAAGAAGCTCACGGTCGGTGTTGCTGATGCCCTGACCGGGGGCGGCGCCGTCTATGGCCTGCCGCAGGCCAATGCCGTCAAGATGGCGGCCGAGGAAATCAATGCGGCCGGCGGCATCAAGGTCGGCCCGGATATCTACAAGATCGATGTGATCGCCTATGACGACAAGGCCAACCCGACCGAGGCTACCAACGCGGTCCGGAAGCTGATCGACCGCGACGGCGTGAAATACATCCTCGGCTTCTGCTGCTCGGGTTCGACCAGCGCGGTTGCCTCCTTCATCGGCAACGAGAAGGCGGTGATGCTGGTCGGCAACGCCGCCGAGCGCTCGATCACCACGAAGAAGATTCCCAATCTTGTCCGCACGCGCCCGCCGGCGGATTATACCGGCCAGGCGGCCGGCACCTTTATCGCGCGGAAGGGCCAGAAGCGCATCGCCGTGCTCGGCGCGCTCGATGTCGGCTTCTACGCCCAGTATGTCGATTCGGTCGAACGCGAGATCAAGAAGGTCGGCGGCGAGATCATCGCCCGCGAGGTCTTCTCGCTGAAGGACCGCGACATGACCCCGCAGCTGACGAAGATCCGCGGGCTCAACCCCGATGCCATCCTCGTCGTCGGCTATGTCGAGCCCGCCGCCTTCGTCTATCGCCAGGCGGTCGAGCTGGGCATGAACATCCCGCGTTACGGCTTCACCAGCGGCAGCGAGGAGCAGTTCCTCCGCGTCACGACCTCGGAACAGATGGAAGGGGTCTGGGATCTCCGCCCCACCGAGCTGACGCTGCTGTCCGCCAGCAAGAACGGCATCGCCTACCATGCGAACTATACCAAGAAATACAATGCCTCGCCGTCGCCCAGCTCGCCCTACGCCTATGACCAGCTCTATGCGCTGAAAGCGGCGATCGAGGCGGCCGGCACGGTGGACAATACGGAAGCCGTTGCCAAGGCCCTGCGCAACCTTGCCGTGCCGCCGCAGGTTGTCATGCAGTACCAGCCGGTCGACGGAAAGATGTTCGACGTCAACGGGCAGGCCTACACCTCCAACGGTGCCTTCCAGTGGCAGAAGGGCAAATGGGTGTTCGTCGAGGATCTTCCCTCGGATTCGAAGGCCTATTCGCAGTTCCTCAGCACGCTGAAGTAACGGATCGGGCAGGCCGATGCTGATCGAAATCCTCCAGCAGACGATCAACGGTCTGGCGATCGGCGGCGTCTATGTGCTGATCGCCCTCGGCCTGACCACCGTCTTCGGCATTCTCGGGATCGCCCATTTCGCCCATGGCTCGATCTCGATGTTCGGCGGCTATCTCACCTATTTCCTGGTGACGGCGCAGGGGCTTCCGGTCCTCGCCGCCATTCCGGTGGCGCTGGCCGCCGGGATCCTTCTGGGGCTGCTGGTCGAGATCCTCGCCTATCGTCCCGTGCGGAATGCCAACCATATCAACGCCTTCATCGTTGCCCTCGGCCTGACCATGATGGTCGAGGGCATCAATCTCCAGCTGTTCGGCCACGAACAGGTTGTCATCCCCACCGGACTGAGCCGGGTCTTCAGGCTGGGTGGGATTACCGTTCCGGAACTCCGCCTCTACGTGATCGTCGCTGCCATCGTGCTGGTCGTGGCGATGATGATTTTCGTCGAGCGCACCAAGACCGGCCAGGCGATCCGCGCCGTGGCCGAGAACCGCGACGCGGCCATCCTGATGGGCGTCAATGTGCGCACCATCCCGCTGATCGTGTTCGGTATGTCGACCGCGCTCGGCGTCGCGGCCGGCATCATGGTCGGGGCGCTTTTCGCGATCGCCCCCGGCATCGGCGAGGGGCTGGTCGTCAAGGGTTTCGCGGTGCTGATCCTCGGCGGGCTGGGGTCCTTCCCCGGCGCCATCCTCGGCGGCACCGTGCTCGGGATCACCGAATCCATCGCTGCCGGCTTCATTTCCTCGGCCTACAAGGATGTCATCGCCTTCGTGGTGATGATCCTCGTGCTGCTGATCCGGCCGCAGGGCCTGCTGGGACGCGCGCCATGAACCGGATCCTTCCCCTCCTTCCCTGGCTTCTGGCGCTGGCCCTGCTTGCGGTCCTGCCGCAGGTGCTGACGGTCAAGTACTATCTCCATCTCAGCATCCTCGCGTTGATCTGGGTGATCGTTGCGCAAGGGCAGAACCTCATCCAGGGCTTTACCGGCTATGTCTCCATCGTGCAGGCGGGCTTCATGGGCATCGGTGCCTATGGCTCCACCTTGATGGGGCTCAATTTCCAGTGGCCGCTCTGGGCCACCATGATCATGGCGCCGCTGATCACCGCCCTGTTCGCCCTTGCGACCGGCTATCCGAGCCTGCGGGTCAAGGGCCATTACTTCGCCATCGTCACGCTGGCCTTCAACCTGATCATCGTGATCGTGCTCGTGAACTATTCCGAGCTGACCAAGGGCGAGGCGGGGATCTCGAACATCCCGAAGCCCTGGGGCGGCAATCGCGAGGCCTTCTACTATCTCGCGCTCGTGCTGGCCGCCTCGCTGACGCTGCTGGCCGCGCTGATCGCCCGGTCCCGCGTGGGCGAGATCCTGCTCGCCATCCGCCAGAACGAGGATCTCGTCGCTGCGCTCGGCATCGCCGCGTGGAAGTACAAGCTCTTCGCCTTTGTCATCTCGGCCATGTATGCGGGCCTCGGCGGCGCGCTCTATGCGCATTTCCAGGGCTTCATCAACCCCGAGATCTTCGGTGTCGCGCAATCGCTCGATGCCATCCTCGCGGTGATCCTCGGCGGATCAGGCACGATTGCCGGGCCGGCGATCGGCGCCTTCCTCGTGGTCTTCCTGCCGGAATTCCTGCGCTTCGCCGACAGTTTCCGGCTGATCCTCTACGGGCTGATCCTCGTCCTGGCGACGATCTTCATGCCGATCGGCATTGTCGGCATCATCAAGGCCGCCTTCGCCCGGATCGCGCGCCGGGAGGTCCGACATGGCGGATGATGCCAGCCGGCTTTTCCTCGCCGAAGTCAGGGCCTTCGCGCGCGATGTGGTTGCCCCCGAGGCGCCAGCATGGGCGCGGGGCCGGGCGGTGGATCCGGCCCTTTTCACCCGCGCGGCCGGGATCGGCCTGACGTCGATCGAGGTGCCGGCAGCCTTCGGCGGGCTCGGCCTGTCGTTCCGGGCCAAGGTCGAGGCCTGCGCCATCCTTGCCGCCGTCGATTTCGGCCTCGCGATGGCGCTGGTGAATACGCATAACGTCGCCAGGCGCATCGTTCTCTCCGCTCCGCCCGATCTCGCCCGCACCCTGCTGCCGGACCTGCTGTCCGGCACGGCCAGTGCCTGTACAGCCCTGACGGAGCCCGGGGCCGGCTCGGATGCCGCGGCCATGCAATGCCGGGCCGAAACGGTACCTGGCGGCTGGGTCCTCAAGGGCGAGAAGAGCTGGATCGTCAATGCCCGGCACGCCCGGCATTCGATTGTCTATGCCCAATGCGGCGAACCGGGCCAAGGCGCCGGCATCGCCGCTTTTCTCGTCGATCTGACGGATCCGGCCGTCACGCGGTATCCGGTGGATTCCGCCATCCCGCAGGCCAGTATCGGCACCGGCGGGTTCCGGCTCGACCGTTGCCCCGTGCCGGATGAACGCCTGCTCCTGCCGGCCGGGACCGCCTTCAAGGCCATCCTCGAGGAGATCAACGGCGCGCGGATCTATGTTGCCGCGATGTGCTGCGCCATGGTCTCGGCGGCGTTGAGGATTGCCCAGAGCTATGGCGAAACACGGCAGACCTTCGGCAAACCCCTGAACCAGCATGCCAGCTGGCGCGAGAAGCTGGCCTCCTGCGCGACTGCGCTCGCGGCGGCCTGGGCCCTGGTCGAGACGGCCATTCTTGCCACGGAGACGCGTGGTGATGTCCGGCATCTCGCCGCCGCGGCCAAGGTCAACGCGGTCGGGCTTGCCCAGCGCGAATTGCCGACCCTCCTGCATGCCATGGGGGCCGAGGGCCTGCGCGAGACCTATCCCTTCGCCCGGCATGTCGGCGCCGCCCAGATTGCGGCCCTGACCGATGGCAGTACCGCCATGCTGCTGGACCGGCTCGGGCGCTGGGATCCCACGCCAATCAACCTGTGAATGTGGGAAGGGACAGGCGCATGCGCGTATTCCAGATCGACGGGGGCTGGAGCTTCGACCATCTGGTTCTCGCCGAGAGGCCGGAACCGGTTCCGCAGGCCGGGCAGGTTCTGATCCGCATGCGGGCGGCCGCGCTGAATGCCCGCGACCTCATCGTCCCGCTCCGGGGCTATGGCCGGGCAACGGGAGAACTGCCGCTGATTCCGGTTTCGGATGGCGTCGGCACCGTCATCGCCACCGGCCCGGGCGTGACGCGGGTGAAGGTCGGAGACCGGGTCTGCCCGACCTATTTCCAGGGCTGGATCGCCGGGGAGCCCTCGGCCGAGCGCTTTGCCACGGCCCTTGGCGGGCCGCTGGACGGCGTCATGGCCGATCTCGTCTGCCTTTCCGAAGAGGGCGTCGTCCGCGTTCCCGATTATCTGACGGACGAGGAAGCGGCCACCTTGCCCTGTGCCGGCCTGACTGCCTGGAGCGCGGTTGCCGGGCTGGCTGCAACCCGCCCCGGCGATCATGTGCTGATCCAGGGGACCGGCGGTGTCGCCCTGTTCGCGCTCGCTTTCGCCAAGCTGCACGGCGCGCATGTGACGGTGATCTCCTCCAGCGATGCCAAGCTGGACCGGGCGAAGGCGCTCGGCGCCGATGCGACGATCAACTACCAGACCATGCCCGAATGGTCGCGGCCGGGGCGGGAGATCGCGGCCGGCCGGGGTGGCTATGACACGATCATCGAACTTGGTGGCGAAGCGACGTTGGGCCAGTCGATCAAGTGCATTCGAGTCGGCGGCACGATCGCCCTGATCGGTGTCCTGTCCGGCCTCGCGCCGACCCTGCCGCTCGGTGCGATCGTGACCCGGCAGGTCCGGCTGCAGGGCGTGACTGTCGGTCATCGTGACGGGTTCGAGGCGATGCTGAGGGCGATGGCGCTGCATGAGGTCCGCCCCGTCATCGGCAAGGTTTTCGCCTTTGCCGAGCTCAAGGCCGCGCTCGACGAGACGGCCCGCCCGTCCGGCATCGGCAAGACCGTCATCCGGTTCGAAGCCCATGAATCCTGACCTTCCGCCCTTCCATCCCCGCCGCCATGCGCTGGAACGGCCCGACGCCGTTGCCTTCCGGATCAGCACGGGCGGCGAGGCCGTCACCTTCGCGGAGCTCGAGGCCCGGGCGAACCAGGCCGCCCATGTGTTCCGCCAGCTCGGGCTGAAGCGCGGCGACCATCTCGTCATCCTGATGGAGAACCGGCGCGAATTCCTCGAACTCTGTTTCGCGGCGGACCGGACCGGCCTCTATTACACCACAGCCAGCACGCATCTCGCCGATGACGAGATCCGCCATATCATCGAGGATTGCGGCGCGGCTTTGGTGCTGGTTTCGGATGCGCTCGTCACGCGGATCGCGCCTTTTGCCGACGAGCTCCGGCGCCAATGCCCCGTCCTCGTGGTCGGGCAGGAGGGCGCCGGCCTGCCGGGCTTCGGCGTGATGGCGGCGGCTGCGCCCGTCACCCCGATTGCCGATGAATCGCAGGGGCTCGACATGCTCTATTCGTCCGGTACGACCGGGCGGCCCAAGGGCGTGAAATGGGCCTTGCCCGACCAGCCTGTCGGCAGCCCGTCCATGCTGATCGACCTGCTGTCGGGCCTGTTCGGCTACGGGCCGGAGACCCGCTATCTCTGCCCGGCGCCGCTCTATCATGCGGCGCCGCTCCGGCACACGATGGTGACGATCCGCACCGGCGGCTCTGCGGTGATCATGCCGAAATTCGATGCCGAAACGGCCCTTGCCCTGATCGAATCCGAGCGGATCACCCATAGCCAATGGGTGCCGACCATGTTCGTGCGCCTGCTGAAACTGCCGGAGGAGACCCGCCTCCGCTACTCGACCGCGTCGATGGTCATGGCGGTCCATGCCGCGGCGCCGTGCCCGGTCGATGTGAAACGCCGCATGATCGCCTGGTGGGGGCCGATCATCCATGAATATTATGCCGGTACGGAGAATAACGGCTTCACTGCCCTGACGACCGAGGAATGGCTCGGACATGTCGGCTCCGTCGGGCGGGCCAAGCTGGGGGTCATCCATATCTGCGACGAGAACGGCGTGGAAATGCCCGCCGGTGCCGAAGGCGAGGTCTTCTTCGAGAACGGGCACCAGTTCGAGTATCACAACGACCCGGCCAAGACCCGGTCCAGCCGGAATGGCCGGGGCTGGACCAGCCTCGGCGATATCGGACGGCTGGACGAGGAGGGATATCTGTATCTCACCGACCGCAAGTCCTTTGTCATCATTTCCGGCGGCGTGAACATCTACCCGCAGGAAGTGGAGAACCTGCTCCTCCAGCACGAAGCCGTGCTT
The DNA here is from genome assembly GCA_027533425.1 of Beijerinckiaceae bacterium. Taxonomy (GTDB): domain Bacteria; phylum Pseudomonadota; class Alphaproteobacteria; order Rhizobiales; family Beijerinckiaceae; genus Rhabdaerophilum. The sequence continues at coordinate 42,437 of JAPZUD010000003.1, read as the reverse complement.
GATGCTGCGGTGATCGGCATTCCGAACGAGGAATTCGGCGAGGAGGTGAAAGCGGTGGTTCAACTGGTCGACGGGCGGGAGGCCAGCGAGGCCCTGTCCGACGAGCTGGTCGCCTTCTGCCGGAAACGGCTCTCGGCGATCAAATGCCCGCGGAGTGTGGATTTCCGGAAGGAATTCCCCCGCTCCCCGACCGGTAAGTTGCTGAAGCGCCAGATCCGGGATGATTACCGGCGTGGAAAGGCGATGGCTGCATTGCCCTGAAGCTGATCAAGCGGGGCTGTTCCGGGTTCTGCGGGCGATGCCGGCCGAGCAAGCAAAAGCCTTTCTTGCAACCGCGTCATGCCGGGGCCTTCCCGCCTGAGGACAAGCGGCGCCATCCAGCCCCGGCGGCAGAACAGGCAAAGAAGGCAGCATGGCCGGCTCAATCCGGAAGACGGAGGAAATTCCAGTCCCGGGTGGCAAGGATAAGCTCCAGAAAGGCGCGGACTTTGAGCGAAAGCAGCCGCGAACTCGGATAGACGACATGGATCGGGTAGGGCGCGGGTTCGAAATCGGGCAACACCAGGGAGAGCCGGCCATCCCGGAGGTGGTCTGCGACCTGATATGACAGCGCCATGGTGATCCCGCCGCCCTGCATGGCGTGCCAGATGGCGGCGTCAGCGCTGTTCGAGATGTAACTGGGGCTGGCTTCGACCCCGAGGGATCCGCCGTGCTGCTGAAAATGCCAGAGTTGCGGGGCGGTGAGCGCTGTGAAGGCGATCAGCCGGTGATCCCCCAGCGCGTCGGGGGAATCCGGCACGCCTGCTTCCGCCAGGTAAGCCGGCGCAGCCACGAGCACGCGGCGGACAGCCCCCACCTTGCGGGCGATATCGCTTGAATCGGTGAGATGGCCGATGCGGATCGCGACATCCACACCGTCTTCCACGAGGTTCACCATCCGGTCGGAGAGCAGAAGTTCGCCGCGCAGCTTGCGGTGAAGGTTCATGAACTCGCAGATCAACGGCGCGACATGCAACCGCCCGAAGACCTGCGGAGCCGAGACCACGAAGCGCCCCAGGGGCTCCCCTCGCTCGCTCTCCGCCATCTGTTCGGCCTCATCGAGATCGGAGAGAATGCGGCGGCTGCGCTCGAGAAAGCGCTGTCCGGCATCCGTGAGGCTCACGGCGCGGGTTGTGCGGTTGAGGAGACGAACACCCAGCCGCTCTTCCAGGGCCGAGACGTAGCGCGTGATTGCCGAGGTGGAGAGCCCGAGTCTGCGGGCTGCCGGGGCGAACCCCCTGTGATCCGCCACGGCAACAAAGGCGCTGATCGCGTCGAAACGGTCCATGTCATTATCCCGAATTCTGCAATGATGATCACCTGTTTCGCTATATTATCATCTAATGACAGAAAGATCATGTTCTCCTCGTGAAGCACGCCGCCCTTCGTGCCCCGAAACAGGAGAACACCATGTCCCGCATTCCGACCCCCGCCACCATCGAAGCCGCGCCGGTTGCCGCCCAGCCCTTGCTGGAAGCCGTGAAGAAGCAGATCGGCTCCGTCCCGAACCTGTTCCGCCTCACCGCGACGAGTCCTGCCGCGCTCGAAGGCTACCTGAGCCTCAACGGCGCGCTCGCCAAGGGCGTTCTCAACGCGGCAACACGGGAACGCATCGCGCTGGCTGTCGCGCAGATCAACGGATGCGGCTACTGCCTCGCCGCGCATACCTATCTCGGCAGGAACGTCGCCAAGCTGGGCGATGCGGACATCGCGGCCAGCCGTGCCGGCCATTCGACAGACCCGAAGGCGGATGCCGCAGTGCGTTTTGCGGCAGCGGTCACACGGGCGCGCGGCGCGATCAGCGACGCGGATATTGCGGCAGTTCGGGCGGCTGGCTATTCGGATGCCGAGCTTGTCGAGATTGTCGCGCATGTCGCGCTGAACACGCTCACCAATTACATCAATGAGGTCTTCGACACTGCCGTGGATTTCCCCGCGGTGCCCGTCGACCTTGCGGCGTGAACAACCCGGGGCGCCCGTTGCGGCGCCCCGTTCCCCACCCTCCGGAGAGCGCCATGCCGAAAACCCCGTCGAGCGATATTGCCTTTACACCGACCGTCAAGGCCATCCAGCAGCGCAAGGGTTCACGCCATGGCTACGCGCAGATGGAGGCGAGGGGAGGCTGGCAGACGACCATCACGCCGGAGCTCGAAGGCGTTATCGGCAAGGTCCGGAGCTTCTACCTTGCCACCGCCAATGCGGAAGGCCAGCCCTATATCCAGCATCGCGGGGGTCCTCCGGGATTCCTCCATGTTCTCGACGAGAGGACGCTTGCTTTCGTCGACTTCACGGGGAACCGGCAGTTCATCACGCAAGGCAATCTGGAAGAGAATGCGCAAGCTTTCATTTTCCTGATGGATTACGCGCATCGTCGCCGGATCAAGCTCTGGGGTACAGCACGCGTGGTCGAGGGTGATCGTGAGCTCATCGACCGTCTGATGCCGGCTCGATCCAGCGCGCGGCCAGAGCAGGTCCTGATCTTCCGTGTTGCCGCCTGGGATGCGAATTGCCCGCAGCATATTCCCCAGCGTTTTGAAGCCGAGGATGTCGCGCATGCCCTAGCCGAGCGGGATGCCCGCATCGCCGAGCTGGAGGCGTTGCTGGCCTGATCGGCCTGTCCGCGCCGGGGAGGCGAACCTCCGTCTCCTCGACGGAACCCGCCGTGCCTGGTTGATTCCGGACGGTTCGCGATGTGCCGGCAGTGCCCGGCGCCGGACGGAGTTTCGATTTCCTATAATATTGATATCCTGAAAGAAAATTTGGTTTCTGTCCGCTGTGCCGTTCGCTTTCCCTTTCTTGTGACCGAGCGTCCGGGAGCGAAAGGTCCCTCCCATGGGGTCAACGTGACCTGGCGAGTGGCTCGACCGAGACGCTCTGATCGCGGCCGGACCGGCCATGACCGCACCCCTCGACACGTTCCGGACGATGCTCGACGAGCAGGGCGGCGGCGACGGGGATCCGGATGCCGTGTCCGGCGAGGTTGCTCGCGGACAGCGTTCGACCGTTGCGTCTTTCTCCGGCCCATTCCGTACCCTAGACGGCGCCAATCTCCGAAGGCCGGGGAGGCGTCGTGACAGAATTGAGGAATGGCTCATGACATTGAATGGAAATGGCATCCTGCTGGCCGGGCTGCTCGTCGCCTTCGGCATCGCGGCCGGGAAGCCGGTCGAGGCGGCCGATCTGCGGCGGGAGCGTTCTGCGGTGCAGGCTTTCGGCAATCCGGTTGCGGTCAGCAATTGGTCCGGGGCCTATCTGGGCGGGACGATCGGCTATGCATTCGGCGGCTCGGATACGGCCCGGACCATCGGGACCCCGGGTTTCGTCGGCCTCGTCCCCGGCGGGATCGTGCCCGGTCAGCTCAAGCTCCGGCGCGAAGGTGTGACCGGAGGCGTGCAGGCCGGCTACAATATCCAGACCGGTCGCTTCGTTCTCGGCCTGGAGACCGATATCCAGCTGCAGGATGCGGGCAAGAGCGCCAGCTTCACCGGGAACCCCGTCCTCGGCACCCCGCTCACGACCGCCGCGCGGTCGCGGCTGGATTATCTCGGGACGATCCGCGGCAGGGCCGGGTTCCTCCCGACGGACAAGGTGTTGCTCTACGTCACTGGCGGTCTTGCCTATGGTGGCATAGACTCGCGGGCCTCGGTCAATGGTGTCCTGGCCCCGGCTCTCGGCTGGAACGGTAGCCGGAACGAGGTGAAGGCGGGGTATGCGCTCGGCGCCGGCGCGGAATACAGGCTGACATCGAATTGGTCGATCAAGGGCGAGTATCTCTATTACGATCTCGGGCGGCAGACCATCCGGACCACGCCGAATGCCGCCGCCGCCGCGGCCGTGCCGGGCGTAGCCTACGATGCGCGGATCCGGGCATCCGGCCACATCATCCGGACCGGCCTGAACTACGCCTTCTGACCCTCCGGACAACCTGTCCGACTGCCGGACAGCCGCTGGCCACCGATCCCGTGATCCGTTGCCCGCGGCATCAATCGGCCCCTTTTCCAGGACATCGACCTTGAGCGCGGAAACCCCCGACTGGGATCCCTTGCAGCAAACGATTGCCGCGCTTCTGGCGCGGGTGGCCGGCTCACGTGACCGGGCGGCCTTCCTGCAGCTCTACCGCCTGACCTCACCCCGCCTCAACGCGCTGGTCACCCGGATCCTGAGGGATGAGCGATCGGCCGAGGATGTGCTGCAGGAGGTCTATCTGAACATCTGGAACCGCAGCGAATCCTATTCGAGCGGGCGTGCCAAGCCCATGACCTGGATGATCGCGATTGCCCGGAACCGTGCTATTGACCGGTTGCGCCTGAACCGGACCTCTGCTCCGGTCCACGCCCCGATCGACGATATCGACGTTGCCGATCAGGGCCTGCTCCCGCTGGATGCCATGCTCGAACACGAAAGGGGCCAGGCCTTGAAGTCCTGTATCGAAGCCCTGGAAGAGCGGCAGCGCGGCATGATCATGGCAGCGTTCTACGATGGCTTCACCTATGACGAGCTGGCCCGGCGGCTGGGCGTGCCGCTGAGCACGATGAAGAGCTGGATCCGCCGGGGCCTCGCCAGGCTGCGTCACTGCCTGGATCAACGCCCATGACGACCGATCCGAACCCCTTCCCGTCGGAAGACCAGTCGATCCTTGCGGCAGAGCTTGCGCTTGGCCTGCATGGCCGCGAGGCCTATGAGGCCGCGCTGCGTGGCGATCCCGGGTTGCGGGCGGCCATCGAGTTCTGGGAGAATGATCTCGCCGGGCTGGCCGAGCACCTGCCGCCGCTGCCTCCCGATCCGCGGCTCTGGGCTGCCCTGCGAACCCAGATCGCGCCAAAGCCATCGCTCGTCCGGCGGCTGTTCGACAGCCTTGCCCTGTGGCGGCTCTTTGCGGGCGGGGCGGTCGCGGCCTGCCTTGCGCTGCTCCTGCTGCCGCGCAGCAACGTGCCGGCCCCGGACATGCGCCCTGACAGGCCTCCCGCTGTGGCGCAGGAGATTTCCGCTCCGCCGCTCGTCGTCTCGCTGCTGCCGCGCGAGGGTGCGGCGCTTTATCTCGGCGTGTACAACCCCCAGGCCCGGCAATTGCTGGTTGTCTCTGCCCAGGCCGAGACGATGCCGGCCCTCGGCACGCCAAGGCTCTGGCTGGTTCCGGATGATGTCGGCGAGCCGGTCGATCTGGGCCCGCTGCGACGTGCAGGCGAAACCCTCATCGCCATCGACGCTGCGCTTGCGCCGGGGATGAAGCCCGGTTCGGGACTGGTTGTTACGCTCGAGCCGGGTGAGACACCGCCCCTGCGCGACGCACGCGGCGAGGTTCTGGCCCATGGCAAGCTTCGAGGATTCTAGGAAACCCGACGTGGCACAGGAAGAGGCTCCTGCCGGTCTGATCAGCTGATCAAGGGGTCGTTGAGGCAGGAAGCCAGCCGCAGATAGGAGCGGCGATCCTCGCGCATGAACCGCACCGACTGGACGCAGAAATGCTTGCGCTGCGCGGGGTACAGGTTCCAGCGTTCTGCAAGCTGGCCGCGCCGCCGGGCCTCGTCCTGCACACAGCCGGCATCTCCCGTGGAGACACAGAAGATCCGCGCGTCGAATTGCGGAATTTCCTCTGCCCGTGCCAGAGCTGGCGCGAGGATCGTGGCCAGCAGAACACCCCAATTCAGTAATCGCATTCATCCTCCCACGGCCGTTCGGCGGCCGAGCCTGCTTTCGGGAACGAATTGCCCCATCCCTCTACGATCCTTTGCGGATAGCGGATCATGCTGCTGCGATCACATTAAGTTTGCCACTGGCGCGCCGCCTTGCCTGCAACTTCCCGGGAAACGGCCCGTATCCTCCCTGTCCCGACCATTTGCGAGGACGAAGGAGACCATGATGAAGACCACCCTCAAAGCTGCTGCCATTCTTGCCTGCCTCGCCATCCCGGCGCCGGCCTTTGCCGCGAACATCGTCGAGACAGCCAGCAATGCCGGCACGTTCAAGACGCTGATCGCCGCCGCCAAGGCCGCCGGACTGGCCGATCTCCTCGCCACGAAAGGCCATCTCACGGTCTTTGCCCCGACGGATGCCGCCTTTGCCGCGCTGCCGCCGGGCACGGTCGAGTCGCTGCTCCGCCCGGAAAACAAGGACAAGCTCGCGGCCATCCTCAGCTATCACGTTGTCGGCCGCGCCATCCCGGCCGCGAAGATCCCCACCGAGCGCACCCATGTCCGGACCCTGAAGGCGGCCGGCGATCGTTCGGTTGCCGTCCGGCGTCAGGGCGGCGGCGTGACCGTGGACAATGCACGGGTCATCAAGGCGGATATCAGGGCCGATAATGGCATCATCCATGTCATCGACAAGGTGTTGCTGCCCTCGTTCTGAGGATGCCCGGCCCTCCTTCTTCAGGGGAGGAGGGTGTTCTTCGGATGGGCATGTGGGACCTGGCAGCCTGAACCGGTTTGCCTTGGTCCACGTTTGCTTTGGCCCGCGTTTGCCCGGGCGAATGTGCTGCCGGCGCAGCAAGCCAATCCGGCTGCGCCGCCCGCCTTCGCCCAGGCGCCGCCTGCGCGCCATCCTTCCATACGGATCATCCAGTAGAGACCGTTCATTGACCACAAGACAGCCGCAGAAGCGGAATGCTTGATTTCGGCCTGTACGGCAGACGCTTACGGACGTCGGCGAACATCAGTGGAGAGTGATGTGGTGCCCCGTATCGAATAAAGATGCGAACATCTATGTCGTTGAAATTTCTCGATAAAATAATTGAGCGCGGGGCGATTGCAATTCGATTCCGCTTTTCGGAACCAAATTGCAGGCAAGATCAGATATCTTTTCTGCCGGTATAGCCTCCGTTTCTGTTGCTGGCTGAAAGCCACAGCGAACTCGTTAGCGGTCATTGTTCTGCGCCTTGATAAAGACCGCGAGCGTCTCGACGACACAGTTAGCAAGCGGGCGTTCAGCGTCCTTGTACGCGGCAAGATTTGCGGCGAGATCGTCGATCGAGACGGACTTCAAAACGTGATTGACGTCGGGGAGTAAGGCCAACTTCGCGTCGGGGCGCGCCCGGTGCAAGCGTTCAGCGTCGGCCTGCCCAACCTGGATGTCTCGTAATCCTTGCAGGATCAGAACAGGTCCACGGTAATCGGCAATCAACCTCGCCGGGTCGATCGCTAGGGCGCTAATCAGGAACCCCTGAACCTCTGGTCGGAACAGTGGAAGCAGTGCCGGATGGACCGCTGTCGCTTCGACACGCTTGCCGGCCTCCAGTTGTGCAATGATGCTTTCGGCCTGGTCGCGGACGGGGCCATTGGCCGGGTTGGCTGCGATCTGCTCGCGGAGAATGTCACCCAATCGACGACCAGGCGTCGACACCAGAAGCAATCCGCAAATGCCAGGATGTTGTCGGGCGGCGATGAGGGCGGACAGGCCGCCTTCGCTATGACCCAGAACCCATACACATGCAGCACCCATTCTTTCGCGAATGGTTGCGACCCAGGTGTGAATATCAGCCGCGTAATCATCCATGACGACAGAATTGGCGTCCGGAACAGCGCGGGAGCTTCCGAACATCCCTCGCTTGTCGATACGGACACTCCGGATCCCATGCGTCTCCAATCCCTCTGCGATCAGGCGGTATGGGGCTGCCCTTACCCCAAGGGGGTTGTTACCATTGCGATCGGTCGGCCCTGAACCGGGAACGATCAGAACAACAGGGGCATCATTGTCCGGGGTGCCAAGTGCTGTGCCCGACAACGGTCCGGCAGGGCCTGGCGCCTCAATCAGGAAGGAGTTATTCATTTGCGCTGAGCCAGTGGAAACAAGAGCTACGACGAAAATCGATGCAAGAAGCAGGAGGGGCACCACGCAATTTATCCTTTGTGCCTGATATCTTTAGGATTACCAAAGGCCCTCTCCTCAAGGCTACCGCGTTCAAATGGCTTTTGTGTCCTCGGATTTTTTTGCGGGCGGGACATTCGTCGATTTCTAGAAGCTGGAGGCTCAATCCAACACAATTCGCTTGATTACATTGATTCAAGAAAGATTTTGACGGAATTTTTGCGGCGCTCTACCCCTAAGCACATGATGATGCGTTCTTTTTCATGCCGATGGATGGCTCTTGCGTTGGCGGGAGCAATACTGGCGTCGACCTTGTCCACTGCACGGGCTCAAGTTCGGGTGAACGACAACGTGTTTTTGGTCGAAGACCCGCAGGCCAGTTTCATCGATTTCCAGATGGTGGTGCGTGCGGGCTGCGCGGATGAAGCAGGCGGTTGCCGTGGGATCGCGCATTATCTCGAGCATCTCATCCTGGCCGGGCGTGACAGTAGGGGGGAGAGCAACGCGCTCCCGACCTTCCCTGGCATGGTCTCGAATGGCTGGACGACCACTCGCGCCACAGCCTACACACATCGCATTCCTCTCACCGGACAAGACCCGAAATCCGCGCTCGAACGCCTTTTCCGGTTCTATGTCGCACGGCTCCAACCCTTCGAGATTAACAAGGTGATCGAGGAGCGCGAGCGCCAGATTGTCTTGCAGGAATATGATTGGCGGCTCGGTTCGAGCCCGATCGCACCGATGTTGCGGCGTATCGATCAGCAGCTTTTCGCCGGGCATCCGCTCGGTGCGTGGCCGATCGGGCAGCGCAATGAAATCCTAGCGCTGACGGCCGCTGATGCGCGAGCGTTCCATGCGAGTTGGTACCATCTGCCGAATGTCGCGTTCGTGGTCCGGGGAAATCTCGCGCCTGATTTCTTGAGAAGCATCGCCGAGAACGCCCTTGCGGGTTTGCCAAACTCGGCAAAGCTTCCCGCGCGCCCCTCCGCCGAACCTGTAGAAGCGAGCGACCAGCGCCTCGATCTTTTCGTTCGTGAGGTAAAGGCCACGCGGCGCTCAATCGTGATGCGCAAGCTCGTTCGAATGACACCGCGCGACGAAATGGCGGAGCTTGCGGCTGTTACGGTGCTCAATCATCTGTTGGGAAGTCGCCTCCCGGGTTCGCTGCACGATTTTGTCGTCGAGCAGAAAAAGATCGCGAATGAACAGATAGCCGCCTCGCTGTCGCGCATCCAGCCGGGATTGTTCCTACTGGACCTGAGGACCGACGTGGCGGAAGGCATCGATGCAGCGCAGATCGAGGCTGCTATGGGGGCCTTTCTCAGCGAGGCTCCCCGGCTTGCACCAAGTGCTCGCAACATCGAGCGCATGCGCCGCCGTTCCCTGGACGCGGCGCGGGAGACGGAGAAAGCGCCGGAACGGGTTTATCCGCAGCTTGTGCAATGGCTGGCTGCGGGACGATCCTTTGCGGATTTCCGGACCATGCCGGAGCATCTCGAACGCGTATCGGATGCGGAAATTGGCGCATTCTATGCGGCTTTTTCCGGTCCGGGCCGATTGGTCACTGGCACAGTTCTTCCTCCAGAGAGGGCAAAACCGTGAGAAATCTGATTGCTCCACTTATTTTTGTTTTGGCGGTTCTGAACCCGGCCTCGGCGCAGGTTCTCTGGCGCGCAGCCGATCATGTCACACCCAGCGGATTGGCGTTCCGTTATGTGCAGTTGCCGCGCGGGCAGACACAATCGATCCAGTTTGGCTGGAAGGATGGTTGGGCCGCGCAACGTGCGAACGGCAAGGGGATTGCCGTTTTCGGCCCAGCACTTGTCATGCAAGGTCCGAAGGGCAGCAACCGGGCCGAGTTTGTCGAGGACGTCAAAGATACGCAGGGGCAGATGTATATTGCCTCCACGCCGGAATACACGATTGGAGGCGTGTTTGCTCCGCCCCAGAAATTCCCGGCGGCGCTCAAACTGTTCGCGACGACGCTCTCAAATCCCGCGATGGATCCCGCCAGGCTGGAGGATCTCCGGAAAGCGCACCTTGCGGCCATCACGCAAGCCGAACGGCAGCCGCTGATGCTTGCCAATCGCGTGGGAGCCCATTTGCAGTGGGAAGATAGTCCGATCCTCGGTTGGACCAAAGATGATCCATACCATTTTACAGGGACCTCCTTAGCGGAGATCGAAGTGTGGCGCCGTGCTGTTCTCTCTCGCAAAGGCTTGGTGATCGCAGCGGCGGGCCCGGCAACTGTTGAACAGGCAGCACTTCAAATTGACGAACTGTTTGTTGACCTCCCTCCCACTGGCAACGAATTGCCAGCGCCAGTCTTTCCGCGGAAAGCCGCCAAGGATGCTGTCTTGATCGAAGCCGATGTCCCGCAAACCATGATTCTGATGGGTGGCTGGAGCAGCTTCGATCGTGGTTTGGACCAAACCATCGCTCTCCTTGCCGCAAGAGCCTTACAACAAAGGCTGCAACGTGAGTTGCGCGAAAAGCTTGGCGCAACCTATGCGGCGGCAGCCCAAGTTGTACCGCTCATCGCCGAGCCTGTGATTTTTTCTCTCCATTCGATGGTCGCGCATGACCGGGCAATCGAAGCCTTGGATACGATGCGCAAGGAGCATCAGAAATTCCTGGCCGACGGCTTGAGCCAGAACGAGCTTGATTCCGAGCGTCAGCGGTTGCGAACGGAATTCGATGAAGGCATCCGCCGTCCGCCTGCGGTTGCAAACTTGCTCCGCAGCGCTCTCTTTGAAGGGCGGCCGGCGGATTTTATTGAAACCTTCCCCGACCGTCTTGCAGCCTTGACGCTCGTCGAGGTCAATGCAGGTGTAAAAAAGGGGCTGGCAGGTAACTCGGTCGGCACGGTTATTGTTGCGCCAAAAGGTGCCGGGTTCTCGGGCTTCTGCGTCATTAAGGCGGTCGAGGATGTGAAAACCTGCCCAAATATCCGCTAGCCACAAAGCGCCAGGCAAAGGAACGCACTTTTGTTCAGAAATGGTGCCCCTGGCCGGAATCGAACCAGCACTCCTTGCGGAATCCGATTTTGAGTCGGACGCGTCTACCAGTTCCGCCACAGGGGCATCGGCCGGGCCGAATGCGCGCTTCGCGTATCATGCGTTTGACCGGCTGGTCAATTCCGATGCGAGATCGGCTTCCCGCCTGCTCTGCCGGCCGCAGGTCAGAATCTTCACCCTGACGGTGTTTTTCCGGCCCCGGCCATAGGCTCCGGCACTGGAAATGATCTATGAAGCGGCAGCACGAAGCGGGTGGCAGGATCCGGCATGTTCAAGCAGCTCTATGACTGGACGATCGGGCTCGCCAATTCGCGGCGGGCACCGCAGGCGCTGGCGGCGGTCTCGTTCGCGGAGAGCTCGTTCTTTCCCGTTCCGCCGGATGTGATGCTGGTGCCGATGACGATGGCCCGGCCGGAACGGGCCTGGCAATACGCCGCGATCTGCACTCTCGCCTCGGTGCTGGGCGGGATTGCCGGCTACCTGATCGGCGCGCTGCTCTATGACACGCTCGGCGCCTGGCTGATCCGCCTCTATGGCTATGGCGACAAGATGGATGCGTTCCGCGCGCTCTACCAGCAGCACGGGCACTGGATCATCCTGATCAAGGGCTTCACGCCGATCCCGTTCAAGCTGATCACCATTGCCAGCGGCCTCGCCGGGTATGATTTCCTGATGTTCGTGCTGCTCTCGGCGATCACACGCGGGGCGCGCTTCTTCCTTGTTGCCGGGGTGATGAACCGGTTCGGCGGGCCGATCCGCCGCTTCATCGAGGGCAATCTCACGCTTGTCGGCATTGTCACGGTGGTTGCGATCATCGGCGGCTTTGCCGCGGCGAAATTCTTCTTCTAGAGTCCCGCCCATGCTCGACCGCCCCGTTCCGCTCCTCCTCGCCGGGATCGCGCTGGCCAGCGCGGCCATTGGCGGCGCGTGGTTCTCCGAACTTGGCCTCGGCTATGTGCCCTGCATGCTCTGCCTGTGGCAGCGGATGCCCTATTATGCCGCGGCGCTGCCGGCTCTGTTGGCCCTTTTGCTCGTCGCCACGGGCAAAGGCCCCCGCGCGCTTGGCTGGCTGGTGCCGGGGCTGGCGCTGCTCTTCCTCGTCTCGGCGGGGCTCGGCCTCTATCATGCCGGCGTCGAGTGGAAGCTCTGGGCCGGGCCGGCGGGCTGCGGCGGGCGGGTGGAGCTTGCCGCGCCAAGCTTCCAGGATTTCCAGAAATCGCTGCAGAAGGCCCGGGTTGTCCTGTGCGACGAGGCGCCGATGCGCGTGCTCGGCCTGTCCTTCGCGGGGTGGAATGCGGTGGCCTCGCTCGCCGTGGCCGGGCTGTTCGCACGGGCGGCGCAGCTTTTTCGCCGGGGCTGATCAGGGCTCCAGCTCGGTATCCCAGTAGAGATAGTCCATCCAGCTGTCATGCAGGTAGTTCGGCGGGAAGAGCCGGCCGTTCTGGTGCAGGTCCTGCACGCTGGGCGCGTAGGGCTTCTGGAAGGGCAGCATCTCCACCTCATGGGGGAGGCGATCACCCTTGCGCAGGTTGCAGGGCGAGCAGGCCGCGACGACATTCTCCCAGGTGGTCAGTCCGCCTTTCGAGCGCGGAATCACGTGGTCGAAGGTCAGGTCCTCGCGGGCACCGCAATACTGGCAGGTGAAGCGGTCACGCAGGAACACGTTGAACCGCGTGAAGGCGGGAATGCGCGAGGGTTTCACATAGGTCTTGAGCGAGACGACGCTGGGCAGCCGCATCGAGAAGGAGGGCGAGCAGACCGCGCGGTCATATTCGGAGACGATGTTCACCCGGTCGAGGAAGACGGCCTTGATCGTATCCTGCCAGGACCAGAGCGAGAGCGGGTAATAGGAAAGCGGCCGGTAATCGGCGTTCAGCACAAGCGCCGGGCAGGCTTCCGGAGAGACGAATGGGTGGACATGGATCGTCACGCAAGGCCCCCAAATCGATACGCTGGTCGTGGATTACACAAATGCTCGGATACGCAGTCTCGCTTCTTCTGTCGGGCAACGACGAATCGCCACCTCTCTCGATTGTCCCTTAGTGTAGGGCCGATGTGACAGCCCTGTGAAGGGGGAGGCCGGTCGCAGGCGGGGATGGCACCCCGCCCGGCGCTCAGGCCAGGGTGAAGGCCTCGTTGATCGCGCTTTTCACGCCGCCACCCATCTGCGGCCCGCCGCCGGCGACATAGATCGCATTGCCGATCACCACCGCCCCCATGCCATGCCGGGGCGTGAGCATCGGCGCATGGCTTTCCCAGCGGTTGGTGGCGGGGTCATAGCTCTCGTTCTGGCCATAGACGCGGTTGGTGCCCTCGCCGCCCATGCAGAAGATGTGGTCACCGAACCAGACCGTGCCATGGCCGGACCGTGCCGTGGGAATGGGCGCGAGGAAGGCCCATTGGTCGGTCTTCGGGTCATAGGCATGGTGCAGGTTCGAATTGGTGTGGAACGTATCCACCCGACCGGCGATGATATGCACCCGGCCATTCACCGCCACGATGCCGCAATGATCGCGCCCGAGCGGCATGGGCTGGCGGCGGGTATAGCGGTCGGCCTTCGGATCATAGACGAGGTGCCAGTCGATCGAGCGGCGGTTATCGGAGCCGATCGCCCCGCCGATGATATGGATCACCCCGTCCAGCGCGATGCAGGCCATGGCGCCGCAGGCTTCCGGCAGGCGGCGGACCGGCTTCCAGGCGGTGCCGTCGAAGACGAAGGATTCGTCATGCGGGGTGCGGTTCTGCTCGATGAAGCCGCCGAAGGCATAGAGCCGGTCGCCCAGGGTGGCGACGCCGACATGGTTCGCCCCGCGCGGCAGCCGGGGCAATTCCTCCCAGCGGTCGGAGGCCGGGTCATAGGCATGGTGATAGGGCTTGTCGACGCGCTGCTCGGCATAGCCGCCGACCAGATGCATGCGACCGCGAAACTCCACCGCCCAGGCCATTTCGGTGCGGGGCAGCGGCAGTGGCGCGCGCGGTGCCCAGCGTCCCTGCCGCGCCGCTTTCGGGGCGGGGCTCTCGGTCACCGCATGCTGGAAATGCAGCTCGGGCGTATCGATCCGGCCCGGCTGGTTCAGTCGCTCGAACTGGCCGGCATGATGGGCATGGGGGTTCTGCGCCACGGCCGGGCCGGCGGCAGCGGCCCCCAGGCCGGCGAGAAGCGAACGACGCGAGAGCATGGCTTCCTCCGTTTTTCCGGAGGCTAGCGGAATTTCGGGCCGCGTCGAGAGGCCGAAAACAAAACGCCGGCGGGGGACGCCGGCGTCGGTTCAAGCGGGGAACCAGTCAGGGGAGGGGGAACCTGTCCGGTTGTTCCGATGGTGCGGGGTTTCGGACGGAGGGGCCGGAACCCTGCCGGTTGCCGAGGGGGCGGCTGCCGGCTCCCGCGCCACGGAGTGGGGCCGGACCCGTTCCTCCACGATGCAGGGAGAGAATGCCCAGCGAGGCCGGGGCTGTCGTTGATTTGGATCAAGGGGGGGGGCTATGTGAAGAGCGTTCGCGACAGGCGCTCAATGAAATCGGCGCAACTTGAATTTAGCAATCGCGTAGAGAATTTGTGAAACTGCGCTGCATCAGATGAGTCGCAGAAAATTGAACGAATATCTGACTCAATAGCTTGGATATTTTCTTCTGAAAATTTCATCGCTGTGCCAAAAAAACGTAAATTACTTTTGTAATTTGGCCTCAATATTTCTAGATTTTGTCGATGAAAGCCAAATCCTAGGGAAACTATATAATCGGATGACTCGATTGCTCTTTTTGATATTTTTATTTCACTATTTTCAGACTGATCTTCCATGTATGTTTTGATTCGCTCTGCGCCCAATGTAATTCGATGTACATTGTCATTAAATTTTAATGTAAGCCCAAGATTGCTTTTCTGCGTCAGGAGATTCGATGAGAATATTGGGCCAAGATGACCATATGGATGTGATATCTGGAATTTTTCCATTATGCCACTAGCGAACTCAGGTGATTCGCCATATAGTTTCTGAATACCATTATACATTATATATTCAAAGCAGCGATCGTAATTGAAAATTACAAATTTTGATCTTTCCAAGTTTTCTGTAATTTGTTCTTTTCTGACATTCCCAAACAGTAATTTAAAAAACGAGTGATACCAAGATGATCTTATATCAGAAAAGTCGAATTCTATGCTCGACTCTCTATTTTTTTCTTTTAATAGTTTTGATTTATTCTCAAAATTCAATATCGCACCAGATATAATAATTTTAGAAATCTTAACTAAAATATTGTTGTCGTGATGAATATGTAAGAAATCATCTATTGAGTTTTGTCCTAATATACCGCGACGAATCAAATTTATGGCTTCAGATATTTCGCCAATCGTAAGTCCAGCATTCCTGGCGCATTGAATGTAAATATCGCTAGAATTCTTTTGTCCAAAATTCAAATACAGATTTATATTGTTTGAAATGTCTCTTATTTCATCGGCGAGCCTAACGCCTAGCGGCATATCCAAGTCATAGTTGGCGCCAGCTCCGATTACAAAAGTGGTCGTGTGCCTTAACATCCTTGATGTCCGAACAAATCTTTGCCCCTCACCTCGTCGGCACGGGCTTCTCGCCGCGATAATCGTAGAAGCCGCGCTTGGTCTTGCGGCCGAGCCAGCCGGCCTCGACATATTTCACCAGAAGCGGGCAGGGGCGATACTTGCTGTCGGCGAGGCCGTCATGCAGCACCTGCATGATCGAGAGGCAGGTATCCAGCCCGATGAAATCCGCCAGCTGGAGCGGGCCCATCGGATGGTTGGCGCCCAGCTTCATCGCGGTGTCGATGGCCTCGACCGTGCCGACACCCTCATAGAGCGTGTAGATCGCCTCGTTGATCATCGGCAGAAGGATGCGGTTGACGATGAAGGCGGGGAAATCCTCGCTCATCGTCACGGTCTTGCCGAGGGCCTGCACGAAATCGCGGCTGAGCGCGAAGGTCTTGTCGTCCGTGGCGATGCCGCGGATGATCTCGACCAGCTGCATCACCGGCACCGGATTCATGAAATGGATGCCGATGAACTGCTCCGGCCGGTCGGTCGCGGCGCCGAGCCGCGTGATCGAGATCGACGAGGTGTTGGTGGCGAGCAGGGCTTCGGGCTTCAGCGTGCGGGTGACCGTCTGGAAGATCTTGCGCTTGACCTCCTCGTTCTCCGTCGCGGCCTCGATCACGAGATCGCACTGGGCGAGGGCGGCCATATCCGGCGAGCCGGTGATGCGGGCAAGGGCGGCATGGCGGGCCTCGTCGGTGACGCTGCCCTTCTGGACCTGGCGGGAGAGATTGCCATTGATCGTCGCGAGGCCGGATTGCACGCGCTCCTCGCTGATATCGTTGATCACGACATCGAGGCCGGCAAGCGCCGCCACATGGGCGATGCCGCTGCCCATCTGCCCGGCGCCGATGACGCCCACTTTCCGAATTCCGCCTTGCATGGCCCTGTTTTTCCTTCGAAGCACCGGAGGCAAGGGTAGGACGGCCCGCATTCCGGCTCAAGCGCCGGAATGCCATTTCGTCAAATTTGTCCCAATCGAAACAGGAAGAGGCACGGATCCGGGCTGGCCCGGTCCTGTTCCGCCCGTCCTGCCGGGATCAGAGCGACTTCTCGAGCTCCGGAACGGCCTCGAAGAGATCGGCCACGAGGCCGTAATCGGCGACCTGGAAGATCGGGGCCTCGGCATCCTTGTTGATCGCGACGATGACCTTCGAATCCTTCATCCCCGCGAGATGCTGGATCGCGCCGGAAATGCCGCAGGCGATATAGAGCGCCGGCGCCACCACCTTGCCGGTCTGGCCGACCTGCCAGTCATTCGGGGCATAGCCGGCATCGACCGCCGCGCGGGAGGCGCCGATCGCCGCGCCGAGCTTGTCGGCCAGCGGCTCGATCACCTCGCGGAACTTCTCCGCCGAGCCCATGGCGCGGCCGCCCGAGACGATGATCTTCGCCGAGGCGAGTTCCGGCCGGTCGGATTTCGCGACCTCTTCCGAGACGAAGCGGGCCTTGGCCGAGGCCGCCGGCGCCGCCACGCTCTCGATGGTGGCCGAGCCGCCGGCACCGGCGGCCGCGAAGCTGGCGGTCATGATCGAGACCAGCTTCTTCGCATCGCGCGATTTCACGGTCTGGATGGCGTTGCCGGCATAGATCGGGCGTTCGAATGTGTCGCCGGCGATCACCTTGGTCACGCCGGAGATCACCTGCATATCGAGCAGGGCCGCCGCGCGGGGCAGGATGTTCTTGCCGTTGGCCGTGGCCGGGGCGACGATGCCGTCATAGCCCGGCGCGAGGCTGACCAGCAGGTCCGCCACGGTTTCCGGCAGCGCATGGCCAAGCGATTCGCCCTCGGCCAGCAGCACCTTGCCGACGCCGGCAAGCTTGGCTGCAGCCTCGGCCGCCGGCTTGGCGCCGTTACCGGCCACCAGCACATGAACGTCGCCGCCCATCGCCGCCGCAGCGGTGACGGCCTTGGCGGTCGCCTCGTTGAGGGCCGCATTCGAATGTTCCGCGAGAACGAGGATCGCCATGTCAGATCACTCCGGCTTCGGTCTTGAGTTTCTGCACCAGCTCGGCCACCGAGCCCACTTTCACGCCGGCCTTGCGGGTCGGCGGTTCGGCCGTCTTCAGCACCTCGAGGCGGGGGCTGATATCGACGCCGAGGGCTTCCGGCGAGGTTTCGTCGAGCGGCTTCTTCTTGGCCTTCATGATGTTCGGCAGCGAGGCGTAGCGCGGCTCGTTGAGGCGGAGATCGGTGGTCACGATGGCCGGCAGCGCCAGCGACACGGTTTGCAGGCCGCCATCGATCTCGCGCGTGACGGCGACCGTCTCGCCCTCGACCGCGACCTTGAAGGCGAAGGTGCCCTGGCCCCAGCCGAGCAGCGCGGCGAGCATCTGGCCGGTCGCGTTCATGTCGTCATCGATCGCCTGCTTGCCGAGGATCACCAGGCCTGGGCCCTCGCTGGCGATCACCGCCTTGAGGAGCTTGGCCACGGCGAGCGGCTCGACCGTTGCGTCGGTTTTCACAAGGATGCCGCGATCCGCGCCCATGGCGAGGCCGGTGCGGATGGTTTCCTGCGCCTGGGCCGGGCCGATCGACACCACGACAACTTCGGTCGCCTTGCCGGCTTCCTTGATCCGCAGGGCCTCTTCCACCGCGATCTCGTCGAACGGGTTCATCGACATCTTCACATTGGCCAGTTCGACGCCCGACCCATCCGGCTTCACCCGGATCTTCACGTTGTAGTCGACCACCCGCTTCACGGGGACCAGAATCTTCATGGCGTTCGTCCTGTCTGTTTCCTCTTGAAGGTTCCCGGACGGATCGGGAACCGGCTTGATCTCAGATAGTTTATATATGAACTATCCGGCAAAGGGAAGTGCTTCCGTTTCGTCCCGCCGGGATGCCGCCGGAGCGGGAAATAGGTCAAGGACGCTGCCGTTTCTGTCAAGTAGACGACCCTGCCTCATGAATTCCGCCTTATTCCGCCGCAGGCTGGTCCCGCGTCAGGCCGGGCACCCAGAGCACATCGCCGGCGCCATCGCCATTGGCGTTGCGGGACAGGACGAAGAGCAGGTCGGAGAGACGGTTGATGTATTTCAGCGCTGCCGGGCTGACCGGTTCGCCCTCGATCGCCGCGAGCCGGCACATCTGCCGTTCGGCCCGGCGCGCCATGGTGCGGGAGAGATGGAGATAGGCCGCGAGGGCGCTGCCACCGGGCAGGGTGAAGGATTTCAGCGGCCGGAGCCGGGCATTCATGCGGTCGATCTCGCTTTCGAGCCGCGCGACCTGGTTGTCGACAATGCGCAACGGCTCCCAGCCCAGGGGCTGGCCGCGATCCGGCGTGCAGAGATCGGCGCCGAGATCGAACAGATCATTCTGGATGCGGGCGAGGATCGCGTCGATCTCCGGTTCGGCCGCGCTGTGCAGGCGGGCAAGGCCGATCGCGGCATTGGTTTCGTCCACTGTTCCGTAGGATTCGACGCGAAGGTCGAATTTCGGCACGCGGGCGCCATCGCCGAGGCCGGTCGTGCCGGCATCGCCGGTGCGGGTGTAGATTCGATTGAGCTTGACCATGCCGGGCACTATGGCCGGGGGCGCCGGAATTTCAAGGGGAACGGGGGAGTGGGCAGCAGGCAGGAGGCAGTCTGGATCCGCCCACACCGTCATGGCCGGGCCTGGTCCGGCCATGACGAACCCTGTGGGTATCCCGATCGCCGACTGCCCATTGCCCGTTTCCGATGGCCCCAACCCTCAGAACCGGTAGCCCAGCATCATGCCGACATTCGTCAATCCGCGATTGGCGTTGCAACGGCCGCCATTCGAGAGATGCTCGAGCCCGGCTGTGATGGTCCAGCCGCCGTCGAGCCGGTAGCCGACAGAGGCCGCCTCGCGGAACAGGGCGCGGCAGCCGAGCGCGACGCGGCCGGCGGGGATGGCCCGGCCGGTATGGCCATCATGGAGCGCGATGCCGGCGCTTCCTTCGACGAACAGCCGGGTGGTGAGTTCAACCTGCCAGGTCAGCCCGGCATGGACATGGCTGGTCTTGCCGCCGAGGCTGGCCGAAAGGCCGAGATGGGGCAGGGGGACCAGTGCTGCCGGCGCATGGGCGGGCAGGAAGGGCCGGCGGAACAGCAGCAGCCCGGCGAGATTGGCCGAGCCTGCTTCCGGGCTCCATGGGTCATGCGCAGCCAGGCCGATGCGCGCTTCGGCCAGCCAGCCGCCCGGCGGGCGAGGGCCAGCGAGAACAGGGGGGTCAGCGGCCGCGGCGGATCCTGCCATGAGGAAAAGGCCAGCCGCGAGCAGGCGTCGCAGGGTCTCCATGCCGGAGACCATGGCGAGAAATCGTTAAGGTTAACCGAATGGAAAAGCAGGAAGGCTGCCGGTCGGCCGCGATCAGCCGCTCTTGACCCAGATGACGCCCATCATGATGACAACGGCGAGGAATTGCAGGCCGACGCGCCAGCGCATCAATTGCTGGGATCGGTTGGGCGATCCGCCGCGCATCATATTCACGAGGCCCAGCAGCAAGACGAGGGTGACGGCTCCGACGGCCACGCCGACGACGGCATTCATCATGTTTCCCCCTCGCTTCCGTGATGCCCTGCCCGGGCATACCTTTCTTTAGGCGAGCGGAACCGCGCCGGGAAGGGGGCGGTCCCGCTACTTTTGGACGCTGTCAGCGCTGGCGCAGCAGGCGGTCGAGATAGTCGAGTTCACCCTGGGGCCGGTCGAATTCGCCGAGCCGGCGGCGCAATTCGCGCAGCACTCGTTCGGCGCGCTCGCTGATCGAACCCTGCAGGTCGTTTCTGCCAATATCCGGATTGGTGGTATTGTCCTCGAAATCACGGCGCTGGTTGGCCTGAGGCCGGCCCAGCGGGTCCATCCGGTTCTCGGCGCGGCCACGCTGGCCCGGTCCGGGCTGGCCGAGACCGGGGCCTTCCCCTTCGCCCTCGCCGGGCTCGTTACCCTGGCCGAGCTGGCGCTGGAGCTCCTGTGCCATGCCCTGCGCCGCGCGGCCAAGGCCGTCAAGTGCGCGCTGCTGGCCTTCGGTGGCATCACCGGGATTGCCCTGGCCAAGCTGGCCCTGCGCATCGCCCATGCCCTCCTCGGCCTCGCCGAACCCTTCGCCTTCCTGCATGCCGCGCTGCTGGAGCCGTTCGCGGAGCTGGCGCAGCCGGTCCCGCAAGGCCTGCTGCTGCTCCTCCAGGCTGCCGCCTTCCTGCCCCTGCTGGCCGGGTTGGCGCTGGCCACGCTGTTGCTGGCCTTGCTGGCCCTGTTGCCGCTGGCCCTGCTGTCCCTGCTGGCGCTGGCCGCGCTGCTGCTGGCCCTCGCGGAAGGTGCGGTCGCGCAGGTCACGCTGCTCGCGCTGCAGCCGGTCGAGTTCCTCGAGCTGCTGCCCGAGTTCGCGCATGCGCGGATCGACATCCTGCCGGCGGGCGGAACGGAGATTCTCCATCATCTGCCGCAATTCATTGAGCAGGCGCTGCGCTTCCGCCGTATTGCCGGAGCGCGCCATTTCCTCGATCTTGCGCAGCATCTCGGCCAGATCGCGCTGGGTGAGCAGACGCTCGGGCGAAACCGGGCTCTGGTCCCGCGCATTGCGGTCCTGGTCGCGCAGCGAACGCTCGGCGAATTCGCGCAGGAACTGGTCCATCGCGCGCCGGAGCTCCTCGGCCAGGCGCTTGATCTCCTCGGGCGAGGCGCCGCGTTCCAGCGCATCGCGCAGGCGGGCCTCGGCCTCGCGCAGGCGGCGCTCGGCATCGGTCATGTCGCCATTTTCGAGGTAAAGCGCGAAATCATAGATCTGGTCGGCAATTCCGCGCAGCCTGTCCTCGCTGCGGGAGGTGCGCAGGCCGGTGCGGATCATGTCAAGCGCGATGAAATCACCCACGCGCGGGGTGAATTTCTCCGGCTCGAACAGTAACGCATCGAAGGCGAGGCGGATCGAGGCGAGGTCCATCGGCGAGAAATTCAGCAGCCGGCGCTGCTCCACAAGGGCGCGCGGCAAGGCCTGGCTGAAGGGACGCTGCGGCAGCATCACCGTCTTCCATTCGCTGAAGGCGCTCTGGCCGACATCATCCTCGACCTTGATCCGGACACGAACCTCCTCGCCGGCCCAGGGGTGATCCTCGGTGGGCAGGGCGGCCTCGCCCGCGCCGAGCCGCAGGGGCAGCGAGGTGGTCGGGGCCGGGAACAAGGTGCGCGGATGGCGGCTGAACGGCGCGCTGGCCCGCTCGATCACAAGCTCGGCCTTCGCGATCCCGTAATCGTCCGTCATTTCGTAGGCGAGGCGGATACCGCCGGGACTCTGGCGTTCGGCATTGGCCGATTCGGCGCGGACTTCCTTCAGCGCCACGCTGGGCGGCAGGTCCGGGATGACGGCCAGCTGGTAGCGGGCGATTTCCTGGTTCTGCCGCAGCACGCGGAGATCGGCATCTGCCTTGAGGACGCGCTTCTCGACGACGATGCCGGGATTCGCACGCGGCGGCGTAGCGGGCGCGGCCGTGGCGCCTTCCGCCGGTGCTTCCGCCTTCGGGGTCTCGAGGCCCGGGCCATGCGTGACGGAGATGGCAGGCGGCAGGCTCTCCCGCCCCTCGACACGCGGCGCAGTCGAGCGAACCGTGATGGTCGAGCCGAGCGGCGCGCGGATCACCTCATCGGCGGTGGCTGAAAGGAAGATGGGCGGACGACCGGTATAGGCGGGCGGGTCGATCCAGGCATCGAGGCGCGGCGGCACCGGCGGGATGACGGGCGTTGTCCAGTCGAAGGCCTGGGCGAGGCGGGCCTGCCGGTCCTCGCCGGCAACAAAGGCCGCCGCCACAAGGGCCAGCACGGCAAAGGCACGCAGGGCGACAGGGTCACGCCGGCGGATCCGCGCGTCAGCAGGCACGGCGGCAAGGGCCAGGCTGGCGGCTTCGGCGCGGCGCTGGTGGACCAGCCAGAGCGCTTCGGCAAAGGCATCCCCCTTCGCGGCCAGCCGGTCACCGAGCGTGGCGAGCGGGCGGTGGAGATCAGGGCGGGAACCATCCAGCCGGCGGCGAATCGCCGCTTCATCCGGGAGGCGGATGCCGAGCAGGCCCCGCAGCGAGGCGAGGAAGGCAAGGCCGAACAGGCCGGTCACGGCGGCGCGCCAGAGCGGCTCAATCTCGCCGAACAGGCCCAGCCAGGCGGTGACGAGGAAGGCGATGAGGATCGCTGCGGGCGCGAGCAAGGCGGGCAGGATGGACTCGAGCGTCAGGCCGATGGCGGTCCGGCGCCAGGTCCAGGCGGGAAAGCGCAGCGGCAGGGCCGGCGCGGGAGGCGTGCCGGCTTGTGTCGGCAATGTGTCCGGCGCGGCGTCGCGGGGCTGATCGGCCATGGCGCTCCCATCCATTTCAGGCGGGAAAGGGGCCCCCGTTCCCCATACCCGGATCACCCCAAGCTAGCACGGCTGCACGATCTGACCAGTGCCAAACCGGCAGCCATGCTGTCGCAATCGCGTGATCAACAGGTTCGGGATGCGTTCAGAGCCAGTCCGGCGCGCGGTCCTGCCCGAGCAATTGCTCATAGGTCTGCCGGGGCCGCGTGACGGCAAAATCAGACCCGCGGACCAGGACCTCCGAAACCAGCAGGCGCTGATTGTAGGTCGAGGACATCGTCGCGCCATAGGCACCGGCGGTCTTGAAGACCAGCAGGTCTCCCGGGGCCATGGGCGGCAGCAGCCGGTTGGTCGTGAACGTATCACCCGATTCGCAGATCGGACCGACCACGTCATAGGCGACCGGCGCGATACCGGGGGTGGGTGCCTTCACCGGCCAGATCTCGTGATAGGCATCATACATGGCCGGCCGGACGAGATCGTTCATCGCCGCGTCGATCACCAGGAAGCGCTTGTCGGCGCGCTCGTTCACATAGAGGACGCGAGCCATCAGGATGCCGGCATTGCCGGCGATCAGGCGGCCGGGCTCGAAGCCGAGCTCGACATCCAGCCCCTCGGTGACGGCGCGGACCATGGCGCCGTAATCCTGCAGCAGTTCCGGGCCATGCGCATAGGGCGCCTGCATCTGGTAGGGGATGCCGAGGCCGCCGCCGAGATCGAGCCGGGTCACGCCATGGCCCTGGGCCCGCAGCGTCTCGATGATGCCGCGCAGCTTGCGGAAGGCTGCCTCCAGCGCGTCCAGCTTCAGGATCTGGCTGCCGATATGGACAGCGAGGCCCTGCACGGAAACGCCGGGCATGTTGGCCGCACGGGCATAGAGCCGCTCGGCTTCGGAGAAGGACACGCCGAACTTGTTGGCTGCCCCGCCGGTGGTGATCTTGGCATGGCCGCCGGCCCCGACTTCCGGGTTCACGCGCAGCACGATGGGCTGACGCTTGCCGCGGGCGGCAGCAACCTGCGAAAGCAGGTCGAGTTCGCCCTCGCTCTCGACATTGACCTGGTAGATCCCGGCCTCGACCGCGAAGGCGAGTTCGGCTGCGGTCTTGCCAACGCCGGAAAAGACGATCCGGCCCGCCGGGATGCCGGCCGCGAGTGCCTTTCGGATCTCGCCTTCCGACACGGTATCGGCGCCCGCGCCGAGCCGGGCCAGCGTCATCAGCACGCCGAGATTGCCGTTGGCCTTCACGGCATAGAAAATATGCGGGTCCTTCAGGCCGAGGGAATCCCGGAAGACGGTGTAATGCCGCTCCAGCGTGGCGCTGGAATAGACATAGGTCGGCGTGCCGACATGGTCGGCGAGCGCGGGAAGCGGCACGTCCTCGGCATGGAGGATGCCGTCGCGATAGTCGAAATGGTGCATCGGAGCCTCGTATGGGCTGGAATTCTGCGGGCTGGAACTCTGCGGGTCAGTCGAGCAGGCGGTCGATCAGCAATTCGCGTTTCGGTGGGTTGATGGGAACCCGCTTGTTGCCGCCGATCCGCGTCTCGCCGGCCGGCCGGGCACCAGTGGTCGCCGCGCCAGCCTGCTCCTGATTGGGCCGGGCTGCCTCGCTACCGGGCGGCGGCTCCAGCGGACCGCGCTTGCCACAGGCCGCGAGGCCGCCGGCGAGCAGGATCGTGATGAAGGCGAGGCGAACAGGTCGAGACATGCTGTTTCCCGGAGCAAGGACGTCCAATGGGCGAAGCGTTAGCACGAAGCCCCGCCTCAGGCGAGGCCCCGCGCCTGCCTGGCGAGGCTGTCCTTCGCGAGGCGCGCCAGCCAGCGCTTCGCCTGGGACCGGACATTGGCCGGGGCGGTGCCGCCATAGCTCGTGCGGCTCCTGACGGAGTTCAGCACCCCGAGCACCTCGAAGATCTCCGCCGTGATGCGCGGCTCGATACCCTGCATCTCGGCCAGGCTGAGCTTTTCGAGTTCGACCCCGCGTTCGGAAGCAAGTCCGACAATCCGCCCGGTTACGTGATGCGCCTCGCGGAACGGCATTTTCAGGGTCCGGACCAGCCAGTCCGCAAGGTCCGTCGCGGTGGCATAGCCCGATCCGGCCGCCTTTTTCAGGCGCTTTGCATCGGGTTCCATGTCGCGCACCATTCCGGCTGTTGCCGCAAGCGCGAGGGCGAGGGCATCGAGCGCGTCGAAGGTCGGTTCCTTGTCCTCCTGCATGTCCTTCGCATAGGCGAGGGCGAGGCCCTTCATCACGGTGAGCATGCCGACCATGGCCCCGAAGATCCGCCCCGTCTTGGCGCGGACCAGTTCGGCCGCATCGGGGTTGCGCTTCTGCGGCATGATCGAGGAGCCGGTGGTGAACTTGTCGGACAGCGTGATGAAGGCGAATTGCGGCGTGGTCCAGATCACGATCTCCTCGGCGAAGCGCGAGAGATGCATCGCAAGGATCGAGGCCGCCGCCAGCGTTTCCAGCACGAAATCGCGGTCCGAGACCGAATCGAGCGAATTCGCTGTGGGACGATCGAAGCCGAGCCATTGGGCCGTGCGCATCCGGTCTATCGGGAAGGAGGTGCCGGCCAGGGCCGCAGCGCCAAGCGGGCATTCGTTGAGCCGCGCCCGGGCATCGCGGAATCGGCCGCGATCGCGCCCGAGCATTTCTACATAGGCCATCAGGTGATGACCGAAGGTCACTGGCTGTGCGCTCTGCAGATGGGTGAAGCCGGGCATCACGGTGCCGGAATGCTGCAGCGCCTTCTCGCACAGCGCCTGCTGCAGATCGCCGAGGGCAGCGTCGATCGCGTCGATCGTGTCGCGCACCCAGAGGCGGAAATCGGTTGCCACCTGGTCATTGCGCGAGCGTGCGGTGTGGAGGCGGCCGGCCGGGGCGCCGATGATCTCGGCGAGCCGGGCTTCCACATTCATATGGATGTCCTCGAGGGATGTCTTGAATGTGAACGCGCCTGCGTCGATTTCCTGCTTGACCTTGCCGAGCCCCTGGATGATCGCTTCGGCAGATTGCGGATCGATGATGCCCTGTGCGGCCAGCATCTCGGCATGCGCCATTGAGCCGCGGATATCCTGCGCGGCGAGGCGCTTGTCGAAGCCGATCGATGCGTTGATCTCCTGCATGATGGCCGCCGGGCCTTCGGCGAAGCGGCCGCCCCACATTTCGTTTGCCACGTGACTACCTCGATGAAAAAGGGAACAGACCGTTGAGTGAACCGTCGGAGAACCCGAAACCCGCACCGACCCGGAGAGGCTTGCCCCTCGCGCCGCTGATCGTGCTCGCGTTCCTTTTCGGCGCTTCGCTATATGCCTTTGGCGGGATCGGCAACCTCCTGCAAGGGAGGGGCACCGGAGAATCGGCACAATGCCGGGCCGCTCAACCCGTGGCGCAGCGGCTGAAACCCCTCGTGAAAGGCGAGATCGCGGCCCTGCAGGTTCCGGAACGCCCGGCTTCCGCCACGCCGCTTTCGTTCCGCAATGCGAAGGGTGAGGGCGTGACCCTGGCTGATTTCCGGGGCAAGGCTGTGCTGCTCAACCTCTGGGCGACATGGTGCGCCCCCTGCCGGCATGAAATGCCGGCTCTGGACAAGCTTCAGGCTGAACTCGGCGGGGCGGATTTCGAGGTGGTCGCGGTCAATATCGACACCCGGAATTTCGACAAGCCGAAGCAGTTCCTCGACGAGATCAAGGTGCAGAAGCTGGCCTATTTCTCGGATCCCAGCGCGAAGATCTTCCAGGACCTCAAGGCGGCCGGCCGCGCTTTCGGCATGCCGACGACGCTCCTCATCGATGCGCAGGGCTGCGAGCTGGCCTGGCTCGCCGGCCCGGCGGAATGGGCGAGCCCGGATGCACTGGCTTTCATCCGCGCGGCGCTCGGGCGGTAGAGGGCAACCGTAGACTTCCTTTCGCTGTTCTCGACGTCATGGCCGGGCTTGGCCCGGCCATCCACGACTTTTCTGCCGGTACAGTGAAGTCGTGGATGCCCGCCCCAAGGGCGGGCATGACGGCCGGGTGCCCGCCTTTCCCCGCGGGCTGAGTGGCATCCGCCGCCATTTGCCATTCCGGCCCGGCAGGTCTAGCCTCGGCGCTGTCCTTGCGTTCCCGTCACGCATCGGAGGGGGCCATGCGCATCCTGCTTCCGCTTCTGGTTGCCCTGCTCTCCACCTCGGTCGCCCGCGCGGGCGAGATCCTGCCCGAGCTCGGCACCGATGCCGTGCTCGACCGGCCCGCCGGCAAGCCGCGCGGCTCGATCATCCTGATGGGCGGGGGCGATGGCGATCTCGGCATCACCGCCAGCGGCGAGATCACCAGCCTGATGGGCAATTCGCTGATCCGCAACCGGCGCAGCTTCGCCGCCGCCGGCTTCGCCACGCTCTCGCTTTCCTCCTCCGGCAGCCCTTCCCGCGCCATTGCCGCCATGCGGAAGATCGCGCGGCCGGTTGTCGTGGTCGGAACCAGCCGGGCCGCCACCCGGATGCACCGCGCACTCGAGGCGGACGGGCTGGTGATCACCTCGGGCATGCTTGACCATTTCCAGTCGAATGTCGGCTCGCCGGACGCGCTCCCGCCGACACTCATCATCCATCACCGGCAGGATTCCTGCCGCGTCACTCTGCCCGGCCTCGTG
Source organism: Beijerinckiaceae bacterium (assembly GCA_027533425.1). Taxonomy (GTDB): domain Bacteria; phylum Pseudomonadota; class Alphaproteobacteria; order Rhizobiales; family Beijerinckiaceae; genus Rhabdaerophilum. The sequence goes on along the minus strand of JAPZUD010000003.1, from coordinate 15,079 downwards.
CCGCCGTTCCAGCAATGGGGCGCGGCGCGGGTGCGCGTGGTCTGGCTGGAGGGCGGGCGCGATGAGGGTGATCCCTGTCAGGCGCGCGGGTATCATGGCTTTGCAGGGATCGATGGCCGCATGGTCGGCGCCGTGACGGGTTTCGCCCGGGCTGTGCGGCCGCGCTGAGCGCGCCTGCGCCGGTTCAGGCGTCGATGAGGAGTTCCACGCTCACCGGATCGCCGTCGGACAGGCCCTCCGCCTTGCGGATGGCGGCCTTGACCGGCAGCAGGTACGTGCCGGCCTTGGTATCGGGAAAGATCGAGGTGGCCCAGCGGGATCCGCCGATCCGGGCCCTGACCCGGACCGAGCCGAATCCGCGCCGGGGAACGGCGAGCCGGATCATTCCGGCTTCGGCCTGAGGCAATGGCAGGAAGTACCACGCCGCCGGGCCCGACCAGACCTTCAGCGGCGCGGTGAATTCGACGATCACGCGCCGATCAGCCGGCCTTCTTCACCGCGATGCCGTTCTCGGTCAGCGTCTGCTGGAGTTCGCCGGACTGGAACATCTCGCGGATAATGTCGCAGCCGCCGACGAATTCGCCCTTGATATAGAGCTGCGGGATCGTCGGCCAGTTGGCGTAATCCTTGATGCCCTGGCGGAGATCGGCATTCTCGAGCACGTTATGGGCCTTGTAGGGCGCGCCGACATAATCGAGGATCTGCACGACCTGGCCGGAAAACCCGCACATCGGGAATTGCGGCGTGCCCTTCATGAAGAGCACCACGTCGTTGGACTTCACTTCGTTGTCGATGAAGGCATTGATATCGGTCATTGTTCTCTCCTGCCGGGTCAAGGCCGGCGTGATCCCCCGAGATTGGCTGGTCTCTTTTGAAGGCTACTCGGCGCTTGTCGTCAAGGCCAGCGCATGCAGCACGCCGCCCATATTGCCCTTGAGCGCGGCATAGACCATCTGGTGCTGCTTCACTTTCGGCAGGCCCTTGAAGGCGCTCGACACCACGGTGGCGGCATAGTGATCGCCATCGCCGGCCAGATCCTTGATCTCGACCTTCGCATCGGGGATGGCTTCCTTGATCATGCGTTCAATATCGGCGGCTTGCATCGGCATGGTTTTTGTCCTTGCCGCTTGCGCGGCTTTTGCTTTGCCGCTTGCGCGGCTTTTCCGGGCTGACCGCCCGGCGGCCATTTGGCCTTCGGAAGGGTCAGCGGGTGTTCTCGTTCGGCTCGCGGACCCGGCGGGTCCGGGAGGGGTGGGTCACTCCGCGGCCTGGCCCATATAGGCCGGCAGCCAGCTCTCATGGGCCTTGCGCAAGTCCGCGACGGAAATCGGGTCCGTGCCCGGCAGTTTCAAGGCGTCGCCGCCGACAATGCCGATGAATTGCGCCGGCACGCCTGCCGCATTGAGATAATGCTCGATCTGCGCGGCCGTCTTGCCATCGGTGGTGACGATGTAGCGGGCCTGGTCCTCGCCGAACCACAGGGCATGGCCGGGCATGTCCGGTGCGAAATCCTGGATATCCGCGCCGATATTGCCGGCCATTGCCATTTCCGCCAAGGCCACCGCGAGGCCGCCATCGGAAAGGTCATGCACGGCATTGACGAGGCCCTGCTCGATCATGGTGCGGACGAGCGTGCCATGGCGGAATTCGGCATCGAGATCGACCGGGGGCGGGGCGCCTTCCTCGCGGCCGCAAATCGTCGCGAGATAGGCGGAGGCGCCGAGCCAGCCCTTGGTCTCGCCGATCAGCACGATGGCATTGCCCGCCGCCTTGAAGGCGAGCGTGGCATGCTTCGTCACATCCGCCAGCAGGCCGACGCCGCCGATGGTCGGGGTCGGCAGGATGCCCTGGCCGTTGGTCTCGTTATAGAGGCTGACATTGCCGGAGACGACCGGGAATTCCAGCACCCGCGCCGCCTCGCCGATGCCGCGCACCGCCAGAACGAACTGGCCCATGATCTCAGGGCGTTCGGGATTGCCGAAATTCAGGTTGTCCGTCAGGGCGATGGGCTCGGCGCCGACCGCGCAGAGATTGCGCCAGCATTCGGCCACGGCCTGTTTGCCGCCCTCGAACGGATCCGCCTCGACATAGCGCGGCGTGACATCGCAGGTCACCGCAAGTCCTTTCGGTCCGTCTTCCACCCGGATGATCGCGGCATCGCCGCCCGGCTGCTGCACGGAATTGCCGAGGATCAGGTGGTCGTACTGCTCCCAGACCCAGCGCTTCGAGCAGAAATCCGGCGAGGCGAGCAGCTTCAGCAGGGCTTCGGCCGTGGAGCAGGGCGGGGTGACATCGGCGCGGCGGATGTTGAAGCGCTTCGGCGTTTCCACCCAGGGCCGGTCATACATCGGGGCCTCGTCGCCGAGCTCCTTGATCGGCAGGTCGGCCTTGACCTCGCCGCCATGCCTGATGACGAAGCGGAGCGTATCGGTGGTCTTGCCGATCACCGCGAAATCCAGCCCCCATTTCGTGAAGATGGCGCGGGCCTCCGCCTCCTTGTGCGGGTGCAGCACCATCAGCATACGCTCCTGGCTTTCGGAGAGCATCATCTCGTAGGCCGTCATGCCCGCCTCGCGGCAGGGCACCTTGTCGAGGTCAAGCTCGATGCCGAGATCGCCCTTGGCGCCCATTTCCACGGCGGAGCAGGTCAGGCCGGCCGCGCCCATATCCTGGATCGCGATGACGCAGCCCTTGGCCATGATCTCGAGGCAGGCCTCGAGCAGCAGCTTCTCGGCGAAGGGATCGCCGACCTGCACGGTCGGGCGCTTTTCTTCCGACTTGTCGTCGAATTCGGCCGAGGCCATGGTGGCGCCGTGGATGCCGTCTCGCCCGGTTTTCGAACCGAGATAGACGATCGGCATGCCGACGCCGGTGGCCTTCGAGGTGAAGATCATCTCGCGCTTTGCGATGCCCACCGCCATCGCATTGACGAGGCAATTGCCGTTATAGCGCGGATGGAAGCCGACCTGGCCGCCCACGGTGGGCACGCCGAAGGAATTGCCATAGCCGCCGATGCCGGCCACCACGCCGGAGACGAGATGCTTCGTCCGGGGATGGTCGGGATCGCCGAAACGCAGGGCGTTCAGCGCCGCGACCGGGCGGGCCCCCATGGTGAAGACATCGCGCAGGATGCCGCCGACGCCGGTCGCCGCGCCCTGGTAGGGCTCGATATAGGAGGGGTGGTTGTGGCTCTCCATCTTGAAGGCCACGACCATGCCATCGCCGATATCCACCACGCCGGCATTCTCGCCGGGGCCATAGACAACGCGCTTGCCCTTGGTGGGCAGGCCGCGGAGATGGATACGCGAGGATTTGTACGAGCAATGCTCGTTCCACATGGCCGAGACGATGCCGAGTTCGGTGAGCGTCGGCGTCCGACCGATCAGGGCGACGAAACGCTCGTATTCCTCCGGCTTCAGGCCATGGGCCTTGACCAGCTCCGGCGTGATCTCGGGTTCGTTCTTCAGCAGCATGCGGCACCTCTGGGGGTGCTATAATGGCTCCCGGCCGAAACGTGAACCGCCTTTGCCGATTTTTGCAGGGCGGACAGCCAAGCATGCACCGCCTTGTGGATGACCCAAGTCATTCCCGCTGGCGATGCGTTGCGATCGGTTGTCCGTGCCCGTCCTTTTGTTATGGTCTCGCGCAGCAAAGACCCGTGTTCGGAGCATTCCGTTGGTGGCCCGTCCGTATTGTGCTGTTTTCCTGCTGTTGTTCACTTTCTCCGGTCTCGTGGCCGTCGAGGCGCAGACAATACTCGAGCGTCAGCAAAGCGGGCGAACGACGGATGTTTCTGGGAATGATCCTGCGATGCGAGCGGCTTATGCCAAAGCCCGTTCGACCCTTCCTCGCTTTCTGAAGCTCCTGGCCGCACCGCCGGAGCATGTCGAGGGAATGGCTGTGAAGCTTGGATTTCCTGCCGGGGAACGCACGGAATTCATATGGGTCGCTGATCTTCGCAAGACGTCTGCAGGTTATTCCGGCAGGCTCGGTAACCGGCCGAACTACGCGCCAAATCTTTCGATGGGCGATACCGTCACGTTCACCCGGCAGCAGATCGTCGACTGGTCCTATCGCGATACACGGACTGGGCGCCTCGTCGGAAATTTCACCGGCTGCGCGATCCTGATGAAACAGCCCCGCGCGGACCGGCAGCGTTTTGCCGAAGCGACCGGCTTACATTGCGATTGACAGGCCGGTCGGATTACTTGCGCTCCACTGGGCAAGTCGAGATCCCGAAGATCGAATAGGCCGGGCAATTGCCGATCAGGGCGGTCAGAAGTGGCACGACGCCGATCCAGCCGATCCAGGACCAGGACGAGCCGGCGCCGATGAATTTCAGCGCATAGGCCAGCAGGACGAGGCCGAGGATCACGCGGAGCGCGCGGTCGAGGGTTCCCATGTTCTTCGTCATGGCAGATCTCCCGTTGGATGATGACGGGGGATCGTATCACAGATCATGAATATGTCATTGCGCTATCGCAAGGCGGGAGGCTCATCCGGTGCCCGGGAGCGGCGCCTTCCGCCGGCTGCCCTACGCGCTGACAATGCCCTGCCGGCGCTTCACATGCCCATACCAGGCCCAGAGCATGCGGGCGGCAACAGCGCGCCAGGGCGCCCAGCGGGTGGCGATCTCCGCCATTTCCTTCGTGGTCGGGCGGGCGGGGAGGCCCATGGCGAGTTTCGCGCCTTCCTGCAGGGCGAGATCGGCCGGGGCAAAAATGTCCTGCACGCCGAGGCAGAACATCATGTAAACCTCCGCCGTCCAGGGCCCGATGCCATGGACGCGGACAAGCGCGGCCTGCGCCTCCGGCACCGGCATGTCCGCCAGCCGGTCGAAAGGCAGGTCGCCCGAGACGATCGCGCCGGCCAGGGCCCGCAGCGTGCGGATCTTCGGGCCGGACAGGCCGCAGGCCCGCAGCTCCTCCTCGCTGGCGCCGAGCAGCGCCCCTGGGGTGAGCGGATCGAGCCGGGCCATCAGCTTGGTGCGAATCGCATTCGCGCTCGAGACGGAGAGCTGCTGCGCGGTGATGGTGGAGACGAGGCCGGCAAAGCCCGGCTCGCGCCAGCGCAGGGGCGGCGGGCCAATGGTTTCGCCGATCATCCGCATATGCGGGCAGATTCCGGCGAGGACATCCATTCCCCGCTTGATGTCGTCGTCATTCGTGATCACGCTCATGGCACCCTCGTTTGTCCCAGCCAAAGCCGGTTGGCCGCGCTTGGCAACCCGATTTCGTGACAATGTCTCCTGTCTTCCGCTTTGCCCCCAGCCCGAACGGCCATCTCCATCTCGGCCATGCCTGTTCGGCGCTGCTCAATGACGAGCTGGCCCGGCGGACGGGCGGGCGATTCCTCGTGCGGATCGAGGATATCGACACCACGCGCTGCCGCGAGGATCTCGTCGAGGCCTGCCTCGAGGATCTCGCCTGGCTCGGGCTTGCCTGGGAACAGCCGGTCCTGCGGCAGAGCACGCGGTTCCCGGCCTATCGCGCGGTGGCGGAGAGGCTGGAAGCCGAGGGGCTGCTCTATCCCTGTTTCTGCACGCGCGGCGAGATGATCCGCGCCACCGGGCCGCTGGCCGCGCGCGACCCGGATGGCGCGACGCTCTATCCCGGCACCTGCCGGCGTCTCGATCTGGCGGAACAGGCTCGGCGACGTGAGGCCGGAGAGCCGTTCGCCCTGCGGCTCGACATGGCGAAGGCGCTAACCCGTTTTCCCGTGCCGCCCGGCTGGACAGAAGGCGGATTTCCCGGAACGGGTCCGGCCCGGCACCTTCCGGCCGACCCCGCCATCTGGGGGGATTGCGTGCTGATCCGCAAGGAAATCCCGGCCAGCTATCATCTCGCCGTGGTGCTGGATGATGCCCTGCAGGGGGTGACGCATGTGGTGCGCGGGCAGGATCTTTTCGCCGCCACTGCCATCCACCGCCTGATCCAGCAGATCCTCGGCCTGCCGGCGCCGGTCTATTGGCACCATCCGCTGATTGCCGGGCCGGACGGGAAGAAGCTCTCGAAATCCCTCGCCTCGAAGCCGCTGCGCCAGTACCGGGCGGAGGGGGGCAGCCCGGCGGAGATCCGCGCGCTTGCCGGAATCGATCGGCTACTTGACGAGGGCCATGGTCACCGAGACGGCGAGGGTCATCGTGACGATGGCCAGCAGCGTCGATAGCGTGATCGCGCCCGAGGCAAGGCTGGCACCGACGCGGTAGCGCTCGGCGACGAGGAACGCGTTGATCCCGGTCGGGCAGGCGGCGAAGAGGATCGCCGCGCCGGCGAAAGGCGGCGGCAGGCGCATGATATGGACGGTCAGAACATAGACCAGCAGCGGATGGAGCAGCAGCTTGATCGCGGCAATCAGCCCGATCATCCGGCGGTTGCCGGCGAGGGAGACCCGCGTCATCGACATGCCCATCGCGGCGAGCGCGCAGGGGGCTGCCGAATCCGCAAGGTATTTCAGCAGGGTGCGCATCAGGTCAGGGATCGGGATACCGAGATAGCGCCACAGCAGCCCGCCGCCGATGGCGATCAGGATCGGATGGGTGACCAGCGAACGCAACAGGCCTTTCCAGGCGCCGGGCCCGCTTTCGCCGCGGGCGATCAGCAGGGTCACCGCTGTCATCGTCACCGGCAAATGCACCGCCAGCAGCAGGATGACCGGCAAGGTGCCGGCCTCGCCAATCGTGCCGAGAATCAGCGGAATGCCGACGAGAACGGTATTCGACTGTGCGGCGGAGAAGCCGATCACCGCCGCTTCCCGGGCATCGCGGCCATCGCGGCGGGCCAGCAGGCCGGCGATCGTCCAGCAGATCGCGAGCGCGCCGAAATAGGAGATCCAGTAGGGCAGGGGGTTCAGGGCCGGAAAATCGGCGCTGGCGACGGTGCGGAACAGGAGCGCGGGAATCGCCAGCACAAAGACATATTCCGACAGGGCGTTGCCGGCTTCCCCACTGACGAGGCGCGACCGGGCGGCGCCATAGCCCAGGGCGACGAGGCCGAAAATCGGCGCGACGATGGCGAGCGCGGCCAGCAGCACGGCGGAAATCTCCCTTTCCCGATGTCCTTAGTGGGAAATCCGGCCGGACTGAACCCGCCCCGTGATCAACCCTTCCGGATTTCCCGCCTTTTCCCCGGCCAGTGTTTCCGCGATCGGGTTATCCCGAAATTGCTGCAGCGGCTTAGGCAAGGGTTAACGGCACCGGCCTACTCTCGGGGCAAAGGGCCAGCAGGGCCCGCCATCCCTCGGGGATGCCAGCCGAGAACCGCGCCGAGCTCTGATCATGATTGCCTTGCCGACCTACAGCCCCCGGGAGATGGCCGAGTTTGCGCATGAATTGCGCGCGCCCCTCGGTGGCCTGCAAGCGATGATCGAGGTTCTGGCCGAGACTGATCTCGACGAGGAACAGTCGCAGATTCTGGAGGCGCTCGGCGCCTCGGCCCTTCACCTCCGCCAGATTGCCAACCGACTGCTCGGCGAGAAGGATCCCGCGGCCGCGGCCGCGCCGGCGCGGATGATGCTGCGCCCGTTCCTGAACCGGCTGGCCCGTTCCGCCGAGGCCCGGGCTGCTCAGAAGGGAATCACGTTCGCGCTGCTCGAATCGCGCGATCTGCCGTTGACGGCCGATATCGATCCGGTGCCGCTGCGGCAGGTGCTCGAGAACCTGATCGACAATGCCATCCGTTTGACTGAACAGGGGCGCGTCGTGCTGGCCGTGGCGCCGGCAGCAGACGGGCGCCTCGCTTTCCGGGTGTCCGATTCAGGGCCGGGCCTGACCGAAGCCGAAGCCGGACGCCTGATCCGGGATGGCGGACATCTTGACGGGCGGGCTGGCGGTGCGGGTCTGGGGCTGAGCCTTGCCGGCCGTCTGGTTGCCGCCCGGGGCGGTACTCTGGCCGGCGGTCCGAATTGCGATGGCCATGGGGCTGTGTTCCGGTTCGACTGGCCGATCCTGGCGGATCTGGCCGAGCCGGCCTGCCTGATCGTCGATGACCATGCCGCTTCGCGTGCGGTCCTGCGCACGATCCTGCAGGCCGCCGGGCTTCCCTGCCTCGAGGCGTCCAGTGTCGAGGAGGCCACCCGCCTGCTCTGCGAATATCGCCCGGCCCATCTGGTCACCGACCTGCGTCTTGCTGGCGGCGACGGGGCGGAGCTGATCCGCTGGGTGGCGTCGCAGCCGCCGCAGGACCGGCCGCGCATTGTTGTCGTCAGTGCCGATCCCGTCGAATCCGTGCCGGGACTGCCGGCCCTTGTCGATGCCGCCGTGCGCAAGCCGGTCAATGTCCGCGCGGTTCTCGAGGCTGTCCGGGGCGCGCAGGATAGCCGCACCAAGCCGGCCGCCTGACCGGGCGCTTCCGGCCACCGCGGCTTTCAGGCTCAGTTCTGCGCGACCAGCGCCGACGCGCCGGGGGCCAGTTTCAGCACCGCCTCGATATGATCGCGCTCGCGGCGGAAATTGGCGAGCTGCCGCCCGGCCAGCTCGCGGCCCTTCGGCAGCTTGATCGCCAGCGGGTCGACGAAGCGCTCGTTGATCATCACCTCGTAATGGAGATGCGGCCCGGTCGAGAGGCCGGACGAACCAAGCCGGCCGATGATCTGCCCCTGCCGCACGCGCGCACCGGCCTGGATGCCGGGCCCGAACGCGGAGAGATGGCTGTAGGTCGTCACATAGCCGTGGTTATGCTCGATCTCGACCCGGCGGCCGTAGCCGGAATCCCATTCCGCCAGTCGAACGACGCCGTTGCCGGCCGCACGGATCGGCGTACCGACAGGCCCGGCCCAATCCACCCCGGAATGAAGGCGGTAATAGCGGAGGATCGGGTGGCGGCGCATGCCGAAATTCGAGCGCAGTTCGCCGCCATCCATCGGCTTGCGCAGGAGGAACTGCTTCACCGAGCGACCCTGATCGTCGAAATAGTCGACGACATCGTCTTCCGGCAGCTTGAAGCGGTAGTAGCGGCGCTTGACCCCCTGGGTGACAAGCGAGACCAGCAGCAATTCCGGGCGGGCATTGTCGCCCTCGTTGTTGGAGACCAGCATTTCGAGCGAGTCGCCCGGGGCGACGCGGCGCTGGAGGTCGACATCGAAGAAGACGGTGCGGATGGCCTCGTCGATGACGGCAGGCGGGATTTCGTGCCGCCGCGCCGTCTCGTGGATCGAGTGATAGAGCGTCAGGCGGCCGGAATTCGTCTCGTTGCCCTCGTCTTCGTCCTCCTCGCCCTGCGGCGATGTCCGGGCTGCTTCGGCGGTGGCGACGTCCCGCACCTCGACCGGCCAGAACGAGCCGTCATCGCGCCGGCCCGTGGAAGCGACGAGCTGTTCGTCGGCGAAGAGCTCGACGCGCATCACTTCCTTGGGCGAACCCGGCTCGGAGGGTTGCAGCGTCAGCTTGAGGATCCGGTTGCCATCGAGGGTCGCGGCCTTCCCGTTGCGGGTCAGAGCGGAAATGATCTCGCGGATCTGCTGCGGTTTCAGGCCTGCATTGCGGAGCGTCTGGGTGGTTGCCTGTTCGCTGCGCGAGAGGACGAGCTTCTCCTCGATGGGCAGCGGGGTGAGTACCGAATCGCGGCGGGGAATATGCGACACATTCTCCGGCACCATCTTCACGACAAGCTTGGAGAAGGGGTCGCCCACGCCGGCGCTGAACGCCATCAGCGTCGAACCCTCGTTCGGCGCGCGCATCACCTTGGCGAGACGGGACTGCCCGGCCGCCTGGCTCGGCTGGCGCCGCTCCGCCAGCGCGTCGATGATCTGCGATTGGGCATCGTCGTCATTCAGGGTGATTCCGCTGGTCGAGAGCCCGGACGCCGCCGCAATGTCGCGGGTTGCAAGCTGCACTTCGGTATCGCCGGCAAGGCTGCCATCGGTTTCGAACAGGGCGCGGTCCTCGCTGGCCAGCGAGACCAGTTTCGCGAGGTTGAAGGCGGGAATCGAATCGGCAAAGCCAAGGGATTCGAGCGCGAGCGGCGAGGCGAGGCGGATATAGGCGGCGAGGCGGGTGACCTCGGCATCGCCCATCCTGACCTGGACCGGCGCCTTGAAATCCTGCCGGGCTGCCACGAGGTTGACCTTGCGGATCAGCTTGT
>JAPZUD010000004.1 GCA_027533425.1 Beijerinckiaceae bacterium | reverse complement strand
CGAACTTCGCCGAATCCGCACCGCCGACAATCGAATAGGTCAAGACCGCGCCGGCATCCGGATCGGTGGCTGTCACTGTCATGACCGCCGTCCCGTTCTCCGATACCGAGACGGTCGCCGCCGAGGTGATGCCCGGCGCCTCGTTCAGGTTGGAGACGGTCACCGCAATGTTCTGCGTCGTGGTCCCGCCGAGGCCATCGGCGACCTGGACCTGCACATCATAGACATTGTTGGCGCCGGCATCGGTCGGCGTTTCGAAGTCCGGCGCTGCGATGAAGGTCAGCACGCCAGTGGTCGGGTTGATGGCGAACTTCGCCGCATCCGCACCGCCGACAATCGAATAGGTCAGGACCGCGCCGGCATCGGGGTCGGCAGCAAGGACCGTCAGGATCGCCGTGGAATTTTCCGTGATGGTGACGGTATTCGACGAGGTGATTGTAGGCCCCTCGTTCTGGTTGGTGACAGTGACAGCAATATCCTGTGTGGTCGTTCCGCCAAGGCCGTCCGCAACCTGCACACGGACATCGTAGACATTATCGCCACCGACATCGGTCGGCGCTTCGAAGTCCGGCGCCGAGACAAAGGTCAGCACACCGGTGGTCGGGTTGATGGCAAACTTCGCCGAATCCGCGCCGCCAACGATGGAGTAGATCAGGGCGGCCCCGGCATCCGGGTCCGCCGCTATGACGGTCATCACAGCCGTACTGTTCTCTCCGACTGAAACGGAGGCCGGCGACGTGATAGCCGGCGCTTCGTTCTGGTTGGTGACGGTGACGGCGATGTTCTGAGTGGCCGTACCGCCAACGCCATCCGAGACCTGGACCTGCACGTCATAGACGTTGTTGCTCCCGGCATCCCCGGGCACGTCGAAATCCGGAGGCGTGATGAAGGTCAGGACGCCGGTTGCGGAATCGATAGCAAACTTCGCGGCATCGGCGCCGCCGACAATCGAATAGGTCAGAATGGCCCCGGCATCCGGGTCGGTGGCTGTGACGGCAATGACCGAACTGCCATTCTCGACGATCGAAACCGTCGATGCCGAGGTTATTGTCGGAGCATCATTGGCGTCGGTGATCGTCACGTTGATCGTCTGGGTGTCCGAGCCGCCAAGCCCGTCCTGTACGCGGACAACAACCGTATATGTATTGTCCGTTCCCGTATCGGTCGGAGCCTCGAAATTGGGGGGCGCGATAAAGGTCAGCTCTCCGGTCGTCGCGTCGATCGCAAACTTCGATGCATCGGCGCCGCCGAAGAGACTGTAGATCTTGATCGCCCCGGCATCCGGATCATTCGCGGTCACGGTGGTGACGAGGCTTGTCCCCTCGGCTAGGCTTATGTTGGCTGTTGGTCCACTGCCATTGGACGATATGATCGGGTTTTCGTTCACGTTGGTGATGACGACCGAGATCGCCTGGGTATCGACGGCGCCCTGACCATCCGAGACCTGGACGATAACGTCATAGATGTTGTCCAAGCCAAAATCGGAAGGGGCCTCGAAGTTCCGCCCCGAGGTTAAGCGTAGCGCCCCTGTCGTCGCGTTGATCGTGAAACGGGCCGCGTCGGTCCCGCCGACAATGGAATAGGTGAAGACGGCCCCGGCATCCGGATCGGTGGCGGTGACGGTCGTGAAGACAGCGGTCGAATTCTCAGGGACTGAGATGACAGCGGTATCGCCACCGCCATTCGAGGTGATGACTGGCGCCGTGTTGTTGTCGATGACATTGATTGTCAGCAACTGCGTGTCAGCCAGCAGGCCGTCACTGGCCTGGACAATGACCTCATAGGTGCCATCCAGATTGGCATCCGTCGGCGCGGAGAAATCCGGAGGGACGATAAAGGACAGCGCGCCAGTAAGGGCATCAATGGTGAACAGCGCCGCGTCCGCTCCGCCGCTGATGCTGTAGGTGATGACATTTCCGACATCCGGATCCACGGCCATGACGGTTGTCGCGAAGGTCGCCCCTTCGACATGGTCGAATGTGGCAGCGATTCCGCCGCCATTCGATGTAATTTGCGGTGCCTGATTGATGTCGACGACTGAAATCGTGAAGATCTGGTCGGTCGATAGACCAAACGAATCCGTTACCCGAACAACAATCGAGTAGGACGGCGTGATGTTGAAGTTGATGGTCGAATTGTCTGCGACGCTGAGCAAACCTGTGGCGGCATCAATCGCGAAGATACCGTTCGGATTACCGCCAGGTGCGAAGCTGTAGGTGATGGTATCGCCAGCATCCTGATCCGCAGCCTGGATCGTGCCAATCACGGCACCGTTCGCAGAGTTTTCCGGCAGTGTGAAGCCGGTGATGCCCACGAAATAGGGGGCTTCGTTGACACCGGTGACCGTGATCGCCAGATTCTGGATGTCGATACCGCCGGCCTGATCCGTCGCCTGCACGATGATATTGTAGACATTGTCGGCTCCGGCATCGGCCGGCAGCTCGAAATCCGGGTTGTTGACGAACGTCAGGGTGCCCGTAACGGGGTTGATGGTGAACCGCGCGGCATCGGGGCCGCCGATGATGGAATAGGTGATCGTATCGCCAGCATCCTGATCGATCGCCGTGACGCTCAGAACAGAGTTCGCGTTTTCCGGCACGGCGAGGGCGCCATTATCGCCTCCGCCATGGGAGACGATGACAGGTGCGTCATTGCCGTTCTGGACGGTCAAAAGAAACGCCTGGTCGAAGAACAGGCCCCCTTGGTCCGTGACACGCACAACCACCAGCTGTTGAGGGCTGGCTTCGAAATCGACGAGATCGCCCCGGATGACGGTGAGCTGGCCCGTGGCGGCGTCAATCGCAAAACGCCCACCGGCATCGCCGCCCGGCGCGAAGCCGTAGGTCAGCGTGGTTCCACTGTCGGGATCGGTGCCGGCAACGGTGCCGACCAGAGTGCCGAGCGCCGTGTTCTCCATGAGTGTCGTCGCGGTGATCGCTGCCGAGATCGGTGCTTCGTTGGCGTCGCCAACCGCAACATAGATCTGCTGCCGATCCTGGCCCCGACCGTCGGACGCGACAACCTGAACCTCGTAAATGTTATTGCCGGCGGCCGAATTCGCGGCTTCGAAATCCGGGGGATTGAGAAAGTAGAGCTCGCCGGTCACGCCGTCGATGACGAAGCGGCTGGCATCGGCGCCGCCCGCAACGGCGAAAAAGACCTTCTCGCCATTCGGGTCGATCGCGGCGATCTGCCGGATGAAGGTTGCATTTTCCAGCGTACTGACCGTGAGCGAATCGATCCCGTTATCCGAGGTGATCTGAGGGCTCGGATTCTCGGGTTCCGGCGCCTTGCCGGCGCGGTCGGAACGCTCGACAAGGGCGCCTTCGCTGCGCAGTTCCTCGGAAGGCGCCGTGACAATACGCTTGCCGAATTCCGAGGCGGGTTTCACCACCGATGCGTCGCCGGACGGGTCCGAGAGGACGGCCCGCTGCAACGGCAGGGGGGTGCTGGAAAACTGCTGCGCCGACGGGAGTTGCACCGCCTGCGGCGTGCCGCTCTGGTTGCCCTCGCCGCCTGCCGGAGCACGACGCGGATCCGCAACCGCCATCTGGGGGATCTGCTCGAAGAATCGGACATCGCCCACATTGGCCAGAAGCGCCTGCGGATCAACGGGCGCATTGTTGAACTGGATCATCGGCGGGCGGTCGGAGACCATCTGCAACGCAAAGGCCGGCATGATGATCCTGCCGCCATCCGGGAAAGTCAGGACCGCATCGACATCGAGGATCGAAACCGAGACATCGGACAGCGAAAACGCGAAACGAAGTGTCCGCGCGTCAATGACATCGACGATGCGCACTTCGCCGGATGCGGGGCGATCGATCTGCTGGTCCGGGCCGGACATGGATGCCGGGGGCGGGGCAGGCAATGTTGTCGCTTGTGCAAGCACACCCTGCCCGATGTTACGTTCGTTCACCCTGCACCACTCAAATCGGTTTCCGTCTAGCCGGTCACCGGAGGGATCGAGCTGACGCGTTTACGCCTGCAGGGAGGCTAGACAGATATTATCTAAATCTAATTTAAGTGGCTTGCTTCAAATTCTCGGGATCGGATGGTCGACCCCGGGCTTCGTTCAATATTGTTTATAAATCACTGTTTTGTTGCAGCAGCGACCGATGCGGGGGCCTTGTCCTTCCCCGCCAGCACCGAAGCCAGGGTCCCGGTGTAGCGGAGAATATCGATGACAGCCTTCTGGCGCTCGAACCGGCTCTCGATCTGCGACCTGCGGGCAGTGTAGACCGCCATCTGGCCATCGAGAAGCTCGAAGACCGTCCGCTTTCCCGCCTTGAACTGTTCAAGGTAGAGCTCCTCGGCGCGTCGAGCCGCACCCACCCCCTCTTCCAGGAGGCGGGCCTTCGCGCCGGCGCTGTCGATCGCGCGATAGGCCTGGCGGATGTCGGCCTCGAGCTGCTGCCGCTCGTTGATCATCGTCAGTTCGCTGGTCTCGATCCGGTTCCGGATCTGGCGCTCCTGGGCCTCGGCCAGCCCGCCATCCAGCAACCTGAAACGCATGGCCAGCATGGCACGGCCTTCGATCTGCGTGCGACCACCCTTGCCCGACCTGAAGTTCTTCGACTCGGTATCGAGTTCGAACGTGAATTTCGGTTTGTTCGAGGCGCGCTGGGCGTCAAGCTCGCTCTCGATCGATTGGGTTGTCGCGCGCAGCGAAGCCAGCCTCGGATTCTTGGCGAGGACAGCGGACATGGCAGCTTCGGGACGCCCCGGAATACTCGCCCTGAAATCGGGAACCGCAATCAGGCGACCCGCCCGTTGCTGGGTCAGTCGTTCGAACTGGTCCTCGGCGCCGCCGAGTTGCAGGGAAACATCCGAACGGACAGCAGTGATGTCGTTCAAACGGGACCGGATGCGGCTGGAATCCGCACTGGTGCCATGCCCTTCGGCTTCCTGGGCCGACACGATCTTCAGCAGGCGCATATGCGCCGCAATCGTCTCGTCGATCAGGGAGACCAGCGCACGATGTTCAAGAATCTTGAGATAGACCTGCGCTGTTCGCCAGGCAATCTCGTCGATCTTCTCGTTCAGACGTTCCTGCTCCGCATTGGACAACAGGCGCGCGCGGGCAATGTCGGCCCGGGCCGCCCCGAAGTCCCAGACCAGCTGGCGCAGGATGATGCCGCCATCGAACCGGTTGTCGCCCGCATTGCTGGCAACGTTGTAGGGCACAGCCTTGCCTTCATAGGAGCCGGAAAAGTTCCCGCCTGCAGCGAGGCGTGCATCAGCCGACGGATAGAGAGCAGATCGTGCGATATCGATCCCCGCCTTTGATTCCAGAAGCCTCGTCTGGTTGATCCGGATTTCCGGATAGGTCAGGACGGCCCGCGCAACAGCATCCTCAAGGCGCATGACGCCGTGACGGGCTGGTGGCCGTGACGGCGCGATGATCGGCGGCGACACAGGTTCTGCCGCCTGCGGGGTGACCGAGCCGGTGACGAGGGGCGGTTCGGCGGAAGTCAGGGCGGCAGTCTGTTCCAGACGCCCATCCTTCGGGCGATCCTGGATCACCAAATGCTCGATCAGGCCTACGCCCATCGGCCGGACCGGTGGCAGGGGCGCCGAGACGGTCCGGAGCACTGGCTCCACCGGTTCTGACATCGGCTCAGGCTGGGACGGAAGCGTGGCTGGTGCCGCGCCCGAACGCAGCGGACTGGCGAGAACATCCGGTGGAACAACCGAGGAGGCCCGCCGCATCGCGGTCGTCGGGGCCATGATCACGCCTTCGGCGAAAGGCCGCTGCTGCGGCAGGGGCATGGCCAGCGCCGTCATGTGTGAAAGGGCCGGAATAGGCTGGATTGCCGCCACGGCAGGCATGAGCGGGGCGCTACGGGTAGCCAGTTCGACGGGAGCGGACGTTTTGCAAGGTCTGGCGAGGCCTGCTTGATCCCCGGGCATGGACTTACAGGCGACCGGCGGATTGAGTGTCCACATCGCGCGCAACTGCGCCGTCGCCAGAAACCCGGAATCGACTCCCTGATAGGAGCACCCTGAGAGAAGGATGGCGAGAAGGATCGCCCCTGCTGTCTTCGGCCGTGCCCAACGCTGAATTACTGGCACCCCTGCCATCGGGAACTCGTTTCTAGAACGTTAATATCAAACGATTATATTCAATCATCCTTTCTGTTCGGTTAAATGCTGATCATACAATGATCAGGCTGCCGCATCGATCAGGCGGTTTCCGGCTAAGTTCGGTTCGGGATGCGCGCCATAAAGCGTGACCGGCAAGGCAACGCCCCGCCGTCTGCGTCCCGTCTGCCGCATGGGCGCGTTCTCGCTATTTGCGCTTTGCCTTGTTGGCGGGCTTGGCTGACATCGGGACCACGTTCGCAACGTTCAGATGAGCGATCGCGCCCAGAATGGAAGCCGGCTTGCCCAGAAGGTAGCCCTGGCCTTCAGTGCAACCCAACGCGCGAACCAGCTCGAGCTGCTCTTCCGTCTCGATGCCTTCGGCCGTCGTCGACATGCCCAACCTTGTCGCCAGTTCGACGATGGAGCTGACAATGGTCGAGCAATCGCTCCGGAAATTCGCCTCGGCAATGAAGACCTTGTCGATCTTGATCTTCTGGAAGGGGAACCGGCGGAGGTAATTCAGCGAGGAATAGCCTGTGCCGAAATCATCCAGAACGATCCGGACGCCGGCATCGCGAAGCTGATGGAGGTTCTGGACGATCCGCTCGTTTTCCTCGAGCAGTGCCGTTTCGGTAATCTCCAGTTCGAGCCGGTCGGCAGGCATGCCACTGGCCTCCAGCGCCGACATCACGTTCTGGACAATGCCATCACCCTTCAGCTGGACCGGCGACAGATTGACCGCGACCTTGCCCGAACCCGGAATCCGGGCGATGTCGGTGCAGGCACGATGCAATGCCCAGGCCCCCAGTTCATGGATCGCACCGGAGGCCTCGGCCAGCGGAATGAATTCCATCGGGCCGAGACGGCCGCGCGTCGGGTGGTTCCACCGGATCAGAGCTTCGAAGCCGATCGTCCGGTTACCGGCCAGCTGGACAAGCGGCTGATAGGCCAGTTCGAACTGCTCGCGCCGGACTGCATCCCGCAGCTCGCTTTCGATCTCGACCCGGCGATGCAACCGCGTCGCCATGTCCGGCGTGAAGATCCGGTAGGTTCCGCGATTGTCATCCTTGGCCTGGTACAGGGCCAGATCGGCATTCTTGAGCAGGGTGTCAGGGTCGGCAACATCATCATGCGCGATCGCCGCACCGATGCTGACGCCGATCGTCACCGGCTGGCCGGAGAGATCATAGGGTGCCGACAATTCCGCGATGATGCGGTCGCTGAGGGTGCGCACCCGCTCCTCGATCCGCGGGGCGCAGACGAGAATGGCGAATTCGTCCCCGCTCAGGCGCGCCACGACATCGGAATCGCGCAGGCAGGTCCGGAGGCGCATGGCCACCGCTTCCAGCAAGGCATCCCCGACCGGGTGCCCCAGCGTATCATTGACGTCCTTGAACTTGTCGAGGTCGAGATAGAGGACTCCGATCCCGGATTCCGCAGGGCGACGGACCAGCGCCTCGTCGAGCTTCGAGCGAAACAGAACCCGGTTCGGCAATCGCGTCAGGGCATCGAAATGCGCCATGTTCCAGATCCGGCGTTCGGTCTGCTGGCGTTCGGTCACATCCTCGTAGATCGCGACAAAGCCACCCCCCTCCATCGGCTGCTGCGTGACGGAGAGGGCCCGCCCGTCGGTGGCCTCGGTGACGAGGCTGCCCTGGATTCCCGCTTCGGCGCGTTCAGTCTGCCAGCCCTTGATCCGGGCGATCATCTCGCGCGGGTAGCTTGCCCCGACGGTCTCGATGCGGGCGAACAGGCTTTCGATCGGCAAGCCAACGCCTGCAGCCTGATCGTCAATGCCGAACAGCTCCATGAAGCGGCGGTTGCAGACGATCAGCCTGCCCTGCGCATCCGCCATGATCAGCCCATGCGACATGTTGTTCAGGGCCGCGTCGAACAGGACGTTCTGCTTGCGCAGATCCAGATCGCGCTGGAGAAGGACGGCATTCTGGCGCTGGACTTCGCCAACGGCTTCCCGGGCGCGGCTGTTGGCCACCGCGAGTTCGTCGAGGGTCTGCCGCATCGTGGAAATATCGGTCCGGATGCCGACAATGCCGCCGGACCGCGTCCGCCGCTCCTGGATCAGGATCCAGCGACCATCCGGAAGCAGGCGCTCGATCGCCCCTTCACAGGTCCTGTGCCACCGCGTGATGTCATCGATGAACTTGTCGATATTGTCACCGGCCTGGGGATATTGGCCGTTTTCCGCCCCCTTGCGCATGATGTCGCCGAAATGCGCGCCAGGGTAGATGAACTCCGCGCTCTTCGCATACATCTGCTTGTAACGCGTGTTGCAGGTCACGAGGCGGTCTTCCTCGTCCCACATCACGAAGCCGTCGGACATGGCCTCGATCGCATCTTCCAGCCGCGTCTGGGCCTGATGCCGTTCGGCCTGCAACTTCTCCTCGCGCCGTGCCATGATGACCAGGCCGACCGCGAAGGCGATCACAACGAGGGCAAAGACGGCCGCAACCGCCCGGACGCGCTGCAGGTCACTGCCCCAATCCGCGAGGGCCAGTTCCCGATCCAGAAGCAGGACGACCCGGATATCCGGATAGGCTGAAGGACGGACCACGCCGAGCATGCTCTTGCCGCTATCACGCGGCTCGAAGGTGAAGACGCTGCCATCCATCGCCGGATAGGTGCTGCCCGCCTGCCCGACCTGGCCGATATGCAGTTCGGCATGCGGGAAGCTGGCCAGCAGCTGGCCGCTGTCCCGCTCCAGACGGATCTCGAGGCCGGGAAAATCATCAATGTAGGACAGGGCTGACCCGAAGATCGAGACCGGCAACTCGGCAGCGGCCAGCATGTTGCCCTTGCCGGGGACAGGAATGGTCCGGACAAGATACCAGGTCCAGTCGCCGGTCAGCGTGTTCCGCACCGGGCCAATGACGCGCTGGCGGCCGGCGACCCCTTCCGGCATGGCGGGATTGAACGGTACCGTCCAGTGGGCCGGCCTGGCCTTGCCGGATGCCCAGATGTGACCTTCGGGATCGATGATCATCAGGTCGCGGAAGGCGAAGGTCTGGTAGTTCAGACCCTGCAGGACCCGGTTGGCGGCGACCTGCGTCAGAACCGTCTCGCCCCGGCGGGAGGCTTCGGCCAGCAACATCGGAACGCGCGAGAGGGCAGCATCGGCCTGGACGAGTTGGCGGTTGACGGAATTCTCGACATTCCGCGCGGTCCTGTCGAGCTGCTGTTCGGTAGCCTGAAGTGTGGTGCGATAGGTCCGCTCGAGAACGAAGGCCGCGCCCGCAGCCAGAGCCCAGAGCATCAAGGCCGCGCCGAGAATGATGTAGGGAGTAAGCTTTCGAACCTTCATCATACGCTCTGTCTGGTTGGCTTCGGGAACACCACCGGAGACCGGCTCCGGCAGTCGTCAGCGTTGATTGGGAGTATCCGAGACCTTGCGGATCAGGACGCGGTTGTTGTCCTCGACCATCATCCCGATGTCAGGGCCGACATAGCGGTTCCAAGCCGTCCGGCAGGGCTCGCCACAGCGCCTGAGCCAGCTGGGCAGCACGTGGTCGATGAAGAGGCGCCGGAAATCGGCCGCGTCCTTCTCCGTCACCGGAACCAGCGACATCGAACCCTTCCGGGCACCCTGGCAGGTATCCGCGCCGATATTGCAGGCCAGACCGTTCACCGTCTCACGCTCGGCGGCATCCCAGATCCGGGCCTCGAGTGTCGCCACCGCCTTCTCAAGAGTATGCTGGAGATCCGGTGGCAGGCTTTGCCAGAGATCCCGGTTGACCCCGAAAATGGAAATGCCGGCATTGATGGCGAGGGGATGGATATGCGAGGCGACATCGATCAGCCCGATCTCGTTGCCGCTCAGCGTGCCGGTAATGGCGCAATCCACCACACCGCGCCGCAGGCCCCCGGTTACCTCGGCGAAAGCCATCTTGACCGGGATCGCGCCGACGGCCGTCATCATCTCCGACTGGCTGACCGAGGATGTCCGGACGCGAAGCCCCTGCAGGTCACGCAGGCCGGAAAAGGGGCGGGTGCAGAAGACAACCTGTTGCGGGTAGGTGTAGATGCCCAGCAATTCCACATTATAGCGCTCGCGGAGGATGCTCTTCAGATGCGGGCGATACAAGGCGTTGATGCGGCGCAGCGTCTGGAAATCAGGGCTCAGACCGGGTTGGTCGACCCCGTTGAGTTCGGGGTCATCCCCGGCGGCAAGTGCCAGAAGGGCAGTTCCGAACCCGACCACGCCGGTCTGCATCAGGTCGAGCATGTCTGCTCCGGGAAAGCCGGAACGATCAAACGGATGGACCGTTGCAATCACCCGGCCGCCTGTAATCTCGGCGATCTCGTTCCGCCAGAATGGCTCCTCAAGCCGGGTGAACTGATTGACGCCGCCCAGACCGCCGATGACGTTCAGGCGCAAGGGTTCACTCGCGGATGCTGCCGAGGCCAGCACCGAAAGGCCGCACAGGCTTGCCATCAGGGCAAGGCCGAGGCCCAGTCCTCTCCATTCCGACGTCGTTGCCGGCGCCATGGCACCCTCCCGCAATCGCTTTCACGCCAGGGCAGGCTACCGGCAAGACAGTTAATTTTTGCCGCTATTCCCGTCTAAGTTGTATTTCGCTCGGCGGCGGGGCTCGGTTTTCCCGGAAGAGGGTTAAGATGCGGTATCGTGGCTTGCCAGCTTCCGGATCGAGGCCTTGCCCGGCATCGGATTGGCTCCGACCCAGGTCACGTTCCGGCCGCGTGAACGAAGCGACCGGCCGGACAGCATCGGACATGGCGGCAGGGATCGGGCTTCAGGAGGCGGCGCCTGCATTCCGGGTCAGCAGGCGCTGGGCGATATGGGCGGCAATCGGCAAGGCCGACGTCGCTGCAGGGGATGGCGCGTTGCAGACATGGAGGCTGTTCCGGCTGTCGACGAAGAGAAAGTCATCGATAATCGAACCGTCGCGCGCGACGGCCTGCGCCCTGACGCCGGCGCGATAGGGGACGAGATCCTCGAGGCGGATATGCGGACAGTATTTCCGGACCTTCCGCAGATACAGCTCCTTGCTGGCCGAAGCGGAGAGTTCCGAGAGGGCGGACCGGAAGTTACGCCTGAGCAGGCGCCAGAAACCGGGATAGGCGAGGCTCGAAGCGAGATCGCGCAGGTCAAGATCGGTGCGGTTGTACCCTTCCCGCTTGAGGGCCAGTACCGCATTCGGACCGACGGTGAAACCACCGTCCATTTTCCGGGTCAGGTGGACGCCGAGGAACGGGCGTTCCGGATCCGGGACAGGGTAGATGAGATGACGCACCAGATCGGGCGGCTGATTGGCGATCCGGAAATACTCGCCACGGAACGGAACGACCCGGAAATCCACCTCGGCCCCGAACTGGGTTGCGAGGCGATCGGACATCAGGCCTCCGCAAAAGACGGCCCTTGCCGCCGAGATCTCGCCGGCTGTGGTCTGCAGCGTCACGTCATCGGTGCGCTCCGCGCCGCCGGTGACGGCAACTCCGCATCGGATGCTTCCGCCCCGCGCTTCGAACAATCCGGCCATCCGCCGGGCGACAAGGCCGTAATCGACAATCCCCGTGCTGGGTGAAAGCAACGCCGCGACCGACCGGACGCGCGGCTCGAGCTGACGCGCTTCGTCGCCGGACAGGCGTTCGATCGGAATGTCATTCGCCCGGGACCGGGCCTCCAGCGCCGCAAGCTTCATCGCCTCGGCCTCGTCGGTCGCCACGATGAGCTTGCCGCAGATCTCGAAGGGAATGCCATGCTCGGCGCAGAACATCTTCATGGCATTCTTGCCCTCGCGGCAGAACCGTGCCTTCAGGCTGCCGGGAGCATAATAGACGCCGGCATGGATCACGCCGGAATTGCGCCCGGTCTGGTGCAGGGCGACTTCCGCTTCCTTTTCGAGGATCGTGACCTGAGCGCCAGGCAGTCTTTCCTGCAGCGCAAGGCCGGTCGCGAGACCCACGATCCCGCCACCGACAATGACAACATCCGGATTGTGCTGCGCCATGTCGTTCCGGTGAACGATCATGCCTCCGGGGTCAAGCCCCGTGACGTCTCACGCAACGCGATGCATCGTCCTCGTCATGCCGAGGGCAGGACCGAATTCGGCAATGATCTCCGCCTCAGGGCGCGGCCGGCCGAACAGATAACCCTGCACGTAGCGACAGCCCTCGTAGATCAGCATGTCACGCTGGGTCTCGGTCTCGACACCTTCGACGATAACATCGATCCCGATATCCTGCCCAAGGCTCAGAATGGCGCGGCGGATGGCGGTGTTCATGGTGCCATCCTCGTTGTTCTGGACGAAGGACTTGTCGATCTTGATCTTGTTGAAGGGGAATTTCTGGAGATAGCTGAGCGAGGAATGGCCAACCCCGAAATCATCCAGCGCGATGCGTACGCCGAGCATGCGCAGCTGCTTGAGGATATCGACGGTCCGGTAATCGTCAGCCATCAGAACGGATTCAGTGATTTCCAGCACCAGCCGGTGCGGCGAGAGGCCGGAGGCGGCGAGCGCGTTGACGACAGACACGGCAAGCTGGTGGTTTCGGAACTGGATCGGGGAGAGGTTGACCGAGACCGAGACGTCAATCGGCAAGCGCGCCATTGTCTCGCAGGCCTGGCGCAGGACGAGTTCTCCGATCTGCAGGATCAGGCCGCTCTCCTCGGCGATATCGATGAAATAGGCCGGCATCAGCAGGCCCTTCTGCGGATGCCGCCAGCGGATCAGCGCTTCGAATGCGTGGGGACGGTTCGATTCGAGATCGATGATCGGCTGGTAGTGGAGTTCGAATTCATTGTGCGCGATGGCGCGGCGAAGATCGACCTCGATCTCCCGGCGCGCCAGAATGGCCGCCGTCATGCCCTCGTCGAAGCAGGCATAGGTCCCGCGACCATCCCGCTTGGCGCGGTACAGGGCAATATCGGCCTTCTTGAGCAGGTCATGCGCGTCGATCCCGTCTCCCGGAGCCACGGCGATGCCCACGCTCGCGCCCACATAGACCCGGGTTCCCCGGATCCGGTACGGCTTCGACAGCAACTGGACGATCTGACGGGCGAGAGCCACCACGGAATCCCGATCGCGGACATCGGGCAGGATCAAGGCAAATTCGTCGCCCCCGAACCGGGCAGCCATGCCGCGCTTCGGCAATGTCCGCACAAGCCTCCTCGACGCCATGCGCAGCAGGATATCGCCGCAATCATGGCCCATCGTATCGTTCACATCCTTGAAATGATCGAGGTCGAGGCAAAGGACCGCGATTTCATGGCCACGACGATTGTCCTCAAGTGCCGTGGACAGGGTATTGAGGAACAGTGACCGGTTGGGCAGCCGCGTCAGCATGTCATGCAGGGCGAGATGGGCAATCTCGGCCTCGGTGCGCATGCGCTCGGTTGCATCGATGACCATGCCCTCGTAGTAGGCTGGCTTGCCATGCCGGTCGCGGACGAGCCACGAGGCCTCGGAAACCCAGATCCGCTCGCGGGTCTTGTGGCGAAAGACTTCGGAGACGAAATCCGTTGTCCGCCCGTCGCGCTCCATGATCTCGGTGAATTCCTCGCGCCGCCTCGGATCAACATACCATTCCCGGGCGATATCATTGACCGCCGTCAGCATCTCGTCTTCGGATTCGTAGCCGTTCATCCGGACAAGCGCCGGGTTGGCCCGCAATTGCCTGCCGTCGAGCGTTGAGCGGAAAATACCGACCGTCGAGTTTTCGAACAGGCTGCGGTATTCCTCGTGCACCCGGGCAATCGCTTCCTCGCGGGCGCGCGCCTCGGTGATGTCGGTAAATGTCCGGACGAAGGAGCCGTCCTGCAGCCGGATCGTGTTGAACTGGATGATGGTGCCGTTCGGCCGACGCCTCGTATAGCAGTCGAGTTCCGGCCCCGGATCGCCGTTTCGAACGCGGTGAATCACATCGTCCGGCTGACCTTCAAACTCGCCGGATTCGTATTGCCAGCGGATCAGTTCGCGGATTGTCACCCCTTCCTTCATCAGACCATCGGGAAAGCCGAGCAACTCGACAACACGTCGGTTGAAGAAGAGAACCTTGCCATTGGCATCAACCTTCATGATGCCCTGGGTGACGTTGTTCAGCGTCATTTCAAACATGTCGCGCGTCGCCCGGAGTTCATCCGACTTCCGGACATGCGCTGTCACATCCGACAAGGTGCGAACCTCACCGCCATCCGGCATCGGCAGGGCCTGCACCTGCAACACCACGCCGTTGGGCCGGATGCGCTGGAAAGAGACCGGGCCCCGCCTTGCGCCCTTGCCCATGACCCATGCCTTGAAGGCGTCACCCATCGGATCGAATTCGCCGGCTTCGAGCATCTGCTCGACGATGGCGTGGAAGCGCGGGCTGCCCTCGAAGGCCGAGCGCGGCAACCCGGTCATCTCGACGAACTTCTCGTTGAAGACCGCGATGCAGCCATCGGAGTCGATCATCACGATCCCTTGATCGACATTCTGCAACGTGGCTTCGAGCCGACGATGCAGTTGCTCGAGTTCGTCGGTGCGGCGGGCAACCACCTGCATCAACCGGGAATTGAACTGGTCCAGTTCCTCGACCATCAGCGCGATGGAGCGATCGGTCCGGCGACGCTCGATATCGGACTCGGCATAGGCGTCCGAGACCAGGCGCGTCAGGCGTTCGACATCGAGACGGCCGTCTTCCAGGGTCGAGCGTTCGATCTGTTTCTGGAGCAAGCGATGGACGGGGCTGTTCATCCGCTGAGGGACCTTTCGCGGACAGACAGGACTGTCATCGTCTGGTTATGCAGCTGCAACTTGCCGGACGCGGCGTGCGGGGAAATCTCGCCATAGGAGTAGAAGCCGACCAAGGCGTGACGCCGGGAGATTTCATCCGCGGCCGCCGTGACCTCATCGATCGCCCGTTGTCCCATCAGGAGGCGGCGACCGATACAGGAAACCAGCAGGGCGAATCCGTCCTCGCTGTCCGGAGAGGCACCGGCATTGCGAGCGGCCTCGGCCGAGCCTTCGACAATGCGATCGAAGCTGCCGCGCATCAGTTGCGCGGTCCAGCGCAACGGCATGTCCCCGGCAAAGATCATGGCGCGGCGATCGCGGTCGATCCCGAGCACCGTCCGGACCACGTCCGTGCCAGGCCTTTCGGGATCCTCGATACGCAGCGGAAAGCAAAGGGCAGAGGCAGGCAGGTTCCGGCTTTCCTCCTCGCCGAGATAGCGCTCGTAGAGATCAAGAGCCGGAAGGCCGTCGAGATCGTAGAGGATGTTGTCAACTGCGCGGGTAATGGTCCGCCGGGGGCCGAATACATCCCAGCCGCCCGCCGAGCCGGCGCTGACGTCGAGGGCTTTGCCGTAAAGCCCGATCGCTGCGGCGATGCCGCTGCGCGCGGGCCCGTCGGCAATGATGCTGGTCTCGCCGAAATCCTGACCATCGCCGGCAAGCCCGCCTGCGACGAGCACGCCGGGGCCGAGCACTGCGCTCAGCCCGTTCACCAGGCGCGAGCCGTTGACACGGATGCCGTCAGCCAGAACCATGACGGCGCGGAGATCATCCTCCAGCAGGGCCTTGCCGATGGCCTCGCCGGCAGGGAACGAACTGTTGCTGTCCTCGATCATGCTCGTGGCAAGCCGGACGCGCGCTGAATCGAACGACACCGCGAGGCCGCAGACAGCATCGTCCTCGATCCGCTGGCGGTCAAATTGTCCGGCTGTCGAACAGCCTGCGAGGACCGCGCCGGGGAAGGACTGACGGAGCGTCGGGAGAAAATCCGGATGGGCCAGGGCAAGCCGCGCGCCGAAGACGAGCACAAGCGAAGGCGAGCCGACATCTCTCGCGGAAGCGAGGCGGATGCCAGTCGACCGTGACCAGCTGAACTCGCGTGCGTGCACTCTTTGCCCCTTGCAAATCCGCAATATCGGCAAAATAGCGGCCAAGACTTAACAAAAACCTTGCCGTTTTCAGCGGTCCGGACCGGCGGTCACAGACGGGTCAACAGGATGCTCGTCTCCGAATGGGAGACACCCCCGATGTCGCGGATCTGACCAAGCACCAGATCAAGCTGGGCAAGGTCTTCGGTGACCAGCTCCACCACAATATCCCACCGGCCATTGGTGGAGTAGATCGCCAGGGCTTCGGGAATACCCCGCAGCCCGGCAACGACCTGGCGAATATCGCCGGAGCGGATCTCGATGCTGGTCAGGGCGCGCACCATCTGCCGCTCGCTGCCGGGATCGAGCCGGAGGGTGAAGCCCAGGATCACCCGGTCGCGGACGAGGCGCTCGATCCGGTTCTGCACGGTCGCGCGGGAAACACCAAGGCGCCTGGCCAGTTCGATGGCGGTCTGACGCGCATCATTGCGCAACAGGGCGATGAGTCGGGAATCGATATCGTCCAACGACCTTTTTGACATTATGATCACTCGTTCTGTCATTCTGCAAAGAATGCTGGCTGAATATCACATTTGATGTTCTTGATGTTAGCATTCTTCGGCGGCATTCCTGCCTTGCGCAAGGAGCCTGCCATGTCCCGTACCGCCCTTTCCCGTCTTTCTTCCATCCCGGCACCGGTTGCCGCGCCTCAGCCGTTGAACCGTCCCGGCAGGGCCATGCGGGCCCCGGTTGCCTTCGGCGTGCCCTGCGGCGCCGGCGCCGGCATGCCCGGGACCGAACTCGGGCCGGCGGCGGCGCGTCTTGCCGGCCTCGGAGCGGCCCTCGAACGGCTGGACCTGCCCTTCCGTGATGATGGCGACCTTGTGCCGGACATGCCGGTACCGCATCCGCACCGGGCAGCGCTCGGGCATCATGCCGAGACCGTCGCGGGCTGGGTTCGTGCCGTGCACGACCGCAGCCACGCGCTGCTGGAACAGGGCACCTGCCCGATCATGCTGGGCGGCGACCATGCACTGAGCATGGGGTCGGCCAGTGCGGCTGCCCGCCACGCCGCGGAGCAGGGCAAGCGATTCATCCTGCTCTGGATCGATGCCCATGCCGATTTCAATACGCCGGACAGCTCCCCGTCCGGAAACCTGCATGGCATGTCGCTGCAATTCCTGGCCGGGCATCCGGAACTGGCGCAGCTCCTGCCGGCGCGCTGCTTTCCTGCCGTCCGGATGGCGGATGTACATCTGATCGGGGCGCGTTCGCTCGACCGCCGCGAACGTGAAGCCGTGGCCGAAGCCGGCATCCAGTGCCACGACATGCGCGCCATCGACGAGTTCGGCGTCTGTGCGCTGCTACGGACTATCCTCGACGGCCTGGAGCCGGCTGAAACCCACCTCCATGTCAGCTTCGATCTCGACGTGGTCGATCCGGGACTGGCTCCGGGCGTCGGCACGCCCGTTGCCGGCGGATTGTCCTATCGCGAGGCGCATCTGATGATGGAAATGCTCCACGAAAGCAGCCTCGTCCGCTCGGTGGATTTCGTCGAGCTCAATCCAATGATGGACCATGCCGGCCAGACGGCGCGGCTCCTCGTCGACCTGGCGGCGAGCCTGTTCGGGAAGACGATCAGCCTGCGTTGAGCGCCGGGGCGAGGCAGGCTGGCGCAGCCGGGGCAGGTGCCGCGCAAAAGGCAGGCACAGCGCCCCGGAAATGGTCAGAGCATGCCTCACGGACTAGACAAATCGCGCGATTAATTTGTCTAGACATAAAATCAGGCCGATGCTTCAATCCTCCCCAGGGAAAACCACGATCACGGGGAGTTTCGTCATGCTGTCGCGCCGCCTTGCCACCCTCGCTCTTGCCGGCTCCGTGCTGGCCGGTTCTGCCTTCGCCGCACTGGCGCAGGATACCAAGGTTTCGATTGGGATTTCCGGCTGGACCGGCTTCGCCCCGCTGACCCTTGCGAAGGAAGCCGGGATCTTCGCGAAAAACGGCCTCGATGTGACGATCAAGAAGATCCCGCAGGCCTCGCGCCATCTCGCGATCCTGTCGGGCGACATCCAGTGCGCAGCGACCACGGTCGAGACCTGGATCGTCTGGAACGCCAATGGCGTTCCGACCAAGCAGATCTTCCAGCTCGACAAGAGCTATGGCGCCGATGGCATGGCCGTGCGCAATTCGATCAGCAAGATTACCGAACTCAAGGGCAAGACTGTCGCAGCCTCGGCACCGGGCACCGCGCCATATTTCACGCTTGCCTGGTTCCTCAAGAAGAATGGCCTGTCGCTCAAAGACGTGACGGTGGTCAACATGGAACCCGGCCCGGCCGCGCAGGCCTTCATTGCCGGCCAGAACGATGCCGCGATGACCTACGAGCCGTTCCTCTCGGCCGTCCGCGGCGCGCCGCAGGCTGGCAAGATCATCGCCACCACGCTCGACTATCCGATGGTGATGGACACGTTCGGCTGCTCGAACGACTTCCTCGCCAAGAACGAGAAGGCGGCGCAGGCGCTGACCAACAGCTATTTCCAGGCGCTGGAAATGATCGCCAAGGAGCCGGAAAAGGCGAATACGATCATGGGCGCCGATGTGAAGCAGACCGCCGAGGCTTTCGCCAAGTCGGCCTCCTACCTGCGTTGGCAGGACAAGGCGGCGAACCAGAAGTTCTTCGCCGGCGAGCATGCCGCCTTCTCGAACGAGGCGGCGGACCTGCTGCTCGAACTGGGCATCATCAAGCAGAAGCCGGACATGTCGGCGCTGACCGATACCCGCTTCATCAAGTAATCTGACAGAGGCGCCGCGCGGGCGCCTCCCCTCCCCGCTGGATCGGAACCTCCGGATGCGCCCGCTCGAGCCGATTTCCCAGAAGGCCAGAACGGCCCTGGGCTTCAGTTTCTTCGTGCTGTTTTTCGTCGCCTGGGCCGTCGCCACCCTGGGTGGCTTTGTACCGAAGATCTTCCTCGCCGATCCGCTGACCATGGTCGCCGATGGATGGCGCCTGCTGACAACATTCAATTTCGGTCTCGACATCCTGATCACGATCTGGCGCGTTGTCGGCGGGTTCATTCTGGCCGCGATCGTCGCGGTGCCGCTCGGGATCCTGATGGGCGCCTACAAGCCGATCGAGGCGTTTTTCGAGCCCTTCGTTTCCTTCGCGCGCTACCTGCCCGCCTCTGCCTTCGTACCGCTGCTGATCCTCTGGGCCGGGCTGGGCGAGACGCAGAAGCTGCTCGTGATCTTCATCGGCTCGGTCTTCCAGATCATCCTGATGGTGGCGGTGGTGGTTGGCCAGACCCGCCGCGATCTTGTCGAGGCGGCCTACACGCTGGGTGCCGGCGATGACGGCGTGGTCCGGCGGGTACTGATCCCGATGAATGCGCCGGAAATCGCGGAGATCCTGCGCCTCGTCCTCGGCTGGGCCTGGACCTATGTGATCGTGGCGGAGCTGATCGGCTCCTCCACCGGGATCGGCCATATGATCATCGACAGCCAGGCGCTGATGGCCACGGGCCAGATCATCTTCGGCATCATCGTGATCGGGCTGATCGGGCTGGTCTCGGATTTCGCGTTCAAGCTCGTCAACCGCCGGCTTTTTCCCTGGAGGCTGGCATGAGCAAGCTCGTGATCGAGAATGTCTCGCGCGTTTTCCCCGGCGTGCATGGCGGCGCGCCGGTCACGGCCCTGCAGCCGACCAACCTGACGATCGGCGACAATGATTTCGTGACGATTCTCGGGCCGTCGGGCTGCGGGAAATCCACCCTTCTGCGGATGGTGGCCGGGCTCGACCGGCCCTCGACCGGCACGATCGCGCTGGATGGCAAGGCGGTGACACGGCCCGGCCCGGATCGCGGCATGGTCTTCCAGAGCTACACGCTGTTCCCCTGGCTCACCATTGCCCAGAACATCGCCTTCGGGCTTCGTGAGAAAGGTGTCGGCGAGAAGGAATCACGCGAGATCGTCGCGGCCTATATCGACCGCGTCGGCTTGCGGGGTTTCGAGAACCATTGGCCGAAGCAGCTCTCGGGCGGGATGCAGCAGCGGACGGCGATTGCCCGCGCGCTGGCCAATGATCCGGCCATCCTGCTGCTGGACGAACCGTTCGGCGCGCTGGACAACCAGACACGGGCGCTGATGCAGGAATTGCTGCTCGGCATCTGGGAGCGGGACAAGAAGACCGTGCTCTTCGTGACGCATGATATCGAGGAAGCGATCTTCATGGCGACGCGCTGCCTTGTGATGTCGGCCCGGCCGGGACGGATCAAGGCCGACCTGCCGATCGAGTTGCCGCATCCCCGGCATTACACGCTCAAAACCTCGCCGGAATTCTCCGTGCTCAAGGCCCGGATGACCGAGGAAATCCGCGCCGAAGCCGTGCTCGCGGCCGCCCATTGAGCGCTACGGGATGAGGGGCCCGCCCGGCCGGAAATGGCTGGTCAGCTGGTGCCGGTCGCCGGGATAGGTGAGGCGCACCCAGGTGATGGTGGCATCCCCCTGCCAGGTCCGGCGCTCGATCGCGAGGCAGGCCGATTTTTTCGGGATGCCGAGCAGGGTTGCGATGCGCTGGTCGGCCAGTTCGGCCTGGATGACATGCTCGGCATTCGTCCAGGGGACAACATCGAGCAGCCAGGTGCCCGGCGGCGAGACAAGGAAGGGCTCCTCGCGCGCGGCCGGCACGATGGCCAGATTCATCAGCCGATCCTCGACCACGAAGGGATGTTCGTTGGCAAAATGGCGGACGGACAGGGCGAGCACCCGCCCACCGGGCGTGACGCGGAGCTGGAGCGCATCATCGGTTGTCATTGCCCGTTCCTGGCGGGTCAGGATCTCGAACCGGTAGACCTTCCCCTTGGCGAGGATCTCGGCCTTGATGTCCTGGATGTTGAGGATCGTCTCCTGCGAGCGTGGCATGGCGACGAAAGAGCCTGAGCGCCGCCGGCGGATGATCAATCCGGCCTTGGCCAGCGCGGAGAGCGCCTTGTTCACGGTCATCCGGGAACAATGATATTGCGCCTGCAATTCATGCTCGGCCGGCACGCGTGACCCGGGCACCCATTGGCCGGAAGCGATCCGGGCCTGAAGATCCCGCTGGATCTCGAGATAGCGCGGCAAGGGTGATACGGGATCGGACACGCTGTCGAACTTCCCCTTGGCCATGATCGTCCCTTACCGGCCTGCAAGCTTGCGAATTGTGTCCTTATAGCGGTTGGCAATGGTGGCGTGATCCCTGTGCCGACCGCCCTCCACAAGTCGCTGGCCGCCGACATAGACCTGATCGATCGCGGCGCGGCCAGCGCAGAACACATATCCATCGAGAAAGCGGTCGCCGGACGCTGCGGCGAGATCGGGATGATCGGCCGACAGGCAGACAATATCGGCACGCTGACCCGGCTCGAGACCGGCAACAGGCTGCCCGAGGGCCTGCGCGCCGCCGGCCAGCGCGGCGCGGTAGAGGGCGCCGCCTGTCGATTCGCCCTCGGACTGCGCGCTGACATTCCGCGCCCGATGCGCCAGACGTTGGCTGTATTCAAGCTGGCGCAGTTCACCAGGAGCAGAAATCTCGACATTCGAATCGGTGCCGACGCCGAAGCGTCCGCCCTGAGCCATGTATTCGGCCAGCCGGAAGGTGCCATCACCAAGGTTGGCCTCGGTAATCGGACAGAGCCCCGCCACGGCGCCGCTCTCGGCGAGATGGCGCGTCTCCGCCTCGTTGAGATGGGTCGCGTGGACGAGGCACCAGCGGGAATCGACCGCGACATGGTCGAAGAGCCATTCGACCGGGCGACGGCCGGACCAGGCGAGGCAATCCTCGACCTCCTTCATCTGCTCGGCGATATGGATATGGACCGGGCCCTCCGGCCAGACGTCGAGCAGGGCCTGCAATTCGCCGGGCGCGACCGCACGAAGCGAATGCGGCGCGATGCCCAGCCGCGCCCCTGGCAGGGACGCAATCACCGCCTGCGCACCCTCCATCAACCGATGGAACCCGTCTAGATCGTTGAGAAAGCGGCGCTGGCCATCATGGGCCGGGGCCGGACCGAAACCGCCATGGGCATAGAAGACGGGCAGCAGGGTCAGCCCGATCCCGGACGCGCCGGCCGCCGCGACAATCCGGCCGGCCAGTTCGGCCCTGTCGGTATAGGGTTGTCCCGCACGGTCGTGATGCAGGTAATGGAACTCGCCGACCGAGGTGAAGCCGGCTTCCAGCATTTCCATGAAAGCGAAGGCCGCGATCACCTCGACATCCTCCGGATCGAGCAGGCCTAGGAAGCGATACATGACCTGCCGCCAGGACCAGAAGCTGTCGCTCGAAGGGCCGCGTGTTTCCGCCAAGCCGGCCATGGCCCGCTGGAAGGTGTGGCTGTGCAGGCTCGCCAGACCCGGCAATGCGATGGCACCGGATATGGCTCCGGGCGGCGGCGATGCATCGCGCCGGACCGATCGGATCACGCCGCTCTCGCAGGTCAGCAGCACATTGTCGGCCCAACCTTCCGGCAGCAGCGCTCGGGTGAAGAACATGGTGTCGGCCATCCGGAAACTCCCGTTTAGCGGCGCGCCAAAAACCTGCTGGACAATATCGCGCTTTGACTATTATGTATAGACAAATTAATCAGTCAATCGGGAGGCCTCCCCATGCGAATGGATCGTCTCTGGCGGCATGTGAACCTCGCCACGATGGCGGAGGGCGGGCCCTTTTCGCAGACGATCCGGGAGGCTTGCCTCGGCGTGAAGGACGGGCGGATCGTGCATATCGGCCACGACGCCGATCTTCCGGCCGGCCTTTCGGCAGTTGAGGAGATCGATTGCGAAGGCCGCTGGATGACGCCCGGCCTCATCGATTGCCACACCCATCTGGTGCATGGCGGCAACCGCGCCCGGGAATTCGAGATGCGCCTCGAGGGCGCAAGCTACGAGGAGATCGCGCGGGCCGGCGGCGGTATCCTGTCTACCGTGAAGGCGACGCGGGCGGCTTCCGAGGACGGGCTGGTGGCCAGCGCCCTGCCCCGCCTCGATGCCCTGCTCGCCGAGGGCGTGACGACCGTGGAGATCAAATCCGGCTACGGGCTGGATCGCGCCACGGAATGGAATTGCCTCCGCGCGGCGCGACGGCTCGGTACGGAACGTCCCGTCACCGTCCGGACAACCTATCTGGGCGCCCATGCCCTCCCGCCGGAATGGCGCGAGGACCGCAGCGGCTATGTCGCCTTCATCGTCCGCGAGATGCTGCCGGCCCTTGCGGAAGCCGGTCTTGCCGATGCGGTGGATGCCTTCTGCGAGGGCATTGCCTTTACGCCGGACGAGACTGCCGCGATCTTTGCCGAGGCCCGTCGGCTTGGCCTGCCGGTCAAGCTCCACGCTGACCAGCTCTCGAATCTCGGCGGGGCTGCCCTGGCTGCCGCGCATGGCGCGCTCTCTGCCGATCATTGCGAATACACCGACGCGAAAGGCGCGGAAGCCATGGCCAGGGCCGGCACCGTGGCCGTGCTGCTGCCGGGCGCCTTCTACTTCCTGCGCGAGACGCAGAAACCGCCGGTCGAGGCTTTCCGGGCCGCCGGGACGCGGATGGCGCTTGCGACGGATTGCAACCCTGGCTCCTCGCCGCTGACCTCGCTGCTGCTGACCATGAACATGGCCGCGACCTTCTTCCGGATGACGGTCAGCGAATGCCTCGCCGGCGTCACGCGGGAGGCGGCGCGCGCCCTCGGTCTCCAGCATGAGACCGGGACGCTCGAGCCGGGCAAGCGCGCGGATCTCGCCCTATGGTCGATCGGCGACCCGGCCGAGCTTGTCTACCGGATCGGGTTCAACCCGCTGCATCAACGGATATGGAGGGGCGCATGACGCGCATCGTTCTGAAACCCGGCGCGGTCAGCCTCGCGGAATGGCGAATGATCCGGGATAGCGCGGGCGTGACGGTCGATCCGGCCAGCCTGCCGGCCATCGACAGGTCGGCCGCGGCAGTGACGGCCATCCTCGCAAAGGGCGAACCGGTCTACGGGATCAATACCGGCTTCGGAAAGCTGGCCATGGTGCGGATCGCCGATGCGGATCTCGCGCGCCTGCAGCGCAACATCGTGCTCTCCCATGCGGCCGGGACCGGCGCCCCGATGCCGGCGGGAATCGTCCGGCTGATGATGGCGCTGAAACTGGCCAGCCTCGCGCAAGGCGCCTCCGGCGTCAGCCGCGCGACGGTGACCCTGCTGGAAACCTTGCTGAACCGCGACATCATCCCGGTGGTTCCGCAGCAGGGCTCGGTCGGCGCCTCGGGCGACCTCGCCCCGCTCTCGCATATGACAGCGGCGATGATCGGTGTCGGGCATTTTCTGGTTGGCGGGGTGCCTGTCGAGGCCGGAAAGGCCCTGCAGGATGCCGGGCTCGACCCGCTCGTCCTCGGTCCGAAGGAAGGCCTTGCGCTGCTCAACGGCACGCAATTCTCGACGGCCTATGCCCTGGCCGGCCTCTTCGAAGCCGAGGCCTTGTTCCAGTCCGCCCTGGTGACCGGGGCGCTTTCCACCGATGCAGCGCGCGGTTCGGACACGCCGTTCGACGCGCGCATCCACCAGCTGCGGCGGCATCGCGGGCAGATCGAGACCGCGGCAGCGCTACGCAGGCTGATGAGTGGTTCCGCAATCCGGGCCTCGCATCTCACCGGTGATGACCGCGTGCAGGATCCCTATTGTCTGCGCTGCCAGCCGCAGGTGATGGGAGCCGCGCTCGACCTGCTGCGTCAGGCGGCGACCACCCTCGCGACCGAGAGCAACGGCGTTTCCGACAACCCGCTGATCTTTGCCGAGACCGGCGAGGCCCTTTCCGGCGGGAATTTCCATGCCGAGCCTGTCGCCTTCGCTGCGGACATGATCGCCATGGCGATCTGCGAGATCGGCTCTCTGGCGGAACGCCGGATCGCCATGCTGGTCGATCCGGCCCTGTCGGGCCTGCCGGCCTTCCTGACGCCGAAGCCCGGCCTCAATTCGGGTTTCATGATCCCGCAGGTCACGGCGGCGGCGCTGGTTTCCGAGAACAAGCAGCGGGCCTTCCCGGCCTCGGTCGATTCCATCCCGACCTCAGCCAACCAGGAGGATCATGTCTCCATGGCCGCCCATGGGGCCCGCCGGCTGATCGAGATGGCGGCCAATCTCCGGGCGATTCTCGGCATCGAGTTGCTGGCCGCCGCGCAGGGCTGCGATTTCCACGCGCCGCTGGGCACAAGCCCCGCCCTCGGAGCCGTGCTGGCGACATTGCGAGCCCGCGTGCCGATGCTGCAGGATGACCGCCATTTCCATCCCGATATGGAGGCCGCGATCGCGATGATCGGACCGGATCTGCCGCACCTGACCGGCCTCGCCCTGCCCTCGAGCCTGGAGCCTGCCGCATGATTGGCCATCCCGACTGGCTGGAGATCCGGGAAGGAACTGCACCGCTCATCCTCAGCCTGCCGCATACCGGCACCGAGATTCCCGCCGCGCTCGAGGGCGAACTCGTCTCGCCCTGGCTTTGCCGCAAGGATGCCGATTGGTGGATCGACCGGCTCTATGCCTTTGCCGGCGACCTTGGCGCCACGCTGATCCGGACGCGGATCTCGCGCACCGTGATCGACGTCAATCGCGACCCTTCGGGACAATCGCTCTATCCGGGGATGGCGACGACCGAGCTCTGCCCGAGCACGACCTTCGATGGCGAACCGCTCTATCGCAGCGCGGGGCCCGATACCGCCGAGATCGCCAGGCGGCGCGCGCAGTATTTCGACCCCTATCATGCCGCGCTGGAGGGCCAGATCCGGCGCCTGCGGGCGATCCATCCGGCGATTGCCCTCTATGATTGCCATTCGATCCGATCGGTGATCCCACGGCTCTTCGAGGGCACGCTGCCGCATCTCAATCTCGGCACGAACAGCGGCAAGGCCTGTGCGCCAGCGCTGGAAGCGCAGCTCGCCGCAATCGGGATGGCCTCGCCTTTCGAATTCGTGGCCAATGGCCGGTTCAAGGGCGGATATATCACGCGCCATCACGGCAATCCTGCCGGCGGCATCCATGCGATCCAGATGGAACTGGCCTGCCGCGCCTATCTCGATGAGCCGCTTGGTCCTGTCAGCGAAGCCAACTGGCCGACGCCCTTCGATGAGGCCTATGCCGCCCCGATCGGCGCCACGCTCCGTGCCATGCTCGAGGCCTGCCTCGAATTCGTCCGTCCCCAGTGAGGAACACGCCATGAATGCGCCCACACCCCGTCTCGACAATTCCCGCATCATCCGCGCGCCGCGCGGGACCGAGCTCTCGGCCAAGAGCTGGCTGACCGAGGCGCCGCTCCGGATGCTGATGAACAATCTCGATCCGGATGTCGCCGAAAAGCCCGGCGAGCTGGTCGTCTATGGCGGGATCGGCCGCGCCGCGCGTGACTGGGAGAGCTTCGACCGCATCGTTGCGGCGCTGAAGCGGCTTGAGGCCGACCAGACCCTGCTGGTTCAGTCCGGCAAGCCGGTCGGCGTGTTCCGGACGCATGCGGATGCGCCGCGCGTGCTGATCGCGAATTCCAACCTCGTGCCGCATTGGGCCACGTGGGATCATTTCCACGAGCTCGATCGCAAGGGCCTGATGATGTATGGCCAGATGACGGCGGGCTCCTGGATCTATATCGGCAGCCAGGGCATCGTGCAGGGCACCTACGAGACCTTCGTGGAAATGGGCCGCCAGCATTACGGCGGCGATCTTGCGGGGCGCTGGATCCTCACCGCCGGGCTCGGCGGCATGGGCGGCGCGCAGCCGCTGGCCGCGACGATGGCCGGGGCCTCCTGCCTTGCGGTGGAATGCCGCCCCTCCTCGATCGAATTCCGGCTGCGGACCGGCTATGTCGATGTCCAGGCAAAGGATCTCGACGAGGCGCTGGCCATCATCGAGCAATCCTGCCGTGAGAAGAAGCCCCTCTCGGTGGCGCTGCTCGGCAATGCGGCCGACATCTTCCCCGAACTCGTCCGGCGCGGAATCCGCCCGGATTGCGTGACCGACCAGACCTCGGCCCATGACCCGCTCAACGGATATCTGCCGAAAGGCTGGAGCCTCGCGGATTGGGAAGCCAGGCGCGAGAGCGATCCGAAATCGGTGGTCAGCGCCGCCAAGCATTCGATGGCCGCGCATGTGCGGGCGATGCTCGACTTCCACCGGATGGGCGTGCCCACCGTTGATTACGGCAACAATATCCGCCAGATGGCGCTCGAGGATGGCGTTGCCGATGCCTTTGATTTCCCGGGTTTCGTGCCGGCCTATATCCGGCCGCTCTTCTGCCGCGGCATCGGGCCGTTCCGCTGGTGCGCGCTGTCGGGCGACCCCGAGGATATCTACCGCACCGACGCGAAGGTGAAGGAGCTGCTGCCCGACAATGCGCATCTGCATCGCTGGCTCGACATGGCGCAGAAGCGGATCAAGTTCCAGGGCCTGCCGGCGCGGATCTGCTGGGTTGGCCTTGGTGACCGCCACCGGCTTGGCCTCGCCTTCAACGAGATGGTGGCGCGGGGCGAACTGAAAGCGCCGATCGTGATCGGGCGCGATCATCTCGATTCCGGCTCGGTCGCCTCGCCGAACCGCGAGACCGAGGCGATGAAGGATGGCTCGGATGCCGTGTCGGACTGGCCGCTCCTCAATGCCCTTCTCAATTGCGCCAGCGGCGCGACCTGGGTGTCGCTGCATCATGGCGGGGGTGTCGGGATGGGCTTCTCGCAGCATTCGGGCATGGTCATCGTCTGCGATGGCACCGAGGATGCGGCGCGCCGGCTGGAACGGGTGCTCTGGAACGACCCGGCCACGGGCGTGATGCGCCATGCCGATGCCGGCTACGATCTCGCCGCGGATTGCGCGCGGCAGCACGGCCTCGACCTGCCGAGCCTCTGAGGGCGACGCCATGCCGGTCCGGATGCTCGATCCCGCCACCTTCCGCCGCATGCCCTGGAAGAATGGCGGCGGCG
This sequence comes from Beijerinckiaceae bacterium, assembly GCA_027533425.1. GTDB lineage: Bacteria > Pseudomonadota > Alphaproteobacteria > Rhizobiales > Beijerinckiaceae > Rhabdaerophilum. The sequence continues at coordinate 434,793 of JAPZUD010000004.1, read as the reverse complement.
AGACGATTGAGATCCTTGCATATCCGGACGGGGCCGATCTCGCCTCCTTCGACTGGCGGATCAGCATGGCGCGCGTGGCCTCGGACGGGCCCTTCTCCCGGTTCGACGGGATCGACCGCACGCTGAGCGTGCTGGAGGGCGGACGGCTCGTGCTGGATTTCGGAACAGGCCGGACGGTGCTCGACCCGCTCGCCGCGCCCTTTCCCTTTGCCGGCGATGCAGCGGTGAGCGGCGCGGTGCCGGATGGCCCGATCCTTGACCTCAATGTGATGACGCGTCGGGGCTCTTGCACGCACCAGGTGCAACGGCTGCGGAACGGCGCAGCGGCGGAGTGCCACGCCTCCCTTGCCCTCGCCCTGGCCTGGCGCGGCACGGCCCTGCTCGAAACGGGCAACACGCAGGAGCCCGTCCCCGAGGGTCATGCCGCCCTGATCAAGGGCGAGGCGCCGTTCTGGCTGGCGGCGGCGGCCGATGGCGGGATTGCCTATCTCGTCGAGATCGGGCCGGTACGCGGCGGCTGATCAGATCAGGCCGCGCCGGGCGAGATTGCGCATCAGCGCCGTCGTGCCGAACTGCCAGGGCGGGCATTCATCGGACGGCGCCATCTGGTTGACGAGGGCGCCGAGTTCCGGCGCCGCAACGACAACGATATCTCCATAGGCATGGGTGAAGCCCTTGCCCGGCGCGGCGCGATCCTGGACCGGCGCGAACAGGGTGCCGAGGAACAGCACCGCCCCGTCCGGATACTGGTGGTGCGGCCCGAGCATCTGGCTGGCCAGATCGGCCGGATCGCGGCTGATCTTTGCCATGTTCGAGGCGCCCTTCATCACAAAGCCATCCGGCCCGGTCACGTCGAGGCTGAGCTCCATCTTCCGGACATGATCGAGCGTGAAGCCAGCATCGAAAAGCCGGATGAAGGGCCCGAGCGAACAGGAGGCATTGTTGTCCTTGGCCTTGCCGAGCAGCAACGCGGAGCGCCCCTCGACATCGCGGAGATTCACGTCATTGCCGAGCGTCGCGCCGACAATGCGGCCATCCGGCGCCACGACGAGCACGACTTCCGGCTCCGGGTTGTTCCAGGTGGAAACGCGGTGCAGGCCGGCCAGCATGCCGGTGCCGACCGAGGCCATGGGCTGGGCCTTGGTGAAGATCTCGGCATCAGGCCCGATTCCGACCTCGAGATACTGGCTCCAGACGCCCTGCCGGATCAGCACATCCTTGAGGGCCATCGCCTCGGGCGAGCCGGGCTTGAGCCTAGAGAGGTCATCGCCGACAAGGCGCACAATCTCCGACCGGATGGCGGCGGCAGCGCCGGCATCGCCGCGGGCGCGCTCCTCGATCACGCGTTCCAGCATCGAGATGGCGAAGGTCACGCCGGCCGCCTTCACGGCCTGCAGGTCGACCGGCGGGAGCAGCCATGGCCGCTTCGGGTCGCGGGTCGATTCCGGCGTGTTGAGGAGGATCGGCTCGAGCGGGCCGAGATCGGCTCCGTCGAGTTGTCCGAGCCGGGAAACAAGCGCGGAATCCGCGCAAAGCTGTGCGGACGTTGCGGCATGGCGTGAGATGTCGATCAGGCGGTCGCCGGCGACACGGACGAGCGCGGGCCCATCCTGATCCGGCAACCAGACCCGCCCGACAAGGCTGGCTGTGGCGGCATCGCGCGGCAAGGCGGAATTCTGGCGCAGGACCGCATGAAGTTCCTTGGACATGGTTCATCCCCTGGGAAGTGTTGTTGCTCCGAACCTAACAAGGAGGCTGCCCAGGAAGCCAGTACCTAGAACGACCCGGAGCAGGAAATCCTTGGGATCACGCTTGCTTCGCCCGAACGGGCGAATAAGGCTGGCGGGAACAGGCGGGACCGCTGCCCGCACGAGACATGAGGCGATGATGATCGAAGGACATAATCTGCGCGTCGATGGCGCCCGGCTCTGGGAGAGCCTGATGGAGATGGCGAAGATCGGAGGCACCGAGAAGGGCGGCTGCAACCGGCAGGCCCTTACGGCGGTAGATGCCGAAGGTCGCGCGCTGTTCCGGGCCTGGTGCGAGCAGCTCGGCTGCTCGGTCAGCATCGACGGTCTCGGGTCGATGTTCGCCCGTCGCGAGGGTCTCGAAGACCTGCCGCCGGTGGTGATCGGCTCGCATCTCGATACGCAACCGACCGGGGGCAAGTTCGACGGCGTGCTCGGTGTACTGGCCGGACTGGAAGTACTCCGCGTGCTGCATGAAACCGGCATCCGCACGCGCCGGCCGATCGAACTCGTGAATTGGACCAACGAAGAAGGCTGCCGATTCCAGCCGGCGATGCTGGCCTCGGCGGTCTTTGCCGGGCTCGCGGATCATGGCGCGACGCTGGAGGCGCGGGATGCCGAGGGCATCCGCCTTGGCGATGCGCTGGCCGCGATCGGACTCGATGCATCGCGCCCCGTGGGCGGAAGGCCGGTTGCGGCTTATCTCGAACTCCATATCGAGCAGGGGCCGATCCTCGAGGCCGAAGGTGCGGATATCGGCTTCGTCGTGACCGGGCAGGGTCTGCGCTGGTATGATGTGACGGTCACCGGCTTCGAAAGCCATGCCGGCTCAACGCCGATGCCCCGCCGCAAGGATGCGCTGCTCGCCGCCCTGCCGATCATCCAGGGAATCCGGGAGATCGCCCTGTCCCATGCCCCCGCAGGACGGGGAACCGTCGGCGAGATGCGGCTGCTGCCGAATTCCCGCAATGTCATTCCGGGGCAGGTCCAGTTCTCGGTCGATGTGCGGCATCCCGAGGCCGCCATCCTGGCGCAGATGGACGAAGCCGTACGCGCGCTGGTGGCGCGGGTTGCGGCGGAAACAGGGCTCGCGATCAGCCTGACCGATATCGCCCATAGCGCGCCGGTTCCGTTCGACCCGGCTATCCTTGCGATCGTGCGGGAAGAAAGCGCCGCCATGGGTCTGACGGGGCGCGACATCGTCTCGGGCGCCGGGCACGATGCCTGCAACATGGCCCGGACCTTTCCCAGCGCGCTGATCTTTTCCCCGTGCAAGGACGGGGTAAGCCATAACGAGGCAGAAGACATGACGCCGGCCTGGGCCGAAGCCGGCGCGAATGTGATGCTTCGAACCGCCCTGCGGCTCGCCAATACGCCCTGATGATGGATGAGTGCCGGATTTCTGCCCGGCATGCCCATGCATTGATCACCCTGTCGACAGGATGTCTGCTCGTGAAAGCATCATCCTGCCCGGCCGGATTCCGGCGCGGGAGCGACTGAGCCCGGCCAGATCCCGGGATTCCCCGAGGCCATGCCGTGTCGATCCGTGATGGCATATCGGTTGCTTTTCTCCCCCGATCATAAGGCATCCACGCCGGGGAGACTGTCATGGCCATTTTCAGGAATCCGTTCGACCATCGTTTCCGGTTGTCCAGCAAGGGCTGCTCCTGCGGCCAGCATGGCAGCGAGGCAGAACATGCCGCGGCCGCGGCTGACGGACTCGCCGCCTCGTCAGACGAGACGCTGCGCCTGCGGCGGAGTGTCGAGAATGCCGTGATGCGTGCGCTGTTCCCGGTGGACGAGCAGCGCCGGAACTTCCTCAAGGTTGTCGGGGCGTCGACGGCCTATGCGGCGATCAATACCCTCTTCCCGATCGCGGCGGCGACGGACGTGCTCGCGCAGGGCGCGCCGCTCGAGAAGAAGGATCTCAAGGTCGGCTTCATTCCGATCACCTGCGCCACGCCGATCATCATGGCGGCGCCGATGGGCTTCTATTCCAAGCAGGGCCTCAATGTGGAGGTCATCAAGACGGCCGGCTGGGCCGTCATCCGCGACAAGACGCTGAACAAGGAATACGACGCGGCGCATATGCTCTCGCCGATGCCGCTCGCCATCTCGATGGGCGTCGGCTCGAATGCCATCCCCTATACGATGCCGGCGGTCGAGAACATCAATGGCCAGGCCATCACGCTTGCGATGAAGCATAAGGACAAGCGCGATCCGAAGAGCTGGAAGGGCTTCAAGTTCGCCGTTCCCTTCGATTACTCGATGCACAATTACCTGCTGCGCTACTATCTCGCGGAAGCCGGGCTCGACCCGGATACGGATGTGCAGATCCGCTCGGTTCCGCCGCCGGAGATGGTGGCCAATCTTCGCGCCGACAATATTGACGGCTTCCTCGCGCCGGACCCGGTCAACCAGCGTGCCGTGTTCGACGGCGTCGGGTTCATCCACATGCTCTCGAAGGAGATCTGGGACGGCCATCCCTGCTGCGCCTTCGCGGCGTCAAAGGAGTTCGTGACGACCTATCCGAACACCTATTCCGCCCTGCTCAAGGCGATCATCGAGGCAACCGCCTTCGCCACCAAGACCGAAAACCGCAAGCAGATCGCCGAAGCCATTGCGCCGCCGAACTATCTCAACCAGCCGGTCACGGTGGTCGAGCAGGTCCTGACCGGCACCTATGCCGATGGCCTTGGCCAGATCAAGCGCGATGCGAAACGGATCGATTTCGATCCCTTCCCCTGGGAGAGCTTCGCCGTCTGGATCCTGACCCAGATGAAGCGCTGGGGCCAGATCAAGGGGGATGTCGATTATGCCGGCGTGGCGAAGCAGGTCTTCCTCGCGACCGACGCGACGCGGCTGATGAAGGAAGCCGGGCTGACACCGCCGACCACCACAACCAAGACCTTCTCGGTCATGGGCAAGGTGTTCGATCCGGCCAAGCCGGAGGAATATATCGCCTCCTTCCCGATCAAGCGGATCTGAGCCATGCGGCAGACCAGCCTCCGGCTGCGGGCGGGCATTGTCTCGCTGGGCATCCTGCTGATCTTCGGGCTGGCCTGGCATCTCGCCGTGTCCGGCAGCGGCCCGACGCAGCAGATGGACCCGGAATATGCAAAGCTCATGGGGCAGACCGCCGTGCAGGGCAAATCCGCCATGCCCGGCCCGCTCGACGTGCTGGTCAAGATCTGGAGCCATCTGAAGGAGCCGTTCTACGACCGAGGCCCGAACGACAAGGGGATCGGGATCCAGCTTGCCTATTCGATCGGCCGCGTCCTGCTGGGCTATGGCCTGGCCATGCTGGTGGCCCTGCCGCTTGGCTTCCTGATCGGCATGTCGCCGCTGATGGCCCGCGCGCTCGATCCCTTCATCCAGATCATGAAGCCGGTCTCGCCGCTGGCCTGGATGCCGCTGGCGCTCTACACGATCAAGGATTCCTCGATTTCCTCGATCTTCGTCATCTTTATCTGCTCGCTCTGGCCGATGCTGATCAACACGGCATTCGGCGTGTCCAGTGTCCGGAAGGAATGGCTGAACGTGGCCCGCACCCTTGAGGTCGGGCCTTTCCGCCGGGCGTTCACGGTGATCCTCCCGGCAGCCGCACCGACGATCGTCACCGGCATGCGCATCTCGATCGGGATTGCCTGGCTGGTCATCGTTGCGGCCGAAATGCTCGTGGGCGGCACCGGCATCGGGTATTTCGTCTGGAACGAATGGAACAACCTTTCGATCACCAATGTCATCACCTCGATTCTGGTGATTGGCCTCGTCGGCATGATCCTCGACCAGGCCCTCGCGCGGGTGGCCCGCGCCGTGTCCTTCCCGGAGTGAACCATGAGCGCGAAGTTCATTTCCATCGAGGGAATCACGCGGCGGTTCCAGGCGCCGGATGGCAGCCAGACCACCGTGTTCGAGGATATCTGGTTCGCCATCGCCCGCGGGGAATTCGTCTGCATGATCGGCCATTCCGGCTGCGGCAAGACGACCGTGCTCAACATCCTGTCGGGCCTCGACCTGCCGGATGACGGCGCGGCGATTGTCGATGGCAAGGCGATCGAAGGCCCCTCGCTCGACCGCGCCGTGATCTTCCAGAGCCATGCGCTCCTGCCGTGGCGGACCGTGCTCGGCAATGTCGCCTATGCCATTTCCTCGCGCTGGCCGAAATGGAGCCGGAGCCAGGTGGAGGAGCAGGCCCGGCGCTTCATCGACAAGGTCGGGCTCAAGGGCGCGGAGGGGAAAAAGCCGGCCCAGCTGTCCGGTGGCATGAAGCAGCGCGTCGGCATTGCCCGTGCGCTGTCGATCGAGCCGAAGATCCTGCTGATGGACGAACCCTTCTCCGCCCTCGATGCGCTGACGCGCGGCACCCTGCAGGACGAGGTGCGCCGGATCTGCCTCGAAACCGGGCAGACCGTTTTCATGATCACGCATGATGTCGACGAGGCGATCTATCTCGCCGACAAGATCGTGCTGATGACCAACGGGCCGGAAGCGATGGTCGCGGAGATCGTCGAGAACCCGCTGCCCAAGGAGCGGGACCGCAACCAGATCCATCGCCATCCCGCCTTCTACGCGATCCGGAACCACCTGATCGATTTCCTGGTCAGCCGCTCAAAGACGTTCAAATCCGAGATCCCGGCCGACTACGACCGCCGCAAGCCGCCGGTCATCCTGCCGCAGAACCAGCCGCAACCACTGCCGCCCAGCCATGAGGCGGGGCGGAAAGTCGCCTGACCCTTCCCCCGAGCAACAACCGGAGTCTCCCGATGAAGCGTGCCGACCTCACGGAAAAAATCCTCGACATCAAGCGTGAGAAGGGCTGGACCTGGAAACACATCACCGACGAGATCGGCGGTATGTCGCCGGTGCTCGTGGTGGGTGCGCTGCTCGGCCAGATGAAGCTCGTGAAGCCGCTGGCCAAGCGCGCCGCGACCCTCTTCGGCCTTTCCGAAGTCGAGGAGCGGATGCTCAACGAAATCCCCTATCGCGGCACCGGCACGCCCATGCCGCCGACCGATCCGCTGATCTATCGCTTCTACGAGATGGTGATGGTCAATGGCCCGGCATGGAAGGCGCTGATCGAGGAGGAATTCGGCGATGGCATCATGTCGGCGATCGATTTCAACATCGAGATCGTCCGCGAGCCTAACCCGCGTGGGGACCGCGTCAATATCACGATGAGCGGCAAGTTCCTGCCCTACAAGTATTACGGCAACGAGCAGGGCATTCCGGAATACGGCTACCGCGAGGACTGACCGCCATCATGCCGCGTGCAGGGACCGCCGGTTCACGCGCGCCTCACGCGGCATCGCCGGCGGGGTCATCGGCGTGGCGCGGGCAGGCGGTCCTGTCCAGATCGTCCCGGCCGAATACCCGGCGCAGCCATGCGGACCGACTTGCCCAGTGCCGCAGATGCCAGGCACAGGCCGCCGGCCAGCCCCGCCATGACAGAGGCAGGACGAGATCGTCGAGCGGCATCTCGACGGCTCCGAAACGGCGCTTGTATTCGTAATTGCCCATCGTGAAGTCGAAGGTCCGGATGCCTCGCTTCTGTGCCTCGGCAATTGCCCGTTCCGTGACGACAAGACCCAGCGCATAATTCGACCAGGGGCCAAATTCATTAGCCACCCGCAGATATATCAGCTCGGTGCCAGCCTTGACCGCAAAATTGGCCGCCACCGTGTGGCCATCAACGGTCAGGATGGTCATCTGCACCTTCCCGGCCGGCAACCCCTGCTCGATCAGGCGACGATAGAAGCTGCGGATGGCCGGTTCGTCGAGGCAGTAGTCGAGGCCCTTCTTCTCGATCCGCACGCTCTGCAGACGTTCCAGATCCGCAAGGACACCAAGGCCTTCGGTGACATTTTCGACCACCCGGCGTTCGGCCCCCGGGACCCGGTCGAACTTGCGCCCCATCTTCTTGAGCTTCTCCCGTTTCTTCGGAGAGAGCGAGGCGAAATAGGTGTCCCAGCAGGCTGGCAAGCTGAGAACCCAGCCGGATAGCCGGTTCCTGCGGCTCGCGTGGTGCCCGTGGATCGGATTGGCCATGCCGCCGACCACCGGTGCGATCCGGCAGACATGCAAAAGATCTGCCTCGGGAAGTGCAGGCCGGATCAACTCCCACAGGGCATTGCCCCGGGGCAGACGGTTCACAGCCGAACGCCGCAGCATCGGCGCGGCGTAATCGGAGACGCCGAGATCGGGGCATTCCAGCACACGGATATTCCGGACATTCCGGCGGATCAGGGGCAGCGCCATGAGGACGGTTCCGCCCGCATCACGGACAAGCACCAGAAAGTTCTCGATCCCGGGCCGTGACCCAAAAACATCAAACCAGCTCGAGAGCCATAGCCGGCTCTGGAAGGTCGAGCCTTCCAGCCCCTCGAACAGGGACTCCACCTCACGGAAATGGCGGAAGCCGATCGCCTCGATATCGAGGCCGTCTGCCACGGCAACCTCACCGGCTGCCTCGGCCGCTACATTCTGGGGCGCCGACACCGAAAACGTCATTTCAATCCCTTGCCGCACATCGAAACCTGACCATCGAGGCGTGCAAAACTGCTTATGCAACATTCATTTTGAAGAAATCCCGAAGGAGGTTCGTGGTTCATCGAGGCAATTTCCCGACACGGTCAACAAAATCGAAAAGCGGCACTGGAATCGTGATCGAGGCCTGTTTCCGGCCCCGCCCGATGCCGTTGACCTCGGGGAAAGGAACAATCATGCGGCTCCCTCTGTCCGGATCGAGGCCGGCGCCGGCTGCAAGCGGCTCCGGAGGTGATCTGCAAGGCGCAGGGCAAAAGCGATGATGGTCAGCGTCGGATTGGCCTGGCTTGATGTCGGGAAGACAGCCGAACCGGCGATGTAGAGATTGTCCATGCCATGGACGCGGCCATCGCCGTCAACCACGCCCTCCCGGGGCGAGCGGGACATGCGCGCCGTGCCGATATGGTGCCCTCCATAGGCCCCCTCGCGCAGCATGGCGTCCGGGATCTCTTCTTCCCGATAGGTCAGTTCGCCCAGCCGTTGATCCGCAAGGTCACGCCGCAGCAGGTCGAGCGCAACGGAAACGGTCCGGAAATCAAGCGGTCGATGGCGCCAGTCAACGCGCAGCCGCGGCATGCCGAGTGCATCCCGCTCGCTTGACAGGGTGATCCGGCTTTCCGGATTGGGTACCTGTTCAGCGTGGATGTCGAGGCTGTAGATGCCGTTGCGCGGTTCGACGACAAGCGACGGGAATTTCCGGTCGGCCAATGTCCGGCGCCGGACCCAGTTCATCAGGAAACCGGCCGTCGCGAAGGGTTCCCGCAGCACATTGCCGGCATGGCGCAGATAGCCAGCGAAACCGGGACTTTCGCTGCCATGGAGACGCTTGGAATACTCGTAGCTGATAAAGGGTTTGGCCAGATAGATGGCGGAAAGGATGCCGCGCCCGTGCGCCGGATCAGGCAGGCGGGGATGATGCAGGCGGATCACGATGTTGCCGATGCGATGGTCCCGCTGGACATCAGGCCGGAGGGATAGCCGGCGGCGGCAATAGACGCCGTCCCAGGTCCTTTCGTAGCCGTGCCAGATCCGGGTCCGTGCCGGGTCGAACCGGACCGACCCCATCGTTCCGGCAATGTGGCAGAGGTAGTTGCGCCCGACCTGATCATGAGTGTTGCCGATGCCGGAAGCCTCGTCACCCCGCGACGAAAGCAGGAGACGCGGTGTTTCAAGACCACCGGCCGCAATGACTGTCGCCTCGGCGGAAACCCGGATTTCCTGCCCCGTCAATGTCCGTACGGTCACGCCGCTGGCCTTGCCATTCAAGGTCAGGATCTCGGTGGCGTGGCCATTGAGGAGTGCGGTGATGTTCGGGCATCGCTCGATCCTCCGCCGGTAACGTGGTCCGAAGCGGGTGGGACAGGAAAACCGCTCGATCGAATCCTGGCTGAAATGCGGGCCGGCCAGACCGTCGATCATCGGCCGCATGCCGCCGTCAATGGCACGGGCAGCGGAGAATTCAGGATCGCCGATCTCCGCCAGTTCTGCAGCCGCCGCGTAATGCGGCGCGATGTCGTCAAACCCGATCGGCCATGTTGCGCCTTCGATCCAGTCCCGTGTCTCGAAATCGATCGGATCAAAAGGCATTGCCCGGCCGCCCCACGTCGAGGAAGATCCGCCGAACTGCCGATGGCGATACTCCGTGGTCGGGCTGTGCAGGGCCGGATCGGCTACCTCGCCGGCATAGAGAGCCTGATGGCGGGCCTCCGCCTCCAGTGCGCCACCTGCGACAAGGACAACCTCGAGGCCGGATTGGGCGAGACGCAAGGCCAGCGAGATCCCGGCGGGACCGGCACCGATGATACAGACCTGCGTGGTCAGGACCCCGCTTGATCCGGGAGCCTCGGCGTCGACGATCATCGCGCACGCTCCGCAGCGATCTCGCCCGACGGATCCGCCCGGACACCGAACCGGCGCGCGTAGATTGACAGCATATCAGCCAGGAAAGCCTCCAGCGTGAACCGGGCGCGAAACCGTTCCAGGCCCTTGTCGGACAGCGATTGCTGCAGCACCGGATCCATCATTACGTCGAGCATCCGATCAGCCAGCGCCTGCCGGTCGCCGGGCGGCACAAGCAGGACTTCCCTTCCCTGCTCCAGAAACTCCGGGATCGCCCCGACCGGCGTCGTGATGACCGGCGCGCCGCAGCCCAACGCTTCGAGAATCACCAGGGGAAGCCCCTCGTGATAGGAAGGCAGGACCATCATGTCGACGCTGCACAGCAAACGGCGCACATCCGCCTGCCCGACCCAGCCGGTGAATTCTGCCCGGCCTGCAAGGCCAAGTTCCTCTGCCAGCGCCGAGTAGCGGGCCACGTCACCATGGCCGGCGATGATCGCGCGCCAGGGCGGGGCCTCACCGGGAAGGCGAGCCAGCGCGGCGAGAAAATCGGAAATGCCCTTCCGCTCGGTCAGGAGGCCCAGAAAGAGGATCGTGCGGGTCCGGCCGGGGTCTGCCGTGAAGGTCCGGGGCATCGGCACGACCGGAACCCCGTTGCAAAGGATATCGATCTTTCCCGCATCGATTCCGAGATCCCGAACGAGCCATTCCTTCCAGAGCCGGCCGAGCACGATGATCGCGCTGGCCTGCCGGAAAGGGAGCCGCAGCAACCAGCGGCGGATCGCCGAACCTTCTGCGTGGAACTCCATCAGTTCCGCCGCATGGAGATGAAGGAGAGTCGGGGCGCCGACCAAGGCGGAAGCGAGGATGATCACGCCCTTCCGGAAGGCGCTGCCCTTATCGCCGAAATTGACATGGACAAAGGCCAGACTGCCGCTCAGCCGGGCCCACCAGATCTTCAGGATGGCGCGCAGGAGAAGCAGGAGCGAGAAGCCGACACCCCGCTCGTCGCGGGTGACCAAAGCCTCGAACCGGACAGGCCCATTCCGGGCTGCGTCCGATTCAAGGATGTAATCCTTGACGCGGCCCATGCCGCCGCCGACGCCGCCTCCGGGTGCAACGATGTAAATGGTCTTCACGGTTTTCCGGTCCTGGTTGATGCCGCCTTATGCGCAGCCTTCGCCCCAGCCATGCGGCCGAAAGTAAAATCTTTCGTGCAATCCGGGGCGAAACCGGTGCAATTGTCCGCATTATCGTTGCGGAATACTTGCCGGCTTTCCCGAAAGGCAAGCGCCAGGCGCATCAGCGGGCCGGGGCTGCCTGCAAGGCCCGCCGGATGGCCATGGCCATCGGCTTCTCGTTGAGCCGATCATCGAAAGGCAGTGCCCGCGCCGGGAAGCGGAAACCCCGTTCCCTCGCCACAGCCGGCTCGCGATACCATGTGTAGCGGTCGGAGAGGTGCCAGGGAATGAGCACCTTCACGGCCCGGTTTTTCAGGACGGGTTCGAGAAAGCGCATCGTCCATTCTGCTACCTGCTCGTCGCGCTTCGTGATCTCTTTCGGGAAGGTCAGATCCTCGATATCGAATTCGGTGAGATAGATATCGAGCTTCCGCCGGGCAATTTCCTCGAGGAACCGGAGGAAGGGCTCCATGTCGAAGGCGAGGCCCGGGCGGATATGCGCCTGCAGGCCAATGGCATCCAGCTTGACGCCCTTGTCGAGCAGCCGATCGATCAGGGGCAGCATGGCCGCACGGACCTGACGGCCCAGCCGGTCATCCTGTTCGGTGAAGGCCTCGTTGAGTACAAGCTTCGCCAACGGATCGACACGCGCGAGGCGCCGGAAGGCCCGCTCGATATACGCTTCGCCCATCGCATCATACCAGGGCCCAGGCCGGAACCCGCCCGGTCGGCCGGCATCGGGCCAGAAGGGTTCGTTGACCGCATCCCACGATTGCATGGCGCCCGCGTAGCGACCGCCGACAACATCAATATGCTCGTCGAAGATCCGTTCGATCTCCCGTGCTGACTTGCCCTTGAGCCAAGGGGCGGGCCAATCATTCCAGAACATGGCCGCACCCCGGAAATACATGCCATGGGCACGTGCGAATTCGAGGAGCGCGTCGGGTTGCCCGAAGTCGAACGTCTCCTCGCGCGGACGCAGATAGTCGAATTTCAGCGCAAGTTCCGTTGCCAGAAGGCGCGAATGCTGCGCCTGCAGCGCGCCATATTCGGGATCCTTGATGACCTCCCAGGCGGCCGCCGAGCCGAAAAGAATACCTGCCCGCCGGGCCTCGGCCCAAAGCGGCAGGCGCTGGCCCAGGGCTGGTGCGATGGGGGCTGCCACCGCAGCTGCGGCTCCGAGCTGCATTATCTGGCGACGATTGATCGACCGGCTGAAATCCACGTGAATGGCTCCGAGATGGTTCCGAACGAGAGAACCCAGCCTAGCCGAAATTCCCTACCGGATTGGTCCGGCTTTGCTTTCCGCCCTGAAATTCAGCCGGGAGCGGCGAAGATTTCCTGCCATGCCTGAAGGATTCCGGTATCGAATCATGAAAATTTTAGGAGATAGCCGGTAATCAGCAGCCATGTTCAAACCCTGCTTCCGACTGCCTTTCCCGAAGGTTTCCTTCGCCTTTGTTCGACCCCGATGCCCGATCGCATCGCCCGGCGCGCCATGCTCCGTCAGGAGGCTGGTGCTGCCCGGAGCCGCCCGCAGGATAAGCCGGAAAGGGACACCGGCATGAAGGTCCTGGTGGTTGGCGCAAACGGCTTTGTCGGCCGTCACGTCGTTGAGACCCTCAAGGCTTCCGGCCTCGCGGAACCGTTCCGGGGTATCAGGAAGGCGCGCCCGGGAGCGGCTGCGATGCGGCTGGTCGATGCAACAGATTCCGCATCGGCGCAGGCCGCCGCCGAGGGTATGCAGGCGGTGGTCAATTGCGTGCTGGGCTCCCCCGACACGATGATCCGCAGCACCGAGGCGCTGATCAACGCCGCATTCCATCATCGCGTCCGCCGCTTTGTCCATCTCTCCAGCATCGCCGTCTATGGCTCGCGCGAAGGGATGATCGACGAGGACAGCCCGCAGGGCGAAGGGGTGAATGCCTATGGCGCGGCCAAGATCCAGTGCGAGGCGCTTTTGCGCGCCGCCCAGGCCCGTGGCCTTGAGACCATCATTCTCCGGCCGGGCCTCGTCTGCGGGCCAGAATCCCACCCATGGACCTTGCGCATCGGCCGCTTGCTCCGTCAGCATCGCCTGGGCGATCTCGGCGCACAGGGCGACGGTTTTGCCAATCTGATCGCGGTCGAGGACGTAGCGGCGGCGATTGCCCGCGCGCTTTTCTGTGAGCAGAGTGGCCTCAGCTACAATCTCGCCATGCCCGATCCGCCGCGCTGGAACCGCTATCTTCTGGATCTCGCGAAAGGCCTCGGCGCGACGCCGGTCCATCGCGTGCCGGGCTATCAGCTCAGGCTTGAAAGCCGGTTTGCCGTGCTGCCGCTGAAGCTCATGGAAAAGCTGTTCGGCCCCAAACCCTGGCTGCCCGAAGCGATCACGCCCAGTCTCGCCCGATTGTTCAGCTCGGATGTCCGGTTTTCCTCCGTCGCGACGGATGCCGATCTCGGCTTCGAGCGGACCGGCTATGAGGCCATCATGGCGCAATCCATCGACTGGCTGAGGAACGTGCGATGACAGCGCGCGTCAACGCGTCGATCGAACCGCTTGTCCAGAAGACCATCCGGATCGGCCCGGTCTCCGTCGCCGCCCTGACCCGCGACGAAGCGATCACCGGCCTGCACCGGATCATCACCCGCGGCAACCATGCCAAGATCGCCTTTGCGAATGCGCATATGGTCAACGTGGCCTATGACAATCCCGCCTTCGCCAATGCGCTTGGCGAATTTGTGGTCCTGCCGGATGGAATTGGTGTCGATATTGGCGCACGGCTGGTGGGCGGGCGCTCCTTTCCGGCCAATCTGAACGGGACCGACCTGCTGCCCCTTCTGCTGAAGGCTGCCCCGGCACCGCTTTCGGTGGCCCTGTTTGGCGGCAAGCCCGGGATCGCCGAACGCGCAGCGGCCAGCCTCTCCGGGCTCGCACCGCAGCATCGATACGTGGTGCTTTCGGATGGCTATGGCGGCGATCGTCGAACGGCGGAAGTCCGGGGGAAGCTGGAGGCGAACCGGGCCGACATCGTGCTGGTCGCGCTTGGCAATCCGCTGCAGGAATTGTGGATCCACCAGAATCTGGGCTCCCGCCATTGCGGGCTGGCTTTCGGCGTCGGCGCGCTGTTCGATTTCCTTGCCGGCGAAGTTGTCCGGGCCCCGCCGCTGGTCCGAACGTTGCGGCTGGAATGGGCCTTCCGCCTGCTGCAGGAGCCAGGTCGGCTCTGGCGTCGCTACATCCTTGGTAATCCGGTCTTCCTCTGGCGGATGATCACCCAATCCATGCGGGGACGATCGGGCAAATCAGGCTGACACGTCCCGCAGGATGTCCTCTGCCGTTGCCAGGTAGGCATCGGTCGCCGCTTCGATCGAGAAGAGAGAGGCGCGGGCCTGCCTTGCAGCGGGTTCTCCCGACCCGCTCAAAGCAGCGTCAAGCGCGCGTGCCATCGCTTCATGATCCCCGATCGGCACCAGCGCCCCGAATTCGCCATGGCCGAGAATTTCCGCCGGCCCCGCTGCCGCAGTGCTGACCACCGGCAATCCATGGGCAAGCGCCTCGGCGACAACATTGCCGAAACTTTCGAGCCGCGACGTCAGTGCGAGCACCCGCGAACGGCGATAGGCATCCGCCGGATCCTTCAGATAGCCAGCGAAGGACAGGCGATCCGCAATGCCAAGCGCGGCGGAAAGGCGCTCCAGTTCCGGCCGCACCGGGCCGTCACCGACCAGCTCCAGCATGGCCCCGGGGGTGCTGACCTTCGCGAAGGCGCGGAGCAGGGTCGGGAGATCCTTGTCCGGATGCATGCGGCCAACAAAGAGGATGCGCGGCGGGCGTGACGCCAGATCGGCAGCCTCGACTGCGGGCCAGCCAACCGGTGAATAGACAGGGTTATAGATGCGGACGGTGCGCGAGGGCGAGGCATGGTAGCGCCGGACAAGCTCATCCCTCAGCCCGTCGGAGACGGCGATGGCGCGGCCGCAGAGGCGCGTGAAGAGCGGCGCGCCGTGATTGCCAAGCCGCGAAAGCAGGCGGTTCTCGGATTCGAAGAAACCATGGAAGGAAATGACGGCCCGGCGATGCCGGGCCGTCATGAGCGCCGCCAGCATGTGCTTGAGATTGGCAACGCCAAGTCCGGAGAAGGAGACATCCGGGCTTTCCCTGCGCAACAGCGCGGCAAGCCCCATGACGGAACGCAAGTGCCCTGACGGAAGCGTGACCTTGCGGATTCCGGGGTCGAGATAATCGAGATTCTCGGTCGCTTCGTAGTCAACGGCGAAGATCACGTCGTGGCCCCGGCGGCGAGTCTCGGAAGCCAGCAATGCGAAGACGCGCTCCGCGCCACCTCCCAGCAGGGCCGGCATGTAAAAGAGAAATTTACGGGATGGCATTAAACAGGCCCCGAACGGAATCCCGACGCACGGTCCGTCATACCGGCGCCTGCCTGCCTGATCGCACAATTTTCATAAAATTCCCTTGCGGGGTTCGGGTGTGAACCTACTTCTCGGCATCAAACTTTCCGATTCCGGCGCGTGGCTGGACAGTCTCGTTTCACACTTGAACGAACTCGGGCATGACGTCGCGACGGAAATCGTTGTGGCGGCAGCGGCACCGCAGCCAAGACCGGACTGGCTCCTTCGGCTTGAGCCGCACCTCTACGGCGTGGAATCCGGCGCGTGGCTCTCCCCGTCCTGCCAGGGCGCGCCCCCCCCGGACGACGTTTCCGGTCGTGTGCGGATCGCGCTGTCCCCGACGCCCACATCGGGTGACGGATTCCAGGTGACGATCGAAAACGAAGCGCTCGCGCTGCTCCCGTTGCGCCTCGCACAAGGGCTGACGCCACGTCTGATCGTCCGCGATCCGAACGGCCTCCGCTGGACAGGTTTGCCGGCCACGGAGCGGCCATTCAGCGTCGCTTTCACGCTGACTTCCTACATCCAGCGCCTGGGATGGCTGATCCACAAGGCCGTCAGCGGCCATGCGCCCGTCGAGATCCCGGTTGCCGAGGTCCATCGCCCGCAATCGCCGGCCCGCGTGGCGGGTCGTCACTTCGTGGCCAAGGCTCTGGGGCTAGCGGCACGGCGACATTTCCGCCCTGACCACTGGCATGTCGGTGTCCGCCGCCGGAAGCATGAGGATACCAGCCTCCCCAGCACATCCGACGGCTGCGCGTGGATTGCCGATGACGGGTCCAGCTATCTGGCAGACCCGATTCTCTGGGAGGAGAACGGGCGGGCTTTCCTGTTTGTCGAAGTTTTCCCGTTCAGCACCATGACGGGATTTCTCGCGGTGACCGAACTCGATGGCGAGGCCCGGCCGCTCGGCCCGCTGCGCCCTGTCCTGACCCGGAAGGGGCACCTGTCCTATCCGTTCCTGTTCCGGCATGACGGGCAGATCTACATGATCCCCGAGAATGCGGCCGAAGGACATCTCCCGCTCTACCGTGCTGCGGCTTTTCCCGATCGCTGGGAGGAATGCGCGCCCCTGCTCGATGTTCCCCTGCAGGATGCCACGCTGTTTTCCCATGGCGGAAAGTTCTGGCTGCTCGGCAATGAGAGCCGCGGCGGGTCCAGCTGGGATTGCCTATGCGCCTATCACGCGGATTCACCGCTTGGCCCCTTCTTTCCGCATGGGCAGAACCCGCTGATGATCGATGCCCGTTTCGCGCGAAGTGCGGGGCCGGTGCTCCGACAGGGCGACGACCTGATCCGCCCGGTGCAGGATTGCCTCGGAGGATACGGGCGCGGTGTCCATTTCATGCGGATTGTCCAGCTGGACAGGGATGGCTTTCGGCAGGAACGGATGTCGAGTCTCTTCCCTGAGGGACATCAGGTTGTCTCCGGAATCCACACCTATTGCCGTTCCACCCGGTTCGAGGCGTTCGACGCCCTGACCCCGGCAAGCCGGAAGCCGGCCTGACGAGAGTGCCGACGCGCCTGATGGCCTGTCCTCCCCGGGATGATCAAGATCACTCCGGTTCACGAACCTGCGTTCTAGTCCTTGCGGAACACGACATTCGCCATCCAGCCGAGCAGGACAGCCATCAGAACGGTGAAGAGGCCGTAGGTGACGGCCTCGTTCCGGGCCGCGTTCGCGACGAAAGCGTCGAAGCCGACCTTGCGCACCACGAACCCGGCCTGTGCCGTCCGCAGCGGTACGCCCTCGGAGAGAATTGAGATGTTCACGAGATAGAGCCCGGTCGGTGCCTTGGCCGGCAACACAATGCGTGCGGTGAAGAGGTTGGGGCGGATCATCGTCACGCCCCTTTCGTTCTCGGTCAGCGCGCCTTCCTCGCGGCGCAGGCGCAACAGGGCATTGCGAAACCCGAATTCATCGCGTTCCTCAAGCTCCGGCGTCGGTGCCGGCAGGAAATGCTCCAGCCCGAGTTTAAGTCTCTGGCGGCTATCCTCATCGATGATCGAGGCCAGAGGCTTGGCGCTGAGAATGGAGAAATACAGCGGCACCTTGCTGTAGCGCCGACGGCTTTCGGTCAGCCAGATGAAGCCGAAACGCCCCTTGCGATGCAGTACCACCTCGCCGGTCGGGCCCTGTACCTGCGCCACAATGTCATAGTCGCCCGTGCGGGCAATTGTCCGGGCATCGCGTTCGATATGGCCAAAAACCGTCACTTCCGCACCGGTATAGGTGGAGGTGATGGCGACCTCGCGGGTCGATAGGGCAAGGACCAGTTCCTCGCCCCGGGCCTGACCGGCAAGGGAAAGCGCGAGCAGCGCGGAGGCCAGCCAGCGACTCATCGCTCGAGTTCCGTCGCGTTGATCGAGAAGCGGTCGGCCGGTGCAGCGACGAGATCGAGTGCGAAGCGGATTCCGACGATGAGGATGAGCATGGCGAGGAGCAGGCGGAACTGTTCACCCTTGAGGGCCTGCCCGGTCCGCGTGCCGAACTGGGCCCCGATCACCCCGCCGACGACCAGCGTCAGCGCGAGAAGCACATCGACCGCCTGCGAAAAAATGGCGTGGAGGAATGTGGCCACGATCATCGTGACGAGAATCTGGAACAGGCTGGTGCCGACAACGATGGAGGTCGGCACGCGGAAAAAATAGATCAGAGCCGGGACGACAAGAAACCCGCCACCAATCCCCAGAACAGTCCCGATGAAGCCGATCACCAAGCCAAGACCGGCCAACGGGATCACACTCGTCGACATCTTCGATCTGGGGAAGCGCATGGTCAGCGGCAGCTTCTCGTACCAGACATGATCACCCGCCTTGCGGATGGGTGCTGCCTTGCCGGCTTTCTGCCGGAGCATGGCGCCGATGCTCTCGACAAACATCAGGCAGCCGACTGACATCAACAGCGTGACATAGGCAAGGGTGATCACCAGATCGAGATGGCCGAGCCGCCGCATCTGATTGAAGAAGAATACGCCCGCGAGGGTGCCGAGCAGGCCACCGATCGTCAGCACCGTACCGAGCTTCAGATCAAGCGCATTCCGGCGCCAGTAGGTCAGCGCACCGGTGACCGAGGAAGCGGCGATATGGGCGGCGCTGGTGGCCACGGCAACCGGCGCGGGAACGCCGACAAAGATCAGCAGGGGGGTGAGAAGAAAACCGCCGCCGACACCAAACAGACCCGAAATGAACCCGATCGCTCCTCCCATGCCCAGAAGCAGGAAGAGATTGAGCGGCAATTCGGCGATCGGCAGGTAGAGTTGCATGCGGCACCGCGTCCGGGACGCATGTCGCGTACAGGCATCCCGGCCCCTTCTGGGTCCGGCTGGCGCGAACGTCAACCGGAGATGTTGGGTCCCGCCCGATCGATCAGGTGCCCTGGCGGGCCGGCTTGTCCCACTGGCCCGGATCGTTCGCTGCGGCATTGGCCGGGATCGGCTTAAAGGCCTTGACCCGCTCGTTTTCCCGGCTGATCTGTTCCTTGGTCAGCCGGGCAGCAATGTCGTCGCGCTTCTTGCCGGCATCGGGATCCCCCTGGAGGGCCGCGATGGCGAACCAACGATAGGATTCCGCGAGATCCTGATTCACGCCGAGGCCGCGGGCGAACAGGATCGCAACGTTGAACTGGCTGTCCTTGATTCCGTGCTCCGCGGCACGCTTGAACCAGAGCGCCGCACCCGCATAATCCGGCGCACCGTGCACGCCCTCGGCAAGGAGCACGGCGGCATTGTGCATGGCAAGCACATGGCCCTGTGCCGCAGCCCGGTCAAACCACTGGAAGGCGAGTGTCGGCTCTTTCGGCAGGACCTTGCCTTCACGGTAGAGGCTGCCAAGGCGGTATTGCGACGGGCCATGGCCCGCAAGCGCGGCCTGCTCGAACCAGCGCGCCGCCAGCTTGCCATCCCGCGGGACGCCCTTCCCGTCGGCATAGCGGACGCCGATCTCGAACCAGGCAGCATGGCTCCCCTGAAGGGCGGCGTCACGAAGCTTGTCCTGGCCCTTGAGCGCAGAAAGGCCGATCAGCTCGTTGATGACAGCGCGGCCTGTTTCGATCGGCTTCGACGTCCCGTCAGCGGCAATGCTGCCGACGGTGACAGGATCGGTCTGGGTGACCGCACTGGTATCCGAAAGCCGCTGGCCGCGCTTGTTGCCCGGCAGGGTCATCATTCCGTTGGGCTGGATCGTCGGCAGGGATTGCTGCTCGACCGGCGGCGCGCGCCGGGTTGTCGAGCCGGTATTCTGCGGATCATCCTTCGTCTCGCGAGACTCGACATCCGCCGGGCGGGCAGGCACCGGAACCGGTGCAGGTGCAGGTGCAGGTGCAGGTGTCGAAACAGCCGGTTTCGGCGGCATCGGCGCCACGATATCCTCGCTCTGGCCCATCCGGCCTGTCAGGACCTTGAGCGCGCCGATCGAGAAGATCAGCGCGGCAAGTCCGAGAAGGATCGGCTTCCTCGCCCGCGTGATAAAGGAGGAACCTCCGGCAGCAAGCTGCTTTGCCCTGACGCCCTTCGTGGGCTTGGCGTCCTCGGCGAGGATGGCCTCGCTGCTGGCATGGGCAGCCTGTGCTGCCCGGCGTGCCATGGCCAGGAACTGGTTCCGGGGATCCAGCGAAGCGGCCGCAGCGGGGCTGCCGGGGGAGATGCCCGGTTCCAGCGGCAGGTCGGATTCCAGGTCGGCCCGCGGCGGTGTCTCGGCCGACCGGCCCGCCGGGTCCGGCCGCTTCGCAACGTCCATGGCGGGTTCGCGGCGCACGGCAGCCGACGCCTCGCGCGCCGCCGCCGGCTCGGGGCGTGCGGGCGGTTCGACATGCGGCGCCGAAGCGGGAGCGGGACGAATGTCGGCCTTTGCCGTCTCGATCTGCCCGAGTTTGGAAACGATGCCTTCCAGCGTTCCGTGCAGCGCTTCCAGCGTGCTGCGGGTCCGGCGTTCGGCTTCGGTCTGGGCGGTCTTGAACTCGTTCAGATCCCGCTTGATCAGCAGCAGCCCTTCAGCAGCCAGCGTGTCGTTCGCTTCGTCGCGCGGGGCATTCCTGACGGCCTGCTCGGCTGCCTGGAGGGCCGCCCGTTCGGCCATATCCCTCATGTCCTGCCGGGTCTGGTCAATCCGTGCGAACAGGTCGGAAACGCTGCGCTCGAGTGTGTCGAGCCCGGCCGGGGCGCCGCCCATCTGGTCGAGCTTCTGGAAAACCCGGGCGACTTCATCCTGCAGGCGGTCAAGCGAGCGCGTATCGGGCGACTGGGCCTGCAACTGGTCGAAGCGGGCCGACAGGTCAGACAGCATTGCCGCAACGTCCGGATCGGGCGCGGTGGTTTCACGATCCAGCTTGCCGCTGATCGTTTCCAGTGACTGCGCGATCGCTTCCAGGCCGCCAAGAGTCGAATCCGGCCGATGGTCGAGGATCCGGTCGATCCGCTCGAGGCGATCGGCGATGGCATTCATCTGCGGCAGCGGCTGCTTGTCCGCCGCCAGCTTCTTCATCTCGCGTGTCATCTCGGCGAGGCGGCTTTCCAGCCCCTTGATGCCGCCCCCTGCGAGCGCCCGGACCTGATCGTTCAGCGCATCGATCGCGGAAAGGACACCCTTGTCATCCTGACGGTCCAGCTTCCGGCTGAGTTCGTCGAGCTTGCGGGCCATCTGGTCGGCAGGGTTCGACCGCGCGGCCTGCTCGACCATGCTACGCACCGCCTGCAGATCGCTCGCAAGGTCGTCCAGCCGCTGCCCGCCGACTGAATTCGCGACAATGTCGAGGCGCTTGGAGAGATTGCCAAGTTCGTGGCCCAGCCGTTCCGAGACCCGATTGTCGGTCAGTTCGCGCATGACGGCGCGAACGTCCTCGTTGAGGCGGCCGAGGGATTCGAGAACGCGGTCGCCGTCGCCGGCCTGCGCCCGGATCGCGCGTTCGGTTGTCCGCGCGAACGCATCCTCCAAAGTCGTTGCCAGACGGCCCGGCGAGAGGGCGGCAAGCGTGTCCGACAGAGTCCCGATCTCCGCGCGCAGGGCGGCGATCGAATCCGACGGCGTATCACGCCATTCCGAGATACGGCTGGCGAGATCATCCAGGCGCGCCCGCAGGGCATTGTCTTCTGGCCGGCGCTCCGTCCGCATTTCGTCGATGCGGCCGACCAGCGCGTTGAGTTGCTGGCTCATCGCCTCGATGGCGTTCCCGCTGACCGGGGCGGCCGTCTGCGGCCGGGCCGAGGGGACGTCCCCATCAAGGCTACGGCGACGCGCCTCGATCTCGGCAAGAGTCTGTGTGAACGCGGGATCGGGGTCCGCGGCATGGCTGGCCCGCGCCATCACAGGCGCCGATACGGAGGCCATCGGGCTGGGACGGGACGGCGCCATCTGCTCAAGGCGGCGTTCGAAACTGCGCAGGGCCTCGACCAGCGTATCATCGGTCGTCCGACCGGAAGGACCAGGATGGCCACCGCTGCTCTGGCGACGCTCGAGCCGCTCGATCGCCTGGACGGCGTTCTCGATCAGGTCGAGGATACGGGGTGTGTCCGGCAGGGCGTCCTGGCCGCGTACCGGGCCGGCAGCGCGCGTACCCTGTGCCAGCCGCTCGAGCCTTTCCCCCAATTGGTCGGCGCGGCGTGGCCGACGCCGCGAAGCCTGGCGGTTGCGGGCGAAATAAGTATCGTCTTCCTCGTCATCCTCGTCGAGATTGCCGGCGAGCACCTGATTGAGCCATTGCCCGACCGACATGCCTGAGCGATGAGCCGCCTCGACGGCCTGCTCCCGGATATCCGGGTCAATCCCTCGCACACTCCACGGCAATGCATTCGCCATTTCCGGACTCGCTTCCCGATGCCGCCTGCGGCAGCCCTGCCCTCAGTTCTTGGTGGCGAAGCCCGATTCCGGATCGAGGAATCAAGCTATTTCCACTTGCAGAAGCTTTTCCGGGTTATGGTAAACATCGTCTTAACCGCTGGTCCTTTTTTTGCCGCGCCGCCGAAGAGCTCCCGGGCCAAGGGCACTCAATTCTCGCTTCTCCGGCCTCTCGCCGGGCCGAGGTTGTCTCGCTGCTCCTCGATGATCTCGACCAGATCCTCGCATTCCATGATCATGATCGAGAGAATGGAGCGCAGCATCTCCGTATCTTCGGAATGCAGTTGCGATTTTATAAGAAATCCAAAGTCAATGATATTCTTGATGATCTCACGTTCATTAATCATGATGCACCAATAAATTAGATTATTCGGCAATTTATCAAAAATACAGGCCATATCGGGATCTGAATGCTCGGAAGCGATGCACGAATCCATCCCGAAGCCATACAATCTCAGAGTGCATAAACGCGCAAGCGCAATTTCAACGATTAATTAGGAATTTACAACCTAGAGTAGCACTGTCAGAGTACCTCGAGCCGGTATCCGGCTCGCGTTGACACCATTGCCTGACCATTCCATTGCCAGAAAGGTGCCATTATGGCCGACATTGCACTCTCGCCGGGCTTTCCGCAGCGCGGTGCCACGAGCAGACCACCCCACTCCACCCGCCCGGCACAGCAACACAAGCCGGCAGTCGGCAACCAGGTCAGCGCCGCACCTGACCCCTCCATAGACGTTTTCCAGTCGTCAGGGCTTTCGAGCAGCGCGCGCGACCTGTTCCTGATTCTGGATTCCTTCGGGCAGGCCAGCAAGGTCATCGGGTCGGCGGAGAGGGGCATCAAAGCCCTGACAAGGCTGATCGAAGCCGCCGAGGCGCTGGCCCGGCAGGCACTGGAGGCCCCCTCTGCACCACCCGGGATCACGGGCGATCATGCAAAGGTCCCGACAGGCGGGGCGGAGATCGAGGCTGTCGTCGGCATGATTGCAAGCCGGTACGACATGGCGGCGCGGTTCGACCTGCTGCGCGGGCAGATCGACCAGGTAGCGGCAGGTTCGGGCCGTGATGGCATCAACCTGCTCGATGACGGCACCCTCACGGTGCGGTTCAATGACAGCAGGGGAGGCTCGATCCTTGTGGCGGGCGTCCGGTTCCACGCCGAAGGGCTCGGGGTGAAACCCGCCGCCCATTCCTGGCAATCCGATGCGGACATCCATGCTTCACTTTCTTGCCTGCCCGAGGCGCTGGCTCGCCTGCGCAACCAGTCCTCGACATTCCGGTCAGCGCTGCTGGCGGTCAGGGCCCAGACAGATTTTGCCCGGGACAGGGTAAAGCCGATCGATACGGGCCCGGATTTACCGCTCCCGTCAAACCACGACGAAGAGGCAGTTCGGCTGGTCGCGCTCGCGGCCCGTCAGCAACTGGCCTCCACGACGCTGGGCCTGGCGAAACAGGCCGAAGGGAGCGTGTTGCGCCTGTTCTGAAAGTCGGCAAAACGGGGCGAAGAAGCGGGGGCAATGCCAGGCATTGCCCCTGTTTTTTACCCGCCTTTGCAGTTTCTCCTTGGTTTTGACCAGATTTCCGCAACGCTGACTGAAAAAGCCTCTTGCCAACCTGCGAGATAGTTTATATGTGAACAATATGCACCGACCCTAGATCGTGCCGGAGGAAACCCATGCCCAGCTATCGCGCCCCTACCGAAGATGTGACGTTCCTGCTCCAGGATGTGTTCGGCATCGAGAAATACGGCAATCTCCCCGGCTTCTCGGACCTTTCGCCGGATATGCTGGAAGCGATCCTCTCGGAAGGCGCCAAGCTCTGCGAGGAAGTGCTGGCCCCGGTGAACCGCTCCGGCGATCTCGAAGGCTGCAAGCGGCACGAGGATGGCCGCGTGACCACGCCGAAGGGTTTCAAGGAAGCCTATGACGCCTATACCGGCGGCGGCTGGGTCGGCCTCTCGGCGGATCCGGACTATGGCGGGCAGGGGCTGCCCTACACGGTCGGCGCCATCATGAACGAATTCGCCTCCTCCGCGAACATGGCGTTCTCGATGTATCCCGGCCTGACCATGGGCGCGATCGCGGCTCTCAACGAGCATGCCTCGCCGGAGATCAAGCGGACTTACCTGCCGAAGATGATCGACGGCAGCTGGTCCGGCACGATGAACCTCACGGAGCCCCATTGCGGCACCGATCTCGGCCTGATCAAGACCAAGGCCGTCCCGCAAGGCGATGGCACCTACAAGATTTCCGGCACGAAGATCTTCATTTCTGCCGGTGAGCATGACCTGGCGGAGAACATTATCCATCTCGTCCTCGCCCGGATCGAAGGCGCACCGGAAGGCGTGAAGGGCATCTCGCTTTTCGTCGTGCCGAAATTCATGCCGCAGCCGGATGGCAGCCTCGGTGCCCGCAACCCGGTCTCCTGCGGCTCGATCGAGCACAAGATGGGCATCCACGGCAACGCCACCTGCGTCATGAACTATGACGGCGCGGTCGGCTGGCTCGTCGGCACCGAGCATCGCGGCCTCAATGCGATGTTCGTGATGATGAATGAAGCCCGCCTCGGCGTCGCCATCCAGGGCCTTGCCCAGTCGGAAGTCGCCTATCAGAACGCCGTCGCCTATGCGAAGGACCGCCTGCAGGGCCGCGCCCTCACCGGCACCAAGGAGCCGGCCAAGGCTGCTGACCCGATCATCGTCCATCCGGATGTACGCCGCACCCTGCTTTCGATCCGCGCCTTCAACGAGGCCGCCCGCGCCTTCGTGCTCTGGACGGCGCTGAAGAGCGATGTCGCCCATCGCTCGGAGGATACGAAGGCCCGGCAGGAAGCCGATGACCATCTCGGCCTGATGACGCCGGTGCTCAAGGGTGTGCTGACCGATGTCGGCTTCGACAACGCGGTAAAGGCGCAGCAGATGTTCGGCGGCCATGGCTATGTCGAGGAATGGGGCATGAGCCAGTTCGTGCGCGATGCCCGCATCGCCATGATCTATGAGGGCGCCAATGGCATCCAGGCGCTCGACCTTGTCGGTCGCAAGCTCCCGCGTGATGGCGGCCGCGCCGTCATGGCCTTCTTCAACGAGGTGCAGGGCTTCATCAAGGCGAACGAGGCCGACGAAGGCATGAAGCCGCTGCTCGGCGCGCTCGGCATGAGCCTCGGCCATCTCCAGCAGGCCACGATGTGGTTCATGCAGAATGCCATGGCCAAGCCCGACAATGCCGGCGCCGGCTCGACCGACTACATGCATCTCTTCGGCCTCGTCGCCCTCGGATATATGTGGGCGCTGCAGGTCAAGGCCGCGCAGGCAAAGCTGGCCGAAGGCGCGAATGGCTCGACCGAGCGGCTCGAGACCAAGCTGGTCCTTGCCCGCTTCTTCGCCGAGCGCATGCTGCCGGAAACCGGCGCCCAGCTCGCCCGCATCACCTCGGGCGCAGATGCGATCATGTCTCTCCCGGCCGATCGCTTCTGATCGGACCGACATCCGGCGCGGTCCTTCCTCCAAAGGACCGCCGCCCAAAACCGAACTCACCCCAAGGGAGGCCCAGGATGGCCGAAGCTTTCATCTACGATCATGTGCGGACCCCGCGCGGCAAGGGCAAGGCCGATGGCTCGCTCCACGAGGTCACGGCCGTGCGCCTCGCCGAAACGACCCTGCGCGCGGTCCAGAAGCGCAACGGGCTTGATCCAAAGCTGGTGGACGACGTCGTCCTTGGCTGCGTCGATCCGGTCGGCGAGGCCTCGGGTGACATCGCCCGTTCGGCGGCCATCGCGGCCGGCTTCGGCGAGAGCGTGCCCGGCATCCAGATCAACCGCTTCTGCGCCTCCGGCCTTGATGCGGTTGCCTTCGGGGCGGCCCAGGTCATGGCCGGCCAGAAGGATATCGTGATCGGCGGCGGCGTCGAATCCATGAGCCGCGTCGGCATGGGCGCCTCCGGCATGCTGCCGGCGGTCGATCCCAGCGTAGCCATCCCGTCCTATTTCTCGCCGCAAGGCGTCGCGGCGGACCTCATCGCCACGAAATACGGTTTCACGCGGGATGATGTCGATGCCTTCGCCGTCGAGAGCCACAAGCGCGCCGCCAAGGCCTGGGAAGAGGGTCGCTTCGCGAAATCGGTGGTTCCGGTCCGCGATGTCAACGGCCTGACCATCCTCGGCAAGGACGAGACGATCCGCCCGAATACCGACATGCAGACGCTTGGCGGCCTGAAGGCGTCCTTCGCCATGATGGGCGAGCAGGGCGGCTTCAATGCGGTGGCCATCCAGGGCCATCCGGAAGTCGAGACCATCAATCACGTCCACCATGCCGGCAATTCGTCCGGCATCGTCGATGGCGCGGCCGCCGTGCTCGTCGGCAACAAGGCCGCCGGTCGCAAGGCGGGCCTGAAGCCGCGCGCCCGCATCCGCGGCTTTGCCAGCCTCGGCTCAGACCTCGCCCTCGTGCTGACGGGCCCGGTCGACGTGACCGAGAAGCTCCTCGCCCGGACCGGCATGTCGATCAAGGACATCGATCTGATCGAGATCAACGAGGCCTTCTCGGCTGTCGTGCTGCGCTATCTCCAGGCTTTCGACCTCGACCCGGCGAAGGTCAACGTCAATGGCGGCGCCATCGCCATGGGCCATCCGCTCGGCGCGACCGGGGCGATGATCCTGGGCACGGTGATCGACGAACTCGAGCGCCGCGACCTCTCGACCGGCCTCGTCACCCTCTGCGTCGCCCATGGCATGGGCACGGCGATGATCGTCGAACGCGTCTGATCGATACGGAAGGATTCCACCCATGAAACTCGAGAACTTTCGTTTCGAAACCGATTCCGATGGCATCGCCCTCCTGACCTGGGACATGCCGGGCCGCTCCATGAATGTGATCACCGAGGCGGTGATGGCGGAGCTGGGCCAGGTGGTCGACCATGTCGCCGGCGCGGAAGCCATCAAGGGCTGCGTCATCGTCTCCGGCAAGGAGGCCTTTTCCGGCGGCGCGGACCTGACCATGCTGCAGGGCCTTGGCGGCGAGTTCCGCAAGCTGGCGAAGACAAAGGGCGAGGAAGAGGCGATGGCCTTCTTCTTCGAGGCCTCGTCCCGCCTCTCGCGCCTCTACCGCAAGCTCGAAACCTGCGGCAAGCCCTTCGCCGCGGCCGTCAACGGCACCTGCCTCGGCGGCGCGTTCGAACTGGCGCTGTCCTGCCATTTCCGGGTGCTGTCCGACAGCGACAAGACGCGGGTCGGCCTCCCCGAGATCAAGGTCGGGCTCTTCCCCGGCGCCGGGGGCACACAGCGCGTCGCCCGCCTGATGCAGACCGGCGATGCCCTGCAGATGCTGTTCAAGGGCGACCAGATCAAGCCGGCCCAGGCCAAGGCGATGAATCTCGTCCATGCCGTGGTCCCGCGCGACAAGCTCGTCGAGACTGCGAAGGAATGGATCAAGGCGGGCGGGTCGGCCAAGGCCCCCTGGGATGTCGAGGGTTTCAAGAACCCGTCGAACAAGGTCCATTCGCCGGCCGGCATGATGATCTGGCCGCCGGCCAATGCGATCTACCGCCGCGAGACGCAGGACAATTACCCCGCCGCCAAGGCGATCCTTCAGGCGGTCTATGAAGGGCTGCAGGTGCCGATGGATCTCGGCCTGCGGATCGAGAGCCGTTACTTCGCCCATATCCTCCAGACGCCGGAAGCCGCGGCGATGATCCGCTCGCTCTTCATCTCCAAGGGCGAGCTGGAAAAGGGCGCGCGCCGCCCCGCCAAGGTGCCGCCGCTCAAGATCAAGCGCGTCGGCATTGTCGGCGCCGGGTTCATGGGCGCCGGCATCGCCTATGTCTCGGCTTTGGCCGGGCTCAATGTGGTGCTGGTCGACCGGGATCAGGAAGCCGCCGACAAGGGCAAGGCCTATTCGCACAAGCTGATGTCGGACCAGGTCATGAAGGGCCGCGCCAAGAGCGCCGACCGCGATGCCCTGCTGGCCCGCATCAACGCCACCTCGGATTACAACGCCCTGAAAGGCTGCGACCTCGTGGTCGAGGCGGTCTTCGAGGATCGCGCCGTGAAGGCCGAGGTCATCAAGAAGGTGCAGGCGGTCATCGGCCGCCGCACGATCTTCGCCTCGAATACCTCGACCCTGCCGATTTCCTCGCTGGCCGAGAATTTCGAGCGGCCGAGCCAGTTTGTCGGCATCCATTTCTTCTCGCCGGTCGAGAAGATGTTGCTGGTCGAGATCATCCTCGGCAAGCGCACGGGTGACCGGGCCCTTGCCACAGCGCTCGACTTCGTCCGCGCCATCAAGAAGACGCCGATCGTCGTCAATGATTGCCGCGGCTTCTTCGCCAATCGCTGCGTACTGAACTACATCCGCGAGGGCCATCTGATGCTGGCCGAGGGCGTGCCCCCGGCCATGATCGAGAACATGGCCAAGAAGGCCGGCATGCCGGTCGGCCCGCTCTCGCTCAATGACGAGGTGGCGCTCGATCTTGGCTGGAAGATCCTGCAGGCGACGAAGAAGGATCTCGGCGCTGCCGCCGTGGACGCGAAGCAGGAGGCCTTGCTCAAGACCATGGTCGTCGATCTGGAGCGCTTCGGCCGCAAGAACGGCAAGGGCTTCTACGATTATGCCCCGACGGGCAAGAAGCTCTGGCCGGGCCTCGCCGACCTGCAGAAGACGAAGCTCGTTGCCGATGGCATCGATCGTCAGGAAATCGTCGATCGCCTGCTCGTGGTGCAGGCCCTCGAGGCGGCCCGGACGGTCGAGGAGAAGGTCATCACCGATGTCCGCGAGGCGGATGTCGGCGCGATCCTCGGCTTCGGTTTCGCGCCCTATACCGGCGGACCGCTCTCCTATATCGACCGCATGGGCACCAAGGCCTTCGTCGCGCTCTGCGAGAAGCTGGCCGCGAAGCATGGCGAACGGTTCAAGCCGAACAAGCTGCTCCGCGCCATGGCCCGCAAGGGCGAGACCTTCTACGGACGGTTCAACCCGCACAAGGCAGCCGCCTGATCGCCAGGGCCCGGTCCATGCCGGGCCCTTCTTCTTTCCGGCCAACCGGGCTGCCGAACCCTGTCGGCCGACCCGCAGGGAACTGACGGCATGAATCTCTGGTTCCGGGTGCTCTGGCTCTTCCTGACAGCGCCCTTCCGGGCCCGGATCGAGCCGCCTTTCGGCGTCTCCCGGCTGACCTTCCGCGTCTGGCCGAGCGATATCGACACCAATCTCCACATGAATAACGGCCGCTATCTGACCATCGCGGATCTCGGGCGAACCGACCTGCTGCTCCAGACCGGCCTCTGGCGGGCCGTGCTGAAGGAGGGGCTGCTGCCCATGCTGTCCGGCAGCGCCATCCGCTATCGCCGTGAGCTCAAGCCCTTCCAGCTTTTCACGCTCGAATCGCGCATCGTCTGCTGGCGCGCGACAACCTTCGTGATGGAACACCGCTTCGTCACTGCGGGCCCCGGCGGCGAACCGGTCACGGCAGCTCTTGCCCTCGTCCGCGGCGGCCTCTATGCGCGCCGCGAGCGGCAATTCGTTCCGGCCGAACGGCTGGTCCGGCTTGTCGGCTACGAGGGCGACTCGCCGGCCTTCGATCCGGAAGTCGAGGCTTTCCTTGCCGTCGAGGACGGGCTCAAGCGGCGTTGACGGCGCCGGCGATCCGGCCTTCTATGCCAGCCTCCCGGAGAATGGCATGCCCCGCACGATCGACTATCTCTTCACGCTGATGAGCCCCTGGGCCTATCTCGGCTTCGATCGCCTCCATGAGATCGCGGCCCGTCACAGCGTCACGATCCGCTATCGTCCCGTGCTGCTGCTGAATGTTTTCAGCGAAACCGGTGGCCTGCCCCTCGCAAAACGGCATCCCGCGCGGCAGGCCTACCGGCTGGTCGAGTTGCAACGCTGGCGGGCGATCCGTGGCCTGCCCCTTGTGTTGAAACCGGCGGGCGTACCGTTCGACGCCACGACAGCAGATTGCATCGCTCTCGCGGCTTTGGCACGGGGTCTCTCGCCGGAAGCCTATCTCCGGGCCGCGCATCGCGCCATCTGGGTCGGGCAGGAAAACCTCGCCGACGAGAATACGATTATCCGGCTGCTCGCTGAAACCCGTCTGCCGGCCGATCTGCTCGATCTCGCGCGCTCCTCCGCCATCCGGGCCGAATACGAGGCCAACCGGGACTGGGCACTTGCCACCAATGTCTTCGGGGCACCGAGCTATGTGCTCGACGGCGAGATCTTCTGGGGGCAGGACCGGCTCGACCTGCTCGAGGCGGCCCTGGTGAGCGGGCGCCCGCCCTATTCCCCGGAAGGGGATGCCTGATCAGCCACGGGCGAGCAGCCGCTTCAGCTTGGCTTGCCGCACCGCTGGCGTTTCCTTGGAATCGAGCGTGCCGAAAAACTGGCCCTTGGCATCCATGAGATATATCGAGGCCGTGTGGTCCATCGTGTATCCGCTCGGCGTCTCGACACGGCGATAGATGGCGCGGAACATCCTCGCCATGGCGGCGAGTTCCGCCTCGTCCTTCGGCACCAGCCCGATAATGCGCGGGTCGAATGAGCCCGTATACTCCTTGAGCAGCGCCGCGGTATCCCGCGCGGGATCGACCGTGACGAAATAGACCCGGAAATCCTTCGCCGCCGGGCCGAGTGCAACGAGATCATTGGTGATCTCCATCATCGAGGTCGGGCAGACGTCCGGGCAATGCGTGAAGCCGAAGAACAGCGCATAGGGCTTGCCGGCCAGGTTGGCGGCACTGACGCGGCTCCCGTCATGCGCGGCCAGATCGAACGGCCCGCCGATCGCTGCAATGCCGGTTCCGGTCTCTTTTTCCGGGCTCAGCAGCAGGTAGAGCATCGCGCCCGTCAGGATGGCGATCGCGGCCCAGACGGTATATCGGATCCAGCGTAGGGCATTCATGGCAGGGTTTCTCCGAAAAGGGTTCGCGCGGAGGCGACCCGGCCGGAGCCGGATCGCCGGTGGCGTCAATGCCTGTGCTGGCCGTGATCGTGGCCGCCACCGCTCATCGCCTGGACCGTATAGGTTACCTCGACCTTGCCGGCCTTCTCGAAGACCAGCGTACCCTTCACAATGTCACCGGCCTTCAGCGGCTTTTTCAGGTCGATGAACATGACATGGTAGCCGCCCGGCTTGAGCTCGACCGTCTCGCCCGGCTTGATCTCGAGGCCCTTCTCGAGCGCGCGCATCCGCATGATATTGCCTTCCATGCGCATCTCGTGAACCTCGAACACGCCGGAAATCTCGGCCGAACCGCCGATGAGCCGGTCCGGCATCTGGCCCTTGTTGGTGATACGCATGAAGCCCCCCGCCACCTTGGCACCGCCCGGCGTGGCACGGCTCCACGGCGCGGTGATCTCGAGATCACCGATGCGGATGACCTGCCCTGCCGAAGCGGCAGGGGCCGCTTGCGCGCCGTGGTGATGCTGGTGCTGCGCCACCTGCTGGTTCGCGGCAACGATCCGGATACCAGGCGCCGGGAATTTCAGGGCATGCGGATCCTGCCCGCCCGCCGGGATCTGCGTCCAGCTGACCTTCGCTGTCGCGCATTCCTGCACTACCGGGATATGAACATCCTGCTGGGCCGGCAGGCGGTCCGTCATCCGGGCCTGGAAGACGAACTCGTCATACTGATCATCGCCGAGCTGTCCGCCCGACCAGACGATCTCGGAAACCCCCTCCTTCACCTCACGGCCATAGAGGGTGTAGGGCTTCGCATAGGTGGTCTTGGTCGTCTGAACCGTCCAGCCAGCCTTGGGCATCGGCTTCACGGCGATCACGCCGTCGGGGATCGTGACCCGGACCGTATGGGTCGCCTGGCCTTCGCAGCCATGCGGGATGCGGATCACCGCCTTGTAGGTGCTGTTCTGTGCCGCCTGCCCGTTCTCGAACGTGGCATGGGCGAACCCGGTCTGGGCCGAGGAAACGAGAGAAAGGCCGGCAAGGGCCCGCAGCGCCGGTCGGCGCGGGAAAATCGTCAACATGGATCTGTCCTGTTCGAAGGAGGGAGGGATACTGCGCTCAGGCGTATCCCGGCGGTCCTCGCGAACAGGGGCGGGCCATCAGGCCCGGAAGGGGATCGGCCCAATCCGTGGGCAGAAGGGTCGAGCCGACCGGCAGGAATTGCTCGAGAGGGCGGGCCGGCGGTGCAGCAAGGCCCGTCAACGTGCCGAGGCAGCATTCGAAGCAATCATGAAGTGGGGCCGGCGGCAGCTCTGCGCCATCCGGCACGACGGCGCCCGGCAGGCACATCGCCATTGCGCCTGGATGACCGCCCATGCCCAGCTTCGTCGCGAAGGCCCGCTGCTGGGCCACGCCGCCCAGCAAAAGGAGCATGCAGGCCAGGACGGCCAGCGCATGGCGCAGCGGAGCGAGGGCAGGACGGATCATCCCCTTCTCTTAATCTCCCGGCTGCTGCACGGCAAGGCAGACCCCTTGGGCCTATTCCGCCGCTCGATGGGATTGCAACGTCAATTGTGCGAGCAGCGCCCGCAGGCTGGGCGGGCGGATCGGCTTGTTGAGAATCTGGACATTCTCCGATGCGGCCTCCTCACGGACCTCGGGAGACCTGTCCGCCGTGATCAGCACGGCCGGCAGGTCAGTCCCGTAACGCCATCGCAACCGGCGGATCGCGTCGAGGCCGTGACCATCATCCAGCTGGTAATCGACCAGCGCGATCGCCGGGATCACCTTGGCCTGCCCGGCCTTCTCCATCGCCTCGGCAGCATGGCCGGCCGTGAGAACGTGGCAACCCCAGCCGGTCAACAGGCGCTGCATGCCGTCAAGGATTGCCGGTTCGTTGTCGATCACCACGACATTCAGCCCCACCAGCGGGGAATACGTTGTCGCATGCGGCAGATCCCGCTGGTCCGGTTCCGGCAGGGCCACCGATTGCGGAGCCCGCGGGATCGACACGCGGAACATCGTGCCGCGCCCCGGCCGCGACTCGAGGGACAGATCAAGACCGAGCACCTTGACGATGCGCTCGACGATAGAGAGCCCGAGCCCGAGGCCCCGCTCGATCCGCGCACCTTGGTCAAGCCGCTGGAACTCCTTGAAGATCGCCTTGTGCTTGCTGCTCGGAATGCCGATCCCCGTATCCGCGACAACCAGCGTCACGTGGTCGCCACGACGACGGAGTCCAACCAGCACATCGCCCTTGACCGTGTACTTGATCGCATTGGAGACCAGGTTCTGGAGGAGCCTGCGCAGCAGACGTCGGTCGCTGCGCACGACGAGGCTGCTGGGCAGGATCCTCAGCCGAATGCCCTTGGCACGGGCAATGGGATCGAATTCGATCTGCATCTGCGCCAGCAGCTCGCCGATCTTGAAGCTGGTGATTTCGGGCTGCATCTTGCCACCATCCAGCCGAGAAATCTCGAGCAGGGCCGAAAGGATCTCCTCGACCGCATTCAGCGAAGCGCCGACATTCTCGGCCAGTTCAGCATTATCCTGGCCCTTGAGCGCTTCCGAGAGCGCCGCCGAATAGAGCCGCGCCGCGTTGAGTGGCTGAATGATGTCGTGGCTGGCCGCGGCAAGGAAGCGCGTCTTGGAGGCGTTGGCTTCGTCGGCATCCAGCTTGGCACGCCCGAGCGCCCGGTTCGCCTGGGTCAGTTCGTCCGTCCGCTGCCGGACGCGCCGTTCCAGCGTGGCATTGGCATCCTCGAGTGCCTTCTCTGCCTGCACGGCCTCGGTGATGTCGGTATAGGTGGTGACGAGACCGCCATCCGGCAGATGGTTCGATCGGATCTCGATCACCCGGTTCGACGGGGTCAGCCGGAGCCGCTGTGGCTCCGATTCCTGCACCAGCGAGGCAATACGGCGCGCGATCACGTCGGCGCGGGGTGATTTTCCGTAAAGGCCCCGCTTGGCATTGTAGCTCACGATCTCGTCCAGCCCGACACCGAACCGCACCAGATCGGCCGGCAGGTCGAACAGATCCTGGAAGGCGCGGTTCCAGCACATCAGCCGGAGATCCTGGTCAAACACGGTCACACCCTGGCGGGCATGGTCGAGCCCGTGCTGCAGCAAGGTTCGCGAGTACTGGATCGCGGCCGAGGCATCGTCGAGCAGCTTGAGTGCGGCTTCGGTCGAGACGTTCCGCCGCCGGAGCATCAGCGAGAGGACGAGGCGCGAGGAGGCCGCACCGATTGCCGAGGCCAGAAGCTGCTCGGCAAAGCGGATCGTATGTGCATCGGCTTCCTGGCCCGGGCTGAAGGCAATGCCGCGCTGGTCCTCGAACGACCGGAAAGCACGGCTGGTCCGCTCCTCGCCAAGATAGCGGCCGACCGTGGTCTTGAGGTCATCGACATTGACCGCGCTGCGCCACAGCTTGAAGCCCGGCCCCGAGGTTGCCGCTTCCGGCCCTGTGAACAGGCTTGCCTGCAGGCGTTCAATCGGCGTTGGCTCGCGCATCAGGGAAATCGTGACGAAAGCGAGCAGGTTCAACCCGAGCGAGATGCCCACCCCCTGGACGAGTGTAGGCAATTCGGCACTGAAAATGTTCGAAGGTGCCAGGAAGCTGAGCCCGAACGGCCCGTCCCGGACAACGTGGTGGATGAAGCCTTCCGTCCCGGCAAGGGTGGGCAGGAACAAGAGGTAGAGCCAACTGAGAAACCCGATGGCCAAACCTGCCAGCGCCCCCTGTGCATTGGCGCGCTGCCAGAAAAGCCCCCCGAAAAAGGCCGGAACGAGCTGGGCGATCGCGGCGAAGGACAGAAGCCCGATCGAGGCCAGAGCGGCCTTCTCGCTGGATCGGTAATAGGCGAAACCCAGAAACAGGATGACGACGACCGCGACGCGCCGGATCGTCAGCACCATCTCGACCATGTCGGCGCTGGCGCGGACCTGCTGCTCGCCATCCTCGAGAGCATCCTTCGGCCGGAGGTTCATCCGGCGCAGCAGGAATGGCATGGCGAGATCGTTCGAGATCATGATCCCGCAGGCGACGGATTCAACGATGACCATCGCAGTGGCTGCCGACAGCGCGCCGATAAAGGCGATCAGTGCGATCCAGCCGGCATGCGAAAACTGGGGCAGGGACAGCACCATGAAATCACGGTCGATCCCGGTCTCGGGGAAGATCAGCCAGCCAGCCAGCGCAATGGGGATCACAAAGATGTTTATGGCCACGAGATAGGCGGGGAAGTGCCAGGCGACGTGCCGCAGGTCTTCCGTGTTCCGGTTTTCGACCACCATGACATGGAACTGGCGCGGCAGCAGGAAGATGGCGCAGGCAGCGAGGGCTGTGGTCGTTGTCCAGACCCATGGGTCCGGCCCTGTCGACAGCACGCGTGCCGCCGGCGGGAATTCCCGGGCCTGCCGGAACAGGTCATCGAACCCGTTGAACATCCAGTAGACCACGAAGATTCCGACAGCCAGAAAGGCCAGCAGCTTGATCAGGGATTCGGCAGCCACGGCCAGCATCAGCCCGTCCTGATGTTCCGTCGCATCGATATGGCGCGTGCCGAAGGCAATCGCGAAAGCGGCGAGCACCACCGTGACGAGCAGCGAGACATCGCCGATCAGGCTGAAGCCCTGCGTCATCGGAACGCCCTGTTCGCGGAAGACGATAATCTCGAGCGAGGCTGAAATCGCCTTCAGTTGCAGGGCGATATAGGGGATGGTGCCAACAACGGCGATGATTGCCACCATCCCCGCCACCTTGCTGCTCTTGCCGTAGCGGGCGCCGATAAAGTCCGCCACCGAGGTGATCCGCTGGGATTTCGCGATATTGGTGATCCGCGCGATCAGTGGGAGCCCGATCAGGATTCCGATCAGCGGACCAAGATAGATCGGCAGGAAATCAAAGCCACTTCGAGAGGCCAGCCCGACCGAGCCGAGGAAGGTCCAGGACGTGCAATAGACGGCGAGTGTCAGCGCATAGATGGTCGGCCGCAGGCTTCCCCGCATGAGCCAGCGGCCCCGCGTATCGCCGTAATGCGCAATCGCGAACAGGGCGAACAGGTAAAGCAGCGCGGCAATAAGCGCGACCCAGCCGGCAAGCATGGTTTTTCCTTGTTCTGTTGGCCGGAACGACAGGATTTCATGCTCTGGTCGAACCCGCAAGTCGACTCTCGGACAAGGAAGCCCTGATCTTTGCGGGGGAGAAAGCCGGGCATCCCGCCAAAATCCTTGCATGGTCAAGGTTTTGTTCCCAAGACTTGCGCGGCTGGGCCGGAAAAGAGCCCGGCGAGCGCGGATTCAACAGCGTGAAGGGGAATGCCATGTTGAAGGAATTCAAGGAATTTGCCCTCAAGGGCAATGTTGTCGATCTCGCCATCGGCGTGATCATCGGTGCCGCTTTCGGCAAGATTGTCGATTCCATGGTGGGTGACATTTTCATGCCGCTGATCGGCGCGATCGTCGGCGGCCTGAACTTCGACAATTACTTTCTGGCGCTCAGCAAATCCGTGACAGCCACCAACGTGGCCGACGCGGCCAAGCAGGGTGCTGTTCTCGCCTATGGCAAGTTCCTGACGGTCTCGATCAATTTCGTGATCATCGCGTGGGTACTCTTCATGGTGGTCAAGGGCATGAACCGGCTCAAGCAGCAGCAGGCCGCCGAGGCTCCTGCCGCGCCGGCCGAGCCGCCGGCCCAGGAAAAGCTGCTCATGGAGATCCGCGACCTGCTCAAGAAATAACGGTCGACAGCCCGCCATGGTTGGTTGAATGCCTGCTGCTTTCGAAGCATAAGTCCCGGATGATGAGTCCTTCTCTTTCTTCGACGTTCCCCATCCGGGCGAACGCGGCGCAGGCGCCTTCCAGCGGCATTGTCGAGGTCTTCGATTACGGAAGGGGCCGGCCCGGCCTCATCCCTCTCTGGGTCGGAGAGGGCGACATGCCCACACCGGCCTCGATCGCCGCGGCCGCGAGTGCCTCGCTCGCAGCGGGCGAGACGTTCTACACCTACCAGGCCGGTCTCCCGAGCCTGAGAGAGACGATTGCCGCCTATCTCACCGGGATGTACGGCACGCCGGTCCCCGTTGACCGGATCTATGTCACATCCGGCGGCATGCATGCCCTCCAGATCGCGGTGACCATGGTTGCCGGGGCGGGCGACGAGGTCATCGTGCCCACACCGGCCTGGCCCAACTTCGTCGGTGCCCTGACCGTTTCCGGCGCGACGCCGCGCGAAGTTCCGATGCGCTTCGGAGCCACCGGCTGGCAGCTCGATCTTGAGGCCGTAGCGGCGGCTGTCGGCCCGAAGACACGGGCGATCG
Source organism: Beijerinckiaceae bacterium (assembly GCA_027533425.1). Taxonomy (GTDB): domain Bacteria; phylum Pseudomonadota; class Alphaproteobacteria; order Rhizobiales; family Beijerinckiaceae; genus Rhabdaerophilum. The sequence continues at coordinate 397,042 of JAPZUD010000004.1, read as the reverse complement.
TGATCAATTCCCCGGCCAATCCGACCGGCTGGACCGCAAGCGCAGAGGAAATCCGTTTCCTGATGGATCTTGCCCGCCGTCACGGGCTCTGGATCCTCGCCGACGAGATCTATGGTCGTTTCTATTTCAACGGGCCCCGCGCGCCATCCTTCCGCGACGTGATGCGCGAGGATGACCGCCTGCTCTTCGTTCAGACCATGTCGAAGAACTGGGCAATGACCGGCTGGCGCCTCGGCTGGATCGAGGCTCCGGCCGCGCTCGGCCCCACCATCGTGAACCTGATCCAGTATTCGAGTTCGGGCGCCCCGGTCTTTATCCAGCGCGCCGCCGAGACCGCCATCCGCGAGGGCGAGGCCCTGATCGCCGGGCAAGTGGAGCAGGCGCGGAAAAACCGGCAGATCCTGCTGGAGGCCTTTTCCCGGCAGAACCGGTTCCGCATGGCACCGCCTGACGGGGCGTTCTACCTCTTCTTCGGGATCGAGGGCGTCGGAGATACACGGCAGCTTGCCTTCCGGCTGATCGACGAGGCGAATGTCGGTCTTGCTCCCGGAACAGCGTTCGGCGCCGGCGGCGAGGGCTTCCTTCGCCTGTGCTACCTCCGGAAGTCGGAGGATATTGCCATGGCGGCAGACCGGCTGGTGGAGGCGGTGGCGCGGCTGTGACCGGGTTCGGTGCCCTGCCTGTCTGGTGCCGGCTGATCCTGACGATCGGCGCCGGGCTGGTCGGCGGCTATGTCTTCTTCCTGCTCCGGCTGCCGGCACCGTGGCTTTCCGGTGCTCTCGTTGGCGCTGTCCTGCTCATCCTGACCGGCGTCAAGCCGGTGGTACCGGATCCCGTGCGGGATCTCGGGATGCTCTTTGCCGGAGCGTTGACCGGCAGCGCCATCACGCCGGAAATGCTGCGCGCCCTGGAGCGCTACCCGCTTTCGCTGCTGATCCTCGCGCTGACAACATTGGCCATCGTCATTGCCGGCCGGCTGGCGCTTGTCCGGCTTTTCGGTTGGGACAGGAACAGCGCGATGTTTGCATCGGTTCCGGGCGCGCTCTCGGCCGTGATCGCGGCCGTTTCCGAAACCCGATCGAACATGCTGCCGATTGTCGCTGTGCAATCCTTCCGGATGTTCGTGCTGGTGGCGGTGCTGCCAAGTGCAACGCTTCTCGCCGTGCGCGAGGTCAGTACCGCACCGCCGGACATTATCGGTCCGCTGCCCTTCGCTCTCATGATGGTGGCTGCGGTCCTTGTGGCCTGGCTGTTCCAGGCCTCTCGAATCATGGCGCCCTTCCTGCTGGGCGGGATGGCGGCGGCCGGGCTGCTCCACGTCACCGGCCTCATTACCGGCTCGCCCCCTGTCGCCGTCGTGTCGATGGCGATGGTGATTGTCGGCGTCTATGCCGGCTCCCGGTTCTCGGGGCTCGATTTCCAGACCGTGCGATCGCTCTTCCTGCCCGGCATCCTGCTGCTGGTCGTCACAGTCGCGGTCGCCGCGTTGGGAGCCCTGCTCACCGCCCGCTTTGCCAATGTGCCCCTTCCCGAGGCGCTGGTCGCTTTCGCACCCGGTGGCCTCGAGGCCATGGTGGTGCTTGGCCTCGCGATGGGCCTGGATCCGCTCTACGTTTCCTCGCATCATGTTGCGCGTTTCGTGATGATCGCGGCGGCCCTCCCCTTCCTTGCGCGCAGGGCCACCGGCAGGAACGGATCGCCGTAAGCCGGGCCGGCGGGCAAGAAACCTGTGGTGGCCGCAGCGCTTAGGCCACGGCGGAGATCGGCAATTCGGCGAGCCCGTCGCCCAGCATCAGGAAGACGCGGCTGCCGCGCTTGGGGAAGAGCCCGGCAATCGCAGGGTCGCTCACGCAGAGCCCGCCAGTGAGCGCGCCGAAGGCTGGCAGGAGCAGGCGCGCCTCACCGGCAACGAAGCAGCGCCGACGCTGCCGCCCGGCCTTCGTGGGCAGGCGTGCTGCAGGGTGGAGATGGCCGACAATCTCCGCCTGACCATCAGCTGCAGGCTCGTGCCGAAGGCGCAGCGCGCCGGGTAGTTCGATCTCGCCGGCCACCTCCCCGGGCAAGCCGGACAAGACGGGATCGTGATTGCCGGTGATCCAGACAAGCGAGGCCAGACGGGCGAGCTCTTCCAGTTCAGCCGCAACCGGCGCAAGGCTCGCTTGCATCAACGTCTGTCGATGGAAGCTGTCACCGAGCAAAACAAGCCGCTCCGGCTGCCAGTGGTAAATGAGGGCGAGCAGCCGGCGCATCGTGTCGAGGCTGTCATAGGGCGGCAGCATCTGGCCACCGCTCGCATAGGCGAGCCCCTTGCCGAGATGCAGATCGGCGACGACCAGAAGCCGTTCTTCCGGCAGAAAGGCCGCGCCGGCCGGCAGGAGCAGCACGTCGTGGCCAGCCAGCTGGATACGCGCCGGCACGGCCCGTCGGTCATCGTTGCGCGAGGCGGCCTGTCTCATGCGGTTCCGAATGCCTCCCCCATCTCGTCCAGCAGGCGGGCCGCCTCGTCGGCGATCGCCTGGTCCCGGGCCTCGCCATAGACGGGCTCCTTCCCGATCTCCAGCAGGATCGGCACCGAAAGCGGCGAGACCTGCACCAGATCATGGTGCACGATTCGCCCGCGGATCCGCATCAGAAGATCGGAGAGGCGGCGGAGGTCCATGAGGCCTGTGGCCGCATCGGCGCGGGCCGCCTGCAGAAGGACATGATCCGGCTCGTGCTTGCGCAGCACGTCGAAGATCAGGTCGGTGGACATCGTCACGGCGCGGGCCTTTTTCTCCATCCCCGGAAAACGGCGCTCGATCAGCCCGGCAATCACCGCGCAGGCGCGGAAGGAGCGCTTCATCAGCGCACTCTCGTTCAGCCAGTCCTCGAGATCGTCGCCCAGCATGTCGGGGTCCCAGAGCCGTCCGAGGAAATCCGGTTCGGCGGCGATGCGGATGGAGGGGTCACGCAGCATCCAGATCGCGATGGCATAGTCATTCGCGACGAAGCCGAGCGGCTGGAGCCCAGCCCGTTCAAGGCGACGGGTCAGGAGCATGCCGAGGGTCTGGTGGGCGAGCCGCCCCTCGAAGGGAAAGGCTGCGAGATAGTATCGGCCGCCGCGGGGGAAGGTCTCGACCAGCAGGTCGTCAGGGCCGGGCAATGCCGATTTTCCCTGCTGCAGCGCCAGCCAGGCGGCGACCTGATCCGGCAGGGCGGCCCAGGCGGCGGGATCCGCCAGCATCGAGCGGACCCGCGCCGCGAGATGGGTCGAGAGCGGGAACTTGCCGCCATTGTAGGAGGGGATCATCGGATCCTTACCCTGCGTGCGGGAAGTAACAACCCGATCCTCGACGATCCCCTCGAAGCGCAACACTTCGCCGGCAAAAACAAAAGTATCGCCGGCGGTCAGCCCTTCGGCGAAGAACTCCTCGATCTCGCCGAGCAGCCGGCCATAGCGGAGGGCGCCGCCCTTTGCCGAGCCGAGATGGACCTTGAGCATCGTGGACTCGACGATGGTGCCGACATTCATCCGGTAGGCCTGCGCGATCCGGGCATTGGCAACGCGCAACCTCCCCTCGCCATCCCGCCGGATCTTGGCGAAGCGATCATAGGCGCGCAGGGCATAGCCGCCATCCGTCGCGAAGCGGATCACGCGGTCGAAGGTCTCCCGCCCGAGCGCGACATAGGGTGCGGCGCCCGTTACCTCCCGATAGAGTGCTTCCGGATCCACCGGTTCCGCCACCGTCATGCCGAGGCAATGCTGGGCGAGGACGTCCAGCGCCCCTTCACGGCTCGTGACGGCATCCTGTTCGCCGGCCCGGGCTGCCTCGATCGCCGCATGACATTCGAGCACCTCGAACCGGTTCGAGGGCACGAGATAGGCCTTGGAGGGCTGGTCGAGCCGGTGATTGGCGCGGCCGATCCGCTGCAGCAATCGGCTCGCGCCTTTCGGGGCCCCGACATTGATGACAAGGTCGACATCGCCCCAATCGATCCCGAGATCGAGCGTCGAGGTGCAGACCACCGCATCGAGGCCGCCGGCTGCCATGGCTGCCTCGACCTTGCGGCGCTGACCCACATCGAGCGATCCGTGATGGAGCGCGATGCGGCGGTTTTCCTCGTTGAGGCCCCAGAGCGCCTGAAAGACGAACTCGGCCTGCATGCGCGTGTTGACGAAGACCAAAGTCAGCCGGTGCCGGCCGATCTCGCGATAAATCTCCGCCATGGCATGGCGGGCGGAATGGCCCGCCCAGGGCAGGCGTTCCTCGGTGTCGAGCAGGCGCAGATCGGCCGGTGCGGCGAGGCTGCGCGGAACCTCCACCAGATCGGCCAAGGCAGCGCCCTCGGCCTGGTCGACCAGCCAGCGGCGGAGATCGTCCGGCTCGGCCACGGTGGCGGAGAGACCGAAGGTGATGGCCCGGGGCGCGAGACGCCGCAGCCGGGCGAGGCCGAGCGCAAGCAGATCGCCGCGTTTGCCGGGCGCCAGGGCATGCAGTTCATCGACGATGATCTGCCTGAGCCCGGAAAACACTTTCCGGGCCTCGGGATTGGCGATCATCAGCGCCACCTGTTCGGGCGTGGTGAGCAGGATCTGCGGCGGCTGGCGCATCTGGCGCTGGCGTCGCGCGGCCGGAGTATCGCCGGTCCGGGCCTCGATGCGGACCGGAAGTTGCATTTCCGCCACCGGCTCCTCGAGATTGCGGGCGATATCCACCGCGAGGGCCTTGAGCGGCGAAATGTAGAGCGTATGCAACCCCTCGATGCGATCCGGGCCGGACAGATCGACCAGCGTTGGCAAAAAGCCAGCCAGCGTCTTGCCGGCCCCTGTCGGGGCGATCAGCAGCGCGGAGCGGCGGGCTCCGGCGCGGGCGAGCAATTGCGCCTGATGCCAGCGCAGGCTCCAGCCGCGGCTGGCGAACCAGTCGGCGAAGCGTGGCGGAAGCAGGGAATCAGCAGGAGAGCCCATCCGCCCAAGGTGGCGTGGCCGTCAGGGGGCGGCAAGGAGGAAGAGCGCACCCGGCACCGGCCGGCCGGCATCCAGCCGCGAAACCGCATCATCCTCGGCCAGCAGCGTGAAGCCGGCCGCGCCGGCCAGCGCCCGGACGAACGCCGGCGCATGATGCATCCGGCAATCCTCGCCGACCACGACGCCCTCGCCCTGATGGGTCTGCACCGTGAAGGCGAGAAGCCCGCCGGAGGCCAGGGTTCGGCGCGCCGCTGCGAAAGCCGGCGCGATATCGGGGAGATAACAGAAGACATCGGCGGCGATCACCAGATCCGCCTCCGCCGGCGGCTGCCGGGCGAGAAAGGCGGCAAGGTCGCCTGCCTCCAGACCGGCATAGAGCCCGGTTTCCGCGGCAACGGCGATCATCCGGGGCGAGAGATCAACCCCGAAAACACGCCCTGCCCGGCTGCCAAGCGCCCGCGCCATCAGGCCGGTGCCACAGCCGAGATCCAGCACCTGCGCGAAGGACCGCCCCGGCAGATGTCGGTCCAGCGCCGCGACCAGCAAGTCCGGCGCGCGATAGGCCAGCTGGCCGACGAGATGGCTGTCAAAACGCGGCGCGTAATCGTCGAACAGGGCCGCGACATAGGCGGCGGGCATGGCCTCGGCGACCGGCCTGCCCCCGATCCGCGCCAGCAGCAGGGCCGCGCCGAGATGGTCGGCCGGATCGAGGGCAAGCACGCGCTCGAGGGCTGCGCGGGCCTTGTCCTTCTCGCCGAGGGCGAGGGCCGCTTTGGCAAGGGCGAGATACGCGGGGGGCCAATGGGGGACGCGTTCGAGGGTCTGTTCGAACAGGTCCAGCGCCGCCTGCCAGTCCCGGTCGGCAAGGGCGGCATCCCCATAGGCATAGCGCCGGTCGGCGATCATGTCGCCCGAGGAGCGGGTCGAGAAAGGCGGCGCGGCAGTCATGCCCCGTGCCATAGGGCGTGGCCCGCGCTATGTGAAGGGGACGCACCCGCTTTTGGACTCCGCCTCTCTGGAAACCGCCTTGGCGATACGCCCGGAAACCCTGCTGCATCCGCGCCCGGAAGGCCTCTATTGCCCGCCCGGGGACTTCTATATCGACCCGCTGCGGCCCGTGGCGCGGGCGCTCGTCACGCATGCGCATTCCGACCATGCCCGTCCCGGCCATGACCATGTGCTGGCCACGCGCGAGACGCTGGACATCATGCGGATCCGGCTCGGCGAGGGCTTCTGCGGGAGCGAACAGGCCACACCCTTCGGCGAGAGCCTGACACAGGGCGGCGTGCGGATCAGCTTCCATCCGGCCGGCCATGTGCTCGGATCAGCGCAGATCGCTCTCGAATGGCAAGGCTGCCGGATCGTGGTATCCGGCGATTACAAGCGACGGGCAGACCCGACGGCGGAAGCCTTCGCGCTCCAGCCTTGCGATGTCTTCGTCACGGAAGCGACCTTCGGCCTGCCGGTTTTCCGCCACCCGGATGCTCGCGACGAGGCCGGGCGGCTGCTCGCCTCGCTCGCCCGCTTTCCCGAACGGCCGCATCTGATCGGCGCCTATTCGCTCGGCAAGGCGCAGCGGATGATCCGCCTGCTGCGCGATTGCGGCCATGACGCGCCGATCCTGCTGCATGGCGCCCTCGAAAAGGTAACCCAGTATTACGAGGCGCGCGGCATCGCGCTTGGCGCGCTCGAACCCGTGGCCGGGAGAAAGGCCCCCGATCTTGCCGGGCGGATCGTTCTCTGCCCGCCTTCGGCCCTGGCGGATCGCTGGTCGAGGCGGTTCGCCGACCCGGTCACGGCGGTCGCCAGCGGCTGGATGCGGATCCGGGCGCGGGCCCGGCAGCGCGGCGCCGAAATCCCGATGGTCATCTCGGATCATGCCGACTGGACCGAGCTCAAGGAGACGATCCTCGAGACCGGTGCCGGCGAGATCTGGGTCACGCATGGGCAGGAGGACGCTCTGGTCCATTGGTGCCAGCAGCGCGGGCTGGCGGCGCGCCCGCTGCGCCTGGTCGGCTATGGCGACGAGGAGGCGGCATGAACCGCTTCGCCGCCCTGATCGAGGCCCTCGCCTTCGAGCCACGCCGCCTCGCCAAGCTGACGCTGATGGAGGAGTATTTCCGCACTGTTCCCGACCCGGATCGCGGCTATTGCCTGGCCGCGCTCTGCGGGGCGCTTGACCTGCCAAGCGCCAAGCCGGCCCTCCTGCGGCAGCTGATCAGCGAACGGACCGATCCTGTCCTGTTTGCGCTGTCCTACGACTATGTCGGCGATCTCTCCGAGACCATCGCGCTGCTCTGGCCGGCGCCAGCTGGCGGGCCCATCCGCGACAGCGCGATCGGGGCTGTTGTCGAGACCCTTCAGAAGGCCTCCCGTCGCGAGGTTGCGGGGCTCGTTGCAGGCTGGCTCGACATGCTTGACGAACGTGGCCGCTGGGCGCTGCTGAAACTCATGACCGGCGGATTCCGCATCGGCGTCTCCGCTTCTCTGGCCAAGCTGGCGCTGGCACGGTTCGGCCAGGTCGAGGCGGCGGCCATCGAGGAGATCTGGCACGGGCTCGAGCCGCCCTATGCCGGGCTTTTTGCGTGGCTCGAAGGGCGCGGGCCGCGCCCGGATCCGGGCCAGGCGCTGACCTTCCGCTCGCCGATGCTGGCCCATCCGATCGAGGATGAGGATTTCGACCGGCTCGATCCCGGCGCATTCTCGGCGGAATGGAAATGGGATGGTATCCGCGTGCAGGCCGCCGGACGGCTGCAGGGGAACAATGCGGAAATCCGCCTGTTCTCGCGGAGCGGTGACGACATCACCGCCGCTTTTCCGGATCTGGCCGGCGCGCTGCATTTCGAGGGGGTTATCGACGGCGAACTCGTGGTTATGGAGGGCGAGTCGGTCGCACCCTTCGCCAGCGTCCAGCAGCGGCTGAACCGGAAGAGCGTATCGTCGCGTCTGATGGCCGAGTATCCGGCCCATCTGATTGCCTATGATTACCTTTTTGCCGGCGACGACGATCTCCGCGGGCTCAGCCTTGAGGAACGTCGTCCACGGCTTGATGCGCTGGTTGCCGGTCATGGCGGGCGGTTACGCGCCTCGCCGCCGCTGGTCTTCGACAGCTGGGAGGACCTCGCCCGGCAGCGCGCACAATCTGCGGAACATCCGGCCATCGAGGGGGTGATGCTGAAGCGGCTGGCTTCACCCTATCTCGCCGGGCGCCCCAAAGGCCATTGGTACAAGTGGAAGCGCGATCCCGGCCTCGTCGATTGCGTGCTGATGTATGCCCAGCGCGGCCACGGCAAGCGCTCGTCCTATTATTCCGACTTCACCTTCGGTGTCTGGGACGGCGACCGGCTGGTTCCTGTCGGCAAGGCGTATTTCGGCTTTTCCGATGCCGAACTGGTCGAACTGGACCGCTTTGTCCGGCAGAACACGACCAACCGGTTCGGCCCTGTGCGCGAGGTGGTGCATGAGGACCGGTCCGGCCTGGTGCTGGAGATCGCCTTCGAGGGGCTGCAAGCCTCGACGCGCCACAAATCCGGCATCGCGATGCGCTTCCCGAGAATCCACCGCATCCGGTGGGACAAGCCGCCCGCCGAGGCTGACCGCCTCACGACGCTTCAAGCGGCACTGGCGCGGGCTCCTGCACAGCCGGCTGTCCCCGACGCCTGACCAAAGCCTCCGTGATCCGGACCATGGTGACCACCGCGAGGAGCATGGCCGCCCCCAGTTGCAGCCAGAGCAGGAAATCCTCGGGCAGGGTGCCGATCTGACCGCCGAACAGCGCCATGCCGGTCGCAAGGCCGACCACCGCGAGGCGCCCATAGGCCAGCCGCGCCGATCGCAGGGCGCGCGGGCGCAACAGCCGAAATAGGATCCGCTCGGAAATCCCCGTCGCGACCACCTGTATCAGCACAAGGAACCCGATCAGGGTGAGCCAGGCCGGCAACACGGTCCAGACATGGCCGATCAGGACAGGCCAGCCGAGCGAGACGGCCAGAGCCGGCATGGCGAGGCTGTCATCAAACCGCAAGGCATTGACCGGCAACAGCGTGCGCGGCGTTCCGGTGCCGCACGCGAGGGCGACGGCGAGCGCATCATCCGGCTGGCTTCCACAGGCAGTCAGCCAGCCCTTGAGGCCCGGGTCGAACACGAAGGCGGGCCATTGCCCCGGTGGCGCGGAGCGGAGGGTTTCGATGATCCCGGCGCGGATCTGCCAGTCGGCGAGCAGCATCGCGCCGCAGAGGATCGCGGCGAGGAAGATCGCCGTCATGCCGCTTGCCACCCTGTCGCGCCGTCCAGGCAGCAGCGCGAGTGCCTGTGCCGAAGCGGCACCGAAGACGAGCCCGGTCAATGCCGCCTGAGCGCGGGACCAGGAAGGGGCGGTCAGATCCTCAAGGAGGGACGGGATGAGAGCGAGCCGCCCCCTGGTTCCCTCGATGATCAGGCCAGTGTCCGGGAGATGCGGCACGAGGCGCAGCATTTCCAGGGTTGCCGGCAGCAGACCGGTGAACAGCGCCAGGGCAACGGTGACAAGGGCCAGCCTTCCGAGGCCAGCCATGCCGCCCAGAACAAGCAGCGCACCGGTGACAAGCGCGAGGCTGGTCATCCGGGTCGGATCCGAACCGAGCAGGACCGGGCTCCAGAGCAGGCGCGAGCGTTCCCAGATCAACAGCGCGCCGGCGAGGACGAGCACCAGCAAGGCGAGGCCGGCGAGTTTGCGCGCCCCGCTTCCGCCGGCGAGTGGATCACGGTCGGCGGGATCCTCGGGCGGATGCCTGAAATTACGCCAGGGCCGTGTCCCGGCCAGAAGCAACCCGGTGGTCCAGCCCAGCAGGACCAGCAGAAGAAGGGCGGCGGGCTCAGGCGAGCGGCGGAAAAGCAAGAAGCCGGTCAGGAGGAGGGTTGCGGCTAGGCAGGTCGCCGTCAATCGGGCTCCGCGCTCATGGCCGATCACGAAACGGCCCAGCCGGCTCGTCATGTTGAGCAGTGCCAGCGCCACGGCCGCCAGCCCCATCAGCGCATAGCTGCCGTTTACCGCAAGCGAGGCCGACATTCCCATCCGCTCCGTGAGCATCAGGATGCTCAGGCCCGCAAGGGTCAGCACGAAGATCAGGGCCGTCGACATGGAGGGCGATCACCTGGCTCCCGACGGGAGAAACGGGAATGGACACTGCTTTCGTTGTAATGGACGAGCCATGTCGCTTGCAAATAGAGAACGTTGTCGGCCATCATCACCCCAGAAGACAGGATGCGGTACGCCGATATGCGCCAAGCCGTGCAATGAGCGGGACGGAACCATGACACAGGCAGTTCAGGACCAAGGCCGGGGCACGATCATCGTTGCCGACGATCATCCCTTGTTTCGCGGCGCACTGAAACAGGCATTGTCCGGGATCTTCACCGAGCTTTCCGTGATCGAGGCCGGCACGCTGGAGGAAACGGTACAGGCGCTGTCTGGGCAAGGGGATATCGACCTCGTCCTGCTCGACCTGAAAATGCCCGGTGTCAGCGGGTTTTCCGGCCTGACCTTCCTGCGCTCGCAACATCCGGCAGTGCCGATCATCGTGGTGTCCGGCGTCGATGATTCCGCGACGATCCGCACCTGCATGGAATTCGGTGCGGCGGGATACATCCCCAAGACCACGCCGATCGAGGTGATGAACAAGGCGATCCGAATCGTCCTGAACGGCGGCACCTGGACACCTCCGGATATCCCGCTCGGCGAGCTGGCGGACAAGGAAACCGGAGACCTGATCCGGCGCCTGGCCAGCCTGACACCCCAGCAGATGCGGGTTCTGACGATGCTCTCGGAAGGGCTGCTGAACAAGCAGATCGCCTATGAGCTTTCCGTCTCGGAGGCGACGGTGAAGGCCCATGTCTCGGCCATCCTGATGAAGCTGGGCGTGGAGAGCCGGACGCAGGCAGTGATCGCAGCCTCCAAGCTCGATATTCCCGGCTGAGCGCGGCGTCAGGCCTCTGCCCAGGTTGCCGCATTGCGGCCGACGAGCTGCCTGATCCCGGCGACCCTTTCGCGCTCGACAGCCCGGAGCAGGGCTGACTTGATCTCGCCGATCAGCCCTGGCCCCTGATAGATCAGCGCCGAATAAAGCTGGATCGCATCGGCTCCCGCCGCGATCTTCGCCACCGCATCCTCGCCGCTGGCAATGCCGCCCACGCCGATCAGCGGAAACTGCCGTTCCACGCGCAGGAAGGTCCTGGCCAGCACGATCGTCGAGAGCCGGAATAACGGCTTGCCGGACAGGCCGCCGGTCTCTTTCGCCAGCGTCTTCTCCACAAGCGTGTCGGGACGCGCGACGGTGGTGTTGGAGACGATCATGGCATCGATTCCCCGGGCCCGGGCCACCGCAATGATGTCGTCAAGCTGGGCCTCGTCGAGATCCGGTGCGATCTTGAGGAAAATCCGGGTCGTCAGCCCGAGGCGGGCGCGCAGGTCGAGCACGCGCGCCAGAAGCTCGTCGAGAAAGGCACGCCCTTGCAGGTCACGCAGGCCGGGCGTGTTCGGCGAGGACACATTGAGCGTGACGAATTCCGCCAGCGGACCGATGCCCTCCACCAGGGCAAGATAATCGGCCACGCGGTCGGCGCTTTCCTTGTTGGCTCCGAGATTGACGCCAAGCACGCCCTGGCGTCGACGCGCGGCAAGCCGGCCGGCAATGACCTTCATTCCGTCGCTGTTCAACCCGTAGCGGTTGATCACCGCGCCGTCGGCCGGAAGCCGGAACACGCGCGGCTTCGGATTGCCGGGCTGGGGCAGCAGCGTCACGCCGCCCACCTCGACAAAGCCGAAGCCGAGGCGCATCAGCGCGTCCGGAACGCGGGCATGCTTGTCGAGCCCCGGGGCAATGCCGACCGGGTTCGCCAGGTCCAGCCCGGCCAAGGTACATTGCAGGCGCGGATCGTCTGCCCGCGGCACGGGCAGCGGCATCCGTTCCAGCGCAGCCACCGTCCAGTCATGGGCCGTTTCGGGGTCAAGCGCCCGGATCAGGGGCTGGATCAGGGGGAAAAGCCCGGGAAACATCGTCATCCATCCTTCGCGCCCGCCGGCGCCTGCCATTCAGGCGTGCCATCCTCGCGCCAGACCAGCGGAGAGACCCACCGAACCGCCTCGCGCGGCAAGGATGCATAGAGATGCGGGAACAAGGCCCCGCCGCGCGACGGCTCGGCCTTCAATGCGGTGCCAAGCATAATCGTGTCAACCGCAACGATCCGGAGCCCGGGCATGCCACCAAAGTGCCGCATCGCCGTTTCTGCCAGTTGCTCGCCATAGGAAAAATGAATGTAGCCATCAGCCAGATCAACCGGAGCACCCGCAAATGATCCATCGGTCTCGAACTGGCGCCATTGTTCTTCAGTCATGATCTTGAAAATGGTAGTCTGCATCACTTTTTTCAGCTTTCCCGACATTGCGACGTTTGATTATCACCGTGTTTAAACCATTGGCCCATAACATTTAATTGCAGATGGCCGCCAAAGTTGCTACCCCCTTCGGCAACTCATACGGATTATTCCCTACCATGCTCACCCACGCTCAAATCTGGGCCGCGATCGATGCCCTGGCCAAACGCCAGGGATTGTCCGCGTCCAGCCTGGCCAAGAAGGCTGGGCTCGACCCCACGACGTTCAACCGCTCCAAGCGCCAGAATGCCGATGGCCAGCTCCGCTGGCCGTCGACGGAATCCATTGCCAAGGTCCTCGGGGCCACCAGCACCAGCATCGACGACTTTCTGGGCCTGCTGACCCAGACCGAATGGCCCTCGCGTCGCGTTGCCTATCGCCTGCTGGACGAGACGCTGGCCCGCTCTCTGGATCCGACCGGCCGCCCGTTGCATGCGGGCTGGGACGAGATCGCCTTTCCCTCGCCGGTCGATGGCGTGCTCTATGCTCTGGAAATCCATAGCGGTGCCTTCGCGCCGGTCTATCGCAAGGGTGACGTGATCATCGTTGCGCCCGAAGCCGAGACACGCCGGCATGACCGCGTGCTGATCATCGACCAGAATGGATCGACTGATCTCGGCGTTCTGGGCCATGCCAGCGCAACGCATGTCCATTACACGCCGTTCCGGGATGAAACGCCGGTGGCCCGGCCGAGCCACGAGATCCGCCATGTCTCGCGAATCGTCTGGGCGAGCCAGTAACGATCAGGCGCCCCGCGAATCCAGAAAACGCTGGTGCTCGGCGATGAGATCGCCGCGCACGGCTTTTTCGATGAGGATCGCCGTGTTCGACAGACCATAGATCGCTGCAAACGAACCGAAGCGAGGCCCGCGCTCCTCACCCAGAAGGATCTGGTAGATCGCGCTGAACCAAGCATTGGAGACGCCCGGGCGGTCGGGCGTCGCGCCCTTGGCCTTGAAATCCTGGTAGCGCGGCTCGGCCCGGGCGACGTCATAGGCCGCTTCCTGGATCGCTTCGGGGCCGGCATCGGCCGGAAGGGCGCGAAGCTTGCCAAGAAGCGCCCCGAGGGCCGCAGCCTCGACCACGTCGGCAGGCTTGTAGGCCTTTTTGGGCTTCACGAAATCCCGGAAATAGCGGATGGCATAGCCAACGAGATTGTCGAGGCGTGGATGCGTTTCCGGCGAGGCGCCAGGCGCATAACGCTGAAGGAACCCCCAGAGCACAGCCTTGTCCTCGGCATTGGCCACAGCCACGAGGTTCAGGAGCAGCCCGAAGCTGACCTGCGTGCCCGGCTGGTCACCGCCATGACCGATCCGCTCCGGCGCCGGCGGATTACCGCCATGGATATGCCAGACCGGATTGCCGAGACGGTTCTTTTCGTCCTGCCGGCCGAACGCGTCGAGGAAGCTCAGGTATTCGTCCACAGCACGCGGGATAACGTCGAAATAGAGCTTTTTGGCCTCGCGCGGGCGCTGGAACATGTAAAGCGCGAGGCTCTCGGGCGAGGCATAAGTCAGCCATTCATCGATCGTCAGGCCATTGCCCTTCGACTTGGAAATCTTCTGGCCCTTCTCGTCGAGAAATAGCTCGTAATTGAAGCCTTCCGGCGGCTCGCCGTCCAGCGCGCGGACGATCTCGCCGGAAAGCTTGACGCTGTCGATCAGGTCCTTGCCGGCCATCTCGTAGTCGACATCCAGCGCCACCCAGCGCATTGCCCAGTCCGGCTTCCATTGGAGCTTGGCATGCCCGCCGGTCACGGGCGTCTCGAAGGCCCTGCCAGTTGCAGGATCGCGCCAGACGATCGTGCCGGCATCCAGCTTCCGCTCCTCGATCGGCACCTGCATCACATGCCCCGTTTCCGGATGGATCGGCAAGAACGGCGAATAGGTCGCGGCACGCTCCTCGCGCAGCGACGGAAGCATGATCGCCATGATCGCCTCGTAGCGCTCGAGCATGAGCAGCAACGTCCTGTCGAAGGCACCGGAACGATACCATTCGGTCGAGGAACGGAACTCGTATTCGAAGCCGAACTGGTCAAGGAAGGCGCAGAGCCGCGCGTTGTTATGATGGCCGAAGCTCTCATGCGTGCCGAAAGGATCGGGGACCTTCGTCAGCGGCATGTTGAGGGCCTGGGCCAGCATCTCCTTGTTCGGAACATTGTCCGGCACCTTGCGCAGGCCGTCCATGTCGTCGGAAAAGGCAATCAGGCGGGTCGGGATCTCGCCGCCGGTCAGGGTCTCGAAGGCGCGGCGGACCATCGTTGTCCGCGCCACCTCGCCGAACGTTCCGATATGCGGCAAACCGGACGGGCCATAGCCGGTCTCGAACAGCACGGCCTGCTTGCCCGATTTCGCGAAGCCACCACGACGCTCGAGCCGGGCAACCAGCTTGCGCGCTTCCTCGAAAGGCCAGGCGGCCGAATTCTGCGCGGCATCGCGATAGGCGAGGAGGTGGGACATCGGGGTTTCCATCGGAATTCAGGGTCTTGACGAGCGGATCTGGTTAGTGGCCCGCGACCGGTGCGTCAATCAATAGAAGGGCATGGGAAAGTGCTTCAGGAGCAGCTTGGCATAGCGTCCGTCGCGGATAAGGCGCCAGAGCGCATAGTCCACGGCGCCGCGCAGGGTGGTATTGCCCTGACGGAAGACGAGGCCCGCCCCCTCGCCGAAGAAGCGGCTCTCCAGGACGGGCCCCCCATAGAACCGGCAGCAGGCCATCGACCCCGTGCCATTCAGCCAGAAGGACAGCGCGATCCCGTCTCCGAACACGAGATCGACCTCGCCGCGCCGAAGGCCCTCGAGCGCGGGTTCGAGCCGGTCGTGGCGCTGCAACCGGATGCCCGGGAAGAAGGCATTGAGAAAGGCCTCGTGCGCGCTGCCGCCGATAACGGCGACCGACCGCCCGGCGAGTTGCCGGAAATCCCCGTCAGCCGGCAACGCACCGGACCGGATGACGAACCGCGCCGGTACCCGATGCGTCGGCAGCGACATCTCGAAGCGCTGGCGCAACTCGGGCGTGATGCGATGCGCGGCGATAACGGCATCTGCCTCGCCCGCCTCCAGGGCCGGCAGGAGAAGATCCCATCGGCGCGTCTGGATCGTGCAGGGCACAGCCAGTTCGGCGCAGATCGCCCGGGCGAGATCGATATGGAAGCCGACCAGCGCGCCATCGCGCCCGAGATAGTTGAAGGGGGGGTAATCCTCCTCGGTTACGAAGCGGATCGTAGCGCCGCGCGGCAGGTCGCGCCGCTCGATGCGGCGATCCGGGTCAATGACCAGCGGCACGATGACCGGCGTCGCGGCGGCAGGAGCGCCCTGCGCCGCAACCGGATGGGGCCCGCCAAGCACAAGGCTTGCCGCGAGGAACAGGGCCTTGCCCGCCCCATCCCGTCTTCCGTGCGGAGAATTCGACGCAGCGGTTGCGCGTTCGGCATTCATTCAGGCTGGGCTCGCTTTAGGTCGGCGCCGCAAGGTGGCCGAGCTTTCCTCGGGATGCAACGGCCTTTCTCCGATTTCGGAGGTTGCCATGCTGACACTTTTGCGACAGGAAGCTTGCGTCATCTCGCAAGTGCGAAACAAGCCGGGGAACGATCATGACGAAGTGGGTCTACACGTTCGGGGATGGGCAGGCCGAAGGCAATTCGGGCCTCAAGAACCTCCTCGGCGGAAAAGGCGCCAATCTGGCGGAGATGTGCAATCTCGGCTTGCCGGTTCCGCCGGGCTTCACGATCTCCACCGAGGTCTGCACCGCCTTCTACGAGAATGACCGGCGCTATCCGCTGGATCTCGCCGCCCAGGTCGATGCCGCGCTGCGGCATGTCGGCACCCTGACCGGCCGGATTTTTGGCGATGCGAGCAACCCGCTTCTCGTCTCCGTCCGCTCCGGCGCCCGCGCCTCGATGCCGGGCATGATGGATACGGTGCTCAATCTCGGCCTCAACGATGTCACGGTCGAGGCGATGGCGAGCCTCGCGAACAATCCGCGCTTCGCCTGGGACAGCTACCGCCGTTTCATCACGATGTATTCGAATGTCGTGCTTGATCTCGATCACCACAATTTCGAGGACATTCTTGAGGAATTCAAGGACTCCAAGGGGTTCACCCTCGATACCGAACTCTCGGCCGATGACTGGAAGCAGATTGTCGATGCCTACAAGGCCTGCGTGAACGAGAAACTGGGCCGGCCCTTCCCGCAGGATCCGCATGAGCAGCTCTGGGGCGCGATCGGCGCCGTGTTCGGCAGCTGGATGAATGCCCGCGCGATCAAGTATCGCGAGTTGCACAGCATCCCGGAAAGCTGGGGTACGGCAGTCAACGTACAGGCGATGGTGTTCGGCAATATGGGCGAAACGTCCGCCACGGGCGTCGCCTTCACGCGGAATCCCTCAACGGGCACGAAGGAGCTTTACGGCGAGTTCCTGCTCAATGCGCAGGGCGAGGACGTGGTGGCCGGAATCCGGACGCCGCAGGACATTACCGAAGCGGCGCGGATCGCAGCCGGCTCGACCAAGCCGTCGCTCGAAGTCTCGCTGCCGGAAGCCTATGCGGAGCTCGTCCGCATCTACGGGCTTCTGGAGAAGCATTATCGCGACATGCAGGACCTCGAATTCACGGTCCAGCAGGGCAAGCTCTGGATGCTCCAGACCCGCAATGGCAAGCGCACCGCCAAGGCGGCCCTGCGCATCGCCGTGGACCTGGCCAATGAGGGCCTGATCACCCGCGAGGAAGCGATCCAGCGCATCGACCCGGCAGCGCTTGACCAGCTGCTGCATCCGACGATCGATCCGAACGCGACGCGCGTCGTCCTGTCGACCGGCCTGCCGGCCTCTCCGGGTGCCGCGACCGGGGCCATTGTCTTCACGTCGGAAGAGGCGGAACAGGCGGTCAAGGACAAGCGCAAGGTCATCCTCGTCCGCGTGGAAACCAGCCCCGAGGATATTCACGGCATGCATGCGGCCGAGGGCATCCTGACGACGCGAGGCGGCATGACCAGCCACGCCGCCGTCGTGGCGCGCGGCATGGGCAAGCCCTGCGTCTCGGGCGCCGGCGCGATCCGGATCGACATGGTCTCCGGCACGATGACGGCTGGCGGCCGTGTGCTCAAGCGCGGCGACTTCATCACCATCGACGGCTCGAACGGCCAGGTCCTGCTCGGCGAGATCGCGATGCTGCAGCCGGAACTGTCCGGCGAGTTCGGTACGCTGATGGGCTGGGCCGATGCGTTCCGGCGCCTGAGGATCCGCACCAATGCGGAGACACCGCTCGATGCACGGACGGCCGTCAAGTTCGGCGCGGAGGGAATCGGCCTCTGCCGCACCGAACACATGTTCTTCGAGGGCGATCGCATCATCGCCATGCGTGAGATGATCCTTGCGGATGACGAAAAGGGCCGCCGCACTGCGCTGGACAAGCTCCTGCCCATGCAGCGCTCGGATTTTGTCGAGCTGTTCGAGATCATGCGCGGTCTCCCCGTGACGATCCGCCTGCTCGACCCCCCGCTCCACGAATTCCTGCCGCACGAGGCCAGGGAAATCCAGGAAGTTGCGGAAGCCATGGGCACCAATGCCGAAAAGCTCCGTCTCCGCGCGCTGGAACTCAAGGAATCAAACCCGATGCTTGGCTTCCGGGGTTGCCGGCTGGCGGTTGCCTATCCGGAAATCGCCGAGATGCAGGCCCGTGCCGTGTTCGAGGCCGCGATCGAGGCCGGCCGCAGGTCAGGCGCGCCGGTGACACCGGAAATCATGGTGCCGCTGGTCATGACCAAAGCCGAACTCGACCTCGTCAAGGCGCGGATCGACGCGATGGCGAAGATGGTCGGCGAGGAGCAGGGCGTTGAACTCAATTACTCGGTCGGTACCATGATCGAGCTGCCGCGCGCGGCGCTCAAGGCCGGAGACATCGCGAAGTCCGCCGAGTTCTTCTCCTTCGGCACCAATGACCTCACCCAGACAACGCTCGGCATCAGCCGGGATGATGCCGGCTCGTTCCTCGGGTCCTACAAGGCCCGCAACATCCTCGCCGATGACCCGTTCGTGACCCTCGACCAGGAGGGAGTCGGCGAACTCGTCCAGCTCGCCGCCGAGCGTGGCCGCCGCACACGGGCCGATATCAAGCTCGGGCTTTGCGGCGAACATGGCGGCGATCCCGCATCGATCGCCTTCTGCGAGAGTGTGGGGCTCGATTACGTCTCCTGTTCGCCGTTCCGTGTGCCGATCGCCCGGCTTGCCGCCGCGCAGGCGGCGCTCGGCAAGGTGACGAAAGCCGAGGGCTGAAGCGGGTCGGAAAGGATTAACCTTTCCGCTTAAGCCCTCCTGAACCCCAAGCGACGATCATGGCCCACGGGACAGGATTTTCGCTTGCCTGGCATCCCTGAGCCACAGGGATCCGGCGGGAACGGGGTAGCCGTGACGCATCACGACGCAGCAAGGCCGCATCGCAAGGGACGGAAGCGGGTAATTCCCGCGGCCGGACGGATTGCCGCCGCACGGAGCGCAGCCCTGCTCGCGCCCTGGAGCCTCGCCGCTGCGCTGCTGGTTTCGTTCACGGCCTCGGCCGGCCAGGGGACGCTCCATCTCGACAAGATCTTCAAGCGTTCGACAATGATCGAACCCCACCGCGTGACCTTGCTGCCGCCCCGGCTGTCTGTGCTGACGCTTCACCGCGAGCGGGCCGAGCCGGCGATCGATATCGAGGCACCGCTGCCTTCATCGCTGGCCGCTCATATCCGCAAGGTAGACCTCTCGCGCGAATTCGAACGCCAGCCCGAAATCGGCGTGCCGCTGCTCTTCCTCGTCGATCCTGCGGTCCTGCCGAAAGCCCGGCTGGAGGAACCGGTATCGATGGAGCGTGCCAGCCAGGCGCTGATGGCCCGGCTGGGCCGGTTCGACATCCGCAGCAGCACGCCGGGCAGCCTCGGCGCCGGCGGTTCCATCACAGCCACACAAGGCGGGCTCTCGCCGCAGAAGCTGTCCCTCAGCCGGCCGGATGGCTCAACACCGGCTGTCAGCCGCGCTGTCGCGCTGGCTTCGGTCACGCCGGCGCCGGTCGAGCCGGAAGTGATCGCTGCCGCTGCGATGCGCATTCCCGCCTTCGCGCATGTCCATACAGATCCCAGTGGCCGTGCTGCCGTCTCGGCGCGGCTCACGGTAGGACCGAACTATCTCGGGCTGATCGATCCGGAAAGCCGCAAGCGGGAGCATCGCTGCCTGGCCGAGGCGATCTATTTCGAAAGCCGCTCGGAGCCGGAGGAGGGGCAAGCTGCCGTCGCGCAGGTCGTGCTGAACCGGGTAAAGAGCGGTCTCTATCCCAGTTCGGTCTGCGGCGTCGTCTACCAGAACCGCCATCGCTACAAGGCCTGCCAGTTTACCTTTGCCTGCGAGGGGAAGTCGCTGGCGATCCAGGAGCCGGAGGCGTGGGATAGGGCGCAGACCATTGCGCGGGCGGTGATGGAAGGCACGCAGTATAACGTCAATGTCGGCCATTCGACGCATTATCACGCGGATTATGTTGCACCGTACTGGTCGCGCCGACTGAAGCGGACCGACCGTATCGGGCGCCATATCTTCTACCGCCTCAGGCCGGGCCAAACCTGAACTTCGCTTGCCGCTTCGTAAATATTCATCGTAAACGGAGCGGGAATTTACCGTTAATTCTTGAATATCACCGATTTGCCGGCCAGATGATTGAGCGCAAACCCTTTCTGCTTCATGATTGGAACAGAATATAGGGGGTCCCATGCGTCTTCTTCTTGCATCTTCGATGGTTGCCGTGCTGTCCATGGCCAATCCGGCAGCAGCCGGCGGCGATTGCGGCGGAGCCTGCTACAAGCGCGTCCATCACCCGCCGGTCTATGGAACCGTGGCGGAAACGGTCGAGATCCGGCCGGCCCGGACGGTCGCGAGGCATGTCCCGCCGGTCTATGGCTCGACCCACGAAACCGTGGTGATCCGGCCGGCACAACACGTGCAGCGCGTCATTCCCGCCCAGTACCACACGGTTGCCGAGACCGTGATGGTGGCACCGGCCCGCAAGGTCTGGCAGGTCACGCGCGATGGCTGGGGCCGCGAAATCGGCTGCTGGGTCACCGTCCCGGCACAGTATGCCACGCAGCACCGGCAGGTCATGGTCAGCCCGGAACGGGTTGTCTATGACACCATACCGGCTGTCCACGGCACGCGGGAACGCACTGTGCTCGTCCGCCCGGGCTATGTCTCGCACGAGACCATCCCCGGTGAATACGCGACTCGTCACCGCCATGTACAGGTCTCGCCCGGCTATTCAGGCTGGAAGCGCCTGCACTGACCGGCCGAGCCGTCAGGTCATCGCGATATCGAGCCCCAGGTCGAGAACCGGGGCGGAATGCGTCAGTGCTCCAACCGAAATCAGATCGACCCCGGTGGCGGCGATCCCTGCCACCGTCTCGAGCGAAACGCCGCCCGAGGCTTCGGCCAGCATGGCGGGCCGCCGCGCCCGGATCCGGGCGACCGCCTCGCGCAGCCGCTCCGCCCCCATATTGTCGAGCAGCACAACGTCCGCGCCCTCGACCAGGACATCATCGAGCTGCTCCAGCGTATCGACCTCGATCTCGATCTTCACGAGATGGCCACCACCGCGTTTCGCCGCCTGCAGGGCCGGGATGATCCCACCAGCCACGGCAACGTGGTTGTCCTTGATCAGGATGGCATCGAACAGTCCGAAGCGATGGTTGCGCCCGCCGCCACATGCCACGGCGTGCTTCTCGAAGGCCCTCAGGCCCGGTGTCGTCTTGCGCGTGCAGACGATCGAGGCGCCGGTGCCGGCAATCCGGCGGACATAGTCCGCCGTCAGCGTGGCCACGCCGGACAGGCGCCCGACGAAATTGAGCGCCGTGCGTTCCGCCGCGAGAATGGCGCGCGCATCGCCCGTGACCGAGAGGACCGGCTGGCCGGGCGCAAGAACGGCGCCGTCATCGACGGCGAAAGCTACGGCCAGATCTTCATCAAGCTGCCGGAACGCCTCGGCGGCCAGCGCCATGCCGGCGACGACACCCGGCTTGCGGGCTACCATGGCCAGCCGCGCCTGCTGGCCCTGCGGAATGCAGACCCGCGACGTGATATCGCCGGCAAGGCCGAGGTCTTCGGCGAGCGCCAGACGAACGGCATCCTGCACGAGATTGGCCGGGAGAAGGGCAGCCCGGGGTCCGATCATGCCAGTGCTCCTTTGGCCGCGAGATAGCGCTCGACGAGATGGCCCGGAAAAGGCGCCTCGCTTGGTGTGGCGACAGGATCCGCCACCGGGTAATCCGTCCGGAAATGCGCCCCGCGGGATTCCCGCCGCTCCAGCGCCGACGAGGCGATGAGCAAGGCTGCGGTCGTCATCCGGAACACCGTGCGGGAACGGGTGGAGAGGCGCAAAGCCATCAATTCGTCGAGCGCCGCCTGCATGTCGGGCCCGTTCCGCACGACGCCGAACCGTTCGGACATCAGCTTCCGGACCTTTGCGATCTCGTCCATCGGTTCCGGCTGCGGATTCGCGATCGACCGGTCAAGGGTCCGTACGGGCGCGCCCGATTGGCCGAGATCAACGCGGATATGCTCGGCCGCCCGCGCCGCAAAGACTACCGCTTCGAGCAGCGAATTCGAGGCCAGCCTGTTGGCGCCATGCACCCCGGTACAGGCAACCTCTCCGACCGCATAAAGGCCCTTGAGCGAGGTGAGGCCGTTCTCGTCCGTGGCGACACCGCCCATATGGTAATGTTCTGCCGGGGCAACGGGAATCGGCTCCCTCACCGGATCGATCCCCGCGGCGCGGCAGCGGGCATAGACGGCCGGAAAGGCCTCGGGAAAGCGGTCGCCGATCGCCGCGCGCGCATCGAGCATCGGTCGACGACCGGCCACCCATTCCTCGAAGACGGCGCGGGCCACGATGTCTCGCGGAGCCAGTTCACCATCCGGATGATGCGCAAGGGCGAAGCGTTCGCCCATCGAATTGATCAGGATCGCGCCTTCTCCGCGCAGGGCTTCCGTGGCGAGCGGTGCAGGATCGATCCCGATATCGAGCGCTGTAGGGTGAAACTGGACGAATTCGGCATTGGCGATCCGGGCGCCGGCCAGCGAAGCCATGGCGAGGCCGAGGCCGCGCGCTTCGGGCGGGTTGGTCGACCGGGCGAAAAGCTGGCCGACCCCGCCGGTTGCCAGAACGATCCGGTCGGCCCGCATGAAGCCGCCCGCGCGATCGAAATTTTCATGGATGAACTCAACGCTGGCACCGATGACCGTATCCTCCGGCCACTTCTCGAGTTCCAGCGCCTCGACACCTTCGAGCACGCGAATGGAGGGCGTCCGACGCACAGCGGCAACCAGCGCCTCCATGATCGCCGCCCCGGCCATATCGCCGCGGACGCGTACGATACGGTTGGCCGAATGGGCAGCCTCGCGCGACTGGACGAGGCGGCCCTCGAGGTCCCGGTCGAAAGGAACACCGAATCCCAGCAGATCATGGATCCGGTCATTCGCCTCACCGGCCATCAACCGGACCATGCGCTCGTCGCAGAGGCCGGCCCCGGCGGCAAGCGTATCGGCAACATGCTTGTCGACCGAATCGCCCTCGCCGATTGCGGCAGCTATGCCGCCCTGCGCCCAGGCCGAGGAAGCTCCCTGTCCGAGAGGCAGGGGGCTGATGATGGTGCAGGGGAGCGGGCTCAGCTTCAGCGCCGTGAAGAGCCCGGCGAGCCCGCCGCCGATGACAAGGACCGAAGCCATGGAGAATTCCCGGTTCCTGCGGTTCAGTTCTGCAGGTTGATCATCCGCTCGACCGACCGGCGGGCCCGCACGGCAAGCTCCTCGGGGATCTCGACCCGGTGCTGCAGCGTAAGCAGGCTGTCGAGGATCTTCGGCAGCGTGATCCGCTTCATGTGCGGGCAGAGATTGCAGGGCCGGACGAACTCGACATCCCTTGCGGAGGCGGCGACATTGTCCGCCATCGAGCATTCGGTGACGAGCAGGACCTTGCCGCCCTTCTGCGCCGTCGCGTAGTCGATCATCCCGGCGGTCGACCCGGTGAAATCGGCCTCGGCGATGACATCGGGCGGGCATTCGGGATGCGCGATGATGCGGATCGAAGGGTCCGCCTCACGATAGCGGCGCAGTTCCTCGCCGGTGAAGCGCTCATGAACCTCGCAGGCGCCATGCCAGGAAATGATCTGCACCTTGGTCTTCGAGGCGACGTACTTCGCAAGATACTGGTCGGGAACGAAGAGTACCCGATCCACGCCCAGGCTCTCGACCACCTGCACGGCATTGGCCGAGGTACAGCAGATATCAACCTCGGCCTTCACCTCGGCCGAGGTATTGACATAGGCCACGACCGGAACGCCGGGATAGGCCTCGCGCAGACGGCGGATATCCGCCCCGGTGATCGAGGAGGCCAGCGAGCAACCGGCCTTCAGGTCCGGAATCAGGACCATCTTGTCCGGATTCAGCAGTTTCGAGGTCTCGGCCATGAAATGCACGCCGCCCTGCACGATGATGCGGGCCGTGCTGCGGGCCGCCAACTTGGCCAGCTGGAGGCTGTCGCCGACGACATCGGCGACGCAATTGTAGATTTCCGGCGTCTGGTAGTTATGCGCCAGGATGACCGCATCGCGCTCTTTCTTGAGCCGGTTGATCGCGGCGACATACGGGGCGTGGAACGGCCATTCGACCGGGGGAACCACATGCTTCACGCGGTCGTAGAGATGCGCCGTCTCGGCGGCAACCTCAGGCGTGTAGGTAAGGTCAGGCATCGGCAGGACCCGGTTCTCGCCGAAATCCGGGCCAGCCATCCTTGCCGTTTTCGTGGCCGGAATTGTCAAGGTCATCTCGGTTTCCTCCAGAGCCAGAAGCTGGCTACGGATATATGCTCATTTTGAGTATTTCATTTACACGGTTTCCGGCGGAAAAGCTAGAGCGAATCCGGTGATCCGGGCAGGCTTGTCGGAAAAGGAATTCTGTCCTATTCCTGAAGCATTGTCCTGTTCATTCCTTTTTGCGCTTTTCAGTATGTCCCCTGCCCTTGCCCGTCCGCACGATGGCGCCGGCGAACCCTGCCTCATCCTTGCCCGGGGGCTCGGCCTGCCCCCGCCCCTTTGGCGGCAGCTTTGCCATCAGGCCGGGGAAGCCCGGCGTCATCCGCTCGATCTTGCGCTTGCTCGGGGCCATATCACCGAGGCTGATCTTCTTTCCACGCTGGCCCGGCTGACCGGCAGCCCTATCCTGAAGCAGCCTCCCCCGCCCGCCGCACCCATCCTGCCCGAAGAGGCATTCCTCCGGCGCGGCTATCCATGCCGATATCACGGGAGCGTCGCGAGACTCGTCGCGCCGACCGGCATCCTGGCGGAAATGCTGGTCCGTCGCGCCATCGATGGCGATCTCCCGCCGCTGGTCCTGACAGGCGAGCAGGATCTGCTCGATTCCCTGCTGCGCCGGCATGGCCCTGCCATTGCACGGCAGGCTGCGACCGGTCTTCCGGATGAACTCTCCGCTCGAACGCTCCGCTCCGGCCCTATCCTGTTTGCGATCGGCGCGGGACTGTTCGTCCTGGTGGCGATCCTGGCCCTCGCCGGAGCCATCCCCGCAGCGCTGGTCGAAATCGCCCTGGCCGCCCTGTCGCCGGCCTACCTGATCGCGGCGCTGGCCGTCCTCACGGCAGCCCTGATGCCAAGCGCCGATCCGCTGGGAGCACATTCCGAGCAAGAGGTTTCCCTGCCTGAAGCCGCCCTGCCCTGCTACACCGTGCTTGTCCCGCTCTTCCGCGAGGGCAATGTGGTACAGAAGCTTGTGCGGAACCTCGCCGCGCTCGACTATCCGCCTGAGCGTCGCCAGGTCCTTCTGCTGATCGAGGCAGATGACTCCGAAACCCTTTCCGCCCTTGCCGGCTTCGCGCTGCCGCCCGGCTTCCTGCTCTTCCGGGTCCCGCCGGGGGAACCCCGTACCAAGCCGCGTGCCCTGAACGCAGCCCTGCCCTTCGCAACCGGCGAATTGCTGACCGTTTATGATGCCGAGGATGTGCCCGAACGGGACCAGCTCCGAAAGGCGGCATCGGTCTTGGCCCGCGCTCCGGCCAGTCTCGCCTGCCTGCAAGCAAGACTGGCCATCTCGAACCCGGGGGATGGCTTCCTGTGCCAGCGCTTTGCGCAGGACTACGCAGCTCTTTTCGACTGCACACGGCGCGGCTTCACTCTTGCCGGCTGGCCGGTCGCACTCGGTGGCACGTCAAACCACTTCCGGACCGAGCAGCTCCGACATGTCGGCGGGTGGGATGCCGCGAATGTTACCGAGGATGCCGATCTCGGCTACCGGCTGGCCGGAGCCGGACTTGCCGTGGGTGACCTCGCCTCGACCACGTGGGAGGAGGCGCCCAACCGATGGCCCTTCTGGCGGAACCAGCGGGTCCGATGGCTCAAGGGCTGGTTCCAGACAGCGCTTGTCCATGCCGGCAAGCTGCCGCTGTACCGCCAGAAGCTGGACGGGCTTTCGCTCCTGGTGGGAGCATGCATTCCCTTCGCGATGCTGACGACCTCGCTCTTCCTGCCGATCTTCATCGGCCTTGCACTTGGCCGGATGCTCTCTCCGATCCCGCTGGGCGGCACCGGCGCGCGGCAGGCGCTTCTCGATGCCAATATGCTGCTGCTGATCGTCATTGCCGTGCTGACCGAAGCCGTGCCGGCGCTGGTGGCACTGCATCGCAGAGGGTGGCTGAGCCGATGGCCGTGGCTTCTGGCCTTTCCCGTCACCCAGCTCCTGGTCTCACTCTGTGCCTGGCTGGCGCTGGCCGAACTGGTCACCCGGCCGCAATACTGGCGGAAAACGCCACATGGCCTCGCACGGACCGGCCTCCCGGACCAACGCGCGGCTCAGAAGCAGAGCGCCCAGGCCGCCGCCACCATTTCCGCAAAGACCGCGCCACCGTACCGGGCCCAGAGCCCGCCAGCCATCAGCAGGAACAGACCAATCACGGCAAAGGGAAGCAACCGGCTGAGCCGGGCGGGAGTTTCCGCATCCTGATGGATCCCGTCCTGCGCCATGACATCCCTCTGCCGGACCCCACGCCGGGCCTTCGAAGATAGGCTCCAATGCGTTCCTGTGCAACGGCAGCTCGCGACCAAAGGCCACTTGACGCAGAAGGCGGGAGAACGGTTTACTCCTGCACCAATTCCGATCAGGTCCAACCCTCCGAAGTTCCGTTTCCGCCAAGGTCAAGCCATGCTGCCCGCCGACCATCCCCGTCTCACGCGGCGCCCTTTCAGCCAGGGGGAACTTGTGGCCGATGGCGTCGTTCATGCCCTTGCAATCCTCGCTGCGCTGGTTGGCATCACCCTCCTGATCGCACTGGTGATCATGAAGCGTGGCGCCCATGAAGTGACGGCGGTCGCCATTTACGGGCTGGGCATGCTGGCCATGTTCGGGTTTTCCGCCGCCTATAATCTGGTGCCACCTTCGTCGCTGAAATGGCTGCTGCGGCGGTTCGATCATTCCGCGATCTTCGTGATGATCGCCGGGACCTACATGCCCCTGCTTGTCCTGATGCAGGACAGTTTCTGGGCGATCCTTCTCGGCAGCCTCGTCTGGATCGGCGCCATCGCTGGCTGCATCATGAAGCTCGCCTTTCCCGGGCGCTATGACCGGATTTCAATCGCGGTTTATGTGCTGCTCGGCTCGTCCGCGCTGCTCGCCATGGAGCCACTCGCCCGGGACCTGCCGCCGCTGACACTTCGGCTGATGATCGTCGGCGGACTGATCTATGTTGCCGGGATCGGATTTTATGTCTGGAAAAGCCTGCGCTTCCACAACGCTATCTGGCACGGCTTCGTCGCCACCGCGGCCGGGTGCCACTATGCCGGCATCACCCACGCCATGATCCAGTAAGAATTGGCCGCAGTCAGGCTTGCGGCCGTCAGAGCCGGATGCCCCGCCTTTCGATCAGACCCTTCCACCGGGTGATTTCGGTTTCCACATGGGCGCGGAAGGGGTCCGGCCCGATCGTCCAGACATCCGCACCTTGCGACGCAAGCCGCCCGGCAACATCGGCCGCGTTGAAGGCCGACTGGATCTCGCGGGTCAGGCGCCCGGCGATCGCCGACGGCAGGCCAGCAGGCGCAACGATGCCATACCATTGCGATGCCTCGAAGCCCGGAAGCGGGCCGGCTTCCGCGATTGTGGGCATCTGCGGGGCATCGGCAATCCGCTGAAGGCCCGACACAGCAAGTCCACGCAACTTGCCGTCCCGGATCAGCGGCAGCAGCACCGGGGCGCCGGTCAGCATCAACTGGACGCGGCCTCCCAGCAGATCCTGCACGGCCGGCGCAGTTCCGCGATAGGGGACGTGCTGCAGTTCCAGACCTGTCGCATCGGCCAAGGCTTCGGTTGCGATATGTGCCGCGCTGCCATTGCCGCCCGAAGCATAGTTCAGCTGCCCGGGACGCTGCCTGGCATAGGCAACAAGCTCGGCGACAGACTGGACGGGCAGCTCGAGCGGCACGGCCAGCACGTTGTGGACGCGCGAAAGCATGCTGAGGAAGGTGAAGCTCTTCAGCGGATCATAGGGCAGGCGCGGATAGAGACCGGGATTGACGCCGAGCGTGCCGATATGGCCCAGCAGCAACGTATGGCCGTCGGGTGCGGCATTCGCCACTGCTGCAGCCCCCAACGCGCCGCCGGCACCGGGCTTGTTCTCGACGATGACGGACTGCCCGAACGCGGCTTCCAGCTTGCTGCTGGCAATGCGCGCCAGAATATCCGTCGTCCCACCGGGGGTGAAGGGAACAACCAGCGTGATCGGCCGGGAGGGAAACGTTTCCGCCCGCGCGGCCAGGCCAGAGAGCCCGGGCAAAGCCACGGCTGCACCAGCCCGCTGCATCAAGCTCCGCCGCGTGATCATGATGAAGTGCTCCCTGTTTGGGTTCAGTCTCGGGCTATGCGCGTCGTGAATCAAATTCGATTTTCGATGCCGTTGATGAGCGCATTGCATCAATCGCCCCGATTTTCCCATTTGCCTTTGGCGTGGCCGTGACGACACTCCGACACGAGGAGAAGATGACATGATCAATCGGAAGACGGCACCAGCCTTGCGCCTTGCCTTCATCGGCTATGGGGAAGTGGGCCAGTTGTTTGGCCGCCAGTTTGCGCAGCAGTCCGGAACAGCCGTATCCGCCTATGACCTGAAAATGCGTGATCCGGCGCAGGCCGAGACACTGAAGAGCATTGCGGAACGGGATGGCGTGCGTCTCGCGGGCAGCGCTGCCGCTGCCGCGCAGGACGCTGACATTGTCTTTTCCGCAGTTACCGCATCCTCGACCCGAGACGTGGCGGAGGAAGCCCTCGGCTATCTGGGGGAGTATCAGGTGCTGTTCGACCTGAATTCCGCCTCGCCGCAGACCAAGGCAGGCTGCGGCGAGGCCCTCGCAAGGCGCGGTCTGGGCTATGTCGAAGGCGCGGTCATGGCGCCGGTGGCAGAGCCGGGCATCCGGGTGTCGATCCTCGCCGGCGGAGCCCAGGCCATGAGCGTAGCGGAAAGGCTCAACCCGCGCGGCATGGCGATACGCGTGGTCTCCGAAACGATCGGCCGGGCCTCGGCCACGAAACTTTGCCGGTCGATCATGATCAAGGGGATCGAGGCGTTGATCATCGATTCCGCCCGTGCCTCGGCGGCATGGGGTGTAAGCGACGATGTCTTCGCCTCGCTGGGCGCTACATTCCCGGGTCAGGACTGGGCGCATCTCGCCCGGCTGATGGATGGCCGGGTCGCCCGGCATGGAATCCGGAGAGCTGCTGAAATGCGCGAGGCTGCGCAGATGCTGGCCGAGCTGGGCCTGTCACCCTCGCTGAGCGAAGCGATTGCCGATGCGCATGAGCGGCGCGTCCTGCAGCCGCCGGCGGATTGATCCATTTTGCGACAGCATCCAGAGCGGCGGTTTAACCATTCGTAAAGAATGATCTTTCCTGTCTGGCCGGCGGGCACTAGCGTGCCGTGATCGCCTTCCTGGAGCCTTGGCCTTGCCCATCACCGAGACCCTGCCGCGAGGGCGAGCCAGCGCCGCCGCTCTCGCCTTGGCTGCCCTGCCCCTGGCGCTGCCCTTGCCGGGCGCCGCAGCCGCGACCCGCACCGGAACCGGTACCCTTCAGGTGAGCGTCACCATTCTCGAGCGATGCCTGATCCGGACATCGCCTTCCCTGCAGCCCGGCGACATCGAGCGGATGGTTCTGGCCGGAGAGACAAGCGGCGCCGTACTTGTCCGGTGTAGCGGCAGCACGCCCTTCTCGGTTGCCTGGAGCCGAGATCCGCTGCGGTCCGTCCGCCCGGCCATCCGGTTCGCACCGTTCGGCACTGCGCCGTTCAATCCGCGCTTCGAGGATCTGCTGGCGCCGGATTCCCCTCTGAGCCTCACGGACAGCCCTTCCCGGCTGGTCATTCCCGCCGAACAGCCGCCCCCCCTCTCGGGCCCATTGGCCACGGAAACACCCGGCGCGCCACCAATGATGGTGATCACCTTCTAGGCGCATCGCTGCGCGGGAAAGCCGGATGACGGGAATTCTGGAGCGGGTAGCGGGAATCGAACCCGCGCGTTCAGCTTGGGAAGCTGACAGGCTACCATTACATCATACCCGCGCGGGGGCGACATAAACCGGTTGCCCTGCGAAAGGCAAGGGTATTGCCGTCGCAAACTCCCGCTACGGATTTCGATGCGTATAATTACGTGGATTGCGTTACTGCCTCTCGCCGCAAGGCACGCACTGTCCTATCCAGAAATGCCGGTGAAACAGGGGAACATGATGTCGCTGCTCCATACAATAGTCACCAATCCGCTGACGGAGCGTTTCATCATCGGCTTGATCGTGCTGAACGCTATCACGCTCGGCCTCGAGACCAGCCAGACGGTGATGGCCCAGTATGGTCCCGCGCTCCACGCGCTGGACACCCTGCTGCTCAACATCTTTGTCGTCGAGCTGCTGGCCCGGATGGCCGTCCATCGCCGGAACTTCCTGAAAGACCCCTGGAGCGTGTTCGACATGCTGGTCGTCGGTATCGCGCTGGTGCCAGCCACCGAATCCCTGTCGGTCCTCCGGGCTTTGCGCGTCCTGCGCGTGCTGCGCCTCGTGACGATGCTGCCTTCGCTGCGCCGCGTGGTGGCCGGGCTGATCGGTGCCATGCCGGGGATGGGCTCGATCAGCCTGCTGATGCTGCTGATCTATTATGTCTTCGCCGTCATGGGGACCAAGCTGTTCGGCGTTACCGCGCCGGAGCAGTTCGGCTCGCTCGGCCAGACCGCTTATACCCTGTTCCAGGTCATGACTTTCGACGATTGGTCGAATGGCGTGGTCAAGCCGCTGATGGAGAAGCATCCCTATGCCATCGCCTATTTCGTGCTCTTCATCCTGCTCTCGGCCTTCATGATGCTCAACCTCTTCATCGGCGTGGTTGTGACGGCGCTTGATGACGAGCGCGGCAGCGACCAGAAGCAGCTGCTGCATGATCCGGCGGTGATGGAGACGATGCTGGCAGAGTTGCAGCAGATCCGCGCGAAGCTCGACGCTATCGAGGCGAGGGAGCGTGGCCAGGCGTGAGTGCCGACCGGCAGGACATGCGGAGCCTGTGCCGCAGATGAGGCTCAGCCCCGGAAATGCTTTGACAGCTTGAGACCCTGCGCCTGGTAATTCGAGGCGAGCCCTGCGCCATAGAGGCGCTTCGGCGGGCCGGCCATCCGCTCGTAAATCAGCCGGCCGACGACCTGGCCATCCTCGAGAATGAAGGGCACATCGCGCGAGCGCACTTCCAGCACGGCCCGGGCCCCGGCCCCGCCGGCGGCGGCATGGCCGAAGCCGGGATCGAAGAAGCCGGCATAATGGACGCGGAACTCGCCCATCATGGCATCGAACGGCACCATTTCGGCCGCATGATCGGGCGGGACATGCACGGCCTCCTTCGAGGCGAGGATGTAGAATTCATCCGGATCCAGCACAAGTTCGCGCCGGTCATGCAGGGAGATCGGCTCCCAGTAATCCTCGACGCGGTAGGCGCCGACGCGATCGACATCGATCAGGCCGGTATGGCGCTTGCCGCGATAGCCGACGAGCGAGGTTCCGCCGAAACCGGATAGATCGACCGACAACACCACGCCATCCTGGATGAGCGCGGAGTCACGGTCGACAAGCCGCTCGCGCTGGTGGAGCGCCTTCAGCGCGACATCGTCGATCCGGGGCTGGCCGCTGCGGAAGCGCAACTGCGAGAGCCGGCTGCCCTGCCGCACGAGAACGGGGAAGGTGCGCGGCGAGATTTCGGCATAGATCGGCCCGTCATAGCCGGCGGCAACCACATCGAACGCTGCGGCGCCATCGGTGATCACCCGGGTGAAGACATCGAGGCGCCCGGTGGAACTCTTCGGATTGGCGGAAGCGGCCAGCCCCTCGGGCAGACGCACGGATTCAAGGATTTCCGCGACATAGACGCAGCCGGTCTCCAGCACGGCGCCCTGCGTGAGGTCGATCTCGTGCAAGGCATAATCGCGGATCCGGCTGGCGACATCGCCGCCATGACCGGGCAGGAAACTGGCCCGCATGCGCCAGCAGCGGCGGCCGAGGCGGAGGTCGAGGCTCGCGGGCTGCACCTGCCCCGGGGCGAGCGGCTCGGGAATGCGGATGGCTCCGGCCTCGACGAGGCCCTCGATCATCGCATCCGAATAAATCCCCGGCGTCGCCTGTGGCACAGCCACCCTCCCTTGTCCCGGATCTGGCTACAGGAGCGCCCTGCCCGTGACAAGCTTCGGCGGGGTCTGCCGGCGAATGCCCACAGGATCTCCGCATTGCGCGCCGCCCGGCCAGGGCTTGTGGGGTGCCGATTCCGCCATTGACGGGCTGGATCGTGGCCGGCATGGTCAAGGCCGGTTTCGCGCGGGCAGGATGAGGGGCGCCATGTACCGCAAGAGCACGCGTGGGATCGAGGTAACGGTCGAGCCGGAATTCTCGCCGGAACGTTCCCGCCGCGAAGTCGGCCAGTACTTCTGGACCTACGCGATCGAGATCCGCAACCTGTCGACCGAAACGGTCCAGCTCCGGGCTCGGCACTGGATCATCACCGATGCCGACGGGCAGGTGCAGCATGTGCGCGGGCTCGGCGTGGTCGGCGAGCAGCCGATCCTGCGCCCGGGCGAACTCTATCGCTACGCCTCGGGTTGCCCGCTGACGACCTCGCACGGCATCATGGTGGGGACCTACGAGATGGTCTCGGCCAGCGGCGAGCGTTTCGAGGTGGAGATCCCGGCCTTTTCGCTGGATATGCCGGCGGATCGCCGCGTGCTGAACTGACAGCCGGCCTTTTCAGAGGGCGAGGCGATACCGGCGGCTGCAGAACTCGCAGGTCACGGCGATCGCGCCATCCTCCTCGCGCATCTCCGCGAGGTCCGAATCCGGGAACTGGGTCAACGTCTCGCGGATCCGCGCCTCTGAGCAGCGGCACTGGTCTTCCATGCGGATCGGCTCGGAGACCGAGACCCCACGTTCATTGAACAGTCGGTAAAGAAGGCGGTCGAGCCCCAGTCCGGGATCGACAAGTTCGATATCCTCGGTGGTCTCGACAAGGGCCCGCGCCTCGATCCAGGCATCGTCTTCGTCGACGACATGGCGGATCGTGCCCGCCGGGGCATCCCCGGGATCGAGATCGGCCTGCCGCATGCGCTCGGGTGCTGCGGGGAGAAATTGTGCCAGCACGCCACCGACCCGCCACTGGCGCCGGCCGCCGGCCTGCTGATGCTCGGCCACGGCGATGCGCAGCGCGGTGGGGATCTGTTCGGATTGTCGGAAATACTGCATGGCCGCTGCTTCGAGCCCCTGGCCATCGAGCGCGACGATGCCCTGGTAGCGGGACTGGAGTGCGGTCTGCTCGACGGTGAAGCCGAGATAGCCATGCCCGAGCAGCGTGGCGGCACTGGCGCGCTCGCCGGCAGCGGCCACGCGATCGGCATCAAACCGGGCATAAGCCCGCAAGGATGAGGGCGTGCCGAGATCGACCACGAGCAGGGAGACAGGGCCGTCGGTCTTGGTCTGGAGCTGGAACCGCCCGTCGAACTTGAGCGAGGACCCCATCAGGGCGGTCAGGGCGATCGCCTCGGCGAGGAGGCGCTCGACGACGGGCGGATAGGCATGCCTCGCCATGATCTCGTCGAGGACACGCCCAAGCCGGATGGCCCGGCCGCGCGTATCCAGCGGCTCGACATGGAACGGGAGGACGATATCGTCCGCGCCGAAGATCGACCCCGAACCCGGGGGAGCCTCAACGGCCATCAGGCGAAGCTTTCGCCATAGGCCCAGGCCAGGATGGCTTTCTGGGCGTGCAGGCGGTTCTCCGCTTCGTCGAAAACAACCGATTGCGGCCCGTCCATGACCTCGTCGGTCACTTCCTCGCCACGCTTGGCCGGCAGGCAATGCATGAAGATCGCCTGAGGGCCGGCGACGCGCATCAGTTCCGCATTGACCTGGTAGGGACGCAGCAGGTTGTGGCGGCGGCCGGCATCCTTGTCGCCCATGGAGACCCAGGCATCGGCCACGACGCAATCCGTGCCCTCGACCGCGTCCTGCGGGCTGCGCATCAGGCGGAGATCGACCTTGTTCTTGCGGGCCCAGTCGACGATATCCGCCTTGGGTTGCAGTTCCTCGGGCGTGGCCACGCGCATCGAGAAACCGAGACGGCCGGCCGCCTCGATCCAGGAGCGCAGGACATTGTTGCTGTCGCCGACCCAGGTCACCGTGCGGCCGCCGATCGGGCCGCGATGCTCCTCGAAGGTCAGGACATCGGCCATGACCTGGCAGGGATGCGAGGTCTTTGTCAGCCCGTTGAGGACCGGGATCGTCGCGTTCTCGGCCAGCTCGACCAGCTGGCGATGGTCGAGGATGCGGATCATGATGCCGTCGACATAGCGCGACAGCACGCGGGCCGTATCGGCGATGCTCTCGCGCTCGCCGAGCTCGATCTCCTTGCCGGTGACCATGATGCTCTCGCCACCGAGTTCGCGGATCGCCATATCGAAGGACATGCGCGTGCGCATCGAGGGCTGCTCGAAGATCATCGCGATGGATTTGCCGGCCAGCACCCTGTCGCCGGGCAACTGAGCCCGACGGCGCGCCTTGATGCGGCGCGCCCCGTCGAGAATGTGGCGGACTTCCTCGGCGCGCAGGTCACCGAGATCGAGGAAATGCCTCTGGGAGGCCGGAAGCTGAAAGGAAGTACTCATCGGTGTCATACCATGTGAAAACGGTCAGCTGGCCTTGGCCTGCGCCTGTGACGCCCGGAGGGCCGTGCAGGTGGCATCAAGCCGGCGATAGGCTTCCTGGATTTCCGGCTCGCCGATGATCAGCGGCGGCAGCAGCCGGACGACATTGTCGCCAGCGCCGACGGTCAGGATGCCCTGTTCACGCCCCTCGGCCACGAACGCCGTGTTGGGCACGCGCATCTTCAGACCGATCAGCAGGCCGGAGCCCCGGACCTCTTCGACGATATCGGGATACTGGTCCTTCAGCTCGGCGAGGCGCTGTGCGAAATCGCGCGCAGTCTGCCGGACCGTCTCGAGGAAACCCGGATCGGACACGACATCGAGCACGGCATTGCCGACCGCCATGGCCAGCGGGTTGCCGCCATAGGTCGAGCCATGGGTGCCCGCGACCATGCCCTTGGCGGCTTCCTCGGTGGCGAGGCAGGCCCCGAGCGGGAATCCGCCGCCGATGCCCTTGGCGATCGCCATGATATCCGGGCGGATGCCCGACCATTCATGGGCAAAGAGCTTGCCGGTCCGGCCGACGCCACTCTGCACCTCGTCGAGGATCAGAAGCAGGCCATGCTTGTCGCAGAGTTCGCGCAGGCCCCGCAGGCATTGCGGCGGCACAGGGCGAAGCCCGCCCTCGCCCTGGATCGGCTCGATCAGGATCGCGCCGGTATCCGGCCCGATCGCGGCCTCCAGAGCCGCGTGATCGCCGAAGGGGACCTGATCGAACCCCTCGACCTTGGGGCCGAAACCCTCGAGATATTTCTGCTGGCCGCCAGCCGCGATCGTCGCCAGGGTGCGGCCATGGAAGGCACCCTCGAAGGTGATGATGCGGTAGCGGTTCGGTTGGCCGTTCGCCGAATGGTATTTCCGCGCGGTCTTGATCGCGCATTCCAGCGCTTCCGCACCCGAATTCGTGAAGAAGACGCGGTCCGCAAAGGTCAGGGCGCAGAGGCGCTCGGCCAGCCGTTCGCCTTCCGGGATCTTGTAGATGTTCGAGACATGCCAGAGCTTCTCCGCCTGCCCGACCAACGCGGAGACGAGATGCGGATGCGAATGGCCGAGCACGTTCACGGCAATGCCGCTGCCGAAATCAAGATATTTCCGGCCGTCTGGCGTAAAGAGCCACGCGCCTTCGCCGCGTTCGAATTCAAGGGCGGCGCGGGCATAGGTCGGCATCAGGCTGGAGGTGGCCGATCGCCCAGCGCGGGCCGAGAGATGTGCGGCTTCGCTTTTGGACGTCATGCTCATGATACCCTCCTACCGGGTTGGGCCTGCCGGCTGACCGGATGCCCCGATCCGCGGTCGGCCTTTGACGAAAATCCTCGCCAAAAAAGAAGGCCGCCTCGAACCGGGCGGCATGGTGTTTCTTTGCGAGAGAACCGTCGAAAAGTCAATAATTCACGCAGATGCCACAGTTGTGACTCACGGACGGCATGGTCAAGCGCGCCTGATTATGCCTGTTGAAAACGAGCGCTGTTACCGCGTCG
This sequence comes from Beijerinckiaceae bacterium, assembly GCA_027533425.1. Lineage (GTDB taxonomy): Bacteria > Pseudomonadota > Alphaproteobacteria > Rhizobiales > Beijerinckiaceae > Rhabdaerophilum. The sequence continues at coordinate 360,931 of JAPZUD010000004.1, read as the reverse complement.
ACTCTCAACCTTGGACGCGGCTTCGGCTAGTGTCGCCGGTAGAGACAAGGTGTCGGCAAGCAACAGGCTTCGGCACAGCGTGGGGTCTCGGGTCAGGCATTCCCCCTCCGGATGTTCCGGTTGGTTGCTCGCTTTTTGGCGAGCCACGGTGAGGGATTCCGCCGGAGCACCGCACAGGAAGGCGAGGAGGCAACGATGTCGTGGGACGACAACCGCATCGAACAGTTGAAGAAACTGTGGAGCGAAGGGTTGAGCGCCAGCCAGATTGCTGCGGAGCTGGGCGGCGTCACGCGCAATGCGGTGATCGGCAAGGTGCACAGGCTTGGCCTGTCCGGCCGCGCCAAGGCCAAGCCGGCCAGCGTGGCGCGACCGCGCAAGGTGGTGAAGGCAGCCGCCCGAACTGCGACCATTTCCGTCCGGGGCAACCTTGCCGTGGTCGAGATGATGGAGGTTGTGGCGGAAGTCGCGCCGGCGCGGGACAATGTCGTGATCCCGATCTCCCGCCGGATTTCGATCATGGAATTGCGCGAAGGCCTGTGCCGGTGGCCGATCGGCGATCCATTGCAGGCTGATTTCGTCTATTGCGGCGCCGATTGCGGCGCAGGGCGAACCTATTGCGAGGCGCATGCCCGGATCGCGTTCCAGCCCCAGGGAGATCGCCGCCGGGGCGGCTGAGCTCTCTCCGATGCCGTCATTCGGCAAGGGGCGATGTCGCCCCTTCCTGACGCCTGAACCTCGAAATTTCAGGCTTTGCGACCGAATGTCTCGTCGAAGGAGTAACCGGCGCCACGCACGGTCCGGATCGGATCGGCCTGACCGCGCCGGTTCAGCACCTTGCGCAGCCGTCCGACATGGACATCGACCGTCCGCTCGTCGACATAGACATCCTGCCCCCAGACGGAATCGAGCAGGTGGTCCCGCGCGAAAACCCGGCCGGGGCTCTTCATCAGGAATTCCAGCAGGCGGAACTCGGTTGGCCCCAAATGCAACTCGCGTTCGGCGCGGCGGACCCGTTTGGTCACCCGGTCGAGTTCGATATCGCCGATGACGAGGCGATGCGCCACATGCTCCGGCTTCACCCGACGGAGCAGGGCATGAACCCGCGCGACCAGTTCGGGGACTGAGAAGGGCTTGACCACGTAGTCATCGGCCCCCTGGCTGAGGCCCCGGATCCTCTCGGATTCCTCGCCGCGGGCTGTCAGCATGATGACAGGGAGGCGGGCGGTTTCCGGCCGTGCCCGCAGGCGCCTGCAGATCTCGATGCCCGACAGCGCCGGCAGCATCCAGTCCAGGATCAGCAGGTCCGGCACGGATTCCTTGAGGCGGAGATCGGCCTCGTCGCCGCGGGCCACATGGTCGACCTCGTAGCCCTCGGCCGTCAGGTTGTAGCGCAGCAGGATGGCCAGAGCCTCCTCATCCTCCACAACCATGATGCGCGGTGCCATGACGGCCTCACTTGCCCGGCGCGGAAACCGCGAAGACGGAGGATTCGCCTTTCGGGCGCGGGCCGCTCAACTGCTGTCCCGTTTCGATGAAGAAGACTGTCTCGGCGATGTTGGTGGCATGGTCACCGGCACGCTCGATATTCTTCGCGATGAAGAGCAGATGCGTGGAGAACGTGATGGAGCGCGGATCTTCCATCATGTAGGTCAGCAGCTCGCGGAACAGCGAATTGTTGAGCTGGTCCACCTCGCCGTCATGCAGCCAGACATGGCGGGCGAGGTCGGAACTCTTCTGAGCGAAGCTGTCCAGTACGGCCTTGACCTGCCCAAGGACGAGATGCGCCATGTGCTGGATGCCGGCAAGGGACCGGGTTCCGAGGAAGCGGTCTTCCATCACCGTCACACGCTTGGCGATGTTCTTCATCAGGTCGCCGATGCGCTCGATATCGGAGGCAATGCGGATCGTGCCCATGATATGGCGGAGATCATTCGCCATCGGCTGGCGCTTGGCGATCACGAGAACCGCCAGTTCCTCGATTTCGTTCTGCAACGCATCAAGCTGGCCATCCCGTTCGATAACCCCCCGGGCCTTGCCGACATCGTGGCGCGCCAGAGCATCAATGGCATCTGTCAGCATGGCCTCGGCAATGCCGCCCATCTGGTTGATTTTGACAGAGAGAGCGCCAAGCTCCTCGTCATAGGCCCTCACGATATGCTGGGTCATTGTCTGCTTTCCATCTCGCCGCAGGATCAGCCGAACCGGCCGGTAATGTAATCCTGGGTCCGCTTATCCTTCGGGTTGGTGAAGATCTGCTCGGTCGATCCTTCCTCGACGAGGGCACCCAAGTGGAAGAAGGCGGTGCGCTGTGAAACGCGGGCAGCCTGCTGCATCGAATGGGTGACGATGACGATGGTGAAGTTGCTGCGCAACTCGTCGATCAGTTCCTCGATCTTCGCCGTGGCGATCGGATCAAGCGCCGAGCAGGGCTCGTCCATCAGGATGACTTCCGGGCTGACAGCGATCGCGCGGGCGATGCAGAGGCGCTGCTGCTGGCCGCCCGAGAGCCCGGTGCCGGATTCCTGGAGACGGTCCTTCACTTCCTCGAACAGGCTGGCGCGCTTGAGCGAGTTGACGACGATCTCGTCAAGCTCGGTCTTGTTCCTGGCCATGCCATGCAGGCGCGGCCCATAGGCGACATTCTCGTAAATCGATTTCGGAAACGGATTGGGCTTCTGGAACACCATGCCTACCCGGGCGCGAAGCAGCACCACGTCAAGGCGGGAATCATAGATATCCTTGCCGTCGATGGTGATTTCGCCTGTGACGCGGCAGATCGGGATCGTGTCGTTCATCCGGTTGATGCAGCGCAGGAAGGTCGACTTGCCGCAGCCGGACGGGCCGATAAAGGAGGTGACCGCCCGCGCCGGGATATCGACGGAGACATCCTTCAGGGCATGCTTTTCGGCGTAATGGACATTGACGTTCCGTGCAGCCACTTTCGCGGCAACGGCAGGCTCGGGCGCGCTGGCCGGTTCCTGAATCATGGGAGATGCGAAGGACATCGACTCTTTCCTTGTTTACGCCGCGTGCGATTACCAGCGGCGCTCGAAGCGACGCCGCAGGAGAATGGCCGCGCCATTCATGACGAAGAGAAACCCTAGCAGGACAAGGATCGCCCCGGCGGTTTTCGCCTGGAAGGCAACCTCGGGCAGGTCCGACCAGAGATAGATCTGGACCGGCAGCACCGTTCCGGGATCGGTGATCGCCTGCGGGATGTCGACGATAAAGGCCACCATCCCGATCATGAGAAGCGGCGCGGTCTCGCCCAGGGCATGCGCCATACCGATGATCGTGCCGGTCATGATGCCCGGCATCGCCAAGGGCAGGACATGATGGAAGATCGCCTGCTGATGCGAGGCGCCCACGCCAAGCGCCGCTTCCTTGATCGAGGGCGGCACGGCTTTGAGCGCCGCGCGGCTGGCGATGATGATCGTCGGCAGGACGAGCAGGGCCAGGACAAGCCCCCCGACAAGCGGTGCCGAGCGCGGCAGGCCGAAGAAGTTGAGGAACATCGCGAGACCGAGAAGGCCGAAGACGATCGACGGAACGGCTGCGAGATTGTTGATATTGACCTCGAGAACATCGGTGAACCGGTTCTTCGGGGCGAATTCCTCAAGATACACAGCGGCGCCGACGCCGAGCGGCAGGCAGACGATCAACGTGACCAGCAGGGTCAGGGCCGAGCCGATCAAGGCGCCGCGGATGCCCGCGAGTTCGGGCTCGCGGCTGTCACCGCTGGTAAAGAAGCGGGTGGAAAAGGCCTTCTCGATGGCACCGCGGGCATTGAGCGTTTCAAGCCAAGAGATGTCCGCGTCACTGGCCTTCCGGTTGCTCTCCGGCGTGGCGAAAGTGGCAATCGCCCAGGATTCGAGCCGGGCCATCTCGCGCTGCGGCGCGACGAGGAGGAACCCTTTGGCAGAGCCGGGCCCGATTTCCTGAAGGCGGATCGAAGCGCCCTCGGCCCGGATGATCCGGCTGGGCATGGAGGAAAAGTCGATCGTTTCCGCGCTGCCGGCATCGCCGGCGCGGCGGCGGAGATCGGCAACCTTCTGGGTCAGTTCGGCGCGCCGCGCATCAAGCGCGGCATTGTTGCCGCCCTGCTGCGATGCCGGAAGACGTGCCAGCTCGGCACCGACGCGTTCCGCATCCTTCAGCAACCCGGCCTTCACATCGGCCAGAATGGCCGCGAAAGGCTGACCAGAACCGGAAAGCTCGACTTCGCGGCCATTGACCTTCACATCGAGCGCGCCAGCTCCGGGCACGGTAGAGATGCGGGTCGACAGGCCCTTGAAATGCAGGTCGGCATCATCGGACAGGAGAACCGGGAAGCGGATCTTCTGGCCGATCAGCGCGGGATCACGGATGACCGCCGCACGCAAGTCATCGGCTGCGCCGCTGGAGACAAGCGCCTCGAGGCGGCGGCGCTCGGATCGCTGGGTGACTTCGGGAAAGTTGGCCCGCCAGGCGTCCATGACGATCTTGTTGTAGTCGCCGTTCCGAAGGGCGTCGATTTCGCGTCGCCCCGTCGGGTCGATCAGGCTGGCATCAAGATCCAGCGTCAGGACAACCCTATGCTCGAAGAAGGCCGGCATGCCCTTCCGCACGATATCCGCAAGGAGCACGAAGACGAATGCGCCCGCGAAAAGCACGGCCAGCAGGCCATAGAGCTTGAAGCGCGCCTCGGCCTGGTAGCGCCGCTTCACGCGGGCCTGGGCTTCGTCCGAGCCGTAATCAAAGGTGCGAATGCCCGTGCCGGGCGGAGCCATCGAGGTGTCAGTCATATTGTTCCCGATACTTCCGGACGATCGCCAGCGCGATGACATTGAGGGTCAGCGTGAAGAAGAAGAGCACGAAGCCGAGGGCGAAGGCCGCCAGGGTCTTGGCGCTGTCGAATTCCTGGTCACCGACAAGGATCGTCTTGATCTGGACCGTGAAGGTGGTGACGGCATCGAGCGGGTTGAACGAGAGGTTCGCGGCGAGGCCGGCGGCCATCACGACAATCATCGTCTCGCCGACGGCGCGCGAAATGGCGAGCATGAAAGCGGACACGATGCCCGGCAGCGCGGCGGGCAGGACGACCTTCGTGATGGTTTCCGACCGCGTCGCGCCCATGCCGTAGGAGCCGTCGCGCAGCGATTGTGGCACGGCGGTGATGACGTCATCCGACAGGGAGGAGACGAAGGGAACGATCATGATGCCCATGACGAGCCCGGCCGCGAGGGCGCTTTCCGAGGCGACGCTGAGCCCAAGCGCCGTACCGACCTCGCGGATCAGCGGCGCAACCGTAAGCGCGGCGAAGAAGCCCAGAACGACCGTGGGAATGCCGGCGAGGATCTCGAGGATCGGCTTGGCCCAGGCCCGGAATTTCGGCGAGGCATATTCGGCCATGTATATCGCGGCGAACAGGCCGATCGGGCCGGCCACGAGGATGGCAATTGTCGAGATGAGCAGCGTACCGACGAGCAGCGGCACCATGCCGAAGGAGCCGGACGAGCCGACCTGGTCGGCGCGGATCGCGGTCTGCGGCGACCAATGGGTCCCGAAGAGGAAATCGATCGGCGAGACTTTCTGGAAAAACCGGAAGGTTTCGAACAGCACCGAGAACACAATTCCGATTGTCGTGATGACAGCAACCGTCGCGCAGGCCATCAAAAGATACCGCACGACCTGTTCGAACCGGTTCCGGGCACGAAACTCGCCGGAAATGCTGCGGAGCGAGAACAGAGCCATCGCAATGCCGACGGCAAGGCCGAGCCCGAGAACGGCCCAGTTTGTCAGCGCCGAGAGATAGGCATACATCGCGGCGCCAGCCTGAAGGGCCTGGGTGGCGTTGGCGGCACCGCGGCCGATCGCGAATTCCCGGATCTCGCGGAAAGCCGCACCGCGGCGCAATTCGTCCGTCAGCAGGGCCGGATCCATCGCGACGAGCGCCTGATGCTCGACAAAGCGCGCGGCCATGATCGAGCCGGCAAAATGAATCAGGATCATCGGGAGGATGACCTGCGCTGCCGCCAGAAGGCCGTGATAGGTCGGGCGGGAATGCAGGGTCTGTCCACTGGCAAGCGCAGCCGCGCGGCTGCGGACAAGAAAATAAGCCCCGAGGGCGAGCGCGACCATGAGCGCGTAATAGAAACTTGTCACCGCCTACCCCCGCTGGCAAGGACCGGCGCCCGGAGGGCGCCGGCCTGTTTCGTCGATGGCCGATCTCGGCCGCTGCCTTACTTCGGCAGACCTTCGCCCGTCATGGTCTTCAGAGCCGCGACATTGGCCTTGGCTACGTCACGCTTCGCCTTCGGCACCGGGACGAGGCCCTTCTTCTCGAGGTAGCCACCGTCACCGGCGGCGCGATCCGAAACATATTCCTGGGCGAACTTGTCGAGGCCGGGAACGACACCGACATGGGCCTTCTTCACGTACACAAACATCTCACGCGACGGGCCATACTTCAGCGAAGAGATGGAGTCCATTTCCGGCACGACACCATCAATGGTCACGCCCTGGATCTTCGCGGCATTTTCCTCGAGGAACGAGAAGCCAAACACGCCGAAAGCAGTCGGGTTGGCTTCGAGCTTCTGCACGATCACGTTGTCGTTCTCGCCCGCCTCGACATAGGCGCCGTCTTCACGAACCGTCTTCCAGGCGGCGTCGAAGGCCTTGCGGTCCGAGGCCTTGAGGGCCTTCAGCGCCGGGATCTGCTCGGCGCCCGGCTCCATCATGAGCTCGTGCATCGAGTCACGCGTACCAGAAGTCGGCGGCGGGCCGAGGATCTCGATCGGCTTGTTCGGGAGCGACGGGTCGATCTGGTTCCAGCTCTTGTAGGGGTTCGGGATGAGCTTGCCATCCGGACCCGGAACGTTCTTGGCCAGAGCGAGGAAAATCTGCGCGCGGGTCAGTTTCATCGGCGGCGACTTCTTCGAATGCGCCATGGTGAGGCCGTCATAGCCGATCATCAGTTCGATGATGTCCTTGACGCCGTTCTTCTGGCAGGCCTCGAACTCACCGATCTTCATACGGCGCGAGGCATTGGTGGCATCGGGGAAGTTCACGCCGACGCCGTCGCAGAACATCTTCATGCCGCCGCCGGTGCCGGTGGATTCCACCACCGGAGTTTTCACGCCGCCGGTCTTGCCGAGCTGCTCGGCAACCGCCGTCGTGAACGGATAGACGGTCGACGAACCAACGATACGGATCTGGTCGCGCGCGGATGCAACGCCGGCACTCACGGCCATGGCGAGGGCGATCACGGACACGCCGAGGAATTTCGAACCCATCTCGGGACTCTCCTTGTTAGCCCGGCCGCGCGGGGTTGAAATGCAGCCGGTCCGCACGCTTCTATAGACCGGTGACGACAAAACGATGACAGTTCAACCGGCTGAAAATACTTAGGTTTCAATCCGCAGCTGTCGGAAGCGTCACCGAGAAGGTGGCCCCTTCGCCGAGCGTGCTGGAGATGGCCAGGCGCCCGCGATGACGGGTGACGATATGCTTCACGATGGCCAGGCCGAGCCCCGTTCCGCCAAGGACACGGCTTTCGGCAATATCGGCGCGGTAGAAGCGCTCGGTCAGGCGTGGCAGGTGTTCCTCGGCGATGCCCGGCCCGTAATCGCGGACCTGGACAACGAGTTCGGCCGGCGGATCCTCGCCGAGCTTCTGGAGCATGATGTCCACCCGGCCGCCGCTCTGGCCGTACTTGATCGCGTTCTCGATGAGGTTCTCGAAAACGCGGACCAATTCGTCACGGTCCCCCGTGACCGGCGGCATACCCTCGGCCAGAGCGAAATGAAGCTGCACACCCCGGTCGCGGGCGAGCCCGCCCAAAGCGTCGGAAACCGAGCGCAGCAGCAGCGCGAGATCGACCGATGTCGCTGGCGGAATATGGGCGTTCAGCTCGATCTTCGAGAGCGACAACAGGTCCTCGATCAGCCGGGCCATGCGCTTCGCCTGCTGCTCCATGATCCCGAGAAAGTTCCGTCGCGCCACGGCATCGTCCCGCGCCGGCCCCTGAAGGGTTTCGATGAAGCCGAGGATCGAGGCGAGCGGCGTGCGCAATTCGTGGCTCGCATTGGCCACGAAATCTGCCCGCATCGCCTCAAGACGGCGAGCCGCGGTCGTGTCCGTCATGAAGATGACGGCATAGGCCACACCATTGGCCGGCTGCACCGGCCCGTGGCCGAGGCGGCGGACAACAATGTCATAGCTCCGTTCGATCGGTACGCGCTCGACGATTTCCGCCCGGGCCTCCGCCTGACCGGACAGGACGGTTTCAAGGGCCGACAGCATGGCCGGTGCGCGGAGCGCGAAAGAGACGGGATGACCCAGCCGCAAACCGCCAAGGGCTTTCAGCGCGGCGGCATTGCCATGCACCATATTGCCGCGGTGATCGATCAGGATGGTCGGCGAGGCCATGGCATCGAGAACGGCATTGAGCCGCATGTCCGGAGGATTCCGGATGGCGCGGACCGGATCACCCCGGCGCAGGCTGGACGGCTCGAGCGTGCGCCAGCCAAGCCAGACGAAGCCGAGCGCCAGAAGCGCAAGAGAATGCGCCAGCCACGGCAGACTGGACAGGTGTGCCATGAAGAGGAGCCCGCCCAGGGCGGTTATGGCCAGCACCCGCAGGACATTGGTGCGCATCACGAGGGAACGGAGCGTCGGCGGTGCCTCCTCTGCCGGATCGGATGGCGGCCCGGCTTCAGACATGCTGATCCTCATCCGGCGTCGAAAGCTGCCTCCGGAGCATGCCGGCGCGGATCATCAATTCGCGGACACCGAGCAGGACCAGAGCCAGGACAAAGGGGACGACATAGTAGCACAGCCTGTAGACCAGCAACGCACCGAGCAACTGCTCCCGCGGGACGCCCGGCAGCGCCAGCAGCATGGTCGCCTCGAAGACGCCGATACCGCCCGGGGCATGGCTTGCAATCCCGAGCGTGCAGGCGAAGACATAGGCGGCGAGCATGGTCGCAAAGGGAATCTGCGCATCCGGCGGCAGCAGGACGAAGAGAACCGCAGCACCGGCGCAGACATCGGCCGCGCCCAGCGCCATCTGCCGCGACGTGATCCGAACGCCGGGAAGACGCAACTGCCAGCCCTGGACGGAGAGCGTCCTGTTGCCGCGCTTGACGACCAGCAGATAAATCGCGATCCCGAGCAGGACCGCGAGCCCGATCAGGACATTCATCGACAGCGGCAGCCGCGTGAAGGTCGAGGCGGAACCTGGCAGGATGATCATGACCGTGGCCAGGACGACGCCCATCCCGAGCCAGAAAGTGATCCCGGCAATCAGCGTCAGGCTGGCAATGGCCCGGGCACCCAGCCCGACGCTGGAATAGATCCAGTAGCGCACGGTGGCGGCCGTGAGCAGCGGGAAGCCGAGCGTGAAGCTGACGGCATAGGAGGTGAAAGAGGCGAGCGCAGCGATCCTGTAGCGGACCTTCTGCGTGGTCACGGCCGGCAGCGCGACCCAGTCATACCCCGTCAGCATCAGGTACGATACCGCCGTGAAGAACAGGGCAAGCCAGATCTGGCTGCTCTTTGCCCGTGCGAAAGCGGCCTTCACTTCGGATGCGTCCAGCTCGGTGATGAGCCAGTACAGAACAGCCAGCGACACGGCAAACAGGCCGGCACTGGCGATCGTGCCGGCAATCTTCATGAAGCGGGCTCGACGGGCCATGACGGCGGAATCTTCCCGCGCGGCGGCTTGGTCCACGTTGCTCACCCTTTCTTCCGCCCCCGAAGCCTCGGGCCTTCCGGCCCGACATTCCTGCCGGCGTAGCGTATCGTTGATGTTGCGATGGCTATCAACCGAAATTCCTGACCGAATCATGGTGAGGATGCGGTGCTTGTGCGCACCGTGGCGGCAGAGCGCCGCACCCAGTCACGCCCGGCTGGCGAGACGCCGCATCCAGTCGCCGGCATCGCCCATCAGGACCGCGATGCCGATCCGGGCTCCGACGATCATGCTCAGGATCACAATGGGCATCGACAGCGCCAGGAGGGAACCCGCGGTCAGGCCCTGGCCGATGGTGCAGCCCCCGGCCAGAACGCCCCCGGTCCCCATACAGATGGCGCCAATGAGATGACGCTTCATTTCGTGATGGTCGTCGAAGGCCTCCCACCGGAACTCACCGGCCCGGATGCTGGCAGCAAAGGCGCCGATCACGACTCCGGCCACATTGCTGATCCCGAAATCCAGCCAGTCATCCTGCCCGGAGAGGACGCCGAACATCGCCCGGGCGACCGGGGCGACATAGGTGAGGCTCTGGACGCGCTGGTGCAGGTCGAACGGGTCACTCCACCAGCCGGTTGCAGCCCAGCCCAAAGCCACCGCGAGGCCAAGCACAAACCCTGCCGTCAAGAGCCGGCGGGCCCGCAGCAATCGCGTATCCTGCAGGACGGCGAGGACAAGCGGGACGATGATGGCCAGACTGGCCACAGCGCGCATGTCAATGACGGAAATCCGTTGCATCTGGGTTGCGAGATCGGAGGCACTGGGCCCCGGCATCGGCCAGGCCCAGCCCTCGATCAGGTCGATGCGAAACCCGGACAACAGGCCCCGCAGCATCGCATAGGCAAAGAGGGCATAGACGATGATCACGACCAGGCTGCGAAGATCGCCGCTGCCGAGCCGGATCAGCGAGCCAAAGCCGCAGGTACCGACAAGCGCCATCCCGATGCCGAACAGCACGCCTCCGATAACCAGCCCGACAACAGGCACGGATTGGGGCAGATAGGTTGTCCGGCTGGCATCCAGGAGATCGAAAAGGATCATGCCCTGGGTCAGCAGGAGGGCGACTGCCAGTGCCAGACCGAAGACCTTGGCACGTCGCCAGTCCTGACCCATCAGGCCGTCCTCGATCGCACCGAATGTGCAGAGACGGGCACGATAGACAACCACGCCAACAACCAGACCGATCAGGAACCCCAGCAGACCGGTGGCGAGCGCGGGCATTCCGTCCTGATCCTCAGGTTTTCGGAGGGTCGCAGAAGATGCGATAGATGATCGAGATCACCTGACGCACATCGTTGTTCGCGAGGCTGTAATAGATGGTCTTGCCATCGCGCCGCGTGGTGACCAGCCCGTCGAGACGGAGGCGCGCGAGTTGCTGCGATACGGTCGGCTGCCGCAGCGACAGGATGTTCTCGAGATCGCTGACCGAACGCTCCTTCTCCGAGAGGAGGCAGAGCAGCAGCAACCTGTTCTCGTGGCTGAGCGCCTTCAGGAAGTCGCTGGCCTTGCGAGCCTTGCGCATCAACTGGTCAAGTTCGGGCGAAAACTCATCGCCGTCACGCAGTTCGGATTCGAGGCCTGCTTCAATCAAGGACATTGGTTACTTTCCCGCTTGATCTACAGAGTCCAGCTTGCCAGCCAGCATCTTCATCAGGCTCCAGAAGGCGTCGTCTCCCATATAACCGGTTATCCGGCCAATTTCTTCCCCTTTTTCCACCAGGACAAAAGTCGGCGTGTAGAAGACCGGCTCTTTCAGGCGGTAGGCGGCTTGCGACTGCCGGTCGAGCATCACGGCCTTCAATGGCGCGCGCGCGCCCTCCGGCGTTTTCGGATAGATGCTCCCGACTTCCTTGTGCCAGCGCACGCACCAGGGGCAGCCCGGCCGCTCGTACATGACGAGCTCGGCCGCGTGCCCCGGCACCATGCCGGCCCAGACCAGCATGAAGCCGACCAGCCATGCCCTGACCAGCCCGCACGGCCGAGTACGCCGAAGGAAGGAAACGAAAACCAGCATCGGGATGATATAGCGCAAGATGAATATGTTGGCCAGCGTCCTCACAACCCGTCGACTCGGGTATGGAGGCGGCGGAGCCGGCGTACGAGCACCCACATGACCGCGACGACCAGTGGAACCGACAGGCCGATCGCAACATCCAGCTGCAGCGGGAGCCATCGCGCTTCCTTGGCTGCCTTGAGCAGATAACCAACCAGCCCGATCACGTAATAGCTGATCGCCGCAACAGACAGGCCCTCGACCGTCTGCTGCAGGCGAAGCTGCATGCGCGTCCGCTCGCTCATCCCGCTCAGAAGCGCATTGTTCTGCTTGGCGAGCTCCACATCGATGCGGGTGCGCAACAACCCGGAAGCGCGCGTGAGCCGTGCCGCAAGATCGAGGAGATTCGCTTCCATTGTCTCGCAGGTGCGGAGCGCGGGCGCGTTCCGCCTCGTGAGGAAGGCTTCGATCGTCGGCGCATCCTGGCTCGCGGCCAAGGTGAAGGCCGAAAGCCGGTCATTGAGGATCGCGCCATAGGCGCGCGTTGCGCCGAACCGGAATTTCGTGGTGGCGATCTCGCTCTCGACGCGCGCCGTCATATTGGTCAGGCGGGCCAGCAATTCGTCCCCTTCGCCGAGCGTGGTCTGGTGCACGAGATCGCGCATGAGATCCGCGAGCCCCTTCTCGACCTCCCGGACGATCGGACCGATCCGCTGTGCCTCCGGCAATCCGAGCAAGGCGAGATTTCGATAGACCTCGATTTCCATCACGTCGCGGGCGAGCGAGCCGAGGCGCCGGTCGGGCAGGCCACGATTGACAATAACAAACCGCACAAACCCGGCTTCGTCCGGCACGAAATCCGACGCGACGCGGGCGCGGCCATCCTCGACATCGGAAACCGAGATCACCCCCGACTGGACATGGCTCATCGCCGCATCACCCTGATCCTCGCCGATCAGCGACATGTCGACCGAGACGATATGCGGGCCGGGCTGCTCGGGAAGGGCAAGTGATGCAAGGATCTCGCCCCCGGTCAGGTCAAACCGGGCAGCTTCGCCGCCGAGCATGAAAACATAGGTGGTGAATTCCGTATGCTGCTCCCAGCGGAACAGGCCCTGCGGCAAGTTCATGCGGTGATGGCGGGCGGAGGCCGGCGCCGGTGCTGCGCCGTGGCTCCGCGCGAAGGCATCCAGCCGCTCGCGGACTTCCTCCGGCGAGGCCGTGCCGCGCAGGAAGGCGAGCCCGAGCACGCGTGCGGGTGTTTCCAGCCGGAAGAACGGCCTGGCATGGGCCTCGGAGAGAATCGCGTGGCGCGCGGGATGCGGGGCGAAAGGCGGGGTCGAGGCAACAGTCAGCACGGAAAACCCCATGAAACGAAAAAGAGGGAGGCCGGAGAGCCTCCCTCTATACTGTCGCTCTAGCGGGAAAAAGCTACTTATTGACCGGGGATTCCGGATCAAAAAGGAAGGCCGTCAGATCTTTCATCTGCTGCTCGGTCAGGAAGCCGTGATACCCGAAGCGCGGCATGGTCGAGCAGGGCATTACCGCCATCGAATTGTAGATTTTCGCATAGGCGGCCTTGGCCTCTTCCGGCGCATATTTGCGGTCCTTGCCATAATTGACCAGCGAGGGCCCGAGCGTGCCGTAGCTGAGCTCGAACCGGTCCATCTGGTGGCAGGCATAGCAATTCGCGCCGTTGGTCATCGGCCGGTCGGTGAAGGTTCCGCCGCGACCGTCATTCGCAAAGCGCTGGCCGGCCTTCCAGTCCCCCAGAACGTTCCCATCGGCCGGCAGCTTGATCGTGGCGAGTTCGCGCGCCTTGACCTTGTCGAATTCGGCCTGGGGCAGATCATTCCGGTATTGCGAGCAGATTGCCTGGGTCTCGTCGTAGGAAATGCGCTTTTCCCAGCCTTCCGGGGTCTTGGGCCACATGGCCTTCGCGACTTCCTCGAGGCGCTTGGCATCCACCTTCGGCGTATCCTGCGCCTGGGTTGGGCCAATGATGAACGCGCCGGCAAGGGCGAAAACAGAAATCGAGAGTTTCTTCATGATCCATCCCCCTCAGCGCTTGATCGACGGAACCTGGATCTCACCGCCCTCAGCCTGTTTCACAAGATACAGGGTCAGTGCGGTCAGGCCTTCCGAGAGATAGACGGGCTCGGGCGAGCGCATCTGGCGATAGCAGTCCCAGAGGCGATGCTGCATCGTGCGCGTCTGGCTCTGGCTGACGCGGTAGGTTGGCCAGGAGCCCATCGTAGCCTGGGCATCCTTGCCGGCCTTGTTGAGCTGCGGCAGGCCCTGCAGGCGGATGCGCTTGCCCTCCTCGGCATGGCAGGTGGCGCAGGAGAAATCCATGAAATCGGAGCGGCGGAAGAAAAGTTCCTGCCCGATCGCGAAGGCTTCCTTCTCCTTCGGATGCGAAAGCGGAACCGAATACTTCATCCCGCTCGACTTGTTGGCGATGAAGGCGACCAGATCCTCCATATCGGAGGTGCGGCCCGGCGCACCGAACCGGCGGCGGATGATATCGGCCATGTCCAGGCCCTGCTGGGTCTCCATGCAATGCGCAAGGCGTTGCTCGAGGTCCATGACCTTGCCGGTATCGCCAAAGAAGCGCGGGAGCTTCGCAAAGGCTCCTTCGAGCTTGCCGGGGCCTTCGCCGAGGTCGCAGCCTTCGAGCGAGGCGTTCTTGCTGCCGCGTTTCTGTGACCAGAGCACCTCGCCCCGATCAACATTCAGGAAACCGGGATTGGACATCGGATCCGACATCATCTGCCGGTACTTCTCGAGTTCCTTCTCGGTGTCGACCGGTTGCTGCGCATTGGCAAGGCCCGTGCCCAGCGTGATCGACATGGCCAAGGCCATGAACACCCTCATCGTTTCTCTCCTCTTTCAGGGTCGTTGGCAGGGTTCTGATGCCCGATTCGACCTTCATTTCGGTTGTGCAGGCCTGACGCTAGCACGCTTTACATTCAAAAAAAACTATGTTTCTATATGTTAGGTTGAGGGAGGAGCGCGGCATCCGTCAAGATCCCGCTCTCGGAAAAACAAGGAGATGCCTGATGGCACAGCGTGCGGCGCAGACGCGCCGGGAAACCCTGATCGCCGGCATGGCCAGTTTTGCGGCGGCAGCGATTGCCCCGTCACTGGCCTTTGCCGATGCTGCTGCCGTCGAGGCAGAGATCAAGAAGCTCTACGGCGACAAGAAAGCTGAAGCGGGCAGGATCAAGCTGGACGTTCCGCAGATCGCCGAGAATGGCCTTGTCGTGCCGATCAATGTGGAAGTCGAAAGCCCGATGACCGCCGCCGACCATGTGAAGTCGGTGCATGTCTTCGCCGATGGCAACCCGCTGCCTGGCATCGTGAGCTACAAGTTCACGCCGGAAAGTGGCCGCGCGGCTGCTTCGGCACGCATGCGCCTCGCCCAGACGCAGAACATCATCTGCATCGCGGAAATGGCTGACGGGAAGCTCTTCACCGCCAAATCGGAAGTGAAGGTCACCATCGGCGGTTGCGGCGGCTGAGAGAAGCGAGACACGATCATGAGCAACAAGCCCACCCCCCGCGTTCGCGTCCCGGCCAATGCCAAGAAGGACGAGATCATCGAAATCAAGACGCTGATCAGCCACGAGATGGAATCCGGCCAGCGCCGCGCTGCCGATGGCAAGACCATTCCGCGCAAGATCATCAACACCTTCACTGCGGCCTTCAACGGCAAGGTGTTCTTCGAGGCGACCTGGCATCCGTCGGTTTCGGCCAACCCCTACCAGTCCATGTTCTTCCGCGCTTCGGAGAGCGGCGAATTCGCCTTCTCGTGGAAGGATGATGACGGCTCGGTCTACGAATCCAAGGCCAAGCTGACGGTCGCCTGAATTCAGGCCCAAGCCGGCGCCCCCGGGGTGCCGGCTTTCTTTCAAACAGAAAAATGAAAAAGGGCATGCCGGCACCCTGCCGGCGTGAAGGGAAACGCATGGTCTCGCGACGCGAGTTTATCCAGGCCGGCCTTGCCGGTTCCGCGATGCTGGCTGGCAGCGGTCTCGGCTCGATCGGCCGGCTGGCTGCCCAGCAGCGGCTGTCCGAAGCGGAATTGCTGCGGTTCGAGCCGCTTGGCAACGTCACGCTGATCCATGTCACGGATCTGCATGCCCAGCTGGTTCCGGTCTATTTCCGGGAGCCGTCGATCAATCTAGGTGTCGGCGAGGCCAAGGGCCTCGTTCCGCACATTACGGGCAAGGATTTCCTTGCGCATTACAACATCCCCGCCGGCTCGCCGATGGCCTATGCGCTGACCAGCGAGGATTTCGCGGCCCTCGCCCGGAATTATGGCCGGATGGGCGGATTCGACCGCATCGCCCGCGTCATCAAGAGCATCCGCGCAGAACGCGGCGATCGCTGCCTGCTGCTCGATGGCGGCGATACCTGGACGAATAGCTGGACCTCGCTGCAGACCAAGGCCGCCGATGTGGTCGAAGCGATGAACCTGCTCAAGCCCGACGCCATGACCGGGCATTGGGAATTCACGCTCGGGGCCGAGCGCGTGA
Source organism: Beijerinckiaceae bacterium (assembly GCA_027533425.1). Taxonomy (GTDB): domain Bacteria; phylum Pseudomonadota; class Alphaproteobacteria; order Rhizobiales; family Beijerinckiaceae; genus Rhabdaerophilum. The sequence goes on along the minus strand of JAPZUD010000004.1, from coordinate 344,664 downwards.
AGGAAATCACCGACAGCCTCGATTTCCCGTTCCTCGCGCAGAATGTGCGCGAGAGCGAGTTCGAGGACCGGGTCTTCGAGCCCCAGAAGATGTTCGAGCGCGGCGGGGTGAAGGTGGCCGTGATCGGGCAGGCCTATCCCTACACAGGCATTGCCAATCCGCGCTGGATGTTCCCGAAATGGACCTTCAGCCTCAAGGATGACGATGTGCAGAAGGAGGTCGACGCGGCGCGGGCAGCGGGCGCACAAGTTGTGGTGCTGCTCTCGCATAACGGGTTCGACATCGACCGGAAGATGGCGGGGCGCGTCAAAGGGATCGACGTGATCCTGACGGCGCACACACATGACGCGCTGCCGGAAACAGTGCAGGTCGGCACGACCCTGCTCGTCGCCACCGGAAGCCATGGCAAGTTTGTTTCGCGGCTCGATCTCGATGTGGACAAGGGCGGCGTCAAGGGCTTCCGCTACCGGCTGATCCCGATCTTCTCGGACGCCATCACCCCGGATGCGGAGATGGCCGCCCTGGTGAAGAAGGTCCGGGCCCCGTTCGAGGCGGATCTCGGCCGCGTTCTCGGCAAGACCGATGGCCTGCTCTACCGGCGGGGCAATTTCCAGGGCACTTTCGACGATGTCTTCACGGATGCGATGCTGCAGGTCCGCGATGCGGAAATCGCGCTGTCGCCTGGTGTGCGCTGGGGCGCGAGCCTCATTCCCGGACAGGACATCACGTTCGAGGACGTGACCAATGCCTGCGCGATGACCTATCCCAACTGTTACCGCATCTCGATGAAAGGCAGCCAGATCAAGGCCGTACTCGAGGATATCGGCGACAACATCTTCAACCCGGATCCCTATGCCCAGGGGGGCGGGGACATGGTCCGCCTCGGGGGGCTGACCTTCACCATCGACCCCTACCAAACCAGCGGTCGCCGGATCTCCGACCTCCGGCTGGCCCGGAACGGGCAGGCGCTCGATGCCGGCCGGGACTACACGGTCGCTGGCTGGGCCTCGATCAACCAGGGCACCGAAGGCCCGCCCATCTGGGACGTCGTCAGCACCTATCTGCAGCAGAAGAAGGTCATCACGCCTCGCCCGCTTGATGCGGTGAAGGTCGTCGGGGCCGGCTAAAACGTCAGGACATCGCTATGGATCAAGATCCTCAATTCCAGAAATCACGGCGCGGGTTCCTCGGCGGGCTCGGCGCCACCGCGGCCGGCCTGACGCTGGCGCAGGCGGGCTCCGCCCGGGCGCAGGCCACGCCCGATCCGGCTATCACCGAGATCCAGGACTGGAACCGCTATCTCGGTGATGGTGTGGCCGCCAATCCCTATGGCAAGCCATCGAAATTCGAGAAGCATGTCGTCCGCCGGGATGTCGAATGGCTGACAGCCAGCCGCGAATCCTCGGTGAACTTCACCCCTCTCCATGCACTGGACGGCATCATCACGCCGAACGGCCTCTGCTTCGAGCGCCATCACGGCGGATCGCCGGAGATCGATCCGGCCAAGCACCGGCTGATGATCAACGGGCTGGTCGACAAGCCACTGGTCTTCACGATGGAGGATCTCAAGCGCTTCCCCGGGCGGGTGAACAAGGTCTTCTTCCTCGAATGCGCGGCCAATGGCGGCATGGAATGGAAGGGCGCCCAGCTCAATGGCTGCCAGTTCACACATGGGATGGTCCATAATGTGATGTATACCGGCATCCCGCTCAAGGTCCTGCTGGACGAGGCCGGGGTGAAGACAAACGGCAAGTGGATCATGCCGGAAGGCGCGGATTCCTCGGCCATGACGCGCTCCATCCCGATCGAGAAAGCCATGCAGGATTGCCTCGTTGTCTGGGGCATGAATGGCGAGGCGCTGCGGCAGGAGCAGGGCTATCCGCTCCGCATCGTCGTGCCCGGGTGGGAAGGGAACATGTGGGTGAAATGGCTCCGCCGCATCGAGGTGGGGGACCAGCCCTGGCACCATCGCGAGGAGACCTCGAAATATACCGACCTGCTGGCGGATGGCCGCTCGCGTCGGTTCACCTGGATCATGGATGCGAAATCGGTGGTGACCAGTCCTTCGCCGCAGGCCCCCCTGAAATTCAAGGGCCCGAATGTGCTGTCCGGTCTCGCCTGGTCCGGCCGTGGCTCGATCCGCCGGGTCGATATCTCGATCGATGGGGGCAAGAACTGGCAGACCGCCCGGCTCGATGGCCCGGTGCTGCCCCTTTCGCTGACGCGCTTCTATGTCGATTTTGACTGGGATGGACGGGAAATGCTCATCCAGTCGCGGGCGATGGACGATACCGGCTACGTGCAGCCGACCAAGGACGAGCTGCGCAAGGTGCGCGGGCTCAACTCGATCTACCACAATAACGGCATCCAGACCTGGCTCGTCCGGAGCAACGGGGAGACCGAAAATGTCGAAATCTCGTAAAGTTGCCGGGCTGGCGCTTGTTGCGGCCCTGCTGGCTGCCCCTGCCCTCGCCGGCAAGACCGGCCTCGGCCGGGAGGCCTTGCCGGAGGAAGTGGCAGCCTGGGACATCGATGTCCGCCCGGATGGCGCCGGTTTGCCGCCCGGCAAGGGTTCGGTCCGTGATGGCGAGCAGCTCTACCTCCAGCAATGCGCTTCCTGTCATGGCGAATTCGGCGAGGGGGCAGGCCGCTGGCCGGTTCTCGTCGGCGGGCAGGGCTCGCTGAAGAGCGAGGGGCCGGAAAAGACCATTGGCTCGTTCTGGCCCTATGCCTCGACGACGTTCGACTACATCAAGCGGGCGATGCCCTATGGCAATGCGCGGTCGCTTTCGGACGATGATGTCTATGCGATCACGGCCTTCCTGCTGAATCAGAACGGCCTGGTGAAGGATGACTTCATCTTGACGAAGGAGAACTTTTCCAAGGTCAAGCTTCCGAACGAACAAGCTTTCTACGATGATGACCGGGAAAAGGCCGAACGTCACTTTTGGCAGAAAGACCCTTGCATGAAGAACTGCAAGCCCGATGCTAAGGTGATCGGGCGGGCACGGATGATCGATGTGACGCCGGAAGACGGCAAGTCGATCAAGGTGGAGTGAGGAGCGGATGGGACAACGGGTCAGACCGAAAACCGGCAAAGCCGGCGCGGCGCTCTCGCTCGCCCTCCTCGTCCTTTGCGGCCCGGTTCAGGCCAGTTCCGAGGCTAAGGCCTCGCCGAAGGGCGACGCAGCCTTCGGTGAATATCTGTCCGGAACCTGCGTCACCTGCCATCAGATTTCAGGCAAGTCGACCGGCGGTATTCCGCCGATCGTCGCCTGGCCGGAGGACCAGTTCATCGCCGTCATGAATTCCTATCGCTCGAAGGACCGGGAAAACCAGGTCATGCGCACGATTGCGGCCGCACTCAATGACGAGGAGATCGCCGCGCTTGCGGCCTATTTCGGCGGCCTCATCCTGCAACCTGACACCAAGAAATGACGACGAGGTCAGGCGCTCCGCCCGTCCAGATATAGACTGAGGCACCAGAGAAGTGCCGGATGAAAAGGAGAACACGATGATGATCAACCGCAGACATATGCTGGCTGGTGCCGGCGCCCTCACCGCGGCGGCCGGGCTCGGCATGCCGGTGGTGAAAGCCCAGGCCAAACCGCGCGTCGTCGTGATCGGCGGCGGACCCGGCGGTGCAACCGCCGCAAAATACATCGCCAAGGACAGCGCGGGCGCAATCGATGTGGTCCTGGTGGAGCCGAAGGAGACCTTCGTCACCTGCTTCCACTCGAATCTCTATCTCGGCGGCTTCAAGAAATTCGACGAGATCACCCATCGCTATGACAAGCTGAGCTCGGCCTACGGCATCCGCCATGTGCGCCAATGGGCCAACGCAATCGACCGTGACAAGCGCGAGGTGGTGCTGGGAGACGGTTCGCGCATCGGCTACGACCGGCTCGTTGTCTCGCCGGGGATCGACCTGCGCTATGACAGCGTGCCCGGCTGGGGTAAGGAACACGAGGAGACCATGCCGCATGCCTGGCTGGCCGGTCCGCAGACGCAGCTCCTGCGCAAGCAGCTCGATGGCGTCAAGGATGGCGGCGTTATCGTGATGATTGCCCCGCCCAACCCCTATCGCTGCCCGCCGGGCCCGTATGAGCGGGTCTCGATGATGGCACACCAGCTGAAGACGACCGGTCGCACCAAGTCGAAAATCATCGTCCTCGACCCCAAGGAGACCTTCTCCAAGCAGGGCCTGTTCCAGCAGGGCTGGGAGCGCCACTATCCCGGCATGGTCGAGTGGCTGGGCCCGAAGGTGCATGATGGCATCAAGTCGGTCGATCCCAAGACGATGACGGTCACGACCGGCTTCGAGACCTACAAGGATTGTGCGCTGGTCAATGTCATTCCGGCCCAGCGCGCCGGGAAGATCGCCGTTGACGCGGGGCTCGCCAATGCTTCCGGCTTCTGCCCGATCAATCCCGAGAACATGGCATCGACCCAGGATCCGAACATCTATGTGCTCGGCGATGCCTCGATCGCCGGAGACATGCCGAAATCGGGTTTCTCGGCCAACAGCCAGGCCAAGGTCGCCGCGATGATGATCCGGGGTGACCTCGTGAAGGCGCGGACCTTCCCGGCGCGCTACGCGAATACCTGCTGGAGCCTTATCGCACCGGACGACACCGTGAAGGTCGGCGGCCGGTACGAGCCGAAGCCGGACAAGATCACCGCCTCCGAGACTTTCGTGTCGAAGACCGATGAGACGGCGGATTACCGGAAGCAGGTGCAGGCCGAGAATATGGGCTGGTATGACGGCATCATCGCCGACATGTTCAGCTGACGGCCTCATCGCCAGCCAATCCCGGGGCGGCCGCGAGCCGCCCCTTTTTCATGCCTCGAGCGGCAGGGAAATCGAGACTTCCGTGCCCTGTCCGGGCTGGGACTGCATTGTCATCTGGCCCTGATGAAGGCGGACGATCTCGGTCGTGATCGGCAGGCCGAGGCCGAGGCCCTCCCGCATCCGCGCCAGCGACATGGTTTCCTGCGAAAAGGGCGCCAGGCAGGCCGCCACCCGTTCCGGCGGCATGCCGATCCCGTCATCCTTTACAGAAAGGCGGATGCGACCGTCTTGATAGGCGCTGGCGATGGTGATCGTCCGGGCGTGGGTGGCATGGGCAATCACGTTGTCGATCAACCGGACAACCGCAGAGACCAGCAAGGTCTGGTCGGCCTGCATGCGAAGGACGCGCGGCTCCTCGTTGATCACAAGGGTCAGGCCCGCCTGGGCAATGGCGCGCTCGCGATGCTCGATTGCCTCGCCGAGAATCCAGTTCGGATTGATCGTCGCCGGGCTTTCGAGGGCCTTCTGGGCGATCAGGTCGGAGTAGGTCGACATGTCGAGAAAGCTGGCCATGAGCCGCTCTCCCGATTGCCGGACAAATTCGAGATGCTCCTTGAGGCCTGAGAGATCACCGGAACGCTGGGCTTCCACGGCCAGCTGGGTGAAGCCCGTGATGGCGCTGAGCGGCGTCTTCATCTCGTGGCGGATGACGGAAATCAGGTTGTCCTTCGCCCTGGAAAGCGCCTCGGCATCGGCATGCGCGCGCCGCGCCGTGATTTCGTTCAGGGCCGCACGGCGGACGAACCGGATGGCATGGTCGAGCAGGGTCCAGTTCACCGGCTTGACAATGAAGGACGACGCGCCGAGCTCATAGGCACGGTCGATTGCCGGGGCATCGTCCCGGCTGGTGACCATGATGATGGGGAGATCCCGCTGCCGGGGCATTGCACGCGTTGCGGCGATCACCTCAAGGCCGGTCATGTCCGGCATCTCGAGGTCAACGATCATCACGTCGAAATCGTTGTTTGTCACTTGCGCAAGGCCAGCGCTGCCGTTTTCCGCCAGCACGACCTGACGGCCGAACATCGACAGGAACATGCGGGCGGTTTCCCGATAGACCGGGTCATCGTCGACCACGAGGATCCGCATGGCATCGCGCGATTTCGATGCTGCGCCATTCCGAACGGGTACAGGATCAAACATTTCCGGCCTCTCGCGCTTCTTGTAGCGAACAAGCGTTTAAGCCGAGGTTACGGCATTAACCTGAACAACAGGGATTTGCGATAAACACGTCGGGATTCCGCGTCTTGCGAGTGGCCCTTGTCGATCCGCGCCCGCCTGCTTCTCCTCATCCTGGTCTCGACCCTGACGGCAACGATCATCGTCACGGGCCTTTCGGTCATACGGGAGGCCGGGAGTTACCGCGAGACGCGGAAAGCCGAGATTGAAGCCACCGCTCATGTCTTCGCGTCCGTGGCCGCAGATGCCGTCACGGCAAGGGACCAGGGCCAGGCCCTCCGTGTCCTCCGGGCGATCGCCCGCATCCCCGGCCTGCAAAGCGCAATCCTGCTCGATACACAGGGCCGGATTATCGCCTCGCTCGGCGATGCCGTCTTTCTGGTCCGGGACAGCCCGCAGAACGGCCTTTACGGCTGGATCGACACCCTCGGCCGCCAGCAGATGCATGTCGTTGTCCCGGTGATCTCCGGCGGCGAGACCGTCGGGGAGATTTCCGTTGTCGCGGATACCTCGAAGGTTCTGGACAATGCCCTTGCCAGCGTCCGGGCAGCGGCTATCGGCGGAATCATTGCACTGATCGCTGGCCTCGCCCTCGCCCTGCAGGTGCAGCGCAGCCTGGTCTCGCGCATCCGGGCGATGGTGGACACGATGGAGCATGTCCGCCGTCGCCACGATTTCTCGCGCCGGATCGAGCCCCAGGCGCAGGATGAATTCGGGCGCATGGCGACCAGCTTCAACGCGATGCTCGACGAGATCGATATCCGGGATTCGAAACTCGCCCGCCACCGGGAGATGCTGGAAGACGAGGTGGCCGAACGGACAAGGGACTACCGGCTCGCCAAGGAACAGGCCGATTCGGCCAATGCCGCAAAATCCGAATTCCTGGCCACAATGAGCCACGAGATCCGGACGCCGATGAACGGCATCCTCGTGATGGCTGAATTGCTGGCCGCTTCGGATCTGCAGCCGAAACAGAAGCGGTTTGCCGATGTGATCGCCCGTTCGGGCTCGTCGTTGCTCGCCATCATCAACGACATTCTCGACTTCTCGAAGATCGAGGCCGGGAAGATCGAACTCGAGACGATTCCCGTCCAGGTCGATGACATGATCGAGACCGTTGCCCAGCTCTTCGAGGAGAAGGCGCGCTCGAAGGGGCTCGATCTCGCGACGCATATCGCGCTCAACGTGCCGCAGCGCGTCGGCGCGGATCCGGTGCGGCTCAACCAGGTGCTTTCGAACCTCGTCAACAACGCGCTGAAATTCACCGAGAACGGATCGGTCAGCCTTACGGTGCAGCGCGATCCCGAGCGGATGGCGAACCTGCTCTTCGAGGTCACCGATACCGGAATCGGAATTCCCGAAGACAAACTGGCTACCGTGTTCGATTCGTTCAGCCAGGCGGACCAGACGACGACGCGCCGGTTCGGTGGAACCGGACTCGGCCTCGCCATTTCCCGCCGGCTGGTCGAGGCGATGACAGGGTCGATCCGGGTGCGGAGTACCGTGGGCGTGGGCACAACCTTCTCTGTCTCGGTGCCGATCATTCCCGTGGACCAGAAGGACCTCGCACGACAAGTCAGCCCCATAGGCAGCGGCCGCGTGTTGATGGCTGTCTCCGGAGATGCGACCGCCCGGCATCTCGGAGCCTATATCTCCGAGCTCGGCTTCGAGCCGGCCGATCCTGTGACGGAAACCCGGATGCCGGGTTTCAGCGATATCCGGCTGGTGATTGCGGATGCGAACCTGCTGAGCGACCCCGGTCTGCGCCCGCTGCTCAAGCGGGCGCCCACGATCGCCGTCGGCGCCTTCGGCGACGCGGAAACCGACCGGTTGCTCGAACAGGGAATCGCGCAGGGGCAGATCATCAAGCCGGTCAGCCGGCGCGACCTCCGCCAGGTTGTGACCGACCTCCTCGCCGGCCGCAAACAGATCCGTGGCTCGGGCGGGCAGGTTACCGAAAGCTTCGAGCGCTACCCCGACCATCTTGTGCTGGTGGCAGATGACAACCCGGTCAACCGCGAGGTCATCATCGAAACGCTGCGGCGCTTCGCACTCCCCTGCGATACCGTGGTCGATGGGCGTGCCGCGTTCGAGGCCGTCAAGGCCAAGCGGTATGATCTGGTCTTCATGGACGGATCGATGCCCGAAATGGACGGGTTCCAGTCTGCCCGCGCGATCCGGCGCTGGGAGCAGGAAACCGGCACGTCACGGACGGCCATCATCGCGCTGACCGCCCATGTGGTCGGCACCCATGCAGATGCCTGGAAGCAATCCGGCATGGATGGCGTGCTGCACAAACCCTTCACGCTGCAAGCCATGGGCGAGACGCTGGCGCAGCATCTGACGCCGGCAGATACCGATCGCCGGCAGGAACGGGCGCGGCGCGACAGCCCGCACGCGATCGCCGGATCTGTCGCCGCGGCTCCGGCACCGGTGACGGAGATAGCTCCCAGAGCGGAGAACCTTCTCCCTCCGAAAAACGTTCAAGCCGAACATGTGGCCATGAACGAAGGCAGCGATATCGCGATTCTCGATCCGCATATGACGCGGCAATTGCTCGGCATGATTCCGATTGGCGGCAAAGCGGCTGTCTTGCGGATCTACCGGCTGTTCCTCGAGAACGCTCCGCTGACCCGGAACGAAATCGCGGAGGCGATCGCGGCACGGGATCCGGTGCGGCTCGGCAAGGCGGCCCATGCCCTCAAGTCGATGAGCCTGTCGCTGGGCGCCAACAAGTCAGGCCATGTGGCGGGGGAGATCGAGAAGGGCGCGCGGGCCGAGATGACCCCGCTCTATCCGGAGATGCTGGCCCAGCTCGATGCTGTGCTGGCCGGGACCGAGGCTGCAATCCTCACCCTGATTGCCGAAGAGGGGTTGGCCGAAACCGAGACTCCCCCGGCTGCGGCGGTGGGCTAAGCCTTCCGGCCCGACCGGGCCTGCCCCGGGAAATGCTCGCGCGGCAGCCAGAAAACCTCGGCCTCGCTGTCCTCGGTATCGAGCCACAGGAAGGCGGTTTCTGGAAAGGCAGCCTCCAGCACTGGCCGGGCGAGACCCACCTCGCAGAGCAGCCCGGCCCCTGGCACAAGATGACGGGCGCCTTCGGCAAGGATCCGCCGCGTCACATCCAGCCCGTCCGTGCCGGACCCCAGAGCCATGGCCGGCTCATGCCGGAATTCCTGCGGCAGCATGGCCATGGTCTCGGCATCGACATAGGGCGGGTTGGAGAGAATGAGATCGTAGCTGCGGCCGCGGAGAGGCGCGAAGAGATCGCCCTCATGGAGGGTGATCCTTTCCCCGAGCCCGTAATCGGCGATGTTCTCGCGCGCCAGTGACGCCGCCTCCGGCGAGAGTTCGACCGCATCGATCTCGGCATTCGGGAAGACCTGCGCGGCAAGGATCGCCAGCGACCCGCCGCCGGTACAGAGGTCGAGCACGCGCGTCACCGATTCCGGATCGGCGACCAGCGCGCCGGGCTCTCCGCTGCCCTCGAAAAGCGGGCTGAAGAGCAGATCCGCGATGAAGGAACGCGGGATGATCGCCCGGGCATCGCTGCGGAAGGAAAAACCCTTGAGATAGGTCCGTCCGGTCAGGTAGGCAGCGGGGATACGCTCCTCGACCCGCCGGGCGAGACGGTCGCCGAGCAGGGCCTTCTCGCGGGCGGTCAGGCGCGCTTCGGCGAAGGCGTTGAAGTCATCGACCGGGAGATGCAGGGTCTCGAGGATCAGGAACGCCGCTTCATCCAGCGCCGTGGTCGCGCCGTGGCCATGATGCAGATCCACCGAGTGGAAGAGGGTGACCGCATAGCGCAGCATGTCGCGCAGGGTCGAGAGTTCTGCGCATTCGCGGCGGGGATCAGGGGGCTGTGCGGCCATGGGAAGAACCGGTTGCAGAGGCCGCGAGGCGCGGCATCACGATGAGAAGGGCCTGGGCCAGAAAGGACAGCATTCCCGTTAGCGTGAAAATGTCGGCGATGAAAGCCGACAGGCCGCGCCCGAGGATCAGGATGCCCAGAGCCATCTCCGCCGCCATCAGCAACAGGAAGGCGATCAACCCGACCTCGAACTGCCAGCGCGCAGACCTCTTTCCGGCCCGGCGGAGGATCCAGCGGGCCGATAGCCAGGAGAGGGTGATCATCACCGGCAATTCGAGCAGGCGGGCGGGATCAGCACCAAGGAGCGGGCGGAGGGCCAGCTCTCGGATCGTGCCGAGCAGGAAGCCGGCAGCGAAGACGAGGCCAAAAAGCCCTGCCCCCGCCGCAATCGCGCCCGGCCGGAGCATGGCTCAGAAGAAGGCCTGCAGCCCGGTCTGCGCCCGGCCGAGGATCAGCGCATGGACGTCATGCGTCCCCTCGTAGGTGTTGACGGTCTCGAGGTTCTGCGCATGGCGCATCACATGATACTCGACCTGGATGCCATTGCCGCCGTGCATGTCCCGCGCCATGCGGGCGATGTCGAGCGCCTTGCCGCAATTGTTCCGCTTGACGATGCTGATCATTTCCGGCGCCTCGCGATGCTCGTCCATCAGGCGGCCGACGCGGAGCGAGGCTTGCAGGCCGAGGGTGATCTCGGTCTGCATGTCCGCCAGCTTCTTCTGGAAGAGCTGGGTCTGGGCCAGCGGGCGGTTGAACTGCTTGCGGTCCAGGCCATATTGCCGCGCACGGTGCCAGCAATCCTCGGCGGCGCCGAGCACGCCCCAGGAAATGCCGTAGCGAGCCCGGTTCAGGCAGCCGAACGGGCCCTTGAGGCCCGAGACATTCGGCAGCAGGTTCTCTTCGGGGACGATCACACCATCCATCACGATCTCGCCGGTGATCGAGGCGCGCAGCGACAGCTTGCCGCCGATCTTCGGGGCGGAGAGGCCCTTCATCCCCTTTTCGAGGATGAAGCCGCGGATCTGGTTGTCATGCGCGGCGCTCTTTGCCCAGACGACGAAGACATCGGCGATCGGGGAGTTGGAGATCCACATCTTGGAGCCGGTCAGGCGATAGCCGTCGGCCACCTTCTCGGCCCGGGTCTTCATGCCGCCCGGATCGGAACCGGCATCCGGCTCGGTCAGGCCGAAGCAGCCGATGAACTCGCCGGAGGCCAGCTTCGGCAAGTACTTCTTGCGCTGGGCTTCCGAGCCATAGGTGTAGATCGGGAACATCACGAGCGAGGATTGCACGCTCATCATCGAGCGATAGCCGGAATCGACGCGCTCCACCTCGCGCGCGACGAGGCCATAGGCGACGTAGGAGGCATTGGCGCAGCCATATTCCTCCGGCAGGGTCACGCCGAGCAGGCCCTGCTCGCCCATCAGGCGGAACAGGCCCGGATCGGTCTTCTCCTCGAGATAGGCCTCCTGAACGCGGGGGAGAAGCTCGCCCTCGGCAAAGGCCCGGGCGGCATCGCGGATCATCCGCTCGTCTTCGGTAAGCTGGCTCTCCAGATCGAAAGGATCGGACCAGACGAAGGGGGCGAAGGTCGATTTGGTCATGGCAGGAGCCTTCCTCGATACAAAAGGGGGGTCGCGCGCGTGTGCGAAGATGCGCCACCCTTAACCGAATTGGTTGCGCGTGCAAGCAGCGGGGCTGCGGTCCGGCGCCGCCCCTTGCATGATCGATGCGAGGGAGATTGAATTCTCAGCCGGAACCCTCACTATGCAACGGAGGGCAACGATCTTTGGCCCGGCATTTGCTGCCGCGACAAGGATCGATCGGCTGCCGGAACAACCGGCGAGCCCCGGGGGAGAGCGTATGGCGAACGAGTCGGTCTTTGACGAAATGGGTGGCGTCGAGGGAGATCCGCGACAGATCTACGCCGAGGTTGCCCAGTGGTTCCGACAAGCCAGCCCCGACCTGATCGCCAACCGCAAGGCCGAAGCCGAGGCCTTTTTCCGCCGGATCGGGATCACCTTTGCCGTCTATGGTGACGAGCAGGGCGCGGAGCGCATCATCCCGTTCGATATCCTGCCGCGGATCCTCTCCAGCCAGGAATGGATCCGGCTGTCCGAGGGTCTCGAACAGCGCGTCCGGGCGCTGAACGCGTTTATCGGCGATGTCTACGGTGCGCGCGAAATCGTACGGGCCGGCATCGTGCCCGAGGACCTCATCCTGTCGAACCCGGCCTTCCGCCCGGAAATGACGCGGATCAAGCCAACGGCCGGGCTCTACACCCATATTGCCGGCGTCGATCTCGTCCGTACCGGCCCTGATGAATTCTACGTCCTCGAGGACAATGCCCGCACGCCGTCCGGCGTGTCCTACATGATGGAAAACCGCGAGGCGATGCTGCGGCTTTTCCCGGAACTGTTCGGGAAGCTCAGGATCAAGCCGGTCGATCAATATCCCGATGAGTTGCTCGCCACCTTGCGTTCGGTCGCGCCGAGCTCGGCCTCGCGCGAGCCGACCGTGGTGGTGATGACGCCGGGGCCGTTCAACTCCGCCTATTACGAGCATTCCTTCCTGGCCGACCGGATGGGTGTGGAACTGGTGGAAGGGCGAGATCTCTTCGTCCGGTCAAATGTCGTCTACATGCGCACGACCGAAGGCCCGCAACGGGTGGATGTGATCTATCGCCGTGTCGATGACGAGTTCCTCGACCCGCTCGCCTTCCGGCCCGACAGCACGCTCGGCGTTCCCGGGCTGATGTCCGCCTACAAGGCAGGCAATGTGACCATTTCGAACGCAGTCGGAACCGGTGTCGCCGATGACAAGGCCGTCTACAGCTACATGCCCGAGATCGTGAAGTTCTACACGGGCAAGGACGCGATCCTGTCCAATGTGCCGACCTGGCGGTGTCGCGAGCCGGATGCCCTGTCGCATGTCCTGGCCAATATCGGCGATCTCGTCGTCAAGGAAGTGAACGGCTCGGGCGGCTACGGCATGCTGGTCGGCCCGCATGCCACCAAGGCCCAGCGGGAGAGTTTCGCCGCGAAGGTCCGCAACAATCCGACGAATTACATCGCACAGCCGACTCTCGCGCTGTCCACGGTGCCCTGCTATGTCGAGGAAGGGCTGGCCCCGCGCCATGTCGATCTCCGGCCCTTCGTCCTGTCCGGTGCGGACAAGGTACGTATCGTTCCGGGCGGGCTGACACGCGTCGCATTGAAGAAGGGATCGCTGGTGGTGAATTCGAGCCAGGGTGGCGGCACCAAGGATACCTGGGTCATTGAGGACGGCGCAACGCGCGCAAGCCAGTCCCAGTCCCAGAAGGCAGGAGCCTGACCGATGCTGGCCCGCACCGCTGACAATCTCTACTGGCTCTCCCGCTATGTCGAACGCGCCGAAAGCCTCGCACGGATCCTCGATGTCGCCCTTCGCCTCGCCACCCTTCCCTCGGCCTATGCCGGAACCTCGAACGAGTGGGAAAGCGCCATCGACATCGCCGTCTGCCGGGATACGTTCTTCCGGCATTACGATGTCGCGAACCAGGCGAATGTGACCCAGTTCATCATTGCCGGGCCCGACAATCCCTCATCGATCCGTGCCTGCATCGAGGTTGCGCGGCAGAATGCCCGTGCGGTCCGCACCGCGATGACCACGGAAATGTGGGAGATCCTCAATGATGCCTGGAACGAGATGCAGAGGCTGCGTTTCCAGAGCTTCACCTCCAAGGATCTGACGAAGTTTCTCGCCTTCGTCCGCGAGGTTTCGCTCCGCTTTGACGGCGCAGCCTACCGGACCATGCTGCGCACAGACCATTACTGGTTCCAGAGGCTCGGCATGCTGCTGGAACGCGCCGACAACACAGCCCGCCTGCTCGACGTCAAATACCATGTCGTCCTGCCGGAGACGGAGCCGGTTGGCGGCGGCCTCGACTATTTCCAGTGGTCAGCCCTGCTGCGCGCCGTGTCCGCCCTCAATTCGTTCCACCTGATCTACAGGGGCGGCATCAAGCCCTGGCTCGTGGCGGATTTCCTGATCCTGAAGCCGGAGCAGCCGCGCTCGCTGATTTCCTCCTACGAGACGCTGAACCGTGTGCTCGACCTGCTTGCCGAACGCTATGGCCGACAGGGGCCGAGCCAGCGGCTGGCCCGGCAGACCTACTCGCAATTGCAGAACCTTGACATCGACACCCTGTTCCAGACCGGATTGCACGAGTTTCTCGAGCAGTTCATCGCGGATAACAACCGCCTCGGGCTGGCAATCAACGATCAGTATCTGCAATAACGGGCTTGCAGCGGAGAAAGCCCGGATCATGCGGCTCAAGCTTCACCACGAAACGCGTTACATCTACGACGAGCCGGCCCGCGGCGCGATCCAGATCCTCCGGCTGACCCCGCGCAACTATGCGGGCCAGTTCATCCGGGCATGGCGGGTGGAGATCGATGCCGATTGCCGCCTCTATCGTGACGAGGATGCCTACGGGAATATCATCCACACCTTCTCGATTGACGGCCCGCTGGCCGGACTGCGCATCCTCGTTGACGGCGAGGTCGACGTCACGGCTGATGCCGGAATGGTCAAGGGCTCGCTTGAGCGGTTCCCGCCAGGGTACTGGGCCAGCGAAACCGCCCTGACGCGCCCCGACCCGGCCATCCGCGACTTTGCATCCGATCTCGCGGGCCAGGAGGGTGGAGACACGCTTGCCTTCCTGCACCGGCTGGTCGAGACGATTTTCAAGGAATTCACTTTCGAAACCGGCGCCACCGATGCCGGGACGAGCGCCGAGCAGGCATTCGCCAGCAAGAAGGGCGTCTGCCAGGATTTCGCGCATGTCTTCATCGCGGCGGCCCGTGCACGGGACATCCCGGCGCGCTATGTCAGCGGCTATTATCTCCGCTCGGATACAACCGAGCAGGAGGCCGGCCATGCCTGGGCCGAGGCCTATGTGCCGGCCCTCGGCTGGATCGGGTTCGACCCCGCCCACGGGCTCTGCACGGATTCCCGCTATATCCGGATCGCGGTCGGGCGTGATTACCTCGAGGCAGCCCCGATCCGCGGCGCTCGGCTCGGCGGAGCCGGCGAGGCCATGGATGTCGCGATTTCCCTCCATGCGGGAAAGTCGCTGATGGACCAATAGACAAATGGACAGGAACATGTCGCCGGCTTAAGGGCAGAGGCGGGATGGGTACTGTCCGGGGGGCTTCCACATGACGTATTGCGTCGGCATTCTGACCGCCGAGGGCCTGGTGATGATGGCCGATACCCGGACGAATGCCGGGCTCGACAATATCGCGACATTCCGCAAGCTCCATATCTTCCGCGACCCCGGCAAGAAGCTCTTTGCCCTGGCCACGGCGGGCAATCTCGGCTTCACCCAATCTGTCATTTCCATGCTGCGCGAAGGGCTCGAGCGGGAGGATGGCCGCATCGAGCGCCTGATCGACCAGCCGTCGATGTTCCGCGCGGCGCAATTTGTCGGCGAGGTGATCCGGCATGTCTACCGGATCGACGGCAGCGCGATCGAGCAGATCGGCGCGTCACTTGACATCTCGATGCTGCTGGCGGGACAGATCGAGGGACGCAGCCTGCGGCTCTACATGCTCTACAAGGCCGGAAACTTCATCGAGGCGACGCAGGACACGCCCTACCTGCAGATCGGCGAACACAAATACGGCAAGCCGATCCTCGACCGCGCGGTGACATTCTCGTCCGATCTCTATGATGCGCTGAAGCTGGGCCTGATCTCGATGGACTCGACGATGCGATCCAATCTCGGTGTCGGCCTGCCGATCGATATCCTCGTCATGCGCCGCGATGCCATCGTCCCGGAAGTCGAACATCGGATCGAGGCCGGCGAGCCCTATTTCCACGATCTGCGCGAACGCTGGTCGGCCGCGCTCCGCAAGGCACATAACGACATTCCCGCGCCGCCCTATGGCAAGAACAAGAGCAACTGAACCATGAATGCCTCCGCCCCCTCCCGCGCGGTCACCATGACCGCCGAGCTGGTCCGCTGTGCCTCGGTGACCCCGGAGGACGGCGGCGCGCTGGCGCTGATCGAGGCCTGGCTGAAGCCCTACGGGTTCGAGGTGCACCGGCCGGTCTTCCAGACCGAAGGCCATTATGCCGTCGAGAATCTCTATGCCCGGATCGGTTCCGGCGCACCCTGCCTTGTCTTTGCCGGGCATACGGATGTGGTACCGCCCGGCGATCTGACGGGATGGTCGCGGCAGCCCTTTTCGGGCGAGATCGCCGAAGGTGCGGTCTGGGGCCGAGGTGCCGCCGATATGAAATCCGGTGTCGCGGCGGCCATTGCCGCCGTGCTCGACCATCTCGATACCCAGGGCATTCCGGAAAACGGCTCGATCGCCTTTCTGATCACGGGAGACGAGGAAGCCGATGCGGTCGACGGGACCGTCCGGCTGCTGGAATGGGCACAGGCGCGCGGCGAGGTGTTCAGCGCCTGCGTTCTGGGCGAGCCGACCAACCCGGAGGCCATGGGCGACATGGTGAAGATCGGCCGGCGAGGGTCGCTTTCGGGTGATCTCGTTGTCGACGGCATCCAGGGGCATGTGGCCTATCCGAACCTTGCTCAGAACCCGATCGACGGCCTCATGCGGCTGATGGCGGCGCTGAAGGAGCCGCTGGATGCCGGCACGCCGCATTTCCTGCCATCGAATCTCGAATTCACGGCCCTGGAGTGCGGCAACGCGGCGCGGAACGTCATTCCTGCGCGCGCCGGCGTGAAGTTCAACATCCGCTTCAACGATCTCTGGACCAGCCAGAGCCTCGGGGCGGAACTGCGCCGCCGGCTGGCGGGCGTCAATGATGCGCCGCGCTACGAGCTGACCCTGCTTCCCACCAACGCGGAAGCTTTCGTGACCGAGCCCGGCCCTTTCGTTGACCTCGTGGTCGCGGCCATCGAAGCCGAGACCGGGCGGCGCCCCGTTCTCTCGACAACGGGCGGCACCTCGGATGCCCGGTTCATCCAGGCCTATTGCCCCGTGGTCGAGTTCGGGGTGGTCGGCAAGACGATGCACAAGACCAACGAGAATGCCGCGATCACGGATATCGATTGCCTCACGGCGGTCTATCGCCGCGTGATCCGGCAGTATCTCGGCGCCTGAACGCAGCGATTGCTTCACCCGCAGCCGGTCAGATCACGTTCCGCAGGCGCGGCTCGGCACTATCCTCCCGCGGTGAGGCGGGAAGGTTCGGCTGCTCGAATTCAAGGCTCTCGATCCGCTGGCCGCGCCGGTTGACCTTTTCCGAAGAGACGAGGATGCCCTGCACATCCTCCTGGGCCTGGCGGAAATGCTGCTCCAGCTTGCCGGCCCGTTCGGTCAGCCGGCGGACATCCTCGAGCAACTTGCCGAGTTCAGCCTGGATGACGCGGGCCTGCTCGCGCACGGCGGCGTCGCGGACAATCGACTGCGCAACCTGGATCGCCATCATCAGCAGGGAGGGAGAGACGATCAGGATCCGGGCGCGGTGCGCCTTCTGGATCACATCGTCGAAATGTTCGCCGAGATCGGCATAAATCGCCTCGGACGGCACGAAAAGCATCGCGATATCCTGCGTCTCGCCCGGGATCAGGTATTTGCCGGCAATATCACGGAGATGGATACCGAGATCGCTGCGGACCTGTTTCTCGGCCGCCGCGCGCTGTTCGTCGCTCCGCGCCTCGCGTAACTGGACAAAGGCCTCCAGCGGGAATTTGGCATCGATGACGAGGGGCCGTTCATCCCCGGGCAACAGGATAGTGCAATCGGGCCGTGAGCGGTTCGACAGGGTCGGCTGGAATGCATAGGCGGAGGCCGGGAGTGCGTCGCGGACGATCGCCTCCATCCGGCCCTGCCCATAGGCGCCACGGGCCTGCTTGTTCTGGAGCACGTCCTTCAGGCTCAGGACCTCGCTGGTCAGCCCTTTGAGATCGGCCTGGGCCGCATCGATCACGGCCAGCCGTTCCTGGAGCTTCGCCAGCGATTCCTGGCTCCGCTGGGCGGTTTCCGTCAGGCTGGACGCCATGCTGTGGCGGACCGAATCCATCCGCTCGCTGACCAGCCGGGCGAGATCCGCCTGCCTCGTGCCCAGGATCTCGCCGAGGGTCTGCATCCGGCCGGCCATCTCGGATTGCAGGCGGTTGATCGACTCGACCTTGTCATCGAGCTCCCGCTGGCGTTCCTCCTCGCGCGCAAGGGCCATCAACCGTTCTCGCCGGAGGCGCATCCCGCCAATGACCTGCACCAGCAGCAGGCCCAGCGCGAGCGCAATCGCTGCCACGAAAGCATGGAGCATCGTCACGGGCTGGTTGCCCAGGAGGAAGAGTGTCGCGTCCACGATGGACCCCTGGAATCGTTCGGCAGGAACAAAAAATGAACATGTTGACCGGGCCTCCGTCAATGCCTATGTGAACGGCAAAGAGAGTTATCCATGGCCGTCCGACCCCTTGTCATTGTTCCCGATGCCCAGCTCCGGCTGATCTCCAGTCCGGTCGCCGAGGCGGATCGCGCGCTTCGTCAACTGGTCGATGACATGTTCGCAACGATGTATGACGCACCGGGAATCGGCCTTGCCGCGATCCAGATCGGGGTGCCGCGGCGCGTGGTCACGATCGACCTTGCCCGGAAGGAAGAGGCGGCCCAGCCTCTGGTCCTGATCAATCCGGAAATTGTCTGGTCCTCGGAGGAACATCGCGAGATGGAAGAGGGCTGCCTTTCCATCCCCGACTATTACGAGACGGTGGAGCGGCCGGACCGGGTCCGCGTGCAGTATCAGGATGTCGACCTCAAGCCGAAAGTCATCGAGGCTGACGGGCTGCTCGCCACCTGCATCCAGCACGAGGTGGACCATCTCAACGGCGTGCTCTTCATCGATTATCTCTCGAAGCTGAAACGCGACCGGGTGCTCAAGAAATTCGCCAAGCAGGCCAAGCTCAAGGAGCCGGAGGCGTGAGCCTCCGCGTGATTTTCATGGGCACCCCGGATTTCGCGGTGCCTACCCTGACCGAGATCATCGGCCAGGGCCATGACGTGGTGGCGGTCTATACGCGCGCACCGGCGCCGGGTGGACGGCGTGGCCTCGACCTTGTCGAGAGCCCGGTCCATCGCTGCGCGAACGGGTTCGGCATTCCGGTTCTGACTCCGAAATCACTCCGCAATGCCGAGGCGCAGACGGCCTTTGCCGCGCATGAGGCCGATGTCGCCGTGGTTGTCGCCTATGGCCTGCTGCTCCCGAAGCCGATTCTCGACGCGCCGGCTCTCGGATGCCTCAACCTGCATGGCTCGCTGCTGCCGCGCTGGCGCGGCGCCGCCCCGATCCACCGCGCCATCATGGCCGGTGATCGCGAAACCGGCGTCATGGTGATGCAAATGGACGAGGGGCTGGATACCGGCCCGGTGGCCATGGTCGAACGCATTGCCATAGGGCCCGATATGACAACCGGGCAGTTGCATGACCGGATGCGGCTGATCGGCGCCGATCTGATGGCCCGGGCCCTTGCCGCACTGGAGCGGGGCTCGCTGGGCTTCCAGCCGCAGGCCGAAGCCGGCGTGACCTATGCCCACAAGATCAGCAAGGCCGAATGCCGGATCGATTTCACGGCCAGCAGCCAGGCGGTGCATAACCAGATCCGCGGGCTGTTCCCGTTCCCGGGCGCCTATCTCGAACTCGACTGGGGCGCCGGGCCGAAACGGATCAAGGTCGGGCGGGCACGTCCGGTCGCCGGCCAGGGCGAACCGGGAACCGTTCTTGACGATGCGCTCTCCATGGCCTGCGGCGCGGGCGCGGTGCAGCTTCTCGAGGTCCAGCCTGCCGGCAAGGGCATGATGAGCGCCACGGAATTCCTGCGTGGCGCGGCGGTCGGGCCGGGGCTGCGGGCCCTTGCCGGGCCGGCGGCGTGACATGCCGCGCTATCGGCTGCTGATCGAGTATTTCGGTGCGCCCTATCAGGGCTGGCAAAGCCAGGCGGGCGGGCGCACTGTCCAGGATGCGATCGAGCGCATGATCGGCAAGCTCGGGGAGCCACCGGTGCGGATCATCTGCGCCGGCCGCACGGATGCCGGCGTGCATGCGCTCGGGCAGGTGGCGCATGTGACGCTGACCAAGCCCTGGCGCCCGGATACATTGCGTGACGCGCTCAATGCGCATCTGACCCAGGGCGGCGAGAGCGTCGCCATTCTCGACGCGGCAGAGGTCCCGGATTCCTTCGACGCCCGGCTGAGCGCCATCCGGCGGCATTATCGCTACCGGATCCTCAACCGCCGCGCCCCCTCGGCGCTTGACCGGCAGCGGGTCTGGCATGTGGCGCGGCCACTGGATGCAGCGGCGATGCACGAGGCCGCGCAGGGCATTCTCGGCAAGCATGATTTCACGACATTCCGGGCCTCGTCCTGCCAGGCCAACAGCCCGATCCGGACGCTGGAGCGGCTTGATGTGGTGGCCATGGGCGAGGAAATCCACGTCCTCGCCAGCGCGCGCTCGTTCCTGCATCACCAGGTGCGGTCGATGGTCGGCTCGCTGGCCCGGGTCGGGCATGGCGTCTGGCCGGTCGAGGCCCTGCGTGCAGCGCTCGACGCGCGGGACCGGGCCCGGTGTGGGCCGGTTGCGCCACCGGACGGCCTGTATTTCCTGGCGGTCGACTATCCCGCCGAGGCTTTCAGCCCGTGATCAGCGTG
Organism: Beijerinckiaceae bacterium; assembly: GCA_027533425.1. Classification (GTDB taxonomy): domain Bacteria; phylum Pseudomonadota; class Alphaproteobacteria; order Rhizobiales; family Beijerinckiaceae; genus Rhabdaerophilum. The sequence goes on along the minus strand of JAPZUD010000004.1, from coordinate 324,092 downwards.
CCCGCGCCGTGCTCGGTCAGCAGCTCGAGCAGCACGGCATGCGGCACCTTGCCATCGAGAATGACCACGCCCTCGACCCCCTGCTCGATCGCGTAGATGCAGGTCTCGATCTTGGGGATCATGCCGCCGGTGACCGTGCCATCCGCGATCAGCCGCCGGCATTCGTCGACCGTGAGCTGCGGGATGAGCTTCTTGTCCTTGTCAAGGACGCCCGGGACATCGGTGAGCAGCAGCAGACGCTTGGCGCGCATGGCCCCGGCAATCGCGCCGGCAAAGGTGTCGGCATTGACATTGTAGGTCTCGGCATCCTCACCGATCGCCACCGGCGCGAGGACGGGGATCAGCTCGGCCTTCAGCACGGCATCGAGCACGGTGCGGTCCACCTTGTGCGGATCGCCGACGAAGCCGAGATCCAGCTCGCGCTCGATCAGGGAATCCGGGTCGCGGACCGTGCGCGTCAGCTTGCGCGCGGTGACCATCTTGCCGTCCTTGCCGCACAGGCCGATCGCCTTGCCGCCCTCGGCCGCGATCCAGCCGACGATCTGCTTGTTGATCGAGCCGGCCAGCACCATCTCCACCACCTCGACCGTGGCGCGGTCGGTCACCCGGAGCCCCCCCTGGAACTCGCTCTTGATGCCGAGCTTGTCCAGCATCTTGCCGATCTGCGGGCCGCCGCCATGAACCACGATCGGCTTCACGCCCTGCAATTCAAGCAGCACGACATCCTCGGCGAAATCCTCTGCCGCAGCCCGGTCGCCCATGGCATGCCCGCCATACTTGATGACCACGACTTCCTGATCGTAGCGCTGCATGAAGGGCAGCGCCTGGCTGATCACTTCCGCGCGGACATGGACATCGGGCAGGACTTTTTCAGACATGACGAGGATCTCCGCGCAGGCAACGGCGCCTTCTTAGGCAATGCTGGCGGTCGGCTCAACCGTCCGGCGACAAAAAATCAGCGACGCGGCCGCAGCGCCGCCAGTGAAAGGCCAGCCCAGGCGAGGATCAGGATCACGCCCCCGGCCGGCGCGGCGCCCGGGAAGAGGCGCGTTCCCAGAAACACACGGGCCGCGAGATCGCCGCAGAACAGCGCGAGCCCCAGCACCCAGCCCAGCGGGACGGCCAAACCCGGCGCGCCAGCGACGAGACCCTGCCCGGCCATTGCGCCAAGGGCGAGGAAGGCGGCAGCATGGATCAGCAGGAAGGTGCCGGCCGTGCCGAGCGAGGCACCGCCCGGAACATGCGCGCCCATAGCCGAGAGGATCACCCCGAGAGCCCCGGCGAGACCGGCAAGGGCGATCGCGAGACGCGGCCTCATTCCAGTGCCCAGCCTGGAAGCTGGTGGCGGTTATGGAGAAGGCGCGCGAGGCTGGCGCGAAGCGTCTCGATGCCCATGCCGGTCTTGCTGGAGGTGAGGATGATCTCGGGATGGGCCGCAGCCTTCTTCCTCAGGATCTCCCGGATGGCGGCAACTCGCTGTTCGGCCTCGCGGGCCGAAAGCGCATCCGCCTTGGTCAGGATAAGCTGGAAGGAGACCGCCGCCTTGCTCAGCGTTTCGAGAACCGGGTCATCCGTATCCTTGAGGCCATGCCGGGCATCGATCAGCAGGAGGACGCGGGCCAGCTCGACGCGACCCCGGAGATAATGATGGATCAGCCCGGTCCAGGCCGAGACCTTTTCCTTGCCCACCGCGGCATAGCCATAGCCGGGCATGTCGACGATCGAGAAGGCGCCGGCAATATCGAAGAAATTGAGTTCCTGCGTCCGGCCAGGCGTGTTCGAGGTCCGCGCGAGGCCATTGCGGCCGGTCAGGGCGTTGATCAGCGAGGACTTGCCAACATTCGAACGCCCGGCAAAGGCAATCTCGAGCCCACGTGGCGGCGGCAGGCCGTCCTTCTTGGCCGCAGCCCAGTAGAACTCGCATTCACGCGCGAAAAGGCGGCGACCCGCTTCGGTGAAATCCGGTTCATCGGCCGGGTCCATGCTCATCGTGCCAACTCCCCCGCAGCCGCGCGGAGCGCCGCGACATCCGTTCCCCGGATGGCCGCGACATGCCGCATGATCATCTCCACCGGCCAGTCCCACCAGCGGATGTCCAGCAGGGCGTCGATGGTCGCGCTGTCGAACCGCCGTCGTGTCTCCCGGGCCGGGTTGCCGACCACGATCGCATAGGGCGCGACGTCCCGGGCCACCACCGCATGCGCGCCGATAATGGCGCCGTCGCCGATGCGCACCCCCGGCATGATTACCGCCTCGCGACCGATCCAGACATCGTTGCCGATGATCGTGTCGCCCCGCGGCGGATCACCCTCGGCGCCCATCGGTTCGCCCGGCACGAAACCGAAGGTGCCGAAGGGGAAGGTCGAGAATCCTCCCATCGGATGGTTGGCGCCATTCATGATGAACTGCGCTCCCTGCGCGATGGCGACAAACCTGCCGATGACGAGGCGGTCGCCGACAAAGTCGAAATGGTACCGCACAGAGCGCGCCACGAAATGCTCGGGGCCGCGCGAATCGTCATAGTAGCTGAAATCGCCCACCTCGATCCGGGGATCGTTGACGACGGCACGAAGGAAGGCCGTGCCGTGCCATCCCTGGATGGGGTAGCGCTCGAGCGGATCGGGGATGCGCATGCCGGCCTCCCGGAGCCGGCGGGGTCAGCCCCGCCGGAACGTGCCCTTGAGATTGTCCCAGAGCTCGATCTTGGTGCCCATCTTCTTCATGATCAGATATTGCTGGGCGACCGAGAGAATGTTGTTCCAGGCCCAGTAGATCACCAGACCGGCCGGGAACGAGCCGAGCATGAAGGTAAAGATCACCGGCATCCAGGCGAACATGGTCTTCTGGATCGGGTCCGTCGGCTCCGGATTCATCTTCATCTGGACCCACATCGTGATGCCCATGATGATCGGCCAGATGCCGAGGTGGAACAGTGACGGCGGGGTGAAGGGCAGCAGGCCGAACAGGTTGAACAGGTTGGTCGGATCCTGCGCCGAGAGATCCTTGATCCAGCCGAAGAACGGCGCATGCCGCATCTCGATGGTGACGAAGAGCACCTTGTAGAGCGCGAAGAAGACCGGGATCTGGATCAGGACCGGCAGACACCCGGCCATCGGATTGATCTTTTCCTTCTTGTACAACTCCATCATCGCCTGCTGCTGCTTCATCTTGTCGTCGGCGAAGCGGTCGCGGATGGCGAGCATTTCCGGCTGCACGGCCTTCATCTTGGCCATGGATTCGTAGGACTTGTTGGCGAGCGGGAAGAAGAGCAGCTTGATCAGGACGGTGACGATCAGAATCGTGACGCCGAAATTCCCGATCAGATGGAAGACCTTGTCCATCACCCAGAACATCGGCTTGGTGATGAAGTAGAACCAGCCCCAGTCAATCATCAGGTCGAAATTCTTGACGCCGAAGGCATCGCCATAGCCGTTGATGGCATTGACTTCCTTCGCGCCGGCAAAAAGCCGGATCGTGCTCTCGATGCTGGCGCCCGGCGCCACCTGCTGCACTTCCGTGATGGCTGCAGATTCATAGACCGGATCATTGCCATTGGCGCCGAAGGCCGCCGAGAATGGCTTCTTCTGGTCGGGGATCAGGGCCGAGGCCCAGTATTTCTCGGTCAGACCGAGCCAGCCACCCTCGCTGCGGGCGAAGGTCTTGGACTTGTCCTTGCGGATCGAGTCGAACGAGACTTCCTGCAGCTTGTCGGCGACATAGCCGATCAGGCCTTCATGCAGGATGTAGAAGCCGAGCACGGTCGGCGTCCCCTTGCGGGTGACGCGGCCGTAATTCTGGAGAGCGACCGGCACGGCACCGTTGTTGCGCACGGAGTCCGTGATGGTGAACAGGTACTTGTCATCGACATCGATCCGCCTGGTAAATACGAGGCCCTGCCCGTTATCGTAGGTCAGTGTCAGAGGTGTACCGGGTTTCAGGACATCGCCAGAGGGCTGCCATTGCGTATTCTCGTTCGGCAAATTCTGGCCGCCCAGCCAGCCGAAATCAGCGAAATAGGCGTCTTTCGCACCATCCGGCACGTAAAGAACAATGTTCGGACTCTTCGGATCAACGGTCTCGCGATAGCGGACGAGGCTGAGATCGTCGATCCGCGCGCCGATCACGGCGATCGAACCGGTGAGCGAGGGCGTCTCGATACGGACGCGCGGCGACCGCGCGAGCGCCGCTTCGCGCGTCACGAGCGCCGCTACGGAACCCGCCGGAGGCTGGGCCGCCGGCGCGGTGGCAGCCGGTGCGCCAGAGGGCAGGACCGTCGAGGACGGGGCCTGGCCGGCCGGCGGCTGGGCCGCCTGCGTCTGCTGGGCGGCCTGACGCTGCTGGTCGATCTTGGGGGCCCCGTAGAAATAGTTCCACCCGACCATCACCCCGACCGACAGCACAATCGCCAGAAGGAGGTTCCTGTTGTCTTCGGACTGCATCGCCCTGCCTTGCCTGCTTGCGGGCTCCCTGCCGGGAACCCTCATGAATTCGCTGCCGCCTTCTATGCCGAAGCAAGGCATATTGCCAAGCGCTGCCTTGCAGCAGGGCCAAGAATCACGACGGTTTCCGCGTCGGGCCGGCTGCGGGCCGGGCACCAAGCGCGGCAACGGCCCGCGCGAGATCCGCCTCGATGGACGAGAAGGGCAGCGTCAGCAGCGAGCCACGGGCAAGGACCACGATATCCATCGCCGGTCCTTCATGGCGCTGCGCCAAAGCGCGGATGGCCGCACGCAGCCGCCGGCGGATCCTGTTGCGGATAACGGCATTGCCGACCTTGCGCGTCACGGTCAGGCCATAGCGAACTACGCCGTCATCCCCGGCACCTGGCTTGCGCAGCAGGGTGAAGCCGGGTGTCGAGAACCGGAACCCGGCCGAGGCTGCCTTGAAATCCGAACGCTTTTTCAGGCTTTCGAAACGGAAAGGGGGCGCGCCCTTTCGGACTGCGCACCCCTGTTCATTCTCGATCGGCCCCACCGGAAAATCGCACGCCGCCAACGGCGCGGATGCCGGATTGTCAGGCGGAGAGACGCTTGCGGCCACGATTGCGGCGGGCCGCAATGACCTTCTGGCCACCCTTGGTGGCCATGCGCGCACGGAAACCATGGCGGCGCTTACGAACGAGCTTGCTCGGCTGATAGGTGCGCTTCATTGTCGATCTCTACTGGCTCTTGAGCGGAACACGAGGACAGGCCACCAAACCGGCGCCCTGCACTGTTCCGGATAGAATTGAGATCGCGCACAAACATCAATCGCTCGTAAAAGTCAACGCCTGATCGCACCAGTTTGCCAAGAACCGCCCCTTGCGGCATGACGGCGCGATGCCATTTCTGCTCCTGCCTGCTCAGTCAAGGATCCCTGAATGTCCGTGAAGCCTGATCTTCTCGTCATTGGCTGCGATCCTGTCGGCTTCGAGATCGCGTTTGCCGCAGCCGGACTCGGTGCGAGAATTGTCCTGATCGGGCAGGATTGGCCGCCGGAGCCGGCGCACCGGGCCCGCCTCGCTGCTGTCGGCGCAACAATCATCGACGGGCCGGCACGCCTGATGGGTGACCGGCAGGTCATGGCTGGCGAATATCGCTGGGCGCCGAGATGGATCGTTCTGGCAAATGGTGCCCAGCGGCCCGATCCTGGCCTGTCAGCCGGCACCGGACCGATCACGCTTGTACTGGGCGATGATTCCGAAGCCTGCACGGCAGCGCTCGCGGCAAATGATGCCGGAAGCCGGGTCGTGCTGGCCTGCCCGGGACGGTTTCTCGGCCGGTTCCACGGTGATTCCGCGGCATGGCTGCATCTCGACATGGAAAGGCGCGGTATCGTCATTCTCGAGGAATGCGGTCGCTTGCTCGGAACGGCAGAGGCCCCGGAAAGGGTCCGGTTCGAGGGCGGGCAGAGCCTGCCAGCGGCGGATATCGGCCCGGTCGTGAACTGCCTGCCACGGATTGCGAGGCTGGAGGGGCTGGATATCGGGAAAGCCACCGGCGGAGCCATCGTTCCGGATCGCGGCCTGCGCCTCGGCCGTTCTCGGATCTTTCTGGTGGGCGAGGCTGTTGCCAGCGATGACGGCATGCCACCGGCCCGAAACCAGGCGGGGCTTGTGCTCGGGCAGGCGCTTTTCGGCAAGCGCGACCGCCCGGACGCCCGCTTCGACCTGCGCCATGTTCCGACGCGACCAGGCCTCGCCGAATTCGGCCTGACGCCGGACCGCCTGCCCGAGACAGAACGCAACCGCTACCGGATCCTGCGGGCGACACGCGCTTTGGCCAATCCGGGGGAAAGGGCTGCCTTGACGGTTGTGACCGACCGGAAGTCCCGTGTGGTCGGGGCGGCGGCGTTCGGCCAGCACGCTTCCGAACTGGTCACGCCGCTGCTGCTCCTCGCCCGTCAGGGCGAGCCGGTGACAGCACTTGCCGCGTTCGGGTTCAGCAATGCGGGCGACGATGATCTTCTCGCGCAGGTCGCGCGGCAACCGCTTGTCGATCTCGTGAAGAGCCCGGCCGCGAAGCGCCTGATGCGGCTGCGCCGTGTTTTCGGGTAAAGTCCCGGATATGCTCGATTCGGCGACGGATATGCGAAATCCTGCCAAGTTGCCTGCCGCTGCGGGAACCCGTCTGCGGACAGGGCTCTCGGCGCGGCTCCTGTTTCTGACCGTCCTGTTCGTGCTGATCGCGGAAGTGCTGATCTATGTGCCGTCGGTCGCCAATTTCCGGAACAACTGGCTGAGCGAGCGGCTGGCGCAGGCCCGCGCTGCGGCGCTTATCCTCGAGAAAAGCCCGCCCGATGCCCTGCCTCGCCCTCTCGTCGAGGAATTGCTGGCCGGCATGGAAACCTCGATGATCGCTCTCCGGATCGACAATGCCCGCCGGCTGCTGGCGGTGGCGGATATGCCGCCGATGGTTGATTTCGAGATCGACCTCCGGCAGCGTTCGGTGCTGCGGGATATCGGCAACGCCTTCGACATCCTGCTGCGCGGGCACAGCCGCACTATCCGCGTGGTGGGCCCGCCGCCCCGGGGCGGTGACTTCGTCGAGATCGTCATCAGCGAGCTCCCTCTCCGCCAGGCCATGCTCCGGTTTTCGTGGGCCATTCTCGGCCTGTCGCTGATCATTTCGGTCATCACGGCCGTCCTGGTCTTCGTATCGCTGAATGGCCTCATCGTCCGCCCGGTGAAAAGGCTGGCCATGACCATGAAGGCCTTCCAGAGCCATCCGGAAGATGCCCGGTCAATTCTCCGGCCGACGCGCCGGTCGGATGAACTCGGCGAGCTGGAGAGCAGCCTCGCGGATATGCAGAGAAGCCTGCAGCAGGAGTTGCGCCAGCGCGAGCACCTCGCCAATCTCGGCCTTGCAGTCGCCAAGATCAATCATGACCTCCGGAACATGCTGGCCTCCGCGCAGCTGATGGCAGACCGGATCAGCACGCTGCCTGACCCCAATGTCCAGCGCTTCGTCCCCAAGCTCATGGGCGCGCTCGATCGCGCGATCGCGTTCTGCCAGTCCACCCTCGCCTACGGGAAGGCCAGCGAGAAGCCTGCTGATCTCGCCCCGGTGGATCTCGGCATGCTGGTGGAGGAACTGGGCGAGCTGTTGATGCTCTCGGCCGATTCCGAGCCGGCTCTGCACACCGAAATCCCGCCAGGGTTGCAGGTGATGGCGGACGCGGACCATCTCGCCCGTGTCCTGACCAACCTGCTCCGGAATGCGCGGGCGGCCCTGGAAGCCATGGCCCCGCTGCCTGACCATCGCCGCCAGATCCGGATCATCGCGCGACACGATGCCGATGCAACCCGGATCGCGATCATGGATAATGGACCCGGCGTTCCGGATTCGATCCGCGAGCGGCTGTTCAAGGCCTTCACGGGATCGGCCCGCCCGGGGAGTACCGGGCTGGGCCTCGCCATCGCGCATGAACTTGTCCGGGGAATGGGCGGAACGATCCGCCTGCTCGAGAATCCGCAGGATCAGGCCGCAAAGGGCGCCGTGTTCGAAATCACGCTGCCCGGGGCCAGCCCGTCGCGACGTTCCGGGAATTTTTCCGGCAGCTCTCCGTAAAGGGGTTGCCCTTTGTGCAGCAACCCGCTATCAGACCGCCTCCTCCCGATGCGGAGGTCAAGCGCCCGTAGCTCAGCTGGATAGAGCACCAGACTACGAATCTGGGGGTCAGAGGTTCGAATCCTTTCGGGCGCGCCATTCGATCACAGTATCGCCGACGGTTTTGCGCATGATCACGTGCCGCATGCGGCATGTTGATCCCGTCCTGTATCCAGAGGCATTCCGGCGCCCCGGTGTCACCGGTCGAAATCGGGTTCCGGCAGGTTGGCCATCACCGCGCGAGCCATTCCCGGCAACAGGGCCGCCTCGTTCCCGGCAAAATAGCATGCATCTGCGATCGCGTGGCGGAAAGTGGCGGAACGATCTCCGGCCTTCAGCCGTCGATCGGCGACGATCGCAGCCTCCGTCAGGAATCCCATGGCAAGTCCGGTGGCAAACAGCCGGAGGACGGGTGTCGCGGCGCCGAGCAGGCGCTCGGTTGCGCCGGCATTCTGCCGTAGCCAGCCGATAGCTTCCGCCAGGACAAAAGCCGCCTCGGAGCAGGCTTCATGGAGTTGCTCCAACCCTGTGGATCGAGCTGCCCCGGCCGTGGCAGCGAGTTCGCCGATCATCTCTTCCGCAAGCCCGCTGCCGGGACGAAGGATTTTCCGGAGAAGGAGATCGATCGCCTGGATGCCATTGGTGCCCTCGTAAATCGGGGTGATGCGGGCATCGCGGAAGAACTGCGCCGCGCCTGTTTCCTCGACATAGCCCATGCCGCCATGGATCTGGATACCGAGCGAGGTGACCTCGCAGCCGAGATCGGAGCCATAGGCCTTGACGATCGGGGTCAGCAGGGCGGCGCGTTCCGCCGCCTGTTCATGGCCAGGCCCTCCGGCATGGGCGAGATCGATCGCCTGCGCGGCGCGATGGGCAATTGCCCGGCCCGCTGCGGTGAGAGCGCGCATGCGCAACAGGGTCCGCCGGATGTCGGGGTGATTGATGATCGCGCTGGTCGTCCGTGCACCCGGCGCCCGGCCCTGCCGGCGCTCCCGGGCGAAGTCGAGTGCGTGCTGGAACGCGCGCTCGGCCAAGGCCACGCCCTGCAGGCCAGTGAACAGGCGTGCCTTGTTCATCATCGTGAACATGCAGGCGAGGCCACGATGCTTTTCGCCGACCAGCCAGCCAATGGCGCCGCCCGCCTGACCGAAGGCCATCGAGCAGGTCGGGCTGCCATGGATGCCAAGCTTGTGCTCGATGCCGGTGCAGGCCACGTCATTGCGCCGGCCGGGGCGACCCTCGGCATCAGGCAGGAATTTCGGCACGAGGAAGAGCGAAATGCCCTTCGTGCCCTCCGGCGCATCGGGCAGCCGGGCGAGGACAAGATGGATGATGTTCTCCGACAGGTCGTGCTCGCCATAGGTGATGAAAATCTTGCTGCCGCGGATGCGCCAGGTGCCGTCATCCGCCGGCTCGGCCTGGCTGCGCAACAGGCCCAGATCGGACCCTGCCTGCGGCTCGGTCAGGTTCATCGTGGCGGTCCATTCGCCGGAGACGAGACGCGGCAGGTAAAGCGCCTTCAGCGCTTCGCTGCCATGGATCTCCAGCGTGTCGACCGCCCCCTGTGTGAGGACCGGGCCGAGTGCGAACGCCATGCAGGCCGAGGTCCAGAATTCCATCGTGGCGGTGGCCAGCCGGGTCGGCAGGCCCATGCCGCCCCACCTTTCGGGCAGATCGACGCTGTTCCAGCCGGCCTCGGCCCAGTCGCGGTAGAGTGCCGGCCAGCCCGGTGGCGTGGTCACCGCGCCGGCCTCGAACCGTGCGCCAATCGTATCGGCCCGGCGGTTCTCGGGGGCGAGACGCTGTTCGGCAAACCGGGCGGCTTCCTCGAGGATGCCTTCGGTCAGGGCAGGATCAAGCCCGCCATGGACCTCGAGCGAGAAACGGATCGCATCGACGGGGGCTCGGTAGGGCATGGCGGACCTAACGCGGCGGCAGGCGGAGCGCGCCATCCAGCCGGACGATCTCGCCATTGAGGAATCGGTTCTCGACCATGTGGGCGACGAGGCTCGCATATTCCTCCGCCCCGCCGAGGCGGCGCGGGAAGGGAATCGACTCGCCGAGGCTTTTCTGGATCTCCTCGGGGAGCGTGCGCATCATCGGCGTCAGGAACAGGCCCGGCGCGATGGTCAGCACACGGATTCCGAAGCCGGCCAATTCGCGGGCGACCGGCAATGTCATTGCGGCAATGCCGCCCTTCGAGGCCGAATAGGCCGCCTGTCCGACCTGCCCCTCGAACGCGGCGACAGAAGCCGTCGAGATGATGACGCCGCGCTCGCCATCCTCCAGCGGATCGAGTGTGGCCATCTCGGCACCGGCCAGACGCAGCATGTTGAAGGACCCGACGAGATTGACGCGGATGACGCGTTCGAATTCCGCCAGCGGCATGGGACCGTCGCGCCCGACAACGCGTTTCGCCGTGCCGATCCCGGCACAATTGACGAGCACGCGGCAAGGACCATGCGCTGCCCGAGCCCTCGCCAGCGCCGCCATCATGGCCTCCTCGCTGGCGACATCGCCCGGCAGCGCCATGCCGCCGATCCTCGCCGCCATGCGCTCTGCCGCCTCGCGATCGAGATCGACAATACCGACCCGCGCCCCTGCGGCGGCGAGACGTTCGGCCGTGGCGGCTCCGAGCCCCGATCCGCCTCCGGTGACAATGACAGGCTTGCCGGCAAGGTCCATGACGTGCCTCCTCAGCCCAGGCCCAGCGCCCGGATGGCGTTCTGCTTCAGGATCAGGTCATGCACCTCGGGCTTGAAGCCGGCCTCCCGGAACTGCTCGATCCAGCGATCCGGGCGGATCAGCGGGAAATCGGAACCGAACAGCATCTTCGATTTCAGCTGGCTGTTGGCATACTGGACGATCTGCGGCGGGAAGTATTTCGGCATCCAGCCCGAGAGGTCGATGTAGACATTCGGCTTGTGCAGGGCCATCGACAGGGCCTCGTCCGTCCAGGGCCAGGAGGGATGGGCGAGAATGATCGTCATGTCCGGGAAATCGACGGCGACATCGTCGATATGGATCGGCTGGGAGTATTTCAGCCGCATGCCACCGCCGCCGCGCATGCCGGTTCCGATGCCGGAATGGCCGGTATGGAAGATGGCGGGCAACTTGTAATGGTTGATCAGTTCGTAGAGCCCGTAGGCGAGGCGGTCATTCGGGAAAAACCCCTGGCAGGTCGGGTGGAACTTGAAGCCGCGCACCGCCCCGCTCTCGACCAGATCGCGCGCCTCACGGACGCCCATCTTGCCCTTGTGTGGATCGATGGAGGCGAAGGCGATCATGATATCGCTGTTCTCGCGCGCCGCATCGGCGATTTCCTCGTTGGGGATGCGGCGATTGCCGATCTGGAATTCGGTATCGACGGTGAACATGACGAGGCCGATCTTCCATTCACGATAGAGTTTCAGCGTCTCGTCGATGGTCGGGCGCTTGCCGACCTTGAAATACCGACTGGCTGCCTCGTCATAGGGCGCCCAGTAGACGTCAGCATCCTGCCGGCAGGACACTTCGGCATGGGTATGGACATCAATGGCGACAAGCTCGTCGATCTTCATCGCGGCATTCCTCAGCTCTCGGGCAGGATCGGTTCGGGACCAGGCGGCTCGGCATAGAGTGCCTCGACCAGGGCAGCGCGGCGGGTGAGAACCGCGCGCTGGTTGATGGAGCCCTTGTCGGTGATCTCGTTGGCATCGATGGAGGGCAGCTCCACCAGCAGCAGGATGCGGGTGACACGGGTGGACGAGCCGGTGCTGGCCCGTGCGAGCTGGCCAAGCCGCGCCGCAAAATGCCGACGCAGGGCCGGATCGGTCAGAACGGCGGCACCGGGCGTGGAGGAAGGCGCCGCAATCGTCGCCCGGCATGCGTCGAGATCCGGAAAGACCAGCGCGCGGACATCGTCGCGGTCATGCCCGGCAATGACCACGTCCTTCGCAAGTGGCGCGAAAGCGGAGATCAATTGCGCGCGCAACGGCCCGACGCTGACCCAGGTGCCGGTGACCAGCTTGAAATCCTCCGAGACGCGGCCATCAAAGATGAAGCCGCCTTCCGGCCGGCCGGGCTCGGCATAGCGCAGGGCGTCGCCGAGGCAGTAGAAGCCTTCCTCGTCAAAGGCCTTCGCTGTCTGGACCGGGTCGCGCCAGTAGCCGGGCATGATCGTCGGACCGCGGAGCCTTGCTTCCAGCTTGCCGGCATTCGGCACCAGCTTCAGCTCCAGCCCCGGCAGCGGCAGGCCGACAAGGCCCGGCCGGGCGGTTTCCTTGGTGCAGGCCAGGGCTGCCGGCGCGGTCTCGGTTGCACCAAGGCCGGTGACCATCAGGATGCGCTCGCCGATCGTCTCGACGGCGATCTCGTCAAGGGCCTTGGCAACATGCGGCGGCAGGCCGGCGCCGGCATAGAAATTGGCCCGCAGCCGGCTGAAATAGCTGTCCCGCAGGGCGCTGTCGGTGCGGAGCCGGGCGACAAGCTCCTCGAACCCCTTGGGCACGTTGAGGTAGAAGGTCGGTGCGATCTCCTTGAGATTGCGCACGGTCTCCTCGATACCGCCCGGCAGCGGCTTGCCATGGTCAATGTAGAGCGAACCGCCGTTGCTCAGGGCGAGGCCGAAATTGTGGTTGCCGCCAAAAGTATGGTGCCAGGGCAGCCAGTCGACCAGGACCGGCGGCTCGTCCCTCACGAAAGGCAGCCAGTGTTTCAGCATGGCCTGGTTGGCGTTGAGCATCCGGTGGGTGTTGATCACCCCCTTGGGCTGCCCGGTCGAGCCCGAGGTGAACAGCACCTTGGCGATGGTCTCCAGCCCGACCGCCGCATGCGCGGCCGCGACGCGGGCATCCGTCCCGTCACCTTCGAGAAGGGCCGCGAACGGCGTGGTCGGCAGGCCGTTGATCCGCCCCTCGGTGCAGACGATCTCGCAATCCGGCGGCGCAACCGCCCGCAGGGCCCGCTCGAACGGGGCCGCCCGCGCGACGAAGATCATGCCCGGCGTCAGTTTGCCGAGAATGTAGCGCAGCTTCTCGAAATCGGTGGAAACGAGCGAATAAGCGGGCGAAACCGGCGCCACAGGCACGCCGATCCGCATCGCTGCCAGTACCAGAAGGCCCTGCTCGATATCGTTTCCAGAGAGGATGGCAACCGGGCGCTCGGCCGAGACCCGGCGTCGGATCAACGCCGATGCGATGCGGGACGAAGCCGAATGCGCCTCGGCAAAAGTCAGCTTGCGCCAGTCTCCGCCACGGTCGCGCTGGGCGAGGAACACCCGGTCCGGCGCAGCAAGCGCCCAGTGATCGAGCGCATCGGTCATGCGGTCCGGCAGGACATCCAGCGTCTCCCGCGAGCGGACGAGCTGCACGCCTGCCGGCCTATCCTCAAGGAGGGGTGTCAGAACGCCGAGGGCAACATCCCGAAAAGCAGCCATGGTCCCTCCCTCGGGCCAGACCGGTTCTGTCGCCGGCTGCGCCCTGTCTGCAATGGCTGGCCCGTTGTTACGGATCAGCCAGGCGTGATCTTCCGCGCCCGCTTCTCCAGAAAGGCGCGGAGGCGCTCCTGGGCTTCCGGCGTCGCCTCCGCGACCGCCGCCATGAGCGATTCCGTGAACAGACCTGCTTCGGGGCTCGATTCCGCGATATGCGGCAGCGCCTGGAGCACAGCGTAATTCGTCATGCGCGCATTGCCTGCGGCCTTGTGGGCGAGTTCCACTGCCTTTGCCCTGCCTTCGCCAACGGGGACCAGATATTGCGCCGCGCCCATGCGGTGCCCCTCCTCGGCCGAAAGGGTGCGCCCGGTGAGCATCAGGTCCTGCACCATCGGCACGCCGATCAGCCGGGGGATGCGCATCGAGCCGCCGCCGCCCAGGAAGATGCCGCGCTGCCCTTCCGGCAGGGCGAAGTAAGCCGAGGTTTCCGCCACGCGGATATGGGAGGCGGCGGCCAGCTCGAAGCCTCCACCCACGACAGCCCCATGCAACACCGTGAAGACCGGCACCGCCGCGAACTGGATCGCCCGGAAGGCCTCGTGCCACATGCGCGAATGCAGGATGCCCTTGAAGAGATCGGTCTCGCCTGTGACCTCGCCGAGATCGAGGCCGGCGCAGAAATGGTCGCCGCACCCATGGATCACCACCGCACGCACGCCGTCCGGCAGGTTGCGGAAAAACGCGGCAAGGCCGAGGATCGTGCGGTCGTCGAGAGCATTCCGCTTCTCGGCGCGGTTCAGCGCCAGCAGGGCAACCAGGCCATCCCGTTCGAGCCCCAGCGTCGGCGGCAGATGATCCGTCATGAGCCCTCCTCGCGCCGGCTTCGTGACGCGACCTTCATGATCGTCATAAAGCATAACGATATACAGAGGTCAAGGGAGGGACCGGGGGCCGGACAGGCCGGCGGTTGACCCGTCGGCCAGATCGGGCACAAGAGGCGGCACCCGTTTCGAGAGCACCCATGCCGAAGACGTCGAACCCGCCTGCGACTGCCGCCGACCCATCCCGGGAAACCTTCGATTCCGAGCTGGATTTCGGCCCGCTCACGCGGCGCCTCGGTTATGTTGTCCGGCGGGCCCAGATCGCCATCTTCCAGAGTTTCTTCCAGACGATGAGCGCAGCACAGATCAGCCCCGCGCAGTATTCGGCGCTCGTCATCATTGCCCGCAATCCAGGCCTTTCGCAAACCCGGGTTGCCGAGGCGCTGGCGATCAAGAAGGCGAATTTCGTTGCCCTGGTGCGGGAACTCGAGCAGCGGGGCTTCGTCGAGCGGCGCGCGATTCCGGGTGACAAGCGCTCGCTCGCCCTGCACCTGACACCTGCCGGCAAGCTGGCCTATTCCGAGCTGGACAGGCTGTCCGAAGAGCATGAGACCAAGCTGCGCGAGGCAATCGGCATCGAGGCCTATGAAAAGCTGTTCGCGCCGCTGATCCGTCTTGCCAAGGTGAATTCCGGCGAGACACCGCCACCGGAATAGGCGCCAGATTGACAAATCCAAAGGTCGTCATATCCTATAACGAAATAGCCGGCATAAGCCGCATTCGAAGGGAGGACGACCATGACGGACACCAAGGGGGCCGGCACGACCGCGCCCGGGACTTCGCGGCGGCACATGCTGGTGGGCGGGGCGGCGGCCGCCGGCACGGCGATCGCGGCGCCGGCCATTGCACAGAGCAATCCGGCCCTGACATGGCGCATGCCGATGTTCGTGCCGCGGACGGTGGATTCCGTCGTCGAGGCCGCGAATGACTTTGCCCGGCGTGTTGCGGATTCAACGGACGGGAAATTCCAGATCCAGCGTTTCAGCGCCGGCGAGATCGTGCCCGGCGGGCCGGCCGTCCTCGATGCGGCGGAGGCCGGAACGGTCGAATGCGCCTTCACGCTGTCCTATTACTCGTTCGGCAAGGACCCTGCCTATGCCTTCGGCTCGACGCTGCCGTTTGGCTTCAATACCCGTGGCCAGGCGGCCTGGCTGTTCAAGGGCGGCGGCCTGGCGCTGCTGAACGAGTTCTTCAATGCGCGGGGTACGCACGGGCTGCCGGTCGGCAATTCGACGGCTCAGATGGGAGGGTTTTTCCGCAAGGAAATCAACACTCTGGACGACCTCAAGGGCTTGAAGATGCGAATTCCCGGCCTGGGCGGCACGGTCATGTCCAAGCTGGGCGTGGTGCCCCAGCAATTGCCGCCGGGCGATATCTACCCGGCGCTCGAGCGCGGCACGATCGATGCCGCCGAATGGGCCGGCCCCTATGATGATTTCAAATTCGGGCTGCACAAGGTCGCGCCCTATTACTATGCGCCGGGCTGGTGGGAGCCGCAGGCTACCATCATGGCTTTCATCAACAAGGCCAAATGGGACGAGTTGCCCAAGCATTACAAGGCGATCCTCGAGGCGGCCGCCACCGCGACCTGGACGGGCCATGTCGCGCATTACGACACGATCAATTCCGGTGGCCTTCGCCAGCTTGCCGCGGCCGGTGCCAAGATCCGCTTCTTCTCCCAACAGATCCTCGATGCGGCCTATGACGCCTCTTTCAAGACCTTCGAGGAACTCCGCGCCAAGAGCCCCGATTTCGCGAAGATCTATCCGCACTGGAAGAAGTTCCTCGAGGAGAACGAGCTCTATGCCCGCGTGGGCGACGCGAGCTACGACAATTACATCTACAATCGGAAGACGCGCTGAGCGGCCGAGTTCCGGGCGCATCCACCTGTATTCCGACCGCGCCATGCGGCCGGATTTCTGCCCTGAGTGACAAAGACCACAGCACCCGGCGCGGGTTCGGCGCAGCATGACAGCCATGGGATGGGCTGCCTGCCCGGCCCATGCGGCAGGGCGGCAGCCTTCTCCCCGGCATGCCGCCCTGCGGGCATGCGGTGGCCGTCTGGCAGGCCCGGACTGGAGGAGGAAGCCATGATCACGCCTCGCAGGTCAGCCACGCAACGGAGCGCCCGTCTTGTCGGCATCGCGCTGCTCGCCCTCCTCGGCACAGGGCTGCCGTCTGCCGCCCAGACCATCGAATGGCATGTCATCAACCGGTTCCGGCTCTTCACCGAGCGGTCTGATTTCGAGCGGCACGAACTGGCCGCCAAAGGCCGATCCTCGATTCTCGAAGCGGAACGCGCGCTCTCGGCGGGATCCCGCGAGGGCTGGGCTGCCGCGATGCTCGGCCGGACCTGCCTTAAGGCGGGCGGCAATGAGATTGCCGGGACATGCCGGCGCGACGGCGTGCAGGAATCCTATCTCGCCCCTGCCAGCTTTCCGATCCGCCTCACGTTCCTCCCTGGAGGCCCGGCAGGAACCACCTGCCGCTGGATCTTCCGCGATCTTGCGACGGGCAGGCGGGAGGAGGTGGAGGGTCCCTGCAAGGGCCTCGAGCGGCGCATCGCCGCGGGCCGGCGTCTTGCGGTCAGCGTGGCGGAAGCCACGGCGCCACGCCAGCTCCTCGCCACGACCGATATCGCGGTGCGACATGTACTGATGGCCGGCCTCGGGGATTCGATCGCCTCGGGCGAGGGCAATCCGGATCGGCCGGTCCGGCTCTCGTCGGCTCGGGCCATGTGCTTCGACCGGTTTTTCTCCAATCGCGAATACTGGCGACCCAGCCGGGATGGCTATGCCCTTCGCACCGCCTGCCCGGCCAATCCCGGCGAAGCCTCCACGGACGAGGAGCGGCGTGCCTGGGGCGCGCGGGCGGCACGCTGGACAAGCCCTGCCTGTCATCGCTCGCTCTACAGTTACCAGATGCGCGCCGCGCTGGCCCTGGCGATCCGGAATCCCGACAGTGCCGTCACCTTCGTGCCGCTCGGCTGCTCGGGCGCGACAATCGAGGATGGCCTCCTGAAATCGCGCAAGGCCCGCGAATTCTATAACGGGCAGACGATTGTCCAGTCACAGGTCTCGCTGCTCGACCGCTACATCCTTGATGCAGGCCGCCCCTTCGACGCCATCCTGCTCACGATCGGCGCGAATGATATCGGGTTTTCCGGCCTGGTCGCGGATATCATGCTGCAGCCCGGCAAGGAGCGCGAGATTTTCGAGGCCGCGGGTCTTGTGAGCAGCGTCAGCGAGGCCGAGCGGGCGATCACGCGGGTGCTCCGGCCGAATTTCGAAACCTTGCGCCGGCGGCTCGCCCCGGTGATCGCAGGGCGCGATCTCGGCAATGTGATCTACACGATCTATGGCAATCCGGCCCGCCGCGATGCCGCCCGGGCCTGCCCGGCTTCACGGCACGGCTTCGACGTCCATCCCGGATTCGGCGTCGACGGTGCGAAAGCGGCGGATGCCGTGCGCTTCGTCGACACGACGTTCTTTCCGGCCCTCAAGGACCTTGCCCGCTGCGCACCGGCGACGGGCTGCACCAGCCCGGACAAGCGAGCCATGACCTTCGTCGACCAGCATCAGGGCGCCTTCGCGGAGCATGGCTTCTGCGCGACCGGCAGCGACGATCCGGAATTCGACCGCCAGTGCTTCCGGACGGATGGACGGTCCTTCGCAACCGCTCCACCGCCAGAAACCAGTGCGCTGGCCGGCGCCTGCGCGGGGCGCGAGGGCGAGTTCCGGCCCTATGCCTCGCGGCAACGCTGGATCAGGACCGCCAATGACAGCTACTTTGCAGCCATGACCTATCCGGACGAGTTCCGGCGGCTGGCCGGCGACCTGCATGACCCGATCTGGGGCGCGACCAGCGCGGTTTATGGCGGGGCGATCCACCCCACGGCCGAGGGCCATGCCGCGATGGCAGATGCCGCCCTGGCCGAGCTGGCGCAACGGCTGGGAATGAGGGGCTGGCAATAGCGCGCCGCCCGGCTTGCGCCCCGCTTCAGCGCGGGCCGACCAGATAGTCCTTCCGCAGCATGCAATGCACGCCCTTGTGCTGGTTGACCGTCTGCGTGATCCGGAGATCCGCGGTGATGGAGCAGAGCCCGTAGGCCTGTTCGCGCGTCAGGCCTGTCCGCTCGACAACCAGCGCAATCATGTCACGCAGGGCCTTCTCGGCGCATCTGTCGAGATCGGGATCCATGCCGCAGGTGATGACATGGGTCGGCGTTTCGGCGCGCGGATAGGTGAAGTGCAGGTCCTTGCGGACGACCAGTTCGAACGTGCCCACAAGCGCGGTCTCGATCGCCGTGACGTTGACCTCGCCATCGCCCTGCAGGGCATGGCCATCGCCGCAGGAGAACAACGCACCCTCGACAAAGACCGGCAGGTAGAGCGTGGTGCCCGCCACCAGCTCCTTGTTGTCGATATTGCCCCCGAAAGCCCGGGGAATGATCGAGGTACAGCGCCCCCAGGCCGGCGGCGGGGCGACGCCCATCACCCCGAAGAACGGCGCCAGCGGCACTTCGAGGCCCCAGGGCAGGGTGCCGATCATCCGCTTCGCATCGAGGGGGATATGCATGAGGTGATAGGTCGGGAAATCATCCGGCAGGGTGCCGGCCAGCGGGCGGTTGAAATTGAAGCCCCAATCCTGGTGCAGCCCGACCTCGCGGATGCGCACCTCGAGCACATCGCCCGGGCTGGCCCCCTCGACATGGACGGGGCCGGTCAGGATATGCGGGCCGAACGGCAGGCCGACCTGCGCCGCATGGATGGCGTGAAGTTCCGGCGGCACATGGAAACCGGCGGGCGGCAGGACCTCGCGCGTGCCGGACACACTGCTGATCCGCACCGTCGCGCCGCTGGGCACGCGCAGGGCCGGCGCCAGACCCGCATCGAAATAACCCCAATGCGCGGTTTCGGGAGAGGCCTTCAGCTCGAACATCATCAACGGTCCTTTCCCGCGCGGAATCACAGCCCGATGTTGCAAATGCCCGGGGCTCCCGGCAAGTACGGATTGTCTCCCCAGCCTGCGAGTCCAGCCCATGTCGCCAGAAGCTCCCCGCCCCATCCGGTCCATCGCCGTCTTCTGCGGATCGAATACCGGGCTCGGCGAGACTTATATCGAGGCCGCGAAGGCGCTCGGCCAGGCCATCGGCAGCCGGGGGATGACGTTGGTCTATGGCGGAACGAACAAGGGGCTGATGGGCCTGCTGGCCGATGCCGCGCGTGCGGCGGGCGGCACGGCGCATGGCGTGATCACGCAGCGCCTCGCCGATCGGGGGCATCTGCATCCGGACCTCGATGCCAGCGAGATCGTGGGTTCCATGCGGGCCCGCAAGGCGCGCATGGCGGAACTGGCGGATGCCTTCATCGCCCTGCCCGGCGGGATCGGGACGCTGGAGGAATTCATGGAGATCTGGACGCTGAACCAGCTCGGCGAGATCGACAAGCCGGCAGGGCTGCTCGATGTGGCGGGCTATTACCAGCCCTTCCTCGCCTTTATCGACCACATGATCGGCCAAAGGTTCCTGCCGCCGGAACACCGGAACGGCATCGTGGTGGAGCCCGAACCCGGCCGGCTGATCGACGGGCTGATGACCTTCCGCAAGGTCACGGTTCCGAAATGGATGTGACCGGGGGGCCGGTGAAGCGCCGGCCGAGCTGCTCGGCGAACTTGGCCGCCGCCACCGGCAGGGCGCGGCCGCGGAGCTGACCCATGGCCAGCCGGGCGGGCTGCATGTCGCGCAGGTCGACCGGGCGCGAGACGAGGCCATGCCGTTCCTTCAGCGTGGCCGGCGCACCCACCTCGATCTGGAACGTGATCGCCTGCTCGAAGCGCACATAATTGCGCAGGAACTCGAAGGAGTTGGACTCGACCACCGCCTGGAAGCGGAAGGAACTCCGCGCCGTGGCCTCGTCGAGCAGCTGACGCCCGCCATAGCTCGGATCGGGCAAGGCCAGCGGATAGGCGGCACAATCGCGCAGGCGAAGGCTGGGCCGGCCGGCCAGCGGATGATCGGCCGCCATGATCGCGACGACCCGCTGCTCGACCGAGGCGAGGACCTGGAAATCGGCCATCAGCGAGGGCCGGAACACCATGGCGAGATCGACCTCGAACTCCGCCAGCGCCCGCAGGGCATCGGAATGGTCTCGGACCTTCACCTCGAATTCGACCAGCGGGAATTCATGCCGGTAGGCCGCAATGACGCTCGGCAGCAGCTCATAGGCCAAAGCCTGGCTGCAGGCGATCGAGACAGTGCCGCGCCGGAACCCGGAGAGATCCTCGATCTGCGAGCGGACGCGGCTCATATCGGCAAGCTGCGTCCGGATATGCCGGATCAGCAATTCGCCGGCCGCATTGAGCCGTACACCGCGCGGAAGGCGCTCGAAGATCGGCGTGCCCAGTTCCTCCTCGATATCCTGGATCCGGCGATTGAGCGCCGAGGCGGTGAGGTTGAGCCGCTCGGCCGCGCGGCGGATCGAGCCGACCCGCGCGACTTCGTCGACATAGTTCAGGAGGCGCAGATGTTTCACGACCGGCCTCTCCCAGCGGTGCTTTTTTCGAACAGGTCTGGCAAGAAATAAGCAGAAGACGGCATCGGTCAACTCCCCTAGCGTCCATTCCGATCTGGATACGGGGATGGTTGACATGGCATCGGACACTTCAGGAGGCATTTCACGACGGGCTTTCGGCCTCGGCCTTGGCGGGACGGCACTGGCCGCCAGCCTGCCGCGCCCGGCCCTGGCCCAATCCCTGACCCGGCTGAAGATGGTGCTGAACTGGCGCTACCAGGGGCCACAGGGCTGGTTCTTCCTCGCCGAGGATCGCGGCTATTTCCGCGAGGCCGGGCTCGAGATCACGATGGACCAGGGCAATGGCTCGGGGGCCGCGGTCGGCGCGGTCGCCTCGGGCTCCTATGATCTCGGCTTCGGCGATATCAACGCGCTGATCCAGCTGGTGGCCAAGGGCCCGGCGGGCGGCAACACGCCGCTGGCGATTTCCGCGCTTTACAATCGCCCGCCCTTCACCATCGCGGTGAAGGCGGATGGGCCGATCAAGACGCCGAAGGATTTCGAGGGTCGCACGCTCGGCGGGCCGGCCAATGACGGCGCGCTCAAGCTGTTCCCGGCTTTCGCCAAGCAGGTCGGAGTGGACCTGTCGAAAGTGCAGATCACGAACATGCAGCCGAACCTGCGCGAGCAGATGCTCCAGCGCGGGCAGGTGGATGGCGTGTTCGGCTTCGTCAACACGATCCGCTTCTCGGCCAAGCTGGTCGGGATCAATCCGGACAAGGACTTCCGGTTCATCAATTACGGCGATTTCGGCATGGATCTCTATTCCAACGCGGTGATCGCCTCGCGCAAGCTGGTCACCGAGAATCCGGGGGCGCTGAAGGGCCTGCTCGCGGCCATCAACAAGGGCCTGAAGGACACGCTGAAGGACCCGGATGCCGCGGTCGAAGCCGTGGCCAAGCGCGAACCGTTGATCAACAAGGTTGTCGAGAAGGAGCGCCTGCTCGCGACCTTGGCCGACGAGATGAGCCATCCCGAACTCGCGAAACTCGGCCTCGGCGAGATCGACGATGCCCGGTTTGCGAAGTCGATCGGCATTGTCGTGGAGGCGGATGGCCTGCCGCGCAGCCCGGCACCGGGCGAGATCTTCAGCCGCGCCTATCTGCCGCCGATTGCTGATCGCATTACCAAGCTGATCTGAGCCGGAAGCACGATCATGGATCTGAAACTGAAAGACCGGGTGGTGGTGATCACCGGCCCCGCCAAGGGCATGGGCGCGGCAATCACCCGCGCCTTCGCGGCGGAGGGCAGCCGGCTGGCCCTGCTCGGGCGGGATGTCGCCGCCATCGAGCCGGTCGCGGCCGAGGTACGGGCGGGCGGCGCGGAGGCGATCGTCATCGCCTGCGACATTACCCGGGGCGAAGCCTGCAATGCGGCAGTTGCGGAGACGAAGGCCGCGTTCGGCGGGCGCGTCGACGTGCTGGTCAATGTGGCGGGGGGATCCGGCCCGATCGGCAAGACGGGCTGGGAGACAACCGAGGCCGAGTTTGACGAGATCGTCGATCTCAATATGCGTGGCTGCTTCAACACGATGCGGGCCTGCCTGCCGACCATGATCGCCCAGCGCGACGGCAAGATCGTCAATGTCGGCGGGACCTTCGGGATGCGTGGCCGCGCCGGCCGCATGGCCTATTCCGCCTCGAAATGGGGCCTGCGCGGCATTACCAAGAGCTTCGCGCTTGAGGCCGGACCCTACAATATCAACGTGAATTGCGTGGCGCCCGGCATGGTCGATGGCCCGCGCTTCCGCGGCAAGGTCGTGCCGGAAATGGCGGCGCGGCTGGGGATCACGGAGGAGCAAGCCGTCCAGAAACACGCGGCCGATTACGCGCTGCGCCGCGTCTCGACCGACGAGGACGTGGCCCATGCCTGCCTGTTCCTCGCCTCCGAGGTGTCCCGCCAGATCAGCGGCGTCGACCTGCCGGTCGATGGCGGCTGGGCCATGCTGTGAGGGCGCGATGAGTCCGGAACCCTTCCTGGCCGACCTGGTCCTGACTGGCGGCACCGTCGTCACCGGCATGACGCGTTACCGCGCCGACATTGCCATCAAGGACGGCCTGATCGCGCTGGTCGGCGACCCTTCCGCCATGCCGGCCGCGCGCGAGACGGTCGATGTCAGCGGCATGTTCCTGCTGCCCGGCGCGATCGATGTGCATGTGCATTTCCGCGAGCCGGGCTACACCCACAAGGAAGACTGGCGGACTGGCAGCGCTGCCGCGGCGATGGGCGGGACGACGACGGTTTTCGAGATGCCGAACACGCATCCGCCGACGCGCTCGGTCAGGGAATTGCGCCAGAAGCAGCAGGCGGCCGAGAAATCGCATGTCGATTTCGGCATCTATGGCCTGCTTGCCGAGGACAATATCGACGAGCTGCAGGGGCTGATCGATGGCGGCGTGAACGCCTTCAAATGCTTCATGGGCAACACCTTCGGCAACCTGCCCTCGCCCTCGACCGGGGCGATGCTCGAAGGGTTCGAGATCATCGCGCCGTCCGGGCTGCGGATTTCGCTCCATGCCGAAACTGCCTCGATCATGGCCTGGCGGCAGAAGCGGCTGATGGAATCCGGGCGGAACGATCCGCTTGCCCATATTGCCGCCCGGCCGGCCATCGTGGCGGCGGAGGCGGTGAGCCGCGCGGCCGAACTCGCCGAATGGACCGGCGCGCGAATCCATGTGCTGCATATCTCCTCGGCGGCGGAACTGCGTCCGCTGGCCGATGCCAAGGCGCGCGGTGTCGAGATCACCGGCGAGACCTGTCCCTGCTACCTCCTGCTGGACAGCCGGGACTATGAACGGCTTGGCTCGGTCATCCGCGTCAACCCGCCGGTCCGCGAGGCAAGCGATTCCGCCGCGATCTGGCAGGCGCTCCAGAGCGGCGTTGTCGACATGATCGCCACCGACCATGCGCCGCATACGCCGGAGGAAAAGACCAGGAGCATCATCTGGGAGGCCGATTGCGGCTTCCCGGGCGTCGAGACGCAGATGCCCCTGATGCTGAACGAAGTGGCAAAGGGGCGCATCACGCTTGAGCATTATGTGAAAATCTCGGCCGAGAACCCGGCCCGTGCCTTCGGCCTCTGGCCGGCCAAGGGGCGGATCGAGGCCGGGGCGCAGGCCGATATCGCGGTGGTCGATCTCGACCGGACCGAGACAATCACGGCGTCCGCGCTGCATTCGCGCGGCAAGATCACGCCGTTCGAGGGCGTCACTGTTACCGGTGTGCCGATCCACACGCTGGTGCGCGGGCGTTTCGTCCAGCGCGACCGCCGCCTCGTCGAGGAGACCAGTGGCTGGGGCAAGCAGGTTACGGCGATCCAGCAGATGCCGGCGGCCCGGCCGTGCAATACCGACCAGACATTGGCCGCAGTCTTGCGAGGACCATCCCTGCCCAGCCAAGGAGGCTCATCGTGAATGCGCAGGTCCGACCGGCCGATCCCGGCAGTACGGCGGCCCCGTCCGCCCCGTTCATCGAATTCGAGAATGCCTCGATCACCTATGGCAAGGGGGCGCGCGCCGTGCAGGCGCTGGCGCCGACCTCGCTCAAGATCGCCGAGGGCGAGTTCGTTGCCCTTGTCGGGCCTTCCGGCTGCGGCAAGTCGACGATCCTGAAAATGGTCGGCGAATTGCTGAAGCCGAGCACAGGCTTCGTCTTCGTGGCCGGCCGCGAGATCGGCGCCAATCCCATCCGCATCGGCATGGCCTACCAGAACCCGACCCTGCTGCCCTGGCTGAATATCCGCGACAACGTGATGTTGCCGCTGAAGATCGTGCCGCCCTTCCGGCAGGCTTTCCGCGCCAAGCGGAACAGCGAGTTCCGGGACCGTGTCGAGACCCTGCTGAAGCAGGTCGGCCTGGCCGGCTTTGCCGAGAAATTTCCGTTCCAGCTCTCCGGCGGGATGATGCAGCGCGCCAATCTCTGCCGCGCTCTGGTGCATGACCCGGACCTGCTGCTGCTCGACGAACCCTTCGGCGCGCTCGACCAGTTCACCCGCGAGGAATTGTGGGCCGTCATGCAGGATCTCTGGCTGTCGAAGAAGCTCACGGTCATCCTCGTCACGCATGACCTGCGCGAGGCGGCCTATCTCGCCAGCCGGATCTGCGTGATGAGCGCGCGGCCGGGCCGCATCCTCGACGACCAGATCGTCGAGCTGCCGCGCCCGCGCACGATCGACATGACCTTCCAGCCGGATTTTGTCGAACTGAACCAGAAGCTGCGCGCGATGATCGTCGGCGCGCGGGGCGGTACCGGCATTGTCAGCCATCCGCCCGGCGCGGCCTGAGGAGGGACCGATGGAACGCATTCTCGACACCATGCGGGAGAAAGGCGCCTCGACGGCGCTGATCCTCGGCTTCTTCGTCGCCTGGGAGCTGTTCTGCCTCGTCGCCAATATCTCCGACATCCTGCTGCCGCGCCCGACCCAGATCGTTGCCGCGCTGGTGAAGTTCTGGCCGGCCATCTGGCCGCATACCTACCAGACGCTCTACACGACGCTGGTCGGGTTCAGCATCGGCGTGGTGATCGGGCTGTTCCTCGGCGTGCTGATCGGCTCGTCGCGGCTCGCCTATGACACGGCCTATCCGCTGCTGGTCGGCTTTTCCTCGATCCCCAAGGTCGCGGTCGTGCCGATCTTCGTGCTCTGGTACGGCGCGGGCACGGTTCCGGCCATCCTGACGGCGATGATCATCTGCATCTTCCCGATCGTGGTGAATGTCGCCACCGGGATCGCCACGGTCGAGCCCGAGCTCGAGGATGTGATGAAGACGCTCAAGGCATCGAAGCTCGACATTCTCTGGAATGTCAGCCTGCCGCGCTCGATGCCCTATTTCTTCGCCGCGCTGAAAGTGGCGATCACGCTCGCCTTTGTCGGCTCGGTCGTCGCCGAAACCGTCGCCTCCAACCGGGGCATCGGCAACATGATGATGATCGCCTCCTCGAGCTTCAACGTGCCGCTGGTCTTTGCCGGCCTGTTCGTTCTCGCGGGGCTGGGCGTCACGCTCTACGTCCTGTTCTCGCTGATCGAGCACCGGGTCACCGGCTGGGCCCACCGGAAGACCGATCTCGCCTCGCCCTGAAAGACCTCGCTCTCTCTCCCCCTAACCCAGGAGACTTCCATGCGTCGCCTTTTCCTCAAGACCGCCCTTGCCACCCTCGCCGCTGCCACGTTCGGCCTCTCGGCACCGGCCTCGGCCCAGAGCCCGACCAAGATCCGCTTCACGCTCGACTGGAAATACCAGGGCGTCCATGCCTGGTATTTCTACGCCAAGGAGAAAGGCTATTTCGCCGCCGAGGGCCTCGATGTGACCATTGATCAGGGCGAAGGCTCGGCCGCCACCGTCACGCGCGTCATGTCCGGCGCCTATGATGCCGGGTTCGGCGACATGAACGCCATCATCCAGCAGGCGGTGAACAAGCCGGGCGAGGCGCCGGTCATGGTCTACATGATCTACAACAAGGCGCCCTTCGCGATCATCCACAAGGCGGACAGCCCGATCAAGACGCTGAAGGACCTCGAGGGTCGCAAGCTGACCTCGCCGGCCGGCTCGGCCACGCACCGGCTCTTCCCGATCTTCGCCAAGCTGAACGGGCTCGATGCCAGCAAGGTCGAGGTGGTGAATATCGCCCCCTCGGTCCAGGAAATGATGATGGTTCAGGGGCAGGTCGATGGCGGCTTCGTCTTCACCGTGACCTCCTACATGAACCTGATCGGGATGCGGCTGAACCCGGACAAGGACTACAATTTCATCATGTATTCCGATCATGGCATCGAGGCCTATTCCAACGGCGTGATGGTCTCGCAGAAGCTGATCCGCGAGAACCCGAAGGCCGTGGCCGGGCTGGTGCGCGCCGTCAACCGCGCGATGCTGGAGCTGACCGCGAACCCCGCCGAAGCCGGCAAGGTGATGGCCCGGGTCGAGCCGACGGTGAATCCGGAGATCGAGGCCAAGCGCGTCGAGTTCACCTATCGTGCCCATATGTTCACGCCGGAAACCGACAAGATCGGCGCCGGCGATGTCTCGGACGAGCGGATGGGCAAGGCGATTGCACAGATCGTCGAGGCGTTCGGCCTGCCCAAGGCGCCGACCATGGCGGAAGTGTTCAACCGCTCCTTCCTGCCGCCATTGGCCGAGCGCAAGCTCGCCGCGCCGAAGAGCTGAGGGCCGGCGATGTCCGCCTTGCGCGAACTTACCGCCCGCCACGGGGTCGATGCGCGAGGCGGCTTCACCGACCGCCAGCTGGTTCTCGAGGATGGTCGGATCTGCGCCGTCGAGGCCATGGCGGAAGGAGCGGAGGACGTCGTTGTCCTCCCGGCGCTGGCCAATGCGCATGACCATGCACGGCCAATCCGGACCAGCTCGATCGGCGGCTTCGGCAAGCCGCTTGAAATCTGGCTGCACCGGCTGGCGCTGATGGTGCCGGTGGAACCCTACCTGGCCGCCGTGGCGCCGCTGGCCCGGGCCGCCCTGGGCGGCCAGGGCAGCGTCATGGTCCATGCCACGCGGGCGATGGGGCTGACGGACCTGCCGACGGAAGCGCGCGAGATTGCCCGCGCCGCCCTGGATGTCGGCGTGCGGATCGCCTATGGAATCGGCCTGCGCGACCAGAATCCGCTGGTCTATGGCGATCATGCCGGCGTGCTGGCGGCCCTTGGCCCCGCGGAACAGGCCGCGATCGGGCAGCGCTTCCTCGGACCGGTGCCGCCGATCCGTGAACAGCTTGCCCTTGTCGATGCGGTGGCCGAGGCGGTCGGCGGGCCGATGGTCGATGTGCAATATGGGCCAAACGGGCCGCAATGGTGTTCCGAGCCGATGTGGGAAGCCATTGCCGAGGCCTCGGCCCGCACCGGCCGGCGCGTGACCACCCATCTCTTCGAGACAAAATACCAGCGGGACTGGGCTGACCGGACCTATCCCGGCGGGCTGGTCCGGCGCTGGAAGGAGATTGGCCTCCTCTCGCCACGCCTCACCTTGGCGCATTGCGTCTGGGCGCGGCCGGACGAGCTGGAGATGATCGCCGAGGCCGGTTGCGTCATTGCCACCAACGCCTCGTCGAACCTCGCGCTGCGCTCGGGCATTGCTCCGGTTGCCGAGATGCTGCGGCGCGGCTGCCGCGTGGCCCTTGGCATAGACGGGCAGGCTTTCGACGAGGATGATGACGCCCTGCGCGAGATGCGGCTGCTCTGGTCGCTCCATGCCGGCTGGGGCTTCGACACGGAACTGGCCCCGGTCGATATCCTGCGCATGGCGCTCGAGACCGGTCGCCTCGCCATCGGCGCGCCGGAAGGTGGCGTGCTGAGCGAGGGCGCCGCCGCCGATCTCGTGCTGGTCGACCGGGCCGCGCTGGATGAGGATGCGCTGATGCCGGTCGATCCGCTCGACCTGATGTTTGCCCGGGCCAATCGCAGCCATATCCGCGAGGTCATCGTGGCCGGGCGCACCATCGTCAGCCGTGGCCGCGTGGTGGGCGTTGATCTCGAAGCCGCGCATCGGGAACTCCGTGCCGCCTATCGCGCCGGAATGGCCAGCCGGACGGAATTTGCCGCAGCCCTGCCCGCCTTCGAAGCCGCCGTGCGCGGGCATTACCTGCAACGCCTCGGTTGCTGCTGAGCCGATGCTGTTCCTGGGCGAGGCCGATATCGAGGCGCTGATCACCCTGCCCGATGCCCTGGCCTGTGCCGAGCGGGCCTTCCGGCTCCATGCCGAAGGCGCCGCGGCACCCCCTGTCCGCGGCGATCTCCGCCATGGTGATCCGAAGGCCGGCTGCCTGATCCTGGGCGGCGCGCGCGGCGCCGAAGCGCTGTCGATCAAGAGCAATGTCCATGCCTATCCGGACGGGCCGGACGCCCCACGCCTCTGGGGCAGCCTGCTGACCCTGTGGGACTGGCGCCGGGCGGAGCCGCGCGCACTGCTGGCGACGCGGGCTTTCAACGATCACCGCACGGCCGCAGGCTTCGCCGTGGGCGCGGACAGGCTCGCCGCGCCCGATGCCGGGATCCTCGCCCTGTTCGGTGCCGGCAAGAGCGCGCCGCTGACCCTGCGCTATCTGAAAGCCGTGCGGCCAACCTTGCGCGAGATCCGGCTGGCCGGCCGTTCGCCCGGGCGCGTCGAGGCGCTGGCGCGGCAAGCGGCGCTCTGGCCCGATCTTGCCGATACCCGGATCGTCTGCGCCGCCTCGCCGGAAGCCGCCGTGGCGGATGCCGATCTTGTTGCGACGGTGACAACATCGGATCAGCCGGTCTTTCCCGGCGGGGCGGTCATGCCCGGAGCCTGCATCATCCTGGGGGGTGCCAACCGCCCCGATGCCCGCGAGGCAGATGACACGCTGATGCGCCGGGCCGATCTCTATCTCGATGCGCGGAAGGGCGCGACGGAAAAGGCCGGCGACATCCGGCTGGCTCTGGAAAGCGGCGCGCTGGTTCCGGAGCGGATCCGGGCCGAGATCGGCGCCGTGCCGGCGGGTGGGCTGCCGCTCTCGGCGGGATGCGATCTCCGTGTGTTCAAGTCGATGGGTCTCGCCATTCAGGATGTGGTTCTGGCCGAGCATATCGTGGCCCGGGCCGAGGCGCAGGGGCGCGGCCTGCGGCTTGATCTCGCGGGCGGAGGAGCCCTGCCATGATGAACGGCGGCACGGTGCTGGTCCGGCAGGCGATGATCCTGGCGCTGGATGAGGCGGAGCGGATCCTCGAGAGCGGCGACATCCTGATCCGCGACGGGGTGATCGAGGCCGTCGGCATGGTGCCCGCCGACGCGGCCGCGACGGCAGATCGCGTGATCGAGGCCCGCGGGCTGCTGGCCGTGCCCGGGCTGGTGAATGCGCATATGCATTCCCAATCGGGCACGATGGCCGGGTTCGCCGACCGGCTCAGCCATCCGGCCTTCATGTGGCTGACACAGGCCCATACCTCGCGCCGGACACCGGACGAAATCCGCCTCGCCGTGCTGCTCTGTGCCACGCAGATGCTGCAGAGCGGCACGACCGCCGCGATCGATCATTTCCCCGGCCAGCGCTTCACGATGGCGGAAATGGATGCTGTGCTCGCCGCCTGGGCGGAAACAGGCATGCGGGCGACACTCGGCATGCGGTTCTTCGACGGGGATTTCGGCGATATCGTGCCGGCCGGGGCGGGGCTTCCGCCCGAACTCGCCGCGGCCGCGGCCTCGGTCGATATCCTCAAGCCGCATCCCCTCGAAGCCCTGCGCGAGGAGATGCCGGAGATCATCCGGAACTGGCACGGCCATGCAGGCCGGATCGGCGTCTTTCCTGCGCCGTCCAACCCGGACCGATGCAGCGATGCGGCGCTGGTCTTCTGCGCCGAACTGGCCGAGCAGCACGATCTCGGCATCCATACCCATCTTCTGGAAACCCGGGCGCAGGCCGAGATTGCCGCACGGCGTTACGGCACCACGACGGTGGAGCATCTCGACCGGCTGGGCGTGCTGTCCGGCCGCTGGTCCTGCGCGCATTGCCTCTGGCTGACGGATGCCGATATCGCACGCATGGCCGGGCATGGCGTGGTCGCCGTCCATAATCCGGAGAGCAATGCCAGGATCGGGGCCGGCCGGATGCGCACGCCCGACATGCTGGCCGCCGGCGTGCCGATCGCGCTCGGGACGGATGGCTCCGGCGCCAATGACAACCTGATCCTGCAGGAAGCCATGCGCGCCGCCGCCCTGCTGCATCGGGCCGATCTGCCCGACCGGACGCGCTGGGTCAGTGCGCGGGACGCGTTGCGCATGGCGACGGAGGGCGGCGCGAAGGCGCTTCGGCTCGAAGGCCGGATCGGCCGGCTGGCGCCGGGGTTCCGGGCCGATCTGGCGCTTTACCGGCTCGACCGGCCATGGTGGGTGCCGGTGAATGACCCGGTTGCGCAGCTGGTCTTCGCCGAAACCGGTGCGGCCGTCTCGCATGTGCTGGTCGATGGCTGCCTCGTTGTCGAGGATGGGCGCATCCTTACCTTCGGCGCCGCCGAAGCCTTGGCCGAGATGCGGGACCGGATCGGCAGCCTGAAGCGGCGCAATGCCGACCTCTTCGCTGCGGCCGAAGCGATTGCGAGGGCGATCCCGTGACGCGCGGCCTTGTCGATCTCGTCCTGGCCGGGGGCATTCTCGTCACGCCAGAGGGGGTGAAGCCCGGCGCCGTGGCGGTGAAGGACGGGCGGATTGTCGCCATCGGCAGCGATGCAGCCATGCCGCCAGCCCGCGAGGTTGTCGATGTCGCGGGGCGCCATGTCCTTCCCGGCGCAATCGACGTTCATGTCCATTTCCGCGAACCGGGCTTTTCCTACAAGGAGACCTGGACCACGGCCACGCAGGCGGCCGCGATCGGCGGGGTGACCACCGTGTTCGACATGCCGAACACCAATCCGCCGACCGCCGATGCCGGCGCCGTCCGCGCCAAACTGGCCCTCGCCTCGGCGCAGGCTTGCGTCGATTTCGGCGTCTATGGCTATATCGGCGAGGCCAATCTCGACCAGCTTGCGCCGATGGCCGAAGCCGGCGCGGTGGCGTTCAAGCTCTATCTCGGCAGCGACAACCCGCTCGTACCCTGCCCGAATGACGGCGCGGTGCACGATGCGCTGGGCATCCTCGCCGAACTTGGCATCCGCTGTACCGTTCATGCGGAAAACACGCCGATTCTCGCCTGGCGCGGCGCGAAGCTGAAAGCCGCCGGGCGGCATGACCTCGCCGCCCATCTCGAACAGCATGCCGATCTCGCGACCGTGGAGGCCGTATCGCGGATCACGCTGTTCTCCGAATGGACGGGCTGCCCGATCCATATCGCGCATGAGAATTGCCGGGATTCCCTGCCGCTGATTGCGGCCGCCAAGCGACGCGGCATCGACATCACCGCCGAGACCTGCCCGCATTATCTCTATCTCAGCATGGACGATGCCCCGCGCGTCGGCGACCTCGCCTTGCGGGTCAAGCCGCCGGTGCGCGAGGCCGGCCATGCCGGCCCGCTCTGGGATGCGCTGGCAAGCGGAGTGATCGACATGATCTCGACCGATCATGCCCCCCATGCGCCGGCGGAGAAAGCGCGCGCTTCGATCTGGGAGGTGGCGCCGGGTTTCCCGGGCGTCGAGACCTCGATGCGGCTGATGCTGACGGCGGTGAATGACGGCCGGATCACCCTGCCGGATTATGTGCGAATGGCCTGCGAGGCGCCGGCCCGCGCCTTCGGCCTGTTCCCGCTGAAGGGGACGCTCCTGCCGGGGGGCGATGCCGATCTTGTCGTGATCGACATGAACCGCGAGGGCATGATCCGCGGCGAGGCGCTGCATTCACTCGGGAATGTGACGCCGTTCGAGGGGTTCCGGACACGCGGATTGCCGGTCATGACCTTCCTTCGCGGGCAATTGGTTGCCCGGGATGGGCGGATCGTCGCGTCGCCGGGCGTCGGCCGTCCGGTCAGCGCGCGGCGCCTCAGGGGCGGGTGAGCGCCGGACAGGGTTCGAGATGAACGGGGCTGGCTGCGTTCTCGCCCAGCATTTGGCATTGCCCGCCGGAACACAGCCGCCAGCCCGATCCGGTCGTGCCCGAGGCAGCAAGCACGATGCGGCTTTCGCTCCGCCCCGGCTGCCAGACATACCAGCCGTCCAGCAACCGCGCCTCCGGCGGCGGTTCCATGCCGGCGCCCGAGCCCTTCACGCGGGCCTGTTCAAGGACGAGGCGCGGCCCATCGATGCGCCAGGTCTCCTCCCATTCAACCTTCTCGACCGAATGCGTCCAGCCGAGGGTGAAGAGCGGCGCCGCAAGCGCAAGGGCCTTTCCCGAGACGAGCAGGCAGGCGCCCATTCCTGTCAGGCCAGACGGGCACGATCTTGCCGCGTCCGCCAGAGATGATGGCCGATCACGAG
Organism: Beijerinckiaceae bacterium; assembly: GCA_027533425.1. Lineage (GTDB taxonomy): Bacteria > Pseudomonadota > Alphaproteobacteria > Rhizobiales > Beijerinckiaceae > Rhabdaerophilum. The sequence goes on along the minus strand of JAPZUD010000004.1, from coordinate 291,282 downwards.
TGCGGCCAGCCCGACACCGAGTTCATCGGTAATCGGCAGTGCAACCACCAGCAAAGCGGCCGCAATCACGGCGAGGACGCGTTCCCAGGCCGCCATTTCGCGCTGGAGATAGCCGGTAAAGGCCGCCCCCCAGAGGATGATCGCCAAGGTGGCCTTGAAGACAATCCAGGCAACCGCGACGAGATAGGCGGAGCCGGCCAGCCCCTTGACGGGCTGGAGCATCAGGGCCGGATCATAAACGGCCATATACGGGATGATAAACCCGGCAATGGCGATCTTGACCGCCTCGACGCCGATCCGCATCCCGCTCTCGCGGGCGATCGGCGCCGCCGCGAAGGCGGCAAGCGCCACGGGCGGGGTGAGATCCGCCATGATGCCGAAATAGAAGACGAACATGTGGCTGACGATCAGCGGGACACCGAGTTCGAGCAGGATCGGGGCGGCAATCGATGAGGTGATGATGTAATTCGGGATTGTCGGAATGCCCATGCCGAGCACCAGGCTGACGATCATGGTCAGGACCAGGGCGGCGAAAAGGCTCTTCTGGCCAACGGAAACCACCGCGGTGCCGAGAATGGTGCCCACACCGGTCAGCGTCATCGTGCCGATGACCATGCCGACAACCGCGCAGGCGACGCCGACCGGAATGGCCTGACGGGCACCATCCGCAAGGGAATCGCGGCAGATGGCCAGCGCCTCGCGACCGCCATGGCTGACCAGGTTCCACAGGATCAACACCACCACGAGGCTGACGATCACCATGATGCCGTACCAGAAGAAGGTGGCGCAGAGCAGGCCGAGGCCGACCCAGAACAGGATCCGGATTGTCGGCTGCGTGATGCCAAGCGTGGCCGAGGCGCCGAGGATCAGCAGCACGGTCAGGGCAAGGCCGATCGAGCCGGAGAAAAGCGGCGTGAAGCCGGCGAAAAGCAGATAGACCAGCACCGCCAGCGGCAGGATGAGATACCATTTCGCCTTGAGGGCCTTGGCAGGGCTCGGCAGTTCATCCCGTGCCATGCCAACAAGGCCGCGCTTGCCGGCCTCGAGATGAACGGCGAGGAAGGCCGCGAAATAATAGAGCAGGGCTGGAATGATGGCCGCCTTGACGATCTCCGCATAGGGAACATCGATCGTTTCCGCCATGATGAATGCCACCGCGCCCATGACCGGCGGCATGATCTGCCCGCCCATCGAGGCCGTCGCCTCGACGCCGCCGGCAAAGGCCGCGCGATAGCCGAAGCGCTTCATCAGCGGGATCGTGAACTGGCCGGTCGAGACCACGTTGGCGACACCCGAGCCGGAAATGGTGCCCATCAAGGCGGAGGAAAACACCGCCACCTTGGCCGGGCCGCCGCGCGCCGCGCCGAACAGGCCCATCGCGACATCGGTGAAAAGCTGGATCATCCCGGCCCTTTCGAGAAAGGCCCCGAACAGGATGAACAGGAAGATGAAGGTCGCCGAGACGCCGGTCGGCGTCGAATAGATGCCTTCCGTTCCATAGGACATCTGGTCGATTACCTGCTCGAGGCTGTAGCCGCGATGATCAAGCGGTGCGGGCAGAAAATTGCCGAACAGGGCATAGGCGAGGAAAAGGCCGGAGACGATCGGCAGGGCCGGACCCATGAACCGCCAGGCAAGCGCGAAAAGCGCTGCCAGCACGATGATGCCCAAGGCGACATCCATCTCGTTCAGGGAACCGGTGCGCAGCAGCAGATCGGCGTAGAAGTACCATTGGTACAGCGCAACGACGGCACCGACGAGGATGATGCCGAGGCTGACCGCCTTCTGGGGCAGCGTCACCGACCGATGAACGAGAAGCAGCCCGCCGGCGACAACCATCAGGAAGCCGACATGCAGGGCCCGGAGAACCTGATTGGGGATCGACCCGTCGAACCGTGCCAGCAACTCGATCACGATGGCGAGCGGCAGCCAGGCCAGCAGGCCGGGCAAGGCCGGCTTGCCCTGCACCTTCCCGAAGAGGATCCAGGCCAGCCATCCCAGCATCAGGCCGCGCAGCACAACAATGTAGGAAACCAACCCGCCGAGTTTCCGGTCCAGCGGCAGGTTGAAGGCCGTGGCCAGCTGGAACACAGAGAAGGCAAAGGCTGTCCAGAACAGCAGATGGCCGATTCTGCCCGGGCCGAACCCGGACGGGAGCCCGTGCTCAGGATCGACACCCGGCGCCGGGGCCAGCTGGGAGGCATCGGCAGTCACATGGTTCTGGGGAAGAGCAGTCGACATGAACACACCTATGGAGCCGGTGAGGTTGTCCGGAACGACATGACCGGCCGGGAGCGAGCCCGGCCGGTCATTCAACACAAGTCAGGCATTGGCCTCAATTGGTAGCCGGCAGTTTGATGCCCTTTTCCGTGAAGTACTTGGCCGCGCCCGGATGCAACGGGATGGCCATGCCGTTCACCGCATTTTCCAGCTTGATGGCCCGGCCGGCCGCATGGGCCGCGGCGATGGCCGGCAGGTTCTCGAAGATCGACTTGGTCATCTCGTAGACCAACTTTTCCGACACGCCGTCATGCGTCACGAGATAGTTCATCACCGCCGCCGTGCTGACCGGGCTGGTCTGACCGGTATAGGTGTTCGGCGGGATCGCGCCCTGGATGAACGGCAGGCCGGCCTTGTCAACGATCGACGGCGGGACTTCCACCATCACGATCTCGACCGAGGTCGAGAGGTCGCGGATCGAGGCCACGCCGAGACCGGCGGATTGCAGCGTTGCATCGAGCTGGCGGTTCTTCATCAGCTCGACGGATTCGGCGAAGGGCAGATATTCGACCTTGCCGAGATCCTTGTAGGACAGGCCTGCCGCGGCGAGGATGGCGCGGGCGTTCAGCTCGGTGCCGGATTTCGGCGCGCCCACCGACAGGCGCTTGCCCTTCAGGTCCGCCAGCGTCTTGATCCCGGATTCCTTGGAGGCCACGATCTGGATGTAGTTCGGATAGATCGCGGCGATGCCGCGCAGCTTCTTCAACGGCGCCGGGAAACCGGCCTCGGCCTCGCCCTTCCAGGCGGAAATGACCGAATCCCCCAGGGTGAACGCAATCTCGCCCTTGCCCTGCTGGAGCAGGTTCAGGTTCTCGACCGAAGCCTTGGTCGCCTGAACGCTCGGGCGGGCGCCGGCGATCTTCTCGCCGAACAGCTTCGACATGCCGACGCCCATCGGATAATAGACGCCGGATGTGCCTCCGGTCAGAACGTTGATGAAGTCCGCCCGGGCGATGCCCGGTGCCATCATGGCGGCTGCGGCCATGGCCGCGAGGATCGTCTTGCGCATCGGAAATGTCATGCCGTTTCTCCACCCATCATTCTTGCGCCATTCTCACGCGGTAGCGCATCGTTCCTGAATGCCACAGGCGGAACGCGGTTGCAATGGGGGCTTCCCCGGGGTTTGTTTGCAAACAATTGTTTTTGTTGGTTATTTTATAGGCTGAATGCCCCGGAAGACCGCATGGATACCACCCGACGCACCCTCCTGAGCCTGATAAGCACGGGTTTTTTCGTGGCCCCTGCCCATGCGCAGGAAACGCTGCCGACCTTGCGGAATGCGCGCGGGCAGGCCGTGCGATTCGCCGATCCAGCTCCTGTCGGGAGGCCGGTCCTGACCGGGCTCGACGGGCGGACCACGCCGCTCGAACGCTACCAGGGTGTTGTTCTGATTGTGAATTTCTTCGCAACCTGGTGCCCGCCCTGCCGGCAGGAACTGCCGGCACTCGATGTGTTGCTTCAGCGCGACCCGGGCCTGCGGGCGGTGGCGATCTCGGTCGATCGGGAGGGGGCACGCATCGTCCGGCCCTACCTCGCGGCACTCAACCTGAAGCGGCTGCCGGCGTTCATCGACCCGGAATTCCGGGTCGCAAGGCGGGCTGACGAGGCGACACCGCAGGATCCGTTCCGGCTGTTCGGCCTGCCATTGAGTTATGTGCTCACACCGGGCGGGCGGAATTTCGGCTATGTCGCCGGGGCGATGGACTGGGCAGGGCCGGCGGCCCGGGCCTTTCTGGACGAGGCTGAAGCAGCCGGGTGAACACGTGGAAGGGCCGGTTCATCTCTGGCCTAACCCTTTGGTTGATCAATGGATATGACTGCCGCCATTGATGTCGATCTCCGAGCCCGTGACATAGCTGGAGAGCGAGGAGGCGAGGAACAGACCACAGCCGGCAACCTCGTCGGCGGTGCCGATCCGGCCCATCGGAATCGATTTCTTGATCTCCTCGCGCCGTTCATCCGTCAGCATCCCGCCGGTAATATCGGTATCGATCATCGAGGGGCAGATCGCATTGACGCGAATGTTGTCCGGACCGAGCTCACGGGCGCAAGCCTTTGTATATCCAAGGATTGCGCCCTTGGCGGCGGAGTAGTGAGAACCGCCGAACACCCCGCCGCCGCGCTGCGCGGAGACCGAGGACATGTTCACGATCGATCCTGAACGCTGCACCCGCATCTGCGGCACAACCGCCTGCGTCATGTGCAAGGTGCCGCGCATGTTGATGTCGAAGATACGGTCATAGGTGGCGTCATCCACCTGCATCACCCGCTGCGGCGAGGTGATGCCGGCGTAATTCAGAAGGATATCCAGACGGTTATACCGCCGGATCACGCGCTCGACCGCCCGTTCACATTCCCTGCGCTTCGTGACATCGCACCGGATCGCCATGTGGCCGCGGCCCTTCAGGGTGGCGACGGCCTCCTTCGCGGCGTTCAGATCGAGGTCAAGAATGGCCACGCGGGCTCCGTGTTCGGCGAAAAGCCGCGCCGTCGCCAGCCCCAGTCCGCGCTTCGACGCCCCGCCGGTAATGACCGCGACTTGCCCCTTGAGCAGCATGAAAGCCTCCCCGAATGACCTGTTTTGGCACTATTTTGCGCAGGGTTTTGGACAAAGAAAATCAAATAATATATGTCGATTGACAAATTTTTTTTGACGATCTTGCCCTCGCGTTCATCAGGAGTTCCGCATGTCCGACCTGCCTCCCCTCCGGTCGCTCGAAGCCTTCCGCGCCGTCATGCGGCAGGGCAGTTTCACCCAGGCGGCGGAGTCGCTTGGCCTGACGACGGCGGCGATCTCGCACCGGATCCGGGAACTGGAGCGCGTGCTCGGCGCGCCGCTATTCGAACGCCGCAACCGGAGCGTGTTCGCGACGGACGCCGCCCATCGCTATCACGAGGCCTTGCAGGAAGGATTCCAGCGGCTCGAGGCCGCGACGCGCATCGTCTCGCAGCCGGCCAATGCGCAGATCCTGGCGCTGCATTGTTCGCCGAGCTTCGCCGCACAATGGCTGATGCCGCGGCTGAAGCGGTTCATCGCCATGCATCCCGACATCGTGGTCCGGCTGTCCTCGACGCCGGATGCCGGGCCCTTCCGCGACGATGTGTATGATATCGACCTGCAATATGCCCGGCCGGTGCCGGAGGGCTGCGATTCCCTGCTGGTGGCCGAGGAAAGCATCGTGCCGCTCTCAGCCCCGGATTACCTCAGGCCCGGCCCATGGAACCCGCGGACGACCTCGTTCGAGACGATGACGCTGCTCCACTCGGTGCGCAATGTCGTGCAATGGCAGAACTGGCTCGATGTGCATGCGCCCGGCAAGGCGGTGCCGGCGCGGCATATGCATTTCGACCGCTCGTTCATGGCGATCGCCGCCGCGACCGACGGGCTGGGCATCTGCCTCGAATCAACGCTGATTGCCGAGGCCGAACTCGCATCCGGGCGGCTGGTGATGCCGTTCGGCCCGCGCGACATCACGGCGAGCGGGCATCGCCTCGTCTGGCGGAAACGGGCTGTGATGCCGAAAAAGATCGCGGCTTTCCGCGACTGGCTGGTGGCTGAACTCGCGCGGGGAGTAAATCCCCCCGCGAGCCCGCCAGGGCAGGACAAAGCCGGCTCCGGCCCGGCCCAACCGGCCAGCCCCGCCCCGCGTCAGGGCAAAGGACCGCGAATTAGTATTATTAATTGAGCGCCAGCTTTGCGGCAATGCAGCAATTGGTCAGGCCAATTGCGTCGAATTGCCGTCCAGACCGCGCAAGGCGGCGAGCGTGGCACGGAGAGCATCGGCGACAAGAATGCGCGTCAGCGTTGCCGCGCCATCGGCGTCGCGCCGCTCGATCGCGTCGAGAAGCCGACGGTGATCGGCGAGAGGCTGGTCGAAATCCTCGGGCTTGCGCGCGCTCTGGGTACGGAGCGACCAATGCAGCGTCGTCGAGACCACACCAACCAGCGCCTTGAGCGCCTCATTGCCCGAGGCGTGGAAAATCGCCTCGTGGAAGGCGAGATCGAAGGCAAAATTCGCATCGGTATAGGGCGTTTCGCGCTCCATGCCCTCGAGCGCGCGGCGGATCGCGGCCAGTTGCTCGGGCCGGTGGCGCATGGCCGCCTGCCGCGACGCGCCGGGCTCGATCATGAAGCGGAGCTCGAATAGATCGCGGATGAAGGCCTCGTCCGGCTTGACGGCCAGCGACCAGCGCAGCACGTCCGGATCGAGCATGTGCCAGGATTCCCGCGGGGCGACCCGGGTGCCGGCGCGCTGCCGCGCCTCGATCAGCCCCTTGCCGGCCAGGAAGCGCATCGCCTCCCGATAGGCGGTGCGCGAGGCCGCACCCTCGCCATCCGGGCCTTCCTCGTTCGGCACCAGCGCCCCGACGGGCAGCGCGCCGGAGAGGATCGCCACAGCGAGCCGTTCGGTCATCTGGGTGAAGGGACCTTCCATGCCCGGCCGCGCCACGGCCCGGCCCGCAACCCGCTTCAGCATGCCCGCCTCCTTCCCCGTTGGCGCCTTGCCGCGCGGGCCCTCTCCGCCTGGCGCCGCAACTCTTCGTTCCGATTGGCCAGAGACCCGCTTGACAGCACGGAAAAACTAGTATGACTTTTTAGAACCGGCCGCAAGAGCCGGACAAGGCGCGAGAGCTTGCCAGGCACGCCGCGCTCAATCGAAGGCGCTCCGGAACGGGGCGATAGCGGGAGGAGTTGATGGCGTCTGTAACGATCCGCGACGTGCGGAAGGCGTTTGGCAACGTTCAGATCATCCACGGGGTCAATATCGACATCGCCGATGGCGAGTTTGTCGTGCTCGTCGGGCCTTCGGGCTGCGGCAAGTCGACCCTGCTCAGGATGCTGGCGGGGCTGGAGAACATTTCCGCGGGCGAGATCCTGATCGGGGACCGGGTGGTGAACCACGTGCCGCCGAAGGAACGCGACATCGCGATGGTGTTCCAGAACTATGCGCTCTATCCGCATATGACGGTGGCCGACAACATGGCCTTCTCGATGAGCCTCCGGAATGCCCCGAAGGCCGAGATCAAGGAGCGCGTCGACAAGGCCGCCAAGATCCTCGGCCTCGAGAAGCTGCTCGAGCGCTATCCCAAGCAGCTTTCCGGCGGGCAGCGCCAGCGCGTTGCCATGGGCCGCGCCATCGTGCGCGATCCGCAGGTCTTCCTGTTCGACGAACCGCTCTCGAACCTCGATGCCAAGCTGCGCGTGCAGATGCGCACCGAGATCAAGGAGCTGCACCAGCGCCTGCGCACGACAACGGTCTATGTGACGCATGACCAGATCGAAGCCATGACCATGGCCGACAAGATCGTCGTGATGCATGACGGCATCGTCGAGCAGATGGGCGCGCCGCTCGAGCTCTATGACCGGCCGGAAAATCTTTTCGTGGCCGGCTTCATCGGCTCGCCGGCGATGAATTTCATCCGCGGCAAGCTGGGTTCGGGCGGTTTCATGGCCGATGGCGGCTTCCACCTGCCTGTCGGCGCGGCGCCGGCCGGTTCGGATGGAAAGCCTGTGGTCTATGGCCTCCGGCCGGAACATATCCGGATCGACTCGGCCGGCGTGCCGGCGGAAGTGGTTGTGCTCGAACCGACCGGCTCGGAAACGCAGGTCGTGCTGCGGGCCGGCGGGCAGGATATCATCGCCGTGTTCCGCGAGCGCCTTACCGCCAAGCCGGGCGAGATGATCCCGATCGCTCCCAGCCTGCCGATCGCGCATCTCTTCGATGCCGAGACCGGCAAGAGGCTGGTGGCCTGACGCTTTCCCCGCCGGCCGGGGCCGGCGGTCCGACTTTTCCTCGCTGGCGGGAGGCCGGCGGAGGACCGACCGGCCCGGATGGGCGCATCAAACGGACCCGGCGCTCGACGACCGGGCCATACGGAGGAAACCGCATGACGATCAAGACCCCCTCTTTCGACCGGCGCAGATTCCTGTCCGGCACCGCCACGCTTGGCGCCGGCGCGATGCTGGCCGGCAGCGGCCTCACCGATTTCGCGCGCGCCTGGGCGCAGGCGGCCCCGTTCAAGCCGGAAGCCAATGCCTCGATCCAGATCCTGCGCTGGAAGCGCTTCATCCAGTCGGAAGAAGACGGCTTCATGGCCCTCGTCGCGGCCTTCACCAAGGCCACCGGCGTGAAGGTCAACGTGATCAATGAATCGCTCGACGACGTGCAGCCGAAGGCGTCGGTCGCGGCCAACACGAACCAGGGCCCGGACATGTTCTGGGGTCTCTATTCGCTGCCGCATCTCTTCCCGGCCAAGTGCACCGACGTGTCGGATGTCTGCAATTATCTCGGCAAGAAATACGGCGGCTGGGCCCCGACCGCGGAAACCTATGGCAAGAGCCAGGGCAAGTGGATCGCGCTGCCGGTGGCCTACAACGCCAACCTCATCAACTATCGCCAGTCGATGATCGAGAAGGCCGGGTTCAAGTCGATCCCGAAGGATACGGCCGGCTTCCTCGAACTGATGAAGGCACTGAAGGCCAAGTCGGTTCCGGGCGGTTTCGCGCTGGGCCGTGCCTCGGGTGACGGCAATGCCTGGGTGCACTGGGCGCTGTGGAGCCATGGCGGCAACACTGTCGACAAGAACGACAAGGTCGTCATCAACTCGCCGGAAACCGCCAAGGCGCTCGAATATGCCAAGGCATTGTCGGATGTCTTCGTGCCGGGCACAGCGTCCTGGAACGACTCGTTCAACAACAAGGCGTTCCTCGCGGGCGAAATCTCGCTGAGCAATAACGGCGTCTCGATCTATGCCGCGGCCAAGGCCGGCGCGGACAAGGATCCGAAGATGAAGGAAATCCGCGACGACATGAACCACTCGACCTGGCCTGTCGGGCCGGCGGGCAAGCCGACGGAATTCCACATCGCCTATCCGATGCTGATCATGAAGTATTCGAAGGTTCCGAATGCCTGCAAGGCCTTCATGGCCTTCATGATGGAAGCCGAGAACTACAACAAGTGGCTCGAAAGCGCCGTTGCCTATCTCTCGCATCCGCTCAAGGCCTATGATGCCAACCCGGTCTGGACCTCGGATCCGAAGCTCGGCGTGGCCAAGACCGCGGCCTGGGATACGCTGACCGCCGGCGGCCAGGGTTCGGTGGGCGAACGCGCCGCCTCGGCCCTCGCCGACTTCGTGGTGCTCGACATGTTCGCCTCGGTCTGCACCGGGCGCGAAACCGTGCAGGGCGCGATGGCTGTCGCCGACCGCCAGTTGAAGCGCATCTACCGCTGACACCAAGGTCAGCCCTCCCCGGTCCGCCGGGGAGGGCTCCCGCCTGTGACGCGCCCTGGCCCCGCCGGGCGTGCGAACCGGAATTTTCGCCGGAGGATCCGTGATGACCGATGCCGCCCTGCCCCAGTCCCGCCGCGCCCCGATGCGCGAGGTGACAGCCTGGGATCGCCTCAAGACCAACCGCAACTGGCTCGGCTTCTGGTTCATGGTGCCGGCAGCGGCCTTCCTGATCCTGTTCCTCGCCTACCCCCTCGGCCTCGGCATCTGGCTGTCCTTCACGGATACGCGGATCGGCCGGCCGGGTGTCTTCGTCGGCATCGAGAATTACGAATGGGTGCTGGGCGACAGCAAATTCCTCGATTCCGTGTTCAACACTCTGTTCTACACGACGATCGCCAGCATCGCGAAATTCGCGATCGGGCTGTATCTCGCCATCCTGCTGAACCACCATCTGCCGTTCAAGGCGATGATCCGCGCCATTGTGCTGATCCCCTTCATCGTGCCGACCGTGCTTTCCGCCATCGCCTTCTGGTGGATCTTCGACCCGACCTTCTCGATCATCTCCTGGACGCTGAAGGAGATGGGCTGGCGGACAACCAACATCAACTTCCTCGGCGATGCCTGGAATGCGCGCTGGAGCGTGATCTTCGCCAATGTCTGGCGCGGCGTGCCGTTCATCGCCATCACGCTGCTCGCCGGCCTGCAGACCGTGCCGCCCTCGCTCTACGAGGCCGCGACGCTCGACGGCGCCACGCGCTGGCAGATGTTCCGTTACATCACCTACCCGTTGCTGACGCCGATCATCGCCGTGGTGATGACCTTCTCGGTGCTCTTCACCTTCACCGATTTCCAGCTCATCAAGGTGCTGACCAATGGCGGCCCGGCCGGGGCAACCGAACTCATGGCCACGATGAGCTACAACACCGCCATTCTCGGCGGGAAGATCGGCGAGGGCGCGGCCATTTCCACGGCCATGATCCCCTTCCTGCTCGGCGCGATCATGATCTCGTGGTTCGGGTTGCAGCGCCGCAAGTGGCAGCAGGGAGAGGATTGATGGCCGAACGCCTGATGCTTCTCCCCATCCTTGTTTCCCTCACCGCCCGGAGCCTGTCATGAGCGCCGCCGAAACCCGAGCCGACATCACCGATAACCGCGAGGGCATGTCGTATCTCGACACGCTGCCCCGACGGGTCGTGACGGTCTATATCCCGCTTTTCCTGATCATGTTCGTGCTGCTTTTCCCGTTCTACTGGATGGGGCTGACGGCCGTGAAACCGAAGGAAGAGCTGATCGATTTCGAGCGCGCCAACCCGTTCTGGACCTGGGCGCCGACCTTCGAACATATCTACGATCTCATCTTCAAGACCGAGTATCCGCGCTGGCTCTGGAACACGATGTTCATCTCGGTCGTCTCGACCATCCTGGCGCTGATCGCTTCCGTGTTCGCGGCCTATGCCATCGTCCGCGTGCGCTACAAGGGCGCGAGCACGGTGGGCGGGCTGATCTTCCTGTCCTATCTCGTCCCGCCCTCGATTCTCTTCATCCCGCTCTCGACGGTTGTGTATCAGTACGGGCTGTTTGATACGCCTTTCGCGCTGATCCTGACCTACCCGACCATCCTCATCCCGTTCTCGACCTGGCTGCTGATGGGGTATTTCAAGACGATCCCGTTCGAGCTGGAGGAATGCGCGCTGATCGACGGCGCCAGCCGTTTCCAGATCCTGATGAAGATCGTGCTGCCGCTGGCCGTGCCGGGGCTGATCTCGGCCGGGATCTTCTGCCTGACCCTGTGCTGGAACGAGTTCATCTATGCGCTGACCTTCATCAACACGCATGCGAACAAGACGGTGCCGGTGGCCATCGTGACGGCCTTCACTGACGGCGACCAGTATCGCTGGGGCTCGCTGATGGCGGGTGCGCTGGTGGGCTCGCTGCCGCTGGTGATCCTCTACTCGTTCTTCGTGGAATACTACGTCTCCGCGATGACAGGCGCCGTGAAGGAGTAAGCCCGTGCCGGCTCCGCGCGATATCGCCTTCATTGGCCTCGGCGCCATGGGCCTGCCCATGGCCAGGCGGCTGGTCGAAAAGCAGTTCCGTGTCCGCGGCTTCGACCTGAACCCTGCCGCCCTCGCGGCGCATGAGCAGAATGGCGGCATCGCCGCCGGCTCGGCGCGCGAGGCGGCTCAGGGAGCCGGCGCGCTCGTCCTGATGGTGGTCAATGCCCAGCAGGCCCGGGCCGCTTTGGTGGAAAGCGGCGCGCTCGACGCGCTGGCGCCGGGCGCTGTCGTCATTCTGATGGCGACCTGTGCCCCCGGCGATGCGGTCGCGATCGGTCAGATGGCCGAAACGGCCGGCAAGGCCTTCCTCGATTGCCCGGTTTCCGGCGGCGTGGTCGGGGCCGAGGCGGGCACGCTGACGCTGATGGCCAGCGGGCCGGACGCCGTGCTCGAAATGGCCCGGCCCATCCTCGAGCCGATGGGCGACAAGCTCTACCATGTCGGCAAGAAGGCCGGCGACGGCGCGATGGTGAAGACCATCAACCAGCTGCTCTGCGGGGTGCATATCGCAGTCATTGCCGAGGCCTTCGCCATGGCCGAGAAAGCCGGGCTCGACACGGGAATGCTGCTGAAGATCCTCGGCCAGTCCGCTGCGGGAAGCTGGATGCTCAACAATCGCGGGCCGCGCATGGTGCAGGCGGAACCGGAGGTGACCAGCGCGGTCGACATTTTCGTCAAGGACCTCTCGCTGGTGCTCGATGCCGGCCGGGCCGGCAAGGTGGCCCTGCCGCTGGCCGCACAGGCCCATCAGATGTTCCTTGCCGCATCGGGCGCCGGCCATGGCCGCGCCGATGACAGCCAGGTGATCCGCGCCTACCGGGCGCTCAACGGGACAAAGCAGGAGTGACGGGCATGGCAAAGGAACGGGTGGGATTCATCGGCGTCGGGTTCATGGGCCACGGGATGGCCAAGAACATCGTCACCAAGGGGTATCCGCTGACCATTGTCGGCAACCGTAACCGGGCTCCGGTGGAAAGCCTCGTCGCCATGGGCGCGGTCGAGGTGAAGACTGCCGCCGAGGTGGCCCGGAATTCCGATATCCTCCATCTCTGCCTCAGCGACTCGCCACTGATCGAGAAGATCATGCGCGCACCGGACGGCATCATGGCCGGAGCCCACAAGGGCCTTGTCATCGTCGATACCTCGACGGCCAACCCGGTCTCGACCGAGGCACTGGCGGCAGAGCTCAAGACGATGGGCGTCGATTTCGTCGATGCGCCGCTCGGCGGCACGCCGGTCCAGGCGGAAGCGGGCCAGCTTGTGGCGATGTGCGGCGGAGAAGAGGCGGTCTTCAACCGGGTCAGGCCGGTGATCGAGACCTGGGCGGCGAAGATCGTCCATCTCGGCCCCGTCGGCGCCGGCCACAAGATGAAGCTGCTGAACAATTTCGTCTCGATGGGCTATGCCGCGATCTATGCCGAGGCGCTGGCGCTTGGCCAGAAGGTGGGTATTTCGATCGCCACCTTCGACAGTGTCATCCGCGGCGGGCGCATGTCCTGCGGCTTCTACGAGACCTTCATGGGTTATGCGCTGGAAGGGAACCCGGAATCGCACAAGTTCACGCTGGCCAATGCCTTCAAGGACCTGCGCTATGTCGATGCCATGGCCAATGCGGCACAGGTGCCGAACCCGATCGGCAGCGCGGCGAAAAACCTGCTCGGCCAGGCGATCGGGGCCGGAATGGGCCAGAAATTCGTGCCGATGCTGGCCGATTTCGTCGCCGAGCAGAATGGCATCAAGAAGGGCTGAGCGGCCGTTCCCCTGAACCGGGCGCTCCGGCTTACTTGACCAGGCGGACTTCCTTCGCACCGATCGGGCCAAGGCCCGGCGGTACCGGCACGCGGGACCGGGCATAGTTCGAGTTCAGGACGAGGTTCGGCCCCCGCGCCAGTTCGAGGCGGTTGACGACCAGCAGCGTGTAGTCGCTGCGGTCAGCCACAACGACAGGGGCATCGATCCGCAACTGGCCGGCCGGAAGGTAGATCGTTCCGGTCAGACGCCGGGCGCGGGCCGACGAGATGCGATGGTAATTCGCGCCCTCTGGCTCAAGGGTGCTGTTGGCCAGATCGCTGACGGCGCCGTTGACGCCCTCCCAGATCAGGATGCCGGCCATTGCGCCCTTCTCCGGCGCGGTGAGATCGATCAGCGCGTTCCCGGTAAAGCGAAAGAAGGACGGCTTCAGATGGCCGTCAATCCCGCCGTAGAAGTAAAGGGCAACGCCCTCTCCGACCACTTCCGAATCCCCGCCGGCCACGAACTTGCCCTGGATGGCATATTCCCCGGCATTGAGGCGGACCTTTGCCGAGCCGCCGATGATGATGTCGCCGCAATAGCGCCCGGGCTGAAGCGTATGGGTTCCCTCACGGAATTCCCACACCCGGTAATCTGCAAGCCCGCATTTCCGGTTGATGTTCGTCGGCTTCCGGGTCTCGAGCGGGTTGGGCAAACGGGGGCAGTCCGTGACGAGCTCTGCATCAAGGGACCCGCCGAGATTGCGGATACCGCCTGCGGCACAGAGGAGGTCGGCCGTGACCTTCGCCTGCGCCTCGATGATGAAGGCATCGCGTGTCTTGAAATTGGTATGGAGCGTGCACCCCGGCGCCGTGATGCGCGCGCCCTCGCCCAGATGCAGTCCGTTGGCATCCTTCGACAGGAACCGCTTCGCGCCGGCATAGCGCTCTTCCGCCCGGGCCTCGTCGATCGACAGCAGACAAAGCTTGCTGGTCCCGCCGGTCTTGGCGATCGAACTTGCGGAAACGCTGTCGACACCGCCGATGCTGGCCAGAAAGCCGTACCCCTGGTTCAGACGGAATTTCGCCTCCACGCGGACTGTGCCAGCCTCCGAACCCGGCGCTGATTGCAGCGCGACCGGGCCATGCTGGGCCTCGAACGGTCCTGCAAAGCCCCGGGCGATGGCCTGCATTTCGGCGAGCGAGGGATTGGCGACCGTCATCTGACGGGCAATGGCGAGCGCGGCGGAATCTGTCAGTCCCTGAAGGGCGACCTGCTTCTGCGTGGCCATCATGAACTCGGCTGAGCCCGCGCCCACAGCCAGTAATGCTGGAAGCGACAAGGCAAACACCGCCGCAGAGGTTCCTCCCCTGTGGGCCCCGAACTGCTTGATCCTGTTCAAGCCGCCGCGCATCGACAACTCCATCCGAACAAACACGTCCGGAAAGCGTGGCCCAACTCGGTTAATTGTTACTGGATATATCCATTAGAGCCAGCAGGACTTGGCGTTGTCGTTAGCGAGGTCTTGCCTGCAGGGAGCGGTTTCTGCATCATTCCGGTCAGAAATCAGGGCTCTGAGCCCTGATTTCGGCCGGGTGGCACCCGGTTGACGAGCCCATCAGGGCCCAGCCTTCACCCCGCGAAGGTATAGGCCGTCTTCACCGTGGTGTAGAATTCGCGCGCATAGGCGCCCTGCTCGCGCGGGCCGTAGGACGAGCCTTTCCGGCCGCCGAACGGCACGTGATAATCCACGCCCGCCGTCGGCAGGTTGACCATCACCATTCCCGCTTCGCTGTTGCGGCGGAAATGCGTGGCATGTTTCAGGCTGCCGGTGCAGATGCCGGCGGAGAGGCCGAAATCAGTGTCATTCGCCACGGCCAGAGCCTCCTCGTAATCCTTCACACGGATCACGCTGGCAACGGGGCCAAAGATTTCCTCGCGCGAAATGCGCATCTGGTTGGTGCATTCGGTGAAGAGCGCGGGCTGGAGATAGAAGCCCGGAGTCTCGCGGTTCAGCCGCTCGCCGCCCCAATGGAGCTTCGCGCCTTCCTTGCGGCCGATGGCGATGTAGTTCTCGTCGGTCTCCAGCTGCTTCGCATCGACCACCGGGCCGATATGCGTGCCGGCCTTCAGGGCATCATCGACCACCAGGCCCTGCAGCCGTTCGGTCAGGGCTGCGACGAAGCGGTCATGGATGCCCTCGGTGACGATGAGGCGCGAGGAGGCGGTGCAGCGCTGGCCGGTCGAGAAATAGGCGCCGTTGGCGGCGCATTCGACGGCCGTCTTCAGATCGGCATCATCCAGCACGACAAGCGGGTTCTTGCCGCCCATTTCGAGCTGGACTTTCTTCATGGGGCTGGCAGCGACGCAGGCCGCCGCGATGGCGCGGCCGGTGCCGACCGAGCCTGTGAAGGAAATCGCTGCGACATCCCGGTGCTCGATGATCGCCTGGCCGACCACGGAGCCGCGGCCCATGACGAGGTTGAGCACGCCCTTGGGCAGACCGGCGCGCTGGAGGATATCCACCAGGGCCCAGGCCGAATGCGGCACGAGATCGGCCGGCTTGATCACCACGGTATTGCCGTAGGCCAGCGCAGGCGCGAGCTTCCAGGCGGGGATGGCGATCGGGAAATTCCACGGCGTGATCATGCCGATGACACCGACCGGCTCACGGGTGACCTCGATCCCGACGCCGGGACGGATGGAGGGCACCGCCTCGCCGTTGAGGCGCAATGCTTCGCCGGCAAAGAACGCCAGGATCTGGCCGGCGCGGGTCGCCTCGCCAATGCCTTCCGGCAGGGTCTTGCCCTCCTCGCGGCTCAGGATGCGGCCCAGTTCGTCCTTGCGGGCGAGCACTTCATCGGAGGCCTTCTTCAGCACCTCATAGCGCTCCTGCGGGGTCGAGCGGCTCCAGGCCGGGAAGGCCGCCTTTGCGGCGGCCACGGCCTGATCGACATCGGCTTTGGTGCCAGCCGCGAATTCGCCGATCACGTCGCCGGTATTCGAGGGATTGAGATTGGCCGAGAAGGCCGAGGCCGACACGGCTTCGCCGCCGATCAGGTTCTTGAACTGCATGGTCATGGGAGATCCACCCTGGAGATAAGCGAAGGGCCGCACAGGGGCGGCCCCTCTGGTTCTGGCCGTGACGAGCGGCGTCAGGCGGCTTTCCGGGCCTTGGGCGCCCAATCGGCATACCAGCTCTTGAAGAGCCGGTGCTGCGCTTCGACATAATGCCGCTGGCTGTCGGAAAGGCTGTCGCTCTCGTTGAAGTGGAGAGCATATTCGGGATGCCCTTCGAGGACCATCAAATACTTGTAGTAGAGAACAAGATCGACACCCTCGTCGAAGGACGAGAGAACGGCGAGCGCCTGCTCGAGTTCCTGCGCCTCGCGCCGCGCGCGGGCATCGCCGCGCGCCGCCGCCTGGCAGAGCGAGACGAGATGCAGCACTTCATGCGGGAGGGCATTGCCGATGCCGGTGATCGCACCGGCGGCGCCGCAATTGACGAAACCGTGGAAGACCTGGGTGTCGACGCCGACCATCAGAGTGAGGGCAGCATCGCGGCTGGTGATGTGCTCGGCCGCGTAGCGCAGCGAAGCGCCACCACCGAATTCCTTGAAGCCGACAAGATGGGGGTAGCGGGCCCGCAGGGCGAAGAAGAGCTCCGCCTTGGTCTCGTAGCCATAATAGGGGCTGTTGTAGATCACCGAGGGCAGATCGACCGCCGCTTCGAGGATGCCGGCAAAATGCGCCTGCTGCGCCGCGACCGACGAGCCACGCGAGAGGACGCGCGGGATGATCATGAGGCCATGTGCGCCGACCTTCTTCGCATGGGCCGCCAGAGCGGCGGCGCGGGCCGGGCTCTGCGCGCCGGTGCCGACAATCACCGGCACGCCGGCGGCAACGAGGCGCTGGACGCCTTCCATGCGCTGTTCGTCGGTCAGCAGGGGCCAGTCCCCCATCGAGCCGCAATAGACCACGGCCGACATGCCCGCGGCGATCAGGCTCTTGCCGGTCCGAACGAGGGCGTCGAAATCCGGCTGGCGATCCGGGGTGCAGGGCGTCATCAGCGCCGGGATGGTTCCTTGAAAGATATTGGCAGGCGGGACAGTTTTGGCAGGCATGGGCCCGGCTCCTCTTGAAAGCAGGCAATTGGCGGAAAAGGGATCCGGCGAAACCGGCCCCGCAGGGCCGGTCCACCGATATCCGGCGGCGCGATGCGCCCGGGTTCAGAGCGTCTTGCCGACCTTGCGAAGCTCGGCAAGGACCGGCGCCTTCGGCACCCAGATCTTGTCGAATTCGGCCACGACGGCCTCGGCCTCGGCCGGATCCGCCGTGCGCATCGTGATCGACGTGCCCCGGAAATTCTCGACCATCTTCGGCTCATTGCCGGCGAGTTCGTCGATCTGCCGGTCAAGCTCGGCCTTGGTCGTACGCTGGATCAGCTCCCGGTCGGAGGCCGAGAGACCCTGCCAGACCCGCCCTGAAGCCTGCGCGATGACCGGCATGTGGATTGCGTTCATCTGCAGAAGCGTTTTCGCGACCTTGTCGAAGCGCTGGAGCCAGGAGAATTCGAGATCGGATTCGAGACCGTCGACCTGGCCGTTCGTCATCGCATCGAAAACCTGCGGCGCGGGGATTGGCGTCGGTGCGGCGCCCAGCAACTGGTAGAAGTCGCGATAGGCCGGCGTCGTGTTGATCCGCAGCTTCATGCCCTTGATATCGGCAAGCTTCGAGATGTCACGCGCGGCGAAGATCGCCCGCATGCCCGTGATGCCCCAGGCAAGGCCCACGGTGCCGGTCTCGCGCGGCAGAAGATCAAACAGCCCGACCACCAGCGGGTGGCGGATCAGCTTGGCGATCTTGGCCGTGGAATCGACGACATAGGGTGAGTTCACCGAGGCGATGGCGGGGACACGCGTGCCCATTTCGCCGGCCATGATCCACCCCATGTCGAGCGCGCCGGACTGCATCTGCTGCAGCATCGCCGGCTCGTTGCCGAGCTGACCCGCATGGAAAACGGTCATCGTCAGGCGGCCATTGGTTTCGGCCTTGAGCTTGTCGGCGACACGCAGGGCCGCCTGGTTCCAGGGGTGGCCACTCGGGGTGAGAATGCCACAGCGCAACTCCCGGGCCTGCGCGATGACGACGGATGGCGCCGCAAGGGTTGCAGCCGTGCCCGCAAGAACAGAACGACGTGTCAGTTTCATGTTCGGTTTCCTCCAAAACTTGACGCTACTTCACGAGCGCCAATGACAACCAGGGATATATTGAGAGAAGAACGAGCAGCACGCAGGCTACAAAGAAGAACGGCAGCGTCACGAGGAACATACGCCCGGGACTTGCCCCGGTTACTGCGGCCGCGACGAAGAAGCAGAGTCCGACCGGTGGGGACAGCAGGCCCAGCACGAGGTTGACCACGACGACCACCCCGAAATGACGAGGATCGATGTTGTAGACCTCCGTTGCGATCGGCAGCAGGATCGGCACGGTCATGATCAGCCCCGGAATGCCGTCAATGACCGTTCCGATTAGAAGGAGGATCACATTCGTGAGCAGCATGAAGGTCACGGGATCCTTGGCGACCGTCTGGATCCAGGCCGCGGCTGCCTGCGGGACCTTTCCGTAGATCAGGACCCAGGAGAAGACAGCTGCAGCGGCAACCAGAAACAGCACAATCGCTGAAAAGACACCGGCCCTGAGCATCATGTGCGGCAATTGGTCGAAGCGGAACTTGCCGATCCAGTAGCGACCGACAAGTGCCGCCACGATCGAGCCGACCGCTGCGGCTTCGGTCGGGTTTGCGAGCCCTGTCAGAATGGAGCCGACAATCACGACCGGGATCGAGAGCGTCGGCAGGGCCGCGAGAATGGCACGGCCGCGTTCGGCCAGAGTCCGCTTTTCGGAGGCCGGATAATTGTAGACGAAGCCCATGGCGGCGATCACCGCGCAGAACAGCACCACAAGGATCAGTCCGGGGATCAACCCTGCGGCCAGCATGTCCCCCACGGCGACCTGAGCGATGACGCTGTAGACAACGAACATCACCGAGGGCGGAATGATCGGGCCGAGCATGCCGCCATAGGCCGTAATGCCGGCAGCGAAGGTCTTGTCGTAACCTGCCTTCTCCATCTCGGGGACCATGACCTGCGACATGATCGCGACCTGGGCCGTAGCAGAGCCAAGAATGGAGGCGACGAACATGTTGGCGAGCAAATTCACATAGGCCAGCCCGCCCCGGAGCGAGCCGACAAAGGCCATCGCGAGCTCGACGATCTTCTTCGTGATGCCGCCGCCATTCATGATCTCGCCGATCAGGATGAAGAGCGGGATGGCGATGAGGCCGTAGGAATCGACACCGCCGAACAGCTGGAGCGGATAATTCTGGTAGAGGATCGGGTTGCCGGAGGCCGCAATGTAGATCACGGCGCCGAGGCACAGGCAGAGCCCGATGGGCACCCCGACCAGCATCATCAGCAGGAACCCGGCGGAGGCGATCATCTCAGTTCACCCCGTCCACATCGCCGGCGCTGAAGCCGCGCATGACCGCCTTCGGCGCGCGGCCGAGATCCTCCAGCAGGTTGGCGACACCATGGATCACCATCGAAACGGCGAAGAGCGGCATGATCAGGTAGAGGCTCCAGGTCGGCCAGTTCAGCGTCTGGGTGCGCTCGGTATAGACAAAGTTGAAGGTCCGGCCGGAAAACTCGCGGGCATCGAACCCGGCGCGGGCAATGCCCACCGGGTCGAGCCAGAGCCAGCACATGACCACGAGGGCGAGGGCGAAGGCGATCACGCCGCAGGTGGCAATGATGCGGGCGCGGCGCTGCCAGACCGGCGGGAGCCGCTCGGTGAGCATGGTGACCGCGAAGTCCAGCCGGAGCCGCGTCATGGCGGAAGCGCCGATGAACGTGAGCCAGACCACGGAATAGACAGCGGATTCATCAACCCAGTAGATCGAGCGGCCCATATAACGGGTCGTGACATTGAGCAGGACGAGAAAGACGAGAAGCCCCATCAGGCCCATGATCGCGAGGCGCTCGATGGCCAGCAGGCCCTCGGAGAGGCGGATCCAGAAGCGGACCAGCGGCCCCTGCTGGATCCCTGGCCATGACATCTCGGTTTGGGTCATCAGCGCATCGCTCATATTTATAATGTAGATTGTATAAAATTTATGGTCAAGCAGATTTCCTGCTCCCGGCCGCATCCTGCCATACGGGCCTGGATTGACAAGGGCCGGCTCTGGTGAGGGCGGCGCCGGCAAGGAAGCCGCTGTTGAAAGGCCGGCAATGCGCGTGCCTGACCTTGGCAAGAGCATGGAGATGCAGGGGGCCGACTTTGGCGGGAGCGCTTCCCGCAGCAGGCCTTCGTCGGGGCACGGGCAACCCTGTGCAGCGGTTCAGGCCAGGCTGCGCCACTCGCTGGGGCTTGGCGGCGAGAGCGGCGTATAGGCACAGCGATCGGGCTTGAGATCGATCAGCGGGGTGCCGTCGAGACAGTCCAGGCCGCGCACCCGGAGACGGGGCCCATCTATACCAAGCAGCGTGACGAGCGAGGTCGCGATCGGGTTTGGCCGGACAGGGGATCGCAGGGCGAAGGTGCCGCGCGTCCCGCCATCCGATTTCGGCGATTGAAGCAGCAGGTCGCGCCGGGCGCGGTGCATCCAGTAGAGCACCTCGATCCGCTCGAAAGCCTCCAGCCCCTTCAGCGCCGGGGCCCAGTGCGGATCGAGTTCGATCGTGCAGACGGGGCCGTCCGCCTTGCCCTGGCGCGGGCATTGGTCGCGGCTGGCAAAGGGGGTCCGGATCACGCCGATGAAATAGAGCCCGGCATCCGGAGCCGCCGGGAGCGTCGTCTCGATCTCGCCCTCGCGGGTCGCGTCATGCGTCATGCCTTGCCCTCCCGGCCGCCTATCCGACCAAAGACTATCGCGATTTCAACCGGTTGCCACCCTGTTTCGCTGCAATGCAGATAGCGGACCGATGCGGAATGGCCTACCTTTCCGGCAAGGAGATCGCCATGCCCGATGCCATCCCGCTGATTGCCCTGGAGGCTGTGGTTCTCGATACGGAAACGACCGGCCTTGACCCCGGCACGGTGCGGATCCTGCAGGTCGGTGCAGTGCATCTGTCACGCGGGCGGATCACCGAGAGCTTCGAGCGGAAGGTCAATCCGGGCGTGGTCATTCCGCCGGAAACGACAAAGGTGCACGGGCTGACGGCCGAGATGCTCGTGGATGCGGCGGCCTTCGGCGATATCCATGCCGAGCTCGCCACCTTTGCCGGGGCGCGCGTGATGATCGGACACAATATCGGCTTCGATCTCGCGGTTCTCGAGCGGGAATGCGCCATGGCCGGCAAGCCGGTCTTCTGGACGCATATCCTTGATACGCGGCTTCTGGGCGAATTGTGCTTCCCGCGCCTCGGCGGCTTCACGCTCGACAAGTTCGCCAGCCATCTCGGGCTTGCCATCACCGACCGCCACGATGCGCTCGGCGATGCCCGGCTGACGGCGGCGATCTTCCTCGCGCTCGTGCCGATCCTGAAACAGCGCAACATCCGGACGCTCGGCGAGGCGGAAACCGCCTGCCGGCGGCTGACCGAGGCGCTGGACACCTATCATCGCGCCGGCTGGGCAGAACCGGTCCGGCCCAAGGCCGCGCCGGACAGCGTGCTCTCGCGCATCGATGCCTTCCCCTTCCGCCATCGCGTCCGCGACATTGCCAGCCAGCCGCCGGTCTGGATCGGGCCGGAGGTGACATTGGGCGAGGCCGTGCGGCTCATGGCGGAAAAGGGCATCTCCTCGGTCTTCGTTTCGGCGGAGGCCGGCTGCCTCGCCGAGCCGATCGGCATCCTCACCGAGCGTGACGTGATCCGACTTGTCGGGCTTGAGGGGCCATCCTCGCTGGGCCGCCAGGCCGGACTCCTCGCCAACCGGCCGCTGGAGACCGTGCCGGCCGAGGCCTTCATCTACCGCGCGATCGGGCGGATGGAACTCAAGCATATCCGCCATCTCGGGGTGGTGGACGAGGATGGCGCGATGATCGGCGCGATCTCCGCGCGCGACCTGCTGCGCCTCCGGTCCTCGGATGCGCTGGCCCTCGGGGATGCGATCGACCAGTCACAGAGCGTCGGCGACCTCGCCGCCGCCTGGGGGCGGTTGCCGCTGGTCGCGCGGCGGCTCGGCAGCGAGGGGGTGAATGCGCGCGAGATCGCCGCGATTATCAGCCGCGAGATCGGCGCGCTGACCCGCCGTGCAGCACGCGAGGCCGAAAGGGGCATGGTCGAGGCCGGGCGCGGCAAGGCCCCGGCGCCCTATGCCGTGCTGGTTCTGGGCTCGGGCGGGCGCGGCGAATCGCTGCTTATCCCCGATCAGGACAACGCGGTCGTCCATGCCGGCAGCGCGGCGGATACCGCGTGGTTCCTCGACCACGGCACCCGGATGAATGCGATCCTCGACGATATCGGCATTCCCCTCTGCAAGGGCGGCGTGATGGCGGGCCGCCCGGACTGGAACGGGACGCTGGATGCATGGCGGCAACGGATCCGCGGCTGGACGGAAACGGTCGACCCGCAGGACCTGCTGGCCGTCGACATCTTCTTCGATTTTCGATTCGTGGAGGGGGATGCGAGCCTTGCCGCGACACTCCGGCGGGAAGCGCTGGCCGCCGCGCAGGAGGCCCGGCCGATGATCAAGCTGCTCGCCAACCAGATCGGCAGCTGGTCGCCGCCGGTCGGGTTCCTCGGGCGGATCCAGGCCGAGGACGGGCGCGTCGATCTCAAGCGCGGCGGGCTGTTCCCCATCGTTGCGCTGGCGCGGTGCCTGGCTCTCAGCCATGGCATCGCCCATCGAAACACGGCGGATCGGCTCCGGGCGCTGCGGGAGATGAAGATCGGCGCCGATCACGACCTGGCCAAGCTCGAGGCGGCCCAGGCCACTCTCGCCGGTTTCATCCTCCGCCAGCAACTGACGGATATCGCAGAAGGGCTGCCACCAAGCACATCGGTGGAATTGCGGCGGTTTTCCAAGGCCGAACAGGGCGAATTGCGCGACCTGCTGGCCGGGCTGAAAATCGCCCCCGCCCTCGCGCATGACCTGCTGTTCTCGTGATTGCCGGCCTCAGAGGCCGAAGCCGGGTCCGAGCACGGAAAAGGCCGTGCCGACAGGGGCATGCCCCGCCGGAATTGGATCTGCCTGATCCTGGCCGACGACGCGGCAGGACGGGCTGACGAGATGGCGGAACAGCGTCTCGAACACGGCCCGGTGCCAGGGATCCCCCGGCGCCACCGCCAGCGGGTTGCCCATGACCGCCAGATCAAGCCGCCCGTCCAGCCGGTAGCGGAAGGCGCCCGTGCCGCAGAAGGTCCAGGCATGGTGCGCAATAGCCCGGACGAGGAGCCGCGCCGCGAGCCGGGCCGGCAGGCGTGGCAGCAGCCAGCGGGCAAAGGCGGGGATGCGATAGGCGAGGATATAGGCGCCGGTCCGGTAGCCGGCCTCTTCCAGCAGGGCTGCGGCCTGACGGGGCGGCAAGATGTGAACCACCGCGGAATGGACGTCCCGCACGGCCGCTTCCGGCACCATGGCCGAAGGGGGCTCGTCCCACCAGCCGGCCTGGCCAGCCGCCTCGAACAGGGCCCGGCCGCGCGTGGCCCCGATCGCCTCCGCGAGCACGTCGCGGAGCTGGATCACGGCATTGGGGCCGATCCGGCCGGGATCAATGGGGTGGGCCATGAGGAGCCGATTCCTCCATCTGGCGCGAACCGCCGCCACAGGCGAGAACCGGCTCGCGTTCAGCATCAAGCTGGGCCTTGACGGCCTTCTTGCGTTCCTGCGCGCGCTGGCGACGATCCTGGACCGCGACCCAGTCTTCCATCTGCGCCGGCGCGATCTGGCGGCTGTCGTCGAAATGGAAATCGACTGTCTTCTTGGTCTGCGGGCCCCAATAGCCGACCTTGCCGAGATCGTAGAAGGTGCGCTGCACGCCGGCGCGGAGGAAGGCCTTCAGGCAGCCGAGCAGGTATTTCCGCCGGAAGCCTGTGCCGCGCCAGGGATAATGGAACAGGGCCTTCTTCATGTAGAAGCGGCGGTAATTCTTCATGACGCCATCGAGTAATTCGCCGCGCTCCATCGCATCCGGCTTCATGATCGGCGTGACAAAATTGTATTTCGAGAAATCGAAAACCTCGACCTTGTCGCCCAATTCCTGGAAGAGCGGCGTGAAGGGCCAGGGGGTGTACATCGACCAGTTGGCGAGGTCGGGCTGCCAGTCCCAGGCCATCTGGTAAGTCTCTTCCAGCGTTTCCGCCGTCTCGTTGTCGAGGCCGACGATGAACTGGGCCTCGGTGAAAATATCGGCCTCGCGCAGGAGGCGGATCGCCTCCTTGTTCTGATTGACCTTGGTTTCCTTGTTGAAACGGTCCAGCTTGAGCTGCGCCGCCGCCTCCGTGCCGAGGCTGACATGGACAAGCCCTGCCTCGCGCCAGAGCGGAAGGAGATCCTTGTCGCGCATGATATCGGTGACGCGGGTATTGATGCCCCATTTCACCCTGTCAGGCAGGCCGCGCGCGATCAGCTCCTCGCAGAATTCGGTGAATTTCTTCTTGTTGATGGTCGGTTCCTCGTCCGCGAGGATGAAGAAGCCGACCTGATGGTCGTTCACCAGCCGCTCGATCTCGTCGACCACGGCTTTCGGCTCGCGGATGCGGTAATCGCGCCAGAACTTCCATTGCGAACAGAAGGAGCAGGTGAAGGGGCAGCCCCGCGCCATGTTCGGGATCGCGACCCGGACGCCCAGCGGGACATAGATGTATTTCTCCCATTCGAGCAGCGACCAGTCCGGATTGATCGCCTCGAGATCCTTCACCGTCGGCGCGGCCGGCGTGGCGACGATCTTGTCACCATCGTTGAAGGCGAGGCCGGCGATTTGCGCCCGGCTCTCCAGCCAGCGCCCTTCGGCCACAGCCTGCACGAGATTGCGGAAGATCTCCTCGCCCTCGCCGCGGACGATCACATCGATCCATGGCGCTTCCGACAGGACCTGCTTGTACATGAAAGTGGCGTGGACACCGCCGAGCACGCGCAGCGCCGAAGGGCAGACATCCCGGGCGATTTCCAGCACGCGTTCGGCCATGTAGATCGACGGGGTGATCGAGGTGACGCCGATGACATCGGGGCGAAACTCGCGCATCCGCGTCGCGAGGGTCTCGTCATCGAGATGATTGGTCATCGCATCGACGAAGACAATGTCCTGGAAGCCCGCCGCTCGCAGGGATCCGGCCAGATAGGCAACCCAGGCGGGCGGCCAGTTCCCGGCGATTTCCGCACCGCCGGAATGATAATTCGGATGGATGAGCATCACCCGCATGTGTCCAGCCTCCCTGACATCTGCCTTTCAGGCTAGGAAGACAAGTGTCAGGCGTCTTTGACACACATCAACCCTTGTCAGGGCTGGATGCGGCCGATGATGCGGATCTCCCCGTTCTCGATCCGGAGTACAACGCCCTCCCCGGACCGGGGCACGATGCCGGTCAGTGCGGTGATGTTGACCTGATGCGTTGCCACGACCAATGCGCCCGGCCCCTGCCAGCCCTCCAGAATCTTTCGGGCTGCAGCAGTGGCCGAATCGCGGCGTTCGCGCGCGTCGAAGAACGAGTCAAAGGCCGGTTCGCCCTCAGCCCGGCCGGGAAAGGCGAGCGAGGCCGTCTCCTGCGCCCGGCACCAGCGGGAGGCAAGGACGCGGCCCACGGCAATGCCGCGGCTCCGGAAGGCTTCGCCGATCCGCCTCGCCTGCTCACGGCCAGCGTCATCGAGGTTGCGCTGGGTGGCACAATCGCCGAGACGGAACCCCGCCGGATCGCCGGTTCCCGGCGCATTCGCATGGCGGAACAGGACGATCGCTCCGCCGGCCAATGCCTGCCAGGCCGGGCCTTCCGCAGCGCGCGCCGGCTGGTGGCCGAGCATGGCACCGGCGATTATCAAGAGGACGGCGAGTATCCCGGTCCTAGCCGCCATAGGCGCACCGAAAGCCGATATAGAGTACGGTAAAGCTGGCCGCCTTCCATTGCGTGCCCTCGGCGCGCGATTGCTCGGGCCCGTACCACCAGGAACCGCCGGCGGTGAGCGCCTCGTCGCCACGGCGATCCGCCAGCCATTCCCAGACATTCGCGCCCATATCGTGGAGGCCGTTGACGCCGCGCTTCGTGGTGCCAACCGGCACGTGATGGCGGCGATTGTTGTTCATCCCCTCGGGGGAATCCCCCACGGCATAGCGGTACGTCCGGCCAGTCTCGAACCCGTCGGTCGGGGCGGCCCGCGTTTCGGTGAAGGCGGCGCGGCGCCATTCGGCAAGCGTTGGCAGGCGGCCCCCGCGATCGGCGCAGAAGGCGCGGGCCTCGTCCCACGAAACATGCGTGACCGGCTCGGCCTCAGCGGCCGGTTGCCCTTGCGGATTCGACCAGACCCAGCCCGGCCGCCGGACCCAGCCGCCGGCATATTCAAAGCTGCCGCCCTCGCGCTCGGCGATGGTCTGGCCACCCCGCCGGGCGAGATAGGCCCGGAAGGCACCGACCGTCACTTCCGTGCGGTCAATCTCGAAGGCGTCGATCCGGATGCGGGCGGGCGCTTCTGCACCCGCCGGGAGCGAGCCGACGAGGAACAGTGCGAGAATGGCAGCGGAGCGGATCATGGCGCGACACCGCCTTGCAGCGCACCCGCCAGCATGGCGAGGGCGGCGAGGAGGGAAAGCCGGAGCCGCAGGGCGCCGTACCAGCCGGGCGCGCGGCCCTCGGCCACGATGCGGCGGTCGAGCCAGAGCATGGCGACGAGGCCCGCGGCGACTGCCAGATGCCCCGCACGACCCCCGACCAGCAGGGCGCCCCAGCCGAGCAACTGCGGCAGGACGCCGAGGATGAAGAGGGGGGCATGACGGCCGAGATCGGCCTCGTTGCGTGTATCGGCGATAGCGAAACCCCAGACGATGCCGCCGAGGAAGGACAGGATCGTCGCACCATACGCCAGCAGCGCGAGGAGCGCGGGAGCCTGGCTCGCTGCCGGCCCGAACCAGCCGAGGGCCGCCAGACCGAAAAAGGGGATAAGACCGGCAAGGCCCAGCCTCTCGGCCCAGAGCGGAGCACGCATGCCTTGCGGATGCGACGCGAGAAATGTCCTGTCCATTCCGGTTCCCCTCCTCTGCTTTCCCGCCAGCCCCGCTCCGACGGCGCGAATGCCCGGATTCTGGAGCGCGCACCCGACTTGGCCAGAGGGCGTAACATCATGGCCGGGCAGCAGCCGGCCTCGGCGGCAGACAATTCATTCTCCCGATCCGGGCGCGCGCGAAGGTGGCCTTTTCTCAAGCGATCCACCGGCGCGGGAATCCGTCTTTTTTGTCCGGGAGGGCTGACAAGAGGCTGCCTGTCCGGGTATTGGCAGGCCGACAGGATTGATCCAGGCCAAAGCCACGCCCGCGCATCCTATGCCAGGGAACAGCCGGCCATTGCCAGATCGAGGGCCCGAGACGCCGATGAGTGCCTTCAACACCGAAACCGTGACGCATGTCCATCACTGGACAGACCGGCTCTTCTCCTTCCGCACCACGCGCAACCCGGCCTTCCGCTACGAGAACGGCCAGTTCGTGATGATCGGCCTGCCGGTGAACGGCAAGCCGCTGCTCCGAGCCTACAGTGTTGTCAGCCCGAATTACGAGGAAGAGCTGGAATTCCTGTCGATCAAGGTGCCGGATGGCCCGCTGACTTCGAGGCTTCAACATATCAAGGTCGGCGAGGAGATCATCGTCGGCCGCAAGGCGACGGGCACCCTGCTCGCCAACAACCTCCTTCCGGGGCGCAACCTCTATCTTATCGGTACCGGCACCGGGCTCGCTCCGTTCATGAGCCTGATCCGCGACCCGGATGTCTATGAGCGCTTCGCGAAGGTCGTGCTCGTCCATGGCGTGCGCGAAGTGGCCGAACTGGCCTATGCCGAGGAAATCGAGCGCGCCCTGCCGAACCACGAATTGATCGGCGAACAGATTGCAGGCCAGCTGATCTACTACCCCACTGTCACGCGGGAGCCGTTCCGCAACCGTGGCCGCATCACGGACCTCGTCGAAACCGGCCGGATTTTCGCGGATATCGGGCTGCCGGCCTGGGACCCCGAGCTGGACCGCGTGATGCTGTGCGGCAGCCCGCAGATGCTGGCCGACATGGTCGCCCTGCTCGAGAAGGGCGGCTTTTCCGAGGGCAACAGCTCGAAGCCCGGTTCCTACGTGATCGAGAAGGCCTTCGTCGAGAAATAGGCGCGTCCCCGCCGCCGATCCGGCCGGGGCGGCCATGCGTATAGCCGGCATGGCTTCGATCTCCGACATCGCCGCTGAAGAGCCGGACCTGACGGTCTGGTATGACGGTGCCTGCCCGCTCTGCCGGCGGGAAATCGCAGCCATGCGCCGGCTGGACAGCCGGCAGGCCATCCGCTTTGTCGATCTTGCCGATCCGGAGGTTGCTTGCCCGCTCGACCGGGCGGCGCTGCTGGCCCGCTTCCATGCGCAGGAACGCGGGCGCGAACCGGTTTCCGGCGCGGCGGCCTTCGCGGCGATGTGGCGCGCCATCCCGCTCCTCCGGCCCCTCGGCCTGCTGGCCCGGATCCCTGCGGTTCTCTGGCTCCTGGAAAAGGCCTATCTGCGCTTCCTCCGACTCCGCCCGCGGATGCAGGCATGGCTGCGCTGACGGGCTCTCGCCCAAGGCCGCGATTTCCCGAACATGGTGAACGCTTCGTAAAGGATCGTCTGGCAAGGTCGAACGCGGATTCGCGCTGTGACCAGCTGCGCGACCGGTGCCAAGTCGTGTCTCGAGGATCGGGTGGATGTTGCGGAAACTGGGAGCTGACGCGCGGAAGACGAGCGCCGCACCAGCCCAGCCGGCGGGCCTTGCGCCCCGGCCTGCCCGGTCCATGCGTCCGGGCTGGCTGAGCCGGCCCGCCCCCGCGCCGACACGGGCCGATACAGACGAAATTCCTGTCGGCATTGCCGAATTCGGCGCGATCCTGCGCCGCCGCTGGATGACGATCGCCGCTTCGACGGCGTTGATGACCGGCCTTGGCCTCGCCTATCTCATGGTGGCCAAGCCGCAATTCACCGCCTCGACGATGATTTTCGTCGACCCCCGGAACCGGGCCAGCTTCCAGATCGAGGGGACGGGTGTCGGCGGGTCCTTCGACCCCAACCTCGTCGACAGCCAGATCGTCCTGATCGAATCGGATACCGTGTTGCAGCGCGTGATCAGCGCCGAGAAGCTCGCCGAGGATCCTGATTTCTCGCGCGGGCCCGGAGACGTGCAGTTCAACACCCTGCGCAATCTGAAGGAAGCGGTGAAGGTCAAGCGGCCGGACCGCACCTATGTCGTCGAGGTCCAGGTGCGGGCGAGGAGCGGCGAGAAGGCCGCGCGGATCGCGAATGCCATCGCCAGGGCCTATGTGAATGACGGCCGGGATTCGAAGAACGAGACCGCCCAGCGTGAGGAGAACTGGCTCGATACGCATCTCCTGGAGTTGCAGGGCCGGCTGAAGGAAGCCGAAGCCCGCGTCGAGGCCTACAAGGTCGAGAACCGGATCCTCGGCGTCGAGGGTCGGCTTGTCGGGGAACAGCAGCTCAGCGAGCTCAATCGCGGCATTGTCGATGCACAGCGCAAGGCGGCAGAAGCCAAGGCAGGCCTTGACCAGGTGGAGGCGATCCGTCGTTCCGGCCGCCTGCCCGACACGACGAATGACGCCTTACGTTCCGGCGTGATCGAGCGGCTGCGGGGCCAGCTCTCCGAAATCCTCAGGCTGGAGGCCAATGCCCGCTCGACCCTCGGCCCGCGGCACCCCGCCTTCGCGGAAATCCGCGAGCAGGTGGTCGAGACGCGCCGGCAGATCAACGAGGAACTCGGGCGGATCGCGGATGGTGCGCGCTCGGCCTATACGGTGGCGCAATCCAATGTCACCGCCCTCGAGCGCCAGCTCGACGCCCTCAAACGCGACGCGACCAACACCAACAAGACGCTGCTGCGCCTGCGCGAGCTTGAACGCGCGGTCGAGGCGCAGAAGGCCGTCTACGAGAAATTCCTGCGCGACAAGGAACAGATCGCGCGGCTCTCGGTGGATACGCCGGCCGGGCGCATCATCGCGCCCGCTCTGGCACCACAGCGCCCGTCATCGCCGAACAAGGCGCTGATCCTTGCCCTGGCCATGGTCGCGGGGCTTTTTACCGGCATCGGCCTCGCTCTGGTGCTGGAAACCCTCTCGCAGGGCGGCCAGAAGCGGCGGTCTCCCCCAGTGGCGCCCGGATCACGGGCCCCGACAGCCAATCCGATGCCTGATGATCCCGACGCGCCGCTGATGGCGATGCTTCCCCAGCGCGAGCCTGCGGGACAGAGCGGGCGGAGCCTGCGTCATCCCGGGCGCGGGCGGGGCCAGTCGCCGATCGCCGCGCCCGGATCGGCCTATGCCGAGGAAATGGGCCTCCTCGCCGAGGATATTCTCGCGCGACTCGACCGGCAGCCTGTCACGACCCTCATGGTCTCCGGGATCGGACGCGGCAACGCCTCTCCGGTGCTGGCCGTGAACCTCGCCGTTGCCCTCGCCGAGCGGGGCGAGACCGTTCTTCTCGTCGACGGGCGCGGCAGCGCCGACGGCCTTGTCGCCCGGCTTACCCTTGCCCGACGCGGCGTGCCGGCCCACCTGCATGGGCAGACGCGCACCGCCTTCCCGATTGCAGGGCTGGAGCATCTCCCCGTCCATGTCCTGCCCTTCGGCGATTCCGGCGCTGCTCAGCCTCCCCGAAACGCTGTCGATGCCCATGGCATCGTGATCATCGACGGACCTCCGGCAGGCTCGCGGGCCCTGTCGCGGATCGATCTTGCGCGCCATGTCGATGGCGTGATCGCCGTGCTCCCGGCCGGCCAGCAGCCGGATGCCGGCACGGCGGCAACCTGTGACCGGGCTTTCGGGCCGTCGCTGATCGGCGTGGTCGGGCAGGCGGCGTGATGCGCGCCCGGCCAGCCTCGCAGACACCCCGGACCGACCGGCTGATCCACGGCCTCGCGATCGGAATCATCGCGCTCCTGATGCTGCTCTCGCCGATGGCACTGAATGGCATCGGGTGGAACTATGACGGGCTCGGCGGCGCCGGGCCGACCCGGTTCCACCCGTCCATGTACCTGACGCTGATCACCTTCATCGTGATCGCCCTGCGCGACGGGAACCCGCTTGCCAGCGTGCTCTCCACCTTCGCCCGGGATGCCCGGATCACGCTGTTCCTGCTGATCTGGATTCTCGTCTTCTGGCATGGCGTCGCCAATCAGGGGCTGCCGGCTGCGGGCCTGATCGACACCTACCTGATGCCGATGCTGGTCCTGTTGATCTTCCGCCGGCTCGAGAACGAGACAAAGGCCCGGATGGTGATGGTGATCCACGGGGTATTCGCAGCCAATGCCCTGCTGGGCATCGGCGAGGTGGTCAGTGGCCTGCGGCTGACGCCCTATGTTGCCGGTGGCATCCTGATCACCGATGACTGGCGCGCCACCGCCCTGCTTGGCCACCCGCTCGGCAATGCACTGATGACCGGCTGCTATGTCATGTTCCTGGTGATGGGCGGTGGGCAGGAGGTGCAGGGGCGCTGGCGCAAGGCGACTCTCGCCCTGCAATGTGCCGCCATGGTGGCCTTTGGCGGCCGGGCCTCGCTGGTCCTGCTATTGCTGTTCCTCCTTGCCGCGCTCGGATTGAAATTCGTGCGGTTCCTTGCCGGCGCCCGCGTCGATCTCCGATTCCTGACGATCCTTGCCGTCCTGCTGCCAGTCGGGATCGCTGGCCTGGGCTTCGCTTTCGAACTGGGCGTCTTCGACCGGCTGATCCTGCGCTTTGTCGATGACAATGACAGCGCGAATGCCCGCGTGAAGATGTTCGAGCTGTTCCATGGCTTCACACTGGAAGAGGTCCTGTTCGGGCCGCAGCAGGACCATCTCGGCTATCTCGTGCGGGTCTATCGGCTGGAATTCGGCATCGAGAGCGTCTGGGTTGCCTTTACGCTCTATTACGGTTTCCTGCCCATGGTGCTGTTCTTCACCGGCTTCTTCCTGTTCATGACGTCGGTGATGAGCCATTGCCAGAAGCGGGGCTGGGTGGTGGTGGGGTATTTTTTCCTCGTCAACACGACGTTCCTGGGCATTGCCGGCAAGTCGCTCGGGGTCTCGATCCTGTGCCTGATGCTGCTGCTGCTGGTTCCGAGGCAGGGCTCGTACCGGGAACGGGCTCCGAGACAGGCCCTCTCCTACCCCCGCGAGGCACGCCCGGCATGCTGATCCGCCAGACCCTGGCCTATTTCCCGGCGCAGATCCTCAGCCCGCTGACGCAGTTCGCGACGGCGATCATCCTGACGCATTACCTCGCGGCAGCCGATTACGGGCTGACAATGCTGATCTTCGCCAGCCAGGAGCTGATCTTCCAGATCTGCCTGTCATGGTGGACGACCTATTTCCTGCGCTATGCTGGCCAGTTCGGCGCCGATGGAGACCGGCGGGACCTTGCCGGCACCGAATCGGCGATCATCCTCGTCACGGCCGGGCTGCAGGTTGTCGCCACCCTGATCCTCGTCGCGGCAAGCGCGGCAAAACCTTCGCCGGCCTTCATCGCCGGGGCCTGCCTTTACGTGGTCAGCCGGAGTTACCTCACCTTCCTGAGCGAGAAGGCACGCCGCGATGCGCGCATCCTCGACTATTCGCTCCTCCAGATCGGCGCACCCCTGGCCAGCCTCCTCCTGACCCTGCTGATGATGGGGTGGCTTGGTGCCAATCCGGCCCGGGTTCTCCTCGATTTCGCGCTGATGCACGGCGTGATCGCACTTCTCGTCGCCCTCAGGATGGGGGTGCTCACGCGGCCGGGGCGGATTGATCACGGCATCCTGAAGGCGGCCCTGTCCTTCGGCGTGCCCGTTGTCGTATCGAACCTGTTCGGCTGGTTCGCGGCGCATGGGATTCGGTTCGTCGTGCAATACGGGGCCGGACCGACCGCGCTCGGGCTGCTCTCGGTCGGGTGGGGGCTGGCCATCCGGCTGGCGGCCATGGCGGCGATGGTTGTTACGGCCGCCGCCTATCCTCTCGCGGTCCGTGAGATGGATCGCGGCGATCCCGATGCGGCCCGCCGCCAGCTCTCGACCAATTCGGCATTGCTGCTCGGGCTGATCGCCCCCTCGACGGCCGGCGTGATCGCGATTGCCGATCCGTTCGTGACGCTTCTTGTCGCGCCGGATTACCGCGCCGCGACGATCGACCTGCTGCCCTGGGCCCTGATCTGCGCGGCCATTCGCAACCTGCGCATGCATGGCTGGGACCAGATGTATCTGCTGTTCGAAGCCCCGCGGCCGATGGTGGTTCTCGAGGGGATCGAAGCGGTGCTGACCATCCTCGGTTCGGCGATCGGCTTGTTTTTCGGCGGCCTGACGGGCGCGGTCATCGGCGCCGCTGTCGCGGCCCTCGTCATCGCGCTGGCCGATTATGCCTATCTCAACCGGCGTTTCGGCCTGCATGCGCCGCTGGCCTTCTACGCGAGGATCGCCCTCGCCACCGCCATCATGTGGATCGCACTCAAGGCACTGCCGGGGCTCGGGCTCACGATGGACGCGGATTGGTGGCATATCCTTGCCGCCGTGACCTTCGGCATGGCGGTTTACGGGCTGGCCATCCTCATCCTGTTCGGCGGGGCGCTTGTCCGGGCGGTGCGGGCCTGGCGGCTGAGCCGGGCCTGAGCCTGCCCGCATGCCGGACGGGCTTCATTCCGCCGCGGCCGCCCAGAACGATTCTTCCCCCCGGGCATTGACCAGTGGCGCCTGGAACGTGCCGGCAGGCCGGATCACCTCGGCCTTGCCGTTCTCGACAAGCACCTCCGCCGGCATCGGATGCGAGAGAAACCCGACCGGACTGGCCGAGAGGCCATAGGCGCCCGACTGCAGGATCGCCACGAGATCGCCCGCCGCGAGTTCCGGCAGCGCGGTCTGACGGCCGAGCGTATCCAGCGGCGTACAGAGCGGCCCGACCAGCTGCGTGTCAGCCAGCAACGGCGCCGTCAGCCTGTCCGGCGCGACGATCGGATAATCCCGCTTGATCACCTGCCCGAGATTGCCGGATGCCGCGAGATGGTGATGCATGCCGCCATCGCTGATCAGGAAGCGCTGCCCGCGGGATTGCTTCACCGCCCGGAGGGCGCCGACATAAAGCCCGGCGGGGCCGGCCAGCCAGCGCCCGGGTTCAACCAGCAATCTGGCTTCCCGAAGACGCGGGTCGGCTTCAAGAACAGCGCGCAAAGCCGGCAGGCCGGACCGGATCGCGGCGAGATCCAACGTGGCATCGCCCGCATGATAGGGAATACCGAGGCCACCGCCGAGATCGATCGAGGTCAAGGCATGGCCGGCCAACCCGGCCAGCCGGCTCGCCAGTTCGAGCCCGTATCGCCATTGATCGAGCAGGATTCCGGCATCGAGGATCTGCGTTCCGGCGAAAAGATGGATGCCGGTAAGTTTCAGTGCCGGCTGTTGCTTCAGCGCGGCGACGGCCTCGGCCATCTGCTCCTCGTCGATCCCGAAGGCAGAGGGCTTGCCGCCCATGCGCATGGCCCCGCCCTGCGCCTGCGCGCCGGGATTGATGCGGAGCGAAACGGGCTGGATGCGCCCGAGCGCGGCCGCCCGAGCGCCGACAAGGGCAATGTCGTCGAAACCTTCGAGATGCACCTCGCCAATGCCGGCGGCGAGAACGAGATCGATCTCCTCGCGCCCCTTGCCCGGTCCGGCGAAAAGGACATGCTCCGGGGCACAGCCGGCCTGACGGGCGAGAAGGAACTCGGCGCCGGACGCGATTTCAAGGCCAGCCCCTTCCTCGACGAGGACGCGGGCAATGCCGGGATTCGGGTTGGCCTTGATCGAGAAATAGACCGAGGCAAATCCTTCGAGCGTCGCGGCCAGCGCCCGGTAGCGGCGGCGGAGAAGCCCCGCATCATAAAGATACAGAGGTGATCCATGCCGCGCGACAAGCGTCCGGACCGGCAGCCCGCCAATCTCCAGACCGTGGGTTCCCGCCCTGAAATTCTCGGCGATGAGCGCCGCCGCGAGGGGCGGAACCGTGAGAGGGAGATCGCTCATGCCGCCCGCTCCGCAACCAGTCGCTTGTAATCAACCTTGCCATTCGGCGTGACCGGCAATTCGGGGACAAGCTCGATCCTCGCCGGAACCATGTGCGGAGGCAGCCGTTCGGCGACCTGCTTCAGGACCGCATCGGTATCGACCCCATCCTGCTGGCCCACAGCAACAGCATGGAGGCGCTGGCCGAGCCATTCATCCGGCACGCCGATTGCGGCCACCTGACGGAACGCGCCCGAAAGCATCAGCGCATCCTCGACCTCGGTCGGGCTGATCCGATACCCGGCGGATTTGATCATCGCGTCCTGCCGGCCCACGAAATAGAGAAACCCGTCCTCGTCCTCATAAACAAGGTCGCCGGACCAGCAGACGATCTCGCCGCCCTCGACGGGCTCACGCAGCGGGTTCGGCCGGAGCACGCGTGCAGTCTCGTCCGGCCGGCGCCAGTAGCCGAGCGAAACGGTGGGACCACGATGGACCAGGATACCGGGTTCTCCGGGACGCGCGCGACGGCCATCCGCCGTCAGCGGGAAAACCTCGCATTCGGGGATCGCCCGCCCGATCGAGGTCGGCCGGCGATCCACCTCGGAGGGAGGCAGATAGGTCGAGCGGAAAGCCTCCGTCAGACCGTACATCAGGAAGATACGCGTTTCGGGGAGGATTTCCCGCAGCCGGCGCACGGTCGCTTCCGGAACAGCACCGCCGGAATTCGTGATGTAGCGCAGATGCGGCAGGCTGGTCCGGGCGAGGCTCGGCGCAGCCTTGGTCAGGATCGCCCAGATCGTGGGAACGCCCGCCAGACCGGTAATCTCGTGCCGGGCCAGTTCGCGGACAATCTGGTCGCCCATCTGGAAGGTGAAGAGCACGATTGTGGCCCCCTGCTCCACGACTGTGAGCAGCTGGTTGAGGCCGTAATCGAAGCTGAAGGGCAGGATCGAGAGGATCCGGTCCTCTGGCGTGATCGACAGGTAGGTCCGGACGATCCGGGTGCCGGCGATCAGGTTCGAATGGCTCAGCATGACGCCCTTGGGCGCGCCGGTCGAACCGGATGTATACAGAATGGCCGCAAGATCCTGGCCGATATTGCGGGCGGCGGGCAGCGACACCTGCGCCGGCGCTTCGGAAGCTGGATCGAGCACGGCAAGATCCGGGATCCCCTCGAAGGCCTCGGCCAGCGTCTCTCGCTGCTTCGACCCGGCGATCAGTACCCGCGCGCCGCTATCGATCAGGATATGCCGGATCTGCTGCGGCTTGAGCACAGGGTTGATCGGGACGAAAACCGTGTCGGCCCGGCTTGCGGCAAAGATGGCCGCGCATTCCTCCAGGCATTTGGGCAGCAGGATCGCCACGCGATCGCCGCGCCCGGCCCCTGCTGCGCGGATCGCCGCCGCCAGCCGTTCGACCTCGGCGGCAAATTGCCGGAACGACCAGTGCCGATCACCATCGATGATGGCCGGGCGTCCGGCATCGGGCTTTGGCAGATCCAGAAGCTGGTGCAGGAGGAGTGCGGTCATGGTCGGTCAGCCCTTTCGCCGGCGGATGAACGCCATGAGCGCACCGACCGTCTCGAAATTGTCGAGGGTGAAATCGTCATCCGCGATCTCGATACCCAGCTCCTCACCGAGGAAGGACATCAGTTGCAGGATGCCCAGGGAATCGAGGATCCCCGAGGAGAGGAGCGGCGTATCGTCCTTCAGGTCCAGCGCCTTGGCGGCCGGAGACAATTGCCGGAGAAATCCGCCCAGCAGGGCAAGGTCTGCATCCATGGACTCGGCCGGGACGGCCGGTGTGTCAATCTGGGAAGCTGCAAGCATCAAATCGTCTCCCTAGAGATCAAGAAGGCACAATTCGGACCCGAGATGATCGGTCCGGTCGTCGAAGGACTCTCCCTTGGCAAACCAGAGGCCACGCCGACGGAGCGCAAGGGGATGAGGGACATCTGCCCGGACATCGCACTGGACGACGAGAATGCCCCGGGCAAGAAGATGGCGGGCGATGGCCGGCCAGGCGGCCGGCAGGGCAGCATGGCTGCCGATGAAGATCGAAAAAGCGGCCGGGAGGGCGCGGTAACGGAACGGCCGGAAGACACAGAGATGGCGGTCCGGACCCTGTTCGACCACGAGGGTGGCGAAGCCGCGATCCCGGTTGCGGGCGATGAGTTCCGGCGGTGGCGCGGCCCCGTCGAGGCGGTCATCCGGCTGCCAGGCGCGCACCCGCACATCCCCGCCGGGCCGAAGGGCGAGCAGGGGGGTCAGTTGCAGGCCGATGCCCGGATTGACCGGGCGGAAGCCGAAGGCCGGAAGCATGGCCTGGACTTCCGGCGTCGGCGTCAGGTCGGTGAAGACCGGCCCCGGATCACGGAACACGGCGCGCAACATGAGCGGTGCCTTCCAGCGGAAATCTGCACGGAGATACCAGCTCGACACATTGACAACGACCCGTCCGCCAGGCCCCCCACGCGGGGAGGCGGGCGTCAGGAGGATGCCGACCGGTTGTTCCTTCTCGAGCCAGAAAAAGCCCGGCGGATAGCCGGCAAGCGCATTGCCGGGCCAGTCGAGGATCTGCTGCAGGCTGCGCTGCCAGAAGGCCGCTCCCCGTTCGGGAAAGCCTTCAACAAGAAGGGAAACGGCTTCGGGGGCACGCGCGGGCGTGATCGGCGTCAGCATGACACCACCCATCTGGCCGGCCGGCTGCCGATGGGGTTCACCCCACCTGACGGTCGATCGGTCATCCGTTCCATCCCTCACCTCGCCTGCCGGCGGACGTTCCGCCATGCGACGATCTAGAGCGGCCAAGGAAAAGAAATCGTGGACGAAACCGTATATGCGGAAAATTGTCCGCATCAGCGTTGAAAATCCGTTTCCCTGATAACGGGAAATTACGGCTTTCTACACGGCAAGCGAGTGGCCACCCGGTCTCCGGGCCAGATAGGCATCGAATTCCGCAGCGAGGAGGCGGGTGAACGGGCGCCCGTCTTCCGTGATCGCAAACCCGTCTGCCGTAGCCTCGACGAAGCCATCGCGGTCCTCCCGGACAATCCGGTCCGCCACGGCAATGAGCGCCTCGGCCTCCCGCGCGTCATCCCCGAGGCAATGCGCGGCCGAGAAGCGCAGGTCGCACATCAGCCGTTCGATGATGCGGGCACGGCGCCGGTCCTCGTCGGTCAGTTCGCGGCCGCGGATTGCGGCAAGATGGCCGGTCTCGATCTCGCGCTGGTAGCGCGCCATGGCAGGCTCGTTCTGGACATAGCCCTGCGGCAGGGCCGAAATGGCGGACGCGCCGAGGCCGATCAGCACATCGGCCGGATCATCCGTATAGCCCTGGAAATTGCGGCGGAGACAGCCGGCACGCTGCGCCACGGCGAGCGAATCGCCCGGCAGGGCGAAATGGTCGATGCCGATCGCCTGGTAGCCGGCCGCCTGGATACGCTGCCCCGCCGCGAAAGCATGGGCATGGCGGTCGACGACGCCCGGCAGGTCGGATTCGAGGATCATCGCCTGATGGCGCTTGACCCAGGGCACATGGGCATAGCCGAACAGAGCCAGCCGGTCCGGGCGGAAATCCATCACCGAATCGAGGGTGGATTCAAGCTGGGCGATGCCCTGTTTCGGCAGGCCATAGACGGCATCGATATTCAGCGACCGGATGCCGCCGGCGCGGAACCGGTCGATCACCGTGCGGGTCTCCTCGACGGACTGGAACCGGTTGATCGCCGCCTGCACCGCCGGATCGAAATCCTGCACGCCGATGCTGACCCGGCTGAGGCCCCGTTCAAGGAAGGCCTCGATCCGACCGGCATCCATGCCACGCGGATCGACCTCGACGGCGAAATCGCATCCCGCAACCAACGAGAAGCGGTCAGCGATATGATCGGCCAGCCGGCGGATGTCATCCGGGGCGAGGATGGTCGGCGAGCCGCCGCCCCAGTGGATATGCGTAACCCGCGTGCTGGCCGGCAGGATCTGGGTGACGAGATCGATCTCGCGGCGGAGCGCAACGAGATAGGCCTCGATCGGCGCATATTGCCGGGTGATCTTGGTGTGGCAGCCGCAGAACCAGCAGAGCGTGTCGCAAAAGGGGATGTGCAGGTAAAGCGAGAGCGTCGCGTTTTCCGGCACATCCAGCAGCCAGCGCTGGTAGGTCCGGCCCGTCACGTCCGTCGTGAAATGCGGCGCAGTGGGGTAGCTCGTATAGCGCGGCACCGCCCGGGAGGCATGGCGCATCACCGTATCGGGGGAGAGGGTCATCGGCCATCCTCCGGACGCGGGAGGGGTGAGGTGTCATCATCCATCAGCGCGCGCCAGGCGGCACCGTCAAGATCCTCGTACTGGCGATTCGACAGCGACCAGAGAAACGCCGCCAGCCCGAGGCCGCCAAGCGCGAGGGCAAGAGGAATCAGGATCAGCAGGATGTTCATGACTTTTCTCCCGCGCCACGCCCGGCGCGGAGCGCGTTCAGCGTGACGATGATCGACGAACCCGACATCGCGAGGGCGGCCACCAGCGGCGTGGCATGGCCGAGAATGGCAACGGGGACGGCAATCAGGTTATAGAGTACCGAGATCCAGAGATTCTCGAGCATCAACCACCGCGCCTTGCGGGCGATACGGATGGCCGGGACAATCGCGCCGAGACGCTGCCCGACCAGCAGGAAATCGGCCTGGGTCTGGGCAAGCTGGCTCGCGGAAGCCGGGGCGATCGAGGCGTGGCCGGCAGCCAGTGCAGGCGCATCGTTCAGCCCGTCACCGACCATGAGCGGTCGGGCGCCGAAGCGTTTCATCTGTTCGAGCCAGGTGACCTTGTCGCCCGGCAAGGCCCCGCCGCGCCAGTTCGCGATGCCGAGATCACGCGCTGCCTCGGCAACGGCGCGGGGCCTGTCGCCGGAGATGATCTCCGTCGGCAGCTTCATGGTGCCGAGGGCCGCCACAGTGGCTTCCGCGTCCTCGCGGTAGGGCTGGCGGATGGCAAAGAGCGCGAGACGCTCGCCATGGCGGAAGGCGACAATGGAGGCGCCGGGGAAGCGTGTGGCCAGGGCCTCGGCTTCCGGCATGGCCTCGCAGAAGGCCGGGCTGCCGAGCCGGACGACCTGGCCGGCATGGCAGGCCTTGACGCCCTCACCCGGGACTTCCCGCGCGGTGGCAAGCGGTTTTGCAGCCTTGTCCTGCGCGGCGATGGCGGCCGCCAGCGGGTGCCGGCTCGTCAGCGCGAGCCGGGCAGCCAGCATGACATCCTCGGCCGGGATTTCCTCGCGGTTGGCGATATCCGCCGCCGGCAGGGTGAGCGTTCCGGTCTTGTCAAACACGACGCGGTCGATCTCGGCCAGCCGCTCGATCGCATCACCGGACTGGATGAGGATGCCGTTGCGGAACATGGCCCCCGCCGCGACGACCTGCACCGCCGGAACCGCGAGGCCAAGGGCACAGGGGCAGGTGATGATCAGCACGGTAATGGCGATCATCAGCGCGTCATGCCAGCCGATCCCCATCATCATCCAGCCGAGGAATGTGAGCAGGGCGACAGTATGGACGAAGGGCGGATAGAGCCGGGCCGCGCGGTCGGCCAGCCGGATATAGGCGCCCTTGGTCTGGGCTGCCTGCGCGAGAAGGCGTTCGACACCGGCCAGAAGGGTGCCCTCCTGCGACTTGAGTACCCGGACAACGAGAGCCCCGCCGAGATTCTGCGTCCCGGCATAGACCTCGTCGCCGGGGCGGACAGCCCGATGGGCCGTCTCGCCCGTGACAAGGCTCTGGTCGATATCGGAGCGGCCTTCCTCGATACGGCCATCAGCGGCCACGCGATCCCCGATCCGCACGAGGATGACATCGCCCGGCTCGACCATGTCGATCGGCACATCGCGCCAGGTGCCGTCGGGCAGGCGCTTGGTTGCGAATTCCGCGCGCAAGGCCGCGAGATTGGCCGCGACGAGCTGGGTGCGGCGCTGCATGACCTGGTCCAGAGTCCGGCCGATCAGCAGGAAGAAGAGCAGCATGACCACGCCGTCGAAATAGGCGTGCTCGCCATGACGCAGCACCTCGAAGACCGACATGACCAGTGCGAGGCAGATGCCGAGCGTGATCGGCACATCCATGTTCACGCGGCGACGTTTCAGGGCGCCGATGGCGCTTTCATAGAACGGCCGGCCGGAATAGGCGGCGGTCGGCAGGGCGATCAGCGCCGAGAGCCAGTGGAACAGATCACGCGTGGTCGGGTCGAGCCCGGTCTCGTGGCCGGACCAGACGGCCACCGAGAGCAGCATCACATTCATCGAGGCAAAAGCCGCCACACCGAGACAGCGGAGCAGGCGGCGCATTTCCTGCGCCTTGCTGTCCTCGACCTGGCGCGGCGAGAACGGGTAGGCCTTGAACCCCAGCTCGTCGAGCCGCCGGAGGATACGGGCCGGATCGGCCTCGCGGCGCTCGAAGGTCACGTGCAGGCGCTTTGCACCGAGATTGACACGGGCACCGACCACGCCCGGCTCGCGGGACATGGCGCGTTCGATCGTGGCCATGCAGGCGGCGCATTTGATGCCATCGACGGCAAGATCGAGGCTGACAAAGGCCTCGTCCGGCGAGACGCGCAGGAACTGGCGCAGATCGGCCGGCGGGGTGGCAAGCTCGGCCGCCATGTCAGGAACCCAGCTCGATGCGGTTGCGCGAGGTGTAGAGCGGGAGATTGTCGGCCGGATCCTCGATGGTCAGGATCAAGGACCACTGGCCTGCGGCAATGCCAGGCAGGTTGCCGGAATACCGCCCGCGACCGGTTTCGCTGAGTGTCGCCTCGCGGTCGAGATGGCGGCTGGCCGGATGGGCAAAGCGAACCTTGACGCGCTGGCCGGAAACGGGGCGGAGATCGCGGTCACTCAGCGAGAGGGCGAGTTCCAGGGCATTGCCCTTGCGGTCGAGCCGGATCTCCGTCTTCCAGCCGCGGCGATCCTGCTCGGCGGCCGCAGCCAGCTCGGCATTGTAGCGCTGGCTGACGTCATAGCCATTGCGGGCATCCAGCCCCGGCAT
The DNA here is from genome assembly GCA_027533425.1 of Beijerinckiaceae bacterium. Taxonomy (GTDB): domain Bacteria; phylum Pseudomonadota; class Alphaproteobacteria; order Rhizobiales; family Beijerinckiaceae; genus Rhabdaerophilum. The sequence goes on along the minus strand of JAPZUD010000004.1, from coordinate 248,819 downwards.
CGTCTGCAGCGCCTGCCGCATCATGTAGCCGTTGACGGCGGCCACGATGCCGAAGAAGGCAATGAAGATCACGAGAACATGACGGCCCGTCAGCCGGAAGGGCTCACGGGCCGGGGCGCTTGCTGGGTCGGGAATCTCAACGGGCATCGCCATACAACCGCAGCAGCACATGCGGCCTCCCTGTCATGGAGCGAAGAAATTGTCTTTCACGGTTGCATTCTCGCCGAAGGAGAGATCCGCCGCCTTGATCTGGATCATCTGCGAGGGGCCCTTGGCCTGTGGCTGCGGCATGGTGACGAACAGCCTGACATCCAGGGTCGAATCCGGCGGGATGACGACGATCGGGCGCCAGTCTGCCGTCTGCTGCGCGCCGACGACCTCCCAGGTCGTGCCCATCGGCGCATCGAGGGTGATGGCGACGGGCCGTTCCTCCGAGCGCTTGTTGGCAATCCGGAGCGTGTAGGCGTTGCGGATCGAGCCATCCTTCAGCGTGGTGAAAAGCGGGGTCCGCTCATGCACAACCGACATGCCAAGAAAGGCGCGGGTGGCGAGTTGGTACAGCATGGCGCCGCCGACAAAAGCGATGATCGCCGCATAAAGGATCGTGCGCGGGCGGACGAGGCGGAGCGCGGGCGGCGTGGTGCTGCAGGCGCGGGCCTCGACGGCCTTCAGCGTGTCATAGCCGATCAGGCCGGTCGGGCGGCCGAGCTTGCCCATGACGTCATCGCAGGCATCGATGCAAAGGCCACACTGGATACAGCCGAGCTGGGTGCCCTCGCGGATGTCGATCCCCGTCGGACAGACGGCGATGCATTGCTTGCACTCGACGCAATCACCTGCCGGCTGCCCCGCCGCCTTGAGCTGGGCGGCCTGCTTCACCGAGGCTCGCGGTTCGCCGCGATCGAACTTGTAGGTGACGTTCAGCGCATCGGAATCGGTCAAGGCTGCCTGGATGCGCGGCCAGGGGCACATGTAGAGGCAGACCTGCTCGCGCATGTGGCCGGCAAAGACATAGGTGGTGGCCGTGAGGATGCCGATCCAGAGATAGGCCGAGAAGGGGGCCTGGAAGGTTGCAAGGTCTTTCACGAGCGTGGGTGCATCGGAGAAATACAGAACCCAGGCGCCACCGGTCCACCAGGCGATCATCAGCCAGACGAAATGTTTGGCGGCCTTGAGCCCGATCTTCGAGGCGCTCCAGCCCTGGGAATCGAGCTTGATCCGGTCGCGGCGGTCGCCCTCGATCAGACGCTCGACCGCGAAGAACAGGTCGGTCCAGACCGTTTGCGGACAGAGATAGCCGCACCAGATCCGCCCGGCGATCGCGTTCATCAGGAACAGCACGATCGCTGCCAGGATGAGCAGGCCGGTGAGGTAATAGACCTCCTGCGGCCAGAGCTCGATAAAGAAGAAATAGAAGCGGCGCCGCTCGAAATCGACCATGACGGCCTGATCCGGCAGCGCCGGGCCGCGATCCCAGCGCACGAAGGGCAGGAAATAGTAGATGCCCAGGCAGAAGGCGAGAAGGGCCCATTTGATCCGGCGGAACCGGCCCTTCACGCTCTGGGGATAGACCTTCTTCGCCGAAACGTAGAGCGGTCCATCCTCATCCGGGATCGCGGCATTCGAGGTCATTGCCCACCGCCAAGCGAGTGGACATAGACCGTGAGCGCCTTGATCGTGACGGGATCCAGCCGGCTTGCCCAGGCCGGCATGATACCGGCACGGCCATTATGGACCGACTCGATCATCGCCTCGCGGCTTGAGCCGTAGAGCCAGATCGCATCGGTCAGGTCGGGGGCGCCGACCTCGCGGTTACCCTTGCCGGCTTCGCCATGGCACGAGGCGCAATTGGCGTCATAGAGCGTCTTGCCGGCCGCGAGATTCGCGCCCTTGGCGGTATCGAGCTTCGCCAGGGAGCGGACAAAATCCACGACCTGTTCGATCTCGTCCTTCTTCAGCATGCCCTGACGGCCGAAGGCGAGCATTTCGCCCATGCGGGTATCGGCATTCTGCGTCCAGCGGATCCCGTGCTGGATCGTGGCCTCGATATCCTTGAGGGCCCCGCCCCAGATCCAGTCATCATCGGTCAGGTTGGGATAGCTCGGCGCGCCGGTTCCGCCCTGGCCGTGACAGCCCACGCAATTCTCGGCGAAGGAGGCCTTGCCGCGGGCCAACGCGACACGGAGCATGTCCGGGCTGGCCTTGATTTCCTCGAGGCTGGCCGTTTTCAGCCCGGCCGCCTGCTGGTCACGCCGCTGCTCGAGTGCCTGCACCTCCACAGCGACAGCTGCGCGGCTGGAATAGCCGAACAGACCGGTGGTGTGGCTCGAGATCAGGGGCCAGGCCGGATAGACCAGCCAGTAACCGATCGACCAGAGGATCGTGACGTAGAACGTCCAGAGCCACCAGCGCGGCAAGGGTGTGTTGAGCTCGCGGATCCCATCCCAGCTGTGGCCGGTCGTCGACTGGCCTGTCACGGCATCGAAATCGGGCTCGTGGGCGGTGTGGTTCGGGTTGGTCATGGCTCACTCGTCTTTCAGAGGAATGGAGGCCGCGCGATCGAAGGTCTCGCGGTTACGGGGCCACAGGGCGTAGGCGACAACCGCCAGGAACATCCCCATGAAGTACAGGACCCCTACGGATTGGGCGATCGAGGCGAGGAGGTGATACATCTGGGCCATATCGTGCTCCTCAGCGCAGGTTTGCTTTGTTGTCGTATTTCTTGAAGTCGACCAGCGTTCCGAGCATCTGCAGGTAGGCGATCATCGCATCCGCCTCGGTGATCCGCTGCGGATTGCCGTCAAAGTCACGGCTGGCCGCCTTGGGGTAACGCTTCTGGAAGGCATCAGCCTGGGGATGATCCGGATCGACCTGCGCGCGAAGATCGGTCACCGCATTGGCGATCATCTCGTCGGTATAGGGCACGCCGCTCATCCGGTTGACGCGCATCTCCTGGGCAATCCGGTTCACATCGAGTTCCGTAGTCGCGAGGAACGGATAGCCCGGCATGATCGATTGCGGCACGAGGCTGCGGGGTGCGTTCAGATGCTGGAGCTGCCAGGCATCGGAATACTTGCCGCCGACGCGGGCGAGGTCCGGCCCCGTGCGCTTCGAGCCCCACTGGAACGGCTTGTCATACATGCTCTCGGCCGCGAGGGAGAAATGGCCGTAGCGCTCGATCTCGTCCCGCAGCGGGCGGATCATCTGGCTGTGGCAGTTGTAGCAGCCCTCGCGGACATAGATGGCGCGCCCGGCGAGCTCGAGCGGGGTATAGGGCCGCATGCCCTCCACCTTCTCGATTGTCGAACGCAGGTAGAAGAGCGGGGCGATCTCGACGAGCCCGCCGATCGAGACCACGATCAGGATGCCCAGGATGAGCAGGATCGAATTGGTCTCGAAGATCTTGTGGCGCGCCCAGAGCGAAGGCTTGCCGGTTTGAGCTTGGGGAGAAGTCGACATGATTCACTCCGCAGGAACATGCTGGAGATTGGCCGGAACGTCTTCCGCCCGGGGGGCGACTGCGCGGACCGTCATCCAGAGATTGTAGGCCATGAGCAGGGAACCGAGCAGGAACAGCCCGCCCCCGAAGGCCCGGATCACGTAGTAGGGATGCATCGCGGCCACGGTCTCGACGAAGGAGTATTCAAGGAAGCCGAGGCTCGTATAGGCGCGCCACATCAGGCCCTGCATGATGCCGGAGACCCACATCGCGCTGATGTAGAAGACGATACCGATGGTCGAGATCCAGAAGTGCCATTCGACCAGCCGGTTCGAATAGAGCCGCTCGCGCTTCCAGAGCCAAGGCACGAGGCAGTAGATGGCCCCGAAGGACACATAGCCGACCCAGCCGAGGGCGCCGGAATGCACATGGCCGATGGTCCAGTCGGTGTAGTGGCTGAGCGAGTTCACCGCCTTGATGGACATGAGCGGGCCTTCGAAGGTGCTCATCCCGTAGAAGGCCACCGAGACGACCATCATCCGCAGGACAGGGTCGGTGCGGAGCTTGTCCCAGGCACCGGACAGGGTCATCAGGCCGTTGATCATGCCGCCCCAGGAGGGCATCCAGAGCATGATCGAGAAGGTCATGCCGAGGGTCTGGGCCCAATCCGGCAGAGCCGTATAGTGCAGGTGATGCGGACCCGCCCAGATATAGAGGAAGATCAGCGCCCAGAAATGGATGATGGAGAGGCGGTAGGAATAGACCGGCCGTTCCGCCCGCTTCGGGATGAAGTAGTACATGATGGCCAGGAAGCCGGCAGTCAGGAAGAAGCCGACCGCGTTATGGCCGTACCACCACTGGAACATCGCATCCTGGATGCCGGACCAGAGGATGTAGCTCTTCGGGCTCGTCAGCGAGATCGGGATCGTCGCGTTGTTCCCGAGATGGAGCACGGCGATCGTGACGATGAAGCCGAGATAGAACCAGTTCGCCACATAGATATGCGGCTCCTTCCGGCGCCAGATCGTGGCGAGGAAGACCAGCAGGTACACAACCCAGACCACCGTGAGGAAAAGGTCGGCATACCATTCAGGTTCAGCATATTCCTTCCCCTGCGTGATCCCGAGCAGGTAGCCCGTGCCGGCGACGACGATGAAAAGGTTGTAGCCGAGCACGACGAACCAGGGCGAGAGCACGCCAGCAAGGCGGGCCTGGCAGGTGCGCTGGACGACATAGAAGGACGTGCCGAGCAGCACGTTGCCGCCGAAGGCAAAGATCACCGCGGAGGTATGGAGAGGCCGAAGCCGCCCGAAATTCGTCCAGGGCAGGTCGAAATTGAGGGCCGGGAAGGCCAACTGCAGGGCAATGAGCAGCCCCACCGTGAAGCCGGCGATCCCCCAGAACATGGCCGCGATGGTCGCGAAGCGGACGGGACCGTCATTGTAGTTCGGCCGGCCGTTGATCTCGAGCGGCTCGTGGCGGGTTTCCCCCTGCGCGGCCCGGTTGACGATGGCGTAGAAGCCCAGCCCGGAGGCCAGGGCCATCACCACCATATGAAAGGCATAGCCTGAATGGTCGGTCAGACCGGCGATGATGAGGAACAGGACCCCGAAGGCGGCGCAAAGGCCGGCCCCGATCGTCTCGTTCCCCCGCATCGAGAAATGCTGTGCGGCTGCCATGACGGATTACCCCCAGTAACGACAATAAGGGTCCGGATGCCATGGCCATCGGGCGCCCGCATTGATCTTGGTCAAGCCGGGGCAGAGAGGGATGTCGGGTTCCTGGGGGACGTCTCGAAGAAATCCCGGACAGCGTCGAGGATCCGGGCCGGGTCGGCCAGCAGGGCCGGCGGGCGGAGGACGAAAGCCAGACCCGCGGCGGAATGCCGCACGACGGCGATGGCGCAGTTCGCCCGGTTGTAGACCGCGACCAGCCGCGCGCCCGCTTCCTGGCTCAGCAGGGCCCGCACGGACTTCCGCCATTCTGCGAGAGACAGACCGGGGTTATGCATAAGGGCAAGCGAATATGTGTCGCGCAATTCGCGCGTTCCCAGCCGGCGGCACGAATAGGCAGGACCCTGCGTCATGCTGAAATGCCCGCCATTTTGGTTTCGAAGGCAACGAATGGCTGAGCACCCGAACGTTGACGTTGCAGGTGCCGTTGAATAGACAGGTTGGGGAGCCGAGACTGACCCGAAAGAGGAGCGTGATGGAGGCCCATCTGCCTGCCCAAGCGGCGCCAATTTCCAACCTCAGCCCCTGCGGCGGCGGGCAATGTGCCTCCGTATGCGCGGAATGCCGGGTCAGGCTCTATGCCGTCTGTGCTGCACTGGCCAGCGACGAAATCCATGAACTCGAGCGGATTACCCAGCATGTCTCGCTGCCCGCGAAAGCCGCCTTGTTCCATGCAGGCGACGAGGCCCAATCGGTCTACACGGTTACGTCCGGTACATTGCGTCTCCAGCGCGACCTCGCGGATGGCCGCCGACAGGTGATCGGCTTTGCAATTCCGGGAGATTTCATCGGGTTGGCGATGGATGAGCATTTCGGCTTTTCTGCCGATAGCTTGACGCCTGTCAACCTTTGCCGGTTCGACAGGCAGGCCTTCGCGCGACTTGCGCATGAAAGGCACGGTCTGTTGGGCCGCCTGCATGATTTCGCCTCGCATGAGCTCGGCCTTGCGCAGGAGCATATGGTCGTGCTCGGCCGGCGCCGAGCAGAGGAACGCGTCGCCGCCTTCCTGCTGCGCTGGCGGGAACGCATGGCGCGCCTGACGGGTGCATCGGCCACGCTTGCCTTGCCGATGGGCCGGCAGGACATTGCCGATCATCTCGGCCTGACTATCGAGACGGTCAGCCGGACCCTTGCGCGCTGGATGCGCGAGAAGGTTATCCTCGACGTGCCGGACGGGATCCGGATTCTCGATCAGGACCGCCTTGAGGAGACCGTGGCGGGCTGAGCCGGCCTGCCTGATCGCCGGCTCCGCCGCAGGCGGCATTCGAGGTCTGAACCGTTTCATCCCAGCGCCTCCCTGCTTCGGCTCCACACGTCTTCCCACCCTGCTTGGCACGGCAGGATCTCTCCATGATCTGGATCAAAAACGCCCTCGGGCGTTCGCTGCGGACTGCATTCCGCAATATTCTTTCGACCCTGCCGGCCGGCGCGTTGCAGGCAGGCTTTCCGGCATGACATTCTCAGGTGGGCCGCGAGGGAGCGAACCCGGGAGAGGCAGGATGGACCACGATGTTTCGCTTTTCGGGCAGGCCAGCGGCCGGGCCGTGCAGCAGGTCACGCTGAGGAACGGCGCCGGCGCGGAAGCGAAGGTGCTGAGCTGGGGCGCGGTCCTGCGGGATCTTGTCGTGCCGCATGCCGGCAGGAGGCAGCGCGTCGTGCTGGGTCTCAACACGATCGAGGATTACATCACCCATTCACCCCATTTTGGCGCGATTGCCGGGCGCTATGCCAACCGGATCGCGCGGGGGCAGTTCACGCTGGACGGGGTCACCCACCAGCTGCCGCTCAACCAGGAGGGGAAGCATTCGCTCCATGGTGGCGGGCAGGGATTCGGCAAGCAGCCCTGGACGCTGATCCATGCCGATGCGGCGAGCTGCACGCTGGGCCTTGTCTCGCCCGATGGCGAGGCCGGCTATCCCGGTACCGTGCAGGTTTCCTGCCGCTACACGCTGACCGAGGGCAACGCCCTGCGGGTTGAGCTTTCGGCCTTCACCGACAGACCGACGATCCTCAATCTCTGCCATCACAGCTATTTCAACCTCGATGGCGGGGCGGATATCCTCGATCACAGCCTCGCCGTTCGGGCCAATGTGATGACGCCGGTCGATGCCGACCTGATCCCCGATGGCTCGCTGGCGCCGGTGTCGGGCACGCCGTTCGATTTCCGGACTCCGCGCCCGATCCGCTTCGCGGGGGCCAATGGCGCCCGGTTCTGGTACGACCACAATTTCGTGCTGCGCCGGGAGCGGCGCGCGAAGGACGCTTCCGGCCTGGAGATCGCCCATGCCGCGACCCTCGCCAGCGCAACATCCGGCTTTGCGATGGAGGTCTGGACCTCGGAGCCCTGCCTGCAGGTCTATGACGGGTTTAAGGTGAATGTGCCGGTCGCCGGTCTGGACGGAGCGAAATACGGCGCCAATGCCGGGATCTGCCTGGAGCCGCAGCACGCGCCCGATAGCCCCAACCTGCCGCATCTGCCGGTCACGGTGCTCAGGCCCGGCGAGCTTTACCGGCAGGTGACGGAGTATCGGTTCTAGCCCTTCACGCCGCCGCTGGTCAGCCCGCTGACAACGCGCTCCTGGAAGATGGCGATGACGATGCAGATCGGCACGATGGCGACGATCAGCGCCGCCGAGATGATCGGCCAGGGGAACGAGAATTCGCCCTGATAGAGCGTGATGCCGACCGGCAGGGTGCGGCTCGCCACGCGGGGCGAGAGCGTCAGCGCCAGCAGGAACTCGTCCCAGGAATTGACGAAGGCGAGAATGCCGGCGGTGAAGACGCCCGGCGCGGTGAGCGGGATCACCACATGCCAGAGCGCGCCGAGCCGCGTGCAGCCATCGATCATCGCCGCGTTTTCGAGATCGCGCGGGATATCCTGGAAGAACGAGATCAGCACCAGCGTGCAGACCGGCATCGAGAGCACGGCATGCGGGAAGATCAGCGCCCACCAGGTGTTGAGCAGGCCGAGATCGCGCATGACCTGGAAAAGCGGCACCATCATCGAGATGAGCGGGAACATCGCGATGGCGAGCAGCACGGAGAGGATGACGCCCGCGCCGGGCAGCCGCAGCCGGACAAGCGCATAGGCCGCGAGGGCGGAGCAGGTCACGCAGAGCAAGGTCGAGAGCACCGCCACGACCACCGAGTTGAACAGGAAGCGCAGGATTGGCTGGTCAACGAAGACGCGGATATAGTTCTCGATGGTGGGCGCCTGCGGAATGATGGTGATCGGCACGCGCATCAGCTCCACCTCGGTCTTGAACGAGGTGAAAAGGATCCAGAGCGCGGGAAAGAAGCCGTTCGCCGCCACGATCAGGCCGGCGAGGATGATCAAGACGCGGCGGTTCCTGAGGAGGCTCATGTCAGTGCCTCCCCGGATCGCATGGCCGGACGCAAAACCGGAACCCACTTTTGCTGGCCATGCCAAGCCCTTGCTGATCGCATGGCCGGACGCAAAACCGGAACCCACTTTTGCTGGCCATGCTCAGTGCCTCCCCGGATCACGGCGGGTGTGCCGGAGATAGACCGAGGTGATCACTGCCGAGACGAGGAACATCAGCACGGCCAAAGCCGAGCCATAGCCGAGATCGAGGAAGTCGACGGTGGTCTTGTGGATATACATGGCCAGCGTCTCGGTGGAATTGCCCGGCCCGCCATTGGTCATCGCATAGGGGATGTCGAAGGTCTGGATCGCGGTGATGGTGCGGAAGATCAGCGCCACGAAAATCGCCGGCCGCAGCATGGGCAGGGTGATCTCGCGGAATTGCTGCCATTTCGTCGCGCCATCGACCTCTGCGGCCTCGTAGAAGCTCTTCGGGATCGTCTGGAGCCCGGCGAGCAGAACGAGCGCCACGAAACTCGAGGATTTCCAGATGATGGCGAGGCAGATCGCGAAAAAGGCGAGGCCGGGCGAGGTCAGCCAGTTCAGCGGCTCGAGGCCGAGGCCGCGCAGCATCGCATTGGCGATGCCCTGATTGTACTCGAAGAACCAGCGGAAGATCAGGCCGGCAAAGACGAGCGGCAGCGCCCATGGCAGGAGCAGGCCCAGCCGCACCGGCCATTTTACGCGGAAGGGCTGGTTGGCCAGCAGGGCAAGGCCCAGCCCGATCACCACGGCTCCGGGCACGGTGACGAGAATGTAGAGCACGGTATGGAGCACCGCTTCGTGGAAGCGGTCATCGCCGAGCGCCTTCACATAGTTCTCGAACCCCACGAAGGGCGTGCCCATCCAGGGCTGGGCGAGATGGTTGAAATGGAACGAGTTCCGGATCAGCTCCGCGATCGGATAGAGCACCACCGCCGCCAGCAGCAGGAAGGCGGGGGCCAGCATGGCAAAGCCAAGCCGGCGCTCCGCTCTTTCCAGCGGTGTCAGACGGTGGCGGATCGCGTCGCTCATCCGCGCCTCACCGGAAGATCGCGCCGAGGCGGTTCGTCATGTCGCCCAGGGCCTGATCGGCGGTCTTGGTGCCGGCCAGGAAGGCATTCATGTTGGTCCGCATGATTTCGGAGACTTCGGTGTAGCGCGGCGTCACCGGGCGCGACCGGGCCGACTGGACCACCGGCAGGGCCTGCTCGAACCACGGATTGGCCTTCAGCACCTCGGCATCGGTATAGACACCCGGGAAAACCGGGAGATGCGAGGCGAGGATGGCCTGCTGCTTCGCCACGTCCGGCGAGGAGAGATAGCGCGCGAGCTTCGCCGCCTCGGCCTTGTTCTTCGAGAAGGCCGAGACCGCGACCTGCCAGCCGCCAATGCAGGTGGCCTGCTTGTCGGCGGTGAAGCCGGGCAGCGGCACGACGCCGATCTTGCCCTTGACGGTCGAATCCGCGTCGTTCTGAAGGCGGTTCCAGACATAGCCCCAGGTCATGCCGAAAATGAGGTTGCCGGCCTGCATGTTCTGGCGGATGCGGTCCGTCGGGATCTCCGCGAGATTGGGCGGGGTGACATTGGCCGCCTTGAGGTCAGCCCAGAGTTCGAAGGGCTTTTTCGCGGCGGCGGCGGCCAGGTTGAGCTTGCCCTCCTTCAGCAGGTCCTCGCCGGAGCCCCAGAGCGGAACGAGATAGGTGCAGACCGTGCCCTCGATCGGGGCGCCGGCCGTCTCGAAACCGCGGAGATTGGCATTGCCCTCGGCCGCCATGACCTTCTGGGCGGCAGCTTTCAGCTCATCCCAGGTCTTGGGCGGCTGGAGGCCGTGCTTTTCCAGCAGGTCCTTGCGGTAATAGAGGAACTGGGCATCGGCGAAATAGGGCAGCGCGATGACCTTGCCATTGACGATGTTCGCCGCCCGGTAGGCCGGGAGATAACGCGCCATGATCGCGTCCTTCTCGGCGCCGAGATAGGCATCCAGCGGCTCGGCCCATTGCGCGGCCGCCCATTGCGCCGGGCGGATCACATCGATCAGGATCAGGTCGAGCGCCGAATCCTTCGAGGCCAGCACGGTGTTGAGATATTGCTGCTGCTGTTCGGAGGTGGCGCCGCCGACCTCGACCTCGACCTTCACATTCGGATTGGCCTTCATGTAGCCATCGACGATCTGGCGCATGACATCGGGGCGCTGCTGGCCGCCGGTGAAGATGCGCAGGGTGGTCTGGGCCTGGGCATAGGCCGCGCCGGCCAGAGCGAGGCCGGCGGCAAGGCCCAGCCGTGTGGCCATGCGGCGGGTGAAGCGTGATGTCATGATGTCCTCCCGTTTGCTGTTGTCAGACAATCGCCAGTCCGGTTTCCGGATCAAACAGATGCGCCTGGTCGAGATCGAGCCCGAGCATCACCTCGCCGCCAGCCCTGAGGGGCGCGGAAGGCGGGAAACGGCCGGTCATTTCCACCGCGCCAACCTGCATCAGCGCGAGCGTATCCGAGCCGAGCGGCTCGACGATGACAGTCCGGGCCGGCACGCCGTCCGGCCCGGCAAGGCGCAGATGCTCGGCCCGCAGGCCGAGCAGCACGTTGCGACCGGCGGCCCGGGCGAAAGCGGCCGGCGTCGCAACGGACGCACCGCCTGCCAGCGTGATCGCGGCGGCATCCGGGGCGATCGTCGCCGGCACGATGTTCATCGCCGGAGACCCGATGAAGCGGGCGACGAAGGTCGAGCGCGGCCGGCGGTAGACCTCGTCCGGCGTGGCGAATTGCTCGACATGGCCAGCCTTGAGAATGGCGATCCTGTCCGCCAGCGTCATCGCCTCGACCTGGTCATGCGTGACGTAGATGATCGTGGTACCGAAGCGCTGGTGCAGTTTCTTGATCTCGACGCGCATCTCCGCCCGGAGCTGGGCATCGAGATTGGAGAGCGGCTCGTCGAACAGGAAGACCTTGGGATCGCGCACGATCGCGCGGCCCATCGCCACGCGCTGGCGCTGGCCGCCGGAGAGCTGCCCGGGCTTGCGGTCGAGCAGATGGGTGATCTGCAGGATCTCGGCCGCTTCCTTCACCTTTTTCTCGATTGTCACGGCATCGGTGCCGCGCATCCTCAGGCCGAACCCGACATTCTCCGCAACGGTGCGATGCGGATAGAGCGCGTAATCCTGGAAGACCATGGCAATGTCGCGGTCGCGCGGGGGCAGGTCATTGACCACCCTTTCGCCGATGCGGATCGTGCCGCCGGTCACGCTTTCGAGGCCGGCAATCATGCGTAGAAGGGTGGATTTGCCACATCCCGAGGGTCCGACCAGCACGACGAACTCGCCATCGCGGACGGAGAGGTCAATGCCATGGATGACCGGCACCGATCCATAGGCCTTGACAACCTGGGCGATCTCGATCCCGGCCACGGCGCGTCCCCTCCCGCTTCCTTCAGCGTGTGGGTGAACCCGGAGGCCAATCGCGGGCAGTCCCATCCGCCTGGGTGGAAGCTCTCTCTTGTCTTATAACTTATATAAGACTAATCGTTCTTGGCAATCCAGCTTTCGCGTCACCAGCCCGAAAGGCGGGCCTGAAGGCGCGAAACCCCGATCTGTCCGGAGGAATCGGCCTGATGAAAGCCCTCAGCGCAGGAAAATTGCGGGGTCTCCGCCGCATGGCGGATGAAGCCGGACGGTTCAAGATGACCGCCGTCGACCAGCGGCCGCCGATCGTCAATCCGATCGCCGCTGCCCATGGCGGCATCGCCCCCTGGGAGGCCGTGGCGCGGTTCAAGACGCTGCTGGTCGAGCGCCTGCAGGGTGAATCCACGGCGATGCTGCTCGATCCCAACTATGCCTATCCGATGGCCGAGCCGGTGCTCGATCCGCGGAAAGGGCTGATCATGACGCTGGAGGACTCAGCCTTCCGCGAGACGGCCGAGGGGCGGCTTTCCGCCGAAATCGATGGCTGGTCTGTCAGCAAGATCCGCCGGATGGGCGCGGATGCGGTCAAGGTGCTGGCCTGGTATCGCCCGGATGCGCCGTCGGCGGTCAATGAGCACCAGAAGGCCTTTACGCGCCGCATCGGCGAGGCCTGCAAGCGGCATGACATTCCTTTCCTGTTCGAATTGCTGGTCTATCCGCTGCCGGGCGAGAAGAACCAGACCACGCAGTATATCGAGATGGCCGACAAGAAGAGCGCGCTCGTGCTCGAGAGCGTGGCGGAATTCGCCAAGCCCGAATACGGCGTCGATGTCTTCAAGCTCGAAAGCCCGGTTCCCGCTCGCGATTGTGATGGCTCGGCCCCGGTCCAGGCCCTGTTCGACGAGATGGGCCGGCTGTGCGGGCGCCCCTGGGTGATGCTCTCGGCCGGTGCGGGGATGACCGAGTTCAAGGCCGTGCTGGACCATGCCTACCGTGCCGGCGCCTCGGGCTATCTCGCCGGCCGGGCGATCTGGTCGGAGGCGTTCAAGGCCTATCCGGACTGGGCGGCCATCGAGACCGGCCTTGCCGGGCGCGCGGTGGACTATATGCGCGAGATCAATGCCCTGACCGATGCCCGGGCCGTGCCATGGTGGAGTGGCTGGGGCGGGGCCAGCCTCGCCGAGGCTACCGAGAATTTCCGCCATGCCTATCCGGAATGCTGACCCGATGAAGCCCGTTCTCGTTCTTCCGCTCGCCCGGCCGACCTTCGACGTGCCCTTTGCCGAATCCTATGCCGCCGAGGCCTTTGCCCGGCTCGATGCGGAGGGGATCCCGACCTGCGGGCCGCGCACGCTCCTGTTCGATGCGGCCGCGGCCCGCGAGGCGATTGCCGGCCTCGACCCCGCCAGCCTGGGCGGCATCCTGCTGCTCCAGATCACCTTTACCGATGCCTCGATGACGGTGGAGATCGCGCGGGCCTTCCCGGGCCTGCCGCTTGCGCTCTGGGCCTTCCCGGAACCGCGGGCCGGCGGGCGCCTGCGGCTCAATTCCTATTGCGGCCTGAACCTTGCCGCCCATGCGCTGGGACGGGCAGAGGTACCGCATGGCTGGCTGTTCTCGGCGCCGGATGCGCCCGGTCTCGCCGGCTCGATCCGCGCGGCCCTCACGATGACCACCCTCCCCGACCCTGCGATCCGGACAGCACAGGCCGATGCATCCCTGTCGGCTGCGGTCACGGCGATCGACGCGGCCCTCCGCAACCGGCGGATCGGCCTGGTTGGCGAGCATCCCGGCGGCTTCGATACCTGCCGCTACGATCCGGACCGTGTGGCGGGCCTGCTGGGAGGCGGCAGCGTGACGCCGCTGCCGCTGGGCGACCTGTTCGAGCGGGCCCGCGCCGCCGATGCCGGCACAACCGCGCATGATCTTGCCGAGGCCCGGCGCGCCTATGCCGGCACCGAGTTGGTGGATCAGGGCCAGCTCGAGAAATCGCTGCGCCTGCTCGAGGGCCTGCGCGGTCTCAAGGCGGCACACGGGCTGGACGCCTTCGCCGTCCGCTGCTGGCCCGAGACCTTCACGGAGTATGGCTGCGCCATTTGCGGCCCGATGGGCATCCTGACCGAGGCCGGCACGCCCTGCGCCTGCGAAGCCGACGTGATGGGCGCGGTGACGACCCTGCTGGTCAATGCCGCATCGGGGCAGACCGGCTGGCTGGTCGATATCGTGGATATGGACGAGGCCAGCGATACGGGCGTGTTCTGGCATTGCGGCTCGGCGCCGCTCTCGATGCGCGATCCGGAATGCCCGGCCCGGGCGCAGATCCATTCCAACCGGAAAATGCCGCTTCTGGCCGAATTCACCCTCAAGCCGGGCCGGATCACGATGGCGCGGCTCACGCAGGCCCGGAACGGACTGGCTTTGGCGCTCGGCGCCGGCGAGGTGATCCGGGCGCCGATGAGCTTCACCGGCACGAGCGCGGTGGTGCGCTTCGATGGCGGGGCGAAACAGGCCGGATCCCGGCTGATCGGATCCATGCTGGAACACCATGTCGCGTTCGCCTATGGCGATTTCCGTGGCACGCTAGAAGCCTGGGCGGCAACACGCGGCCTGCCGGTGATCGACCTGACGCCGGCGGAGGCCGCCCGATGACGGCGCAGCCGCTCCGCTACGGCCTGATCGGCGCGGGCATGATGGGCCGGGAGCATATCCGCAATCTCGGCCTGATCCCCGGATCCGAGCTTGTCGCCATCGCCGATCCCAGCGAGGAGCAGGTGGCCCTGTCTGTCGCCGAGGCGGAACGCCATCTCGGGCAGAGACCGCGCGGCTTTGCCATGCCGGAGGCGATGCTTGCCGCCGATCCCCTCGATTGCGTGGTCATTGCAAGCCCGAACGATACCCATATCGCCGTACTGGAGACGGTGCTGCGGCACCGCCCGGGGCTGGGCATCCTTGTCGAGAAACCGGTCGTGACGCGGCTGGCGGATTGTGGACGGCTCGAGGCGATGGCGAAGGACCATCCGCGCCCGTTCTGGGTGGCGATGGAGTATCGCTACATGCCGCCGGTCGCGGAATTGCGCCGTGCCGTCTCGGCCGGCGAGATCGGCACCTTGCGGATGTTCGCCATCCGCGAGCATCGTTTTCCCTTCCTGGAGAAGGTCGGCGACTGGAACCGCTTTTCCGAACGGACCGGCGGGACCCTGGTCGAGAAATGCTGCCATTTCTTCGATCTGATGCGGCTGGTGGTCGGGTCGGAGCCGGTGCGGGTCTATGCTTCCGGCGCCGCCGATGTGAACCATCGCGACGAACGATATGACGGCCGGGTGCCCGACATTCTCGACAATGCCTTCGTCATCGTCGATTTCGCCAATGGCTGCCGGGCGAGTCTCGATCTCTGCATGTTCGCGGAGGGAAGCTGGTTCCAGGAAGAGATCGCCGCCACCGGAGATGCCGCGAAGATCGAGGTGTTCATTCCCGGGCCGGCACGGTTCTGGCCCGGCGGCGCAGAGCGGGAGAGCGAGGTGGTGGTCTCGCCGCGCGCGCCGAAGGGGCCGGTACGGCGCAAGGTCCATGTGGACGAGGCCATCCTCAAGGCGGGCGACCATCACGGCTCGACCTATTTCCAGCATCTCGGCTTCCGCGCGGCGATGCTCGACGGCGGGCCAGTCGACGTCACCCTCGCCGACGGGCTGCAGGCGGTGCGGATCGGGCTTGCGGCCGAGGAAAGCGCCCGGACGGGCGAGAGCATCCGGCTCGACGCGTTCGGTTGAGCCGTCAGGTCGCGAGAGCGTCGAGCACAATTTTGGGTGCCCGGACCGTGCCCTCGTCAATGCCCCGGAAGGCGGCAGCGCCCTCGGCCAGCGGATGCAGCTCGAACCAGCGCAGGGCACCCAGCTGCCCGGAGGCCAGGGCCGCGACGGTCTGGACGAAATCAACAGGCGTGTAGCAATAGGTGCCGGTCAACGTCACTTCCTGCAGCGTGATCTTGCGGATATCGAGCCCCTCGGTGCCGGGGAGCAGGCCTGCATGGACGATCACGCCACCCGGGCGGATCATGGCGCTGGCGGCCTGCCGTGTCGCCACCGCGCCGACGGCATCGATGACAAGATCGACCGAATCCGTCGCCGGAGAACCCTTGCTGCCGGGGGGATGGACCGCGAATCCCTCCTCGTCGCGGATCAGGCCCGCCCGCAAGGGGTTGGATTCGGCGATCCGGATGTCCTTCGCACCGAAATGCCGCGCGACAATCGCCGAAGCGAGGCCGATGGCGCCGCCGCCGAGAACCACGACGCGACAGGTGGCCAGCGGCTGGTGAAGCTTCTCCATCCCGAGCCGTACGGCATGCCAGGCAACGGCGACCGGCTCGGCCAGGGCGGCATGGGCGATGGGCATCGAATCCGGGATCGCCACAACATTGCGCTCGGGAATGCGAACAAATTCCGCGAAGGCGCCCGGTCGCGGCGGCATCGAGATGATCTGCCGCGTCGGCGAGAGATGCCAGCGGCCCTCGATCGCATAGGGACAGGCAGGATCGACGACGAGCGGATTGATCGTCACGCGTTCGCCGTCGCGCGGGCCACCGGTGATCCGCCCCGCCGCCTCATGGCCGAGGATGAGCGGCGCCGGCCGCCGGCTGTCATGGCCGTGATAGGCATGCATGTCCGAGCCACAGATGCCGACCGCCTCGACCCGGACCAGCACCTCGCCCGGCAACGGGACCGGATCGGGCTCGTCGCGGTAGGTGACGCTGTTCGGGCCGAGATAGACAAGCGCTTTCATGACCCTGCCCTATTTTGCGGTGAAGCCGCCATCGACGGCGAGGGTCTGCCCCGTCACATAGGCGGAGGCGTCCGAGGCGAGGAACACCGTCACCCCGTGCAGATCCTCGAGCTGGCCGTTGCGGCCGATAGCCGTCTGTGCCGCGTTGCGGGCCGAGCGCTCGGGATCGGCGAAGACCGGCGCGGTGAGCGGCGTCGGGAAGAAGCCCGGTGCGATGGCGTTGCAGGTCACGCCATGGCGGGACCATTCCTCGGCGATGGCGCGGGTGAGCTGGACCACGCCGCCCTTGCCTGCCCCGTAAGGCGCGGAGTTCGGGAAGGCGCGGTAGCTCTGCAGCGAGGCGATGTTCAGGATCCGCCCCCAGCCCTGCGCCGCCATCGCCGGAGCGAGGGCCTGCACCAGCAGGAAGGGCGCGCGCAGATGCAGCGCCATATGCAGATCGAACGCTTCCGCCGTTACCTCCGGAAAGGGCTGTCGGAGATTCACGCCGGCCGCATTGACAAGAATATCGGGTTCGCAATCGAACAGCTTCAGCTGATCGAGGACGATAGACGCACAATCGGGCGCCGCGAGATCGACCGGAATGCCCCGGGCGAAAATGCCATCCCGGGTCAGTTCCGCAATCGCACGGGCGGTTTCCTCCTGCCGGCGCGCGGCCAGCATGATATCGGCCCCGGCGAGGCCGAGCGCGCGCGCCATGGCGAGGCCGATACCGCTATTGCCCCCGGTGACAAGCGCTGTCCGGCCCGTCAGATCGAACAGGGCGCCGAGGCGGAACGCCATTCAGGCCTCCACCGGCCTGCCGAGATCGGCATTGTTACCGGGCGCGTATTTCGCCATCCGGACATCGCTCGTCCGGGCATGGGCCTCCATGCCCTCCAGCCGCGAGATCCGCGCGGAGACCGGGGCGAGCGCCTGGCAGGCTTCGCGGTTCATCCGCTGCCAGGTCAGCGGCTTGAGGAATTTGTGAACTGACAGGCCGGCCGAGTAGCGGGCGGCAAACTTGGTCGGAAGGATGTGGTTAGGCCCGGAGACCTTGTCGCCGAAAGCGACATTGGTTTCCTCGCCGAGGAAGAGCGAGCCGTAATTGGTCAGGCTTGCATGCCACCAGTCGAGATCGGTACAATGCACCTCGAGATGCTCGCAGGCATAGGCATCCGAGACGGCGACCATCTCCTCGCGCGTCTCGCAGAGAACAACCTCGCCGTAATCGCGCCAGGCCGCGCCGGCGGCATCGCGGGCGATGGGTGGCAGGGCCTCGATCAGCCCCGGCATCAGCGCCATGACCGCATCGGCGATGCGGCGCGAACTGGTGATCAGCCAGGCCGGGCTTTCATGGCCATGCTCGGCCTGGCCGACGAGATCGGTCGCGACGATCAGCGGGTCGGCGCTGTCATCGGCGATCACTGCCACTTCGGAAGGGCCGGCGAAAACATCGATCCCGACCTTGCCGAAGAGCATGCGCTTGGCTTCGGCCACGAACTTGTTGCCAGGGCCGACAATGATATCGGCCGGCTTGCCGGTGAAGAGGCCGAAAGTCATGGCAGCGATGGCCTGCACGCCACCGAGGCACAGGATGACATCGGCGCCGGCCACGGTCATCGCATAGAGAACATAAGGGTGGATGCCGGTGCCCTTGTAGGGTGCGGAACAGGCAACAACCGTCTTGACGCCCGCCGCCTTCGCCGTGGCGACGGACATATAGGCCGAGGCGATATGGGCATAGCGGCCGGTCGGGACATAGCAGCCGGCTGTATTCACCGGCACCAGCTTCTGGCCCAGCATCAGGCCGGGCGACAGCTCGACCGAGAAATCGCGGCAGGAATCCCGCTGCGCCTCGGCGAAGCGACGGACCTGGGCAGCGGCAAGGCGGATATCCTCCTTCACGCCGTCCGGGACGTCGCGGATGCGCTCGGCGATCATGGCCGCATCCATGACGACAGGGCCATCCCACTTGTCGAGCGAGAGTGCATAATCGCGCACAGCCTGCTCACCACCCGCCTCGATGCGGGCCAGCATCTCGGTGACAACCGTCCGGGCGGAATCCGTTTCGGTCTCGGGGGTCTTGGTGGCCTTCTTCAGGTAGGTGATCGCCATGGGGTCGGATCTCTCGCACGAGGGAGACGAGGCGCGAGCCCGAAGGCCCGCGCCCGGTTCGGCTTACTTCTTGTCGAATTCGGTGGCGAAGGCGCGGAGCTTCGGATCCGCCGCC
The DNA here is from genome assembly GCA_027533425.1 of Beijerinckiaceae bacterium. Taxonomy (GTDB): domain Bacteria; phylum Pseudomonadota; class Alphaproteobacteria; order Rhizobiales; family Beijerinckiaceae; genus Rhabdaerophilum. The sequence goes on along the minus strand of JAPZUD010000004.1, from coordinate 229,897 downwards.
ACACGCTTCATGAAGTCGTCGGTGATGTAGGATTTCGGCTCCGGATTGGCCGGGATCGTCCCAACGTCGGTGATGAACTTGCCGATCTCGCCGAACCAGCCATCGACCGTCGAAGCACCGGCACCGCGCGCAAGGATCTTGAGCTGCTCGTCGAGGCCGAAGACCGGACGCAGGGCGAATTCCTGGTCCATCGCGCGCGGAGTCACTTCCAGCCCGCCCTGCTTGTAGAAGTCGAGCGCGAGCGTGCGCGCTTCGGCCGGGTTCGCCTTGGCCCAGGACCAGCCGCGCAGGAAGACCGCGAGGAACTTCGCAACATCATCCGGCCGTTCCTTGGCGAAATCCGCGCGGACGATCAGCGCGCCCGGGACGATTGCGCCGGCATCGGCGCCGGAGCAGAGATACTTGGCATTGGCCCGCTCCTCGAGCGTGTAGGTGTTGGGCGCCCAGACCCCTGCGAAATCGCCGTTATTCGAGGTCAGCGCGGTGATGATCTGCGCCTGCCCGAGATTGACGAACTGCATGTCATTCGCAGCCAGCCCCATCTTCACGAGGCATTTGCGGGCGGCGTAATCCACGGTCGAGTTGGTGGTGAGCAGCAGACGCTGGCCCTTGAGCGAGGCCGGGTTGGCCTTGACGGCATCGAATTTGTCGCCGCGGACCATCATGGCGTTGGTCTTGGATTCGTCGTTGGTGATGCCGATGGTCAGGATATTGAAGCGCACAGCGCCCAGCACCGCCGGCACCGAGCCCGTGCCGCCGACATCCCAGGATTTCGACGGTGCCGCAGCGATCTGCGGAGCGCCTGCCGGGAAAGTCGTGAAATTGGGCGCGAGGCCGACATCCTTCCACCAGCCCTTCACATTGGCATAGTGGAAAGGCAGCGCCCAGTAGAGCGAAGGCTGGTAGCTGACGCCGATGGGCGTCTGGGCCGTGGCGGAAAGCGGGGTGGTCGCCGAGAGGGCCGTGGCGAGGGCAAGGCTGGCCAGAATGCGTTTCATGTCGTTTCTCCCTTTGTTGTCTTGGTGTCAGGCCGGCTGGCGAGGCTTCGCGCCAGACGTGGGTGGAGCCGATTCGTGTGCGACCGCTTCGATCGATTCCCGAACGATGGTGGCAATCAGGTCGCATTCCTCATCGGTGAGGCTCAAAGGCGTGCGGATATCGCAGAGCCCGGCAAGGACATCATGGGTGCGCGAGAGTGCGCCCTGTTCGCCGGCGTAGCGCCAATGGCGCGGCGCGCTGGTAAAGCCGACCTGGCTCCCGGCGCCAAACCACTTGACGGGGACGCCGCGGGCCTTGGTGCGGGCAAGGAAACCCTCGACGCCTTCGGGCGGCAGGCCGAGAACAGAGAACTGAATCGAGGTCGCCGAGAAATCCTGAGGGCCACCCCGTTCCGGCACCTTGAGATGCTGGCTGCGGCGGAGGCCCGCGGCGATGCGGTCATGGATGGCATTCCAGCGCGCGGCGCGGGCGGGAAGCTCCGCCAGTTGCGGACGCAGCATGGCGGCGGCGAGCGCACTCATCCGCAGGCTGAAATTCGGGACATGCTCGGCCACAGCCTCGAGCGCGGCCGGCCCGGGCGAACTCAGATGCTGGCCATGCAGCATGTAGCTGCCGGAATGGAGGATCGCCCTTGCCGCCATCTCCTCGTCATCGAGGACCAGGAAACCGCCCTCCCCGGCGTTGAGATGCTTGTAGGTCTGGGCACTGAAGGCAGCCACCGCCCCGAACGTGCCGATGGTACGGCCGTTCCAGCGGGCACAGAGCGAATGGGCGCAGTCCTCGACAACCTGCAGGCCACACTCCTCCGCCACCGCCATTACGGCATCCATGTCCGCGAGATGCCCGCGCATATGGGAGAGCAGGAGAACCCGGGCACCGGATGACGTGGCCTTGCGGCGGAGGTCCTCCGGATCGATCACATAATCCGGGCCGATCTCGACGATGACCGGCCGCGCCGCGGCATGGAGGATCGCGCCCGGCACCGGGGCCAATGTGAAGCCGTTGACGAGAACCGGATCGCCCGGCTGGACGCCCAGCACTTTCAGCGCGAGGAACAGCGCGCCACCACCGGAATTGACCGCCACGCAGAAGCGTCGGCCGAGAAACGCCGCGAATTCCTTCTCGAGCAGCGAGACGTCGAGCTGGTCGGCTCCCATCTCGCCATACCGGAAGAGCCGGCCGGAGCGCATGAGCTCCACCGCACGGGCAATGCCAGCCTCGGGGATCGGTGTCGGCTCGGTCAGATCTCGCGTCAGGCGGGCGGGCTCAGACATCCTTGAACCCCTTCTCCTCGCGCAGCGACTTCCAGATATGCGTGCGCAGATGGACGAAGGATTCGAGGTCCATCACATCCTCGATCCGGGCATGGCTGTCCCAGTTCTCGCGTTCGCGGACAGCCTTGATATCGAGCACTTCCTTGATGCGGCCGGGGCGCCGCGTCATGATCGCCACGCGGTCCGCCAGATAAACCGCTTCCTCCACAGCATGGGTGATGAAGAGCACCGTGCGCGGATTGTGCCGGGCGAGACGGACGAGTTCCTCCTGCATCACGACCCGGGTCTGGGCGTCAAGCGCGCCGAAGGGCTCGTCCATCAGCAGCACCTCCGGATCCAGCACATAGGCGCGGGCAATGGCCACGCGCTGCTGCATGCCCCCGGAAAGCTGGTGCGGGAAGGCATCGACATGGGTCTCGAGATTCATCAGCTTCAGCGCGCTGGCCACAAGATCATTGCGCTCGCCGACGGGCAGGTTCTTGTTGCGCAGGCCGAGTTCGATGTTCTCGCGCACAGTCTTCCACGGAAAAAGCGCGAATTGCTGGAAGACGACCGCGCGGTCCGGCCCGGGCGCGGTGACCGGCCGGCCATTGACCTGCACAGAACCGGCGCTGGCGGCCTCGAAGCCGGCGACCATGCGCAGGCAGGTGGTCTTTCCGCAGCCGGAGGGGCCGACAATTGCCACGAATTCCTTGTCGGCAATGTCAAGATTGATGTCATCCAGCGCCTTCACGCCACCCGTGCCCTGGCCAAAAACCTTGTCGACATTCCGGAAGCTGATCGAGCCCATATCCGCCCCTTACGATTCCAATCCGCGCCGGCGACGAAGCCAGCCTTCGCCCTGACGCAGCAGGATGTCGATCAGCATGCCGACGATCCCGATGGCGATCATGCCGGCCATCACGGTTGGCGTCTGGACCGAACCCTGGGCCTGCACCATCATGAACCCGACGCCGGCTGCGGCAACGATCAACTCGGCGCCCACCAGGCTCTGCCAGCCGAGGCCGGCCGAGACCCGGAGGCCGGCAATGATCGACGGCACGGCCGCCGGCAGCAGCACCTCGAGGATCATCCGTGAGGGCGGTGTGCCCAGCATGCGCGCCGCCTCGATCAGCCGCGGCTCGACGAACCGCGCCCCGCGATAGGCATTGATCAGGCAGGGCGGGAAGGCACCGGCAAAAATGATCATGATCGGCCCGCCGATGCCCGTACCGAACCAGAGCGCCGCGAAGGGCACCCAGGCAATCGGGGCGATGAAGCGCAGCCCGTCGAAAATGGGCGTCACGATATCATCCAGCAGGCGGAAAAAGCCCATCAGCAGGCCGAGCGGCACGCCGATGGCGGCCGCCAACAGCACGCCATAGGCATAGCGCTGGAAACTCGAGGCGAGATGGGCGGGCAGGGTTGCCCCGGCGAAGGGCGAGGTGAGCAGGTGCACAAAACGCGAGGCGACATCAAGCGGTCCGGGCAGGAATTGCGCGGGGACGATCCCCGAGCCCGACAGGAAACTCCAGAGCCCGATGAAACTGGCGAGGCCTGCAAGACCCAGCAGCATGGTTTCGCGGAAGCCGAGAGGGGGCGAAGTCATGGTCAGTCCCTCGCTGCCACGTTCCAGGCAAGGGCCCGCCGCTCGACCCGCGCGAGGAGCAAGGTCGTCGCCCAGCCGAGGACACCCACCGTGACCATCCCCACCAGGATCATGCCGGGATAGATATCCTGTTGCGCCATGTTCAGCACGAAGCCGACGCCAACCAGCGCGCCGACAAGTTCCGCCGCCACCAGCGTGGTCCAGCTGGCCTGCAGCGAAAGGCGCAGCCCGGTGAAGATCATCGGCAGGGATGCCGGCAGGATGACCTCGCGCACCATCCGCCAGCGCGGCGTACCGAGCATGCGCGCGGCCTCGAGGATCGGCTTGTCGATGTTGCGTACGCCGGTAAACGCATTGATCACCGATGGCACGAAGGCGGAGAACCAGATCACGAGGATCTTCGCCGCATCGCCGAGGCCAAGCCACAGGATGGCGAGCGGGATCCAGGCGAGCGGCGGGATGGGCCGGATGATCAGGAAAACCGGGTTGATGAAAGCTTCGACCCGTCGGTTCCAGCCCATCCAGAGGCCGAGTGGTACGCCCGTCAGCACGGCCACAGTGAAGCCCATCAGCACCAGTTTCACACTATGGAATGCGTGGCTTGCGAGGGTCGAGCCGGCATAGCCGCGCCCGTTGATCTGCTTCAGCGAGAGCCAGAATTCAGCCGGAGAGGGAAAACGCGCGCTGGTGACAAGCCCCGTGAAGGTCGTCAGCACGAACCAAAGGCCGACGAGACCGATCACGGTCATGCCGCCGATAAGTGTCTTGCGACTGGCCACGAGCGCCATGCAGCGCGACCTCCCCGATTGTCTCGCGCCCTTCTGGTGAAAGCGCTTTCATCCAGACTGTCTGGACAGGGAGGGGGAGTCAACGGGTGTTGAGGATGAAAGTTTTTTCAGCCGCCATTGCCTCAGCTGGCGCGACGGGATATCGGACCCCTGCTGAAACTTCTTTCACAGGGCACAATGGTCAGAAACCGCATCCGACTGAGCGAGGTTGCGCGCGCGGCCGGCGTTTCACCCGCTACCGTCTCGCGTGCGATCAGCCAGCCGGACCTCCTCTCGCCCGAAACGCTGGCGCGCGTGCGGCGGGCGGCCGACCATCTCGGCTACCGCCCCGATGCTGCAGCGCGGGCCCTGGCCTCCGGGCGCTCGATGACCATCGGCGCCGTGATGCCGACGCTCGACAACGCCATTTTCTCCAAGGCCCTGCAGGCGATGCAGGCCCAGCTGGCGGGTGATGGCTACCAGTTGCTCGTGGCCTCGCATGATTACAGCAAGGCAGCCGAGGCCGAATGCATCCGCACCCTGCTCGCACGGGGAGTCGACGGGCTGATCCTGGTCGGGGCGGAGCGGATCGCCGAGGCGGCGCAACTCCTGTCGCAATCCGGCCTTCCCGTGGTCATGACCTGGTGCGCACCGGACGGGGCGCCCTCGGTGCTGGTCGATAACGAACATGCCGGCCTGCTCGCGACCCGGCATCTGCTCGGCCTCGGCCATCGCCGGATCGGCGTGATCACCGGTGCCACGCGCTTCAACGACCGCCAGCGCGGGCGCTATCGCGGCGTCCGCCGCGCGCTGGAGGAAGCCGGGCTGACCCTGCCGCCGGCGCTGGCCTGCGAGCAGGCGACCACATTGGCCGGCGGCCGGATGGGCTGCGCGCAGCTGCTCGATCTCGCCGAGCCGCCGACGGCGATTGTCGGCGGGATCGATCTCATCGCCATTGGCTGCATGGTCGAGGCGCAGGCCCGAGGCCTCGCCATTCCGGCAGATCTTTCAGTGGCGGGGATCGATGATCTCGACATGTCCGCGCATGTCTCGCCCTCGCTGACGACGGTGCATGTGCCGACGGCAAGGATCGGCACCGAGGCCGCGCGGATGATGGTGGCCATCCTGCGGGACGAGCCCGGCCCGACCACGCTGACGCTGCCGGTCGACCTGATCGTCCGCCGATCCACAGGGCCTGCGCCGGCCCGGGGATAAGGGCGCAGGTCAGGCCCAGCAGGCCGACGCCGATGATGATGATGGAAGGCCAGAAGGGAAATGGCGCACCCGGCAGGATTCGAACCTGCGACCTTTGGATTCGGAATCCAACACTCTATCCAGCTGAGCTACGGGTGCGTGCAAACCCCGTTTAGCCGATGATTCCGGGCTCCGCAACGGAGCTTTCCGCACCGAGGCGATTTTCCCTGCGCCGGGCGCCGCCGCTGCCCGAGACGAACCCCGGGAGCGGCGGCGGACAAGGCTTACAGCCCTTCGAAGAGCAGGCTGGAAATGTAGCGCTCGGCGAAGGACGGCACGATGAAGACGATGTTCTTGCCGGCATTTTCCGGCCGGCGGGCCAGTTCGAGCGCCGCAGCCGTGGCCGCGCCGGAGGAAATGCCGCCGGGAATCGCCTCGACCCGCGCGAGCTGGCGAGCCGTGGCGATGGCGGTGGCACTGTCGATGCGGAGGACTTCGTCGATCACCGCCCGGTCGAGGATCTCGGGGACGAAACCGGCGCCGATGCCCTGGATCTTGTGCGATCCGGGCTCGCCACCCGACAGGACCGGGCTCTCGACCGGCTCCACCGCCACGACCCGGAGGCCGGGGCGGCGCGGCTTGAGCACCTGGCCGACGCCGGTGATCGTGCCGCCGGTGCCGACACCGGCAACGAAGAGATCGATCTCGCCGCCCATGTCGTTCCAGATTTCCTCGGCCGTGGTGTTGCGATGGACGAGCGGGTTGGCCGGGTTGCGGAATTGCTGCGGGATGACCGCATTCGGCGTTTCCGCAACGATTTCCTCGGCCTTGGCGATCGCACCCTTCATGCCCTTGCCCGGCTCGGTCAGCACGAGTTCGGCGCCGAGATAGGCGAGCATCTTGCGCCGCTCGATCGACATGGATTCCGGCATGGTCAGGATCAGGCGATAGCCCTTGGCTGCCGCGACAAAGGCGAGCGCAATGCCGGTATTGCCGGAGGTCGGCTCGACCAGCACCGTCTTGCCGGGGCTGATGCGGCCTTCCGCTTCGGCCACGTCGATCATCGACAGGCCGATCCGGTCCTTGACCGAGGCGAGCGGATTGAAAAATTCGAGCTTGGCGAAGAGATTGGCCTTCACGCCTTCCGCACGGGCGAGACGATCAAGCCGGACGACAGGCGTATCGCCGATCGTCTCGGTGATCGAGGAATAGACCCGGCCGCGGCCCGGCTTGCGGGCCTTTCCGGTTTCAGGTTTCGACTGGACACTCATGGGGGCGCCTTCAGGGTTGGTGCGTTTCTCCTGAAGCTAGGCCCAGCCTGCGGGAGAAACAAGTTCTCCCGGCTTGCCATTTCAATGACCAAAGAAGAAAATTTATCTTTCTTGGATGAAAATTCAGGAAGAAATCCCGGTTGAGCCGAAGCCACCCTCGCCGCGCGCGGTCGCCCCCACCTCGCCCGTCGTCGCGAGGCGAGCCTGCAGGACCGGAGCGACCACGCATTGGGCGATGCGCTCGCCCCGCGTGAAGGACCAGGGCTCCTGGCCGAGATTGATCAGAAGCACCTTCACCTCGCCGCGATAATCGGAATCGATGGTGCCCGGGGCATTGGCCACGGTGACGCCATGCTTGAAGGCCAGGCCGGAGCGGGGACGGATCTGCGCCTCGAATCCGTCGGGCAGGGCGAAGACAAGCCCGGTTGGCACCAGCTGACGCTGGCCGGGGGCGAGCCGCCAGACCTCGTTCTCCGGGATGGCCGCGGCAAGGTCAAACCCGGCGGCCCCGGCCGTCTGGTAAGCCGGCAGGGGCAAGCCCTCGGCATGCGGCAGGCGCCGGATCGGGAGGGTGATGCTCATGCCCCGCTCCCGACAAGGCCGGCGAAACGCTGCATCAGCGCGGCCGCGACCTCGGCCTTGGCCATGTCCGGCAAGGTGGTGACGCCGGCCTCATCAATGACATGGACGATGTTGCGATCGCCGCCCATGACGCCGCTGGCGGGCGAGACATCATTGGCAACGATAATGTCGCAGCCTTTGCGGAGGCGCTTGGCCGTGGCATGGCCGATGACATTCTCCGTTTCCGCCGCAAAGCCGATCACGAGCGGCGGACGCTGCGTCGGGTGGCGGGCGATCCGGGCGAGGATATCGGGGTTCTCTGTCAGGCGGAGCGGCGGGATGGCCTTGCCGTCCTTCTTGAGCTTCTGCCCGGCCTCGTCCTCGACGCGCCAATCGGCGACGGCGGCGGCGAAGATGGCGAGATCGGCCGGCAGGGCCTGCTCGACGGCCCGGTCCATCTCGCGCGCGGTCTCGACCCGGATCACGGCGATGCCGGGCGGATCAGGCAGGGTGACGGGGCCCGAGACGAGCGTCACCCGGGCACCGAGCGCCCGCGCGGCCTCGGCAAGGGCATAGCCCTGCTTGCCGGAGGAGCGATTGGCAATGTAGCGCACCGGATCGATCGGCTCATGGGTCGGGCCGGCGGTGATCAGGACATGGCGGCCGGCAAGCGGACCGGGACCAGGCGCCGGGGCCTGCCCATCCGGCAGGGGAATCGCGGTCGGTCCGGCAAAAGTCGTGACGATCGCCTCGAGGATTGCCGCCGGCTCGGCCATCCGCCCGGGGCCGAATTCGCCACAGGCCATCTCGCCGGAATCCGGGCCGACGACGCGCACGCCGTCGCGCTTCAGCGTTTCGAGATTGCGCTGCGTGGCGGGGTGCAGCCACATCCGGACATTCATGGCGGGCGCCATCAGGATGCGCTTGTCCGTGGCGAGCAGCGCGGTCGAGGCGAGATCGTTGGCGAGGCCATGGGCCGCCTTGGCCATCAGATCGGCCGTGGCCGGGGCCACGACGACGAGATCGGCCGAGCGGGACAGCTCGATATGGCCCATCTCGACCTCGTCGGTGAGGGAGAACAGGTCTTCGTGAACCTTGTTGCCGGTCAGGCTGGCCAGGGTGAGCGGCGTGACGAACTGGCTGCCGGCCCGGGTGAGGATGACGCGGACATCGCCGCCGGCCTTGCGGATCAACCGGACAAGCTCGGCGCTCTTGTAGGCGGCAATGCCACCCCCGATCACCAGCAGGATCGACCGTCCCTGAAGCACGGGTTGCGCCATGGTTCGCCCCTCAGCTCTTCAATGCCAGAATGGCCAGCGCCAGGGCGATAGCCCAGAGCGCCAGGGTGATTGCGGGGAGGCCGCCAGCCCGCTGGCCGGCAGGCTCGACCTCCGGTCGATGGCCTTTCTCGAAGGCCGCAAGGGCAGCATCCGTCCGGGTGACGAGATCCGGCAGGCGGCCCGCCGCCCGCACGAGATCCAGCGCATCCCGGCCGATCTCCTCGATCCGGCCGATCGGCCCGAGATTGCGCTCGATCCATTCCCGGATCACCGGCTCGGCAACCTTCCACATGTCGAATTGCGGGTCGAGATTGCGCGCGACACCTTCGACCACGACCATGGTTTTCTGGAGCAGGACAAGTTCCGTCCGGGTCGCCATGTCGAACAGGGCGGTAATCTCGAAGAGCAGGCCGAGAAGCTGGGCCATCGAGATCTCGGCGGCGTTGCGGCCATGGATCTTCTCGCCGACGGCGCGCAGGGCCTGGGCAAAATCCTCAACCGAATGCCGCTTGGGCACATAGCCGGCCTCGAAATGCACCTCGGCGATCCGGCGGTAATCGCGGGTGATGAAGCCGAGCAGGATCTCGGCCAGGAAGCGCCGCTCCGGCGGACCAAGGCGGCCCATAATGCCAAGATCGACCGCCACGAGCTGGCCGGAGGGCATGGCGAACAGGTTGCCGGGATGCATGTCGGCATGGAAGAAACCGTCACGCAGGGCATGCCTGAGGAAGCTTTGCAGGGCCGTCCGGGCGAGCGCCGCGCGGTCGATCCCGGCCGCTTCGATGGCGGCAAGATCATTGAGCTTGATGCCCTCGATCCATTCCATCGTCAGGCATTCGCGGGCGGTGCGTTCCCAATCGACCACAGGCACGCGGAAATCAGGATCCTTGGCGACATTCTCGCCCATTTCCGACAGGGCCGCGGCCTCGAAGCGGAGATCCATCTCCAGCAGGACGGTGCGTTCAAGGGTCTCGATGACTTCAACCGGTTTGAGCCGGCGCGCGGAAACCACGAAATACTCGATCAGACCCGCCACGAATTTCTGCGCGGCGATATCCCGGGTGAAAACCCTGTCGATGCCCGGCCGCCGCACCTTGACCGCAACAGGCCTTCGGGCCCCGTCGATCTCGACAAGGGCCTTGTGCACCTGCGCGATCGAGGCCGCGGCAACCACCGGGCCGAATTCCACGAACAGGGCATCGAGCGGCTTGCCGAGGGCCGCCACAACGCGGCGCTCGGCCACATCCTGCGGGAAGGCCGGCATCCGGTCCTGCAGGGCCTCGAGATCCCGCGCCAATGCGAAACCGACAAGGTCCGGACGGGTCGCGAGGAACTGGCCGAGCTTGACATAGGACGGGCCGAGCCGGGTGAGCGCGGCGACAATCCGGGTACCACGATCACCGGCATCCCGCCGGGCCAGGACCGACAGCAGCCAGAGCAGCGGATGGAGAATGGCCGGGACCTGGCGCTTCGGCACGAGCGCGAAGACGCCCTCACGCATCAGCACATAGCCGACATGGAGCAGATGGAGGGAATGGCGCAGGGCGGCGAACAAGGGCGCCTCAGATCTTCCAGCCGGAATGGATATTGGCAATGCCGCCGGTCAGCGTCCGGCAGGTCACGCGGGAGAAGCCCGCCTCGCGGATCATCTCGGAGAAGAGATCCGGTGGCGGGAACTTGCGGATCGATTCCACCAGATAGCGATAGGGCTCGCCATCCCCGGTGACCATCTTGCCGAGCGGCGGGATGACGTTGAAGGAATAGGCGTCGTAGATGCGGTCGAGCACAGGGGTTTCCACCGGCGCGAATTCCAGCACGAGAAAACGCCCGCCCCGCTTGAGCACGCGGTAGGCCTCGGCGAGAGCCAGCGGGATCCGCGGCACGTTGCGGATGCCGAAAGCGATCGTGTAGCCGTCATAGGTCCGGTCGTCGAAGGCGAGGGACTCGGCATTGCATTCGATGAACCGGACCTGCCCGTCGAGCCCGCGGGCGCGCGCCCGATCCTCGCCGACGCCGAGCATCGAGGCGTTGATGTCGACCACATCGACGCGGGTCTGCGGGTTGCCGGCCTCGACGATGCGGAAGGCGACATCCCCCGTTCCGCCGGCGACATCGATATGACGGAAGGGCCCCTGCCTGGGCGGCCGCAGCATGGTGACGAGGATGTCCTTCCAGAGCCGGTGGAGGCCCATGCTCATCAGGTCATTCATCAGGTCATAGCGCGAGGCGACCTTGTGGAAGACATCGTCTACCCGGGCCTGCTTTTCCGCGAGCGGAACATCCTCGAACCCGAAATGCGTTGTCTCGGCCATCGCAACCCTACCCCGAACAGGACGGGCCGGGATGCCCGCGTCATTTCCATAGCGAAGCTTTCCGCGTCGCGCTATGGCGAGACGGTCGCATAACGTCGTGGCCAGCGTCGAGGTCTGCCGTGCCCGAACTTCCCGAGGTCGAAACCGTCCGGCGTGGCCTGGCCCCGCATCTCGACGGCGCGCGGATCGAGGCCCTCGAACTGAACCGCGCCGATCTGCGCTTTCCCTTCCCGCCGGATCTCGCACGGCGGGTCAGCGGGCGCCGCGTGCTGACGCTGGGGCGGCGCGCGAAATACCTGCTGATTCCGCTCGATTCCGGCGAGACCCTGATCCTCCATCTCGGCATGAGCGGGCGGATGATCGTGGAACGCGGCGACGAGGCCGGCACGATGGCGGATTTCCACCATGACGTGACCCGCCTGCCCCAGCATGACCATGTCATCTTCCGGCTGGAAGGCGGCACGCGGGTCGTCTTCAACGATCCGCGCCGGTTCGGCAGTCTGGACCTCTGGTCGAGCGACAGGCTCGACGACGCACCCTCGCTCGCAACGCTCGGGATCGAGCCGCTTGGCAATGCTCTCCATCCCGAGGCACTGGCGGCCCTGCTCGCCGGCCGGCGCACGCCGATGAAGGCAGCCCTGCTCGACCAGCGGCTGATCGCGGGGCTGGGCAATATCTATGTCTGCGAGGCGCTGCACCGGGCCCGGATTTCGCCGACCCGTCCGGCCGGCGCTCTGAAGCGCCGGGAGATCGGAGCCCTTGTCGTGGCGATCCGCGACGTGCTGGCCGAGGCGATCGATGCCGGCGGGTCGACCTTGCGGGATTTCCGCCACGAGGACGGCTCGCTCGGCTATTTCCAGCATGCGTTCCGGGTCTATGACCGCGAGGGCGAACCTTGCCCGACACCGGGCTGCCGGGGCATCGTGCGCCGGCTGGTGCAGTCGGGCCGGTCGACCTTCCATTGCCTCGAATGCCAGCGCTAGCGGCATCCGGGCGGCAGAAAATCGCCGCCCGGGGCTGGACCCCTCCGTCGCCCATGTGACAGACAGGGGCGAGCCGGAGGGCCACCATGCCGGCTTGCCGAATGCCAGACCTCCAGAATCTGACGGGAAGACCCCATGACCGAAGTTCCGACCTACGAAACCCTTCTCGTCGAACGCCATGGCCGGGTTGGCCTGATCCGGTTCAACCGCCCGCAGGCCCTGAATGCGCTGAATCGCCAGGTCATGCTGGACCTGCTCGACATCCTGGCCCGGTTCGATGCCGATCCCGGGATCGGCTGCATGGTGCTGACCGGCTCCGAAAAGGCCTTTGCCGCCGGGGCGGACATCAAGGAAATGGCGGATCTGACCTATCCGGACAGCTATCTGCAGGATTTCGGCAGCGGCTGGGATGCGCTGACCCGGATCCGCAAGCCGCTGATCGCCGCCGTCTCGGGCTTTGCCCTGGGCGGGGGCTGCGAGATCGCGATGCATTGCGATATCATTTTTGCAGCCGAGAATGCCAAGTTCGGCCAGCCCGAGATCAAGCTCGGCGTCATGCCGGGCTGGGGCGGCACGCAGCGCCTGACGCGGGCGATCGGCAAGGCCAAGGCCATGGATCTGTGCCTGACCGGCCGCATGATGGATGTCCACGAGGCGGAGCGCGCCGGCCTTGTCGCGCGGATCCTGCCCGTCGAGACGCTGGTCGAAGAGGCGCTCGCCGCGGCAACAACCATTGCCGATTTCGCGACCGAGGTGGCGATGATCACCAAGGAATCGGTCAACCGCTCCTACGAGACAACGCTGAGCGAGGGCGTGCGGTTCGAGCGGCGCACGTTCCAGGCCCTGTTTGCCACCAAGGCCCAGAAGGAAGGCATGGCGGCCTTCATCGAGAAGCGGAAGCCGAATTTCCACGGCTGAAACAGGCGCCGGGACGGGACGCGAAGGATGATGGGGTTCGATCTCGGCGTCTCGGCGCTGGCGGCCGCGGGGCTGGTCCTCGCCGCCTTCGTCGCCGGCTTCGTCGATGCGATTGCCGGGGGTGGCGGGCTGATCACCGTGCCCGCCCTGCTTCTGGCCGGGGTGCCACCGGTGGGCGCCATCGCCACGAACAAGCTGCAGGGCACGTTCGGTGTCGCCTCCTCGGCGCTGTCCTTCTACCGGGCCGGGCGGATCGACCGGGCGCTCATCCTGCCGCTGTTCGGCGCAGCTTTCGGCGGGGGCATTGTCGGGGCGCTGATCGCCCATCTGGCGCCGACCGGCTTCCTCCGGCTCGTCATCCCCTTCCTGCTGGCCGCCATCGCGCTCTATGTCGCGATGTCGCCGCGGCTGGGGGATGCGGAAGCGAAACCCCGGCTGAGCCTCGCCACCTTTACCGGCACGGTCGGAGTGGGGATCGGCATCTATGATGGTGTGTTCGGTCCCGGGGCGGGCACCTTCTATCTGATCGGCCTGATCCTGCTGTGCGGCTTCGGGATGATGCGGGCCGTCGCGCATACGAAGATGATGAACCTCGCCTCCAATCTCGGGGCGCTGATCTTCTTCCTGCTGGCGGGGCATATCCTGATCACGGTGGGGCTGATGATGGGCGCGGCCTCGGCCACGGGCGCCTGGCTGGGCGTCCGGGCCAGCCTGCGCTTCGGCCCGCGCCTCGTCCGGCCGCTGGTGGTGATCGTGGCGCTGGCCATGGCGCTGCGGCTGATGCTGGATGCGAGCCATCCGGTGGGTGCGTGGTTGCGGGGGCTCGGCGGCTAGGACGGATCCTCCCGAACCGGAACGCCGGGGAGTCGTTTTTTCGTTGACCCCGTGCGCGGAAGATGGCATGGAGCCGCTCTCGCGCCGAGTTTCCGGCGCGCTTTCATTTCAGCATGCTGGCCAGGTGACGGAGTGTCGTCGTCCTTCCGGCGTGAAGCAGGATCGGGTGGTCCGGCACATTCAGATGTGTCCTGGCCAGTCAGCAACGGGTCAACGGGTCGGAGTCCCTCAAGTCGATGGCGAATACCAAATCAGCCAAAAAGGCCGCGCGGCAAACCCTGCGCCGGACGGAAGTCAACAAGGCACGCCGCAGCCGCATGCGGACCTCGATCCGCTATGTCGAGGAAGCGATTGCGAAGGGCGATGTGACCGCCGCTCTCGCGGCCATGAAGAAAGCCGAGCCCGAGCTGGCCAAGGCTGCCCAGAACGGGATCGTTCACAAGAACATGGCGGCCCGCAAGGTGTCCCGCCTGGTCCGTCAGATCCGGTCACTCCCGGCCTGACGCCAGCCCCTTTCGAGAGCTTAGGGACGCGCCGGATTCCGGCGCGTTTTTTTATGCCCCGATCGAACGTCACGCTCCGATAAATGTTTCCGGAATGCCACAAAGGGGCTTGACTCCTGATTTATCAAAGATCGGTAGAGAAGGCTTTTCAGCGTCGGGAAGCGCGCAGAATTTCTCTATATCTTTCATAAACTTGTCTCATAAGGCCTCGATTTGGTGGTTTTTGTCACGCTGACTGTGAGCCCCGGAAAACACCGCTTGTGAAACATTTCACCGGCGTAACGTTTTTGTCCGGAAATCATCCACAACTCGATTCAAACGCCCGAATCAACGACTTACTTTTGGCTGCCGGAGAGCGCCCTTCCCCAGTGCGAATCGACAAGCCACCCCCCTGCCGGCGACGCCCGGAAATGCGCTATTGCACGGCGACCGGAAGGCAGATTAAGACTTTGTTTACCGACTGACGGGGCAGACAAAGAGGGGGCTGCCTTTTCGGGGCAATCACGGCGCAAAGGGGGGCAATGTGATTTCCAATTATGATGTAATCGAAAACGTTACTCGCCATGCGTGTTTAATGGGTTCCAATTAACCCAGCCGGATTTGTTCTGGATCCGTCAGACATACGACATTCAAACACTACGAATGACTTTGCTGAAACATACCGTTTCGGCGGGGCGTCTTCGTATTCCAAGTGCAGACTTTGAGAGCGATCATGCTGAAGACACCTGAAACCCAGGCCACCGAGAACCGACTCGACCATGAGATCCGGGGCTTGCCGGCGGTAGACATGGCCGGAGCCGCCCTTGTCTGGGACCGGGTTCAGCGCCGGCTGCGGGCCGAACTCGGCGAGGATGTCTATACGAGCTGGTTCAAGTGTCTTGAGCTTGTCCAGGTCGAGAACGATACCGTCATCCTCTCGGTTCCGACGAAGTTTCTCCGGAACTGGATCCAGCAGCATTTCATCGAGAA
The DNA here is from genome assembly GCA_027533425.1 of Beijerinckiaceae bacterium. GTDB lineage: Bacteria > Pseudomonadota > Alphaproteobacteria > Rhizobiales > Beijerinckiaceae > Rhabdaerophilum. The sequence goes on along the minus strand of JAPZUD010000004.1, from coordinate 214,444 downwards.
GATCATGGCGCATTTCCAGAAGGAGGATGCGCGGCTTCTCAGGACCTCGATCGTGATGCGGTCGGCGAGCCTGCGCACGGCACCGAGGCCGGAAGCGCCCAAGACGACCGATCCGGCCCGAAAGTTTTCGCCCCAGGAGGCACCGGCAGCCTTGCGCCCGGTGGGCGAAGGCGCGATCAAGCCGATCGAGACACGGGCGCCGGAAGGCCATGAGGGTGATCTCCAGGTCGGATCGCCGCTCGACAAACGGCTTGTGCTGGGTGCGTTCCAGGTCGGGCGTTCGAATGTGATGGCCCATGCCGCTGCGATGCAGATCGTGCAGGCCAAGGTGGGCGAAATGCCCGTCTTCAACCCGCTCTACGTCCATGCCAGTGTGGGCCTCGGCAAGACGCATCTGCTCCAGGGCGCAGCCCAGGCCATCGAAAGCTCCGGCCGGCGCGTGCTGTACCTGACAGCCGAGCGCTTCATGTATGGGTTCGTTGCCTCGCTGAAAGCGCAGACGGCCATTGCCTTCAAGGACACCTTGCGCGGAATTGACGTGCTCATCATTGACGATGCGCAGTTCCTGCAGGGCCCCAAGAGCCAGCAGGAATTCTGCCATACACTCAATGCGTTGATCGATGCCGGCAAGCAGGTTGTCGTGGCGGCGGATCGCGCGCCCTCCGATCTCGAGGGCATCGAGGAGCGCGTTCAGTCCCGTCTCGCCGGCGGGCTTGTAGTCGAAATCGGCGCGCTGGACGATGCCCTGCGGGTCAAGATCCTCGAAAGCCGGATCCAGATCGCCAAGGCGCATCTGCCGGGCTTCGATGTGCCGCCGGAGGTGATCCAGCATGTGGCGCGGGCGATCACGACCAATGGCCGCGACCTGGAAGGCGCCGTGAACCGCCTGCTGGCCCATTCGACGCTGACGGGAGGTTCGCTCGATATCGCTGCCGCCGAAGAGGCGATCCGGGATCTCGTGCGGCACCGCGAGCCGCGCCGCGTCAAGATCGAGGATATCCAGCGGCTTGTGGCGAACCATTACAATGTCAGCCGGGCCGACATCCTCTCGTCGCGCCGCACGGCGACAGTGGTCCGGCCGCGGCAGATCGCGATGTATCTCGCCAAGTCACTGACCTTGCGTTCGCTGCCGGAAATCGGCCGGCGTTTCGGCGGGCGGGATCACACGACCGTGCTCCATGCTGTCCGCAAGATCGAGGGCATGGTGACGACCGATCAGGAACTTGCCGGCGAGATCGATCATCTCAAGCGCATGCTGCAGGAATGAGGCGCAATCCTTCACGGCCCTGAAAATCCTGTCGATCATCCCCCGGCCATTGCGCAAAATCATGCGGGCACCCTTGCGCTTTGGCGGGTGACGCGCCATCGTTTCCTGAACCTGTTTTTGGAAGGATGCGCGTCAACCGTCTCGTTCCGAGGCGGTTTTTAGTCGGGAACGGGACGGAAGCGATACGATGAAGGTCACGGTGGAACAGGCCGCGCTGCTCAAGGCCCTCGGTCATGTGCATCGCGTTGTCGAGCGGCGGAATACCATTCCGATCCTCGCCAACGTTCTCTTGCGGGCCGAACAGCGGGAGCTGCACCTCAAGGCGACCGATCTCGACATCGACATCGTCGAGACAATCCCGGCCGATGTGGAGCGCGCAGGCACAACCAGCGTTCCGGCGCATGTGCTCTACGATATTGTGCGCAAGCTTTCGGACGGGTCACAGGTCTCGCTCGAGCAGGACGGTCAATCCGGGCAGGTTGCCCTCCGCTCCGGTCGCTCGCGCTTCTCGCTGCAGACCTTGCCGGAGACCGATTTCCCGGATCTCGCCGCGGGCGAGATGAGCCATCGCTTCGAGATGGCCGCCGGCGAGCTGCGCAAGCTGATCGAGAAGACGCAATTTGCCATCTCGACCGAGGAAACCCGTTACTATCTCAACGGCATCTACCTGCATGCCACGGAGGTTGGCGGGCAATCGATCCTTCGTGCCGTTGCCACGGATGGTCATCGTCTCGCCCTGTGTGACTCGGCCGCGCCTGCGGGCTCGCAGGGCATGCCGGGCGTGATCGTTCCGCGCAAGACTGTCAGCGAATTGCAGAAGCTGCTCAGTGATGGCGAGGCCCAGATCGGGTTCGAGCTGTCGAGCGTGAAGATGCGCGTCACGGTCGGGCCGATTGTGCTGACCTCGAAGCTCATCGACGGCACTTTCCCGGATTATGCCCGCGTCATCCCGCAGCGGAACGACAAATTCCTGACGGTCGAGCGCGATGAATTTGCGCGCTCGGTCGATCGCGTTTCCACGATTTCCTCGGAACGCGGGCGGGCGGTCAAGTTCTCGCTGGGCGACAGCAAGCTCACGCTCTCGGTGCACAATCCCGATGCGGGGCAGGCGATCGAGGAACTATCCGTCGATTACGAGGCCTCGCCGCTCGAGATCGGGTTCAACGCTCGCTATCTGCTGGATATTGTCGGGCAGCTCGAAGGCGATACGGCCCTGCTCAAGCTCGCCGATCCGGGCTCGCCGACGCTGATCCAGGATCGTGAAGGCGCGGCCAGCCTCTATGTGCTGATGCCGATGCGCGTCTGACCATGGCGCCGTCCCTGCCGGAGCCGCGGATCCAGCGGCTGCGGCTGCAGGATTTCCGGTCCTATGCCCGTCTGGACCTGTCGCTCGGCGCCTCCGTCACGGCCTTCTGCGGGCCGAATGGCGCCGGCAAGACCAACCTGCTCGAGGCCATCTCCCTGCTCTCGCCAGGCCGCGGTCTCCGCCGCGCCACGCTGAGTGCCCTTGCCCGACGCGACGGTCCGGGCACCTTCTCCGTCCTCGCCGATCTCGAAACCGGGACCGGCCCCCTCACACTGGCAACCGGGCTCGCGCCCAATGAGGCCGGCCGCGAATGCCGGATTGACCGCGAGCCGGTCAGTTCGGCCATGCGCTTTCTGGACCACCTGACGCTGCTCTGGCTGACGCCGGACCAGGACGGGCTGTTCCGCGGTCCCGCCGGCGACCGGCGGCGATTTCTCGACCGGCTGGTCCTCGCGGTCGATTCCGCGCATGGCAGCCGGGTTTCTGCCTTCGAGAATGCCTTGCGCCACCGCAACCGCCTGCTCGAGGAAGGCGGCGGACCGCGCTGGCTCGATGCGATCGAACAGGAGATCGTCGAACTCGGCACTGCCGTCGCCGCAGCCCGTGCCGAGACGGTGGCCCGGCTTGATGCGCTGGCCGAGCGTGACGCAGCCCTGATGGCGCCATTCCCCTTTGCCCGGCTGACGCTGGAGGGCGAACTGGAACAGCGCCTCGGAACCATGACCGCCGGCGGCGTCGAGGATTGGTATCGCGTCACCCTGCACGACAGCCGCGCGCGGGACCGGGCGGCGGGGCGGACCCTGACCGGCCCGCAGGCTTCCGATCTCGGCGTGCTGCACGGGCCCAAGGGCGAACCTGCCGCGACCTGTTCAACCGGCGAGCAGAAGGCGCTCCTGCTTGGGCTGGTTCTCGCGCAGGCCCGCCTGATCGGGCAGATGCGCGGCCAGCCGCCCATGCTGCTGATCGACGAAGTCGCTGCCCATCTCGATGGGGACCGCCGCGCCGCGCTTTACCGTATCCTGCAGATGCTGGGCGGGCAGGTTTTCCTCACCGGGACAGACCCCTTGCTCTTCGAGGCGCTTGGCAATGGCACGAGCCTGATGATGGTCCGGGATGGCGATGTGACCCATGCCTGACAGTAAAGCAGGCGCCCGGACACCGATCGAACAGGCGCTGGCGGCATGGGCGCATCGGCGCCTGCCGGCGCCGGCCTATGAATTCCTCGCCTTCGGCCTGAAGATGGCCTGGGCCAGCCTCTACGCTGCCATCATGCTGGCGCTTATCCTCGGGACAAAATGGCTCTGGCAACCCGGCTGGAGCCTCGCCCGGTACGATTTCCTGACGCTCGCCGCCGTGACGACACAGATCCTGCTGCTTGCCTTTCGGCTGGAAACGCCGCGCGAGGCGCTGGTGATCCTGATCTATCACGGTGTCGGGACGATCATGGAGATCTTCAAGCTGAAGATGGGCTCCTGGGCCTACCCGGAGCCGGGCCTGCTGAAACTTGGCGGCGTGCCGCTCTTCACCGGCTTCATGTATGCCTGCGTCGGCAGCTTCATGGTCCGGGCCATCCGACTGTTCGACATGCGGTTCGAGCCCTATCCCCCCTTCTGGATCCCTGCGCTGCTGGCCGGCGCGATCTACGCGAATTTTTTCATGCATCATTATGTCGTGGATCTGCGCTACCTCCTGATGGCAGCGACGCTGCTGCTGTTCTGGCGCACGCGGATCCATTACCGCCCTGGCCATATGGTGCTCTGGATGCCGTTGCCGCTGGCAGCCTTCCTGACGTCGCTCTTCCTCTGGATCGCGGAGAATATCGGCACGCTGACGGGGACCTGGCTCTATCCCGGACAGAAGGGTTTTCAGCTCGTCAGCCTCGGCAAGCTGGGCTCTTGGTATCTTTTGCTGTATCTCAGCTTCGTGCTGGTGACGCTGGTCCACAGACCGCGCCCGCGTGATCCCGTGCCGGAGCCCGCCCCATGACGTTATCCGCCTTTCTGCTCTTCGTTCCCGTCTATGCCCTAGCCGTGGCATCGCCCGGCCCGGCCGTGGCAGCGATCGTGGCGCGGACGCTCGCCATGGGCTCTCGCGGGGCGCTGACCTTCACGATGGGGCTTGTGGCAGGAGATCTCGCCTGGTTCGCCGCTGCGACCCTCGGCCTCGGCCTGCTGGCGCAGACCTACCAGCCGCTCTTCACGGCGGTGAAATATGCCGGCGCACTCTACCTGATCCACGTCGCGTTCAGCATCTGGCGGATGCCGCCGCAGCCTGTCGCCGAGGCGGAGCCGGCCGCGGACGGCCATCGTGGCTTCCGGGCCTTTCTGGGCGCCTTCCTGCTCACGCTCGGCAATCCGAAGACGATGGTGTTCTTCCTCTCGATCATGCCACTGGTGGTGGCACCCGAGCAGATCACGCTCGTCACGGCCCTTGAGATCGCGGCGATCATCGTGGTGGTGCTGACAGCGATCTTCATGGGCTATGTGATGCTGGCAGCGCGGGCCCGGCGCCTGCTGCGCTCGACCGACGCGATCCGCCGGATCAACCGGACGACGGCCGGCATCATGGCCGGAACGGCCGTGGTGGTTGCCACGCGCTGAGGTTCGGTTATGCACCTTATTCCGCCCGCATTTGGCGCCTAGACGGCTTCTGCGCGTGTGCGCGCGCGTAGGACGCGCTAGATTCTGCCACTGATTCGACCACGATCTGGGATTTCCATGGACGATACGCCGAACGAGCCAAATGCCGGCGCCGAATATGGCGCGGATTCGATCAAGGTCCTCAAGGGCCTCGATGCCGTGCGCAAGCGGCCGGGCATGTATATCGGCGATACGGATGACGGCTCCGGCCTGCATCACATGGTCTACGAAGTCGTCGACAACGCGATCGACGAGGCGCTTGCCGGCCATGCCGATCTGGTGACCGTCACGCTGAATGCCGACGGCTCCTGCACCGTGCGCGACAATGGCCGCGGCATCCCCACGGACATCCACAAGGAGGAAGGCGTTTCGGCGGCCGAGGTCATCATGACCCAGCTTCATGCCGGCGGGAAATTCGACCAGAATTCCTACAAGGTCTCCGGCGGCCTGCACGGCGTCGGGGTCTCCGTCGTCAATGCACTATCGAAATGGCTGAGGCTGCGCATCCACCGCGATGGCAAGATCCATGAGATGAGCTTCACCCATGGCGACGCCGATGCGCCGCTTGCGGTTGTCGGCAGCTACACGCCGGACCGGCAGCCCGGTCGCTTTGAAGGCCGCTCGGGGTCGGAAATCACATTCCTGCCCTCGACCGAGACCTTCACGATGGTCGAGTTCGATTATGCAACACTCGAGCATCGCCTGCGCGAGCTCGCCTTCCTGAATTCCGGCGTGCGCATCATCTTCTCGGATAATCGTCATGCCGAGCCGAAAACGGTCGAGCTCTATTACGAGGGCGGCCTCGAGGCCTTCGTCCGCTATCTCGACCGCGCAAAATCGCCGCTGATCCCCAAGCCCGTGCTGGTGAAGAAGGAACAGGACGGCATCGCGGTCGAAGTCGCGCTGTGGTGGAATGACAGCTACCACGAATCCGTGCTCTGTTTCACGAACAACATCCCGCAGCGCGATGGCGGCACGCATCTCGCCGGCTTCCGGGGAGCGCTGACGCGGCAGATCACCGGCTATGCCGAATCGAGCGGCATCTCGAAAAAGGAAAAGGTGAGCCTGACCGGCGATGATTGCCGCGAGGGGCTGACCTGCGTGCTCTCGGTCAAGGTGCCGGATCCGAAATTCTCGTCGCAGACCAAGGACAAGCTGGTTTCTTCCGAAGTTCGGCCGGTGGTCGAGGGCGTCCTGAACCAGGCGCTGCAGCAATGGCTCGAAGAGAACCCGGCGGAGGCCAAGACGGTCGTCGGCAAGGTGGTCGAGGCGGCTGCGGCCCGCGAGGCGGCGCGCAAGGCGCGCGAACTCACACGTCGCAAGGGCGCGCTCGACATCGCCTCGTTGCCGGGCAAGCTGGCGGATTGCCAGGAGCGGGACCCCTCCAAATGTGAATTGCTGCTGGTCGAGGGCGATTCGGCGGGCGGATCGGCGAAACAGGGTCGTGACCGGCTGTTCCAGGCGGTGCTGCCGCTGCGCGGCAAGATCCTCAATGTGGAGCGCGCGCGCTTCGACAAGATGCTCTCGAGCCAGGAAATCGGCACGCTGATCACTGCGCTCGGCACCGGTATCGGGCGCGAGGAATTCAACGCCGACAAGCTGCGCTACCACAAGATCATCATCATGACGGATGCGGACGTGGATGGCTCCCATATCCGCACGCTACTGCTGACGTTCTTCTTCCGGCAGATGCCGGAACTGATCGAACGCGGCTATGTCTATATCGCGCAACCGCCGCTCTACAAGGCAACCCGGCAGAAGAGCGAGACCTACCTGAAGGACGAGCGTGCGCTCGAGGATTATCTGATCGGCGTCGGGCTGGATGGATCGGTCCTGAAACTCGGAAACGGCACCGAGATTGCCGGCGAGGATCTCCGCCGGGTGATCGACGAAGCCCGCCTCGTGCGGCAGGTCATGGGCGCACTGCATTCACGCTATGACCGCAAGGTCGTGGAACAGGCGGCGATTGCCGGGGCGCTGAACGCCAGCATCCTTGCCAATGCCGAGGCGGCTGAAACCGCCGCGTCCTATGTGGCCCGGCGGCTTGACGCGATTTCGGACGAGCTGGAACGCGGCTGGTCGGGCGCGGTCGAAAATGGCGGTTTCGTTTTCCGCCGGACCCTGCGCGGCGTGACCGAAGCCGCCGTTCTCGATGGTGGCCTTCTGGCTTCCGCGGAAGCACGCAAGCTCGACGAGCGGGCCGCTTCATTGCAGGAGCATTATTCGAAGCCGGCACGCTTCGTGCGCCGGAATGACGAGATGGCCGTCAGCGGCCCGCTGGCCCTTTTCGATGCCGTGGCGGGGCTGGCCCGCAAAGGGCTGTCGCTGCAGCGTTACAAGGGCCTCGGCGAGATGACGGCGCAGCAGCTCTGGGAAACCACCCTCGACCGGAATGTCCGCTCGCTTCTGCAGGTGAAACTGAGGGATCTTGCGGAAGCCGAAGATATCTTCGTCCGCCTGATGGGCGATGTGGTGGAACCGCGCCGCGCCTTCATCCAGGACAACGCGCTCAGCGTCACCAATCTCGATATCTGAGCCCGTTCCGGCGGGTCGGGCTCAATCCGGGTTGACCCGGCCGCGGCCGGCCTTGATCTGGCTGCGGCCCGTTTTCGCGGCGAGGCGCCGCTCCTTCGAGGCGCGGGTCGGTTTGGTGGCGATCCGGTCACGCGGGGCCAGAACCGTGCTCTCGACCAGCTCGGAAAGGCGCTTCAGCGCGTCGGTCCGGTTCATGTCCTGCGTGCGGAACCGCTCCGCCCGGAGGATCAGGATGCCCTCCTGCGTCATCCGGTCGCCCGCCTTCTGCGTGAGCCTCGCCTTGTGATTGGCGTGCAGGGTGCTGGCAGCAAGGTCGAAACGCAACTCGACGGCTGTCGACACCTTGTTGACATTCTGCCCACCGGGGCCGCCAGACCGGATGAAGCGCAGCTCGACGAGGCGTTCCGGAATGCGCCAGCCAGTCCCCTGCAGCAGGAAAGGGCCGCCATCGGCTGCCATCCGCGTCTCCATTAACCGAATTGCGACGTCCTCACGCTAGAGAGGACGGGGTGTGTATAGGCGAAGTCGTGGCCGGGGCGAAACCCCGCAGTCCCGACCGGGAGTTTGGTGTATGTCGATGGACCTGTTGCTGCTGCTCTTTCCGGCCGTGATGGCCTTCGCAGCCTTCAGCGACCTATTCACCATGACCATCCCCAACCGGGTGTCGCTGCTGCTCATTGCGGCCTTTGTGGCCCTCGCCGTCGTGACGGGCATGCCCCTCAAGACCTTCGGCCTTCACCTTGCAGCAGGGTTCGTTGTCCTGGCCATCACCTTCACCATGTTCGCCTTTGGCTGGATCGGCGGCGGCGACGCCAAGCTGGCCGCCGCGACCGGCATCTGGTGCGGGTTCGGGGTGCTGCTCGAATACCTGCTGATCGCCTCCGTGCTCGGCGGATTGCTGACACTCGCCATCCTGTACTGGCGCGCCTATCACCTGCCGATCTTCGCGCTCAAGGTGCATTGGATCTTCCGGCTGCATCACCACAAGACCGGCATTCCCTACGGTATCGCCCTCGCGGTGGCCGGGCTCATCGTCTATCCGCAAATGGCGATCTGGCAGCGGATCGCAGGCCTCTGAGCCGCGTTAACGAACCGGAAAGCACGATTTTCAAGGTGCAATTAACCATACCTTGATGTTTCCCTGATGGAATGAGTCCCGAGGCGCGTGCTGCGCCGTGTGTGATGGGGACTCGAGTCATGAAACCCGCCCGCCTGATCATCGCCGGGGTTGCCGGTGTCGCCGGACTCCTGGCGTTGCTGCTGTCCGGCCGCCAGCCGGCCACAGTCGACGTGACGGTTCCGACCGCGCCGCCCGAGGAAAAGGCCTTCACCGAGGTTCTCGTGGCCAAGCAGGACCTGCCGATGGGCACGGCTCTCTCCGAGGAACAGCTTGCCTGGGTGAAATGGCCGCAGGATCTGGCGGCATCGGCCATGATCCAGCGCTCGGCCCGCCCGAGAGCAATGGAAGAGTTCAAGGGCGCGATCACGCGGGCTGCCTTCTTCTCCAACGAGCCGATCCGCGAGGAAAAGGTCATCAAGGGCAATGGCTCGGGCTTTCTCTCCGCCATCCTGCCTTCCGGCAAGCGGGCGGTGGCCATCTCGATCGACAGCCGGGGCGCCTCGAGCGCCGGTGGCTTCATCCTGCCCAATGACTTTGTCGACGTGATCGTCACCCGGCGCGACCTTGACGCCTCGACCCGTGCCGGCACGGATATCTACCAGAGCGTGACCGTGCTGGGCGGGATCCGTGTCCTCGCGATCGGCCAGAACATTCAGGAAAAGAACGGCGAGCGCGTCGTGGTCGGCGAGACGGCCACGCTGGAACTCGACCCGGCACAGGCCGAGCAGATCCAGCTGCACCAGCGCTCCGGCACGCTGGCCCTGGCCCTGCGCAGCCTCGCTGATGCCAACAAGGAAGACGGGCCGCGCGCCAAGGGCCCGAGCAATTCGGTCACTGTCGTGCGCTTCGGCATTCCGCAGGAGGTATCCAACCGATGAACCGCCCCGCTTCCGAACCCGCCCGCTCTCCTACCGGTGCCTCGCCCATGATCTCCCGTCTGCGTTCCCTCCTTCTCGGTGCCTGCGCCGCGATGGCCGCCACCACGGCATTCGCCTCCCCGCCACCGAAGCATTTCGGCGGTGTGCCGTTCGAATCCATCCCGGTGCCGCGGATCCAGCCGAACGATCATGATCAGGTCATGGCGCGCCGGATCGACCTTTCTGTCGGCAAGTCGATCGTGATCGACCTGCCGCGCGACGCGGCGGAAGTCTTCGTTTCCGAGCCGAAAGTCGCCAATGCCGTTGTCCGCACAGCGAGGAAGGTCTTCATCATCGGGACCGGCCAGGGCACAACAAGTGTGTTCGTGACTGACAAGAACGGGGCGCAGATCGCCGCGCTCGATATCGGCGTGGCCAAGGAACTGGCCCGCGAATTGTCGATCCTGCGCGAGGTCATCAAGAAAGCGCTTCCGAAGGCCGATATCAAGGTCACCAGCGTCGGCGACAATTTCGTCCTTTCGGGCACGGTTGATTCCGCGCTCGAAGTGCAGAGCGCCATCGACATCGCCAATAACCTTGTTGGCCAGTCGGGCGGCTTCCTCGGCATCGGGGCGACCAGCGGCAAGGTGGTCAATGCGCTGCAGGTCCGCGGCCGCGACCAGGTCATGCTGAAGGTGACGATCGCCGAAGTCCAGCGCTCGGTGCTCAAGCAGCTGGGCATCAACCTGAACGGTCAGTGGAATGTTTCCCAGTCCGGTCTTGGCATCGTGACCGACCAGCCCTTCAGCGTCCAGCGTCAGTTGCTGTCGGAAACCGCACTGACTGGCACCCTCAACGGCAATACCGCGACCATGCGTGCTCTCGAACGGCAAGGGGTCCTGCGGACGCTGGCCGAGCCGACCCTGACCGCAATTTCGGGCGAAAGCGCGAAATTCCTTGCCGGCGGCGAGGTAGCGATCCCGCAGGCAGAAACGTTCGACGTGGTCACACGGTCGCGCACGGTCTCCGTGACCTACAAGCCGATCGGCGTGGCCCTGAATTTCACGCCTGTTGTCATGAGCGAAAACCGGATTTCGATCCGGCTATCGACCGAAGTGACCGAGATCGATCCCGAAACATCGTTCCTGCTCAGTACAACGCAGGTGCCGGGTTTCCGGACCCGCAAGGCGGAAACGACGGTGGAACTGCCGTCCGGCGCCGTCCTCGCCTCGGCCGGGCTGATCCAGCAGCAATCGCGTCAGGCCATCAACGGCCTGCCCGGCGCCATGAACATTCCGATCCTGGGCACGCTATTCCGCTCGCGCGACTACCAACGCTTCGAGACCGAATTGCTGATCCTGGTCCAGCCCTTCATTGCCAAGCCGAGCACGCCGGGGCAGATCGCCCGCCCGGATGACGGCTTCGCCGATGCCACGGACCCATCGACCATTTTCATGGGCCGTCTGAACCGCACCTATGGCGCCACGGCCAAGGCCCCGGCCGCCATCAGCAAATCCGGCCGCGTGGGCTTCATCCATGACTGAGCCCGCCCTGCCCCCGTCTGTTCCAGGAGTTCCCCCCATGCGCAGCCCCCGCCACGTCGTGACTCTCGCGGTCCTCGGCGCCGCCGGACTGGTTCTCGCCGGTTGTTCGACCATGCGCCCGACGCAGAAGGCCTTCGCGCCGGACGAATACACCGTGCGGCACCCGATCAAGATCGCCACCAGCCAGACCCATCTCGATGTTTTCGATACGGGCCGCCAGCTTGACCGGCGCCAGATCCAGGACCTGCAGGAATTCGGCCGCGACTATGCCCGGCATGGAAGGGGACCGATCATCGCCGCCATTCCCAGCGGTGCAGGCGGGCATGCCATGATGGGAGCGATCCGCTCGGCGCTGTCGAGCGCCGGCGCGCATGCTCCGCTCCAGGTCACACCGTACCAGGCCGATGGACGGCTCGGCGCCGCGCCGATCCGGCTGAGCTTCGCCAAGCTGCAGGCACAGGTGGCGAGCCAATGCGGCATGTGGCCGGATGATCTCGCCGGCAGCCGCGACCTCGATACCTGGCATAACCGCCCCTATTACAATCTCGGCTGCTCCTATCAGTCGATGCTCGCCGCCCAGGTGTCGGACCCGATCGATCTCGTCCGGCCGCGGGCGGAGGGCCAGGTCGATACCGTCAAGCGCACCAAGGACATCGAGGCCCTCCGCAAGGACCAGGACCCCGCCACGAACTGGCGGAAGGATGATGCCAAGGTCAAGGAAGCGCAGCAGTAAGCCGCGAAGCGAGTATGGAGACGTGACAATGGCTGACATCACCGTAGCGCCGCTGCCCCATATCGCCATCCAGGTCTTCTCGGAGACCGGGCAGGTGGCGGCCGTGGTGGAAGAAGCACGGCATGACCGTCGCATGGCGAAAGCGCAGGTGCGCATCCAGTCAGGCGGGGTCGCTGCCGCCGCGGAAGCCTATCGCGACGCGCCGACCCCGAATGTGATCGTGATCGAGACCGTAACGGACAGCAACACGCTGCTCGACAGCCTTGATGAACTCGCCGGCTATTGCGACGAGGGCACCCGGGTGGTGGTGATCGGCCATGTCAACGACGTGCCGCTCTACCGCGAGTTGATGCGGCGCGGGGTCAGCGAGTATCTGGTTGCGCCGATCAATGTGCTGGGCTTCGTCACCGCCCTGTCCGAGATCTTCACGACACCCGGCGCCAAGCCAATCGGGCGGACCATCGCCGTGGTCGGGGCCAAAGGGGGTATCGGGTCTTCCACCATCGCCCATAACCTTGCCTACACGATCGCCACGGATCTCGAGGTGGAATCGGTGATTGTCGACCTCGACCTGCCCTTCGGCACGGCCGGGCTCGATTTCAACCAGGATCCGCCGCAGGGCGTGATGGAAGCGGCCTTCGACCCGAGCCGCGTCGATCCGAACATGATCGAGCGCCTGCTCTCGCGCGTGGTGCCCAATCTCAGCCTGATGGCGGCGCCGTCCAATCTCGAGCGGCTCTATGATTTCGGCCCGGATACGTTCGATCCGCTGGCGGATGCCCTGCGCCAGACGGTTCCGGCCATCGTGTTCGACGTGCCGCATGTCTGGACGGGCTGGAGCCGGACCGTGCTTTCGCGGGCGGACGAGATCGTCGTTATCGCGGCACCGGACCTCGCCAACCTGCGTAATGCGAAGAACCTGATCGACACGCTGACGCTGGCGCGCCCGCAGGATCCCAAGCCGAAACTGGTGCTCAATCAGGTCGGCATGCCGAAGAAGCCCGAAATCGCCGCGGCGGAATTCGCGAAGGCGCTGGACTGCCCGCCCTTGGCGACGATCGGCTTCGATACCGCCCTGTTCGGCCTGGCCAACAATAACGGCCAGATGATCGCCGAGCTGCAGCCGAAATCGAAAGCGCGCGATGCCTTCCTCGACATGGCCAAGGCCCTGATGGGCCGTCAGGAAGCCGTGCGGAACAAGAAGTCGCTCCTGTCCGGCCTGCGCGAGAGGCTCAACGGTCTTTCGGGTAAGACGAAAGCGGCCTGACGGGCGGCAAGCGAGGTCGGAATGTTCGGAAAACGGACAAATATCACGCCAGGAACGCCGCCTTCGGCTCCGAAGCCGGCGGCCAGCCCAGCTGCGCCCGCGCCGGAAATCCGGCGCGAGGAACCCCGGCCGACTGCTTCGGCGGCACCGCTCGCAGCGATCCGCAAGCCCACTCCACCGCCGGTCCAGGCCGCACCGCAGCGGTCCGACCAGTATTACCAGACCAAGAGCATGATCTTCGGCGCGATGATCGAATCGATCGATCTGTCGCAGCTGGCAAAGCTCGATTCGGCCAGCGCGCGTGACGAGCTGCGGGACGTCATCACCGAGATCCTTGCGCTGAAGAATGTCGCGATGTCCATTGCCGAGCAGGAGGACATGCTCGACGACATCTGCAACGACGTGCTCGGCTTTGGCCCGCTCGAACCGTTGCTCGCCCGGGATGATATTGCCGATATCATGGTCAACGGGGCTGACCGGACCTTCATCGAAGTCGGCGGCAAGATCCAGCTGACGAATATCCGCTTCCGCGACAATGCCCAGCTGATGAATATCTGCCAGCGCATCGTCAGCCAGGTCGGACGCCGTGTCGATGAAGCCTCGCCGATCTGCGATGCGCGCCTTCTCGACGGCTCGCGCGTCAACGTGATCGCCCCACCGCTGGCGATCGACGGCGCCGCACTGACCATCCGCAAATTCAAAAAAGACAAGCTGACGCTCGAGCAGCTGACGAAGTTCGGCTCGATCTCGCCCGAAGGCGCCGAAGTGCTGAAGATCATCGGCCGCGTCCGCTGCAATGTCGTCGTGTCGGGAGGCACCGGCTCGGGCAAGACGACGCTGCTGAACTGCCTGACCCGCTATATCGACGAGGACGAGCGCATCATTACCTGCGAGGACGCGGCGGAACTGCAGCTCCAGCAGCCCCATGTCGTGCGCCTCGAAACGCGCCCGCCCAACCTCGAGGGCCAGGGCGCCATCACCATGCGCGACCTCGTCAAGAACTGCCTCCGCATGCGGCCGGAACGGATCATCGTCGGCGAAGTCCGCGGGCCGGAAGTGTTCGACCTGCTGCAGGCCATGAATACGGGCCATGATGGCTCGATGGGCACGATCCACGCCAACAGCCCGCGCGAATGCCTCGCCCGTATGGAAGCGATGATCGCGATGGGCGGCTATTCCTTGCCGCCGAAAACCGTCCGCGAGATGATCACTTCGTCGGTGGACATCATCGTGCAGGCGCAGCGCCTGCGTGATGGCTCGCGCCGCATCACGCACATCACCGAAGTGATGGGGATGGAAGGCGATGTGATCGTCACGCAGGACCTTTTCGTCTTCGATATCCAGGGCGAAGACGCGAATGGCCGCGTGATCGGCAAGCACAAATCGACCGGGATCGGCCGGCCGCGCATGTGGGAACGCGCGCGGTATTACGGCGATGACAAGCGCCTCGCCGCGGCACTCGATGCCGCCGAGGTCAAGGACGAGCGGGTGGCCTGAGCATGGATGTCAACCAGCTCCTCGTCGCCATCCTCGCCTTTGTCGCCGTTGGCGGGCTGGGCGTTGCCTTTCTCGAACCCTTGCTTTCGGGCGCCAACCGGGCCGAGAAACGCCAGGCAGCGCTTGTCGACCCGCGAACGCGGCGCAAGGCGGCAGAAGAAGCCGGCAACCGCCGCAAGCAGATCGCCGACACGCTGAAGGAGCTCGAACAGCGCCAGAAGGCCCAGAAGCTGACCTTCGAACAGCGCTGCGAGCAGGCCGGGGTCGAATGGACCAAGAAGACGTTCATCCTGATCTCGATCGGCTGCGCCCTCGGCGTTGGTTTCGTAGTGCTCATGATCACCAAACAGCCGATCCTTGCCGCTGGCGGCATGTTCGTCGGCGGGTTGGGCCTGCCGCGCTGGATCCTGACGCGCATGGCCAAGAAGCGGCAGAAGCTCTTCATGGAGGAGTTTCCGAACGCCATCGACGCGATCGTCCGCGGGATCCGGTCCGGCCTGCCGCTGAATGACTGCCTTCGCCTGATCGCACTGGAGGCCAAGGAGCCTCTCAAGGGCGAGTTCCGCGGCGTTGTCGAGGCTCAGGCCATGGGCGTTTCCATCGCCGACGGCATCATGAAGATCTTCGAACGGATTCCGCTGGCCGAAGTCAATTTCTTCGGCATCGTCATCCAGATCCAGGCCAAGTCGGGCGGCAATCTCGGCGAGATCCTGTCGAACCTGTCCCGCGTGATCCGGGACCGGAAGAAGCTGCGCGAAAAGGTCGATGCGATGAGCACGGAGGCCAAGGCCTCGGCCTCCATCATCGGCGCGCTACCGTTCCTCGTCGGTTTCCTCGTCTATATGGGCAACCCCGCCTATATCGAGCTTCTCTGGCTGACCAAGGCCGGCCAGATCGGGCTGGGCGCCTGCTTCATCATCATGGGCGTCGGCATCATGGTGATGAAGAAAATGATCAATTTCGACATCTAGAGGTCAGGTGACATGCTCGACACGCTCACCAACCCGTCCTTCATCGCCTCGGTCCTGACGGCTATTGCCGTCTCGGCGACGGTGATCACCCTCGGCCTGCCGCTGCTTGAACGCAACGAGATGCGGGACAAGATGAATGCCGTCGCCCTGGAGCGCGACCGGATCCGCGCGCGCGAGCGCGAACGCCTCAACCAGCAGCAGAAGGCGGGACCGAAGCCAACACTCCGTTCGAGCCCCGGGGCCCGTGCAAAACAGATTGTCGACAAGTTCAACCTCCAGAAATGGCTGAGTTCGGAAACCGCCAGCGAGAAGCTGCTCCGCGCAGGCCTGCGCGGCCCCAAGGCAGAAACGACCTTCCTTGTGGCGCGGCTCTTCGCGCCGATCGGCCTCATCCTGTTCGCGATCTTCTATCTGCTGATCAACAAGGGCTTCGGACTGCCCGTCGGCGGGCAGATCGGCGCCGTGATCGCGGCTGCCTATCTCGGGATCAAGGCGCCGGAAATCTACCTGTCGAACCTTACCTCGAAACGGCAGGCCTCGATGCGGCGGGCCTTTCCGGATGCGCTTGACCTGCTGCTGATCTGTGTCGAATCCGGCATGTCGATCGAACATGCCTTCCGCAAGGTCTCGACCGAAATCGGCACGGCATCGGTGCCCATGGCCGAGGAACTGGCGCTGACAACGGCAGAGCTTTCCTATCTTCCGGAGCGGCGGCAGGCCTACGAGAACCTTGCCAAACGGACAGGGCTCGACAATGTGAAATCGGTCACGACCGTACTCATCCAGGCCGAACGCTACGGGACGCCGCTCGGGCAGGCGCTGCGCGTGCTCGCGCAGGAAAGCCGCGACCAGCGCATGACGGCGGCCGAGAAAAAGGCGGCAGCTTTGCCGCCGAAACTGACCGTGCCGATGATCGTGTTCTTCATGCCCGCGCTGTTCATCGTCATCCTGACGCCGGCGCTGATCCAGATCTTCAAGTGGAAGTAAGGCACCCGACGGAAGCGGCAGCGCGGCATTCCATGCAAAAGGCCCGGATTGAAGATCCGGGCCTTGTTGTTTCGGGTGCACAAGTGAACCGGCGCGCGGCTCCCGTTTGAAAACCTAGATGCGTGGTTCGTTCTCGGCGGAAGCCGGATCCTGCCCGCGGATCTTGCCGCTCAGGCCGAACAGACCGCCTGCCTTCGGGCGGATCGCTCCCTGGGCGGGCGGTGCCGTCAGCGCGGGATTGATGGCCGGAACATTCTGTGTTGCAGGCGGTGCCGGCCGGGCGGGCGGTGCACTCGCTTGCGGAGCCGGAGTGGCCAAGGCAACCGGCATGGCAGGTGCCGGAGCGGCGGCTTGCGGCTGACCCGCTTTCGGGCGGGCTGGAGCCGGCGTGGCAGGACGGGGCCCTGCGGGAGTGCCCGCACGTAATTGCTGCGCCAGCGCCAGATTCGCCTGGATGCGCGGATCCGGATTGGGCCGGTTGACCGCGCGGCGGAGAACCTCTTCGGCCCGGTCCAACTCGCGCGTGAGCACAAAGGACAGGCCCAGATTGTTGAGGATGGACGGCTCATCCGGCGCGATCTTCAGCGCGCGCTGATAGAAATCACGGGCCCGCTGATGCTGGCCCTGCTGGTCGGCAATCGATCCCATCGTGGAGAGCACGCGCCAATTCGGGCGGTCCTCGGTATGGGCCTGCGCGAGGACGCCGCTGGCCTCTTCCAGCCGACCGATATCGGCCAAGGCCTTGCCATAGGCAGCCGCGACATCCCGGTCGCCGACATTGGCGACAGACGCCCGCTGCAACACTGCAACCGCCTGCTGATGCTGGCCATTGGCGCGCAGCGCACTGGCATATTCGAGCGAGGCCTGCTTGTCGCCGGGCCGGGAATCATACCGGCGAGCCAGGTTGGCCAGCCCCGAGGGAGAAACTGTGGTATTGGCGCCGGCCGGCGATCCGGCATCATTCAGGGAGCCGGTGAAGGAATCAAGGCGCGCAGAACAACCACCAAGCAGCAATGCGGCCAGGACCAAGGGCGCGAGGCGGGTGCCCGCAAGCGGATCCGGCACCGCAGGAATGGGCAACGGGAGCTTCATCATCGGCAATCCTGACCTCGCGTCTGCGGCCGGTTTCGGACACGGGCCGTTCTCCGGATCCGGCAAGCGGCGGCCCTTGTTGAGAAAAAGGAATAACTCGTTAACCCTAATCAGATGTTAACTTCGCCCCGTCTCGTCTGATTCAAGGGTCTGCCATGCCTGCCAAAGCCTCGAAAGCCACCCCGATCCTGCTCGTTGCCGAGGAGGCATGGAAAGAGATCGCCGCCGGGCTTTCCGCGCCCGCGCGACGTTTCGCAGAAACCCACGGCTTCGAGGGCAAGAGCGGAAAGGTCCTTGCCGTGCCCGATGCCGAAGGGCGGATCGAGGCGGTCCTCTTCGGAACCGGCAAGGATTCCGGCCTGGCCGAGAACCCCTTCCTCGCCGGCAAGTTGCCCGCCGAATTGCCCGCGGGCCGCTATCGCCTCGAAGGCACGCTCGCCCGGCCCGATCTCGTGGCGCTGGCCTTCCGGCTCGGCGGCTACCGGTTCGACCGCTTCAAGGAGATGGAGCGCCCCTCGGCAAGTCTCGACCTGCCGAAGGGGGTCGATGCCGGCCTGCTGGACGCCCTTGCAGACGGAGTGATCCTCGGTCGGGATCTGATCAACCGGCCGGCCAACGATCTCGGCACCGGAGAGCTGGCCGAAGCGGCGAAGGCCCTGGCAGCAAAACACGGGGCCAAGCTGCGCGAGATCACCGGCGACGCGCTCCTGAAGAAGGGCTTCCCGCTGATCCATGCCGTCGGGCGCGCCGCCGAAAACCCGCCGCGCCTCATCGATTTTCGCTGGGGAGATCCGTCAGATCCGGCCGTGACGCTGGTGGGCAAGGGCGTGATCTTCGATACCGGCGGGCTCAACCTGAAGCCTGACAATTCCATGCTCCTGATGAAGAAGGACATGGGCGGTGCTGCCACCGCGCTTGCGGCCGCATCGATCCTGATGGCGCTGAACGCGAAGATCCGGCTGCGCGTGCTGCTGCCCATGGCCGAGAACGCGGTCTCCGGCAATGCGTTCCGCCCGGGCGATATCCTGCGCTCGCGCAAGGGGCTGACGGTCGAGATCGGCAATACCGATGCCGAGGGGCGGCTGATCCTCGCCGATGCCCTGGCATTGGCCGACGAGGACAAACCCGACCTGCTGATCGACTATGCGACGCTGACCGGTGCGGCCCGCGTGGCGCTCGGTCCGGACTTGCCGCCCTTCTACACCGATGACGACGCCCTCGCCGAGCAGATCGCCGCAGCCGGCACACGCTCGAGTGACCCTGTCTGGCGGCTGCCGCTGTGGAAACCCTATTCCGCAATGATCGAGTCGAAATCGGCCGATATCAACAATGCCGGGGTCGGCGGCTTCGCCGGCTCCGTGACGGCCGCGCTGTTCCTCAAGCGCTTCGTCACCGAGACAAAATCCTACGCCCATTTCGACATCTATGGCTGGGTGCCGAGTGCCAAGCCCGGACGCCCGGAAGGCGGGGAACCGCAGGCCGCACGACTGACCGCAGAGCTGGTCATCTCCCGGTTCGGGCGCCGGTGAGGAGCAGGACTCAACTTCGCCCGGGAAAGATGATACGGATGTGAAACGATCGGGGATGGCGGAGCAGGTCCGTCGCAGGCGGGGGAACGGCCGGTATGAGCGTCAGGTTGCGGCCGATCCAGGCGCTGCGCCTCTGGCAGGAGGTCGGGCTGAGCATGGTCCGGCGCCATGCCGTAGACCTGACCCAGCGCCAGATGGTCATCCTGCTGACGATCTATCTCGAGCCGCCGCCCCATACCGTGCGCGGACTTGCCGCCAAGCTTGGCGTGACCAAGCCGGTGATCACGCGGGCGCTCGATGCGATGGGCGAGCTCGATCTCGTCTCGCGCCGGCGCGACCCGGCCGACCGCCGCAATGTGATCATCCAGCGCACCGTCCGTGGTTCGCTGTTCCTCGACGAATTCAGCGACCGGGTGGTCGAGGCCGCCGGCGCCCTTTCTCCGTGATTGCGTAATGACCCTGCCCAGCCCCCCCGTTCCGTACGATCCACGCATGACGCCGCTCCGCGATGGCGTCGCCGCCTTGCACCTTAAGGGGTACGTGGAAGCCCGGCACTTCGTTGCCGCCGAGCCCTGCCGGATCCGGGCCCTCACGGTGCCGCTGCGCCGGATGCCTGATCCATCGGGGCCCTACGACACCGAATTGCTGCATGGAGAGGCCTTCGATCTCTATGGGCGGTCGGGCGAATGGGGCTGGGGCCAGGCGCAACGCGATGGCTATGTGGGCTACCTGCCCCTTGCGGCACTTGGCCCGGCCGCGCCGGCGCCCACGCATCGCGTCCGGGACCTACGCGCTTTCCTCTATCCCGGACCGAGCATCAAGGCCACGCCTTCGGGGCATCTGCCCTTCGGCGCGGAATGCATCGTGCTGGATATGGAGGGACGCTTCGCCCGGGTCGAGGGGGGCTATATCTTCGCCGACCATCTCGGCCCGCTTGATGCCCTCGAAGCGGATCCGGTCAGCGTTGCCGAGCGGCTGATCGGCATTCCCTATCTCTGGGGCGGCAAGTCGAGCCTGGGGCTGGACTGCTCTGCCCTTGTCCAGACGGCCTGCCAAGCCTGCGGCATTCCGGCGCTGCGCGACAGCGACATGCAGGAACAGAGCCTCGGCCGGGCGATCAACATCCCGGATGAGCCCGGCCTCTACGAACGCGGCGACCTGCTTTTCTGGCCCGGTCATGTCGCTTTCGCGCAGGGCGAAGGGCGGCTGCTGCATGCAACTGGTGCGTTCATGAAAGTCGTCAGCGAGCCGCTCGATACCGCCCTCGTGCGCATCGCCGGGCAGGGCCACCCGCTCCGGACGGTTCGCCGACTCTCCAAACCGTGATCGGACAACCCCAACGCGCTCTTTACCGCGACCGGATTCGTGCCCACACTGTGCTTCCACAGGATGGAGGTACGCATGCGGGCTGGTTTCGCGTCGTGGGTTCCGGCTCTTGGCTGGCCGGGCAAACTCCTTCCGGTGCTGGTGCTCCTCGGCTGGAGCAGCCTCGCCAGTGCCCAGGTCCAGGACCGGATCGAATGGCCGGTCACCGGCATCGAGGTGGATGTCGCCCTGGTCCTTGCCGTTGATATTTCCTATTCGATGGACCTTGAGGAACTGGCCTTGCAGCGTGAAGGCTATATCGCGGCGCTCACCTCACCCGTCGTTCTCGACGCGATCCGGAAGGGGATGATCGGGCGGATCGGCGTGACCTATATCGAATGGGCTGGTCTCTCGACACGCAATGTCATCGTGGACTGGAAGATCATCGATTCCGAAGCCAGCGCGCGGGCCGTTGCGGCGGAGATCGCCGCAGCACCGGTGCGGCGCGCGCGGCGCACCTCGATCACCGGGGCGATCGATTTCTCCATGGAGCGGCTGCAGGAAGCGCCGCTGCGACCGCTGCGCCGGGTCATCGACATTTCGGGTGACGGGCCTAACAACGAGGGCGGCCTCGTTTCCCGTTCGCGGGACCGTGCGGTGGCGAATGGCGTGGTCATCAACGGGCTGCCGATCCAGATCAAGCGCAGCATGAGCTCGAATTTCGACATCGAGGGGCTCGACGAGTATTACGCGGATTGCGTGATCGGTGGCCCGGGCTCCTTCCTTGTGACCATCGAGGACAAGGACCAGTTCCGTGATGCGATCCGGACCAAGATCCTTCGCGAGGTGGCACAGAGCTCGATGTCGGATGCCGGCCCGGCCCGGCCGGGACGTGCCGATTGCACGGTCGGCGAGCGCCAGTGGCGACAGTACTGGGAGCGGAAATGAGCCGTCAGGTCCCGCGCGGTTTGGCGCGGGTGGTCGGTGCGGCATTGGCCGGATCTTCCGGCCAGACATGGCGCGGATAACGCCCGCGCATGTCGGTGCGGACATCGGCCCATGAGCCTTTCCAGAACCCTGGCAGGTCCCGCGTGATCTGGATGGGTCGGTGCGCCGGCGAGAGCAGTTCCAGCGTCAGAGGCAGCTTGCCGTTGGCAATGGCCGGATGGATGGCAAGGCCGAACAGCTCCTGCACCCGGATCGCGAGGCTCGGGGCGAGATCGCCATCATACCGGATCGGATGGGCCTGCCCGGTCGGCGCGACAAAATGGGTCGGCGCGGCCATGTCCAGAGCCTGCCGGCGACCAAAGGGCAGCAGGGCATCGAGGGCATCGCCCAGCAGCGCGGCATCGATATCGCCGAGGCTGCGGGCCCGGCCCAGAAATGGCTCGAGCCAGTCCGCAACCGTCGCCGCAAGGCCGGCATCGGAGAGATCAGGCCAGAGATCCGGTTCGGCCTGACGCAGAAAGCCGACCCGGTCGCGGAGCTGGTCCTGCGCCTTGCTCCAGCCCAACCGGTCAACGCCACGGCGCACAGCCGCTGACGCCAAAGCTGCCGCAGCTTCCGGGCCCGGCTCGACCGGCAGGACGCGCGATTCGAGCGCGAGGCCGAACAGGCGCGTCACCGCGCGGCGACGCAAGGTTCCGCTCGCCTCATCCAGCGTCACCTGATCGACCGTCTCGATTCGCCCGGCAAACAGCGCGCCGATTTCCGCACGGGTGATCGCCGCCGCGGCTGTGATCCGGGCCTGTGCCGCACGCCCGGTGAGGTCAGCGACCACGAGATACTCGGACCGGGCCAGCGGATCGGCCGGATCGACGCTCGCCTGCCGGCCATTGGCGAGGCCGAAGAGGCCGTTGCCACGCGCCTTGGCGATCCGGTCCGGGAACGCGAGCGCCAGCAGCATGCCCGGCGTCAGGGATGGCCCGTCCCCGTGTGCCGCCGCGTTTTCGGGCAGGTGGCGGAGCCAGCGCTCCGCCATGTCCATGACGGCGCGGGCGCGGGGCGCGCGATCCGAGGGCAGACGCCGCAGCCGTTCGGCAAGGTCGATGCCGGAACCGCCGACACCCCGCTCGCCGAGCAAGGCCGCCAGCCGGGCTGCTTCCTGCCCCGCGCCACGGGCCGCCCCCTCGGCCACGAGGCTGGCCAGCCGCGGCGAGAGAGGCAGCCGGCGCAGCAGGCGGCCCTGCGGGGTAATGGCGCCGGCCGAATCCAGGGCGCCGAGTGCCTGCAACTGGCGTTCGGCTTCGGTCCGCGCGCCGCGCGGCGGTGGATCGAGCCAGCGCAGGGAATCGGGATCCGCGCCCCAATCGGCAAGGGCGAGGCGCAGGCCGGAGAGATCGGCGTCGAGGATCTCTGGCCGGTCATAGGGCAGCAGGCCCTGATCCTGCGCCGCATCCCAAAGCCGGATGGCGATGCCGGGTTCGGTTCGCCCGGCTCGGCCGCGACGCTGGTCAGCCGAGGCACGGCTGACGCGGATCGTCTCGAGCCGTGCGATACCGAGATCGGGCTCGTAGCGCGGGGCCCGGCGCAGCCCGCTATCGACCACGACACGAACGCCCTCGATGGTGATCGAGGTCTCGGCGATGGAGGTGGCGAGCACCACCTTGCGGCGCCCGGCGGGAGCCGGCTTGATGGCGGCATCCTGCTGCGCCGGCTCCAGCGTGCCATGGAGCGGGCAGAGATCGACATCCGCTGGCAGGCCCGCCTCGGCAAGCCGCTGGCGGACGCCTTCGATTTCGCCCTGCCCCGGCAGGAAGGCGAGGATCGAGCCCGGTTCGGCAGCGAGAGCCGCGCGGATCGCGGCCGCCATCTGGTCCTCGATGCGGCGGTCGGTCTCGCGGCCGCGATAGACGGTCTCGACCGGGAAGGCGCGCCCCTCGGAGCGGATGACCGGAGCACCGTCGAGGAAAAGCTGGATGCGCTGGTCATCCAGCGTGGCCGACATGACGAGCAGGCGCAGATCCGGGCGCAAGGCGGCCTGCGCATCAAGCGCAAGGGCAAGGCCGAGATCGGAATCGAGCGAGCGCTCGTGGAATTCATCGAACAGGATGGCGGCGATGCCCTCGAGAGCGGGATCGTCCAGGATCATCCGCGTGAACACCCCCTCAGTGACCACGAGGATGCGCGTCTCGCGGGAAGAACGACTTTCCAGCCTTGTGCGCAGGCCGACCCGTTTGCCGAGCGGCTCGCCCAGTTGCTGCGCCATGCGGGTGGCGGCGCCGCGGGCGGCAATCCGGCGGGGTTCGAGCACGAGGAGGGTGCCGGCTTCGGTCCAGGCCTCGTCCATCAGGGCAAGCGGGACGCGGGTGGTCTTGCCCGCGCCGGGCGGAGCAACGAGGATCGCGCAGGAAGCCACGGAAAGCGCAGCCCGGATCTCCGGCAGCACCTCGTCAATCGGGAGCGCCTGATCAATCGGCAGGGCCGATCCGGGCAGGCTCACCCGCGGCCTACCGAGACATAGACGAAGCCCTTGGCGCGCATCTCGTCCGGCCGGTAGATATTGCGCAGGTCGACGATCAGCGGTGCCTTCATCGCGGCGCGGATACGGCCGAGATCGAGCGCGCGGAACTGGTCCCACTCCGTCACGATCACGAGGATGTCCGCGCCCTCGGCACAGGCATAGGCATTCTCGGCATAGTGGATGCCGGACAGGACCTGGCGGGCCTGGTCCATGCTTTCGGGATCATAGGCGCGGATCGAGGCACCGGCCCCCTGCAGCTTGCCGACAATCTCGATCGACGGCGCATCGCGCATGTCATCGGTATTGGGCTTGAAGGCGAGGCCGAGCATCGCCACGCGCTTGCCCTTCACATCGCCGCCGGCGGCCGCAATGACCTTGTCGGCCATCGCGCGCTTGCGCTCGTCATTGACCCGGGCGACGGTCTCGACGATCCGCGTCGGCGCGCCGGCTTCCTGCGCCGTGCGGATCAGCGCGAGCGTATCCTTCGGGAAACAGGAACCGCCATAGCCCGGGCCGGCATGGAGGAATTTCGAACCGATCCGGTTGTCGAGGCCGATCCCGCGCGCGACTTCCTGCACATTCGCCCCGACCTTCTCGCAGAGATCCGCCATCTCATTGATGAAGGTGATCTTGGTGGCGAGGAAAGCATTAGCAGCGTATTTGATCAGTTCGGAGGTCCGCCGGCCGGTGAAGAGGATCGGCGACTGGTTGAGATAGAGCGGGCGATAGACCTCGTTCATCACCGCCTTTGCGCGTTCGTCCTCAAGCCCGATCACGATGCGGTCCGGGCGCTTGAAATCGCCGATCGCCGCACCCTCGCGCAGGAATTCCGGGTTGGACACAACCGCGATATCGGCATCCGGCCGACGCTCGCGGATGATGCGCTCGACCTCGTCGCCGGTGCCGACCGGGACAGTCGACTTGGTGACGATAACGGTAAAGCCGGCCAGCGCATCCGCGATCTCGCGGGCGGCATCGAAGACATAGGTCAGGTCGGCATGGCCGTCGCCGCGCCGCGAGGGCGTGCCGACCGCGATAAACACCGCCTCGGCCTCCTGGACCGCGCGGGTCAGGTCCGTGGCGAAGAAGAGATGCCCGTCGCGGACATTCTTCGCCACGAGCTGGTCCAGCCCCGGCTCGTAGATCGGCATGATGCCGTTCTTGAGGGCTGCGATCTTGCCGGCATCCTTGTCGATGCAGGTCACGACATGGCCGAAATCCGCCAGGCATGCGCCCGAGACGAGCCCGACATAGCCCGAGCCGATCATGGCAATCTTCATGGGAGAGGTCCCCGTGCGCCGAAAGAGTGCCTTTCCCTAGAGCATGGCACGCCCGGTTGGAAACCGGTTTTTGGCCGGCCCCTCAAAAACCCGCAGGCCGGGGTCGCCGGGGGGCTAGCCCCCGACGCCGAAGGCAGCCAGCGTCGCCATGTTGACGAGATCGGAATCCTTGGCGTTGATCGGCACGATCTGGACCGCCCGGTCGAAGCCGACAAGGAGCGGGCCGATCACGGTGGAGCCACCGAGTTCCTGCAGCATCTTCGTAGCGATCGCGGCCGAGTGGAAAGCCGGCATGACCAGCACATTGGCCGGACCCGACAGGCGGCAGAACGGATAGGCCGACATGATCTCGGGATTGAGCGCAACATCCGCACCCATTTCGCCGTCATATTCGAAATCGACCCGCTGCCTGTCGAGGAGCTTCACCGCCTCACGCACCCGCTCGGAGCGCTCTGCACCGGGATTGCCAAACGTGGAGAAGGCGAGCAGGGCGACGCGCGGCTGGTAGCCGAGCCGGCGGGCCGCTCCGGCCGCCTCGATGGCGATGCCGGCCAGTTCCTCGGCGGTCGGCATTTCATGGACGGCCGTATCTGCCACCAGCACCGTCCGGCCGCGGGCCAGGACGAGGCTCATCCCGATGGCGGTATGACCGGGCTTCACGTCGATCACCTTGCGGATATCGGCGAGTGCCGCGGAATAGTTCCGGGTCACACCGGTGATCATTGCGTCGGCATCGCCGAGCGCGACCATGGAGGCCGCGAAATGGTTGCGGTCATTGTTGATCAGGCGCTGGCAGTCGCGGAAGAGATAGCCCTCGCGCTGCAGGCGCTCGTAGAGGAACTGGGCATAGCTCGAATTGCGCGTCGAGACACGGGCATTGTGGATCTCGATGCCGGGCTTCAGCTCGATGCCGGCGCTTTCCGCCGCCGCCTTCACGCGCTCCTCACGGCCCACCAGCACAGCGTGGCCAAGCCCCTGGGTGACGAAGCTGACGGCGGCGCGGATGACCGGCTCTTCCTCGCCCTCCGCAAAGACGACACGCTTGGGCCTGCGACGGACCTGCTCGAACACGCGCGACAGCACGCCGGCCACCGGGTCACGCCGGGCGGAGAGGGCCTGCTCATAGGCTTCGAGGCTCTTGAGCGGTTTGCGCGCGACGCCGGTCTCCATCGCGGCCTGCGCCACGGAACCGGAAACGCGGGCCATCAGGCGGGGATCAAACGGGACGGGGATGATGTAGTCCCGGCCGAAGCGCGGCCGTGTCCCGGCATAGGCGGCGGCCACCTCGTCCGGCACGTCCTCGCGCGCCAGCGCGGCCAGCGCCCGGGCGGCGGCGATCTTCATTTCCATGTTGATCGTCGTGGCCTGCACGTCGAGCGCGCCGCGGAAAAGATAGGGGAAGCCGAGCACGTTGTTGACCTGGTTCGGATAATCCGAACGGCCGGTCGCCATGATGGCATCGTCGCGGATCTCGGCCACTTCCTCGGGCGTGATTTCCGGATCGGGATTGGCCATGGCGAAGATGATCGGGTTCGGTGCCATCGACGCGATCATGTCACGCGTGAGGGCCCCCTTCTGCGACAGGCCGAAAATGGCATCCGCGCCGGCCAGGGCGTCGGCGAGGCTCCGCCGGTCCGTCTTGACGGCATGGGCGGATTTCCACTGGTTCATGCCTTCCTTGCGGCCCTGGTAGATCACGCCCTTGGTATCGCAGAGCATGACATTGTCAGGCCTGAACCCCATGGCCTTCAGCAATTCGACGCAGGCAATGCCGGCGGCGCCGGCACCGTTGACCACGAGGCGGGTGGAATGGATGTCGCGGCCCGTCAATTCCAGCGCGTTGAGCAGGCCGGCCGCGGCGATGATCGCGGTGCCGTGCTGGTCATCATGGAAGACGGGAATGTCCATCAGCTCCTTGAGCCGCTGCTCGATGATGAAGCATTCCGGAGCCTTGATATCCTCGAGATTGATGCCCCCGAAGGACGGCCCGAGATAGCGCACGGCATTGATGAAGGCGTCCGGATCCTCGGTATCGACCTCGAGATCGATCGAATCGATATCGGCAAAGCGCTTGAAGAGGACAGCCTTGCCCTCCATGACCGGCTTGGACGCCAGCGCACCGAGATTGCCGAGGCCGAGAATCGCTGTGCCGTTCGAGATCACGGCGACCATGTTGCCGCGCGCCGTATAGTCGAAGGCCGTGGCCGGATTCTCCGCGATCGCCTTGACCGGAACCGCCACGCCGGGGGAATAGGCCAGCGAAAGATCACGCTGGGTTGCCATCGGCTTTGTGGGGACAACCTCGAGTTTCCCCGGCTTGCCGCGGGAATGGAAGTCCAGAGCTTCCTGATCGGTAAAGGTGGGACGCGAACGGCTTTTCTTGTCTTTTTGGGTCGGCATCGGAACAATCTTATAAATTTTGCGGCGCGGTGAGACGAAAATTGCTCCATCGAGCAAGGCGCGAACGACCCTAGGTGTGTTGTCCCCAATGCTCAACCCGCATTCTGACCAAAAGAGTGTGTCAACCGTCGAAATCTGCAGGACCTCGTGCTAGGTCACAGGGCTCCTCGCCGCGAGTGCCGTGACCCGTCATGCGTGATCCCGCCTTCGATCCTCCCCAGGAGCCTTTCCGGGGCCCGACGCCCGACGAGCTGGCCCGGGCGACGCCCTCCATGGCGCAATATCTCGAGATCAAGGCGCAGCACCCGGATTGCCTGCTCTTCTACCGGATGGGCGATTTCTACGAGTTGTTCTTCCAGGATGCCGAGCAGGCCTCGCGCACGCTTGGCATTGTCCTGACCAAGCGTGGCAAGCATGGCGGCATGGATATTCCGATGTGCGGCGTGCCGGTGGTGCGGTCGGACGAGTATCTCCAGCGCCTGATTGCCGCCGGGCACCGGGTCGCCGTCTGCGAACAGATGGAGGATCCGGCGGAGGCGCGGAAGCGCGGCTCCAAGGCCGTGGTGCATCGCGATGTCGTGCGGATCGTCACCCCCGGCACCATCACCGAGGACGGGCTGCTTGATGCCCGCCGGGCCAATATCCTTGCCGCCCTGTCGCGGCAGAAGCGCTCGGGAGGCGGGCATGATTACGCGATCGCCGCTGTCGATATCTCCACCGGAGAATGCCATATCGCCCCGGTTCCGCTGGCCGATCTCGCCGGGGAACTGGCCCGGCTCGACCCGTCCGAATTGCTGGTGCCGGATGCGATCCGCGATGACGAAGCCTGCGCGCCGCTCTTCCAGGCGCTCCGCGCGGCGGTGACCCGGCTCGCCCGGGACGGGTTCGACCCGGCTTCGGCCGAGAAGCGGGTCGAGAGCCATTTCGGCGTCGCCACGCTTGACGCCTTCGGGGATTTCTCGCCGGCCGAGCTTGCCGCCTTCGCGGCGATCCTCACCTATCTCGACCGAACCCAGCGCGGCCAGACCGTGCCACTGCAACCGCCACGCCGCAGCCTGGCGGGGCAATCGATGCTGATCGATGCCGCCACGCGCGCCAATCTCGAATTGATGCGCACCCTCGGGGGCCGGCGCGAGGGCAGCCTGCTGGCGACGATCGACCGGACAGTCTCGGCTGGCGGCGGGCGGCTGCTGGCGCAATGGCTGGCCGCCCCTCTGACCGATCTCGAGGCGATCCGCCAGCGCCACGGTGCCGTCGGCGAGCTGGTCGAACGGCCCGAGCTGCGCGAGACACTGCGCGACCGGCTGCGCGGCCTCCCGGATATGCCGCGCGCGCTGACGCGTCTCGCGCTTGACCGCGCCGGGCCGCGCGATCTGGCCGCCATGGCGCAGGGGATCCGCCTTGCCGGGGAGATCGGCACCCTGCTGCTGACCGATCTCGACGGGGCCGGGCTGATCGGGCAGTGCCGGAACCAGCTGCTGGCGACACCGGTCGAGGTGGGTGACCATCTCGCCTTCGCGCTCAAGGACGAGCTGCCGCTCCAGAAGCGCGATGGCGGCTTCATCCGCGCCGGCTATGATGCTGTACTCGACGAATTCCATGCCCTCCGCGACAACTCGCGTGAGGTGGTTGCAGGCTTGCAGGGCCGCTATATCGAGGAAACCGGCTGCCGGCAGCTCAAGATCAAGCATAACTCGATGCTGGGCTATTTCGTCGAGGTGCCGCAGGTGGCCGGCGAACGGATGCTGCAGGCCCCGTTCAATGCGGTCTTCGTCCATCGGCAGACCATGGCGGGCGCGATGCGCTTCGCCACGGCGGAACTCTCGACCCTGGAACACCGGATCGGCGAGGCTTCCGGCAAGGCCCTGCAACGCGAACTCGATCACTTCGTGAGTTTCGCCGAGGAACTCGGCGGTGTGGCTGTGCGGATCCTCGCCGCAGCCGAGGCTCTGGCCCGGCTCGACGTGCTGGCAGGCCTCGCCGAACTTGCCAGCCGGGAAGGCTGGGCCCGCCCGCAGATGAGCGAGGATTGCGCTTTCGAGATCATCGCGGGTCGACATCCCGTGGTCGAGCAGGCAGTGCGGCAGGAGGGCGGCACCTTCATCGCCAACCATTGCCGGCTCAGCCCGGATCCCGGCAGCTCTTCGGGACGCATCCTGCTGGTGACCGGCGCGAACATGGCCGGCAAATCCACCTATCTGCGCCAGAATGCGCTGATCGCTGTTCTGGCGCAGACGGGCAGCTTCGTGCCGGCGGACGAAGCACGGATCGGGGTTGTCGACCGGCTTTTCAGCCGTGTCGGCGCGGCGGATGATCTCGCGCGCGGGCGCTCGACCTTCATGGTCGAGATGGTCGAGACCGCCGCCATCCTCAACCAGGCCGGGCCGCGCGCGCTGGTCATCCTCGACGAGATCGGACGGGGCACCGCCACCTATGACGGGCTCTCCATCGCCTGGGCGGCGATCGAGCACCTGCACGACCAGAATCGCTGCCGGGCCCTGTTCGCGACGCATTTCCACGAATTGACCGGCCTCGGCAGCAAGCTGCCGCGCCTCCACCCTGTCACGATGAAGGTGGCGGCCTATCGCGGCGATGTGGTGTTCCTGCACGAGGTGATCCCCGGCGCGGCTGACCGGTCCTACGGCATCCAGGTGGCGAAGCTGGCCGGGCTGCCGGCGCCCGTGGTGCGCCGCGCCGCCGCCCTGCTGGCGGAACTGGAACGCGCAGACCGGGCGAGCCCGATGGCGAAGCTGATCGATGACCTGCCGCTGTTCCAGCGCCCCGCGCCGGAGGCCGAGCCGCAGGAGGATGCCGTCCGGACGCTGCTGGGCGAAATCCATCCGGATGAACTCAGCCCGCGCGAGGCACTCGAATGGATCTACCGGCTGGTCGAGGCCAGCCGCAAGCCGGACTGATGGCAGGTTTGCCGCTTACCGGGCGCGCAGGACAAGCGCGCCGTTCCAGGCCAGGCAGGCGGCAAGTCCGATCGAGAGCGCCGGGAACGAGCCGAGCGGCGCGACGAGCCATCCGGCGAGGGCAAGCGCGAGGGCGAAGCCCATCAGGCCGGGCAAGCCGCTGCCGATGACCGCCACAGTCTGCCTGCCACCGATGCGCGGGTGCAGGATGGCGACGAGGCTCGACAGGACGATCGGGAAGACCGTGAGCAGTCCGGACAGGGAGGGGCCGAGCGTCCAGGACAGGCCGGTCACGGCGGCGACGAGGCTGCCCACGGCAAGGGCCCGGAGCGGAATGGCGAACCAGGGCCGCGGCGGCGCGGCGATCCGCTCATTCGAGAGGAAGGGCCGGACAAGGCGGATCAACACCGGGTAGACCACAAGGCTGGCGGCAAGCGCGGTGGCGAAGGTCCAGGGCACGCGCTGGAGAACCAGCGCGACCAGCGCCCATCCCGCGAGGCTGAGCATGAGGCTGGGCAGGGTGGAAAAGCGCTGTGCTGCATGGGCATAGATCACACAGTAGATGCCGGTGGCGATATTGGTCACCAGCGCGCTCAGCAATGCCTTCTC
This sequence comes from Beijerinckiaceae bacterium, assembly GCA_027533425.1. Classification (GTDB taxonomy): domain Bacteria; phylum Pseudomonadota; class Alphaproteobacteria; order Rhizobiales; family Beijerinckiaceae; genus Rhabdaerophilum. The sequence goes on along the minus strand of JAPZUD010000004.1, from coordinate 183,128 downwards.
CATGAAGGCGGGCGGGTGCTCTGCGGCAAGGAAAGCGAGAGCCGGGCCTGCCGAGATCGGCAATGTCGCAAGCATGGCCGCGAGGAAGGGTCGGGAACGCTCCGCAAGGACCGATGTCGACACAACGATCAGGGCTGCGGTGCCCATCTTGGCCGCCAGCAGGAGAAGGGAGGGGAGAATCATCGGAACTGCCTGGTTACCTCTTCCTAGGACGGATCCCTCCGGACAGGAAGGCGAAGCGGATCCCCCTCCTGCGAAAAGATCGCGCCCTTGCCCGGCGCTTGCATCCTCTGCGCTTGCATACCCGGTGTGAACCGCTATTTTAGAATCATTCCAAACAAGGATTCCGCCATGCTCGCCTTCGGCAAGAAGCCCCTGTCCGATCTCACCGAACGCGAGGTCCTCGCCCTCGCCATCGCCAACGAGGAGGAGGACAGCCGGATCTACCAGGAATTCGCCGATGTGGCGGCAGAAGGCTTTCCGGCTTCGGCCGAGATGTTCCGGGCGATGGCCGAGGAAGAGCGCGAGCATCGCGCCCGCCTGTTCGAGCTGTTCCGCTCGCGTTTTGGCGAGAACCTGCCGCCGATCCGGCGCGAGGATGTGCGCGGCTTCATGAGCCGCCGCCCGGTCTGGCTGACGCGCAACCTCAGCCCGGAGGCGATGCGCGAGGAAGCGGCTTTGATGGAGATCCAGGCCGCCAATTTCTATGACAAGGCGGCGAGCCAGGCGCTCGACACGCGGGTCCGGGAACTGTTCCTCCACCTTGCGGAGGTCGAGCGCGGGCATCGGAAAAAGGCCGATGCGCTCGAGGGCGAACACCTGACGCCGGAGCATCTCGCCGACGAGGCCGCAACGCGCCATCGGCAATTCGTGCTGACCTATGTTCAGCCGGGCCTGGCGGGGCTGATCGATGGCTCCGTCTCGACGCTGGCACCGCTCTTCGCGGCCGCCTTCGCCACCCAGAGCAATTGGGAAACCTTCCTTGTCGGTCTTGCGGCATCGGTCGGGGCCGGCATCTCGATGGGAATCACCGAGGCCATGTCGGATGACGGCATCATTTCGGGCCGTGGCTCTCCTGTGGTGCGCGGGATCGTCTGCGGGCTGATGACCTGCCTTGGCGGGCTCGGCCACACCCTGCCCTATCTCGTTCCCTCGAGCTGGCCGAACGGCTTCTGGATCGCCACAACCCTTGCTGGGATCATTGTGGCGATCGAACTGGTGGCGATTTCGTGGATCCGGACGAAATACATGGACACCCCGTTCCTGCGCTCGGTGTTCCAGGTCGTCGTGGGCGGCGTTCTGGTCCTGCTCGCCGGGATCGTCATCGGCGGATCATAGGATATTTTACCTTTTCAAGGATAAAATTCCGTTCTATCCCTGCTGCTTTCAGGCAGGGAGAACAGGATGGTTTCCCGCGTGGCGACCGTGGCCTTCGAAGGGATCGAGGCCCGCCCGGTCGATGTGCAGGTGCAAGTGGCGTCCGGCACGGTGAAGCTCAACCTTGTCGGCCTGCCTGACAAGGCCGTGGCGGAAAGCCGGGAGCGCATCCGTGCGGCTCTCACCGCCTCCGGGCTCGCGCTGCCGGCGAAGCGGATCATCATCAATCTCGCCCCGGCCGACCTGCCGAAGGAGGGCAGCCACTATGATCTGCCGATCGCGCTCGGCATCATGGCGGCCATCGGCGCCATACCCGGTGATGCGCTGGAGGGATACACCGTGCTCGGCGAACTGGCGCTCGATGGCTCGATCTCGTCGGTGGCGGGTGTATTGCCCGCCGCGATCGGTGCGAACCAGCGCGGGCACGGACTGATCTGCCCGGCCCGGTGCGGGCCGGAGGCGGCCTGGGCCGGCAGCGAGATGGACGTGCTGGCGCCGCAATCGCTGATCCAGCTGGCGAATCATTTCCGCGGCAGCCAGGTTCTGCGGCGACCGGAGCCGGCCATTCGCGTCGATACACGCCCGCTGCCGGACCTGCGCGATATTCGGGGGCAGGAAAGTGCGAAGCGGGCGCTCGAGATCGCGGCGGCAGGCGGCCATCATCTTCTTCTGAACGGGCCCCCGGGCGCAGGCAAGTCGATGCTGGCCGCGCGGCTTCCCTCGATCCTGCCGCCGCTGAGCCCGGCCGAATTGCTGGATGTCTCGATGATCCATTCGGTGGCGGGCCTGCTGACCGACGGCGCCCTGACCGACCGCCGCCCCTTCCGGTCGCCACATCATTCCGCCAGCATGGCCGCGCTGACGGGTGGTGGCATCCATGCCCGCCCGGGCGAGATCTCGCTCGCGCATGGCGGCGTTCTGTTTCTCGACGAATTGCCCGAATTCTCCTCGCAGGCGCTCGATGCCCTGCGCCAACCCATCGAGACCGGGCTTGTCTCGGTCTCGCGCGCCAATCATCGCGCCACCTATCCCGCCCGGTTCCAGCTGGTCGCCGCGATGAATCCCTGCCGGTGCGGGCAGGCTTTCGATCCGGGCTTTACCTGCCGGCGGGCGCCGAACGAAAAATGCGTCGCCGCCTATGCAGGCCGGCTGTCCGGCCCGCTGATCGACCGGTTCGACCTTGTCATCGACGTCCCTGCAGTGGCGCTGGGTGATCTCTTCGTGCCCCCGCCGAAGGAGGGGTCGGCCGATGTCCTCGAACGGGTCGTCGCGGCCCGCGCCCGGCAGGCCCGGCGCTATGCCGATCTCGGCCTCGGGGGCATCCGGCTGAATGCACAGGCCCCCGCCGGCGTGCTCGAGACCGTTGCGCCGCTTGACGGAGACAGCGAGGCCCTGCTGCGCAAGGCCGCCGACCATCTCCGCCTCACTGCACGCAGTTTCCATCGCGTGGTCAAGGTCGCCCGCACCCTGGCCGATCTCGACGGCGCCGAGGCGGTGTCCCGCGCGCATGTCGCCGAGGCGCTCTCGCTCCGGAGCCGCTCGCTCGCCGGGCTCTGAGCGAACCCGGTTTCAAGCATCCCTTAACGACATCCGCGAATGCCTCCATCGGGGAAATGCCTTCGTAAACCTCGTGCCGCCATGATGCCGGAAACAACAAGACGGGCGTCACGGTGGATATCTCCCTGCTGGGGTTGCACCCCATCACCTATATGGCCACGGCTGCAGCGCTGGTTTTCGCGCTGGTGGCCATGGCCCTGCTGCGCGACCTGCATCGGCTGCGCGAGCAATACGGGTGGGCCGAGGCCGAACGCGCCCGGCTTGACGGCGAACTCGACCGCCTTGGCCGGACCAGCGCCCGGGTCGAGGCGAGCAACGAGGCCAAGTCCCGTTTCCTCGCCACGGTGAGCCACGAAATCCGCACTCCGCTCAATGGCGTTCTCGGCATGGCCGACCTGATGATGGACACGCCTCTGACGCCGGAACAGGCGAGCTATGCCCGGGCGATCAAGACCTCCGGCGAAGCGCTGCTCTCGTTGATCGAGGAGATCCTCGATTTCTCCCGCATCGAAGCCGGGAAGCTCGAGGTGCAGGATCAGCCGGTCAATCTCGCCAGCATGGTCGAGGGCGTGGTCGAGCTGCTCGCCCCCCGCGCACAGGGGAAAAACCTCGAGATCGCGGCCGTGCTCGATCCGGGTCTGCCCGAATCGATCCTCACCGATGGCGCGCGACTGCGCCAGATCCTGACCAATCTCGCCGGCAATGCCGTCAAGTTCACCGAGGCCGGCGGCGTCGGCATCCGCGTTGACAGGCTCGACGACATGCTGCGCTTCACCGTCGCGGATACCGGGCCAGGTATTCCGGAAAACCGGCTCGAGACGATCTTCGAGGAGTTCGAGCAAGTCGAGATGCAGGCCAGCAAGCATGGCGGGACCGGCCTTGGCCTTGCCATTTCGCGTCGGCTCGCACGCCTGATGGGCGGCGACATCCATGCCCGCTCGACGCTCGGCCAGGGTGCGGAATTCGTCCTTCTCCTGCCACTCCGGCAGGCCGGCACGCTGCGCGAACGCGCCGCTACCCTTCAGGCGGAAGGCCTCGAGGTTCTCATCCTCGCTGCAGGGCCGTTCGAGGGCACATTTCTCGCCGGGCAGATCCGTCAGGCCGGCGGTCGTTGCCGGGTGGTCCGGCAGCCTGACGATGCGCTCGCGGCCCTCGAGGCGATCGCTGTCGACCTGCTGATGGTCGACGCAGCCTTCGGTGTCGAGGCTGCGCGGCTGGTCGTCCGGGCCAGCCTTGCGGCGGGCTGCAAGCGCCATATCGTTCTGCTCTCGCCGTATGAACGGCGCAGTTTCGGCCCTCCATCGGCGGCGGGTTTCGACCGTTACCTCGTCAAGCCGGTGCGCAACCGTTCGCTCGCCGCCCAGCTCGGTGATTGGGACGGGCCGGAAGCGGCGATTGTTGCAGAGGCGCAGGAAGCCAGCCTCGGCGAACCTCTGGCCGGGCGGCGGATCCTGATCGCAGAGGACAATGACATCAACGCCTTGCTGGCTGGAAGGTTGATCGAAAGGCTGGGTGGCCGGCCGGTCCGCGCCTCGACCGGGCGCGAGGCGCTGACCTGGCTCGAGGCGTCCATCCTGCCGGGCGGACAGCCTTTCGATGCCATGCTCTGCGATGTCCGCATGCCCGATCTCGATGGTCTTGCGGTCATCCGGGCCTGGCGGGGCCTCGAGGCAAGCCAGGCGCTCCGGCCAATGCCGGCGCTGGCCCTGACCGCGAATGCCTTTGCCGAAGACCGTGAAGCCTGCATCAATGCGGGCTTCGATGACTTCCTCCCCAAGCCGCTCGATCGCGACCGGTTTGTCTCGATCCTCGCCCGGCTGATGCCGCAACCCCGCCAGGTCGCGTGAGGCCGAGCCTTTCCCTTGCTTTGAATTTGTCATCGAATTGTCATAAGCTGGAGGCAGAAGCATCCGGCAATCCGGGTCCAACCGGATATGCCAAGGGAGAATGCCCATGCTCCGGCCGAATGTGCCTGGTGCCCAACCGAGCCCCGCCAAGCGGCTCCGATCCCCCTTTCTTGATCCCCGCGCGCTTGTCGGCAAACTGAACCCCACCAACCGGATCGTCCGGGATGGCGGTGGCCTGCCGGAATCCCTCGGCCGGATCGGTTCGCTTGAGGTGCGGCTGGCCCGGACCACAAAGGATATCCGCCGTGCCCAGCGGTTGCGCTACAAGGTCTTCTTCGAGGAGATGAGCGCGACGCCGAATGCACGCAGCCTGATTTCACGCCGCGATGTCGACCCGTTCGACCGGATCTGCGACCATCTGCTTGTGATCGATCACGAGGGCAAGACAAGCCGTTTCGGCAAGCCAAGGCCGAAGGTGATCGGGACCTACCGCCTGCTGCGCTCCGACGTGGCGGCGGCGCAGGGAACCGATTTCTACACCGCTGGCGAATATGATCTCGGCCCGCTTTTCGCCGCGAATCGCGGGGCGCAGATGCTCGAACTGGGTCGCTCCTGCGTTCTGAAACCCTGGCGCACCAAGCGCACGGTCGAGCTGCTCTGGCATGGCATCTGGCGCTATGTCCTCCACCACAAGATCGAGCTGATGTTCGGCTGCGCCAGCCTCGAAGGCACCGATCCGGATGCGCTGGCGCTGCCACTCGCCTTCCTGCATCACCATGCCCGGGCGCCGGAAGGCCTGTCGGCACGCGCCCTCCCGTGGCGCCATACGCCGATGGACCGGATGGAAAAGGACGCGGTTGATCTCAAGGCCGCGATGAAAGCGCTGCCGCCGTTGATCAAGGGCTATCTTCGCCTCGGCGCGCTGTTCGGCGAAGGCGCGGTGATCGACCGCCAGTTCGGCACAACCGATGTGTTCGTGGTGGTCAAGGTCAGCGCGATCGATCCGCGCTACGTCGCCTATTACGGCGCGGATGCAGGCCGTCACACGGCCTGACCGCCGTCCGCGAGGCAGGCGCGCAGCCCCTCGCGATAGGTCGGGAAGCGGAAGGCGTAGCCAAGCCGCGCCTTGATGCGCGCATTCGAGACGCGCTTGTTCTCGCCATAGAAGCTGCGCGCCATCGGCGAGAGTTCGGCCGTCTCGAAGGGCTGCTCCGGCGGCGGCTCGATCCCGAGCAGGCCGGCCGCGTGGGCCACGACATCCTGCGGCGGGCAAGGCTCGTCATCGGTCAGGTTCAGCGTTCCAAGCGAGCTGTTGCCCAGCAAGGCCGCCGTGACAGCACCCGCGATATCGCCGACATGGATCCGGTTGAAGACCTGGCCGGGCTTGACCAGCCTGCGGGCGGTGCCGGAACGCAGGTTCTCGATGGCCGAACGCCCGGGGCCATAGATGCCGGAGAGGCGGAAAATTCCGAGCTCCGCGCTGCACCGCTCGGCGAAATCCCGCCAAGCCTGCTCGGCGGCGAGGCGCTGGACGGAACGCGAAGAGACCGGGAGCGGGGCTGTATCCTCGTCCACCCAACCGCCCTGATGATCGCCATAGACCCCGACTGTGGAGAGATAGGCGATCCGGGCGAGCGCCGGCAGGGCAAGGCGGGAAAGCCCGGCCCGCAGCAGCGGATCGCCGCCCTCGTCCGGCGGCGCGGAAACGAGGAGATGGGTCGCACCGGAAAGCCCGGCCGCAAGGTCCGGCGAAATGACGCTCCCGTCGAAACCGCGAGCATCCCAACCGGCGGTGCGCAAAGCCGCTGCCTTGGCCTCGCTCCGGACCGTGACCATGATGGCCGAGGCATGCGGCCGGATCTCCCGTGCAATCGCTGCGGCAGAATAGCCGAACCCGATGATCACCAGTTGCATCATGCCTGCTCCACGGCCGCCAGGGCGGCTTCCCATTCGTCCCGCACCTCGTCATCCGGCTCGCGCGGCAGGCGAAAGCGGGCCGCCTCGCCAAGCTGCTGCGGTGGCGCAAGGCGAGCCAGCGCCCAGACCGCCATGCCACGGACGAGGGGGGACTCATCCTCCAGTCGGTCCATGACCAGCGGCAGGAAACGCGGCAGCCCGGAATTGCCGATCGCGATCAGGACGTTGCGGACGAACCGGTCGCGCCCCGTGCGCTTGATCGGCGTTCCGGCATAGAGCGTCCGGAAGGCGGCATCATCGAGCTGGACAAGATCGGCCAGATCGGCGCCGGCCAGATCCCCCCGCAGCGCGAGTTTCTGGTCCCGGCTGGCTGCGGCGAACTTGTTCCACGGGCAGACCGCGAGGCAATCATCGCAGCCGAACACCCGGTTGCCGAAGGCGGGGCGAAGCTCCCGCGGAATGACACCCTTGTGCTCGATGGTGAGATAGGCAATGCAGCGCCGCGAATCGAGCCGGTAGGGGCCCGGAAAGGCATCCGTCGGGCAGGAATCGAGGCAGCGGCGGCAGCGGCCGCAATGATCCTCGCCCGATGGTTCGGGTGCGATATCCAGCGTTGTGTAGACCGCGCCGAGAAAGAGCCAGTTGCCGAAATCGCGGCTGACCAGCACCGTGTGCTTGCCCTGCCAGCCGAGGCCGGCCTGCATGGCCAGGGGCTTTTCCATGACCGGCGCGGTATCGACGAAGACCTTCACCTCGCCGCCATGATGCTCGACCAGCTCACGCGCGAAGGCCTTGAGCCTTGCCTTGATCACATCGTGATAGTCGCGCCGGAGTGCATAAAGAGCGAGGGAGGCCTTGTCCGGGTGGGCGAGGCCGGCAAGGACATTACCCTCGACACCATAATTCGTGCCGAGAACGAGGACGGAACGGACTTCCGGCCAGAGCTGTTTCGGCGAGGCCCGACGCCCGGGTTCGCGGGCCATCCACCCCATCTCACCCTCGAAACCGTTCGCCAGCCAGTCGTACAGGCCGGCCGCACGCGCAGCATCATCCTCGGGCGCCGCGACACCGAGGGCATCGAACCCATGCTTCTCGGCCAGCGGACGAAGACCGGCGGCGGTCAGAAGTCCAGGTCGGTGTAGTGGCCTGCGGGGATCAGACCCCGGATCCGGTCGCCCAGCAGGGTCCGGAAGGCCGGGCGCGATTTCAGCTTCGCGTACCAGAGCTTCGCGGTCTCGTCGGCTGACCAATCCACTTCCCCCAGATAATCGATGGCCGAAAGCTGCGCGGCGGCCGCGAGATCGGCATAGCTCAGCCGGTCGCCGGCAATCCAGTTATGCTGATGCAGGATATGGCCGAGATAGTGAAGGTGATAGCGCAAATTGCTCCGGGCCGCCCGGAGGATACCGGGGTCCGGCGCGGTCGCGGCGCCGTTGGTCGCATGACGCTTGAACAACTTCTCGTTCAGCAGCGGCTCGCCGACTTCCATGTAGAACTTGACATGGAACCAGTTGAGCAGCCGACGGACCTCGACGCGGCCGGAGGGATCCTCCGGCAGCAGGCGCCTGTCCGCAAGGGCCAACCCGCGCGTCTCGTCCAGATATTCGGCGATGACATTGGCTCCGGGCACGACCTGCCCGTCCTGCTCGACAAGGACAGGGATCGTGCCGGCCGGGTTGAGCGCCAGGAATTCGCGCCGGCGCTCGAAGACATTCTCCTCGACGAGTTCGCCCTCCATTTGCAATTCGCCCATGATCAGGCGGACGAAACGGGAATGCGGATCGAGCGGGTGATGGTACAGGACAGCCATAACGTCTTGAGGGTTGTGCCGGAACCGCCGCGTGACGCGAAGGCGGTAAGGTGGCTTTCATCAAGTTCCCGCTATAGAGGACAGCCACCGGGGCCTCAACCATGTTGACGGGATCCGGTGCCACGGCCCCCGACATGGTTATCGAACAATGAATACCGCGCTTGCCCTCAAGGCCGCCCTCCTCGGCTTCATCGAGGGGCTCACCGAGTTCCTGCCTGTCTCCTCGACCGGCCATCTGATCCTGTTCGGGCATTACCTGAATTTCCATTCGCCCGGCCACAGTTTCGAGGTGCTGATCCAGCTCGGCGCGATCCTCGCGATCCTGTCGGTCTATTCGATGAAGCTGCTGGCCCTCGCCAAAGGCGCCTTCACGGACCGCAGGTCCCAGATGTTCATCCTGGCCATCCTCGTCGCGTTCCTGCCGGCGATGGTGATCGGGTATTTCGCGCGTGATTTCATCAAGGGCGTGCTGTTCAACCCCTTTGTCGTCTGCATCAGCCTGATTGCGGGCGGCCTTGTCCTGCTGGTGGTCGACGAGACCAAGTTCGAGCGGAAGGTTGACGACGTGATGGACATTTCCCTGCCCATGGCCCTGAAGATCGGCGCATTCCAGTGCCTTGCCATGATCCCCGGCGTCTCGCGTTCCGGCGCGACCATCGTCGGCGCGATGCTGATGGGCGCCGAGAAACGCGTGGCAGCGGAATTCTCGTTCTTCCTCGCCATGCCGACCATGGCGGGCGCCTTCGCCTTCGACCTGTTGAAAAGCTACAAGACGCTTGCTTTCGATGATGTGATGGCGGTGGTGATCGGATTCGTCTTCGCCTTCCTGACCGGGCTTGTCGTTGTGCGCGGGTTCCTCGGTTTCGTCTCGAAGCACGGATTCACGCCCTTCGCCTGGTGGCGGATCATCGTCGGCTGCTTCGGCCTCGCGGCCTGGTTCGTCTATCGCTGATTGTCAGCCGGCCTTCTTGCCGGGCTCCGGCGTTTTGGGCTCGTGACGGCAGAGATCGGCCAGCGCGCATCGCCAGCATTCGGGCTTGCGCGCCTTGCACAGATAGCGGCCGTGCAGGATCAGCCAGTGATGGGCATGCAGGCGGTAGGGTTCCGGGATGAGACGGTCGAGGCCGGCTTCCACGGCTTCCGGCGTCTTGCCTGGGGCGATGGGCAGCAGGTTCGAGACGCGGAAGACATGCGTATCCACCGCGAAGGTCGCCTCGCCGAACGCCATGTTGAGCACGACATTCGCGGTCTTCCGGCCAACGCCGGGCAGGGTGACGAGGGCATCGCGGTCGGCCGGAACCTCGCCGCCGTAGCGGTCGATCAGGGCCTGGCTCAGAAGGATGACGTTCTTCGCCTTGTTCCGGAACAGGCCGATGGTCTTGATCAATTCGCGGACGCGATCCTCGCCGAGCGCGAGCATTTTTTGTGGTGTGTCCGCTTCTGCAAAGAGTTTGCGCGTCGCCTTGTTGACGCCGGCATCGGTCGCCTGCGCGGAGAGCACCACAGCAACCAGCAGGGTGAAGGCATTGGAATGCTCGAGCTCGCCCTTCGGTTCCGGCTCGATGGCATGGAGCCGGCGGAACATTTCGGCGATTTCGGCGACGGGCCGATCCTTCGGGCGGGCCGGCTTGCGCTTCCTGGGGGCTGCGGATGCGGGCTTTTGTCTCACGGCGCTCATGACGGGTTGATTTTCCTCGGGATTGGCCCGCTTTTCTAGAGCAGGCCCGGGAGGAAACCTAGCGTGACCACACCCCCGAACGACCCGATTTCACCGCTTGAAGCGCCGCTCTTCGAGGCAACGCTGCATCCGCATCGTTCGCTGTCGCGGAACGGGCTCGCCTGGGTGATGGGTTTTGTCGGATTGGTCGGCCTCGCGGTATCGATTCCGTTCCTCATTCTCGGCGCATGGCCCATCGCCGGCTTCATGGGGCTCGATGTCGCGCTGATCTATGCGGCCTTTCGCTACCATAACGCCACGGCGCGGGCCTATGAGCAGATTGTCCTTTCGCAGATCGAGTTGCTGTTCCGCTCTGTGAGCTGGCGCGGCACAGTCCGCGAGATCCGGTTCAACCCGCTCTGGACGCGGCTCGAGAAGAAAGAGCATCCGGAATTCGGGATCGAACGGCTGGCCTTGGTGCAGGGCCGCTCCCGCGTGGAGATCGCCAGCATGCTCGGCCCAGACGAGCGGGCCGAATTCGCCGCCGATTTCCAGGAGGCTCTCGCCCGGTCGCGCCGCTGGTCGGCATGAAATCGGGTGGTGGCCGGGCCGTTCCGCGCCTAGATTGACCGGCATGGAGGTTTGCCATGCTCGATCGTCTCGCCGGATTGCCCGGCTCCCAGGCCGCCACGGATTATGCGCTCGTTCAGCGGGCACTCCGGTTCATCACCGAGGCCAGCCGGCACCAGCCCGGGATCGATGAGATTGCCGCGTCGATCGGCCTTTCCCCTGGCGACCTGACCGCCCTGTTCCGACGCTGGTGCGGGCTCACGCCCAAGGCTTTCCTGCAGGCGGTGACACTCGACAACGCGAAGCGCCTGCTTGATGAGGGCATGCCGCTGCTCGACTGCTCCCTCGAGGTCGGCATGTCAGGTCCGTCACGGCTGCATGATCTTTTCGTCACGCATGAGGCGATGTCTCCAGGCGAGTACAAGAATGGCGGTGCGGGCCTGCGGATCACCTATGATTTCGTGCCCTCGCCCTTCGGCATTGCACTGCCGATGATCAATGATCGTGGCCTGTGCGGTCTCGCCTTCTGCGACGAGGGCGGCGAGGCCGCAGCTTTCGAGGATATGCGCAGGCGCTGGCCGAATGCCACCTATGAGCGGGATGCAGCAAGGATCGCGCCTTTCGCCCGCCGGATCTTCGCCGAGGAGGCCTGGCAGCCGGACCAGCCCCTGAACGTGTTCCTGATCGGCACGGATTTCGAGATCCGGGTCTGGCAGACGCTGCTGCGCATTCCGATGGGGCGCGCGACCACCTATTCCTCGATCGCGGCGGAACTCGACAATCCGAAGGCGGCACGGGCCGTCGGCGCGGCTGTGGGCAGGAACCCGATTTCCTTCGTCGTGCCCTGTCACCGCGTCGTCGGCAAATCCGGGGCGCTGACCGGCTATCACTGGGGCCTGACGCGCAAGCGGGCGATGCTCGGCTGGGAAGCGGCGCAGGCAATCCGGCAGGATTGCTGAACCCCCCGGGCCATTTGTCAGACCCGCGCGGGCATGCCACAACGCGGCATGATCCTGGATATCGTGACCCTTATCGGCTGGATCGGCGTTGTCGTCTTCGCGATTTCGGGCGCGCTTGTCGCCTCGCGCAAGGAAATGGACATCGTCGCCTTCATCTTCTTCGGCACCGTGACCGGAATCGGCGGCGGCACCTTCCGTGATCTGGTTCTCGGTGCGGTGCCGGTATTCTGGGTGAAGGAGCCGGCCTATCTGCTGGTCTGCGCGGCCGCCTCGGCCGCCACCTTCTTCCTCGCCCATCTTCCAGATTCGCGGTTGCGGCTGCTGCTCTGGCTGGATGCAGCCGGCATGGCGGTGTTCTGCGTGCTCGGCGCCGAGGCCGCGCTCGGGCATGGCTTCCTCGTGGCGGTGACCTGCGGCGTGATGACGGCCGTTGTCGGCGGCTTCATCCGCGACATGATGGGGGCGGAGAGCCCGGTGATCATGCGCGGGGAAATCTATGCGACGGCCGCCTTTCTCGGCTCGGCGGGCTACCTGCTCGGGCTGGAATTCCTGCCGCGGGACTATGCCATCCTGTTCGGCGTGGCGCTGGCCTTCGTGCTGCGCGCCCTCGCCATCCGGTTCCGCTGGCGGCTTCCCGTTTACCGGCGGCGGCCGGGGCGGAGCCCGGAGGAGATCGGATTGTGACATTTTGGCGTCACCCACCCTTGTGGGGGCAAATGGCGGTTCCTATATCGCTGCATGAGGCCGCGAGCGGGCAGGGAAAACCGCTCCCAGTCACGAAACGTTAACCGCAATTGGCAAGGTTCGCGCATCGCTCCGGGATGCGATGAACCGAACGCTCGCTCGAGAGGGGCTCGTCATGGGTAAAGTTATTGGGATCGATCTGGGCACGACCAATTCGTGCGTCGCGGTGATGGAAGGCTCCACGCCGAAGGTCATCGAGAATGCCGAGGGCGCGCGGACCACGCCGTCCATCGTCGCCTTCACGCCGGATGGCGAGCGGCTGGTGGGCCAGCCCGCCAAGCGTCAGGCCGTCACCAACCCCGAAAAGACCTTCTTCGCGATCAAGCGCCTGATCGGCCGCACCTATGCCGATCCGCTGACGCAGAAGGACAAGGGCCTGGTGCCCTATTCGATCGTCAAGGCCGATAACGGCGATGCCTGGGTCGAATCCGACGGCAAGAAATATTCGCCCTCGCAGATCTCCGCCTTCACGCTGATGAAGATGAAGGAAACCGCAGAGGCCTATCTCGGCCAGACGGTCGACCAGGCGGTCATCACGGTTCCCGCCTATTTCAACGACGCCCAGCGCCAGGCGACCAAGGATGCCGGCAAGATTGCCGGGCTCGAGGTGCTGCGCATCATCAACGAGCCGACGGCGGCGGCGCTCGCCTATGGCCTCGACAAGAAGTCGACCGGCACGATCGCCGTATATGACCTTGGCGGCGGCACGTTCGACATCTCGATCCTCGAGATCGGCGATGGCGTGTTCGAAGTGAAGTCGACCAATGGCGACACCTTCCTCGGCGGCGAGGATTTCGACATGCGCCTCGTCGAGTATCTCGCGGACGAGTTCAAGAAGGAACAGGGCATTGACCTCAAGAAGGACAAGCTCGCCCTGCAGCGCCTGAAGGAAGCGGCGGAAAAGGCCAAGATCGAGCTGTCCTCGACGGCCCAGACCGAAATCAACCTGCCCTATATCACGGCTGACGCGACGGGTCCGAAGCATCTCACGCTTAAGCTCACCCGCGCCAAGTTCGAGGCGCTGGTCGATGACCTCGTCCAGCGGACGATCGAGCCGTGCAAGAAGGCGCTCAAGGATGCCGGCATCCAGGCGGGCCAGATCGACGAGGTCGTGCTCGTCGGCGGCATGACCCGGATGCCGCGGATCCAGGAAGTGGTGAAGCAGTTCTTCGGCAAGGAGCCACACAAGGGCGTCAACCCGGATGAGGTCGTCGCCATCGGCGCGGCGGTCCAGGCCGGCGTGCTGCAGGGCGACGTGAAGGATGTGCTGCTGCTCGATGTGACGCCGCTCAGCCTCGGCATCGAGACGCTCGGCGGCGTGTTCACCCGCCTGATCGACCGCAACACCACGATCCCGACCAAGAAGAGCCAGGTCTTCTCCACCGCCGAGGACAACCAGAATGCGGTGACGATCCGGGTCTTCCAGGGCGAGCGCGAAATGGCGGCCGACAACAAGCTGCTGGGCCAGTTCGACCTGGTCGGCATTCCGCCGGCCCCGCGCGGCATGCCGCAGATCGAGGTGACCTTCGATATCGACGCGAACGGCATCGTCAATGTCACGGCCAAGGACAAGGCGACCAACAAGGAACACCAGATCCGCATCCAGGCCTCGGGTGGCCTCTCGGAAGCCGACATCCAGAAAATGGTGAAGGAAGCCGAGGAGAATGCCGCCGAGGACAAGAAGCGGCGCGAGCTGGTCGAGGCAAGGAACGGGGCCGAGAAGCTGATCTTCGACACCGAGAAATCGGTGAAGGAGCATGAAGCCAAGCTCGGCGCTTCCGAAAAGGACGCGGTGGAGAAGGCCATCACGGCCCTCCGCGACGTGCTCGCGGGCGACGATGCCGAGGTGATCACCACCCGGACGAACGAGCTCGTCCAGGCGGCGATGAAGATCGGCGAGACGATCTACAAGGCCGAGCAGGAAGCCGCCGCCAAGGCGGATGCCCAGAAGGACGGCGTGAAGACGGATGACGTCATCGATGCCGAGTTCAAGGACGTCTCGGGCGACGACAAGGGCAAGAAATCGGCCTGATGTCGAGGAAGGGCTGCCAGTGCGGCAGCCCTTCCTTCCGGATCGCCCGGCCCGCCGCCGGGCTCCTTCCCGCCTGATCTGGAGCCATACGCATGGCCAAGCGTGACTATTACGAGGTTCTGGGCGTTCCGAAAAATGCGGATGACGCCGCGCTGAAAAGCGCCTTCCGCAAGCTGGCGATGCAATATCACCCGGACAAGAACCCGGGCGATGCGGAAGCCGAGCGCAAGTTCAAGGAGCTGAACGAGGCCTACCAGATCCTCTCGGATCCCCAGAAGCGCGGCGCCTATGACCGGTTCGGCCATCAGGCCTTCGAAGGCGGTGGCGGCCCGGGCGGACCCGGCGGGTTCGGGCCGGACTTTGCCTCGTCGATGAGCGACATTTTCGAGGATATTTTCGGCGATGTATTCGGCGGCGGCGGCGGCCGGCGCGGCGGCGGGCGTGGCCGCGAGCGCGGCGCAGACCTGCGCTACAATCTCGAGATCACGCTGGAAGAGGCCTACAAGGGCAAGAACGCGACGGTGAAGGTGCCGACCGCGATCACCTGCGAGGCCTGTTCGGGCACCGGCGCGAAGCCGGGTTCCAAGCCCAAGACCTGCGGCACCTGCGGCGGCGCGGGACGCGTCCGGGCGACACAGGGTTTCTTCTCGATCGAGCGGACCTGCCCGACCTGCGGCGGGCGCGGCGAGGTGATCGAGGATCCCTGCCGGAGCTGCGGTGGCGCGGGCCGCGTCACGCGGGAGCGGACGCTGTCGGTCAATGTGCCGGCTGGCGTGGAAGATGGCACGCGGATCCGCCTTGCCGGCGAGGGCGAGGCCGGGATGCGCGGTGCGCCGTCGGGCGATCTCTATATTTTCCTGTCGGTGAAGCCGCATGGCTTCTACAGCCGCGACGGTGCCGATCTTTTCTGCCGCGTGCCGATCTCGATGGTGGCAGCAGCCCTGGGCACGGAAGTCGCCGTGCCGACGCTGGATGGCAGCGAGGCGCGGATCCGCATCCCCGAAGGGACGCAGTCCGGCAAGCAATTCCGCCTTCGGAACAAGGGGATGCCGATCCTTCGCTCGAAGGAAATGGGCGATCTCTATGTCCAGGCTGTGGTGGAAACTCCGCAGAACCTGACGAAGCGGCAGCGTGAGTTGCTGGCTGAATTCGAGAATGCCTCCTCGAAAGAAACGAGCCCTGAATCAGCCGGGTTTTTTGCCCGCGTGAAGGATTTCTTCGGCGGCACGCCGAACTGACAGCGCCCGTCCGGCCGGATGCTGAGCCGGGTGGTCTTGAAACCGACACCGTCTTTCGTCATATACGGCCGGTTCCTTGGTCGCGTCAGTAACAGGAAAAAACCTTGTCGGGACAGAACAGCCCCTTGGCACCGTTCGGCGGTTTCCGCCGGTCCGGGCAGAAAATGGCCAAGCGCCTTGCACTTGACGTGCAGTTGCAGGACGAGGCGCGATTCCTGAAATCCTGGTTCGACCGCCCCCTGATCACCGGTGCTGTCTCGCCCTCGGGCAAGCAGCTGGCCCGAACCATGGCGCGCTATGTCGACGTGACGGTCCCCGGTCCGGTGATCGAGCTCGGTCCGGGCACGGGCCCTGTGACCGAGGCGCTGATCCGCCACGGCGTGGCGGAAGAGCGGCTCATCCTTGTGGAGTTCAACCCGGATTTCTGCCGGCTGCTGCACAAGCGCTTCCCGAAGGCGACAATCATCGAGGGCGATGCCTATCGGCTTCAGGCGACTCTCGGCCCGCTGATGGAGCGGGCAGCGGCGGTTGTCTCGTCATTGCCGCTTTTCACGCGGCCGGAAATCCAGCGGACCAACCTGCTGCAGACGAGCTTCAAGCTGATGCAGCCGGGCGCGCCCTTCATCCAGTTCACCTATGCCACGGTCTCGCCGATCCCGCTCCGCAACCGGGATTTCGATGTCGAGGTCAGCCCGCGCGTCTGGCTCAACCTGCCGCCGGCCCGGGTCTGGGTCTATCGCAAGGACGAAGACGCCTGAGCCCCGGCGGTCAGGGCGTCTCGAGCGGCGCGGTAATGCTGGCCGCGCGCTCCAGCCAAGCCGGCACCGGCAGGTTCTTTCCGCGCAGGAACTCCGGGTTGAACAGCCGCGAGGCATAACGCGTGCCGTAATCGCAGAGGATCGTCACGATCGTGTGGCCGGGGCCCATCTCGCGCGCCATGCGGATCGCGCCGGCGACATTGACGCCGGACGAGGAGCCGAGGACAAGCCCTTCCTCCTCGATCAGCTGGTAGACGATGCGGAGGGCTTCCTCATCCGGCACGCGGCAGGCGAAATCCGGCGTGAACCCCTCGAGATTCCTCGTGATGCGCCCCTGTCCGATGCCTTCCGAGATCGAGGAGCCCTCGGCCTTGAGCACACCCTCGGTGTAGTAGCTGTAGAGCGCGGCGCCATGGGGATCGACGAGGCCGATCCGGACATCCGGGCGCGCGGCTTTCAGCGCCATTGCGGTGCCGACCAGCGTGCCCCCGGAACCGACCGCGCAGATGAAGCCATCGACCTTGCCGTCAAGGTCCCGGAGGATTTCCGGCCCGGTCGTCTCGATATGGGCCTGCCGGTTGGCGACATTGTCGAACTGGTTGGCCCAGACCGCGCCGTTCGGCTCGGTCTTTGCCAGCTGCTCGGCCAGACGACCGGAGACGCGGACGAAGTTGTTCGGGTTGGAATAGGGCGCGGGCGGCACTTCGATCAGGGTGGCGCCGCCGGCCTTGAGGGCGAGCTTCTTCTCCTCGCTCTGGCTGTCGGGGATGACGATCACCGTCCGCAGGCCGAGCGTGTTGCCGACCAGGGTGAGCCCGATCCCGGTATTGCCGGCCGTACCCTCCACCACCACGCCGCCACGGCGGACAAGCCCCTTCGCGAGGGCATCCTTCAGGATGAAGAGCGCGGCCCTGTCCTTCACCGACTGGCCGGGATTGAGGAATTCCGCCTTGCCGAGAATCGTGCAGCCGGTCTCCTCCGAGGCGCGCTTGAGCCGGATCAGCGGCGTGTTGCCGATCGCAGGGACCATTCCATCAAAAATCATTCGACGTCTCCGGGCGGGGCTTGCAAGTCCTGCCCCTTCCTCTAAAGCCAGCAGCGTGCGGCAACAAGGCTGAGGTCAGGCATGACATCCATTCTCGTCTTTTCCGGCTCCACCCGCCCGGCCTCGCTGAACCAGCGCCTGGCCGATGTGGCCGCGCAAAGGCTGGCCGGGATGGGCGTGACGGTGACCGCGCTCTCGCTTGCGGATCATGCCCTGCCCTTCGCCGATGATGATGGCCGGGCTGACCCGCCCTTCGCAGCCCGGGCGCTGACCAGCCAGGTGCTGGAGCATGACGGGCTCTTCATCGCCTGCCCGGAATACAATTCCGGCTATCCGGCGCTGCTGAAGAACGCACTCGACTGGGTGAGCATGGTCCGGAAGGACGGGCCCGGCCTTGCCGGCAAGGTGGTGGCGCTCGGGGCGGCCTCGCCCGGTGCGCGCGGCGGCTATCGCGCGCTGACGCAGTTCCGCACGATGCTCGAACTGGGCTTCGGCGCCCTGGTCATTCCGGACATGGCCTCGGTGCCCTTCGCCAACAAGGTCCTGCCGGCCGAAGGCGGGCTGACCGACGAGGGCGCCAGCAAGTTCCTCGACGCCACGCTGAAGCGGCTGGTGCTGGAATGTCGCCGAAGCGCCGCCGTTCCGCGGCTGGAGGGCCTGTGATGCATCCCGGCGACCGCGTGATCATCGCCCTCGACCTGCCGGATACGCGGGCGGCCTCGGCCATGGTCGAAAGGCTCGGCGATGCCGGCCGTTTCTACAAGATCGGCTACGAGCTGGCCTTTGTCGGCGGGATCGAGCTGGCCAAGACCCTGATCGCGGCCGGCAAGCATGTCTTTCTCGATCTCAAGCTGCATGACATTCCCAACACGATCGAAAAGGGCGTGAGCCAGATCGCCGGCCTCGGCGCGCGGTTCCTGACAGTGCATGCCTATCCGCAGACGATGCGGGCCGCCGCCAAGGGCGCGGCTGGCAGCACGCTTTCCGTGCTGGGCGTCTCGGTTCTGACCTCGATGGATGATGCCGATCTCGTCGAGGCCGGCTATGCCCGGCCCGTCGCGGAGATGGTGCCGCTCCGGGCACGGCAGGTGATGGAGGCCGGGATCGGCGGGCTGGTCTGCTCCGCCACCGATATCGGCGTTGTCCGCGCCGCGGTCGGGCCCGACCTGCTGCTCGTCACGCCGGGGATCCGACCCGCGGGCGATGCGGTGGGCGACCAGAAGCGCATCATGACCCCGCGTGATGCGATCCGCGCCGGCGCCGACCATCTGGTCATCGGGCGGCCGATCACGGCCGCCGCCGATCCTGCTGCCGCCCTGGCCCGCATTCTCGACGATCTTTCCGCTACAGCCTGAAAGGAACCGCCATGCCCAAAGCCTATATTGTCGGCCGTGTCTCGGTGCATGATCCCGAAGCCTACAAGGCCTATGCCGCCAAGGCGAGCGAGGCGATCAAGAAGTATGGCGGCACGTTCCTGGCGCGTGGCGGCCGGTTCGAAATTGTCGAGGGCGAAGGCCGGACGCGCAATGTCGTGATCGAGTTCGAGAGTTTCGACGCCGCGAAGGCCTATTTCTTCTCGCCCGAATACACCGAGGCCCGCCGGCTCCGCTGGCCGGTCAGCGTCGGTGATTTCGTCATCGTCGAAGGCGTCTGAGGGAGGCCGGAATGGGCACCGCAACCAAGGCCTACTGGATCGCCCGGGTGGACGTCAGCAATGATGACGCCTACCAGAAATACCGCTCGCTCAACGTAATCGCCTTCGAGAAATACGGTGGCCGGTTCATCGTCCGCGGGCCGGCGGGCCTCGTTGCCAAGGGGCAGCCGCGCAAGCACAATGTGGTGGTCGAATTCCCGGATTACGACACGGCGATCGCCTGCTACCACTCGCCGGAATACCAGGCGGCGAAGGTCCATCTCGACCAGGTCGGCGAGATCGATCTCGTGATCTGCCCGGGCTATGCGGGCTGAAGTGATGGCGGAACCGATGCGCCTTGTGGTGGTGGGGGCCGGCGGCCGGATGGGCCGGGCCCTCGTGCGGGCCGTAACCGAGAACCCGGATACCGTGTTGCATGCAGCCGTCGAGCATGCGGCCTCGCCGCTGCTGGGGCAGGATTCCGGCGTGCTGGCCGGACTGACGCCGAATGGCATCCCGGTGACCAGCGACGCACTCGCTGCCTTCGTCAAGGCGCAGGGCGTGCTCGACTTCACGGCGCCGGCGGCCACGTTCGGCTTTGCCGAGCTGAGCGCGCAGGCTCGGCTGGTCCATGTCGTGGGCACGACAGGGCTTGCCGATACCGATCTCGACCGGCTCGACGCCGCGGCGCGGCATGCGGTGATCATCCGCTCGGGCAATTTCAGCCTGGGCGTCAACATGCTGGCCGCTCTGGTCCGGCGGGCTGCAGCCTCGCTCGCGGCGGACTGGGATATCGAGATCGTGGAAATGCATCACCGGATGAAGGTGGATGCGCCCTCCGGCACCGCCCTGCTGCTCGGCGAGGCCGCTGCCGCGGGCCGGCAGGTCGATCTGAAGAGCCAGTCGGTCCGGGCGCGCGATGGCCATACCGGCGCGCGCGAGGCCGGCACGATCGGATTCCAGGCGCTGCGGGGCGGCACGGTGGTCGGCGACCATACCGTGATCTTCGCCGGCAATGGCGAAAGGCTCGAACTGCGCCACATTGCCGAGGATCGCGGCCTGTTCGCCCAGGGGGCCGTCAAGGCCGCGCTCTGGGGCCTCGGCCGGAAACCGGGTCATTACTCGATGGATGATGTGCTCGGCCTGACCGGCTGAACACGGCGCCCACCGGAAGCAGGGCTTGAAAGCCGACCGGTTTCGCGCCAAGAGCTTTTGCCCCAAGAACCGGGTGCCCGGATGGCGGGATTCCGCCTCCAGGTGGCCCTGCCCCCGGTTGCCCGCGTTCCGGGACATTCTCGCCGAAGGATTTGCCGATGTCTGATCGCCTGCTCGTGCTCTGCCGTCATGGCCAGAGCGAATGGAACCTGAAGAACCTCTTCACCGGCTGGAAGGACCCTGCCCTGACGGCACAGGGTGTCGAGGAAGCCAAGGCGGCGGCTGTCCGGCTGAAGGCCGAGGGGATCGGCTTCGATATCGCCTTCACTTCCGATCTCAGCCGTGCACAGCATACCTGCCGCCTGATCCTCGAGGGGCTGGGCCAGCCCGGGCTGGAGACGATCCGCGATATTGCGCTGAACGAGCGCGACTATGGCGAGCTGTCCGGCCTGAACAAGGATGATGCCCGCGTCAAATGGGGCGAGGAGCAGGTGCATATCTGGCGTCGCTCCTACGATATCCCGCCGCCCGGCGGCGAGAGTCTCAAGGACACGGCGGCGCGCGTGCTGCCCTATTACATCCACCGCATCCTGCCGCAGGTGCTCGGCGGCAAGCGCGTGCTGGTGGCGGCGCATGGCAATTCGCTGCGCGCGCTGATCATGGCGATGGAAGGCCTGTCCGGCGAGGCGATCATCGCGCGCGAACTGGCGACGGGTGTGCCGATTGTCTACCGCCTCAATGCGGATTCGACGATCGCCTCGCGCAAGGAACTGGCCTGACGGCAAGCGGCCCGCCACGCGGCGGGCCTTTTTCCTTTCAGAAGGGCCTGTTGAACGCCGATCAGGCCCGCTTGTCGAAGCGCGGCTTGGCCGGGTCGCCCTGCGGGCGCGGCGCCTCGGCGGCGGGCGCGGCCGCCGGCTCGGCCGGCGCTTCGGTTTCAACCGGCGGACGGGCCGGGCCACCCTTCGACACGCCGACCATGGCCGGGCGCAAGGTGCGTTCGCCGATCGTGTAGCCCGGCTGGACAACCTGCATCACGGTGCCGTTCGGCTGGGTCTCGTCCGGGATCTCGAACATGGCCTGATCGCGATGGGGGTCGAACCGCTCGCCCACCGGCACGCGCTTCTTCACGCCATGGCGCTCGAGCGCCTTGATCAATTCGCGCTCGGTCAGCTCGACGCCGTCGATCAGCGCCTGGACAGCCGGCTCGCGTTCGACCGACTCGCCTTCCTCGGGCTTGGGCAGAGCGTCGAGCGCCCGGCGGAGATTGTCGGCCGTGCCGATCATGTCGCCGGCGAATTTGGTGATGGCGTAGGCGCGCTGATCCTGCAATTCACGCTCGGTCCGGCGACGGAGATTCTCCATCTCGGCCAGGGCGCGCAAGAGCCTGTCCTTCAGGTCGGCATTTTCCCGCTCCAAAGTCGACAGACGTTCGGCATCCAGCACTGTCGACGGGGCATCGGCCGCGTTGGCCGCGGGCTTGTTGTCCTGATCGCTGCTCATCGATCGTCCTTCCACAACTTGCAAGGGATTGAAAATCTGACCCCGATATCAGGATTCCCGCCCGCAAAATCAAGCGGCGTTCGGGGAATTCGCCGGCTGGGCGGGATCGGGCTGGGAGAGGACATCCAGCAGGGCCTTGCGCAGCCTTTGCTGGCGCGAAGCCTGCGAGATCTTGCCCCCGGTCAGATCGGTAACATAGAAAACGTCCACCGCCTTCTCGCCATAGGTGACGATGCGCGCGGAATTGATGTTGAGGTTCTGCTTGCCGAATTCGGTCGTCAGCTCATAGAGCAGACCGGGCCGGTCGAGGCCGGTCACCTCGACCACGGTCGATTTCGAGGAGAGCTCGTTGTCGATCGTCACATCCGGGGCGACGCGGAAAGCCTGTGATACCGTGGTTTGCGCGCGGCGAGAGGCAACGATCTCCGGCAGGCGAACCTCGCCCTTGAGTGTCGCGACAATGTGCCTCGCCACGCGCTCGGCACGACGCATCTCGTCGGCATCCTGGTTGAAGGCCCGCGAGATGGTGATCGTGTCCAGGGCGAAACCATCCTGTGTCGTGGAGATCTGCGCCTCCACGATATTGGCCCCGGCTGCGGCGCAGGCGCCGGTCAAGATCGAGAGCAGCCGCGGATGGTCGATGGCAAGAACGGCGAGCTCAGTCACGCCGCGGAAGGCATCGGTGGCGGTTTCGACCTGGAACCGGTCGCCAGCCTTTTCGGCCTTCTCGACCAGACGGGCATGCTGGATCTGGTGGGCGAGATCGACCTTCATCCAGTAGGCCGGATTATGGCGCTGCGCAAAGGCGCGGAAGCGCTCGTCGCTCCAGTCCGGCAGTTTCTCGCGCAGGGCCCGCTGGGCGAGCTGGATGCGTTCGCCCCGTTCGGCGCCACCGTAATCGCCCGAGAGCATCATCTCGGTCTCGCGGTAGAGCGAGCGCAGCAGCTGGCCCTTCCAGCCGTTCCAGACGCCCGGCCCGACACCGCGGATATCGCAGACCGTCAGCACGAGCAGCAGGCGCAGCCGCTCCATCGTGTGGATGTTCTCGGCGAAGGTGGCGATGGTGCGTGGATCGGAAATGTCGCGGCTCTGCGCGGTCTGCGACATGATCAGGTGGTTCTCGACCAGCCAGACGACCGTGTCGGTTTCCTGCGGCGTCAGGCCGAGCCGGGGGCAGAGCTGGCGGGCGATGCGCGCGCCGACCGCCTCGTGCGATTCCGTGCGGCCCTTGCCGATATCGTGCAGGAACAAAGCGACATGCAGCAGTCGCCGGTTCTGGATCAGCGGCATGACATGGTTGGAAAGCGGCAGTTCCTCGCGCAGTTCGCCGCGTTCAAGCTGGGCGAGCACACCGAGGCAGCGCAGGGTATGCTCGTCTACCGTGTAGTGATGATACATCGAGAATTGCATCATCGCGGAAATACGGGCGAAATCCGGGATGAAACGGCCGAGAACACCGGCCTCGTGCATGAGGCGCAACACCGTATCCGGCTGGCGGCGCGAGGTGAGGATCTCGAGGAAAAGGCGGTTGGCCTCCGGATCCTGCCGCAGCGATTCATCGATCAGCCGCAGCGACAGCGTGACCAGCCGCGTGGCATGCGGGTGGATGGGGAGCTGGTCGCGATCGGCATACCAGTAGAGGCGGATCAGGTTGACCGGATCCTCGCGGAACACATCCGGCCCCGAAGTCGAGATGCGGTTGTTCTCGAGCACGAAGCTGCGCGTGCCGGAGAGCGGCCTTGCACGGCCGCGCAGGCGCCCGACAACGCGGGACAGCAGCGCCTTGGGCTTCTCGTCGCGCGCTTCGAGGGCGGCGGAAACGATGGCCGAGAGATCACCCACTTCCTTGGCGATCAGGAAATAGTGTTTCATGAACCGTTCGACCGCGCTGCTTGGACCGCGGTCACGGTAGCCCATCCGTTCGGCAATCACGCGCTGCACGTCGAAGGTCAGCCGCTCCTCGGCCCGGCCGGTCGCGAAATGCATGTGACAGCGGACACGCCACAGGAATTCCTCGCAGCGGCGGAACAGGCCGAGTTCGCGCGCCGTGAAGACGCCGACACGGACAAGCTCGCGCGGATCCTTGATGCGATAGGCGTATTTCACGATCCAGTAGAGGGTCTGCAGGTCACGGAAGCCACCCTTGCCTTCCTTGACATTCGGCTCGACGAGATAGCGTGACTGGCCCGCCCGCAGGATGCGTTCGTCACGCTCGGCGAGTTTGGCCTGCACGAATTCCGTGGTGCGGCCCTGAACGACCTGCCGGTCGAAACGCAGCTGGAAATCCTCGAAAACAGTGCGGTCGCCGACCACCAGCCGCGATTCGAGCAGGGCGGTACGGACCGTGAGGTCCTCACGGCCGACGCGGATACATTCCTCGATGGTGCGGGTTGCATGCCCGACCTTCAGACCGATATCCCAGAGGGCATAGAGCATGGCCTCGGCGATGCTCTCGCCCCAGGGGGTCGAGACCGGCAGCAGGAAGAGGATGTCGGTATCGGAGCCGGGCGCCAGCGTCCCGCGGCCGTAACCGCCGACCGCGACCACAGCGATTTTCTCGCCCGACGTCGGGTTATGGGCGCGGTACAACCGCTCGCGGGCAAGGTCGAACAGGGCTTCGATCACCATGTCCTGCGCGGTGGAGAGGATGCGTGCACAGGCGAAACCGCCCTCGCGGCCCAGAACCGCCTCGGCCTCGATGCGGGCCTTGGCGAGGAAAGCCTTGGCCCGCTGGACGAAGACGCCGCGCGCCTGCTCGCCCGGCAGATCGACCGGCATCGGCTCGGTCAGGCTCCCCGCCGCATGGCGCAGGAATTCCTCGCCCGCCCTCACCCGAGCCGCCTCTCGATCGCATCCCAGACCGGCACCGCCAGATCCGGACCACCGAGCCGCTTGATCGCGCGGATGCCGGTGGGTGAAGTGACGTTGATCTCGGTCAGGTTGCCGTCGATCACGTCGATCCCGACGAAGATCAGGCCGCGTTCGCGCAGGAGCGGGCCGATGCGCTCGCAGATTTCGCGTTCCCTCGGCGTGAAGTCCGTCGATTCCGCCGCACCGCCGCGGACGAGGTTCGAGCGGATATCCCCCGCTGCCGGGACGCGGTTGACACCGCCCATGGCCACGCCATCGACAAGGATGATACGCTTGTCGCCAGCATGGACGGCCGGCAGGAAGCGCTGGATCATCCAGGGCTCGCGGGCGATCCCGGAGAAATGATCCATGAAGCCGTTGAAATTCAGGTCATCCCGCGCGACCTTGAAAACGCCGGCGCCGCCATTGCCATAGAGCGGCTTCATCACGAGATCGCCATGCTCGGCGCGGAAGGTCTCGATCTCGGCACGATCCCGCGAGATCAGCGTCGGCGGCATCAGATCCGGGAATTCGGTGACGAGGATCTTTTCCGGCGCATTGCGGACATGGGCCGGATCATTGACCACCAGCGTCCGGGGATGGACGCGTTCGAGCAGGTGGCTGGCCGTGATATAGGCGAGGTCAAAAGGCGGGTCCTGCCGCATCAGCACGACATCGAAGGCCGAGACGTCGAAGCGCTCGGGCTCGCCGAGGGTGACATGATCCCCGACGACATCCCGCACGACAGCCGAGCGCATCCGCGCCGTCAGGTGATTGTCGCGCAGGGTAAGGTCTTCCGCACCATAGACATGGAGCGAATGGCCACGCGCCTGCGCTTCGAGCATCAGCGCGAAGGTGGAATCCCCGGCAATCTTGATCTTCTCGATCGGGTCCATCTGGACGGCGACTTTGAGCGCCATGGTGCCTCCGGCGTTGAGCGCCATTCCGATGGAACCCTCTCCATCGTCAGGCACGATATTCCTGATTCCCCGCTTTTCCCAAAGACGAACCGAGCCGGATGCGCGGGAAAACGCGGCTAGTCGAGCGGAAGGTCGCCGACAGCCTCGATATGGCGCGGCCAGCGACCGGGTGCAACCAGGATCGCATCACAGCGGATCACCTTCGGTTGCACCGGCCGGCCGGCAAGGAAAGCGCGCGCCGGCCGGGCCATGCGGGCGAGCTTGGCGTCGGAAATTGCGGCGAGGGCCTCCTCGAGGCTCGGCCGGGCCTTCACCTCGACGAAGGCGAGTGTTCCGAAACGCTGGGCGATCAGGTCGATCTCGCCGCCCGCCCGGAGATAGCGCCGGGCAAGAATACGGTAACCCTTGGCGCGCAGCAGCAGGCCGGCCCAGAACTCGGCCTCATGGCCAAGCAGGAAGGCTCGCCGGCGGTCAGGTCTCGCCATCCGGCGCCCCCTCGCCGAGGCGCAAGGCGCGGGCATAGACGCGCTTGCGCGGCAGGCCGAGTTCGGCGGCAACGAGATGGACAGCATCCCGCTGCGTATGGCCCTCGAGCGCCACGCGGAGAGCGGAATCGATCGCCTCGTCGGTAAGTCCGGCCCCGGCCCCCGGCGGGCCGACCATCAGCACGACTTCCCCCCGGGGCGGGCCTTCCGCCGCAAAGGCTGCCGCGAGATCCGGCAGGAGACCGCGACGGACCGTCTCGAATTTCTTGGTCAGTTCCCGGGCGAGCGCTGCCGGCCTTTCGCCGAGGATATCGGCCATGTCGGCAAGCGATTCGGGCGTGCGGTGTGGCGCTTCGAAGAAGACAAGGGTGGCGGGGATCGCCGCCAGTTCGCCAAGCCGCCGTCGCCTTTCGGTGCTGCGCGACGGCAGGAAACCCTCGAAAAAGAAGCGGTCGCTGGGCAGGCCAGACAGGACTAGGCCTGTCAGCACAGCTGAGGCGCCTGGCAAGGCTGTCACAGGATAGCCGGCAGCAACAGCCGCCTCGACCAGCTTGTAGCCGGGATCGGACACAAGGGGCGTGCCGGCATCGGAAACCAGCGCGAGGGCCTGCCCGGCGGCGAGCCGCTCCAGCACGACAGGGCGCATCTCGCCGGCATTGTGCTCGTGATAGGCCAGGATCGGCGTCGTGATGCCGTAATGGGCCAGCAGGACCTTGGTTACGCGCTTGTCCTCGGCAAGGACGACATCGGCAGCAGCCAGCGTGGACAGGGCGCGCAGGGTGATGTCGCCGAGATTGCCGATCGGGGTGGCCACGATATGCAGGCCCGGCTGAAGCCGATCGGCCTCGGCCGCCAGCCCCAGAACCGTGAATTGTGACGCCATGATGCGATCCAGCCTGTGCGACATTCCCGCCAAGGCACGATTCGGGGCGGGCTTCAGGCCTTGCTGCCACAGCGCAAGGCGGTTTGCAAAACAGCGATCCCGAATGAAACGCCGTGGCACAGACAACATGGTTTGCAAATATCGTTAACGCTCTTTTCAAGTGATCCTTGAACTTGCCCCAATTTCTGGCTTTCGTGACTCTGGAAATGTGCAGGATTCCGCCTCGGGGAACCCGCACATGCGAGGGTGGAGTATCGTGATGACGGGTCGCAAGACTGTGGGCAACACATGGGAGCCGGATCATCCGATGGCGGTCGGAGCAGGTCCTGTCTCTCGGCGGCGGCTTCTGGCGACGATCGGTCTGGCCAGCCTCATGGCTGGATGTGCCGGCGGCCTCGATGGCCTGGTCGGGCCGGGCAGCGATGCGCCGCCCCCCAATACCCCGACCGGCGACGTGATCGGCAACGGCACGGTCAAGGTCGGGCTGATCCTCCCGCTCTCCTCGGCCAACGGACAGGCGGCGGCGCTCAGCCTGCGGAATGCCGCGCAGATGGCAATCAGCGACTTCTCGGGCGGGCAATCGAGCATCCAGTTGCTGGTCCGGGACGACAAGGGCACCCCCGACGGTGCGCGCCAGGCGGCGCAGGAACTGCTCGGCGAAGGTGTCGAGCTGATCATTGGCCCGCTTTTCGCTCCTTCGGTACAGGCCGTCGCTGGCGTGGCCCGCCCGGCCGGCAAGCCTGTCATCGCCTTCTCCTCGGATGCCGCCGCCGCGCAGCGCGGGGTCTATCTGCTGAGCTTCCTGCCGCAATCGGATGTCCAGCGCGTCGTCGCCTTTGCCGGCAGCCGCGGCAAAAGGTCCTTCTCGGCGCTCATCCCCCAGACGCCGTATGGCAATGTCGTCGAGGCCGAATTCCAGCAGGTCGCCAACCAGGGCGGGCGCCGCGTTGCGACCGTGGCCCGCTACCAGCCCGGCAACAAGGCCTCCATCGATGCGGCTGTCGCGCAGGTCAAGCAGGCGCAATCCTCGGCCGACACCCTGTTCATCGGCGAGGGTGCGGACGGGATCGGCGCCCTGACCCAGAGCATGGCTGCTGCCGGGCTGACCGGCCGCGACCTGCAGATCATCTCGACCGGAATCTGGAACGATCCGCGCGTGCACGGCATGGGCGCGCTGGACGGCGCGTGGTTTGCCGCGCCGGACAATGCGCGCTTCAATGCGCTGGCCGGCCGCTACCAGAGCCAGTTCGGCTCGGCGCCGACCCGGATTGCCACGCTTGGCTATGACGCGGTGACCCTCGCCAGCGCGCTGACGCAGAATTTTGGCACCCAGCGCTTCAGCGAGGCCACGCTGACCAATGGCAACGGCTTTTCCGGGCAGGACGGCGTGTTCCGCTTCCGGCAAAACGGCCTGAACGATCGCGGGCTGGTGGTCTACGAGATCCGGTCCGGATCGGCCCGGGCCGTTTCTCCGGCACCGGGTAGCTTTGTCGGCCTGAACTGAGGGTCAGGCCGCGAGATCGGCCACGATCGCATCGAGAACGGGAAATCCCTCCCGCGAGACGCGAAGCCTTCCGTCACGACACGGCTCGATCAGGCCATCCTCGGAAAGCGCGGCGATGCGCCGGGCATCGAAGGCCTTGCCCTTGAGCAGGGCAAAGCGCTTCGGATCGATCCCTTCCCGCAAGCGCAGGCCCATCAGGAGGAATTCATCGGCCTCGTTCTCGTTGGTGAGGGTTTCGTCGCCGACAATGCCGTGGCCGTCGCGCTCGACATAGTCGAGCCAGGCTTCGGGGGAACGCTCGGTCACGAGGGCGCGGCGGCCGCGCTCGGTGAAGAGGCGGCCATGGGCGCCAGGGCCGATTCCGGCATATTCGCCATAGCGCCAGTAGAGCAGGTTGTGGCGGCATTCATCGCCCGGCCGGGCATGGTTCGAGACCTCGTAGGCCGGCATGCCGTACTTGTCGCAGATCTCCTGCGTGGCCTCGTAGAGGTCGCGGGCGAGATCATGATCGGGGATGACCAGCTTTCCGGCCTCGTGCAGCGCCTTGTAGGGTGTGTCGGGCTCGATGGTGAGCTGGTAGAGCGAGAGATGCGTCGGCGCATGGGCCAAGGCTTCCACCAGCTCCTCGCGCCATGCCGCCACGGTCTGGCCGGGTCGGGCATAGATCAGGTCGAAGGAAAAGCGCTGGAAATGCTTGGCAGCGATCGAGACGGCGACCAGCGCCTCGCCCACGCTGTGCAGCCGGCCGAGGGCCTTGAGATCCGGCTCGACCAGCGATTGCACGCCAAGGGAAACCCGGTTGATCCCGGCGGCGCGATACCCGGCGAACCGACCGGCCTCGACGCTGGTCGGGTTGGCTTCCAGCGTGATCTCGCAATCCGGCGTCACGCTCCAGCGTGCGGCGATCGCCTCGAGGATGGCACCGACCGTTTCGGGCTTCATCAGCGACGGCGTGCCACCCCCGAAGAAGATCGAGCTGACCTGCCGGGCCGGCGCAAGGCTGGCCATATGGTCGATCTCACGGGCGAAAGCGGCGACGAAGCGCGCCTCGTCGATGCCGCCGCGCCGGACATGCGAGTTGAAATCGCAATAGGGGCATTTGGCCTGGCAGAAGGGCCAATGCACATAGACGCCGAACCCGGCGTCGAAAGGTGGCTGTGCGGGCTTCATCAGCGCTGTTCCGTCAATCCGGCTTTCGCCACGAAGCGAATGAAGGCCCGCGCGCGATGCGACAATCCCTCGAGCCGGCCATCGATCTTGCGGATACCATGTTTTTCCTCGGCGGACATCTCGCCAAAAGTCCTGTCATGCCCATCGGGCCGGAAGATCGGGTCATAGCCGAAGCCGGCGCTGCCCCGTGGCGGGAAGGTCAGCGTTCCGAAAACGCGCCCCTCGGCGAGAAGCGTCTCGCCATCCGGCCAGGCCACGACCAGGGCCGAGACGAAATGCGCCCGGGCGCCTTCCGGATCGACATCGCGCAGACGGAGTTCTTCGCCGACCCGCGCCATGGCGCGGCTGAAATCGCGCGGCTTGCCAGCCCAGTCGGCGGTGAAGAGGCCGGGTGCACCATCGAGCGCATCGACAGCGAGGCCGGAATCATCCGCCAGGGCCGGCAGATTGGCCGCACGCGCCGCGGCAAGCGCCTTGATGGCGGCGTTTTCGGCATACATCATGCCGTCTTCCTCGGGCTCGGGCAGGCCGAGTTCGCCCGCCGAGACGGTGGCAATGCCATAGGGCGCGAGAAGCTCGGTCATCTCGGCGAGCTTGCCGGCATTGTGCGTGGCGATGACGAGTCGGCCGGTGATCGGACGGGCCATGATTACCCCGCGATCGCGGATTTCTGGAGCAGCACGAGTTCCTGGATGCCCTTCCGTGCCAGACCCATCAGGGCCAGAAGGCTCTCTTCGGAGAAGGGCGCACCTTCGGCCGTGCCCTGCACCTCGACGATGCCGCCGCGGCCGGTCATCACGAAATTCGCATCGGTCTCAGCGTTGGAATCCTCGACATAGTCGAGATCGAGCACCGGATTGTTGCGGTAGATGCCGCAGGAAATCGCCGCGACATGATCCCGCAGCGGCATGGTTGTGACCATGTTGCGGGACTGCATCCACGCGAAGCAATCATGCAGCGCCACCCAGGCGCCGGTGATCGCCGCCGTGCGCGTGCCGCCATCGGCCTGGAGGACATCACAATCGATGGTGATCTGCTTCTCGCCGAGGGCCGGAAGGTCGACCACCGCGCGGAGGGCGCGACCGATCAGGCGCTGGATCTCCTGCGTGCGTCCGGAGGGCTTGCCCGCCGTCACCTCGCGGCGGGTCCGCTCCAATGTGGCGCGGGGCAACATCGCATATTCCGCCGTGACCCAGCCTTTGCCGGTACCGCGCAACCACGAAGGCCCGCGCTCTTCCAGCGATGCAGTGCAGAGCACATGCGTCTCGCCGAACTTCACGAGGCAGGAGCCTTCCGCATAGCGCGCGACATTCCGCGTGAGCGAGACCGCCCGCATTTCATCGAGCGCGCGTTTCGAGGGACGCATGATGGGTTCTCCTGGGCCCCCGGGGAGCGGGACCGGCCGCGGCTTCTACGCGCGATTGCGCTGGCATTCAAGCCATACGAATGACAAGAGAGGTATTCCCCTCGCGAATGCCGTTGCGCATAGTAGGTGGATGGAACGACTCCTGAGCGACCGGGACAGGCGATGAAAAAAGACGGTGACTTGACGCCACCGCCCGCGCTGGCCGAACTTGACCAGCGTTCGCGGGATATTTTCCGCCGGGTTGTGGAAGGCTATCTCGAAGCCGGCGAGCCGATGGGCTCGCGCAATATCTCGAAATCGCTGCCGGTTTCCCTGTCGGCTGCCACCGTGCGCAACGTGATGCAGGATCTCGAGGATCTCGGCCTGATCTATGCGCCGCATATCTCGGCCGGCCGGCTTCCCACGGAAAAGGGCCTGCGGCTTTTCGTCGATTCCATCCTCGAGATCGGCGATGTCTCGACCGAGGACCGTGACCGGATCGAAGCGCAGATCCGCGCCGGCGGGGCCGGACGCAGCTTCGACGATGCCCTGGCGGAGGCGACGAGCCTGCTCTCCGGCGTCAGCCGCGGCGCGGGTGTCGTCGTCACCTCGAAATCGAACAAGCGGCTGAAGCATCTCGAATTCGTCCGGCTTGATCCGGAACAGGCGCTCGTCGTGCTCGTTTCCGATGACGGATCGATCGAGAACCGCCTCGTGAACCTGCCAGCCGGCCTGCCGGCCTCGGCGCTGGTCGAGGCGTCGAACTACCTCAACCACCGCCTGCGCGGGCGGACGCTCGGCGAGGTCAAGGCCGACATTGCCCGCAACCGGGCGGCCATGGAGGCGGAGATCAGCGAGCTTTCGGCCCGGCTGGTCGATAGCGGCCTGGCCAGCACCACCAGCGATGCCGGCGATATGCGCCTCATTGTGCGCGGGCAGGCCAACCTGCTCGAGGACCTGACGGCGATGACCGATCTCGAGCGGATGCGGCGGCTTTTCGCCGATCTCGAACGCGAGAAGGACGTGATCGACCTGCTCAACCGCGCCGAGGAGGGCGATGGCGTGCGCATCTTCATCGGCTCGGAGAACAAGCTGTTCTCGCTCTCCGGCTCCTCGATGATCGCCGCGCCGTTCCGCGACAGCGAGCAGAAGATCGTCGGGATTGTCGGCGTGATCGGCCCGACGCGGCTCAATTACGCGCGCATCGTGCCGATGGTCGACTACACCGCGCGGGTGATGGGAAAGCTGCTCGAGCGGGGGTGAGCGAAGCGCTCTTACGCCGCCATCAACGCGAATTCGACCCGGTTGCGGCCGCCTTCCTTGGCGCGATAGAGCGCCTGGTCCGCGAGGCGCAGCAGGTCGGGCAGGTTGGCGCTGTCATGCGTGTCGATGGCCAGGCCGATGCTGATCGTCACCGGAATAGTCCTGCCGTCAAACAGCACCGGCGCGCCGGAGGTCACCGCCCGGATCGATTCGGCGAAGGCGGCAAGCTCGCGCTGGGTCAACCCGCTGACGAAGATGGCGAATTCCTCACCGCCCTGTCGGCCCA
Source organism: Beijerinckiaceae bacterium (assembly GCA_027533425.1). Lineage (GTDB taxonomy): Bacteria > Pseudomonadota > Alphaproteobacteria > Rhizobiales > Beijerinckiaceae > Rhabdaerophilum. The sequence goes on along the minus strand of JAPZUD010000004.1, from coordinate 150,620 downwards.
CCACGGCATGGGCCTGCCTGTCCGCCGAAGCGGCGAGATGGCCGGCGACCTGGCGAATGGCCTCGTCGCCCGCGTCATGGCCATGCGTGTCATTGATGCGCTTGAAATGATCGATATCGCAGATGAGCGCGCCGACCGGACGACCGGACAGCCGCGCCTCGGCCAGCAGGGCCTTTGCAGCCGCATCGAAACCGCGGCGGTTCAGCAGGCCGGTCAGGGCATCGGTGCGGGCCATCCGGTCCAGTTCGGCCCGGGCGAGGTTGAGATCCCGCACGGTGATCAGCGCGCGATGGACGACCAGCGGGCAGATGATGGCCGGCAGCAGAGCCGAAACGACCAGCGTGTCTCGCAAGACCTTGCTCGCCGGCAGCGCGGTGGAAAGGTCAAAGCCGATATTGGCCAGCACCACCAGAGCGCTCACCAGAACCGAGATGACCACGGAGATGCAGGTCAGTACGAGGATCGCCCGCCGGATATCGGCATCGGTCAGGATCAGTTTCTTGGTCAAGCGCATCCGATCGGCCCTCCGGGGCAACAATCGGGCTTGCAGCCCTAAGGAAGCGTTGAATTCGGCAGTTTCCGCCGCTCGATGCGCCGATCGAACGACAGGATGGTTAGGAAACCAAGAAGCCGCCGGAATCCAGCGGCCATGTTGTGCCGGAAGCGCAGCCGGAAACCGGTGCCTTCCCTTGTCACGCCATCGAAAGGCGGGCGTGTGCTGCTTACGCTGCCATCTGGTTCTTCGGCGCGGCGCTCTTCACATCCTGGTCGACATGCGCCTCGAAGCGCTTGAAGTTTTCCTGGAACATGGCGACGAGCTTCTTTGCGGTCTCGGCGAAGGCAGCCTTGTCCTGCCAGGTCTTGACCGGGTAGAGGATATGCGGCTCGACGCCCGGCACCGAGGCCGGTACGGCGAAGCCGAAATACGGGTCGCGGCGGAAATCAGCCTTGGCGAGCGAACCGTCCAGCGCCGCCGAGAGCAGGCGGCGCGTCACGCGGATCGGCATGCGGCGGCCGACGCCGTGCTTGCCGCCGGTCCAGCCGGTATTGACCAGCCAGCAATCGACATGGTGCTTGGCGATGAGATCGCGCAGGAGATTGCCGTAAACCGCCGGGTGGCGCGGCATGAACGGCGCGCCGAAACAGGTCGAGAACACGGCTTCCGGCTCCGTCACACCCTTCTCGGTGCCAGCCACCTTGGCCGTGTAGCCCGAGAGGAAGTGATACATGGCTTCCGCCGGGGTGAGCTTGGCGATGGGCGGCAGCACGCCGAAGGCATCGCAGGTGAGCATCACGATGTTCTTGGGATGGCCGGCGCGGCCGGTTTCCGAGGCATTCGGGATGAAATGCAGCGGATAGGCGCAGCGGGTATTCTCGGTCTTCGAGCCGTCATCGAAATCCGGGATGCGGGTTTCGGGGTCGATCACCACATTTTCCAGCACGGTGCCGAAACGCTGGGTGGTGGCGTAGATTTCCGGCTCGGCCTCAGCCGAGAGGCGGATCGTCTTGGCGTAGCAGCCGCCCTCGAAATTGAAGATGCCGCTTTTCGACCAGCCATGTTCGTCATCGCCGATCAGCGTGCGCGACGGATCGGCCGAGAGCGTGGTCTTGCCGGTGCCGGACAGGCCGAAGAAGACAGCGGAATCACCCGCAGGGCCGACATTGGCCGAGCAATGCATCGGCATCACACCGGCTTCCGGCAGGGCATAGTTGAGATAGGTGAAGACGCTCTTCTTCATCTCGCCGGCATAGGAGGTGCCGCCGATCAGCACGGTCTTCGAGGCGAAATCAACCGCGATCACCGTGCCGGAGCGGCAGCCATGCCGGGCCGGATCCGCCTTGAAGGACGGCAGGTCAACGATGGTCATTTCCGGCGCGAACGAGGCGAGTTCGTGCAGTTCCGGCCGGATCAGCAGGTTGCGGATGAAGAGCGAATGCCAGGCATATTCGGTGAAGACGCGGACCTTGACGCGATTGGCGCCATCGGCACCGCCGTAGAGATCCTGCGCGAAGAGCTCCTTGCCCTTGGCATGGGCACGGAAATCGGCGAGCAACGTCGCGAAATGTGCCGGGCTCATCGCGTTGTTGTTGTCCCACCAGACCGCATTCTCGGTGCTGGCGTCGCGGACGACGAACTTGTCCTTCGGCGAACGACCGGTATGGACGCCCGTCTCCGCCAGCAGCGCGCCACCGGCAGTGACCCTCGCCTCGTTGCGGCGGATGGATTCCTCGTAGAGCGCAGGCGCCTCGAGGTTGAGAAGGAACCGGGCCGGAGCCTCGAAGCCGAACGTGTTCGGTCCCAAGGCCTTGTTGAAGACGCCTCTGGTTTCCATGATGCGCGGTCCTTCCCTGGTGAAGCCCGAAAGGGGCAAAGGTGATGGCGGGCCCGAAGGCACCGCCATCGGCTGCCGCTACGGGTCTCCCCTCCCGCGCGACAGCGATTGGCGGAGGCGAATAGCAGGAATCTGCCCTCAGGCAATGGGCTATTCGGCTAAATGTTCCAAAGATTTCGGGAAAAGGTTTACAGCGATTACTACCATACCAGTGTCGGCCAGAATTGGCCGGAACGACCAGCCGGATTACCCCGCCGCGCGCGCCTTTTCCGCCAGCTCCCGGAGCACCCTGCGCAGGGATGCACCATCTGTGACGGGGCTGTCGAAAGACAGCCGGGCCAGCCGGTCGCCTGCCATCATGTCGAGCCCGTCCGGATCAAGGCCGACCGCCTGCCAGGGACCCTCCGGCATGTTGCAGAGCCGGGTGGCATAGAGCCGGACGGCATCGGCATGATCCTCGTTCATATGGGCGACGGCCGAATGCTCCAGCGCCTCGAATTCCGTCCAGTCCGCTGCTGACGCGAGGATCGGGGCGGCAGCGCCCGAATAGGCCCGGGCGAAACCGCCATTCAGATGCATCGCCTGGGGCACCAGCCGGAAGAACAGGAAATCAGGGAAATCGACATAGACCTTCGCCTTGGGGTTGCGGGCGAGGAACCGGCTGCGCACGCGCGGTTCCCCGGCCGGCTCGGCGACCACCCGCAAGCTGAGCCGCGGATGGGCGAGCGGATCCCCTTTCCCGGGCCGCGACAGCAGCAGGGAGCCGCGCGGATCCGCCAACAGGTTCTGCGTGTGGTGCGACAGGCGGGAGGTCAGGATCAGGGGGCAGCCGTCGTAATCCGTCGCCACGCTGGTCAGGGTGACCATCGGAAAGCCGCTCGCCGCCTCGACCGTGCCGAGCGAACCTGCCCGGGCTGTCCGCAACAGTTCGCGCGCGAGGGCCAGCGGCTCGAAATCCGCGGGCTGGCGTGGATCGCGTTCCGGCGATGCAGCTCGGCCCGCCCCCACCGTTTCCGGATTTGCTGGCGTTTCCGACATGACGACCTCCTGATCCGACCTTCCCCGCGATCCGCGAGATGTCTCCTCCCGGGCACCGGAATTCAAGCGTCTGGCGCAATCGCGGATGGCCAATTTGCATCGTCCCGGCTTCGATGCCACAATTCGGCCTGTCTTTGTTCTAGAGATGCGGCCCACGATGCCGGAAAACGGGGCGCCTGACCCCGCGATGACAAGGAAGTTCCATGCCCACGATCGCGCTGGTCGACGATGACCGCAATATTCTGACCTCCGTCTCGATCGCGCTCGAGAACGAGGGCTTCCGCATCCAGAGCTACACGGATGGTGCCTCCGCACTGGACGGGCTGCGGCAGAATCCGCCGGACCTCGCGATCTTCGACATCAAGATGCCGCGCATGGACGGCATGGAATTGCTGCGCCGCCTGCGGCAGAAATCCGACATGCCGGTGATCTTCCTCACCTCGAAGGACGAGGAGATCGACGAATTGTTCGGGCTGAAGATGGGCGCCGACGATTTCATCCGGAAGCCGTTCTCGCAGCGTCTGCTGGTCGAGCGGGTGAAGGCCATCCTGCGGCGTGCCGGCGCGAAGGACCTGCCGGCCAGCAAGGAGGCGGATGCCAAGGTGCTGGAACGCGGCAACCTCAAGATGGATCCGGAGCGCCATACCTGCACCTGGAAGGGCGAACAGGTCGTGCTGACCGTGACGGAATTCCTCATCCTGCAATCGCTGGCGCAAAGGCCAGGCGTGGTGCGCAGCCGGAATGCGCTGATGGATGCCGCCTATGACGACCAGGTCTATGTGGATGACCGCACGATCGACAGCCACATCAAGCGCCTGCGCAAGAAGTTCAAGCAGGTCGACGATGATTTCGAAATGATCGAAACCCTGTATGGTGTGGGCTATCGCTTCAAGGAAGGCTGAGGACGCATCGCGCGTCCAGAAGCCCCCGGGAGGATTGCGTGCTCGACCGAAACCCAGCCAGCCGGATTGCCGGGCCGGCTCCGGCTGAACCGGCGCCGCCGGTGCGGCGCGGGCTCCGCTCGACCCTGCTGCGCTTCACGGCCCGGTTCCGACTGGGGCTGATGCGGCGGCTGTCCTCGAGCCTGACGCGGCGGATCGCCTTTCTCAACATTGCGGGGCTGCTTGCGCTGTTCCTCGGCTTCCTGTGGCTGAACCAGACGCGGGTGGGAGTGATCGATGCCCGGTCGCAATCACTCTCGCTGCAGGCGGAGATCATCTCGGCGGCCATTGCCAGTGCGGCCTCCACCAGCGACAACACGATCCAGCTCGATCCGGAAAAGCTGCTCCAACAGCAATTGAGCGAAACACCGCAGCGCGAGGAGCAGGCGCTCGACTGGTTCGAATTCTCCATCAATCCCGCCCGCGTCGCCCCGATCCTCAAACGGCTGGTGACACCCACCCGCACCCGCGCGCGCATCTTCGACCAGGACGGGTTGCTGCTTCTGGACACGAAGGCCTTCTACACACCTGGCGCCTTCTCCGATCCGCGGCCCCCGATCGATGACGAATCGGACTGGACTCTCTTCACGCGGAGCTGGAATGCGGTGAAGCAGCGCTTCGGCCGGGTGGACCTGTCGCAGCAGGATTCACCGACGACGCAGCGCCTGCCGGAAGTGCAGCGGGCGCTCAAGGGCACATCGGGCAATGTCGTCCGGGTGGCCGCCGACGGGCAGACCATTGTCTATGCCGCAAGCCCGATCCAGCGGAGCAGCCGGATCAAGGGCGCGTTGCTGCTCTCGACGCAGGAAGGCGACGTGGACCGGATCATCGCCGAGGAACGCTGGGGCTTCGTGCTGGTCTTCCTGATCGCCTCGGGCGTGATGCTCGTGCTGTCGGTGCTGCTTGCAGGCACGATCGCGGAACCCGTGCGGCGTCTCTCGGAAGCGGCTGACCGGGTGCGGCGGGGCACCCGGGCCCGCGAGGAGATCCCCGATTTTTCGGACCGGTCCGACGAGATCGGCCAGCTCTCGGTCTCCCTGCGTGACATGACCGGCTCGCTCTACAGCCGGATCGAGGCGATCGAACGCTTTGCCGCCGATGTCGCGCATGAGCTGAAGAACCCGCTGACTTCACTGCGCAGCGCCGTCGAAACGCTGCCGCTGGCGCGCAATCCGGACAGCCGGGACCGGTTGCTGGCCGTGATCGTGCATGACGTGAAGCGGCTGGACCGGCTGATCACCGATATTTCCGATGCCTCCCGGCTCGATGCCGAGTTGCAGCGGGCGCAGGCGAATGTGTTCGATCTCGGCGCGTTGCTCGGCACGGTGGCCGGTATGAAAAACGACGTGCTGAAGCCCGGCGAGGCCCGTGTCGACGTCACCCTGCCGAGCGCCGGGCCAAAGGCCCGCCCGATGCTGATCCGCGGCCATGACAGCCGGATCGTGCAGGTCTTCAACAACCTGATCGACAATGCGCAGTCCTTCTCGCCCGAAGGCGGGATTGTCCGGGTTACGGCGGCCGCCACCGGACCGCGTGTCGAGATCCGGATCGAGGATGACGGGCCGGGCATTCCCGACCATGCGCTGGAGCGGATCTTCGAGCGTTTCTACACTGACCGGCCGGATCATGGCTTCGGGCAGAATTCCGGCCTCGGCCTCGCCATTTCCAAGCAGATTGTCGAGGCCCATGGCGGCACGATCCGGGCGGAGAACATTCTCGCGGCCGACGGGCAGAGGGCCGGCGCGCGCTTTGTCGTGTCGTTGCCGCTGGCCGGGGCGAGCGGATGATCCCCTTGCGGGCAACCCTGCATGCCAGCCTGGTGATCCTCGGCGAGACAGGCGTGCTGATCCGCGGCCGGTCCGGTGCCGGCAAATCCGCGCTCGCCCTTGCCCTGCTGGGCCGCGCAGGTGCGGCAGGATGGCATGCCCGCCTTGTCGGCGACGACCGGGTGCTGGTCGAGGTGGCCGGCGGGCGGCTGGTCGGACGCGGACATCCGGCAGTGCCCGGACTGATCGAAGCGCGCGGCACAGGCATCCTGACGCGGGAAACCGTCGAGGATGTCGTCATCTCCGCCGTGGTGACGCTGGAGACGAGCCCCGATCGCCTGCCAGCCGATAGCGCGGGCTCCACCGAGATCCTCGGCCTTGCCCTGCGGCAGTTGATCCTGCCCGATGACCGCGATCTCGCGGCCAAGGCAGATCTTGTTTTTGGCTGGCTGGGGCCCTAATCTCGCATTTGCGAAAAACTCAAGGCAAAATGCTGGTTTCGCTTGCCAAAGGCGCGCGGCTGGACAAAATGCGCGTCCTGCCCTTCCGGGCGGAAAGAGGACCGTATCTCTTCATGATTGGCCTGGTACTCGTCAGCCACGGGCAGCTCGCGACAGAATTCCGATCCGCCATGGAGCATGTCGTCGGCCGACAGCAGCAGCTTGCCGTGGTCTGCATCGGGCCCGAGGACGACATGGATGCCCGCCGTGGCGAGATTGTGGCGGCGATCCATGATGTCGATAGCGGCGATGGCGTTGTTGTCCTGACGGATATGTTCGGCGGCACGCCGTCGAACCTCGCCATCTCGGCCATGAACGGCACGCATGTCGAGGTCATTGCCGGGATCAACCTGCCGATGCTGGTCAAGCTGGCCAAGGTCCGCGAGAGCAGCCCGCTTGCCGAAGCCGTGGTTCAGGCGCAGGATGCCGGTCGCAAATACATCAACGTGGCCAGCCATATCCTGGCCGGCCGGTGAGACCTGACCATGGAACAGCCCTGCCCTCCGCCTCCGGTTCTTGACGGCGCGCTGGTGCGGGAATTCCCGATCATCAACCGCAAGGGCCTGCATGCCCGCGCCTCGGCCAAATTCGTGCAATGCTGCGAGGCCTTCGATGCCGAAGTGCAGGTGACGCGCTGCGGCGAGACGGTCGGCGGAACGTCGATCATGGGCCTGCTGACGCTGGCGGCCGCGCAGGGCACCACAGTGTCGGTCGCGGCGCGCGGGGCCCAGGCAAACGAGGCGCTGGATGCCCTCCAGGCGCTTCTCGCCAACCGCTTCGGCGAAGACGAGTAACTCCGAGATCATCGTGCAGGAGAGGCCCGGCCCCTTGCCGGGCACCGTGGATTCGTGCCCGACACGAGGGTTCACCGGCCACGCAAACTCGACATAAAGAAATCTTTATATCTTTATTGCGGCTGATTGCGGCTTCTGCTATAGCGCCGTCATGCCTGCCGAGCATTGCGCTTCCGGGCCAGACATTGTCCGCGCTGCAGGGACAGCGCGACCATCATCGAGGGTTCCATGGATTACATCGTGAAGGATATCGGCCTTGCCGCCTGGGGTCGCAAGGAAATCGACATGGCCGAGACCGAAATGCCGGGTCTCATGGCGGTTCGCGCCGAATACAAGGGCCAGCAGCCGCTGAAGGGCGCCCGCGTTGCCGGCTGCCTCCACATGACGATCCAGACCGCCGTGCTGATCGAGACGCTGAAGCATCTCGGCGCCGATGTGCGCTGGTCGTCCTGCAACATCTATTCGACGCAGGACCACGCCGCAGCGGCCATCGCGGCCGGCGGCACGCCGGTCTTCGCGATCAAGGGCGAGACGCTCGAGGAATACTGGGAGTATGTCTACCGCACGGCCCAGTGGGGCGACGGCGGCACGCCGAACATGATCCTCGACGATGGCGGCGACCTGACCATGCTGATCATCCTCGGCGCCGAGGCGGAAGCCGGCAAGACCGCCTTCCTCGACAAGCCGGGCAACGAGGAAGAGACCATCTTCTTCGCGCTGATCAAGCGGATCCTGAAGGAAAATCCGGGCTGGTTCACCCGCGTCCGGGACGCGATCAAGGGCGTTTCCGAAGAGACCACCACGGGCGTGCATCGCCTGTACGAGCTGGCCAAGGCCGGCCGCCTGCCGTTCCCGGCAATCAACGTCAATGACTCGGTGACCAAGTCGAAATTCGACAATCTCTATGGCTGCCGCGAGAGCCTTGTCGACGCGCTGCGCCGCGGCACCGACGTGATGATGGCCGGCAAGGTGGCCATGGTCGCCGGCTATGGCGACGTGGGCAAGGGCTCGGCCGCCTCGCTGCGCCAGGCCGGCTGCCGCGTGCTCGTGTCGGAAATCGATCCGATCTGTGCCCTGCAGGCCGCCATGGAAGGCTATGAAGTGACCACGATGGAAGATGCAGCGCCGCGTGCCGACATCTTCGTGACCGCAACCGGCAATGTGGACGTCATCACCGTTGACCATATGCGGTCGATGAAGCATCGCGCCATCGTCTGCAATATCGGCCATTTCGACTCGGAGATCCAGGTTTCGGCGCTGAAGAACTTCAAGTGGGACAATGTGAAGCCGCAGGTGGACGAGATCGAGTTCCCCGATGGCAAGCGTATCATCCTGCTCTCGGAAGGCCGCCTCGTGAATCTCGGCAATGCCACCGGCCATCCGAGCTTCGTGATGTCCTGCTCGTTCTCGAACCAGACGCTGGCCCAGATCGAACTCTGGAACCACCACAAGAAGTACGAGAACAAGGTCTACACCCTGCCGAAGCATCTCGACGAGAAGGTCGCGGCGCTGCATCTCGACAAGGTCGGCGCCAAGCTGACCAAGCTGTCTGACAAGCAGGCCAGCTATATCGGTGTGCCGGAAGCCGGCCCGTTCAAGCCGGAAACCTACCGCTACTGAGCGCCGGTTGCGGCGTCCGCGCCGCATTCGCGTTTCGTTCCGAACACTCAGGATGCGCCCGGGAAACCGGGCGCATTAATTGTTTGCTAACCACTTCCTGACGGAGTCTCCGGCTGGTTAAAGTGCGCGCGGTGGCGATTCAGAAGTGATTCGCGGCGCGTGGCGGCAACGGCGATCGTGCTTCCTCGGCGGGGAGCGCGCGGAGGCCAGGGGATGGGGTTCGAGGCATCGGGCGGGAAATCGGAGAGGCGCGGCCCTACCCGGGCGCGGCGTTGGCTGCGGCTGCTCGCCGGGTTGAAATCCTCGACCTTTCTCGGCGCTCTCCTGCCCCTTCAGGCTCTCGCGCAGGACAATCCCGATGCCTTCCAGCTCCGCCTGCCCGGCATGGGCCAGCAGGCCTACGGGCTGGTGCACAGCGCGATCCCGTTTGGCATCGCGCTGCTGGTCGTGACGGTCTATGCCACGGCGATCTCGATCCTCCATGTCCGGGCGCGACGGCTCTGGAACGAGCATTTCGAAGAGCAGAACCGCACGATTCGCGATGCGCAGGCGCGGATGGAACGCTCCGCCCTGTTTCTCACCACCGACAAGAGGCTGCTCGTCGCCTGGAACGGCCCGAAGGGTGAGCCGGAATTCGAGGGCGATCCCGGAATTGTGGTCGAGACCACCAACCCGCATCGAGTGCTGGCCTTTTCCGAATGGCTGCCCGAGGCCGAGGCGCGCCGGCTCGACACCCACCTGCTGCAATTGCGCTCCGAAGGAACGTCCTTCAGCATGAATGCGCGGTCGATCCGGGGGGATTTCCTCGAGATCGAGGGGCGTCCGATTGCCGGCCGGGCCGTGATGGCGCTGAAGGTCGCGACCGGGGAACGGCTGGCCCTCGCCCGGATGATGGACGAGAAATCAGCGCTGGAAGCGGCCCAGGCCCAGCTCCGCACCGTGCTGGAGGCCATTCCGCAGCCGGTCTGGCTGCGGGACCGGGCGGGAAAGCTGGGCTGGGTGAATTCGGCCTATGCACAGGCCGTTGACCTACCCGGAGCGGATGCGGTGCTCTCGCGGCAGACGGAAATCCTCGACAGCGATGACCGCGCTGCCATCCGCCAGACACAGGTCCGGCAGGGGCGGTACCACGGCTCGGTCACGGCGATCCTGGCCGGGCAGCGGCGGAAGGTCGATGTCGTCGAGGTTAGCGGACCGGAAGGCGGCGGTGGTTTCGCGCTCGATATCAGCGAACTCGAGGCCACGAGGCTCGCCCTCGAACGGCAGATGGAGGCGCATGTCCGGACGCTGGACGAGCTGCCGACCGCCGTCGCGATCTTCAACCAGCAGCAGGTCCTGACCTATTTCAACCGGGCCTTTGTCGATCTCTTCGCGCTGGACCGGAGCTTCCTTCAGGGCCAGCCGACCAACGGCGCCGTGCTTGACCAGCTCCGCGCCCGCGGCCGCCTGCCCGAGGCCAGCGATTTCCGCGAATGGAAAGCCTCGCTCCTCGCGCAATATGCCTCCGCGGAAACCACCGAGCATGGCTGGCGGCTGCCGAACGGCCGTTCGTTGCGCGTGGTCATCTCTCCCAATCCGCAGGGCGGGCTGACCTATCTGTTCGAGGACGAGACGGAGCGCTTCACGCTCGCCACCTCCTATGAGGAGCTCAAGAATACCCAGTGGGAAACGCTGATGGCGCTTTCCGAGGGTGTCGGCGTGTTCGGCTCCGATGGCTGCCTCCAATTGTCAAATCCCGCCTTTGCCGAGATCTGGGGGCTCGAACCGGAAGCCCTTCAGGGCCGCCCGCATGTCGAGAGCATCGGTGCTTCCGTCACGAAACTTCCGCCCGGCGGCTGGCGGCGCATCTCCGAAATCGTGTGCAGCCTGATGGAGGCGCGGGATGACGAGCAGTTCAACCTCGTCACGCTCGACGGCCGGACGCTGACGGTCGCCACCGCACCGCTACCGGACCGCGCGACGCTGGTCACTGTTACCGATGTCACCGATACGGTGCAGGCCGAGAACCGCCTTCGCGAACATAACGAAGCCCTTCGCCAGGCAGCGCGCCTGCGGACGGATTTCATCAAGTCGGTCTCGTTCGAGCTGAGATCGCCGCTGACCAGCGTGGTCGGGCTGGCCCAGGCCCTTGCGGGCGGGGTTGCCGGCGAGTTGACGCCGAAGCAGCTGGCCTATGCGCAGGACCTTTCGCGCGCGGCCGATGCGGTTCTCGCCCTGACCTCGGACATTCTCGACCTTGCCGGGGTGGAATCCGGTGGGGTGGAGATCGTCAAGGCGCCGGTCGATCTCGGCACTGCCATCGCCGAGGCGACGGAAGGGCTGAAGGACCGGCTGGGCGATGCCAAGATCCGCCTATCCCTCAACCTGCAGGCCGGGCTGCCATCCGTCATGGCCGATCCGAAACGGTTCCGGCATATCGTCTTCAACCTGCTTGCCAATGCCGTCGCCTTCGCCCAGCCGGGCGAGACCGTGCGGCTGGCGGTGCGCAAGGCCGAGGGCGGGATCGTTCTCGAAGTCACCGACAGCGGTAACCATCCGGGCGTCAGCGCGGTACCCGGCAAATCGGCGATACTGCCGGGGATCGAGCGCGAGCAGGGGCTTCGCTTCTCGCTCGCCAAGGCCTTGGTTCTGCTCCATGGCGGACGCATCGACATCCATGACAATCCTTCCGGCGGGCACCAGACCGTCGTGTTCCTCCCCGAGTCCTGATGGCAAGCCCCGGCCCGGCCTGGCAATGGCAACACTTCCTGCCCGACGAGGCAGCCACCTTGCGGCTGGCGCAAAAACTCGCGGCGGAGTTCCGTCCGGGCGATCTCGTCACGCTGAGCGGTGATCTCGGCGCCGGCAAGACGACGTTCGCCCGGGCGCTGATCCGCGCGCTGACACGCCACCCCGCGCTCGAGGTGCCGAGCCCGACCTACACCCTGATCCAGACCTATGACGGGGACGGGTTCAGGATCGTCCATGCGGATCTCTATCGTGTCGCCGACATCTCGGAACTGGTTGAACTGGGTTGGGACGATGCGGCGGAAAACGCCGTTGTCCTGTGCGAATGGGCCGAGAAGGCCGGCGAGGTGCTGGCGGTGGACAGGCTCGATGTTGCCTTTGCCATTCCGCCGGACGGGCAGGGCCGGCATGTGACCCTGACTGCACAGGGCCGGTTTGCCGGCCGGCTGGACCGGTGGCGGGCCATCGAAGCGCTGTTCGCCAAAGCCGGCTTTGTCGATCCGGCGCGAGACTACATGCTCGGGGATGCCTCGGTACGCGCCTATGAGCGGATCTCCGATCCTGCCAGCGGGCGCAAGGCAATCCTGATGATCGCGCCGCGCCGCCCGGATGGGCCGGCGATCCGCCTCGGCAGGAGCTACTCGACGCTGGTGCATCTGGCGGAGAGCGTCCATGCCTTCGTCGCCATGGCCCGCGGCTTGCGCGACCAGGGATTTTCAGCGCCGGAAATCTTCGCCAGCGATCTGGAAGCAGGGCTGCTGCTGATCGAGGATCTCGGCCCCGAGGGCGTGATCGGGCCGGACGGGCCGATCCCCGAGCGCTACCAGCTGGCCGTGGATGTGCTGGCGGAATTGCATGCTCGGACCTTGCCACAGGAATTGCCTGTCGAGGGCATTCTCACACACAAGCTGCACCGCTATGATCTCGAAGCGTTGACGATCGAGACCGAGCTGCTGCTGGACTGGTTCTTCGCCTATCGCACGATGCGGACGCCGAATGCCGCGATGCGACTGGCCTATGTCGACCAATGGGTGTCCGTGCTCGAACCGGTGACCTCCGGCGAGAAGACCTGGACCCTGCGCGATTATCATTCGCCCAACCTCATCTGGATGCCGCAACGCGACGGCCTGAAGCGGATGGGGCTGATCGACTTCCAGGATTGCGTGATCGGCCATCCGGCCTATGACGTCGTCTCGCTGCTGCAGGATGCACGCGTCACCGTGCCCGAGGAGCTCGAATTGCAGCTTCTCGCCCGCTATGCCCGGATGCGGCGGGCGCGGGATCCGGATTTCGACATGCAGGCCTTTGCCCAAGCCTATGCCATCCTCGGAGCGCAGCGGGCCTCGAAGGTTCTCGGCATCTTCGTGCGTCTCGACCGGCGCGACGGCAAGCCTGCCTATCTCCAGCATATCCCGCGGATCGAGGCCTATCTCAGGCGTTGCCTTGCCCATCCGGCCTTGGCAAAGCTGAGGACATGGTACGCGACTCACCTGCCGGGATTCGCTGAACCAAAAGAACAGGGTGTCGAGCACGGAGGCCAGAAGGGTGCAGCGGATCAGCAAGGCGATGGTTCTGGCCGCGGGGCTGGGAACGCGGATGCGGCCGCTGACCGAAACCCGCCCGAAGCCGCTGATTGAAGCCGGCCGGAAGACGCTGCTCGACCATAATCTCGACCAGCTCGCGGAATCGGGGATCACCGAAGCGGTGGTCAATGTGCATTACCTGCCCGACCAGATCATCCACCATGTCGCAGCGCGGCGCCGGCCGGCGGTGACGATTTCGGACGAACGGGACCGCCTTCTCGATTCGGGTGGCGGCATTCTCAAGGTCCTGCCCTTCTTCGGCGATGCGCCGTTCTTCACGCTCAACGCCGATACGATCTGGCTGGACGGGCCGCGCCGGAACCTCGTGCGGATGCAGGAGACGTTCGACCCGGCCACCATGGACGTTCTGCTGCTGGTCGCCCCGGTCGTGACGACAATCGGCTGGGGCAGCCGGGGCGATTTCCTCATGGACGGAGCCGGCCGCCTGCGGCGCCCGGACAGGCGCGACGTGGCGCCCTTCGCCTATACCGGCGTCGGGATCCTCAAGCCGGAAAGCTTCACGGGCAAGCCGGAGATCTTTTCCCTGAACCGCATTTTTGACGAAGCGGCCGCAAACGGCCGGCTGTTCGGGCTCCGGCTTGACGGTGTGTTCATGCATGTCGGGACGCCGCAAGCCCTGGCCGAAGCCGAGCACGCGCTCGACCTCTACGACCGGTAACCGGATGGCGCGCGCTGTCCCGCAAGTCCTCACGATCGGTCCAGGCACGGATTTCGTGACCTGCCTCGTCGAGGCCCTGCTGGACGGGCGGCTCCTGCCGGTGTGCTACGGATCGCAGCCGGATGCCCTGGCCGACCTGACGATCTTTGTGCCGACGCAACGCGTGCGGGCTGCCCTGCGCGACCGGCTTCTGGCCGCGACTGCGCCGAGGCCTGTCCTCCTGCCGCAGATCCGCGCGCTCGGCGAGCCATGGGACCCGCTGGAGGAGACTCTCGACAACATTGTCGATCCTGATGAACCAGGCCCGCTCCGGCCGCTGGACACGTTACGCCGGCGATTCCTGCTCCTGCCACTGGTCTCGGCCTGGCACCAGGCGCTGACCCGACTTCGCGACCGCGAGTTGCCATCGGCGGAAGGGCCGCATGCCATGCGCGAGCGGCTGGCCCTCGCCGACGCCTTGGGCAGCCTGATCGACGAGACGATCATCGCCGACCTCCCGCTCGACCTGCTCGCCCGGGCTGCACCACCGGGTTATGATGCCTCGCGGCACGATGTCTATTGGGAGCAGACACGGCGCTTCCTGCAGATTGCCGCCGAGGCCTGGCCCGGCCTGCTTGCCGAGCACGGATACGAGGATGCCAAGGCCCTCCGCAGGACGGCTCTGGATGCCGAGGCACGGCGGATCCATGAAGGGGCGGCCGGGGCCTTCCTGCTTGCCGGTTCGACCGGTTCGGTGCCGGTGACAGCACGCCTGATGCGCGCCATTGCGCGGCATGATGCAGGCGCGGTGGTCCTGCCGGGGCTGGACCTCGACCTCCGAAAAGAGAACTGGGACCTGATCGGAGAAGAACAGGCCTCGCTGGCGACCCGTTACGCGCATGCCCAGTCGCATCTGAAGGCCACGCTGGCCACGATCGGCATCCCCCGTGAGGCCGTGACTTCCCTCGACCGGTCCCCGCTGACCCTCCGGGCGAGAAACCGGCTGATTTCCGAAGCGCTCGGCCCTGCGGAAACCGTCCATCTCTGGCGCGAGACACGCGAAACCCGTGATCTTGCAGCCGCCACCGAGGGGATGAAGGTGCTGGAAGCGCCCGATCCCCGGCGGGAGGCACTGGCGATTGCCGTCCTCATCCGCGAAACGCTCGAGACACCGGGCCGGAACGTCGCGCTGGTCACTGCCGACCGGGCACTCGCCCTGCGCGTGCAGTCCGAACTGCAGCGCTGGGGTCTGGTGATCGAGGATTCCGCCGGCCTGCGGCTGCGTGACCTGCAGGCTGGCCAGCTGGCGATCCTGCTGCTCCGCGCGGTGGAGGAGCCGGTTGGCGCCTATCTGCTGGCGCTGTTGCGCCATCCCGATCTCCGGCTTGGCCTGTCGGAGGCCGAGCTGGGCCGGACAGTCACGGCGCTGGAAATGGCCGTTTTCCGCCAGCGCCGGGCAGGAGAACGAACGACCCTGCCGCGGCAGGTCGAGCAGGCCCTGGACCAGGCCGAGATGGCCGGGCAACCCGCCCGCCTGCCCGAGCGGGATGCCATGCTGGCCCTGGCGGAGCGGCTTGAGGACATCCTGGCCCCGCTGCGACAGCCGGGGCCTGGATCGCTCCGCGAATTGCTGGAGCGGTTCGTGGAGGCTCTGGACGCCCTGACACGCCCTGTCGAAGGCGAACCGCTCTGGCGGAACCATCCCAGCGGCGTCCAGCTGACAGGGGTTCTGGATTCCCTGCTCCAGGCAACGGACAACCTGGCCGGCACAGGCGCCGAGCTGCGTGAGATCCTCCGGTCGGCGCTTGCGGAAGCGGTCCTGCCGGCCACAGGTGGTCATCGCCGGGCGGCGATTCTCGGCCCGCTGGAAGCGCGTCTTGTCTCGACCGACAGATTGATCCTCGGCGGGATGAACGAAGGCCAGTTCCCTCCGGCTGCGCGGGAAGACCCGTTCCTCAACCGGACCATGCGGCTGCATCTCGGCCTGACACCGCCGGAGCGGCGGATTGGCCAGAGTGCGCATGACTTCCAGATGCTCGCAGGGCATCTCGACCTGGTACTTTCCCGCGCCCGCCAAGGCGGCGAGGGGCCGGCCCAGCCCTCGCGTTTCTGGCGCCGGCTCGAGGCCTTGTGCGGCGCAGAGGCCTGGAAGAGCCTGAAGGCGCGGGGCGATGCCATTCTCGAATTGTCCGGGCGGCTCGATGAATCCGGGGTCATGCCACAACCGGCGAGCCGGCCCGCCCCGATCCCCGCTGCGCCACGCGTGCCCGCACGGCTGGCGATCACCGATATCGAGCCGCTCCGGCGCGATCCATTCGTTCTCTATGCGCGCCTGATCCTCGGGCTGAAGGCACTCAATCCGGTCGACCCGCCGATCGATGCACGGGACCGCGGCACGCTGGTGCACCAGTGTCTCGAACTTTATGCCGCCGAGGAGCCCCCACAGGAGCCGGAAACGGCGCAGGCCCGCCTTCGGGCAATCGGCCAGGACATTTTCGGCGGGATCCGTTCCGACCCGGCCCGGCACGCCTTCTGGTGGCGCCCTTTCGAACGGCTGATCCCGGCCTTCGTGGCATTTGACCGGGAGCGGCGGGACAGGGGCTACACGGTGCTGCCGGAGCAGCGGGCGCGGCTTCCGCTGGTCCTGCCTTCGGGCGACAGCGTGCTGCTGGTCGGCAAGGCGGATCGCCTCGAGTACTCTCCGGCGGGAGACATCGCGGTCTTTGACTACAAGACTGGCGGATCCATTCCGAGCAAGACCGACCTTGCGAAGGGGCTCGCCCCGCAATTGCCGATGACCGCCGCACTGGCCCTGCGCGGTGCCTTCCCGAAGCTGCCGCCGGCCCGGGCCGTGGCTGAACTCGCCTATTTCGCCCTGGGTGACCGTGCGGAAGGGAAAGCCAAGCCGATTCTTGCCGGCGAGGAGACCGGGCAGAGCGAGGCGATCTGGCAATTCGTCGTCGACGAACTCACCGCCCTTGCCTCGGGCGAGAAAGGCTATGCCTCGCGGGTCAACCCGGTGCGCCGGCAGGGACCCGGCGATTTCGACCATCTCGCCCGGGTGCGGGAATGGGATGCGCTGGGCGGCGCCGAGGCGGATGATGACGGAGATGGCGATGGCGAGAGCGCCTGATCTCCTGCCGCTTGCCGAAAAGCAGCAACGGCTGCGCGCAACCGATCCGGCATTGCATGCCTGGGTTGCCGCGAATGCCGGGTCGGGCAAGACCAGCATTCTCCGGAACCGCGTGATCCGGCTGCTGCTCTCGGGCGCCGCGCCGGACCGGATCCTCTGCCTGACCTACACCAAGGCCGCTGCCGCCGAGATGCAGAACCGTATCTTCGAGGAACTGGCGCGTTGGGTCGGCCTTGATGAAGCAGCACTTGACGAGGCGATCGGGGCGATGCTGCGGCCGGAACCCGGCCCCGCCGGCTTCACGCCGCCGCAACTCGAACAGGCGCGGACGCTTTTCGCCCGGGCAATCGAGACGCCAGGCGGGCTGAAGATCCAGACGATCCACGCCTTTGCCGAACGCATCCTGCGACTGTTCCCGCTGGAATCCGGCGTTCCGCTGAATTTCGAGATCCTGGACGAGGCCAGCGCGCAAGGCCTGCAGGAAGAAGCCCGGCAGGCCATTCTCGCACGATCGATCCGCGAGAGTGACAGCCCGCTTGGCCAGGCCTTCCAGGTCCTGCTGGACAGTTCCGGGCTCGGCGCCTTCGAAAAGACGCTCACCACGGCCACGGGGCTGCTTGCCGGCCTCGCCATCCGGGGCGAGACCCTGCCGCCCCCGGAAGGCCGGGAGGCCAGCTTGCGCCGGGTGCTGGGGCTGCGGCCGGGCGAAGGGCCCGACGAGGCCCTGCAACGTGCCTGGGATACCCTGCCTTCGGACCAGGTTCTTGCGGAGTGGCAGGCCATGGCGCGGGGCCTCAATGCCACCAAGGGCCGGGATAGCATCATCGCCGCTATCGACGGGATCCTCGCCGGAGGGGCGCCGGAGCCCGAACGCCGTTTCGAAACCCTGCTGGACACGATCAGGACAGAGAAAGACCTCCTCAGCAAGCAGACGCTGAGCGATGCGCAGCGCCGGAAGGCCCCGGCGCTGGCAGCAGGCCTCGATGCGCTGATCGGAACGTTCCGGACCGCGCGCCAATTGAAAGATGCCTTTCCGGCCATCGACCGGTCGCTGGCACTGATGACCTTCGCCGAAAGCGTGCATGGCCGCTACGAGGCGCTGAAACAGGCGCGGAATGCGCTTGATTTCAATGACCTGATCGGTTCGCTCCGGCGGCTGGTCCGATCTGGTCATGCCGGCTGGATCATGATGAAGCTCGATGCCTCCATCGACCATGTCCTTGTCGACGAGGCGCAGGACACCACCCCGGATATGTGGGAGATCCTCAAGGCGCTGACCGAGGAATTCTTCGCTGGCGAGGGCGGCGTTGCACGGCCGCGGAGCCTGTTCGTTGTCGGGGACGAGAAACAGTCCATCTTCTCGTTCCAGGGGGCGAACCCGGCCGAATTCGAGGCGGCGCGGCAGCATTTCGGTGATCTCGCCCGCACTAAGGACCCCATCCGCAGCCCCGTGCCGCTGAATTACTCGTTCCGGTCGAGCCCGGACCTGCTGGAACTGGTTGACCGGATTTTTGCCCATCCTGACTTCCGTTCGGGCGTTGCGCTTTCGGGAGAGACGGTGGTGCATCAGGCTGCATGGCCGGACTTCCCCGGCGAGGCCGAGCTCTGGCCCATTATCCGCCCCCCCATTCCCGATCTTGCCCCCGCTGGCCCCCGGCAACCGCCGGAACAGGTGCTGGCAGAAAAGGTTGCGGCGACAATCAGCGGGTGGATCGACAGCGGGCAGTGTCATCTGCGCGACGGCAAGCCCATCGAGCCGGGCGATGTGCTGATCCTCGTCCGCGAGCGCGGCCCCTTCTTCGAGGCGATGTTGCGCGCCCTGAAACGGCGCGGGCTCCCGGTAGCCGGGGCCGACCGGCTGACGCTTCAGGACCATATTGCCGTGCAGGACCTGCTGGTGGTGGCCGAGGCCGTGCTGAGCCCGGGGCATGACCTTGCCCTGGCGACGGCCCTGCGCAGCCCGCTCTTCGGGGTCAGCGAGCCGGTGCTGGAAGCCGCTGCCCGGGGGCGGCCGGGCCCGCTCTGGGATGCCGTTCAGGCCCATCCCGCCCTCGACGAGATAGCCGGCATGCTCGTGCGCCTTGCCCGGCAAGCGCGTCGGGTCGGGCCTTATGCCTTCCTTGCCGGGCTGCTCGGCGGGACGGTGCCCGACGGATCAGGGCGAACCGGACGCCAGGCGATGGAAGCACGGCTGGGCTCGGACATGCACGAACCGGTGGATGCGCTGCTGCAGGAAGCGCAAGCCTTCGAGAGCCGCGAGACCGCTTCGCTGATGCTGTTCCTGCTGGACCAGCGGAAGCGCAGCACCCAGATCAAGCGCGACATGGATTCGCGCAGCGACCTGATCCGCGTGATGACTGTCCATGGCTCGAAGGGGCTCGAAGGGCGGATCGTCTTCCTGTGCGACACGATGCGGCCCCCGAAAACCGCTCGGAAGAACGATCCGATGCTCCTTCAGGATGCAACCGGACCGCTGCTTGGCTGGCTGGGCTCCGATCTCGAAAGGCAGCCCGGCTTCGATGCCGTGACGGCAGCGATCGACCGGAAACAGCGGGAGGAAGCCCGGCGGCTGTTCTATGTGGCGATGACGCGGGCTTCCGACCGCCTCATCCTCGGTGGGTTCAACAGGAGGCCCCCGCCCGCCAAGGATATCAAGGCCGGGCAGGAACACCCGATGGACGATGCCGACCGGGCGACATGGTACCAGATGGCGCGGGAAGGGTTCACCCGGCATCCGCGCGTGGTCGTCATGCCCGATCCGGATGCCGAGGCCATGGGCCTTGACGGGCTGGGCCGCTGCGTGATGCGGATTCCTCCAGCGTCCCTGCCCTCCGGAGCGGGAAAGGCGCGCACGACCACCCCGGCCCGCCACCCTGGCGCCCCTGTGACGCTGCCCGGATGGCTGCTCACAGCGCAACCCGCCGAGGACAGGCCGCGCGGCCGGCTGGTTCCGTCCGGGCTCGCGGGACCCGAAACCGCAGGGCCGGAGGAGGATGCGGGACCGCTTCCGCCACGGGAGCGCGGACTCCTGCTGCATCGCCTGTTCGAGATCCTTGCGCCGGTTCCGGCATCGCAGCGGGCGGAAGCCGGCCGACGCTGGATCGGGCGGGCGATGCCTCAGCTGGATGCCGCGGTTGTGGAACCGCTTCTCGCCCCGGTCCTCGCCATGCTGGCGCAGCCGGACATGGAATTCTGGTTCGCCCCGGGCTCAAGGGCCGAAGCGGCCATTGCAGGCCTTGTCCGGCTTGCCGATGGCCAGGCCTATCCCGTCGAGGCGCGGCTCGACCGATTAAGGGTGACAGAGCAGCAGGTGGCGTTCCTCGATATCAAAAGCGGCTGGCGGGGCGAGCGAATCGGCGCTGGGATCCTCCGACAGATGGCCGTCTATGCCGACCTGCTGGAACAGCTCTACCCGCAAAAGGCGGTAACGGGCGCGATCCTCTGGACCCGGACCCTGACGCTGGAACCGCTCGACCCCGCCCTTTTGCGGAAGGCGCGGGAGGAGATCCCGCCCCCGAAGCCACGGGATGACGGCCTGCCTTGATTCAAGCCCGGGCAATGCCTACTTTCCTGCTGAATGCATCGCCTGCCGAAAGGAAATTCCCATGGGCGCGAATACCCACACCGTGACCGACAAGAGCTTTGCGGCGGATGTGCTGCAATCGGCAGAGCCGGTCGTTGTCGATTTCTGGGCGCCGTGGTGCGGCCCGTGCCGGATGATCGCGCCGGCGCTTGAGGAAATCGCCACCGAAATGGCCGGCAAGGTCAAGATCGCGAAGGTCAATGTGGACGAGAACCAGGAAATCGCCGCCCAGTACGGCATCCGCTCGATCCCGACGCTGATGATCTTCAAGGACGGCAAGCTGGCCGCGACCAAGGTCGGTGCCGGCTCGAAATCCGATCTTTCGAAATGGATCCAGACCTCGGCCTGACCGACCGGATCCGCCGATAGCCTGACGGGAAACCCGGCCGCGCGCCGGGTTTTTGGTGTCCGGACCTCAGGCCGGAAGTGACCCGTCGGCCTGCAGGACCTCGCCCGCGAGATAAAGCGAGCCGATGATCAGGATGCGCGGCGCCACCGGCCAGGACCGGGCGGCAAGGTAGCGCAGGCCATCGCGCACCGAGGCCGTCGAAACGGCGGGAAGACCGGTCTCGCGCGCGATCGCCGCGAGTTCCTCAGGCGGACGGGCGAGCGCATGCACAACGGGCACCGCGAGCAGTTCCTGCGCAAGACCGACAAACGGCTTGAGAATGGCGCGGGCATCCTTGCGGGCCATCGTGCCCATCAACAGGATGACCGGCCGCGACTGACGTTCCTCGAGGCTGACAAGCGTCTCGGCCAGAACCCGCGCACCGTCCTCGTTATGCCCGCCATCGAGCCAGAGCTCAGCCCCGGCCGGCGCGAGACGGGAAAGATGGCCCTGAAGGCGCTGGAACCGGGCCGGCCATTCAACCTGCAGCAGCCCCTGCTCGATCGCAGCCGGCGTTGCCCATTGCGGAACAGCCCGCGAGAGGGCCGCGATGGCAGTGGCAGCATTGCCGATCTGGTGGCGGCCGAGCAGGCGCGGCAGCGGCAGGTCGAGCAGCCGGTCGTCTGCCTGGTAGACCATTCGGCCGCGCTCCTCATGGGCGTGGAAATCCTGGCCGCCGATCATCGCCTCGCAGCCCAGCCGGGCCGCCTGTTCGAGGCAGACCGAAACGGCCTCCGGGTCCTGATCGGCGATGATCACCGGCGAACCGGCCTTGATGATGCCGGCTTTCTCGAAGGCGATCTTGCCGATCGTGTCGCCCAGATGCTCGCGATGGTCCATCGAGACCGGCGTGATGACGCTCGCGGCCGGGCGATAGACCACATTCGTCGAATCGAACCGTCCGCCAAGGCCCACCTCCATCAGCACCACATCGGCGGGGTGGCGATGGAAGAGATCGAAGGCCATGGCCGTGGTAATCTCGAAGAAGGTGATCGGATCGCCGGCATTGATCGCCTCGATCCGGGCGCAGGCCTCTGCAAGCTGCTCATCGGTGATCAGCCGGCCACCGCCAGACTGGCCAAGGCGGATGCGCTCATGGAAGCGCACGAGATGCGGCGAGGTGAAGACATGCACGCGGGCACCGGCCGCCTCGAGCATCGCGCGCATGAAGGCGATGGTCGAACCCTTGCCGTTCGTGCCGGCGACGTGGATCAGCGGCGGCAGCTCGCGCTCGGGATTGCCGAGTTTCGCCAGCAGGCGTTCGGTGCGGCCGAGCGTCAGGTCGATCTTCTTCGGATGAAGCGATTCAAACCGCGCCAGGAAGGCATCCGTATGCTGCATGGCGCGACCCCGTCAGGCCGCCGCTTCGCGCTTGCTCAGGAGCCGGCAAAGCCGCGACACGGTTGGCCGGATTTCCTTGCGATGCAGGACCATGTCGACCATGCCGTGATCGCGCAGGTATTCGGCGCGCTGGAAGCCCTCGGGCAGCTTCTCGCGGATGGTCTGCTCGATGACGCGTGGTCCGGCAAAGCCGATCATCGCGCCCGGCTCCGCGATGTGGATGTCGCCCAGCATGGCGTAGGAAGCGGTGACGCCGCCCGTGGTCGGGTTCGTCAAGACCGCAATGTAGGGCAGGCCGGCCCGGCGCAGGCGCTGGATCGCGACCGTTGTGCGAGGCAATTGCATCAGCGAGAGGATGCCCTCCTGCATGCGCGCGCCACCCGAAGCAATGAAGAGCACCAGCGGTGACTTGCGCTCGAAGGCCGTATTGGCGGCGGTGATGATGGATTCGCCGGCGGCCATGCCGAGCGAGCCGCCCATGAAGGCGAAATCCTGCACGGCCATCGTCACCGGCAGCGCATCCAGCGTGCCGAACCCGATCAGGACGGAATCGTTCAACCCGGTCTTGGCGCGGGCATCCTTGAGGCGATCGGTGTAGCGCTTCTCGTCCTTGAACTTCAGCGGATCGACCGGGACGTCCGGCACCTTGATCGCTTCATACTGGCCGCCATCGAACATATGCGTAAGTCGGGCCTTTGCGCCCATACGCAGGTGATGTTCCGAGCCAGGAATGACCCAGAGATTGTCCTCGACTTCCTTCTGGAACACCATCTGCCCGGTATCCGGGCATTTGATCCAGAGATTTTCCGGCGTCTCGCGCTTGAGCAGCGACCGGATCTTCGGCCGGACGAGATTGGTGATCCAGTTCATCGTGCTTTCGGTGGACATTCCGTTTCAATCCCTCGCACACGCTCGGTGGTTGTTTCCCGTGCAGCGGTGTTATCGCTGCGGTCCCTCGCATAAGCTCGGCGCCGCTTCGCTCTTCGCCCGGGCAGGCCCGGGCCGGAATGCGCTCTGGCGAGGCCGAGGCGGTTACTTCTTCACGCCGCGCACGGCAACCGCGAGTGACGAGACCAGATCGGTGACAGCGGAAACAGTCTTTTCCGTGGCCTTGCCCTCGCCGTCGAGCGAGGTGCGGATCAGTTCGACCAGAGCCGAGCCGACTACCACGCCATCGGCGCCCCGGGCGATCGCCGCCGCATGGTCCGGCGCTTTCACACCAAAGCCCACCGCCACCGGCAGGTCGGTATGGCGCTTGATGCGGGCAACCGCGTCGGCAACCTTCGAGAAATCCGGCGTCGCGGTGCCGGTGATCCCGGTGATCGAGACGTAATAGACAAAGCCGGATGTGTTCGCCAGCACGGCCGGCAGGCGCTTGTCATCGGTGGTGGGCGTTGCGAGCCGGATGAAGTTCAGCCCGGCCTGCATGGCGGGGACGCAGAGCTCGGCATCTTCTTCGGGCGGCAGGTCGACCACGATCAGGCCATCGACGCCCGCCGCGCCGGCATCGGCGAGGAAGCGCTCGACGCCATAGACATAGATCGGGTTGTAATAGCCCATCAGGACGATCGGCGTGTCCTGGTTGCCGGCCCGGAACTGCCGAACGAGGTCGAGCGTGCCCTTCAGGCTCATGCCCGCCTTCAGCGCCCGCATCGACGACCACTGGATCGCCGGGCCATCGGCCATCGGATCGGAGAAGGGCATGCCCAGCTCGATCACATCCGCGCCGGCACCCGGCAGGGCCTTGACCAAAGCGAGGCTGGTCACGGGATCCGGATCGCCGGCAGTCACGAAGGTGACAAGGCTGGCCCGCCCGGCAGCGGCATTGCCCGCGAAACGGGTGGCGATACGTGTCGACATGCCTCACATTCCCCCGAGATGCTCGGCCACGGTGAAGATGTCCTTGTCGCCGCGCCCGCAGAGATTCATGACCATCAGGTGATCCCGCGGCTTTTTCGGCGCGAGGTCGATCACCTTGGCGAGGGCATGGCTGGGCTCCAGCGCCGGGATGATGCCTTCGAGCTTCGAGCAGAGCTGGAAGGCCGCAAGCGCTTCGTCATCGGTGGCGGAGAGATAGGTGACGCGGCCGGTATCATGCAGGAAGGCATGTTCCGGGCCGATGCCGGGATAATCGAGGCCGGCGGAAATCGAATGGGCATCCTTGATCTGCCCGTCCTCGTCCATCAGCAGATAGGTGCGGTTGCCATGCAGCACGCCGGGGCGGCCGCCCGTCAGCGAAGCGGCATGCAGACCGGAGGAAAGGCCATGGCCGGCCGCCTCGACGCCGTAGATCTCGACCGAGGCATCATCAAGGAAGGGATGGAACAGGCCGATGGCATTCGAGCCGCCGCCGATCGCCGCGATCAGGCTGTCCGGCAGGCGACCTTCCGCTGCCATCATCTGCTCGCGCGTCTCGTTGCCGATCACGCACTGGAAATCACGGACCATGGCCGGATAGGGATGCGGGCCGGCAACGGTGCCGATGCAATAGAAGGTATCGGCGACATTGGTGACCCAATCGCGGAGGGCCTCGTTCATCGCATCCTTCAGCGTCTTCGAGCCGGAGGTGACGGGGATGACCTCGGCGCCGAGCATCTTCATCCGGAAGACATTGGGCTTCTGCCGCTCGACATCGACCGCGCCCATATAGACCACGCATTGCAGGCCATAGCGGGCGCAGAGCGTGGCCGTGGCAACGCCGTGCTGCCCGGCGCCGGTCTCGGCGATGATCCGCTTCTTGCCCATGCGGCGGGCAAGCAGGATCTGGCCGAGCACATTGTTGACCTTGTGCGCGCCGGTATGATTCAGCTCGTCGCGCTTGAAATAGATCTTCGCCCCTCCGAGATGCTCGGTCATGCGCTCGGCGAAATAGAGCGGCGAGGGCCGGCCGACATAATGGGTGAGCATATTGCTCATCTCGGCATGGAAGGCCGGATCGCCCTTCGCCGCCTCATAGGCCTTCTGGAGCTCGAGGATCAGCGGCATCAGCGTTTCCGCGACGAAGCGACCCCCGAACAAGCCGAAACGGCCATTGTCATCCGGGCCCGTCCGGAAGGAATTCGGGCGTTCCTGCACCACCATCATCGTGCTCCTTCGGCCTCGCGCGCCGCCGCGACAAAGGCCCTGATCCGGGCCGGATCCTTGATGCCGGGCGCCGATTCGACCCCGGACGAGACATCCACGCCCAGCAGATTGACACCGAAGCCCCGGACAAGGCGGATTGCCTCGCCCACATTTTCCGGCGTGAGGCCGCCCGATAGCATGAACGGGCGATGCGGGGGAAGCGCCGAAAGGACGCGCCAGTCAAAGGGCTGGCCATGGCCGCCCGGATAGGCCGCGTCCTTCGGCGGTTTCGCATCCAGCAGGAGCCGGTCCGCCACCGGCGCAAAGCTGGCGAGGGCGGCGAGATCGGCCGGGCCGGACACGCCGATGGCCTTCATGACAGGGCGGCCCCAGACGGCCCGGACGTCCCGGACGCGCTCGGGCGTTTCCTGCCCGTGAAACTGCCAGGAATCCGGCTCGACGGCCGAGCGGATCGCGCTCAGGACGCCATCCTCGGCATTGACCACGAGCGCGACCGTCTCGACCCGACCACGGGCATGCGCCGCCAGCGCCGCTGCCTGATCCAGGGAGACATAGCGGGGGCTGCGCGGATGGAAATTGAAGGCGATCAGGTCCGCCCCGGCCTCGATGGCGGTATCGATCGATTCCGACGTTGACAGCCCGCAGATCTTGACGAGCAGGGGCATCAGGCCACCGCACCGGTCGCGCGGGCGATCTGCATCGCGGTCGCGAGATCGAACATCGCGCCTCCGGTCGACTTGTAGAGCGTGATGTCGTCCGGCTGGCGCGGATTGATCACGGCCCCACGCGCCAGCTCCGGCAGGTCTGCCTCGACCTGATCGGCGGAAACCAGCCCCGCCGCGATCGGCTGGACGAGATCGCCGCCTTCCTTCAGCGCCCCGCCGCGCGTATCGGCGAAGAGCCGAGACCGCAGCACGCAATCATCGTCAGTTTCGCGCATCGCCGGGGTGAAAGCCCCGACGAGGTCAAGATGCGCGCCCGGCTTCAGCCAGGCGCCACGGACCAGAGGTTCGCGCGAGAGCGTGATGGTTGAAACGATATCGGCTTCCCGCACAGCTGATTCGAGATCCTCCGCGACCTCGACATCCAGCCCTTCCGCAGCAAGGCTGGCGGCCAGCTTCTCCGCATTGGCGCGCGTCTTGTTCCAGACGATCGAGCGGGTTACCGGCCGCACGGCCCGGTGGGCGCGCAGGAAGAACGGCGCCAGCGCGCCGGCCCCGACCACGAGATGAGTCGCCGCATCCGGCCGGGCGAGATAGCGCGCGGCAAGCGCGGAGGTTGCAGCCGTCCGCCACAAGGTCAGCCGCGTGCCGTCGATCAGCGCCATCGGAGCGCCGGTATCGCCGTTCATCAGCACATAGGCGCCGAGCACGCTGGGCAGGCCGCGATTGGCATTGCCGGGAAAGACGTTGACGATCTTCACCCCGAGATAGCCACCCGCGCCAGCATGCCAGGCCGGCATGATGAGATGCATGGCCTCGCCATCCTCGCGGGCGATCGGATGATGGTGCCGCACGGGGACCACGACATCCGCCCGGAGGAGGGAATCAATGGCCTCGATCAGGGCAGGAATGGTCAATGCCGCGTCGATCGCGGCCTGTTCCAGAACACGCATGTCAGCGTTACCTTGTGGCAGGAAGCAGGGTCGCAGCCTGGCCCGACTGGGCCTTCAGCCGGGTGCATTCATCCTGCAGGCGGTCACATTCGCGGCGGAACTGACGCTCGGCCTTGCGGTGCCGCCCCTGTGCAAACCATGTCACCATCGAGCCGATCACGGCGCCGACAGCGAGCGTTCCGAAGAAGAAGAGGAACAAAGGCACCGAAACACGCAAGGCCTCGGCCGGGGGTGAAAGCGGATCGATCACAAGGCTGACGATCTGCCGGTTTGCCACGCCGAACAGGACCAGAAGGATTGCCACCGGCAGCAGCAGCAGAAATTTCAGCAGGCGCAACACGGCGTCTCTCCTTGTCCAGCAGCCCGCTTGTCAGGCGCGCTTGGCAGCGCCGGCCTTCGGGTTGAGCCGTTCGCGCATTTCCTTGCCGCTTTTGAAATACGGCACAACCTTGCCCGTTACGCTGACCTTCTCGCCGGTGCGCGGATTGCGGCCCTGGCGCGGATCCCGCTCCTTGATCGAGAACGTGCCGAAGCCGCGCAGCTCGACGCGGTCGCCACGCTTGAGCGCATCGGTGATCTCGTCGAGGATGGCATTGACCAGAATCTCGACATCCCGCTGGTAAAGATGCGGGTTCAGCTCGGCCAGCTTGAGCACCAGTTCGGACTTGATCATGGAATACCTCTGCCCTGGAAACCGGGCGCGCCCTCGGCAAGGCGAAACCCGTTAGATAATTGATTTCGAATAATTATTGGCCGGAAGGTTGCCAGATCGACACCAAGCCGTCAAGCGCTCCGGGGCCAAGGATATCGCGCGCGGTGTCGCCCAGTCCCGGCCAGTCGACGCCGAGGAAGGCCGCGATCCCCGGCAGGGTGCCGGAAGCCTGACGCGGGCGGTAATCCGTCACCGGGAGGTTGGCGCCGATCTTCTTCTCGGCCTCCAGCCAGGCAATGGCCTCGCGTTCGCCGCCGAGAGCATCGATGAGCTTGAGCTCAAGCGCCTGCCTGCCAGTGAAGACGCGGCCATCCGTGACCCTGTCGAGCGCCTCACCCTCGAGCTTCCGACGCTCGCCCACCAGCGCCCGGAACCAGCGGTAGGTATCGAGTACCGTCTCCTCAAGCGCCCTGCGCGCCTCGGGAGAGGTCGGCTCGATGCCGCTCGGCATCGCCTTGAGCGGCGATGAACGGACCGACTCGACCTTGACCCCCAGCGTATCGAGCAGCTTCGACAGATTGGGCACCTGGGCGATCACGCCGATCGAGCCGACAATGCCGCTGCCATTGGCGAAAATCCGCTCGGCGCCGAGCGCGGTCATGTAGGCCCCGGAGGCGCCGACGCCGTCAACAACCGCGATCACGGGCTTCTTGCCGGCGAGGCGCTGCACCTCGTTGTACAAGGCCTCGGAACCGGCCGTCGTCCCGCCGCCGGAATTGATTCGCAGGATAACAGCCTGGACATTGGCGTTGTCCGCGCGCTTGAGCACGTCAAGCGTCGATTGCCGGCCGGTGATCATGCCCTCGATGGTGATACGGGCAATATGCGGGCGGGAAAAGCCGAGGCTGCCGCGCCAGGCGAGCCCGGCCACGACGAGCGCCGAGAGCGCGGCCAGAATCGCGATCACGCGCCAGAATGTCAGCTTCCTGCGCAGCTGCCGCCTGTCGACCATCATGTCTGCCGTCAGAGCCATTCTTTCATCCCCGGCCGAAAGTGCCGTGCCTCACGGACACAGCCGTTGCCACGATCCGGAACGGATCACAACCCCTTGGGTTGGCCGGCCACGACCACAAGCGGTTCGCGGCCAGCGAAAAGGCGCCGCGCCACCGCCTGCATCTGCGGCAAGGTAACGGCCGCCACCTCGTCATTGCGGCGGTCGATATAGTCGATCCCCAGCTTCTCGATGGCGATTTCAAGCAATTGGTTGGCAATCTTCCGCGAGGTATCGAACCGGAGGGCATAGGACCCGATCAGGAAGGCCTTGGTCTTGGCCATTTCCTCCTCGGTCGGGCCGGCTTCCGCCATCCGCGCGATCTCGGCCAGCATGATCGAGAGCGACTCGGCAACGCGCTCGTTGCTGGTCGCCGTGCCGGCGATGAAGGTCTCGGCATGGTGCCGGTTGGAGAGGCTCGACCAGACCGAATAGGCGAGGCCGCGTTTCTCGCGAACCTCCATCCAGAGGCGCGAGGTGAAGCTGCCGCCGCCGAGGATGTGGTTGACCAGCAGGGCAGCCATGAAATCCGGGTCCTTCCGCGCAATGCCGGGCATGGCGAGGTACAGGGTGGACTGGGGGATATCCAGTGGCACGATCTCGCGATGGCCGGCATGACCGACGCCGATATCGGGAATGGTGGCCAGGCGGGCCTTGGCCGGCAGGTTGCCGAACGCCTTCTCGACAAGGGCGGTCAGGTGCTCCGGTGCGATAGCCCCGACCACGGCAATATGAAGCGCATCACGCCCGAACAGGGCCTGATGCTGCGCGACGACATGCTTGCGGGTGATCGCCTGCAGTTCCGGGATGCGGCCATCCGCCGGGCGGGCATAACTGTGGCCCTCGAAAGCCAGGGCGTTCAGCCGGTCCCGCGCGCGGGCGCCAGGATCGGATTCCTCCCGCCGGAGGCCGGAAATGATCTGGCTGCGCACTCGGTCGATCGCGGCCTGGTCGAAACGCGGCTGGTTGACTGCCAGAGCCAGCAGGTCGAACGCGGCTTCGACATGGTCCGAAAGCGTGCGGAGGGACCCGTCGACACGATCCCGGCTGGCATCGAAGGACAGCTCGATCGCCTTCTCCTCCAGCCGCTCCTGGAAGACCGAGGCATCATGCGGGCCGGCGCCTTCGTCCAGCGTGCCGGCCATCAGATTGGCGAGGCCGGCCATGCCGTCCGGATCCTGCGCAGCACCGCCGACAAAGGCGAATTCCATCGAGACAAGCGGGACAGTGTAATCCTCGACATGCCAGATCTCGATTCCGGAAGGCGAGACCAGGGCACGGGCGCGGCTGGTCGTGCGGGCATGGGACAGGGGTGCGTTCATGGGTTCCGTCCGGGGCTCAGGCCGCAGCCTTCAGGAGATGTCCGACCACGAAACGGCCGGGCTGGAGATAGCGCTTGGCGACATCGAGGATCTCGGCAGCCGTAACGGCACGGATGCGCTCGGGCCATTCGGTCACATCGCGCACGGTTCCACCCGTCGTCAGCGTGGCACCATAGATGCGGGCAAGATGGGCCTGGTTGTCCTGCGCATAGATCATGTCGGCGATCAGCCGCGTCTTGGCGCGTTCGAGCTCGGCGGCACTGACCTCCGCCTCGCGCAAGGTGGCAATGACAGCATCGATGGCGCCGTCGACAGCGTCGAGCGAGATGTCTTCCGCCGGCACGGCATAGACGCCGAACTGCCCGATATCGAGCGCATCGTTCCAGTACCAGGAGCCGGCATTGACCGCCGTGCTGCCGTCCAGCACAAGGGCCCGGTAGAGGCGGCTCGTCTGCGAGCCGCCAAGGATCTGCGCGAGCAATTCAAGCGCGAAGGCCTCGTTGCCCTCGGCCGTGGCATGGGCTGGCACCAGATAGGCGCGCTGGGTGAGGGGCTGCTCGACCTTCGCATCGCTCAGGCGGACCTGACGTGTTGCGCGGATTTCCGGCTCCTTCACCCGCCGGCGGGCGGGAGCCGGCCCTTCCGGCCGTGGAACACGGCCATAGGTTTCCTCGGCGAGGCGTCGGACCTCGCCGGATTCAACATCGCCGGCAACGATCAGGATCGCATTGTCCGGCCGGTAGAACCGCCGGTAATAGGCCAAAGCATCCTCGCGCTGGAGATCCTCGATCTCGTGGCCCCAGCCAATGACCGGGGTGCCATAGGGATGGTGGACATAGAGCGTCGCGAGCAGGCTTTCCTGCAACTGGGCGGAGGGGTCGCTGTCGGTGCGCATCTTGCGCTCCTCGATCACCACATCTCGCTCGGACAGGACTTCCGGCCCCTCGAGGACGAGGCCGGTCATGCGGTCGGATTCGAGCGCCATCATCGCGCCGAGATGTTCCTTCGCGACGCGCTGGAAATAGGCGGTGTAATCGTAGGAGGTGAAGGCATTCTCCTGACCGCCGAGGCTGGCCACCGTCTCGGAGAATGTGCCCTTGGGATTCCGCTCTGTTCCCTTGAACATCAGATGCTCGAGAAAATGCGCGATCCCGGATTTGCCGGCGGGATCATCGGCGGCACCGTTCCGGAAATAGACCATGTGGGTCACGACAGGGGCACGCCGGTCCGGGATCACCACCACTTCAAGCCCATTGTCGAGATGGAAATGATCGACGGCAGCATCGGTGCGCATGAATTCCCTCGCAAGCTGGACCCGGCCGGGCCCGATGAAACAAAAGGCCGGAATGGATCATTCCGGCCCTTCAGACATGGCGTCAGGACGGCGCCCCTGCAAGGGGGCGGCACGCCGCATCAGTCGATACGACCCCAGACATTCGACGGTCTGAAATCATCCACAACAGGACCATCCGCTGTCCTTCTGCCCGACGGGACAGCAGCAGACGGAACGCGCAGACCGGCAGGAGGATCGGTCAGATATCGACGCGGCGGCTCCGTGCCGGGAGGATAGGTGGGTACTGCAAGCCGCGCATCGGCCGCCTTCATCTCGTGGATGCTGAGCCGGACGCCGGCCTTGTCGTTGAGCGGAACACCGGATTCTCCCATCTGAGCACCCCGCGTCGAGCGGCCTCGCGCGAGTTCATCAACAGAGAGGCGCCCCCCTTCGGTCGGGTCGGCCGAGATCACCGAGACCAGCGGAAGCTTCCGGCGCTGCCGTTCCCGCTCGCGCTCAAGCACATCAGGATCGCGCGGCCACTGGCCGGCGGCCTGACGGCGGGCAGCATCTCCCGGCTCGGGCTCGCGGAGCTTGTTGAGATCCTTGGGTACCACAAGGCCGGGGCGCTCGCGGTACTCAATCGGCTCCTTCTCATCGGGAAGAAGGCCGATCCGGCCCAGCATGTTCCGCATCAGAAGTCCATCCTGTGCCACCGCAGGGAGCGGGGCCAGCGCGGAAAAGCCAACAAGGCCGCCGAGAAAAGCGGCGCGCACGAGCGTGAAAGAAGAAGAGACCATCGGGGAACTCCGTAACCAGCTGGATCCCATATCATTCCCCCACTCAAAACACCAGATCAGGGCAATTCCGGGGCACGGGATGGTAAAAGCTGACCGAGGAGCATGCAGAGAACCCCGAAAACGATCGCGGCATCGGCGATATTGAACACATACCAGCTGAAGGTGCCGATATGGAAATGCACGAAATCGAAGACTGCACCGTGCAGGATCCGGTCGATCGCATTGCCGATCGCCCCGCCGATGATCAGTCCGATTCCAACAGTCTCCGGCCGGTTCGCGGATTTCCGGAGCCAGAAGGTCAGGAAGATGGCGGCAGCGATCTTGAAGGCCGCGAGGAACCAGCGGCCAGCCTCGGAATCCTGCTGGAACAGGCCGTAGGAGATCCCGCGGTTCCAGACAACCGTGAAATCGATGAAGGGCAGGACCGGCCAGGGATAGGTCAGCCGGAGCGTGGTGCCATAGATCAGCCAGAGCTTGCTCGCCTGGTCAGCCAGCAGGCAAGCCAGCGCGATGCCGAGCCCGATCCGGAGGGCCGCCGGATCGCCGGACGGCCGGACCTCATCCGCCATGACGGCCTCACGCTGCCTGCGGGTTGGCCGCCTGCCATTCCCGCATCGCCTGCGCATCCCTCGGGGTGATATCGGGGAAAGCCGGATCCGCCGTGGCCGGATCGAAATAGCGCCAGGAGCGGGCGCATTTGACGCCATCGGCCCGAGCCGGGACGACTGCCACGCCCTTGACCTCCGGCAGACGGAACGCGGATTCGGGTCCCTCACCCGCCTCAAGGTGAAGCGCCGATGTGATGCAGATCCCGGCAAAATCGATGCCTTCCAGCGCAGCGCGATCCGCCGGATCGGCGAGATGAACAACCGGGGCGGCTTCCAGCGAGGAGCCGATCCGCTTGTCCGCCCGCTCGAGTTCCAGCGCGCCGGTGACGACGCGGCGGATCTCGCGCAGGCGCTCCCATTTCGCGGCGAGGGCCTCGTCGCGCCAGCTTTCCGGCACATCGCGGAAGCCTTCCTCATGGATCGAGCCCGGCATCTCCGGATGGCGGGCCAGCCAGGCCTCGTCAGCCGTAAAGACGAGGATCGGCGCCAGCCAGCGGAGGATGGCATCGCAGAGGCTGTCGATCACAGCCAGCGCGGCGCGGCGGGCGGGGCTCGACGCGGGGTCGCAATAGAGCGTGTCCTTGCGGATATCGAAATAGAAGGCCGAAAGCTCGGTATTCATGAAGGCCGAAAGCTCCATGACGACCTTGCGGTAATCATACTCGGCATAGGCCTTGCGGATCACGGGATCGAGCTCGGCCAGCCGGTGCAGCATCAGCCGCTCCAGCTCGGGCATGTCTGCAACGCCCACCGGCTTGCCATCATGGTGCTTCAACGCGCCCAGCATCCAGCGGATCGTGTTGCGCAGCTTGCGATAGGTCTCGACGAAGGTCTTCAGGATCTCCTTGCCGATGCGGAGATCATCCGAGTAGTCCGCCGAGGCCACCCAGAGCCGGAGGATATCGGCGCCGGAATCCTTGATCACATCTTGCGGCGCGGTCACGTTGCCGAGGGATTTCGACATTTTCTGACCCTTCTCGTCGAGGACGAAGCCATGGGTCAGCACCACGTCGAAGGGGGCGCGGCCGCGCGTGCCGCAGCTTTCCAGCAGCGAGGACTGGAACCAGCCGCGATGCTGGTCCGACCCCTCGAGATACATCACCCGGTCGACCCCGCCATCGACCTTGCGCTTCACGCCGGCAAGGCCCGGAAAATGCTTTGGATCTTCCAAAGTGTAGGTATGGGTCGAGCCGGAATCGAACCAGACATCAAGGACGTCCGTCACCTGCTCGTAGGCAGTCGCATCATGGCCGAAGGGCGTAAGGAAGCGCTCGGCCGCGCCTTCCGCGAACCAGGCATCCGCTCCTTCCTGATCGAAGGCGGCGGCGATGGCCTCGTCCACCCGCTTGTCCTGCAGGAGTTCCTTCGTCTCGCGATGGACAAAGACCGTGATCGGAACGCCCCAGGCGCGCTGGCGGCTCATCACCCAGTCGGGCTTGTTCTCGACCATGCCGCGGATGCGGTTCTCGCCGGAACCGGGCACCCATTCGGTGTTCGAAATCGCCTCGAAGGCGGTGTCACGGAGAGTCGCGCCGTTGGTGGCTTGCGCCGGATCCACCGCAAAGGGCTTGTCCATCGCGATGAACCATTGCGGCGTGTTCCGGAAGATAACCGGCTTTTTCGAGCGCCAGCTATGCGGATATTGGTGCTTCAGACGCCCGCGCGCGACGAGGGCATTCGCCTCGATCAGCGCCTTGATCACCGCCTCGTTGGCATCGCCCTTCTCGCCCTTTTCGGTGATGACGCGCCTGCCGGTGAAGCCGGGGGCCTCCTCGGTGTAGACACTGTCATCATCGATGGTGAAGGGGATCTTCGTCTCGATGCCGCGGGCGCGCAGGTCCTGCTGGACGTCGGCGCGGGTCCAGATTTCAAAATCCTCGCGGCCATGGCTCGGCGCGGTATGGACGAAGCCCGTGCCCGCATCGTCGGTCACATGGTCGCCGTCGAGCAGGGGCACGTCGAACGTGTAGCCGAGCGAGGCGAGCGGGTGGGCGCAGGTGGCGCCGGCCAGCGCATCGGCCGGGACATCGCTCTTCCGGACCAGCGTGATCTTCGCCGATCCGGCGACTGCCTCGGCCAGCTTGTCGGCGAGGATGTAGAGTTCACCCGGCTTGGGGCCGTAATCACGCTCGTTCGCCGTCACCTCATAGAAACCATAGGCGATCTTCGAGGAGAAGGAGATCGCGCGGTTGCCCGGCAGGGTCCAGGGCGTTGTGGTCCAGATGAGGATTGCTACACCCTCATAGGATGGCCAATTTCCACTTGAAACAAGATCACCATCGGCAAGCACCTTAAGCGGCAACGGGACGTCTAGCGATCGGAATGATTTGCCTGTTTGGGCAACGCCCTTCACCGGAAACTTCACCCAGACCATGTCGCTCTGGTGGTCGTGATATTCGATCTCGGCCTCGGCCAGCGCCGTCTTCTCGACCACGGACCACATGACCGGCTTCGAGCCGCGATAGAGCAGCCCGTTATCCTTGAACTTCATGATCTCGCGGGCGATCTGCGCCTCGGCATGGAAGGCCATGGTCGAATAGGGATTGTCCCAGTCGCCCGTCACGCCCAGCCGCTTGAATTCCTCACGCTGGATCGAGAGCCATTTCTCGGCATAGGCGCGGCATTCGGCGCGGAAGGCATTGATGGCCGTGCCGGAATTGAGTTCCGGCTTGGACTGGCCGCGCGCCCGGTATTCCTCCTCGATGCGCCATTCGATCGGCAGGCCATGGCAATCCCAGCCCGGCACATAGTTCGAATCAAATCCGAGCATCGACTGGCTGCGGGTCACGAGGTCCTTCAGGATCTTGTTGAGTGCATGGCCGATATGGATGTTGCCATTCGCATAGGGGGGGCCGTCATGGAGCACGAATTTCGGCTTGCCCTTGGACGATTCGCGGATGCGGCGGTAGAGGTCGATCTTCTGCCAGCGCGCGAGGATTTCCGGCTCTTTCTGCGGAAGACCGGCGCGCATGGGAAAATCGGTTTCGGGCAGGAACAGGGTCTTCGAATAATCGAAAGCAGCGGATTGTTCGGACATCGAGGGCTCTTCTCGAAAAACGGCAGATCAGGGCGACAGCAACAACCGGCCCCTGGCGATCAATGCGCCGGAGCCGGGGTGATAATTCGCGCCAGAATGATGCGGGTGCCGACCATGGTGCCGCTCTATCAGGCTTTGCCGCGTTGGGGAAGAACCCCGGTGCTCGCGTCGAGGATGCCCCGCGCCTCCTCGCAATCGCGCGCCATCTGCACGAGCAACGCTTCGAGCGAATCGAATTTGGCCTCGCCGCGCAGGCGGGCATGGAAGGCGACCGCCAACCGGCTTCCGTAGATGTCGTGGCTGAAATCGAAGAGATGGACTTCGAGCAGCGGCGGGCCATTGTCGAAATGGGGGCGCCGGCCGAAACTCGCCACGCCCCGGAGCGCTTCGCCCTCGAGTTCCGCCGTCACGGCATAGATGCCATGGGCCAGAGCGTTGCCCGGATCGAGTGCGATGTTCGCCGTGCGATAGCCGATCTCCCGGCCGCGCTTGGCGCCGTGGATGACCTCGCCGGCCAGGGCATAAGGCCGGCCGAGCATCGCGTTGGCGCGGGGGATGTCACCGGCAGCCAGCGCCTCGCGGATGGCAGTAGAGGAGATGATCGTCCCGTCTGCATGGCGGACCGGCCCGACAAGCCGCACCGCGAAGCCAAGTCGAGCCCCCTCGGCGACAAGCAGCGACGGCGTGCCCTTGCGGCCCTGGCCGAAATGGAAATCCTCGCCGACGATCACGGCCTCGGCCCCGAGCGCACCGAGCAGGATATCGGTGATGAAGGCTTCTGCCGACAGGCTTGAAAAAGCGCGGTCAAAGGCGATGATCGCGGCGGCGTCGAAGCCGATTCCGGCCAAAGCGGCGACGCGGTCTTCCGGGGCCGTCAACCGGAACAGGGGCTGGTCGGGCTGGAAGAACGCGCGCGGATGCGGGTCGAAGGTCAGGGCCACGCATTCGACCGGCCGGGCTGGCGCTTTCTCGCCAGCCAGCGCGCGGCCCGCCTGCACGAGGGCGGCGTGGCCGAGATGGGCGCCATCAAAATTCCCGATTGCCACGATACGAAAGCGGCCATCCGGAGCGGGGATTCCCGTCATCGCTGCCGTCCGGGCGTCGGCGGACAGCGTCCAGACCGGAAAATTTTTGGAAACTTGTTCGTTCATTATCAACCACGTCTGCACTTTGGAGCGGGCTAACCTCCCGCGATCCCTGCAAATTCGATCCTGCCATGCCACCGCATTAACGCATTCGCAATCGACACGCAGGTAGTTTCGGCGGTGAAGAGCACACATCTAGAGGGTGAACGTGTGACTTTCGCAAAAAAGCTGCCGGGCTGAAGCACGGCGGGTTTTGGTGAAGGGGCGTTATTGGAGCGGGTCATGAATTTCGACAGTTCAATGCCGATTCTCGTCGTAGACGATTATCAGACCATGGTGCGGATCATCCGTAACCTCTTGAAGCAGCTTGGCTTTGAGGATGTGGATGAAGCCTCGGATGGTTCGGAAGCGCTGAACAAGATGCGCGAACGCCGCTATGGGCTTATCATTTCCGACTGGAACATGGCACCGATGACGGGCTACGAACTGCTCAAGCAGGTTCGTGCCGATCGCGACCTGCATGCCACTCCCTTCATCATGGTGACGGCCGAATCGAAGACGGAAAACGTCATCGCGGCCAAGCGCGCCGGGGTGAACAACTACATCGTGAAGCCGTTCAACGCCCAGACGCTCAAGGCGAAGATCGACGCGGTCAGCCAATCGATGCACCAGTAATTTCCGCAGCCCCGGAATTTACCAGACAAGGCTGATTGCCACGGCAATCGGCCTTTTTTCATGGGTCGCGATCAAGGCTTCGAGCAGATCGCGGTTGAACCGGCCCTGATCCAGGTTGATCTCGTGCCCGTGAATTCCGGCCAAAGTCATCAGGCAGTCATGGCCGGCGGCACCGGCGCCCGCTACATCGGTGCGC
The DNA here is from genome assembly GCA_027533425.1 of Beijerinckiaceae bacterium. GTDB lineage: Bacteria > Pseudomonadota > Alphaproteobacteria > Rhizobiales > Beijerinckiaceae > Rhabdaerophilum. Next base: position 112,817 of record JAPZUD010000004.1, on the reverse strand, counting down.
AGCGCATCGCCGATGCAGAGGATCCGGGCCGGATCGACCTGCCGGCCCAAGGTCTGCTCGATGGCCTCGCGGGCATAGCGATAGACAAGGGGATGCGGCTTGCCGACCCAGATCGTCTCGCCCCCGAGCTTCTCGTAGAGATCCGCCAGCGCTCCGGCACAGGGCAGAAGGTCGCTGCCGCGCTCGACCACAAGGTCGGGATTGGCGCAGATCAGCTGGAGGTTGCGCCGGCGCGCCTCCTCCAGCATCGGTCGGTAATCCTCGGCCTGCTCCGTTTCATCGTCGAACAGGCCGGAACAGAGGATGAGACGGGCCTCATCCAACGAAACGGGTCGTGCAGCCAGCCCCTCGTAGATCGCCCGGTCCCGCGCGGGGCCAAGATGATAGAAGGGCGCCTCACCCTCCCGGGCCAGCAGATCCCGCGTGACACCCCCCGAGGAGACGATCGCGTCACTGATACCGTCGATCACGCCGAAACCGGTGAGCTGACGGCGGATCGAGTCCGGCGGGCGCGGTGCATTGGTCAGCAGGACGACAGCCTTGCCGGACTCGCGGGCGGCCTTCAGCGCCTCGCCAGCTCCGGGCGTGGCTGAAACACCGTTATGAAGCACGCCCCAGACGTCGCTGATGATCGCGTCATAGCGATCCATCATGCCGGAGAGGCCGGAAACCAGGGGGGTCAAGGATGTCATGGGCAGCTCCCGGCGACGCGGCGATCATGCCGCGTGGCAGCGGGTAGCCCGTTCATGCGCGCCGTGCAAGATCGCGCAGGCTGCGGCGCTCCGCTGGCGGCTCCGTCGGCCGGGGCGGTTCCGGCGAGGGCGTGCCGGCCTCGAGCACATCGGCCCGGACGGCCTGCGGCGGCGAGAAGGCAAGGCCCTGCGCAAATTCGATATTGAGATCGATGAGATCGGCGATGGTCGGCTCGTCGCTGACGGCATCGACCATGAAAGACAGCTTGCGGCGGGCCAGCAGCGGCACGAAATCCGCCGTGGCGACATCGAACAGCGTATCGCGTTCGTGGGTTTCGGCCAGAAGGGATTCAGCCGGCATACGCAGCCAGCGCACGCCCATCTGCGACAGCTTGACGGGATCGAAATCGAGATCCTCGATATCGCGCATCATGAAGCTGAAGCCCATTTTCGAAAGGTTCCGCAACGCCTCGTGCTCGAAGGCCACCGCCTTCCGGAAGAAGCGCTGCGGGAGGCAAAGGATGATGCGCTCCGGGGCCTGCGGCACGTCGGCGATCAGCGCCTCGAGATCGTCGAAGGCCGCTTCGCTCATCAGGAATCGCTGGGAGATATCGACGAAGAGCAGCACGTCCCGCTCGCGCTGGGAAAAGACACGCGCCAGACGGACTGCCTGGATCATCAGCTTCCGGTCGAAGGCGAGCTGATGCCCGACAGCCTCGACAGCGAGGCGGATCTCGTTGTTCGGAATGGCGAGATCGCTGCCATCCGGGCGGAGCGTCACGTCATAGCCCTTGAGGCGCCGCTGCGGCAGGCCCACCACGCGCTGAAGGAAAAGGTCGAACCGGTCGGCGGCGATGGCGGCGGCCACAAGCTGACGAACGGCGCGCGGCGGTTCCTGCGCGTTCCCGCCCTGGCGCGGCGCTACCGGCGCCTCACGGATCACCCGCTCCTCCGGCATCATCGCGGAAGCACGGGCCGGCTCCGGCACGACCGGCTTCTGCGGCGCCAGCCATCCGGGAGAAGGCCGGGCCTCGGCCGCGCGGCTGACGGATGTGGTCGCCGGGCGGCGGGAATAGGCAAGCTCCTGCTCCGTGGCCTCGGTCCGGCGATCGAGTTCGGCAACGCCATCCGCAATATCACGCACCAGCGCGCTCAAGGTTGCGAATTCGCTGGCATGGACAGCGCCCTCGGCCGGGCCATTGACGAAGGCCTCGCGCAATTCGCGGGTGTGGCGGGCGAGCAGGGCCGCGTGCTGGCGGGTGCTTTCAAGATGGTCGCGGAGAACCTCGATCTCGCGGAAAAGGCTGGAGCCCCGCACATGCAGAAGCGCCCCGCCGCCGGCAAAGGCCGCCGAAAGGCCGACCACCGCCAGCCAGAGCTGATCATACCGATGCGCGAGTACCGAGAGGCCCGCCGCGGTAACGGCCACAAGGCTGACAGAGAGAAGATGTTGAACACGCATGCGGGGCGGCGCCATGTGTCGGGAGAGACAACGAATCACTTCAGTCAAAGCTACTTTGTCCAGAATGCAATAGCGAGACTCCTTCCCTGCAACGGCCTGTGGAAATCAACGTTGTGCAAGGCCCCGCAGCCCCGCTAGTCTTGGTCACGGCGAGGTTGCTAGGAATGGGGCGGAAGCCCGAACCCGCCGAAAGGAACGCATGCCCCGGATCATCAACCCGCGCTCGATCGCCCCGCCTGCTTCCCATTATGCCCATGGCATTGTGCATTCGGGCCGGTCGCGCCGGCTGCTGGTTTCCGGACAGGTCGGGATCACGCTCGACGGGACGCCGGCATCCGATCTCGCCGGCCAGATGGAACTGGCCTGGGACAATCTCGAGGCGGTTCTGCGCGAGGCGGGCATGGCGGTGCAGGATCTCGTGAAGATAGTGGTCTATGCCACCGTGCCGGGTTCCGTCGGGCTTTACAGGACCATCCGGGACCGTAGGCTCGGCGGCCATCTTGTTGCCGCGACCTATGTCGAGGTTGCGGCCCTTGCGTCGCCTGCCTATCTCGTCGAGATCGAGGGCGAAGCGGTCTGCGAGGATGCCGAAATGGCCTTCCTCGACATGCCGCGAGAAGCCGAGATCGGCGCGACGGGCGGCGGAGGAAGCCACCGGGCCCGGCCGGCCGGGCAGGAATGAGCGGAGGAGTCGGCCATGGCTGAACAGGATCTCACACTCGGCGTTGACGGCATGGCCTGCGAGGGCTGTGCCCAATCCGTGACCCGCGCGATCACCCGGATCGACCCCGGCGCGAAAGTGGCGGTCGACCTTCCGGGCAAGTCCGTACGGATCAGCGCCGCGACGAAGGACCGGGCCGCTTTCGAGCAGGCGATCCATGCCGCCGGATACGACATCCTCCCTCCCGCGGCGCAATAGATTATTCCACTAATCCCGCGCCGCTTTCAGGGGTTGTTTCCTTCCCCGAGGGGCGTATCCTCGCTGCTATTTCCGGGCGCTGGCAGCGCTCGCAACAAACTTGCGCGGAGATTCCCATGGCCAAGTCCGGCGCCCAGCCGATCACGACCCTTTCGCAGCCGAATGACCTCGAGGCCTTCTGGATGCCCTTTACGGCCGAGCGTGCCTTCAAGAAGGCACCGCGCATCGTCTCGCGCTCGAAGGACATGCATTATTACACCAATGACGGCCGCGAGATCATGGATACGACCGCCGGCCTCTGGTGCTGCAATGCCGGCCATAACCGCGATCCGATCGTCGAGGCGATCAAGGCCCAGGCCGAGACGCTGGATTACTCGCCGCCGTTCCAGTTCGCGCATCCCCTCGGGTTCCAGCTCGCCTCGCGCATCGCCTCGATGGCGCCGGGCGATCTCGACCACGTCTTCTTCGTGAATTCGGGCTCGGAAGCCGTCGATACCGCGCTGAAAATGGCGATCGGCTATTTCCATGCGAAGGGCGAAGGCAATCGCTGCCGGCTGATCGGCCGCGAGCGTGGCTATCACGGCATCGGTTTCGGCGGCATCTCGGTCGGCGGCATGCTGGCCAACCGCAAGGCCTTCGCCACCCAGCTCCTGCCGCATGTCGACCATCTGCCCCACACTTACAACCGGGCCGAGCAGGCCTTCACCAAGGGCGAGCCGGAATGGGGCGCGCATCTGGCCGATGATCTCGAGCGGATCGTCGCCCTGCATGATGCCTCGACGATCGCTGCCGTCATCGTCGAGCCGATGGCCGGATCGACCGGCGTGCTGCCGACGCCGAAGGGCTATCTCAAGCGCCTGCGCGAGATTTGCGACAAGTATGGCATCCTGCTGATCTTCGACGAGGTGATCTGCGGCTTCGGCCGGCTCGGCACCTCCTTCGCGGCGGAGCGCTATGGCGTGGTGCCGGACATGATCACCTTCGCCAAGGGCGTGACCTCGGGCACGGTGCCAATGGGCGGCGTCATCGCCCGGAAGCATATCCACGAGGCCTTCATGAAGGGCCCGGAGCATATGGTGGAGTTCTTCCACGGTTATACCTATTCGGCCCATCCGCTGGCCTGCGCTGCCGCCATGGCGACGCTCGATGTCTATCGCGACGAGGATCTGTTCGAGCGCGCCCGCAAGCTCGAGCCGATCTGGGCCGATGCAATCCACTCGCTCAAGGGTTCGCCCAACGTGCTCGATATCCGCACAGTCGGGCTGACGGCGGCGATCGACCTCGCCTCGATCCCGGACGCGTTCGGCAAGCGGGCCTACACGGCGATGCATCGCGGCTTCGAGGATTACGGCTTCATGGTGCGCAATACCGGCGAGACGCTGGCGCTCACCCCGCCGCTGATCATCTCGGAAGCGCAGATCGACGAGACCGTGGACAAGCTCGGCAAGCTGATCCGCGCGGTCGCGTAATTCTTCGCTGGTAGGCAGGCCGGCAGCGTCGTGATAGCCTATATCTGCTTGGATTCGTTGTGCGGAACCGGGAGATGGCGATCATGACGGATGCCGACCTGCTCAAGGCCTTGTTCGCGCGTTTTGGGGTGGCACTGAGCCCGGAGGAATCCGGGCGCCATGCCGATCTGGCGCCGAGGGAGGCGATCCTGCTGTTGCTCGCGAATCGCGAGATCTCGGCCCGGTTCGATGCGGCCCATGGCCGCCCGCCGGAAGAGAATGACATCGACGCGCTGCATGATCTCTATGCCACGCTCGAAGCGCGGCACGCGTGACGCCTTGATGCTTGAGGCGTGACAAGCCGCGCCGGTGGCGATAAAGCCCCCGGCATGAGCACCGACAGCACAGCCCGTTCCGACAAGACCGAAGCCCGCCGCCCGCGCGGCCTGCCCGACCGCACGCCCGCCGATATCATGGCCACCGAAGCCATGATGGCGACGATCCGCGAGGTCTACCAGCGCTACGGCTTTGACCCGGTCGAGACACCGTTCCTCGAATATACGGATGCCCTGGGCAAGTTCCTTCCCGATCAGGACCGGCCGAATGCCGGCGTCTTCTCCCTGCGCGACGATGACGAGCAATGGATGAGCCTGCGCTATGACCTGACGGCGCCGCTGGCCCGCTATTGCGCCGAGAACTGGCAGACCCTGCCCAAGCCCTATCGCAGCTATCGCGCCGGCTGGGTGTTCCGCAACGAGAAGCCGGGGCCCGGGCGCTTCCGGCAATTCATGCAATTCGATGCCGATACGGTGGGTGCGGCCAGCGTGGCCGCCGATGCCGAGATCTGCATGATGGCGGCGGATACGATGGAGGCGCTGGGGATTCCGCGCGGCTCCTATGTGATCAAGGTCAATAACCGCAAGATCCTCGACGGCGTGATGGAGGCGATCGGCCTTGGCGGCGAGGAGAATGCCGCGCGCCGGCTGATCGTGCTGCGGGCAATTGATAAGCTGGACAAGTTTGACTGGACAGAAGTCACCAAACTGCTTGGCGAAGGTCGCCTTGATGAAAGCGGCGACTTCACAAAGGGTGCCGGCCTCTCGCTCGATCAGGTTGCCCTGCTTCGCGCAGGATTGAAGCCGCTGTCCGAACAGCCGGAAGCGGCAAACGATACGGGGCGGGCTGGGCAGGACGAACTGCGTCAGATAGAGGCCCTCGTCACCGCCGCCGGCTATGGTCCGGACCGCATCCGCATCGACCCGAGCGTCGTCCGCGGGCTCGAATATTATACCGGCCCGGTCTTCGAGGCTGAACTCCTGTTCGAGGTGAAGGACGAGGACGGCCGGCCTGTCCGCTTTGGCTCGGTGGGTGGCGGCGGGCGCTATGATGGCCTCGTCTCGCGCTTCCTCAATGAACCGGTGCCGGCGACCGGGTTTTCCATCGGCGTGTCGCGGCTGCTGGCGGCCCTGCAGGCGCTCGGCAAGGTCTCGACCCGGCCGCTGGACGGGCCCGTGCTGGTTCTGGCGATGGACCGCGATGTCGCGGCGATGGCGAGCTACCAGCAGATGGTCGCGGCCTTGCGCGGCGAGGGCATCCGCGCCGAAATCTATCTCGGCAGCGCCGGCATGAAGGCGCAGATGAAATATGCCGATCGCCGCGCCTCGCCCATCGCCATCATCCAGGGCTCGAACGAACGCGAGAAGGGCACAGCGCAGGTGAAGGACCTGATCCTCGGCGCCACGCTCTCGGCCACCAAGGACCGCGAGGAATATCTCGCCCTGCAGGCCAAGGCGCAGTTCGAGGTGCCGGTTTCCGGCCTCGTCCCGGCGATCCGCGACGTGCTGGCGCGGCAACGGGGCTGAGGGGCCCGGCCTTAACGCAAAGGATTAAGCGCGATCGCGGTTTCCGCTCGCCTCTGTGCAAGCAGGCTGGTATGGGCAGGGTCGATGATGGGCAGGGTCGCGCCGGCAGGCCGGACCAGTCCCGGCCCTCTGCAGGAGCGCCCTTGCGGCGAGACCCGATGAGCGAACGACCCGAGACAGCGGCCCGCCTCGCGCGGCCCCAACCGCAAGCCGACGATCTCAGCCGCCTGATGGCGCGGCTGCATCGGGCCGGCTACCAGGCGGCCGAGGTTCCGGTGCTCCAGCCGGCCGATCCGTTCCTTGAACTCTCGGGCGAGGATATTCGCGGCCGCCTGTTCCTGACCACCAACGAGGATGGCGAGGAATGGTGCCTCAGGCCGGAATTCACGATTCCCGCAGCCCTCGCCTATCTGAAATCCGGCATTGTTGGCCGTCGGCTCGACCAGGTCTTTGTCGGCCCGGTCTTCCGCCACCGGCCCGGCGAAAGCGGCGAGTTCACGCAGGTCAGCCTCGAATCCATCGGGCGGAATGACCGCGAGGCCGCCGATGCCGATGTGCTGGCCGAAACCTATTCGGCCGTGACCGATGTGATCGGCGAGGGCGCCCTCGGCATCACAATCGGCGATCTCGGCCTGTTTTCGAGCCTGCTCGAGGCGCTCGCGCTCGATGGCGTCACGAGCCGGCGGCTGGCTTTGGCCCTCGGCGAGGGGCGGCTCGGCAGCCTGCTTGATCCGCAGCGCCTTGCGGACCGGAAGCAGGAGCCGCGCGGCCTGACGCGCTATTCCGGCGTGCTCGATGCGCTGAAGGGCGCCGATCCGCAGGAGGCCAAGGCCTTCGTCAAGGACCTGCTCTCCATGGCCGGCATTACCGCCACGGGCGGACGCACGGCCGAGGATATTGCCGGCCGGTTCCTCCAGAGAGCGCGGGAAGATGCGCAGCAGCTCGGCCCGGAACAGGCGGAAATCCTGCGCCGCTTCCTCGGCATCGGCGGCGACCCCGACCAGGTGGCGCAGGCCTTGCGGCAGCTGGCCGGCGAGGCCGGGCTCGACCTTTCGGCTGCAATCGACCGGTTCGAGATGCGGACCGGCTTCATGGAAGCGCGCGGCCTGCCGCTGGTGAAAATCCGCGCCGCGGCCGGGTTCTCGCGCAGCCTCGATTATTATTCCGGCTTCGTCTTCGACCTCCGGCTGGACGGTGCGCCGCGCCCGCTTGCCGCCGGGGGCCGCTATGACCGGCTGTTCGAACGCATGGGCCGCACGGTGCCGGGTATCGGCGCGGCGATCTGGATGGACCGGCTGGTCCGGGAGATGGCGGTATGACGGATGCGCCGCTGACCATCGGCATCCCCTCCAAGGGGCGCCTGCAGGAAAACACCTTCGCCTTTTTCGCACGGGCCGGGATGCCGATCATCCAGCCGCGCGGCGCCCGCGACTATCGCGGCGCGGTGAAAGGGCTCGAGGGGATCGAGATCGCTTTCCTCTCGGCTTCGGAAATTGCCGGCGAGCTGGCGCGCGGTGCGGTGCATTTCGGCGTGACCGGCGCGGACCTCCTGTCCGAGCAGCTGGCTGATCCGGCCTCCAAGGTCGAGATGCTGGCGCCCCTCGGCTTCGGCCATGCGAATGTTGTTGTCGCTGTGCCTGAGGCGTGGATCGACGTGCATGACATGGCCGATATCGAGGAAGTCGCCGCAGATTTCCGGCACCGGAAGCAGCGCCGCCTCCGGGTCGCGACCAAATATGTCAACCTGACGCGGCGTTTCTTCAAGAAACACGGCATTGCGGATTACCGGATCGTCGAGAGCCTCGGCGCCACCGAAGGTGCGCCGGCCGCCGGCACGGCGGAGATCATCGTCGACATCACCACGACGGGTGCGACGCTCGCCGCGAATGCGCTGAAGGTGCTGGATGACGGCACGATGCTGAAATCCGAGGCCAATCTCGTCGCCTCGCTGCAGGCGGACTGGCGCCCGGACATGCTGGAGCGCGCCCGCTCGGTGCTGGCACGCATCCATGCCGAGGAGGAAGCCCGCAGCCATCGCCGGGTTGCGGCCTATTTCGGCGGTCCCGTTTCAGAGGACGCCCGGATGGCCGCGCAGGATGGCCGGATCCTCGCCGAGGGCCCGCAGGACCTGACGCTGTTCCTTCCGAAGGATCGGGTGGCCGAGACGGCCGATACGCTGCTCCGCCTTGGCGCCGCGCGCGTGCTCGTCTCGGAGGTGGATTACGCCTTCAGCATCGAGAACCCGCTCTTCGACAAGCTGAGCCAGGCGCTGGAGTCGCGCCGCGTGCCGGATCTCCGCGCCATCGCCTGAGGGGCTCGCCCGGAATCCCAACAGAAAAGAGGTCGCTCGCGGGGGGCAAGCGACCTCTTGAAGCGCACGAGGCGAGCGGGGGGCAAACCATCGGCGCGTCTTGTCGATCTTACGCCCGCCTTTTGCGGATGGATCACCCAAAATGCCACGTATGATTACGCAGGCTGACGGGTTTCCTCGATGCTGTAGAGCGAATCAGGGCCCATCCGCATCTCGACGCGGCGATCATGGTTGTCGATCAGGCTCGAGCGGTGACCGATCGAGATGACCGAGGTTTCCGGCAGGAGTCGCGCGATCGCGGCATAGATTGCATCCTCGAGCGGCTCATCAAGCGCGGAGGTGGATTCGTCAAGGAGCAGCCAGTCCGGCCGGGCCAGCAGCGCCCGCGCCACGGCGAGGCGCTGCTGTTCGCCGCCGGAGAGAACCTGCGACCAGTTCGCCTCCTCGTCGAGCCGCGTGACAAGGACGGGCAGGCGAACAGCCTCGAGTGCAGCAACGATCGACGCATCATCATGCGCGCCCTCGGCGGCAGGATAGGAGACGGCGCCGCGCAGGGAGCCCATCGGGATGTAAGGCCGCTGCGGGAGCAACATCACGCTCGCCCCGGCGGGGATATCCACCGTGCCGGAGCCGAAGGGCCAGATGCCGGATATCGCACGGAACAACGTCGATTTCCCGGACCCGGAGGGCCCGACCAGCAAGGTGCGCTGGCCCTTGCGGAAGGTGAGATCGCGGATGCGGGCGATGGTCCGGCCATCGGGCAAGGCGAGTTCCAGCTGCGGGATGACGAGGTCGGGGCTGTTCGCGCGGGCCGGCCGGATCGCCGTGGCCTCTTGCGTTTCCCGCGCGGAATCGATGGATTGCTCGAAGCCGGTCAGGCGGTCCACCACGGCCTTGTAATCGGCGATGGTCGAGTAGCGATCAATGAAGAACGAGAGCGCGGCATCGACACGCCCGAAGGCGCTGGCGGTCTGGAACATCACCCCGAGCGTAATCTTGTCGAGGAAATAGAACGGCGCGAGGATCACGATCGGGATGACGCTGTTGGCCATGCCGTAGAAGCTCGTGAAGGCATTGAGCCATTTCGCGACGCCGATAATCTCCATGTAGTTCGTGGCGACGCGGCGGAAGCGCCCGCCAAGGCGCTGCTTTTCGGTGGGCTCGCCCCGGAGCAGGGCGATGGGCTCGTTGAACTCACGCAGCCGGGCGAGCAGATAGCGGAAATCCGCCTCATATTTCTCCTGCTCGAAATTGAGCCGGATCAGGCGGCGGCCGATGAAATGCGCGAGGATCGTGCCGATCCCGGCATAGACAAGGGCAATCCAGAACAGCATGCCCGGCAGCTTCGTTTCGGTGCCTGGAATCGGCAGGTTGGCGGAGAGATTCCAGAGGATGACCGAGAAGGAGACCAGCGACGAGATCTGCGCGATCATCTGGATCGTCAGCGTGTAGGTGGTCTCGGTATATTTCCGGACATCCTCCTGGATGCGCTGGTCGGGGTTGTCGATGGCATGCCCGAATTGCAGCGTGTAATGCGTGCTGTTGTCGAGCCACCGGCCGGAGAGGCGGTTCGTCATCCATTCGCGCCAGCGGATCTTGTAAAGTGAAACCAGAACCAGTTCGATGATGTTGGACAGGATGAAAACCGCAACGATCGGCATCCAGACTTCCAGAAGCTGGCGCCAGAATTCCGGCTGGTTCTTGTTCTGGATGGAATCATAGAATTCGCGGTTCCACTGGTTGAGCCGCACGGTGATGCCCACCTGGGCGAGATTGATCACGATGATCACGCCCAGGAGGACGAAGGCGATCCAGCGTTCCGGCGCATTGACCTTCGGGATCGGCCAGAGGCTGAGCGTGCCGCGATCGGTCGTCTCGAAATAGGGATCGGCAATGGCGAAGACCCGCCGGGTGATCGGCAGTCGCGCCAGCAGGATGGCGAGCAGGCCGAACGCGGCGGCGGTGAAGGCGGTGAGCGGCGGAACAAGCTTGAGCCAGCCCAGCCCGGTCAGGCCGCCGAGGATCACGACGGCCATCAGCACGAGATAGCCTAACCCGTAGAAGACAATGAAGAAGCGGAGATAGGCGCCGATCCCGGGTGTCGCCAGCATGCCGCCGGCAAGGACAAGGCCGGCCACCGAGACATAAAGCGGCACCTGGCCGACAAGTCCGGCGAGGTTCAGGGCGATCGCCAGGATGGACATGGCCGCAACGGCGAAGGCCAGGAGGCGCTGGAACGGGTGCATCGTCATCAGAAATCCCTGCTGCGCGTGGATGCGCGAGACTATCCCGCCAATCTAGACAGAATCACGGTGAAGGACAGGCTGGGGAATCGCGCGAGGGCGCCAAAACCGCAAGGGTCCACAGCGGGTTGAATCAAGCTCTCGTGAGAATCAGGCCCGGGAGCCCGCCATCGGCAGGATGCGGCTGTCCTTCAGGCAGGTCAGCCCGATGGAGGAGCGGACATGCGCCACGCTCTCATGCGGCAGGAAGACCTCGTTGAGGATGCGGGCAAGGGCCGGCAGGTCCGGCACGACGAGGCGGATGAGATAATCGGCCTCGCCGGTGACCGCAAAGGCCTCCAGCACCTCGTCGAGCCCTTCTACGAGCCGCTGGAACCGCCGGGCATTGTCGGGGGAGTGCGTGGCCAGCGTCACCTGCACGAAGGCATGGACATGGAGGCCGATCGCCGCCGGATCGAGCGCGGCATGATAGGCGCGGATCGTCCCTTCCGCCTCGAGCTGCTGGCGCCGGCGGGAGCATTGCGAGGCAGAGAGGCCGACCTTCTCCGCCAGTTCGTTGTTGGTGAGCCGACCGTCCTGCTGGAGGGCGGCGAGAATGCGCATGTCAAACGGATCCATGCACGGATCATGCATGATCGTGAGAAAATTCGCAATCTATAGTCGGATTTTTGCGAATTGCCTCTTCCGAATGCGCGCCTCGTGCACGGAATCCGCCTTATCCTCTGGTCATATCAGGGAGAAGTCCATGGGTCCGTTTCCGCATCACGCGCCGCCTGCCATGATCACGCCGGACAATCCGGCCGGGACCGACGGGTTCGAATTCGTCGAATTCGCCCATCCGCAGCCGGAGAAGCTGGCCATCCTGTTCCAGCAGATGGGTTACAAGCCGGTGGCCCGGCACAAGAAGAAGGCGATTACAATCTACCGCCAGGGCGACATCAACTATGTGCTCAACGCCGAGCCGACCTCCTTCGCCGCGCGGTTCGTCGCCGAGCATGGGCCCTGTGCGCCCTCGATGGGCTGGCGCGTGGTCGATGCGCAGCATGCTTTCGCCCATGCGGTGAGCCTCGGCGCCGAGCCCTATGAGGGCGAGGACAAGACCTTCGACGTTCCGGCCATCAAGGGCATCGGCGGGTCGATCCTCTACTTCGTCGATAGCTACGGCGCGAAGGGTTCGCTCTATGCGCACCCGGATTTCACCTGGCTCGGCCCGGTCGATCCGAAGCCGGAGGGGCATGGCTTCTATTATCTCGACCACCTGACCCATAACGTGTTCCGGGGGAACATGGACAAGTGGTCGAATTTCTACATCACCCTGTTCAATTTCCGGCAGATCCGGTTCTTCGACATCGAGGGCAAGCTGACCGGCCTGTTCTCGCGGGCGCTGACCTCGCCCTGCGGCCGGATCCGCATCCCGATCAACGAGAGCGCCGACGACCATTCGCAGATCGAGGAATATCTCAAGAAATACAAGGGTGAAGGCATCCAGCATATCGCGGTTGCCACCGAGGATATCTACCGCTCGACCGATCTCCTGGCCGAGAACGGCATCCGCTTCATGCCCGGCCCGCCGGACACCTATTACGAGAAGAGCCAGGCCCGCGTGGCCGGCCATCAGGAGCCCATCGACGCCATGCGCAAGCATGGAATCCTGATCGACGGGGAAGGCGTGGTCGATGGCGGCATGACGCGCATCCTGCTGCAGATCTTCTCGAAAACGGTGATCGGTCCGATCTTCTTCGAGTTCATCCAGCGCAAGGGCGATGACGGGTTCGGAGAGGGCAATTTCCGCGCCCTGTTCGAGTCGATCGAGGAAGACCAGATCCGCCGCGGCGTGCTGAAGGTGCAGGCGGCGGAGTAAGCCGCCGGTCGGGGGACGGCGCCGGTCCGCCCCCGAACCTCCTTGATTTTGCGGCCCGGAAGGCGGCACCCTGCCGGCAGACAGGACAGGGATCGCCATGGCACTGACGCTCTATACCTATTTCCGCTCCTCCGCGGCCTATCGCGTGCGCATCGGGCTCGGGCTGAAGGGCCTGACCGCGGAGCCTCGCTTCATCCATCTCGTGCGGAATGGCGGCGAGCAGAAGAGCGAGGCCTTTCGCCGGATCAACCCGAATGCCACGGTGCCGACCCTCGTCACCGAGGAGGGCGCGGCTATCGTCCAGAGCCTCGCCATCCTGGAATATCTCGATGAGATCCGGCCCGAGCCGTCCTTGCTGCCCGGCCACGCCCTCGCGCGAGCGCAGATCCGCGCGGCGGCGCAGGTCATCGCCTGCGACATCCACCCGGTCAACAATTCGCGCGTCGGGGCCTATCTCAAGGCGGAATTCGGACGCAGCCAGGAAGATGTTATCGCCTGGATGCACCACTGGATGCGGAACGGCCTGCTGGCCTATCAGGCGCTTCTTCCGGAGGGAACGCGGTTCTCGTTCGGCGAAACTCCGACCCTCGCCGATTGCTGCCTGGTGCCGCAGCTCTACAATCTCCGCCGCTGGAACACCCCGGCCGACGGGCTGGAGCGGCTTCTCGCCATCGAGGCGGCCTGCCTCGCCCTGCCGGCCTTCGAGGCGGCCCGGCCGGAAAACCAGCCCGATTTCGAATAGGTCGGGCGAGTCGGGCTCAGAGCCGGGTTGCCGCGAGCCCCTTCATCAGGATCGGCCCCGTGGGCTTGCCGGTGGGCGAGCCGCCCTGTGGTTCAAGCGTGATCTCGAACAGATGGCCGACCTGCGCCGGCGAGAGCCCCCTGAGTTCCAGCCGGATCGTGCGGGCGCGATCCATCCGGGCCAACGAGACAGGGCCCTGCTCGCGGGTCTGCAGCGTCCAAACCTCGAGAACCCGCCCGTCGGGCACGGGAATCGTGTCGAGCGGGATGAGCTGGACAGTTCCGTTGGCATAGGCATGGACCACTGCAGCCGCACGGCCATCCGGCGCCGACAGGACCGCGACGAGTTGCGGCGCTTCCGGTCCGGCCGCGATGCGCATCAGCAGGGCGACGCCCAGAACCAGCGAGGCCAGCGTTCCGGCCAGTGCGAGCGGCCGCCAGAGGCGGAGTGAATCCCAGAAGCCAGCCAGCCGGGACGGCTCACGCCGTGCGGAGCGTTCCGCCCTGAAGGCAAGGCGGCTGGCCTCGATTCGTGACCAGAGTTCGGGCGAAGGCGTGACTTCCGGTGCACTGGCATCCAGCCCTGCAAAATGCCGCTGCCAATCCGCCACCGCCGCGGCAAAGGCTGGGTCGCGCTGGATGCGCCGCTGGAGTGCCGCCCGCTCGCCACGGTCCAGCACGCCGAGCACGAATTCTCCCGCAAGAGCCATATCATCCCGCGAGAGACTCATCCGAGGCACTCCTTCAGCGCGAGCAACGACCGCCGGATCCGGCTCTTGATGGTGCCGAGCGGGATCCGCAACCGTTCGGCGATCTCGCCATGGCTCAGCCCCTCGACATAGGCGAGCACGACGGCGTGGCGCGGTGCCGTCTCGAGCCGGTCAAGGCAGTGCCTGAGCGCTTCGGCATCGGACAGGCGCCCGACCGCCTCCTCGGGGTTCTCGTCCCCGGAGGCGATGTCGAGCGGTTCAAGCGAATCGGTGAGCTCGGTCCGGGCCTCGCCGCGCAGGATATTCAGCGCGCGATTCCGGACAATTGTGTGGATCCAGCCGCGCGGGCTGCCAAGCCGGGCATCATAGCTGGCCGCGCGGTTCCAGATGCTGACAAAGGCATCATGGACCGCCTCCTCCGCGAGGGACCGGCGTTTCAGGATTCGCAGCGCGATGCCCAGCATCCGGCCAGCCTCCGCCTCGTACAGGCGCCGGAACGCATCGGCCCGGCCCAGCGCGATGTCACGCAGGCAGGTTGCCAGATCGGTTCCGACAGGGTCGTTCGTCATCTCGTCCTCGGCTTGGGCCGACAGGGGGAATACACCCGGGCAAGCCCGGCGGATGCAGGCATATGACGCGTTCGCACAGGCAAAGGGAAGAACGTCCCGGCAAATTTTCGGTTGATCCCCCCGCGATCCATGCCACCATATCGCACTGCACAATGTGAAAGGCCCCCGCGCGCGTGATCCCGGCTGCCAAGCTTTCCGTCCTGATCATCGACGAGAACCGGGTCCGTGCCGCGATCATCGAGGCAGGATTGCGGGAAGCCGGGCACGAGCGAGTGACCATCCTCTCGGACGTGCAGGGGCTGATGCGCCAGATTGTCGAGCTGTCGCCGGATGTGATCGTGATCGATCTCGAAAACCCGAACCGCGACCGGCTGGAGCATCTGCTCCAGATGAGCCGCGTTGTGGACAAGCCGATCGCGATGTTCGTCGACCAGTCCGACAGCAGCATGATGGAGGCGGCGATCGATGCGGGCGTTTCAGCCTATGTGGTGGATGGCCTCCGGCAGGACCGGGTGAAGGCGATCATGGACATGGCCATCGCCCGGTTCAATGCCTATTCCCGGCTGCGGTCGGAGCTGGAAGGCACGCGGCAGGCCCTTGAGGACCGCAAGGCCGTGGACCGGGCGAAGGCGATCCTGATGAAGACACGCGGTCTGGCCGAAGACGAGGCGCATCATCTGCTCCGGCGCACCGCCATGCGCGAGAATCGCCGCATGGGCGATGTCGCCCGCGCGCTGATCGGCAGCGCGTCCCTGATCCTGGGAGATCGCGAATGAAGGCCCCCATCCGCCTCGGCTTCATCCCGCTGATCGACGCCTCGATTCCCATCGTGGCCGCCGACAAGGGCTTCGCGGCCGCCGAAGGGCTTGAGATCGAGCTCGTCCGCGAGACCTCCTGGGCCAATATCCGTGACCGGCTGGCCATTGGCCATTTCGACGCCGCGCATATGCTGGCGCCGATGCCGGTTGCGGCGGCGCTTGGCCTGACGCCGCTGGATGTGCCCGTGGTCGCGGCCATGACGCTCGGTGTCGGCGGGAACGCCACCACGGTGTCGGAAGCCCTCTGGCAGGCCATGCTGCGTGTGGCGCCGGATGTCGTGGCCAATGACGCAAAATCGGTCGGTCGTGCGCTGCGGCTGGCCCTGCGCACCTGGCCCGGCGGGAAGCCAACGCTCGCTGTGGTCCATCCGCATTCCTCGCATAACTACGAATTGCGCTACTGGCTGGCGGCGTCCGGAATCCAGCCCGGGCGGGATATCGAACTGGCGATCCTCGCGCCCCCGCTGATGCCGGATGCGCTGGCCAATGGCAGCCTCGACGGGTTCAGCGCCGGCGAGCCCTGGAGCAGCCATGCCGCACGGCGCTTCGGCGGCCGGATCATCCTGACCAAATCGGCGATCTGGCGCGACGGGCCTGAAAAGATCCTCGGATTGCGTGCGCCCTGGGCGAAAGCCAACCCGGATGCCGTGCAGGCGCTGCTGCGCGCCTGCCGCCGCGCGGCAACCTGGTGCGCCGACAAGTCGAATGCCGACGAGCTGATCGATATCCTCGCGGCGCCGGGCCGGCTGCATCTGCCGAAAGAGGATATTGCCGCCCCCCTGACGGGCAAGATGCTGCTGGCCGATGGACGGCGGCACCAGCTTCAGGACTTCCTTGTCTTCGGCGGCGGGGAAGCGAATGCGCCCCGACGGGAGACCGCGATCTGGTTCCTGACGCAGATGGCGCGCTGGGGCCAGACCACGCTGTCGGACGAGGCGCGCCGGCGGGCGGAAGCTTCCTATGCGCCGGAACTCTTTGCCGAATCGGGCGGCCGTGACGATCCGTATCGCATGGCGCCGATCACCGGGCTGTTCGATGGCGAGGTGTTCGAGCCCGGCGAGGCGGAAGCCTATCTCGCCCGCCAGATCCTGCGCGACCAGCGGCAGGACCCTGCCTGATTTTTCAGCATGATGCATTGCAGCATGGCGCGAGGAGCAAAAGGGCCGCGCCGGCCCGCGCCAAACCGGCTGCTACATCGGAAAAACTAACAATCTGAATCTGTTGGCGAATCCATCGCCTTTCCTGGCTATGCGCGTGTTTGGCACGAAAGGTGCTGTCTTTGTCTCAAGCCAATGACGGCTTGAAGTCAGTTTTCGCCCGAACGGGCATTCGGCAACGCCGCCGGCCAGCCCTCCTCGTCCCGAGGAGATCGCTGCCGGCGGCTTTTTCATTTCAACGGCCCCGCGCCGCCAGAGGAGAGCAAGGATGACGTCAAAGGTTCTGACCGCCAGGGACCCCGTGGCCACCCGCCGTGATATCCTGAAACTGGGTGCCGCTGCCGGCGCAACCGCCGCCGCCGCGCGGCTCGCCTTCCCGGGCGGTGCCTTCGCGCAGGGCAGCGGGCCGGAAGTGAAGGGCACCAAGCTCGGCTATATCGCGCTGACCGACGCCTCACCGCTTATCATCGCCAAGGAAAAGGGCTTCTTCGCCAAGCATGGCGTGCCGGACATGGACATCGCCAAGCAGGCCTCCTGGGGCGCCACGCGCGACAACATGGCGCTCGGCACCAAGGCGAACGGCATCGATGGCGGGCATATCCTACGGCCGAAGACGCATCTCTATGCGACCGGCAAGGTCATGCAGAACAACCAGCCCTTGCCGATGTACACGCTGCTCAGCCTGAATGAGGATTGCCAGGGCCTCTCCGTCTCGAACGAGTACAAGGATCTCCCGGTCGGGACGGATGCCTCGGCGCTGAAGGAGGCCTTCGCGAAGAAGCGGGCCAGCGGCAAGGAAGTGAAGGTCGCCATGACCTTCCCCGGCGGCACGCATGATCTCTGGATCCGCTACTGGCTGGCGGCCGCCGGCATCGACCCGGACAAGGATGTCTCGACCATCGTCGTCCCGCCGCCGCAGATGGTGGCGAACATGAAGGTCGGCAACATGGACGCCTTCTGCGTCGGCGAGCCGTGGAACGAGCAGCTGGTCAACCAGAATATCGGCTTCACGGCCTGCACCACGGGGGAGGTCTGGTTCAAGCATCCCGAGAAGATCCTCGGCATGCGCGCCGACTGGGTGGATGCAAACCCGAAGGCGACGCAGGCCATCCTGATGGCCACGATGGAAGCCCAGGCCTGGTGCGAGAAGATGGAGAACAAGCAGGAAATGGCCGAAATCGTCGGCCGCCGGCAATGGTTCAACGTGCCGGTCCCGGACATTATCGGGCGCATCAAGGGCGACATCAATTACGGCAGGGGCAAGGTCGCCAATGGCACAAACCTGCTGATGAAATTCTGGGGCAAGTCGGGCGAGGTCTCCTATCCCTGGAAGAGCCTCGACACCTGGTTCATCACCGAGAATATCCGCTGGGGCAAGTTCGAGCCGACCACCGATATCAAGGCGCTGGTCGACAAGACCAACCGATCGGATCTCTGGATCGAGGCGGCCAAGGGCCTCGGGCTGACCGGCTATCCGACCGGCGACAGCCGCGGCGTGGAAAAGTTCTTCGACGGCAAGGTCTTCGATCCGGCCGATCCGATGGGCTACCTCAAGTCCCTCTCCGTCAAGCGCATCGCCTGATTGTCGTGGGCCGCCCACCGGCGGCCCTTTCACCCGTTTCTGGAGATCGCCATGGCCGTCCCCGTGCAGAAGACCGACAACGTGACTGCCCTGCCCAGCCCGAAGGCGAGCGCGAAGCCAGCCGAAATCGTTGCCCTCCCCGCCCGCAAGAGCGAAGGACGAGGCCGCAAGATCATGGGCCGCCTGAAAGGCTTCGCCGCGACCACGGTGCCGCCGCTGCTGGTTCTGGGCGTGCTGCTGCTGGTCTGGCAGATCGGCTTCGCCCGGCCGGGCGCCAGCCTGCCGGCCCCGAGCGTGATCTGGGCCGAGGCGAAGGACCTCATCCTCGATCCGTTCTTCGTGCTCGGGCCGCAGGATATCGGCCTCGGGCTCCGCGTGCTGACCTCGCTCGAGCGCGTGGCGGTCGGCTTCGGCCTCGCGGCTGTGGTCGGCGTGATGCTCGGCGCGCTGGTCGGCCAGTCGATCTGGGCGACGCGCGGGCTCGACCCGATCTTCCAAGTCCTGCGGACCGTACCGCCGCTGGCCTGGCTGCCGATCAGCCTTGCGGCCTTCCGCGATGCCAATCCCAGCGCGATCTTCGTGATCTTCATCACCGCGATCTGGCCGATCATCATCAACACGGCGGTCGGCATCCGCAACATCCCGCAGGATTACCGCAACGTGGCCGAAGTGCTTCGGCTGAACACGTTCGAGTTCTTCTTCAAGATCATGGTGCCCTCGGCGGCGCCCTACATCTTCACCGGCCTCAGGATCGGGATCGGCCTGTCCTGGCTCGCCATCGTGGCCGCGGAAATGCTGACGGGCGGCGTCGGGATCGGCTTCTTCATCTGGGATGCGTGGAACTCGTCGAAGCTCTCCGACATCATCGTGGCGCTTCTCTATATCGGCGTCGTCGGCTTCGCCCTGGACCGTCTGGTCGCGGCGATCGGCAATCTCGTCACCCGCGGCACCTCGGCCAGCTGAGCAGGAGAATTCCCATGCACGCCTATCTCAAGCTCGACCATATCGACAAAAGCTTCGTGCGGGCCGGCCAGACGACGGAGGTCCTCAAGGATATCAGCCTGACGATCGACCAGGGCGAGTTCATCTCGATCATCGGTCATTCCGGCTGTGGGAAATCGACCCTGCTCAACCTCATTGCCGGGCTGACTCAGGTGACGGCCGGCGCGGTTCTGCTGGAGAACCGCGAGGTCAATGCGCCGGGGCCGGAACGCGCCGTGGTGTTCCAGAACCATTCGCTGCTGCCCTGGCTGACCGTCTATGAGAACGTCAAACTGGCGGTCGACAAGGTGTTCTCCGGCAGGAAGAGCCGGGCCGAGCGGCATGACTGGATCCTGGCCAATCTCGATCTGGTGCAGATGGGCCATGCCCGCGACAAGCGCCCGTCGGAAATCTCGGGCGGGATGAAGCAGCGCGTCGGCATTGCCCGGGCTTTGGCCATGGAACCCAAGATCCTGTTGCTCGACGAGCCCTTCGGCGCCCTGGACGCGCTGACCCGCGCCCATCTGCAGGACAGCGTCATGGATATCCATGCCCGGCTCAAGAACACGATGATCATGATCACCCATGATGTCGACGAGGCCGTGCTGCTCTCGGACCGGATCGTCATGATGACGAACGGCCCGGCCGCCCGGATCGGCGAGGTGCTGGCCGTTGACCTGCCGCGGCCGCGCAAACGCCTCGATCTGGTGTCGGACAGCCGCTACATCGCCGCGCGCGAGGCCGTCCTGCGCTTCCTCTACGAACGCCACCGCCTCGTCGAAGCGGCCTGAGGAGCGGATCATGGCCAAGCAGAAACTCGTCGTCGTCGGAAATGGGATGGCGCCCGGCCGCGCGCTGGAAAAGCTCTTCGAACTGGCGCCGGATGCCTACGAGGTCACGATCTTCAACGCCGAACCGCGCGTGAACTATGACAGGATCATGCTGTCGCCGGTCCTCTCGGGCGAGAAGACCTATGAGCAGATCGTGATCCATGGCGATGGCTGGTACATCGAGAAGGGCATCACGCTCTACAAGGGTCACAAGGTGACCGAAATAAACCGGAGCGCCCGGACGGTCACCTCGGAGCATGGCGAGACGGTTTCCTATGACCGGCTGATCATCGCAACCGGATCGAACCCGGTGATCCTTCCTGTGCCGGGGCACCAGCTTTCGGGTGTCCTGACCTACCGCGATCTCGACGACGTGCACGCGATGATGCTCGCCGCGAAGGCAGGCGGAAGGGCCGTGGTCATCGGGGGCGGGCTGCTCGGGCTTGAGGCCGCCGCCGGCCTGCAGGCGCAGGGCATGGAGGTGGTTGTGCTCCATCTCATGCCGACGCTGATGGAGCGCCAGCTCGATCCGGCAGCCGGCTACCTCCTGCAGAAGGCGGTCGAGGCGCGCGGCATCAAGGTTCATTGCAAGGCGAATACCCACGAGATCACGGGGACGGACCGGGTGACCGGTGTCCGGCTCGACGATGGCACGATCTATCCGGCCGATCTCGTCGTGATGGCCGTGGGCATCCGGCCAAATGCCGCCCTGGCCAAGGCAGCCGGGCTGGAGGTCAATCGCGGCATCCTCGTCAATCCGGACATGCGGACATCCGATCCCGCCATTTTCGCCCTCGGTGAATGCGCGGAAGCCTCGGGCCAGGTTTTCGGGCTTGTTGCCCCGCTCTATGACATGGCGGGCGTGGTGGCGAAGCAGCTGGCGGGGGATGCCTCGGCGGCCTTCAGCCCGCAGGCCACTGCGACCAAGCTCAAGGTGACCGGCATTGACCTCTATTCCGCCGGAGATTTCGCCGATGCGAAGGACCGGGAGGAGATCGTCCTGCGCGATCCCACCCGCGGTGTCTACAAGCGCCTCGTCCTGAAGGACAATATCCTGATCGGTGCCGTGCTCTATGGCGATACCGGCGACGGGCCGTGGTTCTTCGACATGATCAGGCGCGGCACCGACATCTCGGAGATGCGGGAAACGCTGATTTTCGGCCAGGGCTACCAGGGGGGCGCCCTCGCGGACCCTATGGCAGCCGTTGCAGCCTTGCCGGATGAGGCGGAGATCTGTGGCTGCAACGGCGTCTGCAAGGGCAAGATCACGACGACAATCGCCGAACTGGGCCTGACAAGCCTCGACGAGGTGCGGGCCCATACCAAGGCCTCGGCCTCCTGCGGTTCCTGCACCGGGCTGGTCGAGCAGGTGATCAGGCTGAGCCTCGGCGACAGCTACAACCCGGCTGCCGTGCAGCCGATGTGTGGATGTACCGATCTCGGCCATGACGATGTCCGCCGGCTGATCAAGGCGAAAGAGCTGAAGTCCATTCCCGCAATCATGCAGGAACTCGGCTGGAAGACGTCCTGCGGCTGCGCAAAATGCCGGCCGGCGCTGAATTACTACCTGATCTGCGACTGGCCCGGCGAATATGCGGATGACAGCCAGTCGCGCTACATCAACGAGCGCGTCCACGCCAATATCCAGAAGGACGGCACCTATTCGGTGGTGCCGCGGATGTGGGGCGGGCTGACCAGCGCGAAGGAACTCCGCGCAATCGCCGATGTGGTCGACAAGTTCGCCATCCCAACGGTGAAGGTGACCGGCGGGCAGCGGATCGACCTGCTGGGCGTCAAGAAGGAGGATCTTCCCGCCGTCTGGTCGGATCTCAACCAGGCCGGGATGATCTCGGGCGCGGCCTATGCCAAGGGGCTGCGCACGGTGAAGACCTGCGTCGGCACCGACTGGTGCCGGTTCGGCACCCAGGATTCCACGGGTCTCGGCGTGAAGATCGAGAAATTCATGTGGGGCTCCTGGACGCCGGCCAAGCTGAAGATGGCGGTCTCCGGCTGCCCGCGGAACTGCGCCGAGGCGACCTGCAAGGATATCGGCGTGATCTGCGTCGATTCCGGCTACGAGATCCATTTCGCCGGGGCGGCCGGGCTCGACATCCACGGCACGCAGGTTCTGGGCCATGCGAAAACCGAGGACGAGACGATCGAGATCATCGCGGCGCTGACCCAGCTCTATCGCGAGCAGGGCCGCTATCTCGAGCGGATCTACAAATGGGCGAAACGGGTCGGGACCGACTCGATCAAGCAGGCGATCATCGAGGATCCGGCCCGCCGGCGCATGCTGTTCGACCGGTTCGTGCTGAGCCAGCGCTTCGCCCAGATCGACCCCTGGGCCGAGCGCGTGGCCGGCAAGGATGCGCATGAATTCGCGCCGATCGGCACGCTCAGCCTGCCCCAGGCGGCGGAATAGGAGGGGGCCATGAACGCGATGACTGCCGAATGGATCGATGTGGGGGCCGAAGCCGATATTCCCCTGCGCGGCGCCCGCGTCGTCCGGAGCCTCGCAGGCGATATCGCGGTCTTCCGTGCGGCGGATGGCTCGGTCTTCGCCCTGCGCGACCGTTGCCCCCACAAGGGCGGGCCGCTCAGCCAGGGCATCGTGCATGGGCATGGCGTGACCTGCCCGCTGCATAACTGGGTGATCAGCCTCGAAACCGGCGAGGCGCAGGGCGCCGACCATGGCTGCACGCCGCGCATTCCCGTGCAGATCACGGAGGGCCGCGTGCTGCTCGATGCACGGGCCATCGCGCGGCTCGCTGTGCCCCATGGCTGACCTGGCGGCCGGCCCGACCACGCGGACGACCTGCCCCTATTGCGGGGTCGGCTGCGGGGTTCTGGCCACGCCACTTGCGGATGGGAGCGTGGCAATTGCCGGCGATCCCGACCATCCGGCCAATTTCGGGAAGCTCTGTTCGAAGGGCACCGCGCTCGGCGCGACGCTGGGGATGGAGGGGCGGCTCACGCATCCCTCGATCCATGGACAGCGTGCCAGCTGGAGTGAGGCGCTCGACCTCGTGGCAAGTCGCTTTGCCGAGACCGTCGCCGAACACGGTCCGGATTCTGTGGCGCTCTATGTCTCGGGCCAGTTGCTGACCGAGGATTACTATGTCGCCAACAAGCTGATGAAGGGCTTCATCGGCTCGGCCAATATCGACACCAATTCCCGGCTCTGCATGGCCTCGTCGGTGGCCGCCCATCGCCGGGCCTTCGGCAGCGACACGGTGCCGGCGCTCTATGACGATCTCGACGAGGCCGATCTCGTCGTGCTGGTCGGGTCGAATTTCGCCTGGTGCCATCCGGTGCTGTTCCAGCGCCTGCTGGCCACGCGCGAGCGCCGCGGCACGCGGATCATCGTCATCGATCCGCGCCGGACCATGACCGCCGAGGCTGCCGACCTGCATCTCGCGCTCGAACCGGACAGCGATGCCGCGCTGTTCCTCGGATTGCTCCGGCATTGCGAGGCGGAAGGGCTGGCTGACACGGCCTATCTCGACGCCCATGTCTCGGGCACGGAAGCGGCGCTCGCAGAAGCCCGGACCCTGCCCGTCGCCCGCGTGGCCAGCCTAACCGGGCTTCCCGCCGAGCAGATCCGCGCCTTCTACGAGGCCTTTGCCCGCACATCGCGGACGCTGACCATCTTCAGCCAGGGCGTGAACCAGTCGGTCCGGGGCACCGACAAGGCCAATGCCATCATCAATTGCCATCTCTATACCGGACGGATCGGCAAGCCCGGCGCCTCGCCCTTCTCGATCACCGGGCAGCCCAATGCGATGGGCGGGCGCGAGGTGGGCGGCCTCGCCAACATGCTGGCCGCCCACATGAACATCGAGGACGAGGCCGCGCGGGACCGGGTGCAGCGCTTCTGGCAATCGCCGGTCATGGCACCAAGGCCCGGCCTCAAGGCAGTCGAGCTTTTCGATGCCGTGCTCGAGGGCCGGATCAAGGCGCTCTGGATCATGGCGACCAACCCGGCGGATTCGCTGCCGGAGGCAGGTCGCATCGATGCGGCGCTGGCAGCCTGCCCCTTCGTCGTCGTCTCCGACATCCTGACCGAGACCGACACGACCTGCCATGCCCATGTGCTGCTGCCGGCGCTCGGCTGGGGCGAAAAGGACGGCACGGTCACGAATTCCGAGCGGCGGATATCGCGCCAGCGCGGATTCCTGCCGCCGCCGGGCGAGGCCCGCGCCGATTGGTGGGCTTTGGCCGAGGTGGCCAAACGGATGGGCTTTGCCGGGTTCGATTATCCGAATGCCGCCGCGATCTTCCGCGAGCATGCCGCCCTCTCGGCCTTCGAGAATGACGGCACGCGCGACTTCGATCTGGGCGGCGTGGCCGGGATCGGGGATGCCGCTTTCGATGAAATGGCCCCGTTCCTCTGGCCGAAGCCCGCCCAAGGGCCGGAAGGCGGACGCTTTTTCGCGCAGGGTGGCTTCTACACACCGGACCGCAAGGCGCGGATGGTTGCCGTCGCCCTGCCGCCGGAGACCAAGCCGAGGGATGCGGAATACACGCTCTGGCTGAATACCGGTCGCATCCGCGACCAATGGCACACGATGACGCGGACCGGCCGCGCCCCGGCCCTGCTGGGCCAGTTCGGCGAACCCTTTGCCGAGATCCACCCGGATGACGCTGCCGAAGCGGGCATCACGCCGGCGGATCTCGTCCGGGTCCGCTCGTGCCACGGGGATGCGGTCGTCCGGGCCATGGTAACGCCGCGCCAGCGGCGGGGTTCGGTCTTTGTGCCGATCCACTGGACCGACCGTTTTGCCAGCCGCGCGCGGGTCGACCGGCTGGTCGACCGGATGACCGATCCGGTTTCCGGCCAGCCCGGCCTGAAGCGGACGCCGGCCCGGATCGAGCGCTATGCGGCGCGATGGTTCGGCTTCGCGGTCACGGTGCGCCGGCCGGTCCCGCCGCCGGATACCTATTGGGCGATCGCCCCGGTCGAGGGCGGCTACCGGATCGAGATGGCCGGAGAAACGCTGCCGGGCGATCTCCAGCCGCTGGCCGCCTCCCTGTTCGGACTGGCGGAAGACGAAGCGGAATGGGTAGCCCTGCATGATCGCGAGGCCGGGCGGGCGCGGATCGCCGCCTTCCGGGGCGAGGCGCTGGCCGGGGCGTTGTTCCTTGCGCCGGAGCCCGTGCGCCTCTCTCGGTCCTTCCTGTCGGATGCGATCGGCAGCGCCCATTCCGCGGCGGAACGGTTCCGGATCCTCGCCGGGCGCGGCGGCGCCGACCGGCCGGATCGCGGGGCGATCGTCTGTGCCTGTTTCCAGGTCGGCGTGAACGAGATCCTCACGGCCATCCGCGAGGGCAAGGCTTCGGTGGAGGCCATCGGCGAAGCGCTGAAGGCCGGCACCAATTGCGGTTCCTGCCGCCATGACATCCGGAGGATGCTCGATGAAAATCGCCTCGAGAAAACCGGCTGAGTCCCTGCCGCCCCGGATGGGCGCGCTGGCGAAGCTTCCCGTCTTCTTCGATCTCGCCGGCAAGCGCGCCGTGCTGGCCGGAAACAGCGCCGGTGCGGCCTGGAAGGCCGAGCTTCTCGCCGCAGCAGGGGCCGATGTCGCGATCTATGCGCCCGAACCCAGCGAGGAGATGCTCGCCATCGTGGCGCGCGGCGCCGAGGCGGGTCGCCTGACCCTGCTCGAACGGCCCTGGTCGATCGACATCTTCGCCCATGCGGCTTTGGCCGTCGGCGATTTCGAGGAAGAGGCGGAAGCCAAGGCGTTCCGCTGTGCTGCCCGGGCGGCGGGCGTGATCGTCAACACGGTCGACAAACCCGAGACCTGCGACTTCCTGTTCGGCTCGATCGTCAACCGCTCGCCCGTGGTGATCGGCATCTCCACCGACGGCGCAGCGCCGATCCTCGGACAAGGCATCCGCCGCCGGATCGAGACGTTGCTGCCGCCGAGCCTCGCCGACTGGGCCGGCCGCGCGCAGGCCATTCGGCAGCGGGTAATGGACAGGCTGAAGCCGGGGCCGGAGCGCCGCCGCTTCTGGGAAGCCTTCACCGATCTCGCCTTCCGTGACAAGGCGCGGGCGGATGATGGCGCCATCGAAACGATGATCAGCGAGAGCCGGCTGGCCGCGGGCACGAGCGGCGGCCGGGTCACGCTGGTCGGAGCCGGGCCGGGCGATGCCGACCTGCTGACGATCAAGGCCGTCCGCGCGCTGCAATCGGCGGATGTCATCCTGTTCGACGATCTCGTCTCGGATGCGGTGCTGGAGCTGGCGCGGCGCGAGGCGAAGCGGATGATGGTCGGCAAACGGGGTGCACGCGAAAGCTGTGCGCAGAATGACATCAACACCCTGATGCTCGGGCTGGCGCGGCAGGGCAAGCATGTCGTCCGGCTGAAATCCGGCGATCCGATGGTGTTCGGCCGGGCCGGCGAGGAAATCGAGGCGCTGGAGCGGGCGGGCATTCCCGTCAGTGTCGTGCCGGGCATCACCTCCGCCCAGGCCATGGCGATGAGCCTCAACCGCTCGCTGACGCATCGCGACCATGCACAAAGCCTGATGCTGGTGACCGGTCATTCACGGCACGGCGAATTGCCGGACACGATCGACTGGACGCAGGCGGCGGGGGGCCGGACGACGCTGGTGATCTATATGGGCGCGCGGCAGGCGGGGAAGATCGTCGGGGCATTGGTGGCGCATGGCATGGCCCCATCCATGCCGGCCATCGCTATGGCGGCGCTGTCCCGCCCGGGGGAAGCGCGCTGGGAAGGGCCGCTCGCCGATCTGCCGGCGGGGATCCGGACCCTTCCGGAGGGGGCGCCGGTCCTGCTCGGAATCGGCCCGGTCTTCGCACCGCGCGCCGCGGTCTTGCCTGCCATCGAGGTGCTGCGC
This sequence comes from Beijerinckiaceae bacterium, assembly GCA_027533425.1. Taxonomy (GTDB): domain Bacteria; phylum Pseudomonadota; class Alphaproteobacteria; order Rhizobiales; family Beijerinckiaceae; genus Rhabdaerophilum. Next base: position 85,761 of record JAPZUD010000004.1, on the reverse strand, counting down.
GAAGCCGTTTGAGTTCCGGGGAGCCCTGTGCGATCACAGGGTATTCCCTTTGGAGACTCTCACGGATGTTCACGCTCTATGGTGTCTATCGCTCGCGCGCGTCGCGGATCGTCTGGCTCGCGCTGGAACTCGGGCTGCCCTTCAAGCATGTGCCGGTGATCCAGGCCAACCGCCTCAAGGGCGAGATTCCGCCCGGCACGGTGCATACTCGTTCGCCGGAATTCCTGAAGGTCAATCCGAACGGGCATATCCCCTCGATCGAGGATGATGGCCTCGTCCTGCACGAATCGCTGGCGATCACGCTCTATCTCGCCCGCAAGCATGGCGGACCGCTGGCGCCGGCCAATGTGGCCGAGGAGGGCCAGACGATGATGTGGACGCTCTGGGCCGCAACCGAGGTGGAGCCGCATTCGATCCAGGTGCTCTACAACATGGCCGCGAAGCCGCCGGAGGAGCGCGATACCAAGGCCGCTGCTGCCGCAGTGGAGGCGCTGGCGGCACCGTTTCGTGTGCTGAACGAGCATCTCGCCCGCCAGCCCTTCATCCTCGGCGATCGCTTCACCGTGGCGGATATCAATGTCGCGGAGGTGCTGCGTTATGCCCTGCCGGCCAAGAATCTCTGGGAAGCCGCTCCGGCCGTCAGCGCCTGGCTGCGGACCTGCCATGCCCGACCGGCCTATCAGGAGATGATGGCCCGCCGGGATGCCGAGCCTGCGTAAGGCAGGGCCCGTTCTCAGCCGCCGAAGGCTTCGATTTCCGACGCCTTCGGCATCGATGCGCCCGCACCGTCCCGCGTGACACTGATGGCCGCCGCCCGGTTGGCGCGCGACAGCGCGGCCTCGAGGTCCTGACCGAGGGCCAGCGAGGCTGCAAGCGCACCGACAAAGCAATCGCCGGCGCCGGTCGTATCGCGCACGGCGACGCGATGGCCGGGGACGGCGCGGAGCTGCCCGTCAGCCCGCACGAGGACGCCCTCGGGCCCGCGCGTCAGGACAAGGACGGGGATGTCCGGCAGGGCCACGGCAAGCGCTGCCTCGAGGGCCGGTCCTTCCGGCACATCAGCAGCGCCTGTCAGCTGCGCGAATTCGGTTTCGTTGAGAACGAGAAGATCGGTCAGGCCGATCAGCGCCGGATCATGCGCACGCATCGGCGCCGGGTTCAGCAACGTGCGGGCCCCGGCCGCCCGGGCCTTGCGGAACCCTTCGAGGATGAAGCTGTCCGGCACCTCGAACGGGGCGATAACCAGATCGCCGGTTCGGAATTCGAGCGCGGCGGCATCCTCTGCGCCAAGCGCGGCATTTGCCCCGGGAACGACAAGGATACAGTTCTGCCCGTGCGGATCGACCGCGATCACGGCGAGGCCGGTCGGATGGTCGGAGCGGCGGGCAAGGGCGGAGAGATCGATCCCCTCGCCCGCGAGAAATGTCCGCATCGCCTCGCCGAACCCGTCAGCGCCGATCGCCCCGGCCAGAACTGTCGACGCACCTGCGCGAACCGCAGCGACCGCCTGGTTGGCCCCCTTGCCGCCCGGAAACTCCGCCATGCCGGTGGCCGACAGGGTTTCTCCCGGACGGGGATGATGCGGAACCGACAGGACGAGATCGCGGTTGACGCTGCCGAGAACGACCACGCGCCCCGTCATGCCGGGCCTCCGGTCAACGGCGCTTCGGCGGCTGGCCCTTCTGCGGCGGGCGGGCCCCGCCCGGCGTGAAGCCCGAGCGCTCGTCCTTGTGGCGGAAGACGAGGCGGCCCTTTTCCAGATCGTAGGGCGACATCTCGACCGTTACCCGGTCTCCGGCGAGGGTCTTGATGCGGTTCTTCTTCATCTTGCCGGCCGTGTAGGCGATGATCTCGTGTCCGCTATCGAGCTGGACCCGGAAACGCGCATCGGGCAACAATTCCAGCACCAAGCCTTCGAACTGGATCACTTCTTCCTTCGCCATCCGGCAAACCTTCCTCTGTGGCGCGTATTCACGCGCGAAAACAGGACAAAGCCGCTCCGAAACCCGGAACGGCTCCGCCCTACCCGATCACGACCCGCAAACCGGGCCGTGGACTTCCGTCAGATCGCCTGCAGGTTCACCGCGGCCATCTTGCCGGTGCGGCGATCGGCCTGCAGTTCATAGGTGACTTTCTGTCCATCGCGCAGGCCCTGGAGGCCCGAGCGCTGCACGGCGCTGATATGCACGAACACATCCTTGCCGCCATCATCCGGCTGAATGAATCCGTAGCCCTTCTGTTCATTGAACCACTTCACGGTTCCGGTGCTCATGGGTCTATCCTTTGGACTATCAGGTCTCAACAGGTTGCCGATCTCTCGGCAATCGTTACACGTTTGGAGTTTGGAAGTTCCGCGCCCCGATGGTCGATCTTTGGAGAAGCAGTCTGAACGTGCGCCTGGTAGTCCCAAAGCGGCCCAGTCGTCCGGCCAAATCGATGGACTGTTTTATAGCGCGAAAACGGGCATTCCACAAGTTCCGGCCCCTGCAGCGCCCCTGCGTGCCGCCTCAGGCAACAAGCCGCAGGGCGAGCCCGGAGATCATCACAACCATGAGCCTGCGAACAAGCGGTACCGGATAGGCAAAGGTAAGCCCGAGCGCCAGTGCGGACAGGATGAGCGCCTTCCCGTCCGGCATTCCTGCAGGCACGATGGCGGACAGCCACCCCGCTTCCCACCGGATTGACCCGGGAACCAGGAACAGGGTTCCGAATTTGAGCGCGACGCTGGCGATGATGCCGACAACCGCCGCTCCAATGCCCTTGAGCGCGCCGGCAAGCCGGGGGTTGCGATTGATGCGCTCGATATAGGGACCGCCGGCAAAGATCCAGAGGAAGGAGGGCGCGAAAGTGACCCAGAGCGCCATCAGACCGGCGAGCCAGCCCATGAGACTGCCGGCGCTCTTGAACCCGCCAAGAAACGCGATGAACGGATTGACGAGGATCGTCGGCCCCGGCGTTGTCTCGGCAAGGCCGAGGGCATCCAGCATCTCGCCCGGGCTCGCCCAGCCACGCCGGACGCCCTCCTCCACCAGATAGGCGAGCAGGGCATAGGCGCCGCCGAAGGTGATCACGGCGAGTTTCGAGAAGAAGAGGCCGATCTCGACCAGCAGATGCTGGCCGCCCAATATCAGCGCGGCGGCGCCGACCGGAAGCCACCACATGCCGAAAGTCAGGCCCGCCACGCGCCAGGAAAAGCCCGCCGGGGCCGCTGCCGGAGCCGGACCAGGCGTGCGACCCCGGGCCAGCAGGCTGCCCGCAAGGGCTGCCACGCCGATGATTGCGGGGAAAGGCAGCGTGGTGAAGGCCATGGCAAGGAACGCAACGAGCGCGAGAGCCCGGAAGGCGGTGCTTCCGAGCGCCTTCCGGGAAAGCCTGATCAGCGCCTCGAGGATAATGGCAATCACGGCCGCCTTGATGCCCAGCAGGAGCCCCTCGACTGCCGGAAGCCCGGCGCCGCGCACATAGAGCTGTGCCAGTGCGAGAATGAGGAGCGCCCCCGGCAGGACGAACAGGATGCCCGAGATGAGCCCGCCCCGGATTCCGTGCAGCCGCCAGCCGAGCCATGTGGCCAGTTGCTGCGCTTCCGGCCCGGGCAGGAGCGTGCAGAAATTCAAGCCGTCGAGGAAATCCCGTTCGCTGACCCAGCGTCGCTCCTCGACGAGCAGGCGGTGCATCATGGCGATCTGGCCGGCAGCGCCGCCGAACGAGAGACACCCGATCCGGAACGACATGGCGAGCCATTCGCCGATACTCGGCTGCTCCAGCGCCTTATCCTGCAGACCTTCCGTCATCGGACCAGTCCTCTTCATAAATCCCGGGCTGTCATGCCGGCAAACCGTGACACGGCAACGACTGCGCGGGACCCGCTACCCCGCCAGAAGGCCGGCCGCCACGAAGAGATCGGCGGTGCGGCGGCTCAGGGCAATCGGCACGTCATAGACGACGGCGAGCCGGAGCAGGGCCTTGATGTCGACGTCATGCGGCATGGGCGATAGCGGATCGATGAAGAAAACAACCGCATCGATGCGGCCCTCGACGATCAGCGCCCCGATCTGCTGGTCGCCACCAAGCGGGCCGGAGGCCAGCCGCGTGATCGCAAGGTCCGGGCAGCGCTTGAGCAGGACCGCGCCGGTTGTGCCGGTGCAGAAAAGGCGATGGGTGGCCAGGGCGGGGCGATTGGCCTCCGCCCAGTCGGCCAGGGCTTCCTTCATCCGGTCATGGGCGACGAGGGCAAGGGTCTTGGCGTTTCCGGTCATGGCTCACCATTCCAGCCGGAAGGTCGCGACGAGATCGGCAATCTCGGCCTCCGTGAGCAGCCGGAGCGGATGGATGCCTGGCATGAGGTAGAGCCGGGCCGTTTCCTCGAATTCCTCGGCGGCGGAAATCGCCTCGGCCAAGCTGCGTCCGACCGTGACGGGCCCGTGATTGGCCAGAAGGACGGCGCGGAAGCGACCGCCAAGGCTGCGGATCATCTCGCCGATCCGGTCGGAACCCGGCCGTGCATAGGGCAGCACCGCAACCCGGCCGACACGCATGATGAAATAGGGCGAGAAGGGCGGGATCGGATCCTGTTCGGGCAGATCGGCGCGGAAGGACAGGGCGGCCGCATGGCTCGAGTGGAGATGCACCACCGCCCCGCATCCGGGCCGCGTCTCGTAGAAGGCGCGATGGAGCGAGACTTCCTTGGTCGGCGGATCACCGGAAACAGGCGCGAAATCCGGATCGAGCTTGCTCAGCCGGGCGGGATCGAGCCGTCCGAGCGCCGAATTGGTGGGCGTGACGAGGTAGCCGTCCGGGATGCGGATCGAGAGATTGCCGGCGCTGCCGATCGCCATGCCCATGGCCGCGAAATGGCGGCCGGCCTCGACCAGCGCGTGCCTTGCCTCGTCTTCCGGCATCATCAGGCCGGCCCTCCGGCCATGCCATCCATGACGGCCAGGGCCTTGGCGAAGAAATCGGGCGCGCCGAAATTGCCGCTCTTCAGGGCAAGCGCCAGCGAGGGCTCACCCTCATGCACCAGCGCCGGGACGCCGGGATCGATTTCCGGGCCGATCGCCAGCGCCTTCAGGGCAAGGCCGCTGACAATCGCGCTCGACGTCTCGCCCCCGGCCGTGATCAGGCGGCGATAGCCCGAGGCAACCAGCATCCGGGCCAGTTCGGCGAAGAAGTTTTCGACTGCATGGGCCACCTTCTCCGTGCCGAACCGGGCCTGAAGCGCAGAAACCTCTTCCGGGGCAGCACTGGAATAGACCAGCGGCAGCGCCGCGGAGCCAGCCTCGCCGGCCAGCCAGGTCATCGCGTCAGCCGGGGCGAAGCGCGATTCGACAATGGCGGCAGCATCCAGCGCGAGGGCAGGCGCCTCTGCCCGATGCCGGGCGACCTGCGCGAGGGTGGCGCGCGAGCAGGAGCCGGACAGGGCAACCGCCTTGCCGACCGGCGCGCGCGGCGCCGGCGCGGCAGCGGAAGGGCTCCGGCCGAAATTCGCCGGCAGGCCGAGAGCGATACCCGATCCGCCGGTCACAAGCGCCATGCCCCGTGCCGCTTCGCCGAGCCGGACGAGATCGTCATCGGTGATGGCATCGCAGATGACGAGCCTCTCCTTGCGGCGTGCCGCCTCCTCGAGCGCGGCCCGGATGGCATCCGACCCCTTGCGGATCGTGTCGAGGGTGATCAGGCCGATGCGGTTCTGCGACTGGTAGGACAGCCAGCGCTGGAGATTGGCATCCGTCATCGGGGTCAGCGGGTGCTTCTCCATGCCGCTCTCGTTGAGCAGCTTGTCGCCGACGAAGAGATGGCCGCGATAGATCGTGCGGAGATTGGTCGGAAAAGCCGGGCAGACGATGGCCACCGGCGCCGCCAGTGCCTCGATCATCGCATCCGCCACGGGCCCGATATTGCCCTCGCGGGTCGAATCGAAGGTGGAGCAATATTTGAAGAGGATCTGCTTCGCCCCTGCCGCGCGGAGCGCTTCGAGGGCAGCGAGGCTCTGCCCGACCGCCTCGGCTACCGGGATCGACCGGGATTTCAGCGCGATCACGCCGGCCTCGCATTCCGGCCGGACGGTCTCGGGAATGCCGACGAACAGCGTCGTCCGCATGCCCCCGCGGGCCAGCGTGTTGGCGAGATCACTCGCGCCGGTGAAATCGTCGGCAACCGAACCCAGCAGCATCCTGCCTCCCTCCCGCGTCAGGCTGCCGTGCGGGCCCGGGCGAGATCTGCCCAGTACTGGATGCCGACGGGAATCACCTCGTCGTTGAAATCATAGGCAGGGTGATGCAGCCCGGCCGTGTCGCCATTGCCGATGAAGATGAAGGCGCCGGGCCGTTCGAGCAGCATGTAGGAGAAATCCTCGCCGCCCATGGTCGGCACGGCATCGTCATCCACCTGCGCCGCCCCGGCGATCTTCCGGGCGATCTCGGTCGCGAAGCGCGTTTCGCGCGGATGGTTGACCGTGGCCGGATAGCCGCGGCGATAATCGAGCGTGACCTCGGCACCGAGCATGCGAGCCGTGCCCTCGACGATGGCCTTGAAGCGCTCCTCGGCCAGGTCCCGCACCTCGTTGTCGAGGGTGCGCACCGTGCCGCGCAGGATGGCCCGCTGCGGAATGACATTCTGCGCCTCACCGGCCTGGAAGACGGTGTTGGAGACAACAATCGACTTCAGCGGATCGATGGTGCGCGAGGCAATGCTCTGCAGGGCGGTGATGATATGCGCGCCGACAAGGACAGGGTCGATCCCCTCATGCGGCTTGGCAGCATGGGCACCGCGCCCCTCGATGGTGATCGTGTAATAGGCCGTCGCCGCCATGAGCGGGCCCGGCCGAAGCGAGAAATGCCCGGGTGGCAGGCCCGGCATGTTGTGCATGCCATAGACCTCGTCGATCTTCCAGCGCGTCATCAGGCCATCATCGACCATGGCCTTGCCTCCGGCCCCGCCTTCTTCCGCGGGCTGGAAGATCAGCACGACCGTGCCTTCGAAATCGCGCGAGGTGGCCAGATGCTTGGCGGCGCCGAGCAGCATCGAGGTATGGCCGTCATGGCCGCAGGCATGCATCTTGCCCGGAATGGTCGAGCGATGCGGCAGATTGGTTTCCTCCGAAATGGGGAGAGCATCCATATCGGCGCGCAGCCCGACAACCCGGCCACCCGGGCCGTTCCGGCCATGGACCACGCCAACGACACCCGTCTTGCCGATGCCCTCGACAACCTCGTCGCAACCGAATTCCCGCAGCTTCTGCGCCACTATCCCCGCCGTCCGGTGCACATCATACAGCGTTTCGGGATGGGCATGGAAATCACGGCGCCATGCAGTCACTTCATCCTTCAGGGCGAGGATCCGGGGGTCGATCGTCATTGTCAGGGTCCAATCTCGGAAAAAGGCGGTGATCGCATCACCGTATCGCCGGCCATTCTAGCCGATCGGGCGCCCTTGGCCATGCCGGTCTTCACGAAATCGGTTCAGCCGGATGCATAGGATCATGCCTGTCACGCATGACGCTGTTTCTCCGATCGCGGGCATTCTCGATTGCGGCACGGGGGCGGACGGTGCGATAGCGGCCGCGTTCGACCGACATCAGCACGATGGCGAAAACGGTCATGCCGTTGAGCCACCAGGTCTGCGTCGCGCCCCGTTCAAGGAAAGTGAAGGTGAAGGCCGAGGCGAGGCCGGCCAGCGCGAACGGGGCCACTTCCAGCCCGAACCGCCCGGCCGCACGGAAGGCAAGGAACACAAGGAAAGCAGTCGCCAACGCGCCCAGCAGGCCCAGATCGAACCAGAGGTCGGAAATCAGCGTGCTCGGAACCGCGGCCGGGACATGGCCATCCAGCCGGGCCCTGCCGATCGCCTCGATGCCGCGTCCGGTCAGCACGGCAACGGGATCCTGCTGGATCACGTCCCACCAGAGCGCGCCCGTCACAAGGGCCTGGCCGGGCATGATGCCCGGAATCAGTGTGGCCAGCTTGGCGAGAAGCGGCAGGAGCGGTGCGAACCCGACCAGGAGGGCGAAAAAGGCCGCCATGATGCGGCCCGCGCGTTCCGGAACCGCCCATGCCAACGCGAAGACCAGAAAGCCGATGCCGGTCGGCAGGATCGCCTCGCCGGTCGGCCCGGAAACCGCCGCGGCAAAAACCAGCACGAGCAGGATCGCCGCCAGCAACCGCCGGTTCTTGATCATCAGCCACGCCGCCGCTGCCCAGCCGAGACAGGCGATCAGGACGGTGGCGCGGCCGGGCGTTGCCGCCGGAAACTGGATCGAGGCGAGACCGGCCCATTCGAGGCCCCGGCCTGCGAGCAGCAGAACTGCGCCGATCGCGACGCCGATCGTTACCAGATGCAGGTTGGTGGCGCGCATCTTTCTCGGCAGGGCCTGCACCGCCATGAAGCCCAGCAGCACGACGCCGATTGTCTTGAAGAACCGCGCCGCAGCCTCGCCCGGTGCCGGCGTCCAGAGCAGGGAAAACAGAGCCCAGCTGACCAGCAACATGGCCGTCACACCCGGCCAGGACAGCAGGGCATCCCGGCAGGCATCGACCAGACGGGCAGGGTCCCGCCGCAGGAGGACGGCAAGAATGATCAGGACGGCAGCGATGGGCACGAGAACCACGATGACCCAGCGCGACAGCAAGGTGGCACTGGGCGTGACGATGGCGAGAATCGCGAAGCCGAACCGCAGCAGCATGCCGGCGGCGGCCTTGGCGGGGTCATCGGGCCCCGTTCCGTTGTGCGATTCGAAGGCCATGGCCATTCCTCTCCCGAGCGCAACCGTAGAAGAGCCGGCCGGGGGATGGCTGTATGGCGCAAGCCACACTCGTGACAAAATCAGCACGGAACCGCCGCGCCCGTTCGGCGAATCCGGCCCGCTATCCCCCTTGCCGGCGGAGCGCGGGCGGCTTAACTCCGCTCAGCCACGACCGAAGGACATTCCATGCCCGCCTCCACGCATCCCGTGATCGACGCCCTTTTTGCCCGCCGCTCGGCCAATGCCCGAATGCTGGCCGGACCCGGCCCCGACGATGCGCAGCTTCGACTGATCGTCGAGGCGGCATCGCGCGCGCCGGATCATGGCCGGATCGTGCCGTTCCGGTTCCTCGCTCTGGCCGATACTGCGCGGAACCGGCTGGCCGACCTTCTTGGCGCGGCGACTCGCGAGATGATGCCGGATGCTCCGGAAGAGGAGATCCAGCGGTCCCGCGAAAAGGCCCATCAGGGCCCATGCCTCGTGGGAATTATCGCGCGGATCGATGCTGATCATCCGAAGATTCCGGCCTCCGACCAATGGCTCGCCGTGGGTTGCGCGCTGGAAAACCTGGTTCTCGCGGTCCAGGCGCTCGGCTTTGCGGCCGCGATCCGCTCGGGCCGGTTCCTCGAGACCAAGGCTTTCCGCGCGGGTTTTGCCCTCGGGCCGAACGAGCATTTCGTCTCGATCATCGCCATCGGCTCGACGCAGGACTGGCCGCCGGCCAAGCCGAAGCCGGCGCTGGAAAGCGTCTTCACGACCTGGAACGGTTGACCGGTCAGGCGCGGCTGTGCTCCCGCCAGGCCTGGCGACGTGCCAGGGCCTGCCCCGAGGGATCATCGAGGATCTGGCACCCCGCCCCGACGGCTTCGGCCAGAGGCGCCGGCAGGGACTGGCCCTCGCGCCCGATGAAAGCCAGCGTGACCGGCGGCGCGCCGCGCAGGGTCAGGCGATGGAGCACCGCACCGTCCTCGACCGAGACCTTTGCGGAGACGATGGTATGGCCGCGCGCCGGATAGAGCCAGGCGGAGAGAGTGTCGCGCCCGGCATAGGCCGGAGGTGTTTCGGCGAGAAAAATCAGGAAAACGGTTGAATCCGGCCCCGCCGTGCCGGCGGCGAAACGCCCGGCAAGCAGGAGGCCGCGGAGATCCGGCCGCTCGCGGGCAAAGGCGCGGCTGTCCTCGACGAGCGTGCGGATGGCCGCCTGATCGAGGCCGCCCTCACGGACCGGCGCCTCGCGCCGGAACATACCAGCCAGCCCCGAACGGCTGCGGCCGGGCATCACGAGAAACCGGGCTGCAAACCAGAATCCGATAACGGCCAGCAGCAGATAGTGCGCATTGTCTGCAAGAAACGACGGCATCGTGACTTCCTGGCGTTTCCGAATCGTCAGTCGAGCGCGCGAAGGCTCTGCCGATTCCGGCCGGATTACAAGACAACGATACCCTGATGCTTGGCCTTGTTCTCCGGTTCGACATGGATGGTGATCATCGCCGCCCCGACCGCCTCCTTCAACGCGGCCTCGATCCGGTCACAGATGTCGTGGGCGCGGTCGACGCGCATGTCCCCCGGGACGACGAGATGAAACTCGATGAAGGTCAGCCGACCGGAATGACGTGTGCGGAGATCATGCGCCTCGAGCGCGCCTTCGGCATGGAGCGCAATGAGGCCGCGGATGCGCTCGAGTTCCTCCGGAGCCGCCGCCTCGTCAAGCAGGCCGGAAAAGGATTGCTGCATCAGCTTCCACCCGGAAACGAGGATGTTGACGGCCACCAGGCAGGCGAGCAGCGGGTCCAGCCAGGAAAGGCCGGTCGCAACTGCGATCACGAGGGCGGCCAGCACGCCGATCGAGGAGATGACATCGGTCATCAGATGCTGGCCATCGGCCCGCAAGGCCGGTGAACGCAGGGCCCGCGCGCGGGCCAGCAGCAGGGCGGCCCAGCCGCCATTGATGAGCCCGGCGGCCACGTTCAGGCCAATGCCGAAGGCATCGATCGTCACCGGCTTCGGGTTCCGCCAGGATTCCCACGCGGCATGGAAGACAACAACGGCGGCAAGCAGGATCAGCGCGCCCTCGAAGACGGCCGCGATATACTCGATTTTCTGATGGCCATACGGGTGCTTGGCATCGGCCGGCTTGGCGCTGACGCGCAAGGCGCCGAAGGTGACCAGAGCCGCGACCACGTTGACGCAGCTTTCGAGGGCATCGGAATAGAGCGCGACCGAACCCGTCAACCAATAGGCCCCGAATTTCAGGCCCAGTACGGCAAGGCCGATCGCGATGGTGCCGAGCGCAAGGAAGGATGCACGATCCTGCATGTCGCGCCTCCGGTGCTGCGTTGCGGGAAACTGTGCTTCCGTGGCCGAGGCCCGGGCTCCGGTCAAGCCCCGCGACCGGGATTTCCCGAGGCGGCGCCCTGCCGGGAGCGCCCTCACGCCGATTGTTGGCAGCCAGCAAAACATGCTGCTAACAAATTGGAATTTCTATGGTTTTTTACATCCCTGCGACCGTTTGTCAACTTCTGCGCAAGGAGTTCCGCAGTGAAATAATGACGCTCGTTCCAGAAAGGAGGACGCCATGGTCGATCTGCAGTTCCGCCGCCAGCTTGAAGGATATGGGCTGACGACGGCGAGTATCCTCTATCGCCTGCCGGATCACCCGGCCCTGCTGCAGGAATTCATCTGGCAGGATTATGATGTCTATCCGAATTTCCCGGTCCTGCATCGGTTCATCGATTTCTGGCGCCGCGAGATCGAGGGCGCGCTGCACTCGATCAAGGTGGCTCATAACCGGCTGATCACGCCGGCGGAGATCCGGAAAGTCGGCGTCGAGTTCCGCCTGAACTGACTCTCAGAGCACCGACCAGCCGGCATTCTGGACGAAGAGCTCCAGCGCGATCGTGCCGACGAGGGAATTGCCGACGCGGTCAAGCTCGGGCGACCAGACCGCGACGACACCCCTCCCTGGCGCGACGGCGACAATGCCGCCGCCGACACCGCTCTTCGCAGGCAGGCCGACACGATAGGCAAAGCTGCCCGTCGATTCATACATGCCGCAGGTCATCATCACGGCATTGACGCGACGGGCGAGGCGCGCCGGCATGATCGTCTCGCGCGAAAAGGGCGAGAAGCCGGAAGCGGCCAGGGGTATGGCTGCGCGGGCGAGGTCCCGCACCGAGAATTCAAGCGCGCATTGGCGGCAATAAGCGTCGACCACGGCATCCGGCGCATGATCGATCGTGCCATGGACCTTGAGGATATGGGCGATGGCGCGGTTCTGATGGGCCGTCGCCTGTTCCGACAATGCGACCGCCTCATTCACCTGACCGCCGTTGAGCCCGCCGCTGACGCGGATCAGCCCGGCCATGAGCCCGGCGACATCCACGCTGCGCCCCATCAGGTAATCCGTCACCGCCAGCGCCCCGGCATTGACGAAGGGATTGCGCGGGGCTCCCTGTTCGGCCTCGAGAATGGCGAGATGGTTGAAGGCCGTGCCCGAGGGTTCCTTGCCGACGCGCGTCCAGATCTCGTCGCCGCCCCGGTTCAATGCCAGGATCAGCGCGAAAAGCTTGGTGATGCTCTGGAGCGAGAACGGTTCGTCGCAGTCGCCCGTCCCGACCTCCTCGCCATCGAGGGTCACCACCGCCATCCCGAATTTGCGGGGATCGACCCGCGCGAGTTCGGGGATGTAATCCGCCACGCGACCGCGCCCGAAGGCCGGCCGAACATGATCCCGGATGTCGTCCAGCAGGTGGGACAACGAGAATTCGGAGCCTGATTGCGGATTGCGCATGGCCGGATGGCCCTTTTTGCTTGCGGGGGCGGGCTAATGGCATGCAGCCGGGCCCGAAGCAAGCAACAATCGGCGGAACGCCCGTTTCAGGATGCCTGAAACAGAAAAAGCCGGGTCCGAAGACCCGGCCTCGCCTGCTCCGGCGATTCCTCCAGTTTTGTTATGCCGCCGCTGTCTTATGCAGCTTCGCTCTGGCGGTTCGGATTGGGCGCGTTCGCCACGATGGAATACCGCGTGGTGGCCGAGGACCGGCTGGCGAGCGAACGCTCGCGCCAGACCCGGTTGGCCTCCTCGTAGGAGGAGAACGGCCCGAATACGCGTGCTGTCCCCGGAATGACCTCGTGGAATTCCACGCACTGATATTCGCCGCCAATCACCCAGAATTGTCTTGGCATCGTGGTTCTCCTTTCTGTCCCCGAGCGGAACGCGTTTTTTCTATGGTTGGAGAGAAATGCCGGATCGCGGGAGAGACCGCGATCCGGCCAGTCAAAGGCCGGGGGGATGAGCACCGGCCCCAAAGGTTCACTCGGCCGCGATCGCCTTGGCCGGCGCATCGCCGTGGAACTGCTCGGTTTCGGTCGAGCCGGCCATCGCGGTCGTCGAGGACTTGCCCTGCGAGATCGCCATGGCGACGGCATCGAAATAGCCGGTGCCCACTTCGCGCTGGTGGCGGACGGCGGTGAAGCCGATGTCCTGCGCGGCGAATTCGCGCTGCTGCATTTCCGAATAGGCCCCCATGCCGCGCTGCGAGTAGCCCTTGGCCAGCTCGAACATCGACAGGTTGAGCGAGTGGAAGCCGGCCAGCGTCACGAACTGGTACTTGTAGCCCATCGCGCCGATCTCTTCCTGATACTTCGCAGCCTCGGCGTCGCTCATCTTCTTCTTCCAGTTGAAGGAAGGCGAGCAATTGTAGGCGAGCAGCTTGTTCGGATACTTCTTCTTGAACTCGGTGGCGAATTCGCGGGCTTCGCCCAGATCCGGCTCCGAGGTTTCCCACCAGACGAGGTCAGCGTAATCGCCATAGGCCAGGCCGCGGGCGATAGCATGCTCGACCGAGTGCTGGTTGCCCTGCTTCAGGCGGAAGAAGCCTTCCTCGGTGCGGCTGTCACGGTCAATCCACGGATGATCGTAATCATCCACATCCGAGGTGATCAGGTTGGCAGCATGGGCATCGGTGCGGGCGAGCAGCACGGTCGGCACGCCGCAAACATCAGCCGCGAGACGGGCCGCATTGAGGGTGCGGATGAAGGTCTTGGTCGGGACGAGAACCTTGCCGCCGAGATGGCCGCACTTCTTTTCCGAGGCCAGCTGGTCCTCGAAATGCACACCGGCAGCGCCCGATTCGATCATGCCCTTCATCAATTCGAAGGCATTGAGCGGGCCCCCGAAGCCGGCTTCGGCATCGGCGATGATCGGCGCCATGTAATGGATGGAAGTGTCGCCTTCCATATGAGCGATCTGATCGGCGCGGCGCAGCGTGTTGTTGATGCGGCGCACGACGTCTGGCACGGAGGAGGCCGGGTAGAGCGACTGGTCCGGATACATCTGGCCGGCATTGTTGGCATCAGCCGCAACCTGCCAGCCCGAGAGATAGATGGCCTCGAGGCCGGCCTTCACCTGCTGCATCGCCTGGTTGCCGGTGAGAGCGCCGAGGGTGCGGACGAACGGACGGTTGGCGAGGAGCATGCGGAGACGCTCGGCGCCCATGCGGGCGAGCGTGTATTCCATCTTGAACGAACCGGCGAGCTTCGCGACATCCGCGGGGGTATAGTCGCGCTTGTTCTGCGGGTTGTAAGATGCGGTGGGGGCGGACATGGTCTTTCCTTTCAAGTCAGAAGATCGTCGAGGATGCGCGGCTCATCCCTGATGCCGGAGCAAGCAAACATCATTTACAAGCCTTCACATGCATTCTCCTCTCACGCGCCGTTCGCAGATGCAATAAGCTGTTGGAATTAGTCGAGAAACTCGGAAAATGCTTGACATATTCACAATTGTAATATTGTGAAGTGTAAATAATTTTACAGGAGGCGTCATGAAATCGCTCCGGATCGGCGGCAAGATCCGCCGCCTCCGCCAGGAGCGCCGGCTCAGCCAGGCGCAGATGGCCACCGAGCTTGCGATCTCGCCAAGCTATCTCAACCTGATCGAGAGCAACCAGCGCCCGGTCACGGTGCCGGTGCTGCTGCGCCTCGCCGAGAAATTCCAGGTGGACCTTGCCAGCCTTGGCGGCGAGGGCGACGAGCAGCTCCAGACCGACCTGATGGAGGCCCTGTCGGACCCGGTCTTCGAGGCGGCCGACGTGAAGGCCAGTGACGTGAAGGAGCTGGTCGCGCAATTGCCGGCGATGGGGCGGGCCTTCCTTGGTCTCTACCAGGCCTATCGGCGCGGCGGGGCCGGGGACAGCCGCTTCGGCGACGAGGCGGATGGCGAGGGTGGCATCCATGCCCTGCCCTCGGAGGAAGTGACCGAGTTCCTGCAGCGCCGCCGAAACCACTTCCCCGAGCTGGAGGAGGCGGCGGAGCAGCTCTGGCAGGAAAACGGCCTCGCGCTGCTGACCCTCCAGCAGGATCTGGTGAAGGTGCTGAACATGCGCTTCGCCGTCGATGTCGAGATCGCCTCTGTGGATGCGATGCAGGGCCTGCTGCGGTATTACAACCCGCTGACGCGGCGGCTGATGCTCTCGGAATTGCTGCCCCTGCCGAGCCGGACCTTCCAGCTGGCGCACCAGATCGCCTTTCTCGGCTACCGGAAGGAGATCGACCAGGCCGTCTCGGGGGGCAAGTCCTCCAGCCCGGAAGCGGATGCGCTGGCCGCCTCGGCGCTGGCCAATTACTTCGCGGCGGCGGTGATGGCGCCCTATGACCGCTTCCTCGAGGCGGCCCGGAGCACGCGCTATGCGATCGACATCCTCCAGCACCGGTTCGGGCTGTCCTTCGAGCAGGTCTGCCACCGGCTGACCACCCTGCAGCGCCCGGGCAACGAGGGGATCCCCTTCCATCTGATCCGCGTGGATATTGCCGGCAACATCTCGAAACGCTTCTCGCTGTCCGGGATCCAGATCGCGCGGTTCGGCGCGGCCTGCCCGCGCTGGAATGTCTATGACGCCTTCGCCACGCCGGGCATGCTGCGGGTGCAGGTCTCGAAAATGCCCGATGGCAGCCAGTTCTTCTGCATCGCGCGCACCCTCACGCCGGCCGGCCGGGCCTTCATCCGGGGCGGGATGCCCCAGCGCGCGGGCACCCTCGCGATCGGGCTCGGCACGGCGATCTCCCATGCCCGGGAGATCGTCTATGCCGATGGCCTCAATCTCGATGATCCGCAGGTGGTCACGCCGATCGGCGTCTCCTGCCGGACCTGCCCGCGGACCGATTGTGCCGACCGGGCCATGCCCGCGCTTGCGCAGCGGCTGTCCATCGACGAAAACAAGCGCGGCCTGTCGACCTATTCGGCAGCGGGATAAGAGAGGAACGAGGCCGGAATGCCCAGCAAGCTCGACCAACTGAAGGCGATGACCGTGGTGGTGGCCGATACCGGCGACATGGCCGCGATCGAGGCGTTCAAGCCCACGGATTGCACGACCAACCCGACGCTGATCCTCAAGGCCGCGGAAATGCCGGCCTATCGCCCCTTGGTCGAGGAGGCGGTAGCCTGGGCCCGTGCGCAGAACCTTTCCGGCGCGCAACGCGTCGAGGCGGCCTGTGACCGGCTGGCGGTGACCTTCGGCACCGAGCTGACCCGCCGTGTTCCGGGCCGTGTTTCCACCGAGGTCGATGCCGATCTCTCCTTCGATACCGCCAGGACGGTGGCGAAGGCGCGGCGGATCATCGCGGATTACGAGAGCCGGGGTATCGGGCGCGAGCGGATCCTGATCAAGATCGCCTCGACCTGGGAGGGGATCCGCGCGGCCGAGATCCTCCAGAAGGACGGAATCGACTGCAACCTGACGCTGCTGTTCAGCCTGGCCCAGGCCGTCGCGGCGGCAGAAGCCGGCGCCTTCCTGATCTCCCCCTTCGTCGGCCGGATCCTCGACTGGTACAAGAAGGCGACCGGGCAGGACTACACCGCCGAAACCGATCCCGGTGTCGTCTCGGTCCGGTCGATCTATGCCTATTACAAGGCGCATGGCCACAAGACGGTCGTGATGGGGGCCTCGTTCCGCAATCTCGGCGAGATCGAGGCCCTGGCCGGCTGCGACCGGCTGACCATCGCCCCTGCCCTGCTTGACCAGCTGGCGCAGGATCAGGGGACGCTCGTCCGCGTGCTCTCGCCCGGTTCCGCCGGCGCGGCGGTTCCGGCCCGGATCGCGGTGGACGAGGCCTCGTTCCGCTGGGCGATGAACGAGAATGCCATGGCGACAGAGAAACTCGCCGAGGGCATCCGTCTTTTCGCCGCCGATCTCAGCAAGCTCAAGGCCATGCTGGCGCCGATGGTGGAGGCGACCTGAGCCCGGGCATGGCTGCACAAGCCTCTTGACGCATTCATATATGTGAATGTAATGGACAGGGTTATCATTCCTGTCCTTCCGGAGGTCCCATGCTCGGACTCACCAAGCGCGCCTGGTCGCCCTATACGGCCGGCATCATCGTCGGGCTGCTGCAGATCCCTGCCTTCCTGCTGATCGGCACGGCGCTCGGCACATCGTCGTCGTATGTGACGATCTCGGCCAATCTCGCGCAATTCGTCGATCCCTCGATCGTCGAGATCAAATATGCCGCCAACCATCTCGGTGGTGCCAAGAACTGGTGGCAGGTCGCGCTGATCGCCGGCATCGTGCTTGGCGCCTTCCTGTCCTCGCGGCTGTCCGGCACGCCGCGCTGGGGTCATTCGCCATTCTGGGCCCGGGCCATGGGCGCGCATACCCCCGCCCGGCGCTATGCCATGGCGACGCTCGGCGGGTTCATCATGGTGTTCGGTGCCCGCATCGCGGATGGCTGCACATCCGGCCATGGCGTCTCGGGCATTGCCCAGCTTGCCATCGGCTCCTTCATCGCCGTGACGGCGATGTTCGCGGCCGGGATTATCACGGCCAATCTCATCTACAAGCGCGTCTGAGGAGTTCGTCATGAGCGTGTTCGCTGCCATTCTCATCGGCCTTGCCATGGGCGCCATCTTCGGGATGGCGCTGGAAAAGGGACGCGTCTGCGAAGGCGGGGTCATTGTCTGCCAGATGCAGATGTCCCGTCATGCAATGCTGAAAATGTTCCTCAGCGCCGTGGCCACCGGGCTGATCGTGCTGGCGATCCTTGTCGGGTTCGGCTTTGCCAAGCTCTCGCCCAAGGCAACGCTGTTCGCGGCCGATATTGTCGGCGGGGCCATTCTCGGCGTCGGAATCGTGATTGCCGGCGCTTGCCCTGGCACGGTGCTGGCGCAGATCGGCACCGGCTACAAGGATGCGATCTTCACCTTCATCGGCGGCCTCTTCGGCGCGCTCGCCTTCACCTATATGGAGCCGAACATCCTCAAGCCGGTCCTGACAACGGGCGCCTATGGCCGCCTGACGCTGGACCAGCTGCTGGGCGTGCCCTTCCCGGCGCTCGCCCTCGGCTTTGCGGCGATCATCATCGGCCTGCTGGTCTGGCTGGAAAAGGTCTCGCCCTGGGAGAAGGAAATCGGGCCGAATGCCGATGGCGTGCCGGAGGATCCGGCCCTGCCGGCGGCCGTCGCCGCTGCGGCGCCCTCGCGCTGACGGCATCCCTCCGCGGACCGAACCGGGCAGCCCGCTCCCCCGGGCTGCCCGTTTTGTTTTGTCGCAGGGGCCGTCCGGGAAGCAATTTCCTTGGACATTTGCGCCAGCTTCGCTATCTCCCGCGCCATGAGCACGGAACCGATCTCCAATATTCGCAACTTTTCGATCGTGGCGCATATCGACCACGGCAAGTCCACCCTCGCCGATCGCCTGATCCAGAAGACGGGCGGGCTCTCCGAACGCGAGATGGTGGAACAGGTGCTCGACAATATGGAGATCGAGCGCGAGCGCGGCATCACCATCAAGGCGCAGACCGTCCGGCTGAACTACCGCGCGAATGACGGCAAGGACTATATCCTCAACCTGATGGATACGCCGGGCCATGTCGATTTCGCCTACGAGGTCTCGCGCAGCCTCGCGGCCTGCGAGGGCTCGCTGCTGGTGGTCGATGCGAGCCAGGGCGTCGAGGCGCAGACTTTGGCCAATGTCTATCACGCGCTCGATGCCAATCACGAGATTGTCCCCGTCCTCAACAAGGTCGACCTGCCCGCCGCCGAGCCGGACCGGGTGAAGGAGCAGATCGAGGAAGTGATCGGTCTCGATGCCTCCGAGGCCGTGCCGATCTCGGCCAAGACCGGGCTCAATATCGAGGGTGTGCTCGAGGCCATCGTCACCCGGCTGCCGCCGCCCAAGGGCGATGTCGGCGCGCCGCTCAAGGCCCTGCTGGTCGACAGCTGGTACGATGTGTATCTGGGCGTGGTCGTTCTGGTCCGAATCATCGATGGCAAGCTGAAAAAAGGCATGCGCATCAAGATGATGGGCACGGACGCGGTCTATGATGTCGACCGCGTCGGCGTCTTCACGCCCAAGATGATCGACCTGCCGGAGCTGACCCCGGGCGAGGTAGGTTTCATCACGGCCTCGATCAAGGAAGTGGCGGATACCCGCGTCGGCGACACGATCACCGAGGAGCGCAAGCCGACCGCGCAGGCGCTGCCGGGCTTCAAGCCGGTGCAGCCGGTCGTGTTCTGCGGCCTCTTCCCGGTGGATGCGGCGGAATTCGACGAACTGCGCGCAGCGATGGGCAAGCTGCGCCTCAACGATGCCAGCTTCACCTACGAGATGGAATCCTCCGCCGCCCTGGGCTTCGGCTTCCGCTGCGGCTTCCTCGGGCTGCTCCATCTGGAGATCATCCAGGAGCGGCTGACCCGCGAATTCAATCTCGACCTGATTGCCACGGCGCCGAGCGTCGTCTACCAGGTCGCCCTTCGCGATGGCAGCGAGATCGACCTGCACAACCCGGCCGACCTGCCGGATGTGATGAAGATCGCGGAGATCCGGGAGCCGTGGATCCGCGCCACGATCCTCACACCGGATGATTATCTTGGCGCGATCCTCAAGCTCTGCCAGGAGCGGCGCGGCAACCAGATCGACCTGACCTATGTCGGCAAGCGCGCCATGGTGGTCTATGACCTGCCGCTCAACGAGGTCGTTTTCGACTTCTATGACCGGCTGAAATCGATCTCGAAGGGCTATGCCTCGTTCGACTACACGATCACCGATTACCGCGAGGGCGACCTTGTGAAGCTGTCGGTGCTGGTCAATTCCGAGCCGGTGGATGCGCTCTCGATGCTGGTCCACCGCAACCGCGCCGAAGGGCGCGGCCGGGTGATGTGCGAGAAGCTGAAGGACCTGATCCCGCCGCATCTTTTCCAGATCCCGATCCAGGCGGCGATCGGCGGCAAGATCATCGCCCGCGAGACGGTGCGCGCGTTGCGCAAGGACGTGACGGCCAAGTGCTATGGCGGCGATATCAGCCGCAAGCGCAAGCTTCTGGACAAGCAGAAGGAAGGCAAGAAGAAGATGCGGCAATTCGGCAAGGTCGAGATTCCGCAGGAAGCCTTCATCGCCGCGCTGAAGATGGACAGCTGATCCCATTCACCCCGCCCGGGCCAGATCGAACCCTGCCGGCAGGTCAAGGCCTGCAGGTTTCGGCGCATCGAGCAAGAGATGCGTCGTGCCGGCCCCGAGCCACATGCCGAGCAGCGCCAGCCAGGCCGTGACAGAGAAGATCGCGCCGCCGGAAATGCCGGCGCCGACCGCGCAGCCGCCCGCCATGATCGAGCCGAAGCCCATCAGGACGGCTCCCACCATGTAGCGCATCATGCCGGACCGGGTATCGAACACGGTCAGCCGCCATTCGCCGGCCAGCAGGGCCCCCAGTGCTGAGCCGAGGAAGACGCCGGGAACGAGCAAGGTGTCGAAGCCCGGCGGGCGGCTATTCGGGGCGAGGATGCGCATCAGAACTTCTGCCGATGGGCCGGAAAAGGTGATGCCCCGGGCCATGCCGGTTTCCATGGCTGCCGCACCGATCCGCGCGCTGAGCCAATAGGCGAGCGCGACGGCTAGCCCGGCGCCGATCCCGCCGATCCAGCCCCAGGCCCCGACCCGACCGCGCCACGCGAAGACAAGCGCCGCCGCGAACCAGAGCCCCGCAAGGGCCAGGCGTGCAGTGGTGCCGCCACCGAGCCGGGCCATCCAGTCCCGCGCAGGGCCGCCCTCGATGGTCCAGAGGCCGGACAGGAAAAGCCGGGCCGGCTCGAGCGCGCCCTGCCATGCGGCTTGTGCCGTGACCACGAAAACCAGCCCGGTCACGAGGGCTCGCATGTTACCGGTCGCCGAGAGGACGAGGAGCCGGCTGGCGCAGCCCCGGGCAAGGACCATGCCGACGCCGAAGATCAGCCCACCCAGGACAGCGCCCGAGAGCGAGCCACGGGATTCAAGCGCCCGGATTCCGGAGAGATCGACAAGGTCAGCCGCCACCAGCGCCTGCAGCGCGAGGATGGCGCTGCCAAAGGCCAGAAGCCAGATGGCCAGCTTGCGGCCATAGGCGCGCGAGACAAACTCGACCACCGCCGCACGCAGGCAGAACTGGCTGCGCTGGGCCATGACACCAAAGAACAGGCCGGAGACCAGGCCTGCCGCTGCCATGGCGGGGCCGAGCCCCCATTCCATGACGAATGCTTCCAAGTCCATCATGGACCGGCTCCCCCGCTGATCTTGAGCGCATTCTCCGCGGCCAGCCAAGGCTGTCCTTGACGGCGATCAAGCTGCAACGTTCTTCATTTATGAATAGCGTTGTCCGAAACTGCCGGGCTGACGCGGCAATGCTGGCTTGTCATTCCGGTGGGCATGACGCCACATTCACCCTCCCCGAATCCCGAAAAGCCCGGTTCCGAGCCCCTTTCTGCGAAGAGCGATCTCCTGGCATGGCTGACATTGCTGATCCGACCGGTCCCGCCCGCGCCGCCACCCCCGCCGGAGGGCCGGAGCTCCCGCTCTCCTGGAACGATCTCCGCGCATTTCTGGCCGTATCTGTTCATGGATCGATGAACCGGGCAGCCGCAGCGCTCGGCGAGAGCCAGCCGACGGTGGGCCGCCGCATGCGCCGACTGGAGGAGGCGACGGGGCTGACACTGCTCCTGCGCAGCGCGAACCGGACCGACCTCACGGAGGCCGGCGAGGCGCTGCTGCAGGCGATCGGGCCGATGGGCGAGGCCGCCAGCCGGCTGCCTGGCCTCCTGCGCCAGCACCGGGCGCTCGAGAAAGCCCCGATCCGGATCACGGCGACAACCTCGCTGGCCCTGTTCCTCTCGGAGAACGTGACGCAGCTGCGCGCCGCCGCGCCCGCCCGGGAGATCGTGCTGATGCCGACGCGCCAGCGCATCGATCTCCGGCATGGCGAGGCCGAGATCGCGCTCAGGATGAATGCCGTCGCACCGGAACCCGGCCTGCTGGCGCGGAAGGTCGCGACGCTGTCCTTCGCGCTGTATGGCCTCAGGGGCGCGGGGTCGCTCCCGGTGATCATGCCGTCCGGACACGGCACCATGTCGCGCCAGCTGGCACTCGCGCAGCGCGCGCTGGTGGGCCGCAGCCAGGGACCGCTGATCGACGAACTGCATCTGCGGTATCAGGCTGTCCGGGCCGGCGTCGGAATCGGCAGCCTGCCCTGCTGGCTGGGAGATGCCGATCCGCAGCTGGAGCAGTACTGTGCCCTGCCGCAACCCTTCCTCCATGAAGATGTTTATCTCGTCCGCACGGAACGGACGCGGAGCGACGGCGATATCGAAGCGGTCATCCGCGCGCTGACGAAGGTTTTCAGGGCCAATCGCAGGCGGCTGGACGCCCGGCAGGCGGTTACTCCGCCTGAACCGCTTCCCGCTTCTTCGGCGCCACGATGAAGCCCCCCGACTGCCGGGCCCAGAGATCGGCATAGAGTCCGCCCGCGGCCAGCAACTCGGCATGGGTGCCCTGTTCGAGGATGCGGCCCTGATCCAGCACCACGAGGCGATCCATGATCTGGAGCGTCGACAGGCGATGCGCGATGGCGATTACGGTCTTGCCGGCCATGAGCGTGCCGAGATTCTCCTGGATCGCGGTCTCGACCTCGCTGTCGAGGGCGCTGGTTGCCTCGTCCAGCACGAGGATCGGCGCGTCGCGCAGGATGACGCGGGCCAAGGCCACGCGCTGGCGCTGGCCGCCGGAGAGCTTGACGCCACGCTCGCCGACATGGGCATCCAGCCCGCGACGGCCGAGCCAGTCCTGGAGGTTGCCGACGAAATCAGTCGCCTGGGCCCGAGCGAGCGCCGCCTGCAATTCGGCCTCGGAAGCCTCCGGGCGGCCATAGAGTACGTTGTCGCGGATCGAGCGGTGGAGCAGGGCGGTGTCCTGTGTAACCATTGCGATGACCCGACGCAGCGATTCCTGCTTCAGGCCGGCAATGTCCTGCCCATCGACGAGGATCCGCCCTTCGGTGACAGCATTGAATCGCAGCAGCAGGTTGACGAGTGTCGACTTGCCGGCGCCGGAGCGGCCGACAAGCCCGATCTTCTCGCCGGGGCGGATGACGAGATCGATGTCGCGCAGGATGGGCAGCCGGTCATCGTAGGAGAAGGAGACCTTCCGGAAGACGATCTCGCCACGCCCGAAGCGCAAGGGCACGGCATCCGGGCGATCCTGCATCGTGACCGGGGCGGTCAGGCTTTCCATGCCCTCCTGAACGATGCCGATATTCTCCATGATCCCCGAGATTTCCCACGCGATCCAGCCCGAGGCACGGACAAGCGAGAGGACGAGCGTCATCGCCATGGTGAAGCCGCCGACCTCGATGGCACCTTGGCTCCAGAGCCAGAGGCCGATGGCGCAGGTTGTGCAGACGGTGGTGGCGCTGAGGATGGAGAGACAGCCGGAAAAGCCGATCTGCAGCCGCTGCTGGGCCTGGAACAGGCCGTTGGCCTCCCGTACGGCTGCGGCCATGTAGGCATCGTCCCGGGCTTTCTCGCCGAAGAGCTTCAGCGTCTGGATGTTTCCGAAGGCATCGACAACCTTGCCCATCAGCATGGAGCGCCCCTCCGAGGCCGCCTGGGCCCGCTGGCGCTGCTGCGGCAGGAAGAGCCGCAGGATGAGCAGATAGGCGCAGAACCAGAGTGCGACGGGGAGCGCCATGCGCCAGTCCTGCGCGGCAATCAGCCCGACCGAGCCGAGGCCGTAGCAGGCGATGTAGATGATGGCCTGGATGAACGAGATTGTCGCCTGACGCACCGCACCGCCGGTCTGCATGACCCGGTTGGCGAGCCGCCCCGCGAAATCATTATGGAAAAACCGGAGGCTCTGGCCGACGAGTCGGCCATAGAATTGCCAGCGCATCCGGCTCTGCCAGCCCGGCTCGATGCCGAGCCGCCCCAGCGAGAAGGCAGCGAGGAAGACCAGCGGGCGCAGGACGAGCACGACAGCGAGCATGGCCAGCAGGGTCGGCATGGCTTCGGCGAAGAAGCGCTCGCGCGGGATTGTGGCCAGCAGGCCGACGAGATGGCCGATGAAATAGGGCACGACCGTATCGAGCAGGGCATCGGTCATGGTCAGCGCGGTCAGGACCGCCAGCGGTCCCCGGACCTGGCGGATCTGCTGCCACAGAAACGGGAAAAGCGATGTGGGCTCGCCCCGGGGGGCGGGCACGACCGGGGGGATCAACCCCTCCAGCCAGGCAAGGTAGCGTTGCATGTCGGGCCCTGAAGGCGTCAAGCGGGCATGCCCGCCTCCGGCCTCAAGCAACGAAGGCGGCGGGCCGGTCCCGGCACTGGATCACGATGGATACCCAGTCAACCGGATTCGGCCGCCGCCTTCAAGCCTCGCGCGGAGCGTCTCAGCCCGCCGTGACGCCGATCTCCTTGATCAGCGCGCCCCATTTGTCGCTTTCCGACTTGAGGAAGGCCGCCAGTTCCTGCTGGCTCGACCCGACAATCTCGCCGCCGAGCTTGCCGAGCTTGCTCGCCACCTCGGCCTCGGCCAGCACCGCCTTCACATCGGCATTCATGCGGGCAACGATGGCCGGCGGCGTTTTTGCCGGAACGAACAGCGCGAACCAGGAAGAGACATCGAAGCCCGGCACGGTCTCGTTGATCGGGGCCAGCTCGGGCGCGAGCTGCGAACGTTTCGCCGTGGTGATGCCGAGGGCCTTGATCGTGCCGGCCCGCGCCTGCGGCAGCGCGGCGGTGATGTTGTCGAAGATGCAATCCAGACGGCCGGCAATGAGGTCGTTCTTGGCTTCCGCGGTGCCTTTGTAGGGGACATGGATCATCTTGGTGCCGGTCAGCTTCTGGAACAGCTCGCCCGAGAGATGGACCGAGGTGCCGATGCCCGAGGAGCCGAAGGACATGGTGCCCGGCTTGGCCTTGGCGAGGGCAATGAATTCCGCGACCGATTTCGCCGGATGATTGGGCGGCACGACCATGATGTTCGGCACCATCGCCATCAGGCTGACGGGCTCGAAATCCTTCACCGGGTCATAGGGCAGCGATTTGTAGAGATAGGGATTGGTGGCCATCCCGACCGAGACAACGAGCATGGTGTTCCCGTCCGGCGCGGCTTTCGCCGCCTGGTCGGTACCGATATTGCCGCCGGCGCCACCCTTGTTCTCGACCACGATCTGGTTGCCCCAGATCGCGCCGAGGCGTTCGGCGACGATCCGGCCGATAACATCGGTCGCGCCGGCCGGCGGAAAGGGAATGACCATGCGGATCGTTCCCGCCTTCGGCCAAGCCGCCTGCCCGCGCGCAGAGGTTGCAAGAAACGGCGTTGCCGCAAGGCCGGCCAGCACGGCGCGGCGGGGGATTGGACTCTTCAGATCACTCATCGTTCCTCCTCGCATCCCTCTTGTCACACAGCCGCACCGGGCTGCCCGTCCGGGATTTGCGGCCAGCCTATCCAAGACCGGCGGATTGAAAAGCGAAAATGTCGGCCTTTCAGGCCTGCACCATGAGGCCGGGTGCCTCGCTCCGGGCCACGCTGGCCTGAGTCTGCACGAGGATACCGAGAAAGATCACCAGAAGCGGCAGGAGCCGGTGGGCACAGGATCGGGACATGGACGATTCCCCTTCGTCTTCACCGCTCCATCCTGCTCTCGCGACACCGCGAAATCCTGAATCCTTTCGCTCGAAATGTGCAGGTCCGGCTGGTCTGGTTAACCCTTTGCTGCCATGCTCCCCCCACCAACACGAGGGTCGAATCGATGCTGGGCAGGACCTTGGCGACACATGGACGGCAGGGAAAGGCAGGGGGCAGGCAGAGGCTTGCCGCGCTCGTCCTCGCCATCATGGCCATGGCGGGGCCGGCCCTTGGCCAGCAGACCCAGACCGAGGAAATGGAGCGGCGGGCGAAGGTCCTGTCGCTGCTTCCCAACAATGCTGCCAAGCGCATTTTCGGCACCACGCCGGGGCCCGCCAATCTCGAGCCGCGCGCCATCGGGTCGTTCGCCCGCGGCTGTCTTGCCGGTGCGAAGGCGCTTCCTGTCGATGGCGAAACCTGGCAGGTCATGCGCCTGTCACGCAATCGCAACTGGGGCCATCCCGACCTGATCGCCCTGATCGAGTCGCTGGCGAAAAAGGCCCCGCGTGAGGCGCGCTGGAACGGGCTGCTGGTCGGCGACATTTCCCAGCCGCGCGGCGGGCCGATGCTGACCGGGCATGCCTCGCACCAGATCGGCCTCGACGCGGATATCTGGCTGACACCAATGCCGGACCGGACGCTGAGCCGGGCGGAGCGCGAGACCATGAGTGCGACCAACATCGTCCGGTCCGACTGGATGGATGTCGACCCGGCCGTCTATACCCGCAGCCATGTGGCGCTCATCCGCCTCGCTGCCCGGGAGGCGAAGGTCAGCCGGATCTTCGTCAATCCCGCCATCAAGGTGGCCCTGTGCCGCGATGCCGGTACCGACAGGGCCTGGCTGTCCAAGGTGCGGCCGATGTGGGGGCACAATTTCCATTTCCACATCCGCATGGCCTGCCCGAAGGACGATGCTTCCTGTGTCGACCAGCCGCTTCCGGCAGACGAGGATGGCTGCGGAGCGGAATTGCAGGATTGGCTGAAGAAGCAATACGCCGCCATGAACAAGCCGAAGCCTCCGCCGGGACCGGCCAGCAAGCCCAAGCCGCCGCCCAAGCCCTGGACTCTGGATGACCTGCCGGATGAATGCCGGCAGATTGCCGTGTCTCGCTAGCCGTCAGTTTCGGCCATCAACCCTTGGGCAACACGCCGGCGAGCCGCTCGAGCGCGGCATCGAGTGTCGACTGGCGCTTGGCAAAGCAAAGCCGCACCACCGTCCGCACCGGATCCTCGGCGTAGAAAGCCGAGACCGGGATCGCCGCGACGCCGTGTTCGGCCACCAGCCGCTGGCAGAAGGCGGCATCGTCGGTCTCGCCAAGCGGGGCGATGTCGATGTTGAGGAAATAGGTCCCGCGCGAATTCAGCACCGGGAAGCCGAGATCCTGCAGCCCGCCGGCGAGATAATCCCGCGCGCGCTGGAAATCATCCCGCATCGCGTCGAAGAAGCTGTCCTCCTTGCCGAGGCCATAGGCCACCGCCGCCTGCAGGTTCGGGGGCGTCGTGAAGGTGAGAAACTGGTGCGCCTTGGCGAGGACCCGCATCAGCTCGGGTGCGGCCATGACCAGCCCGACCTTCCAGCCGGTCAGGGAGAAGATCTTGCCCGCCGAGCTGATCTTCACGACGCGCTCGCGCATGCCCGGCAGGCCGATCAGCGACTGGTGGCGGATTCCATCGAAAACGACATGCTCCCAGACCTCGTCGCAGACGGCGATGGCATCATTCGCCATGCAGAAATGCGCGAGCATCGAGAGATCCTCGAGCGGGCAGACTGTGCCGGCAGGATTGAGCGGGTCGTTGAACAGCACGAGCTTGGTGCGCGGCGAGAACGCGGCCGCCAGATCCTCGGCGGTAAACCGCCAGTGCGGGGGCCGGAGCGTCACGAATTTCGGCACGCCGCCGGCCCGCAGCACGAGCGGGAGATAGGCATCGTACATCGGCTGGAAGAGCACGACTTCGTCGCCCGGGTTGATCAGCGAGAACAGCGCGCCGGCCAGAGCCTCGGTCGCGCCCGATGTCACCATGATCTCGCTGTCCGGATCGAAAGCGAGGCCCTGATGGCGGGCGAAATGGTCGGCAGTGGCCTGTCGCAATTCGGGGATGCCCATCATGGGCGGATACTGGTTCCAGCCCGAGACGACCGCCTCCGCCGCCTTGGCGCGGATATCCTCGGCGCCGGGATCATCCGGGAAACCCTGCCCGAGATTGACGGCCTGATGCTCGCGGGCCAGTCGGGACATGGTTTCGAAGATCGTGGTCGGCAGGCCGGCATAGACCGGATTCATGGGCTTGGACACGCGGCCCCCTCGTCAGCAACAGGCATTCTTGCGGTTCTTTAGCCGCAGCCCCGGCGCTTGGCCAGCCCGGGGATTCCCGCCCGGTGGATGCAGCTTGACTGATACATGATTCCTGATAAAATTCGAAATTCATCAGTTATCAATCGTAACGAATGCAATGAACGTCCGTCATCGCCTCTCTGCTGAAGCCACGCGGGAACGCATCATCGCCGTCGCGGAGGAGCATTTCCGGCGCGTGGGCTATGCGAAGACCGCCGTGGCGGACATCGCCGCCGCGCTCGGCATGTCGCCGGCCAATATCTATCGGTTCTTTCCGTCGAAAAGCGCCATAAACGACGCGATCTGCGCCAAGATGATGCACGAGGTGGACGACATGGCGCGGGAGATTCTGGCCCGCCCCCTGCCGGCGCCGGAAAAGCTCCGCGTCTTCCTGCTCGAACTGCACCGGCACAACAAGTCAACGCTGACGCATGAACACCGCATCCACGACATGGTCGAGGTGGCGATGGCGGAAAACTGGCCGGCCATCGAGGCGCATTGCGATTCGATGGTCGGGGTTCTCGCCCAGATCATCGGCGAGGGGATCCGCTCGGGTCACTTCCGGGCCGTGCCCCTGCCGGAATTCGCCGAAACCGCTTTCGAAGCCTCTGCCAAGATCATCCACCCCACCCTCATCGCCCATTGCGCGGACCAGGACCAGGAGGAGCAGGCGGGCCGCCTGACCGACCTGATCCTTGCCGCCCTGCGACCGTAACCCCTCGAGCCCACCATGACCGATCCAGCCCCCGCCGCCGAGACCCTGCCCGCCCCCGAACCGCGCCAGCCGACCCGGCTGGGTGCCCGGGCCCGCCGCTTCATTCCGCTTGCCGTGATCCTTCTGGCCGGAGCCGGCGCCGCCGGCTGGGCCCTGACCGGGAAGCCGTCCGAAAAGACGGCTGCGGCCTCTCCCGATCTCGTTGTCCGCCCGGTTCAGGTGCAGGCCGTGCGGCTTCAGGAGATTGTCCAGCCGAAAGTTCTCGTCGGAACGGTGCGGGCCCGGATCGAGACAGACCAGGGCTTCCGCGTTGCCGGCAAGATCGCCGCGCGCAAGGTGCAGGTCGGTGACCGGATTTCCGCCGGCACGGTCCTCGCCAGCCTCGACGACACCGATTTCCGGCTGAACCGCGAAAGCGCAGAGGCCGAACTCGCGGCGGCCCGATCGGCCGCCCGGCAGGCCGAACTGGAACTCGAGCGGATTCTCGATCTCCGCGCGCGGGGCTGGTCCACCGAGCAGGCCAGCGACCGCCAGCGCACGACGCGCGACGAGGCGATCGGGCGGGTCCGGCGTGCCGAACGGCAGGTCGAGCTGACCACCAATTCGCAATCCTACGCCGATCTCCGGGCTGAATCCGATGGCATCGTGATCAGTGTCGCGGCAGAAGTCGGCCAGGTGGTCGCCGCCGGCCAGACCATTGTCCGTATCGCCCGCGATGGCGACCGCGAGGCGCTGGTCGCGCTGCCGGAGCAGGAGCTGGCACTGGCCCGGCAGGGCCGTGCCGAGGCAGAGCTCTGGTCGGAACCCGGAAAGCGCTATCCTGCAACGTTGCGGGAATTGTCGCCGAGCGCCGATGCCGGCACCCGCACCTTCGCGGCGCGGTTCACGCTGTCGGGACTCGCGCCCGATGCGCCGCTCGGCATGACCGCAACGATCACGCTTGCCCCGCCGGAAGCCGCCCGCATGGCCCGGATCCCGCTCTCTGCCGTGCTGAACGAAGGCCAGGGAACAGAAGTTTTCGTGGTCGAGGCCGGAACCGGCCAGCTGGTCCGCCGGAAGGTGGAGCTGATGGCAACCGACGGCCGGCTGGCCACGATCCGCTCGGGCCTCGCCGAAGGCGACAAGGTGGTCACGATGGGAGTCCATACCTTGCGCGCCGGGCAGAGGGTCCGGGTGCTGACGGACGCACGGCAGGGGTAATCACATGCGCGGCATCAATCTCTCGGCCTGGGCCGTCCGGCACCAGACGCTCGTGCTTTTCCTGATCCTGCTGATCGGCGCGGTCGGTACCCTGTCCTACATGCGCCTCGGGCGGGCCGAGGACCCGTCTTTCACGATCAAGGTCGGCGTGATCACCGTGGCCTGGCCGGGCGCGACCGCGTTCGAGATGCAGAACCAGGTGACCGACCGGATCGAGAAGAAGCTGCAGGAACTGCCGTATTTCAACCGCGTCCTGACCTACAACAAGCCCGGCTTCGCCGCACTGCAGATGGAGTTCAAGGACTACACGCCCGCGCGGCAGGTGCCGGAGCTCTTCTACCAGATGCGGAAGAAGCTGGGCGACCTCAAGCCGGAGCTGCCCTCCGGCGTGATCGGGCCGAATGTCAATGACGAGTTCGGCGATGTCGATTCCATCCTGACCATGATTACCGGCGACGGGGCCGACTATGCCCAGCTCAAGCGGGTCGGCGAGGACCTGAAGCGGGCCTTGCTCAAGGTGCCGAATGTCACCAAGGTCACGCTCTATGGTGCACAGGACGAGCAGATCTTTGTCGAGTTCAGCCATACCAAGCTGGCAACCCTCGGGATTCCCGCCAGCGCGATCTTCGACGCGATCGCCCGCCAGAACGCCGTTACACCCGCCGGTACATTCGAGACGCAGGCCCAGCGCATCCCCGTCCGCGTGACAGGCGCGCTCACCGGAACGGAAGCTGTGGCGGCAATCCCGGTCGAGGCCAATGGCCGGACAATCCGGCTTGGCGACATCGCCAATGTGACGCGCGGCTTCGAGGACCCCAGCGATTTCCTGATCCGTCAGGACGGCAAGCCTGCGATCGGCGTCGGCGTCGTCATGCTCAAGGGCGCGAATATCCTGACCCTCGGCAAGGATATCGAGAAGGCCCTGTCCGAATTCCAGGAAACAATGCCGGTCGGGTTCCAGATCGACCGGATCGCCAACCAGCCCAAGGTGGTGGGCGATTCCGTCTACGAGTTCGTGAAGGCTTTCATCGAGGCACTTGTCATCGTCCTCGGCGTCTCCTTCCTGACGCTCGGCTGGCGGACGGGCATCGTGGTGGCCACCTCGGTGCCGCTCGTGCTCGGCATCGTGTTCACCGTGATGGATTTCGCGGGGATCGACCTGCACCGCATCTCGCTTGGCGCCCTGATCATCGCTCTCGGCCTTCTCGTCGATGATGCCATCATCGCCGTCGAGATGATGATCGTGAAGATGGAGGAAGGCTGGGACCGGATGAAGGCCGCAGCCTATGCCTGGGACTCGACCGCTTTCCCGATGCTCACCGGCACGCTGATCACGGCGGCCGGCTTCCTGCCGGTCGGGCTCGCAAACTCCTCGGTCGGCGAATATACCGGCAGCATTCTCTACATCGTCGGCATCGCGCTGGTGGCGTCGTGGTTTGTCGCCGTGATCTTCACCCCCTATCTCGGCGTGAAGATCCTGCCCGATTTCAAGAAGGGCCAGGGCCATGCGGATGGCCATGCGCAGATGTACCAGGGCCGCTGGTATGGCCTGCTCCGCCGGATCGTCACCTGGTGCGTGACGCACCGGATCAAGGCGCTCGGCGCCACGGCGGCGGTGTTCGCGCTCGCAGTGGTCGGGTTCACCCGGGTTCCGCAGCAATTCTTCCCGCTTTCCGAGCGGCCGGAGCTGTTCCTCGAGATGCGGCTGCCGGAAGGATCCTCGATCACCGCGACCAATGCCGTGGCCCGCGAGGCCGAGGCACTGCTCAAGGGTGATCCGGATGTCATCCATGCCACGACCTATATCGGGCAGGGTTCGCCGCGCTTCTGGCTGGGCCTGAACCAGGTGCTGCCGAACGAGGCCTTCTCGCAGATTGTCATTCTCTCGAAGGACGTGCCGGCGCGGGAGCGCATCAAGGCGCGGCTCGAGAAGGAGATCCGGCAGGGTGCCTTGTCGGCGGCGCGCGTCCGTGTTGACCGGTTCAATTTCGGCCCGCCGGTCGGTTTCCCGGTGCAGTTCCGCGTGGTCGGCACCGATCCGGCCGAGGTCCGGCGCATCGCCTACCAGGTCCGGGATACGATGCTCCGGAACAACAAGGCGATCGACCCGCATCTCGACTGGAACGAGCTGATGCCGGCCATCCGCCTCGTGGTCGACCAGGATCGCGCGCGGGCCTTCGGGCTGGATCCCAGCGCCATCGCGCAGACGTTGCAGACGCTGATTTCGGGCGTCACGGTGACGACGATCCGCGACGGCACCGAACAGGTGCAGGTCGTCGCCCGCGCCGTGCCGGGCGAGCGGCTCGATCCGACCCGGCTGGGCGATTTCACGCTCACCGCCCGTAATGGGGTGCCAGTCCCGCTCGCGCAGGTGGCGCGGATCACGCAGGATTACGAAGAGCCGATCCTCTGGCGCCGCAGCCGCGACATGTCGATCACTGTCCGGGCGGACATTATCGACGGCGTCCAGGCGCCGGATGTCACGACCGAGATCTGGTCCGCGCTGAAGCCGATCCGGGATGCGGTGCCGCTCGGCTACCAGATCCAGATCGGCGGGGCGATCGAGGAATCGGCCAAGGCCAATGAATCGATCTTCAAGCTGTTCCCGGTGATGTTCATGGTGATGCTGCTGCTGCTCATGGTGCAGCTGCAGAGCTTCACCAAGGTCTTCCTCGTGCTGATGAGCGTGCCGCTCGGCGTGATTGGCGCCTCGCTCGCACTGAATCTCTCCGGCATGCCGTTCGGTTTCGTCGCCTTGCTGGGCCTGATCGCGCTCGGCGGGATGGACATGCGCAACTCGATCATCCTCGTCGACCAGGTCCAGCATGACATGGATCGCGGCCTGCCGATGCGCGAGGCCATCGTCGAATCGGTGATCCGGCGGGCGCGACCTGTTATCCTCACGGCCATGACGGCGATCCTTGCCATGATCCCGCTGTCGCGCAGCGCCTTCTGGGGGCCAATGGCCGTGACCGTGATGGGCGGGCTGTTCGTCGCGACCTTCATGACGCTGCTCTTCCTGCCGGCCCTCTATTCTTTCTGGTTCCGCAAGCGGATCCGGGAGGAGGAGAAAGCCAGCCGGCGAGCGGCCGACATCACCCCGGCCAATGACCGCGAAGGACCGGAGCCGAGCACGCAGGCGGCGGCCTGACGGTCTCGATTCACGCAGAACGGGGCGGCAAAATCGAACCTTGCCGCCTTTCCGCAGCCTGCCTAAAGCTGTTGCCGGGGGAGAGCAACCATGGGCAGCATCGAGGCAGAAGCGGCAGGGGAATTCGACGACATCATCGTCGGCGCCGGCACGGCTGGCTGCCTGCTAGCGAACCGGCTGAGCGCCGATCCCTCCCGCCGGGTGCTGCTGCTCGAGGCAGGCGGCAATGACCGCTATATCTGGTTCCACATTCCGGTCGGCTACCTCTTCCTGATCGGCAATCCCCGCGCCGACTGGCTGTTCAAGACCGCGCCGGTGGCAGGGCTCAATGGCCGGTCGCTGCTCTATCCGAGGGGCAAGGTGCTGGGTGGCTGCTCGGCCATCAACGGCATGATCTACATGCGCGGCCAGTCCACCGATTACGATGGCTGGGCGCAGCTGGGCCTGTCCGGCTGGAGCTGGGACGACGTGCTGCCCTATTTCCGCCAGCACGAGGATTTCTTCGCCGGGGCCGATGCGCTGCATGGCGCGGGCGGCGAATGGCGGGTCGAACCGCCCCGTGTGCAATGGGAAATCCTCGACCGGTTCCGCGATGCGGCGGAACAATGCGGGATCCCCAAGGTCGAGGATTTCAACCGAGGCTCGAATGAGGGCTCGGCCTATTTCCAGGTCAACCAGAAGAAGGGCCTGCGCTGGAGCGCGGCGCGGGGCTTCCTCGATCCTGTCCGGAGCCGACCAAATCTCACGATCCTGACCGGGGCCGAGGCCGAGCGCATCCTGTTCGACGGCCAACGCGCCTCGGGCCTCGCCTTCCGCCAGGATGGCCAACGCCGTATCGCGCGGGCCCGGCGGAGCGTCGTCCTGGCGGCCGGAGCCGTGGCCTCGCCCAAGCTGCTGATGCTGAGCGGGATCGGGCGCGGCGAAGCCCTGCGCGGCTTCGGGCTCGATGTCGTGGCGGATCGGCCCGGTGTCGGCCAGAACCTGCAGGACCATCTCCAGATCCGGCCGATCTACAAGGTCCGGAATGTCCGCACGCTCAATGCCGACTATGCGAACCTGCTGAAACGTGCCTGGATGGGCGTGGAATTCGCATTGTTCCGGACCGGGCCGATGACGATGGCGCCCTCGCAACTCGGCGTTTTCACCCGGTCGGATGCGCGCTATGCGATGCCGAACCTACAATTCCACGTCCAGCCGCTCTCGCTCGACAAGTTCGGCGAAGGGCTCCATCCCTTCCCGGCCTTCACGGCCTCGGTCTGCAACCTGCGGCCGACAAGCCGGGGCGAGATCCGGCTGGCCAGCGCAGACCCGTTCGAGGCGCCGGTCATCGATCCGAACTATCTCGCGACGGACGAGGACCGGCAGGTGGCGGCGGACTCGCTGCGACTGGTGCGGCGGATCGTGGCCTCCGAAGCATTGCGCGCGTTCGAGCCTGAAGAATATCGCCCGGGCCCGGACATAAGGAGCGAGGCGGACCTGATCCGCGCGGCCGGTGATCTCGGCACGACGATCTTCCACCCGGTCGGCACGGCCCGGATGGGCCGGCGGGACGATCCGCAGGCCGTGGTCGACGAGCGCCTCGCGGTGATCGGCGTCGAGGGCCTGCGCGTGATCGACGCGTCAGTCATGCCCACGATCACCTCCGGCAATACAAATTCGCCGACGCTGATGATCGCGGAAAAGGGCGCGGCCATGTTGATGGCCGATACGCGATGAGCAGCGGGCCGGCCCGTGACGGACTGGCCCGGCTTCTGGCGCGCGGCCTCGCCCGGCATTTCGCACAGCGCGATCTCGCGGCGATCCCGGAAGTCACGTTGCCGAATGGCCGCCGCGCCGATCTGGTGGCGCTGTCGAGCCGCGGCGAGATCCATATCGTGGAGATCAAGTCGTCGGTGGAGGATTTCCGCACCGACACGAAGTGGCGCGATTACCTGCCGTTCTGCGAGCGGTTCTATTTCGCGACGCATCCCGATGTGCCGGCCGGCATTTTCCCGGAGGAGACCGGCCTCATCCTTGCCGACGGATTCGGCGCGGAGATCCTGCGGGAATCGCCTGCGCTGCCGCTGGCGGCACCGACCCGCAAGGCGCTGACGATCCAGCTCGCGCGGCTGGCGTCGGTCCGGCTGAGCGGATTGCTCGATCCCGAGGGCCGCTATCCGGATATGGTCTAGAGTGCACCATAGAGGCCGGCATAGCGCAGGCGGAGATAGTGGCGACCCGAATGGGCCATCGACAAGGCTGGCAGACGGGCATGCAATTCGATCCGGTGCGGAACCATGTAGCCGGGCAGGGTCTCGCGGCAGAATTCACGCAGCAGGTGCGGCGTCACACGCGGACGTGCCACGGCGACGAGCACGACGGCTTCCTCGAGTACCGGGTGCGGAACACCGAAGGCGAAAGCTTCGTCGACAAGCCCGCTGTCGAGGATCTGCTGCTCGAGTTCCTCGGGCGCGAGAATGCGCCCGGCCGTGCGGATGAGATCCTTGGGGGAGGGCAGCCGGAACAGCTGCCCGTCAGCCTCCCGCCAGCCGATCTCGCCCTGGTCGAACGGCGAATCCGGCGCCGTGCGCACCGGGTCGCTGCCGCAAGGCCGGCAGGGCATGCCGCTGTCGCCGGAATGGACCAGATAGCCGGCCTGCCCGGGCCGGGACTCCCGCGAAGCGCGGCGCATGACGCGGATTTCTGTCCCCGGGAGGGGATGGCCGATGCAACCGGGTGGTGGCGGATCGGAGCCGATGCGAAGCCGCGCCGCTGCGAGGTGAAGAGCCGTACCGTAGACGCAATCCACAGGGGCGTCATCGATCCGGCTGCGGGTCTGGCAAAGCATGGCCCGACCAAGGCTTCCCGACGTTGCGACCAGATGCCGGATGGCAGCGCCTTCACCGGCACCATCCGACCGGGCGAGCCAGCGCCGCCATGCCTGCACGCTCGTGAAGCAGGCCACGGGGCCACACCCTTCGGGAACCACCAGTGCGGCTCCATCCGGATCAGCCAGCCAGACGGGCCGGCCTGCATCAAGCAGGCCCAGACCGGCGACGAGGCCGGCCCAATGCGTCATCGGCATGGCGAGGAGGCCGGAAAGAGCAGGCGCCAGGTCAAGCGAGGTGACCAGACGCCGTGCATTGGCCAGGATTGACCCTATTCCATGCAGGGTTCCGACCTCCCCTGCCAGGGTTTCCGATGCGAGCAGGACCTGCCCCCGCATCGCGAATCGCAGCGGGCTTTCCCGACCGATCTGCCCCCGGGGCCATTTCCGCGGCAGCGTTTCGATGAAATGGATCCGTTCTGGCGGCAGCCCGATCTCCATGCCGCCCCCCAAGCCCAACTCGCATGTCAGGCAGGCAGAGGGACGCCAGAGGCGGATGATCTGCCGGAGATCGGCGCCGGGCAGGCCGGGCGGGAAAGGCATGGCGGTTGCCCCGAGCGCGAGGACTGCCAGCATGGCTACCCAACCGTCCACGCCCTGCGGAAGGAGGAGAAGGACACGATCGCCCGGCAGCAGGCTCCTCCTCGCGAGGATCGCGGCCCATAGCTTGACCCGCGCTTCGAGATCAGCGCGGGAAAGGTCGCCGGAGGCGTCCGCGAGCGCGAGGGCGCCACCGGTTGTGGCGAGATCACGGGAGAGCAAGGCAGGCCATTCGGCCATGTACCCCTCCGGCTATCGGACATTTTCGGGGTGACGGGAGAAAGGAGCGCCCTGCCTGTCAGCAGGGGGTGACAGGCAGGGCGCGAGGCGCGATGGCGGGGCAGGAAACCCGCCATGCACCTACATTCCGGCTCGTCCTGTAGCGGGGGCGAAGTGAGCGAGCCGAAAGGGGAATCAGGTCACCCGACAATGCGGGCGCAGCCTGCAGAAAAGGGGCAATCAGTCCTGCGGATCAGGCCAGCCGGAATCCGCCAAAGGCCAGCTCAGCGGATGTTCCCGCCACCAACACCGATGCGGAAGGTTGCGGAACTCATGGATCACAATGGCATGCACCATTACGCCCTCCCCGGGGCCTGGAAAATTGCAATGGAAACGCTTGATCGAGCAAAGGACTAAAACAACAGGCGTCGTATCTGTCCTATGGTTGTCCTATCTTTCAGAAGCTGTCAAGTCTCGGCGCAGCGACTGCGTCAAATCAGTCGCGATGCATAAATCCGGGCGGAGAGCGATCAAAAAAGGGGCCGGTCGTTCCGGCCCCTTAAGCTCAGCGCGGCGCGCGTTTCGCGAGGATGCGCTGGAGGGTCCGACGGTGCATGTTCAACCGACGCGCGGTTTCCGAGACATTCCTGTCGCACAATTCAAAAATGCGCTGGATATGCTCCCACCGCACGCGATCGGCCGACATGGGGTTTTCAGGCACAGCGACGCGGACCCGCTCCTCGCCGACAAGGACAGCAAAGACATCCTCGATATCGGCCGGCTTCGGCAGATAATCGGCCGCGCCTCGCTTGATGGCCGCGACGGCGGTGGCGATATTGCCATAGCCGGTCAGGACCACAGCCCGCGCATCCGGACGGTGCCGCTTCAGCGCGGCGATAACATCCAGCCCGTTGCCGTCGGGCAGGCGAGACTCCACGACAAGGCAATCCGGCGCATTCCGGCTGATCATGGCGATGGCCTCGCCGATCGACTCGATCACCTCGACATCGAAGCCGCGGGGCTCCAGCCCCCGCAGCAGCCGCGACACGGCAAGCCGGTCGTTGTCGACGATGACGAGGGTACGGCGGCCTGCTGCCGCCATACCGCCAGTGCTCCCGCCTATTCCGGTCGGATCGGTTCCAATGCGCAACGACATCACGCCTCCACGTCGATGTCCCGGTGCCTTCAGGGCAAGATTCCGGTGTTCAGCGCGGTTTACGGCAAATGGTCCGGTTTGGATGAGTCCCTCGCTTCGAAATGCACGATTTCTTGTCGATCACCCGCCGGAGACGGAAATTCGAGGCCGGATCCGGCGCCGCAACGGAGAAATACATGCCTGACCGGGCAAGGGAAGTGGCCTTTGCCGGCCCGAAATCAGGGTGTGTCCCGTCAACAGGCATTGACAATGACGCCAACAGATTCTCCGATCCGGATACAAGCCGAACGCGCTCAAGCGCCCGGCCCAATTCGGGAGCGTCTGTCATGAAAATCAACCTGTCCCGCCGCCATGCGCTGGGCCTTTCCGCTGCCCTGATGGCGGCTTCTTCCCTGACCGCAATGGTCCCGGCCCTCGGCCAGACGCCGAAGGACACGGTCGTCATGGCCAAGCAGATCGACGACATTATCTCGCTCGATCCGGCCGAGGCCTTCGAGTTTTCGGGCGTCGAGGTCGGCGCCAATGTCTATGACAAGCTGATCGGCGTCGACCTCAAGAACGGGAATGCGCTGGTGGGCGACCTTGCCCAGAGCTGGACCGTGTCGGATGACAACCTGACCTACACGTTCAAGCTGCGCCCGGGCGTGAAGTTCCATTCGGGCAACCCGCTGACGGCGGCCGACGTGGTCTATTCGTTCCAGCGCGCGATCGTGCTCAACAAGTCGCCCGGCTTCATCCTGGCGCAGTTCGGCTTCACCAAGGACAATGTGCTGGAGAAGGTGAAGGCGGTGGATGACAGCACCGTCAGCATCACGGTGTCGAAGCCTTTCGCACCGACCTTCTTCCTGAACTGCCTGACCTCGGGCGTCGCCTCGATCGTCGATTCGAAGACGGTGAAGGCCAACGAGAAGGACGGCGACTTCGGCAATGCCTGGATGAAGGCCAATTCGGCCGGGACAGGCGCTTACATCGTCCGTGCCTGGCGGCCGAACGAGCAATATGCGCTCGAGGCCAATCCGAACTGGTTCAAGGGCGCACCGAAGAACCGCCGTGTCATCGTCCGGCATGTCGCGGAGCCGGCCTCGCAGCGGCTGCTGCTCGAGAAGGGCGATATCGACTTCGCCCGCAACCTGTCGAAGGACCAGCTGGCGGCCGTGAAGGGCAATCCGCAGATCACGACCGTGCAGGGGGACAAGGGCTATATCCTTTATCTCGGGCTGAACACGAAGAACCCGAATTTCGCCAAGCCGGAAGTGCGCGAGGCGGTGAAATGGCTCGTCGATTACGATGCCATCGAGAAGAACATCGTCCAGGGCACGTTCCAGCAGCACCAGAGCTTCCTGCCGAAGGGCTTCCTGGGTGCGATCACCGACAAGCCGTACAAGTTCGACGTCGCCAAGGCCAAGGAGCTGCTCGCCAAGGCCGGCCTGCCGAATGGCTTCACCGTGACAATGGATGTGCGCTCGACCTCGCCGATCACCGACATCGCGCAGGCGATCCAGGCGGGCTGGGCGCAGGCCGGCATCAAGCTGGAGCTGATCCCCGGCGATGGCCGCGCGACGCTGACCAAGTACCGCGCCCGCCAGCATGACATCTATATCGGCCAGTGGGGCCCGGATTATCTCGATCCGCATACCAATGCCGAGACCTTCGCGATCAATGTCGACAACACGGATGACGCGAAGTCGAAAACGCTGGCCTGGCGCAATGCCTGGGACATCCCCGACATGACCAAGACCACGCAGGCCAACGTTCTCGAGCGCGATGCCAACAAGCGCAAGGCGGTCTACGAAGCCCTGCAGCGCGAGCACCAGAAGACCTCGCCCTTCGTGATCATGTTCCAGCAGATCGAAGTGGCGGCGGCGCGGTCCAATGCGAAGGGCTTTGTCGTGGGTCCGACCTCGGACACCAACTTCTACCACACGATCTCGAAGGAATGAGCGGGCGCCTGACGGCGTAACACCCCCCGAATCGCCGTCCGGCCCCGTGCCGGGCGGCGTTTTCCCTTCCGCCGATCCGCGAGACATGCCCATGTCCCATGCCCTCCGCCGGGGTGCCCGAACCGTTGCCAGGGAACTGCTCACCGTGCTGGTGACGATTCTCGGCCTGCTCGCCGTCACCTTCTTCATCGCCCGCGTCATGCCGGTCGATCCGGTCCTCGCGGTCGTGGGAGACAATGCCCGGCCGGATGTCTACGAGAAGGCCCGTCAGGATATGGGCCTCGACAAGCCCGTCCTCGTGCAGTTCTGGCTCTATCTCCAGAAGGTGGCGCAGGGCGATTTCGGCAAGTCGGTCCTGACGTCAAACCTTGTCATCGACGACATCAAGCGGGTCTTCCCGGCAACGCTGGAGCTGGCGACACTGGGTACACTGATCGGCATCTGCCTCGGCATCCCGCTCGGCGTGCTGGCGGCCACGAAACAGGGGCGATGGCCTGACCATATCGCCCGATTCATTGGGCTGTTCGGCTATTCCATCCCGATCTTCTGGCTCGGCCTGATGGGCCTGCTGATCTTCTACGCCAAGCTGGGCTGGGTTTCCGGCCCAGGGCGGATTGCAGTGTCCTACCAGGATTTCGTGCAACCGATCACCGGCGTTCTCCTGCTGGATTGCGCGCTGCAGGGCGAGTGGGATGCCTTCCGGAATGCGGTGTCGCATCTCATCCTGCCCTCGGCCGTGCTGGGGCTGTTCTCGACGGCCTATATCAGCCGGATGACGCGCTCCTTCATGATCACCGAGCTGCAGCAGCCCTATGTGATGACGGCCCGCGTCAAGGGCCTGAGCGAGCGCCGCGTGGTCTGGGGTCATGCGCTGCGCAACGCGATCGTGCCGCTGCTGACCGTGATCGCCCTGTCCTATGCCAACCTCCTCGAGGGTTCCGTGCTGACGGAAACCGTCTTCGCCTGGCCGGGTCTCGGCCGCTACATCACCAATTCCCTGCTCAATGCGGACATGAATGCCGTGCTGGGCGGAACCATCGTCGTCGGGTTGATCTTCGTTGGCATCAACCTGCTGAGCGACATGATCGGGCGGGTCTTCGACCCGCGGGCGAGGTAAGTCATGGCCGGTCTTCTCGCCTATCTCACCACGGAAACCCCGGCCTCGCGCCGGCAAGCCCGTTTCGGGCAGGCCTACCGGCAATGGCTGGCCCTGCGGAAGAACCCGCTGGCGCTGATCGGGCTGATCATCGTGGTGGCGTTGCTGCTGATCGCCGCCTTCGCGCCGCTGATCGCGCCCTATGATCCGCTGGCCCAGAACCTGTCACAGCGCCTGCTGCCGCCCTCGTCGAAACACTGGTTCGGGACGGATGCGCTGGGCCGCGACATTTTCAGCCGGATCATCCATGGCGCGCGGATCACGCTGGCCATCGTCGTGCTGGTGGTGATCTCCGTCGGGCCGGTCGGGCTGCTGATCGGCACTGTGGCGGGCTATTTCGGTGGCTGGGTCGATACGGTCCTGATGCGCGTGACCGATGTGTTCCTCGCCTTTCCGCGCCTGGTGCTGGCGCTGGCCTTCGTCGCCGTGCTGGGGCCGGGCATCGAGAATGCCGTCATCGCCATCGCCTGCACGGCCTGGCCGCCCTATGCCCGGGTGGCGCGGGCGGAAACGCTGGTCATCCGCAATGCGGATTACATTGCCGCGGTGCGGCTGCAGGGGGCCGGGCACGGAAGGATCATCCTCGGGCATGTCGTGCCGATGTGCCTGTCCTCGGTCATCGTCCGGACGACGCTGGACATGGCCGGCATCATCCTCACGGCGGCCGGCCTCGGCTTTCTCGGCCTCGGCGCGCAGCCGCCCTTGCCGGAATGGGGCGCGATGATTGCCACCGGGCGCGAGTTCATCTTCGACCAATGGTGGGTCGCGGCCTTTCCGGGCCTCGCCATCTGTCTTGTCGCGCTCGGCTTCAACCTGCTGGGGGACGGCCTGCGGGACGTTCTCGATGCCCATTGAGGAACGGCGAATGACCGAAGAACCGCCTCTCGTCGAGGTCCGCAATCTCCGGGTCCGGTTCCACACGCCGACCCGCATTGTCGAGGCTGTGCGCGGCCTGTCCTTCAGCCTTGGCCGCGAGAAGCTGGCGATTGTCGGCGAATCCGGCTCGGGCAAGTCGATGACCGGCCGGGCGCTGCTCGATCTCGTGCCCTGGCCGGGCGAGGTGCAGGCCGATGCGATGCGCTTCAAGGGGCAGGATCTGCTCGGCATGTCCGGCGAGGCGAGGCGGCGCCTGCGCGGGCGCCATCTCTCCATGGTGATGCAGGACCCGAAATTCTCGCTCAACCCGGTCATGACCGTGGGGCGGCAGATTGCCGAGGCCTACCAGCTGCATCGCAAGGCCAGCCGGAGCGAGGCACGGGAGCGCGCGCTGGCCATGCTCGAGGATGTGCTGATCCGCGAGCCCTCCCGCGTCTTCGATCTCTACCCGCATGAAGTGTCAGGCGGGATGGGGCAACGCGTGATGATCGCGATGATGCTGATCGGCGAGCCGGATGTCCTCATCGCGGACGAGCCGACCTCGGCGCTCGATGTTACCGTGCAGGCCCAGATCCTCGACATTCTCGAAAAGCTGGTAACCGATCGCGGCATGGGGCTGATCTTCATCAGCCATGACCTGCCGCTGGTCTCGGCCTTCTGCGACCGGGTGATCGTGATGTATGGCGGCCGCGTCATGGAGAGCCTGCCGGCGCGGGAACTGGCCAAGGGCCAGCATGCCTATACGCGCGGCCTGCTCGGTTGCCTGCCGGATCTCGACCGCCCCGTGCGGCGGCTGGCGACCTTGCAGCGTGATGAATCCTGGCTGCGGGGAGGTTGAGATGGGTCCCGGCTCGATTGTTGTCCGCAACCTCAACGTCCGCTTCGGCGAGGCCCATGTCCTCAAGGACGTGTCCTTCACGGTCGGATCCGGCGAAAGTTTTGGCCTGGTCGGCGAATCCGGCTCGGGCAAATCCACCGTCCTGCGCGTCCTGTCCGGCCTCAACCGGAACTGGGACGGGGTGGTCGAGATTGACGGGAACCCTCTGCCGCAGCGGCCGGACAAGGCCTTTTTCCGGTCGGTGCAGATGGTGTTCCAGGATCCGTTCGGCAGCCTGCATCCGCGGATGACGATCGATGCGATCCTCGCCGAGCCGCTGGCGATCCATGGCCTTGACCAGCCGGACCGCCGCATCGAGCGCGCGCTGGCGGAAGTCGGGCTGGACGGCGGTTTCCGTTTCCGGTTCCCCCATCAATTGTCGGGCGGGCAGCGCCAGCGCGTGGCGATCGCCCGCGCGCTCATCCTCGAGCCGCGGATCCTGCTGCTCGACGAGCCGACCTCGGCGCTGGACGTGTCGATCCAGGCGGAAGTGCTGAACCTGCTCCAGGACCTCAAGCTGCGCCTCGGCCTGACCCTGCTGCTGGTGAGCCACAATCTCGCGGTTGTCGGCCATATGTGCAGCCGGGTCGCGGTGATGAAGCTCGGCCGGATTGTCGAGGAGTCCGACATCGATTCCCTGCGCAAACAGGGCGGGCAGGATGCCTACACGCAGGAACTGATCGCCGCGTCGCGGCGCGTCGCCCTCGCCTCCGCCTGAGGTTCAGGGCGGGTTGGCGCCCACGGCGCCAAGCGGCGGCACGAGCTGGCTGCCCTGGTAGATCAGACCGGGCTCGCGGTCCTTCGCCAGCAGAAGCGGGCCATCCAGATCGACGAATTCCGCCCCCTGCGCCAGCAGGATGGCCGGCGCCATGGCGAGCGACGTGCCAAGCATGCAGCCGACCATGATCTTCAGGCCGCGGGCGCGGGCGGCATCACGCAATTCGAGCGCATCGGTCAGGCCGCCGGTCTTGTCGAGCTTGATGTTGATCGCATCATACCAGCGCGGAAGATGGCCGAGGCTCGCCGCATCGTGGATGCTCTCGTCAGCACAGATGACGATCGGCGTCTCGATCTCCGCCAGCGCGGCATCCTCTCCCGCCGGCATGGGTTGCTCGATCAGCGCGACGCCAGCCTTTTCGCAGGCCGCGAGATTGGCGCCAAGCGTCTCCCGGCGCCAGGCCTCGTTGGCATCGACAATGAGCGTTGAATCCGGCGCGCCGGCGCGGACAGCGGCGAGCCGCTCGGCATCGCCCTCGCCGCCCAGCTTGATCTTGAGAAGCGGGCGGGCGGCCGCCTTGCGGGCCGCCTCGAACATGGATTCGGGCGTGCCTAGGCTCAGCGTATAGGCGGTGGTGACCGGCTGGGGCGACGGCAGGGCCGCCAACTGGTGGAGCGGCAGGCCGGCCCGGCTCGCCTCGAGCTGCCAGAGCGCACAATCCAGCGCATTGCGTGCGGCGCCGGCGGGCAGGAGCGAGCGGATTCCGGCGCGGGTCACGCCGGCCTCGATCTGCGGGCGTAAGGCCTCCAGGGCCGCGACAACGCCCTCGATGCTCTCGCCGTAGCGCGCATAGGGCACGCATTCCCCATGGCCGATGGCCGGGCCATCCTGCAAGGCCACGACCACGACGACCGCCTCGGTGCGGCTGCCGCGCGAGATGGTGAACGTGCCGGCGATCGGCCAGCGTTCGACGCGAAGGTCCAGTGTCGGCATCAGCGGGCCTTTCCGGGGGCAGAATGCGGGAACTCCGCGACGAGCCGGTCGATGATCGACTCGACGCCGAAGCGGATCGGATCCGTGGCCGGGAGTTTATGCTGGCTCTCGGTTTCCGCAATCAAGGCGCGGGCCTCGTCCTCGCCGAGCTTCTCGGTATTGATGGCAATGCCCACCGGGCGGATCCCCGGATTGGTCAGCGAGCCGCAGCGGATCGTCAGGTCGATCACGTCGGCAATCCCCGGCAGCGGATGCTTGACCCCGCGCATCGTGGTGCGGGTCGGCTCGTGGCAGATCACGAAGGCATCCGGCTGGGCGCCGTGCAACAGGCCGAGGCTGACGCCGGCAA
This sequence comes from Beijerinckiaceae bacterium, assembly GCA_027533425.1. Taxonomy (GTDB): domain Bacteria; phylum Pseudomonadota; class Alphaproteobacteria; order Rhizobiales; family Beijerinckiaceae; genus Rhabdaerophilum. Next base: position 41,016 of record JAPZUD010000004.1, on the reverse strand, counting down.
AGGAGGGGTGAAACAGCGAGCCCTGCCCCTCGACGAGGTCCCAATGCGTCTCGGCAGCGGCGGGACAGATCCATTCGACCGCGCCGGAGATGAAATCCGCGACAACAGCGTCAATCGCGACGCCGCGGCCGGAAATGAAGACGCCGGTCTGGCCGGTCGCACGGAAATCCGCATCCATCCCGCGGGTGCGCATGCCGCGCTCGAGCGCCAGCGCGGTATATTTCTTGCCGACCGAGCAATCCGTACCGACGGTGAGCAGGCGCAGGCCGGGCCGCTTCGTGCCCTTGCCGGTATCGAAGCGCTGGTCGGAATGGCGGACATCGAGCAGCTGGCGGCCATGGCGGGCCGCAGCCTCGCGAATCTCCGGTTTGGAGCCGAGGCGGGTATGAAGGCCGCTCGCCACGTCCATGCCGGCCTCGATGGCGGCCACGATCTCCGCCGTCCAGTGATCGGGCAGGACGCCGCCGGCATTGGCGACGCCGACGATCAGCGTCCTTGCGCCTTTTGCTGCTGCTTCGGCCACCGACATTTCGGCAATGCCAAGATCGGCCTTGCAGCCCGGCAGGCGCCGCTGGCCAAGGCACCATTCGGGCCGCCAGTCGACAATGCCATGGGCTGTCTTGGCGGCAAGCTGGTCGCCGACATCGCCAAGGAACATCAGATAGGGAGGGGTAACAAGCATGGGTCCGATCCTTGCGTGGACATGGCCGGATCATGCTCGCGACGCACTTCCGAGGCCAATGCAAGTTTCGCAAGACCCGGGGAGCAGAAGTCCCCCATGCCTGCCCTGTCCCACGCCATCGAGCACGGCGGGGCCATGAAGCCTTCATGTCCGATGCAAATTTTGCATTGGCCATGGCGAGACGCGCGCCCCTACGATACAGGGGAAAGGACAGGGCCGGTCCCGCCCGTTCGAACACGGAGACGACGTGGATGGAAATCCGCTGGCTTCAGGATTTTCTGGCCGTGGCCGAGACCGGGAACTTCACCCGGGCGGCGGCGCTCCGGAATACCTCGCAGGCAGCGTTCAGCCGGCGGATCCAGCAACTGGAATCGTGGTTCGGCGTGCCCTTGATCGACCGGTCCATTCTCCCCACCCAGCTGACCCGCGAGGGCGAGCAGTTCCGCATCATGGCCAGCCGTCTTCTGGCGGAGGTGCTTGATGTCCGGGCTGACCTGCAGGGCATGCCCGACCAGCGGCCGGACCATCTCCGGATCGGGCTGCCCTTCGCGCTGGCCACGGCGCGGTTCCCGGCCTGGTGGTCGGAATGGGGCCGCGATCTCCGGCTTACCGCCGCGCTGACCGTCGGCAATGTGCATGATCTCGGCATCGGGCTGCTTTCGGGCGCGACAGAGCTGATGATCTGCTTCCATGCCGCGCAGCAGCCGATCCATCCCGAGCCGGAACGGGTCGATGCGATCGAGATCGAGACCGACTTCCTGCGCCCTTTCATCAGCCCGGCTTTGCTGCGCCGCGAGGGTTATGCCCTGCCGGGCGAGAAACAGATGCCTTTGCCGCTGCTGATGTATTCGAGCGGGGTCTATTTCTCGCGCCTGGTTGATCTGATCATCGAAAATGCCGGTGGCCTCCCCAACGGACACCGCGTTATCGAGAACGACATGGCCGATGTACTCCGGGACATGGCGATTGCCGGCCACGGGATTGCGTGGCTGACAGAGAGCACCGTGGCGGCCGGTCCGCCGGACTCTCTGGTGCCGATCGGCGGGGCGCGCTGGTCAATGCCGCTCTCGGTGATGGCCTTCCGGGACCGGGCCAACCCGAATGCCGCCGTGGCCCGACTCTGGAGCCTGCTGAGCCGGAAGCGGGCGGGCCCGGCCCAGACCCGATCCCGGCCCAACCTCGTCGCCGCGCGCCCGAGGCCGGGGCCATCGCCATGACCGGCACCGCCTTCCTGACCGCCTTCCCCACCATTTCCGCCTGCCCGAAGGACCTGCCATGACCCGCCTGCACGCCCCCCGCATCGTTTATGTCAACGGGGCCTTCCTGCCCTTCGAGGAAGCCCGGATTCCGATCATGGATCGCGGTTTCCTGTTCGGCGACGGCATCTACGAAGTGACGGCCGTGCTGGAGGGACGGCTGATCGACAACGACCCGCATCTCCTCCGGCTTGACCGCTCGCTTGCGGCGATCGGTATCCGAAACCCTTATTCCCTTGCGGAATGGACGGCGATCCAGCGCCAGCTGATGCGTGACAACGCACTGGAAGAGGGGCTGATCTATATCGAGGTGACCCGGGGCGTCTACGAACGCGAATTCACCTGCCCGCCGGATATTCCTCCGACCGTGGTGATGTTCACGCAGGTCAAGCCTGTCCGGGACAACCCCAACCTGGCGCGGGGCGCGGCGATCATCACCGTGCCGGATCTGCGCTGGGCCCGACGCGACATCAAGTCCACAGCCCTGCTCGCCCAGGTGCTGGCCAAACAGGCGGCCAAAGCTGCCGGCGTGGCTGAGGCCTGGATGGTGGAAGATGGCTTTGTGACGGAGGGTGCCTCCTCGACGGCCTTCCTCGTGACCGAACAGGACGAGATCATCACCCGGCCGCTCTCGCAGGCGGTCCTGCCCGGCATCACCCGGATGGCCATCATCGAGGTGGCCAAGGCGATGGGGCTGCGGCTTGTCGAGCGGCCCTTCTCCGTCGAGGAGATCGCGACGGCGCGGGAGGCTTTCTTCACCAGCGCCTCGACCATCGCCATGCCCGTGGTGCAGGTTGATGGCCGGCAGGTCGGGGGAGGCCAGCCGGGGCCGGTGGTGCGGGCCCTGCGCGAACGCTATATGGCCGCAGTCATGGAGCAGCCGCGCGAGGATGCCCGTTAGGCCAGCCGCTTCCTTGCCTCGGTGGCCACAGCCTCGGCGGTGATGCCGAAATGGCGGTAGAGCGCCTCTGCCGGGCCGGAGGCGCCGAAACCCGTCATGCCGACAAAGCCGCCCTCCTCGCCGATCCAGCGCTCCCAGCCGAATTTCACCGCCGCCTCGACGGCCACCCGCACGGTGCCGGTGCCGAGCACGGCCTGGCGGTAGGTGCGGTCCTGCGCCTCGAACAGGCCCCAGCAGGGCATGGACACAGCCGCCGTACCGATGCCCTCGGCCTCGAGCATGGCCCTGGCCTCGAGTGCGATCTGCATTTCGGAACCGGTCGAGAGCAGGGTGACGCGGCGGGGCCCTGCCTCGGCCTCGGCGAGGATATAGGCCCCGCGTGCCGAGCGATTCTCGGCGCCGCCATCCCGCCGCAGCTGCGGCAGGCTCTGCCGGGCGAAGACAAGCGAGACCGGGCCGGTGCGGTGTTCCAGCGCGATTTCCCACGCCTCCGCCGCCTCGACCGCATCGCAGGGGCGGAGGACCAGCATGTTCGGCATGGCCCGCAGCGAGGCGATAATCTCGACCGGCTGGTGGGTCGGCCCGTTCTTGCCGATGCCGATGGAATCATGGCTGAAGACGAAACGGACCGGCAGGCCCATCAGCGCCGCCATCCGCATGGCCGGCCGCTCGTAATCCGAGAAGGGCAGATACGTGACCGCCACAGGGATGAAGCCGCCATGGGCCGCCATTCCGTTGGCCAGCGCGCCCATCGCATGTTCCCGGACGCCGCAATGGATGTAGCGTCCGGCCTGATGCTCCGCCGTGAAGGCGGCAAGCTGGCGCTTGTGATTGGTCGGCGCCTCGAGATCGGCACAGCCCGTCATCATCTCGGGCAAGATTTCATAGAGCGCACCGGCGATGGTGCCGGAAGCAGCGATCGAGAATTCCGGCTGACCGGCTGCGGCTGACTCGGCCTTGAGCCGGTGCAGCGCGTCGCGCCAGCCCGATTGCAGCCGGCCCTCGATGCGGCGGGTGAATTCGTCCCGCAGGGTCGCGGGGGCTGAATCGAGCCGGGCCTTCCACTCGCGGGATTCGGCTGCGCCGGGAATCCCGGTCGCGCGCCAGGCTTCCGAAATCGGGGCGGGAATGTCGAAGCTGCCGCCTGTCCAGCCGAACCGGCCCGCCATGGCAGCCCGATCCTCGGGAAAGAGCTTGCCCGAATGGCCGCCGCGCTGGCCTTCCAGCCGCGGCACGCCCCGGGCAATCACCGTCCGGCAGGCGATCATCGAGGGGCGGGGATCGGCCTTCGCGGCAAGGATCGCCGCATCGACGGCTCCCATATCATGCCCGTCGATCTCCACCACGTGCCAGCCGGCCACGCGGAAGCGCTCGGACACGTTCTCGGAAATCGAGAGCGAGGTCGCCCCGTCATCGGTGATGGCATTGTCGTCCCAGAAGAACGTGAGATGGCCGAGCCGGAGATGGCCGGCGAGCTGGATCACCTCCTGTCCGACACCTTCCTGCAGGCACCCATCGCCGACAAAGGCCCAGGTCCGGTGATTGACGAGTTCCTCGCCGAAGGTGGCGCGGAGATGGGCCTCGGCGATCGCCATGCCGAGGGCATTCGCGATGCCCTGGCCGAGCGGGCCGGTGGTCGTCTCGATCCCCGCCGGCGGATCATATTCCGGGTGGCCGGCACAGGGCGAGCCCAACTCGCGGAAGCGTTTCACCGCCTCCAGCGAGATGTGGTGATAGCCCGAGAGATGGAGCAGCGCGTAGAGCAGCATCGAGCCATGGCCGTTGGACAGGACGACGCGGTCGCGGTCGGGCCAGAGCGGATTGGCTGGGTCAAAGCGGAGATGCCGGGCATAGAGCACGGTTGCGATCTCCGCCATGCCGAGCGGCACGCCCTGATGCCCCTCGCCCGCCGCGAGAATTGCATCGACCGCAAGAAAGCGGATGGCATGCGCCATGGCCTCGGAGGGGAGGGAGCGGGCATCCGGCTGGGTGTTCATGCGTTTCCTCAGCGTTGAGGCCGATATCGGGCCTGTGCCGGGCGGCAGGGCCATGGCCTTTCCATTTGCCGCATCGTGCAACCCGGATTCGCCCAGAACAAGGGTCTTCAGGAGCCGGCCGGGCACTGACTCATCCAGCTGCCGTGCACAAGCCCCCAAACAGCAAAAAACCGGCCTTTCGGGCCGGTTTTTGGTCACTAACGGTTGGTGCCGAAAGTATGTTTGGTGCCCAGGAGAGGACTCGAACCTCCACGGCTTTCACCACTGGTACCTGAAACCAGCGCGTCTACCAATTCCGCCACCTGGGCATTGGCGCCTCAATGCCGCCCTCCAGTGCGATTGTCAACCGGCTCTGTTCTTCTTGATGAGGTCGTTGTGATTGATCGAAGACGATGAAAGGACTAGAGCAGCGTGGCACCCGAGAGAATGAGGTTGGCTTCCATGGCGCAGGGCTCGCGGCTCGTCACGATTTTCGGTGGTTCCGGCTTTGTCGGCCGGCATCTGGTCCGGGCTTTGGCCCGCGAGGGCTGGCGGATCCGGGTTGCCGTGCGCCGGCCGGACCTTGCGGGCCATCTCCAGCCGCTGGGCGCCGTCGGGCAGATCCATGCGGTGCAGGCCAACCTGCGCTATCGCGATTCGGTCGCGCGGGCACTCCAGGGCGCGGATGCGGCGGTGAACCTTGTCGGCATTCTCGCGGAAAGTGGCCGGCAGAGCTTCAATGCGGTGCAGGCGCAGGGTGCGCGGGCCGTGGCAGAGGAATCGGCGAAAGCCGGCATCAGCCGGTTCGTGCAGCTTTCGGCCATCGGGGCCGATGCTGATTCGGCCGCGGCCTATGCGCGCAGCAAGGCGCAGGGCGAGGCTTTCGTCCGGGGTGCGATTCCCGAAGCCGTGATCCTGCGGCCCTCGATCGTGTTCGGGCCGGAAGACCAGTTCTTCAACCGTTTCGCGCGCATGGCGCAATTCCTGCCGTTCCTGCCGCTGATCGGCGGCGGCGAGACGCGGTTCCAGCCTGTTTTCGTGGGGGACGTCGCGCTGGCGGCCGCGAAGGCGCTGGATGGCGGCGCCCGTGCCGGCACGACCTATGAACTGGGTGGGCCGGATATCCGCAGCTTCAAGGCGCTGCTCGAATACATTCTCGCGGTGACGCATCGCCGCCGCCTGCTGCTGCCGGTGCCGTTCCCGCTGGCGCGGCTGCAGGCCAGCGTGCTGGAAGCGCTGCCGGGCAAGATGCTGACGGTCGACCAGGTGACAATGCTCGAAACCGACAATGTCGTCAGCGCATCAGCGGAAACCGAGGGCCGCACATTGGCAGGCCTCGGCATCAGCCCGGCTTCCTTCGAGGCGATCGTCCCGACTTATCTCTATTCGTTCCGGCCGCATGGCCAGTTTGACCGGCCGGAATCCGCGGGCTGATCAGCCGGGCAGGGCCAGCACGCGATCCGGCGGGGTATGGCCGTCAATGAAGGTCTTGATGTTGATGATGACCTTCTCGCCCATCTCGTTCCGGCTTTCGACCGTGGACGACCCCATATGGGGCATCAGCGCGACCTTGCCGAGCTCGGCGAGCCGGATCAGTCGCGCGGAAACGGCGGGCTCGCTCTCGTAGACATCAAGCGCGGCGCCGGCGAGCAGGTCCTGTTCGAGCATGTCCGTCAGGGCTCCGGTATCGACGATCTCGCCGCGGGCGGTATTCACGAGGATCGCATCCGGCTTGAGCAGACGCAGGCGACGGCCGGAAAGCAGATGAAAACTCGCCGGCGTATGCGGGCAATGGACGGTGACGATGTCCATCCGCGCCAGCATCCGGTCGAGCGAATCCCAGTAGGTGGCCTGGAGTTCTTCCTCGACGCGTTTCGCTGCCGGACGGCGGTTGTGATAATGCACCTGCAGCCCGAAAGCCCGGGCACGCCGAGCGACCGCAAGGCCAATACGGCCCATGCCAATGATTCCCAGCCGCTTGCCATGGATCCGATGGCCGAGCATCCAGCCCGGCGACCAGCCATGCCATTGCCCGCCGGGAATCACACGGACGCCCTCGACGAAGCGCCGCGCAACGGCAACGATCAGCGCCATGGTGAAATCGGCCATGTCCTCGGTCAGGACGCCGGGCGTATTGGTGACGGTGATGTGCCGCTTCATGGCGGCGGCGACATCGATATTGTCGGTGCCGTTGCCGAAATTGGCGATCAGTTTCAGCTGGGGCCCTGCTTCGGCAATCAACTCGGCATCGATCCGGTCCGTGATGGTCGGCACGAGGACCTTCGCCCGCCGGACAGCCGCGACGAGCGCCTCGCGGGGCATGGGCTCGTCGGTTTCGTTCCGGACGAGATCGAACAGCTCGGCCATCCGCGTTTCGATGCCCTCGGGCAATCGGCGGGTCAGGATGACAAGCGGTTTCTCCCGGTTCATGAGCGCTCCCGTCCAGTGGCGGCCCGTCGGCCCGCTGCCGTTTCGATCTGATTAGCGTGCAATAAACGGGACGTTAACGCGCGTCGACAAAAAACGAAGGGTGACAGGCGGCGCATGCCCCGGACTTGCCGCATTGGCGAGTGAAGCAGGCGCAGGATGAGGAACGGGATGATGCGTCATTTGGGGTCAGGATCGGTCCGGCTTGCTTTCGGCCTCGGGATTGCCGCGCTCGCCTTCGCCGCCAATCCGGCGCAGGCCGACGATCCGGCGACGACAGGCTCGGTCACCAAGCTGCCGATCCCGCGCTTTGTCAGCCTCAAGCCGTCCGATACCCCGATGCGGGAGGGTCCGAGCAAGGACCACCGGATCAAGTGGGTCTTCAAGCGCGAAGGCCTGCCGGTGGAAGTGATCGGCGAGCACGATCACTGGCGCCGCGTGCGCGATTCCGAAAGCACCGATGGCTGGGTATATTTCGGCCGGCTGTCCAACCGCCGCACCGTGATCATCCGCGCGGGAAAGACCTCCACCGAGCAGAACCTCTATCGAGACGATCGCGAGACCAGCGCGGTCGTCGCCCGGCTGCAGCCGGGCGTGATCGCGAATGTGCAGAACTGCTCGCGGGACTGGTGCAAGGTCAGTGTCGAAAGCTATTCTGGCTACGTGCGGAAGGATGCCGTCTGGGGGGTCTATCCGGACGAAACCGTCAAATGAGCGTCAGGACGCCCTGAAAACGATCAGGAGGCCTTGATTCAAGGTCAGGACGTCTTGCGCCGCAGCCGGACGACGACTTCAACCCGGGCGATTTCCATGCCTTCCGGCGGCTCCGGCAGATTGCTGACCGCGAGATCGTGGCCGGGGATATCCACCAGCGTATCGCCACCCTCGACAAAGAAATGATGGTGGTCGGAGGTGTTGGTGTCGAAATAGGTGCGGCCACCATCCACCGCGATCTCGCGCAGCAGCCCGGCCTGGGTGAACTGGTTCAGCGTGTTGTAGACCGTGGCGAGGGAAACCGGCACGCGGGCGCGCTGCGCCTCCTCGAACAGGGTTTCCGCCGCAAGGTGGCGATCGCCGCGGCCGAAGAGCAGCCAGCCGAGGGCAACGCGCTGCCGCGTCGGGCGCAGGCCAGCATCGCGCAGGCGCTCCTTCAGGTCATGGACAGGGCATCCGGCAAGGCTCGCCGGCAGGCGCGCCGCCTCGGACGCCGCCCTTGCGCCGTCCAGACCCCGGATCACATTGACCATCCGCGCCACAGGTCGCTCCATCTGATTGCTCTTCCTACCTATCGCTTTAACCCCGTCGAAACAAGGTCGTCCGGTCCATCCTGCCCCAAAGGCCTAATGAACCCGTATTCCCTCGCGGCTTTCTGAGCAAAAATGCAGCGGAATTCAAAAATCGATTCAGTGCGGCACGGATTTGCACTAGACGGGAACGGATTTGACCGATTTATGACGTCAAAGGCCGTGCATGGCCGAGACGCAGCGAAGGGCGACAATGAGCAACGAGACAGGCGAGCGGCAATCCAGCTTCTCTTACGAAGAGCTCCTGGCATGCGGGCGTGGCGAGTTGTTCGGCATGGGCAATGCCCAGCTTCCCGCGCCGCCGATGCTGATGTTCGACCGGATTGCCCTTATCTCGGAGACCGGTGGCGCCTATGGCAAGGGCGAGATCCGTGCCGAACTCGATGTCCGGCCTGACCTCTGGTTCTTCCCGTGCCATTTCAAGGGTGATCCGGTCATGCCGGGCTGCCTCGGCCTCGATGCGCTGTGGCAGCTGACCGGTTTCTATCTTGGCTGGCTCGGCCTGCCGGGCCGTGGCCGGGCGCTCGGCGTAGGCGAAGTGAAATTCGCCGACCAGGTCCTGCCAAGCGTGAAGAAGGTGGTGTATGGCGTCGATGTGAAGCGGGTCTTCAAGGGCAAGCTGGTGCTCGGCATCGCCGATGGCTGGCTTGAAGCCGATGGCAAGCGCATCTACACGACGACCGACATGCGGGTCGGGCTGTTCCAGCCAACCTGACCGCCTCTTGCGGAACGGCACCAGACAGGCCACTTGAACCGGGGCGGCGCACCGATCGCGGCCCTGATGGCGAAAGACGGAGTGAGCAGAATGAGACGCGTTGTCGTCACGGGCATGGGCATCGTTTCGTCCATCGGCAACAATACGCAGGAAGTCCTGGCCTCGCTGCACGAAGCGAAGTCGGGCATCACGCCGGCCGCCGAATTCACCGAGCATGGTTTCCGCAGCCAGGTCTATGGCAAGCCGACGCTCGATCCCTCGACGATTCTCGACCGCCGCGCGATGCGCTTCCACGGCGGCGGCTCGGCCTGGAACCAGGTCGCGATGGAACAGGCGATCCGCGATGCGGGCCTCGAGGAGAGCGAAGTCTCGAACGAGCGCACCGGCATCATCATGGGGTCGGGCGGACCATCGACGCGGACCCTGATGGAGGCGATCGACAAGGCGCGCGAGAGCGGCAATTCCAAGCGCGTCGGCCCGTTCGCCGTGCCCAAGGCGATGTCCTCGACAGCCTCCGCCACGCTGGCGACCTGGTTCAAGATCAAAGGCGTGAATTATTCGATCTCCTCCGCCTGCGCGACTTCGAACCATTGCATCGGCAATGCCTACGAAATGGTCCAGTGGGGCAAGCAGGACCGCGTCTTTGCGGGGGGCTGCGAGGAGCTCGACTGGTCGCTCTCGGTGCTGTTCGACGCGATGGGCGCGATGTCCTCGACCTACAATGACTCCACCGCCTCGCGCGCCTATGACAAGAACCGCGACGGTTTCGTCATTGCCGGCGGTGCGGGCGTGATGGTGCTCGAGGAATACGAGGTGGCCAAGGCGCGGGGGGCGCGGATCCTCGCCGAGATCGTCGGCTATGGCGCGACCTCGGACGGCTATGACATGGTCGCCCCGTCGGGCGAGGGCGCCGTGCGCTGCATGCGCCTTGCATTGGGCGATCTCAAGGCGCCGATCGACTATATCAACCCGCATGGCACCTCGACCCCGGTGGGCGACATCAAGGAAATCGAGGCCGTCCGCGAAGTGTTCGGCGCCAAGGCCCAGTCGGTTCCGATTTCCTCGACCAAGTCGCTGACCGGGCACAGCCTTGGCGCAACCGGCGTGCAGGAAGCGATCTATTCAGTCCTCATGATGCAGAACGGCTTCGTCTGCGAGAGCGCACATATCACCGAACTCGATCCGGACATGGCCGACATGAACATTGTCCGGAAGCGGATCGACAATGCGCGGCTCGGCCATGTCATGTCGAATTCCTTCGGCTTCGGCGGCACGAACGCGACCATCATCCTGAAACATCCGGAGGCGTGAGGCCTTCGGGGCCCGGCCAGCAGGGGAGACGCCGATGCTCTTCATGGTGATCGAGCATTTCGACCAGGCCCGGGTGAAGGAGATCTATGCCCGCTTCCACGAGAAGGGCCGGATGATTCCGGATGGCCTTTCCTATGTGAGCAGCTGGATCTCGGCGGATTTCTCGCGCTGTTTCCAGGTGATGGAAACCGACGACGTGACCACCCTGCAGGAATGGGTCCTTGCCTGGGGTGATCTCGCCCGGTTCGAAATTGTGCCGCTGGCCGGGTCGAAGGAGACCTACGCCGCGGTGCAGAAGCATCTCTGATCCCTTCAGGAACAAGGAGCCTGGCGCGCATGACGTCGCTGATGGCAGGAAAACGCGGCCTCATCATGGGGGTCGCCAACCAGAATTCGATTGCCTGGGGCATTGCCCGCACGCTCGCCGAACATGGCGCCAGCCTGGCCTTCACCTATCAGGGCGAGGCCCTTGGCAAGCGGGTGAAGCCGCTGGCGGAAAGCCTCGGCTCCAGCCTCGTGCTGCCCTGTGATGTCGAGGATATCGCCTCGGTCGATGCGGTGTTCGAGACGCTCAAGGCCGAATGGGGCGGGCTTGATTTCGTCGTCCATGCCATCGGCTTCTCGGACAAGAACGAACTGAAAGGCCGCTATGCCGACACGACGCGCGAGAATTTCGTGCGGACAATGGTGATTTCCTGTTTCTCCTTCACCGAGATTGCCCGGCGGGCCGCCGCGCTGATGCCGCCTGAAGGCGGCACCTTGCTGACGCTGACCTATGGCGGCGCGAACCGCGTCTCGCCCAATTACAACGTGATGGGCGTGGCCAAGGCAGCGCTGGAAAGCTCGGTGCGCTATCTCGCCGCCGATCTCGGCCGGGACAATATCCGCGTCAACGCGATCTCGGCGGGCCCGGTCCGGACGCTGGCGGGCGCCGGCATCACCGATGCGCGTTTCACCTTCTCTTACCAGACGAAGCATTCTCCGCTGCGGCGGCCGATCACGCTCGAGGAGCTGGGCGGCTCGGCGCTCTACCTGCTCTCGCCGCTTTCGGGCGGAGTGACGGGCGAGATCCATTATGTCGATTCGGGCTATTCGATCATGAAGATGCCGCGCGCCGAGGACATGAAGGCCGAGGCCGAGGGCTGAGTCCGGCCGGAAGGAGGCAGAGCATGATCTCCCGTCGCTTGGTTGTGGCTGGCCTTGCCGGCCTGCCGGCTGTAGCCCTTGCGCAAGGGAACGAACCGGAATTCTATCCGGTTCCGGTCGAACTGATCGCCAATCTCGAGCGCTTGCAGGGCGCGGTGACACTGGGCCCGCGCAATGCCGATATCCGGCTTTATGAATTCTTCGACTATAATTGCGGCTGGTGCCGGCGGACATCGGTGGATTCCCGCGCCCTGATCAAGGCGAACAAGGACCTTGCGGTTGTGCTGGTCAATTATGCCGTGCTCGGCATCCCGTCGATCAGCGCGACGCGGGTGGCCCTGGCCTTCTCGCGCCAGAAGGCCGATCGCTATCTCGATTTCCACGAGGCCCTGTTCAAGCGCCGCGGCACGATCGACGGCATGGTCGCGCTCGATGTGGCGGGAAGCTTCGGCATCGATCGCAAGCGGTTGCTGGACGATGCGGATTCGGATGCCGTAACCGCCGCGATGCGGGCAGCGTCGCAGCTCGGCTCGACCCTCGGCTTCCAGGCGACGCCCTCCTACCTCGTGGGGAAGGAAGGTTATACCGGCTTCCTCGATCGCAAGGCCAAGCAGAAGGCGGTCGAGGCCTGGCGCCAATGCGAGAAGACGCGCTGCGCCTGATCAAAAACCGGGAATGCGCAAGCCGGCGGCCCGGCGAAGCAGATCCAGCGCGATCACGGTGAGCACGATCTTCAGGATCGTCTGGAACAGGCGCTCCGGCATTTTTTCCAGCAACCGCGTGCCCATCACGGTACCGACAAAGCCGCTGACGATCATCGCCGCGATCAGGGGCAGCCAGGGCATGAGCGCCACGCCGATCAGGCTGAAGGCGATCACCTTGAGCAGGTGCTGAACCGTCATCATCACGGCATGCGTGGCAATCAGGCCCTTCCGGTCGAGCTTGAGCGGCAGCAGCAGCGCCTGGACGAAGGGTCCTGTGGCCCCGACGAACATGGTCAGCACCGAGGCGAAGCCCCCTCCGACGACCAGTCCGGCGGAAGAAAGCCCCGGGATCTGCGGCTTCGGCACCCAGACCATCGCCAGGATGAAAACGCCGAGCATGCCGAGAAGGAACCGCTCGGGCAGGCTGACGAAGAGCCATGCGCCCAGTGCCACGCCGATCAGCGCACCGACGAGGAACCGCGCGACAGCAGGCCAGTGGGCATGCTTGCGCTGGAGGATGGCCCGGCCGAGATTCGAGCCGACCTGTACCACGCCATGGACAGCGATCACGACATTCGGCGCGACCGTCCCGGCCAGCGCACCCAGCATCGCCACACCCCCGCCGATGCCGAACGCCGCGGTGAGCGCGGAGGTGAAGAACGAGACGCCGATCAGCAGCAGGGCCGTGGCCAGATCGATGCCCGGCGGCAGGAAGATCATGCCGCCCCCCAGATGAGGGCGTCCATCTCGGTGCGCATCTGCAGCAGCACGGAATCCGCCGGCAGGGTGACCTTGTCCCGCGTGATCAGCTCGCCCTTGGCGATCGGGGCGGTGACCGTCCCGCCATGGAGCATGCCGACCGGCCAGGCGCGGGCGGCACGGGCATCGGCGACCGTGAGGGTGAAGGAGCGGTAGCAGGTCTCGCCGATCGCATCGAGCCGTTCGCCGGGTGCCAAAGCCCGCTTGGCCCGGGCACAGACCTCGGCGCTCGGGACCGGCAGCGGGAACATCTCCGCCTCCCCGTACAGCACCGCCCGCGCGGCCGAGAGCGGGACTTCGAGGCTGGTAAGGTGATGCGGGCGATAGAAGGTGTAATAGGGACCCTCGCCGCCCATTTTCAGATCATGCATCCGTTCGCAGAGGCGCGGATGGTCCATCTCGACGACGATGAAGACGCCCGGCGCGACGCCCTTGCCCACCGTGTAGTCCACCACGCCCTTGCGGGTGAGGATGCCGCCATCGGCCTTGGGCACCAGAACCTTCTCGAGCATGGCGAGGGTGGCTTCCGGCCCGTGCATGCCCGGCACATCGATGGTGAGGCCGGTGGCATTGGCGATAGCCGCCATTTCCACCATCGTCTTGGAGCCATCGACGAACTCGACCAGCATGCGCGGATTCATGTTCCGGCGCTCGGCCTCGGCCCGGTAATCATCCGGCACGGCATCCGGGTTGAAGGGGTTGTTCTTGCCCTTGCCGGCAGCGATCACCGGATAGCCGAGGGCGGTGGCGAAATTGATCAGCTCCATCGTGGCGGTCGGTTCGTCGCCGGCGCCGATCGTATAGACGATGCCGGCCTGATCGGCCTCGCGCTTGAGCAGGGGGCCGATCGTCACATCGGCCTCGACATTCATCATGACGAGGTGCTTGCCCTGGCGGATTGTAGCCCGGCCGAGTTCCGCCCCGGCAGCCGGGCGGCCGGTCGCGTCGATCACGACATCAATGAGGCCGCTGCGCAGCATGGTGTGGGCATCGTCGATAATCGCGATGCCCCCGGACTCGATGGCGCGGTCCAACGCCGGAAGACCGTCGACGGGAATACCCAGGGTTTCCGGCAGCCGGGCGATGCGGATCGCCTCCTGCGCGTTCCGGCCGGACCGATCCACGATCGCTCCGATCCGCATGCCCTGCATCCGGGCAACCTGGGTGACGAGATCGGTCCCCATCTCGCCGCAGCCGATCACCCCGACGCGGATCGGCTGGCCGGATTGCTCCCGGGCCGCGAGATCCGCCGCAAGCCCGCGCGCCGCGATTGCCGGCGCCTGTCGCATCGTCATGATATCCCCAAGCGTCCCCGGGCATTGTTGTTGCCCTTTCCTGCCGAGGGACGGTTTTTTGCCAGCGCTGTCAATCGCAAAAAGGGTCAGGCCATCACAATCAGGAGGTCCTTCGCATCCACCTGGCCGTGTGGCTTGATCAGCACCTCGGCGATCGTGCCGTCGCTGGCGGCGTGGATCGCCGTCTCCATTTTCATGGCCTCGAGGGTGAGCAGGATGTCGCCCGCCTTGACCTTCTGGCCGGCCTCGACCGCCACGGAGGAGACCGAACCCGGCATCGGTGCGGAGACATGCCGGGAATTGCCATCCTCGGCCTTCCGGCGAGCGGAGACTTTCGCGGCGGCCGAGCGGTTCGGCACCTTGATGATCCGTGGCTGGCCGTTGAGTTCGAAAAAGACCTTGACCTGCCCCTCGTCATCCGTGGCGCCGATGGTCTGGAGCCGGACCACGAGCGACTTGCCACGTTCGATTTCGATCGTGGTATCGTCATTGGGCTTCATGCCATAAAAATAGATGTCGGTCGGCAGCACCGAGACCGGGCCATAGCGCTCCTGCAGATTGGCGAAATCCACAAAGACCTTCGGATACATCAGGTAGGAGGCCAGCTCGTCATCATTGACGGGCCGGCCGATCTTCGCCTCGACCTCGGCCTTGGCCGCATCGAGATCCTTGGGCTCGAGCAGCGATCCGGGCCGGACGGTGATCGGCTTCTCCGCCTTGAGCGCCTTTTTCTGGAGCGCCGCCGGCCAGCCGCCCGGAGGCTGGCCGAGATCGCCGCGGAGCATCTCGACCACCGAGGCAGGGAAAGCCACCTCGCGCGCAGGGTCGAGGATATCGGCCGGCGTGAGGCCCTGGCTGACCATCATCAGTGCGAGATCGCCGACGACTTTCGACGAGGGCGTGACCTTGACGATATCGCCGAAGAGATCGTTCGCGGCGCGATAGGCCTTGGCGACCTCGTGCCAGCGCGTCTCGAGACCGAGCGAGCGGGCCTGTTCCTTGAGGTTGGTGAACTGGCCGCCCGGCATCTCGTGGAGATAGACTTCCGAGGCGCCGCATTTCAGATCGCTTTCGAAAGCGGCATACTGGGTGCGCACCGCCTCCCAGTAGAAGCTGATCTGGCGGATCGCCTCGGGATCGAGCCCGGTACCCCGGGTCGTCATGGCGAGGGCCTCGACGATCGAGCCGAGGCAGGGCTGCGAGGTGGTGCCGCTCATCGCATCCATGGCGCAATCGACAATATCGACGCCGGCATCGACCGCCGCAAGGATCGAAGCCGCCGCGATGCCCGATGTGTCATGCGTGTGGAAGTGGATCGGCAGGCCGACCTCTTCCTTCAGCGCCTTGATCAGGATCCGCGCAGCGGCAGGCTTGAGCAGGCCCGCCATGTCCTTCAGGCCGAGAATATGGCAGCCCGCCTTCTCGAGCTGTTTCGCAAGCTCGACATAATACTTGATCGGGTACTTGGCGCGGGCCGGATCGAGAATGTCGCCGGTATAGCAGATCGCGCCCTCGGCCAGCTTGCCCGAGCGCAGGACCGCATCGATCGAGACGCGCATGTTCTCGACCCAGTTGAGGCAGTCGAAAATGCGGAACAGGTCCATGCCGGCTTCAGCGGCGCGGTCGACGAAATCCCGGACGACATTGTCCGGATAATTGGTGTAGCCGACGCCATTGGCCCCGCGCAGGAGCATCTGCGTCAGGATGTTGGGCACGCGCTCGCGCACCAGCCGCAGCCGCTCCCACGGATCTTCCTGCAGGAAGCGCATGGCGACGTCGAAGGTGGCACCCCCCCAGCATTCGAGGCTGAACAGCTGCGGCAGGCCGCTCGCATAGGCGGGGGCGATGGCTGCAATGTCGAAGGTGCGCATCCGCGTCGCCAGCAGCGACTGGTGGCCGTCGCGCATGGTCGTGTCGGTAATCAGGACGCGGCGCTCGCCACGGATCCATTCGGCGAAGCCGCGCGGGCCGAGCTGATCGAGTTTCTGGCGGGTGCCGAACACCACCTCGCCGGCAAAGGTCGGCGGCACCGGCACGCGCGCATCGGCGGGCGGGCGCGGCCGGTCCCGCGTTTCGGGATGCCCGTTGACCGAGACATCCGCGATATAGGTCAGCAGTTTTGTCGCCCGGTCCTTGCGGCGCTCCTGGCGGAAGAGTTCCGGCGTCTCGTCGATGAAGCGGGTCGTGTATTCGTTGGCAAGGAACTTCGGATGGGCCAGGACCGCCTCGAGAAAGGTGAGGTTGGTCGCCACGCCGCGGATCCGGTATTCGCGCAGGGCGCGGTCCATGCGCATCACGGCCTCGCGCGGCGTCGGCGCCCAGGCCGTGACCTTCTCCAGCATCGGATCGTAGTAGCGGGTCACGATGGCGCCGGAATAGGCGGTGCCGCCATCGATGCGGATGCCGAAGCCCATGGCGCCGCGGTAGGCGGTGATGCGGCCGTAATCGGGAATGAAGTTGTTTTCCGGATTCTCGGTGGTGATCCGGCATTGCAGGGCATGGCCATCGAGGCGGATACCGGCCTGATCGGGCACTCCGGTCTTCAGCGTGCCTTCGGCATCGCGTGCGCCGATGGCATGGCCCTCGAGGATGCGGATCTGCGCCTTCACGATATCGAGCCCGGTCACGACTTCGGTGACGGTATGCTCGACCTGGATGCGCGGATTCACCTCGATGAAGTAGAACTTGCCCGTCTCGGCATCGAGCAGGAATTCCACCGTGCCTGCGCCGACATATTCGGTCGCGCGGCCGATGCGCAACGCCGCCGCGCAGAGGGCCTGCCGCGTCGTCTCGTCGAGATAGGGGGCCGGGGCGCGCTCGATCACCTTCTGGTTGCGGCGCTGGATCGAGCAGTCGCGTTCGAAGAGGTGGACGAGATTGCCATGCCGGTCGCCGAGGATCTGGACCTCGACATGCCGGGCGCGGCGCACAAGCTTCTCCAGATAGACCTCGTCCTTGCCGAAGGCGGCCCGGGCCTCGCGCTTGGCCGTGAAGACGGCATCGAGGAGCGCCTCCTCGCTCTCGATCGGGCGCATGCCCCGGCCGCCACCGCCCCAGCTGGCCTTGAGCATGACCGGGTAGCCGATCTCTGCAGCCAGGCGCCTGATTTCGGCCGGATCATCCGGCAGCGGCGGCGTGGCCGGCATGACCGGCACCTCGACGGATTGCGCGAGGTTTCGGGCGTCCACCTTGTTGCCGAGCTGACGCAGGGTTTCCTGCGAGGGGCCGATGAAGATGATCCCGGCTTCCGCGCAGGCCTCGGCAAATTCCGGGCTTTCCGACAGGAAGCCATAGCCGGGATGGATCGCATCGGCGCCGGCCTCGCGGGCCACGCGGATGACCTCGGGGATGGAGAGATAGGCCTCGAGCGGGCCGAGCGGCTTCGCGAGATGGGGGCCGCGCCCGACCAGATAGGCCTCGTCTGCCTTGAAGCGATGCAGGGCGAGCTTGTCTTCCTCGGCATAGATCGCGATCGTGCGGATGCCGAGTTCCGTCGCGGCCCGGAAAACACGGATCGCAATTTCGCTGCGGTTGGCGACGAGAAGACGACGGATCGGCATGAGCAACTCCCCCGGGACGCGCAGCATGATTGCGCGTTTTTTGCAGCGCGTCATGCCTCTTCGCGAAGGAAAGGGGCGGAGTCGACCCGGTCAGCCTTGCGATTTCGACATGTAATGCATGCAAAAATCCGATGGCTGGGGATGAATCCGGATCAGATCACGTTGCGTTCAAGCAGTGGGCGGTTCTCCGCGAGACGGGCAAAGCCGAGATCGCCGAGATCCAGGCTGCGGTAGCCACCCTCGACGATCAGCTCGGCCAGACCGCGCCCGACCGCAGGCGATTGCTGGAGGCCGTGGCCGGAAAAGCCGCAGGCAAGATAGGCATTCGCGAGATCGCCGAGACGTCCGACCACGGCGTTATGGTCGAGCAGGTTCATGTCGTAATGACCGGCCCAGGCGCGGCCCGGCCGGATGGCCTCGAAAGCCGGGATGCGCGTGGCAAGGGCGGGCCAGATCACCTCGTCGAAGAGCGGCCAGTCCACCTCGAAATCCTGGGCGAAATCCACCGGCTCGGGCTCGTCCGGGGAATAACCGGTAATGAACCCCGTGCCTTCCGGCCGCCACCAGACGCCGGTCGTGTCGATGATCAGCGGATGATCCGGGAAGCTGCCCTTCGCAGCGAAAGAAAAGACCGTGCGCTTCTTGGCATAGACCGGCACCGGAAAACCGGCCTTCTCGCACAGGAGTCGGGCACCGGAAGCGCCGGCCGCGTTGACAAACACCCCACAGGCCAGCGTTTCGCCCGTCTCCAGCGTGGCGCCGGTAATCCGGTCGCCCTCGCGCTGCAGGCCGGTGACACGGGCCTGCCGGTAGGTGACGCCGGCCGCCCGGGCGGCCTTCCGGAAGGCCTGCATCAGGCCATAGCCATCGAACCAGCCCTCGCCGGACAGGCCGAGCGAGCCGATTGCGACATCCTCCGTCGAAAGATAGGGGAAGCGTGCGGCCAGCGCCTCGGGGTCAAGCAGGGCGATGCGGGCGCCGAGGCGGGTCTGGTCGCCATTGTTGGCCTCGAAGACGCCGCGGGCGGCCTCGGTGCCGAGATAGAGATAACCGCCCTCGTGCAGGCCGATTTCCGGTTTCTCGCCATCAACGGCGAGCCGCTCGCCGATCTCCCGCAGGAAACCGATCCCGTAGAGCGAGATGGCGATATTCACCGGCTGGGAGAATTGCTGCCGGATGGAACCGGCGGAAAGGGCCGAAGCCGAGAACTGGTAGGTCGGGTCCGGCTCGACCACAACGATCCGGCCCTTGAATCCGGGATGGGTGGCGAGATGCCAGGCGATGGAGGAGCCGATCACGGCGCCTCCGGCAATCACGATATCGGCTGTATCCGTCATGGGAATTTCTGCCCGGGACATTTCGCCCGGCTGGACCGGGCCAATCGGGAAGGAGGGATGATTCCCCGTTTCTTCGCGTGTTTCGCCGGGGTTTCAAAGTGAATTCTCCCGTTGCGGTGCGAAAATCCGCGAAAGAAGGCATTCCCCTGCCCGAGGGCTTGGTCTAGCGTCGGGCCAAATCACGATCTGCCGGCAGCGCCAAGGCCTGCCGGCCATTCAGGGAAAACCCGCATGTCCAATTTTCTGGCCCAGGAATTCGCGTCCATGGTCTCCGCCCCGAAACAGGAAGCGGAAATCCTGCTCGAGGGTTTCGGCATTCCCGCCGCCCGGCTGCAAGGTGGCACGCTCAAGGTCCGCTCGCCGATCAATGGCGATGTGCTGGCCGAGATCGCCGAAAACAGCGCCGAGGATGTGCGGGCAGCGATCGGGCGGGCCAGCCAGGCTTTCCTGGCGTGGCGGCAAGTGCCGGCGCCGAAACGGGGCGAATTCGTCCGGCTGATCGGCGAGGAACTGCGCAAGGCCAAGACCCAGCTTGGCCTGCTTGTCACGCTCGAGGCGGGCAAGATCACGTCCGAAGGCCTCGGCGAGGTGCAGGAGATGATCGATATCTGCGACTTTGCGGTCGGCCTGTCGCGCCAGCTCTACGGGCTGACGATTGCGACGGAAAGGCCGAACCATCGCATGATGGAAACCTGGCACCCGCTTGGCCCGGTGGGAGTGATCACCGCCTTCAACTTCCCGGTCGCGGTCTGGGCCTGGAATGCAGCTCTGGCCTTTGTCTGCGGCGATCCGGTCGTGTGGAAACCCTCGGAGAAGACCCCGCTCACGGCATTGGCTGTCGGCGAGATCGTCAAGCGGGCTGCACAGCGGTTCGAGGATGAGGGCAATGGCACGATCCCGGCCGGGCTTTCGGAAATCGTGATCGGCGCCGCCCCGGTGGGCGAGGCTCTGGTCGGGGATGCGCGGGTGCCGCTCGTCTCGGCCACGGGTTCGACCGCGATGGGCCGCAAGGTCGGGCCGAAACTGGCCGAGCGATTTGCGCGGGCGCTGCTGGAACTCGGCGGCAACAATGCCGCGATCGTCACGCCGAGCGCCGATCTCGATCTCGCGCTCCGGGGTATCGCCTTCGCGGCCATGGGCACGGCCGGTCAGCGCTGCACGACGCTGCGGCGCCTGTTCCTGCACCGTTCCGTCGCTGATGCCTTGCTGCCGCGGCTGATCAAGGTCTGGGCTTCGGCGAAAATCGGCGATCCCCGGGTCACCGGCACGCTGATCGGCCCGCTGATCGACGAGGCGGCCTTCCAGGGCATGGAGCGGGCGCTGGCCGAAGCGCGGGCCCTCGGGGCGACGGTGCATGGCGGCGGCCGGGCCGACGGCGTGCCGGGCGGGGTCTATGTCAGGCCGGCGCTGGTGGAAATGGCCGGCCAGGCCGGGCCCATGCTGCATGAGACCTTCGCGCCGATTCTCTATGTCACGCGCTATGACACGATCGAGGAAGCCATCGCGCTCAACAATGCGGTGGGGGCGGGGCTATCATCGTCGATCTTCACCCGCGACATGCGCGAGGCGGAGCTGTTCGTCTCGGCCGCCGGCTCGGATTGCGGCATTGCCAATGTGAATATCGGGCCTTCCGGCGCCGAGATCGGCGGGGCCTTTGGCGGCGAGAAGGAAACCGGCGGCGGACGCGAGGCCGGCTCGGATTCGTGGAAGGCCTATATGCGCCGGGCCACCAACACGATCAATTACGGCAACGCCCTGCCTCTGGCGCAGGGCGTCAAGTTCGACGTGGATGGCTGATCCGCCCTGCGCGCTCAGCTCCGGCTCTCGCGGGCCTCGAAGATCCAGGCCGCCACGGCGCCATAGATCACGTGGCCCGCGAAACTCATGAAGGACAGTTCTCCCCCTTCGCCGAGCAGATAGAAGGACAGGCCGCCGAGGGGCGCCATAAGGCCGAGCGCGTTGAGCCAGGTGAAGGTGCCCCAGGCGATCGAATCGCGCAGCCGTCCATTGCGGTTGATGAAGCGCGTCGCGATGAAGAGGCTGACAATGACCCAGAAGGCGAAATGCCAGAGCGTGCCGACACCCTTGGCGAAGTAGAAGGCCACGCCGAGGCTGAAGGTCAGGAAGACGATCGCATCGAGAACGAGGCTCCAGTTCTTCAGATGACGGGAGATCACGAAATAGAGCACCGGATAGCCGATGATGCCGACGGCATAATGCAGCATCTCGCGCAGGTAGTAGTTCACCGACAAGCCGAGATTATGCTGGAAGATGGCATCGATCAGCCCGGCAGGCTCGAGCGGATAGCCCAGCACCGCCTTGGTCAGGACGCGCGCCCATATCTCCCAGATCAGAAGACCTGCAAGGCCGCCGAGGGCAAGGTTGATCAGGGTGCGGATCCCCGGAATGGTGATGGCCCGCGTGGCAGCCGGCATGGTCGAAGCGTTCATGAGATCCCCCCGTTCCGGGCCCCGATGACCCGCGCATTCGTTATGCCTGCAGCCTCCCGGAAAGGGAAAACACGCTTGTTCACGCCTTGGCGAGAACGGCGTGACAGCCCCATCCTCCCGGAAGGCGAGCGGTTCGAGGCTTGCGGGCGCGCACGGAGTGTGGTCCTCCTTCAGCCATGACCCATGCTTCTCCCCCCCGCCCCCTCGAGGGGCTCCGTGTCCTCGAACTGGCCCGCATCCTCGCGGGGCCCTGGATCGGCCAGCTGCTGGCCGATCTTGGCGCCGATGTTGTCAAGGTCGAGCGCAAGGGCGCCGGAGACGATACCCGCAGCTGGGGCCCGCCCTTCGTGGCGGCGAAAGGCGGCGGCGATCTTGGCGCGGCCTATTTCCATTCCTGCAACCGCGGCAAGCGCTCGATCGAGGCCGATTTCGAAAACCCGCACGATATCGCCATGATCCGCCAGCTGGCGGGCGCGGCCGATGTGGTGGTCGAGAATTTCAAGGTCGGAGGGCTGAAAAAATACGGGCTCGATGCGGAGTCGCTGCGCGCGATGAAGCCGTCACTGGTCTATTGCTCGATCACCGGGTTCGGGCAAGAGGGCCCTTATGCGCCGCGCGCCGGCTATGATTTCCTGATCCAGGGCATGGCCGGGGCGATGGACATTACCGGCCAGCCGGACGGGCAGCCGACCAAGGCCGGCTATGCCACGGCCGATATCTTCACCGGGATGTATGCCACGGTGGCGATCCTCTCGGCGCTGCGGCGCCGGGATTCCGGCGGGGGCGGCGCTCATATCGACTGCGCGCTGCTCGACAGCCAGATCGCGGTTCTCGGCAACCAGGCCATGAACTATCTTGTCGGCGGCAAGGCGCCCACACGGCTTGGCAATGCCCATCCCAACATCGTGCCCTACGAGGTTTTCCCGGTCGCCGATGGCTACATCATCATCGCCACCGGCAATGACGGGCAGTACCGCAAGCTCTGCGAGGCGCTCGGCGCGCAGGATCTCGCCAGCCATCCCGATTACGCGACCAATCGCGGCCGCGTGGCCCACAGGGCCGTTCTGGTGCCGGCGCTCTCGGCGCATACGGCGCGGTTCGGCAAGGCGGAACTGCTCGCGGCGCTCGAGCGGGCCGGCGTGCCGGCCGGGCCGATCAACCGGCTGGACGAGGTTTTCGGTGATCCGCAGGTCCTTGCCCGCGGGATGAAGATCGACCTCCCGCGGCCGGAAGCCGAAGCCGGCCATGTGCCGACCGTCCGGACGCCGATCCTGATTGACGGCGTCCCGCAGGTGTCGCATCGCCCCTCCCCTATCCTGGGCGAACATACCCGGGATGTTCTCGACGATCCCAACTGGAAATCATGACCATGCCGCGTACCGGAGCCCAAATCCTCGTCGACCAACTGGCCAGGCAGAAGGTCACCGACATTTTCTGCGTGCCCGGCGAGAGCTATCTCGCTGTCCTCGATTCGCTGCATGATGCCGAGATCCGTGTCACCGTCTGCCGGCAGGAAGGTTCCGCCGCGATGATGGCCGATACGGTCGGCCGGCTGACCGGGCGGCCGGGCATCTGCTTCGTCACGCGCGGGCCCGGGGCGACCAATGCGAGCCCGGGCGTGCATATCGCGCATCAGGATTCCGTGCCGATGATCCTGTTCGTCGGGCAGATCGAGCGTTCCGCACGCGAGCGCGGCGCCTTCCAGGAACTGGATTATCGTGCCGTCTTCGGCAGCATGACGAAATGGACGACGGAAATCGATGATCCGGCGCGGATCCCGGAAATCCTGTCGCGCGCGTTTCATGTGGCGATGTCCGGCCGGCCGGGGCCGGTGGTGATCGCGCTGCCGGAGGATATGCTGGTCGAGATGGCCGAGGTGGCGGATGCGCCGTATGTGACGCCGGCGGAGACCGCCCCCTCGCTTTCGGCCATGGCGGAACTCCAGAAGCGGCTCTGGGCCGCGAGATCGCCCGTCATGCTGCTGGGCGGTACACGCTGGACCGAGGCAGCGATCCGCACGGTCACCCGCTTCGCGGAAAGGTTCGAACTGCCGGTGGCGGTAAGCTTCCGGCGGCAGATGCTGTTCCCGGCGGATCATCCGAATTTCGCCGGCGATCTCGGGATCGGGCCGAACCCGGCGCTGCTGAAGCGGATCCGGGAGGCCGATCTCGTGCTCGCGGTCGGGGCGCGGATCGGGGAAATGCCCAGCCAGGGCTATACCCTGTTTGACATTCCCGGCGATGGCAGCCGGCTGGTCCATGTCCATCCGGGCGCCGAGGAACTCGGGCGGGTCTATGCGCCGGCCCAGGCCATCCATGCCGATCCGACGAGTTTCGCGGCGGCGCTCGAGGGCGTCCATCCGCCACGGGTGATCCCGTGGAAGGGCCAGGCCGAGGAGGCCCATGCCAGTTTCCTCGCCTGGACCACGCCGAAGCCGATCCCCGGGCGGCTCCAGATGGGCGAGATCATGCTCCATCTGCGGGAGGCCCTGCCCCGGGATACGATCCTCTGCAATGGTGCCGGCAATTACGCGACCTGGTTGCATCGCTTCTACCGTTTCAACCAGTACCAGACGCAATCGGCCCCGACCTCGGGCTCGATGGGCTATGGCGTGCCGGCGGCGGTCGGGGCCAAGCGCCTGTTCCCGGACAGGACCGTCGTGGCCTTTGCCGGGGATGGCTGTTTCCTGATGAACGGGCAGGATTTCGCGACGGCCGTGCAATATGACCTGCCAATCATCGTGCTGGTCATCGATAACGGCATGTATGGCACGATCCGGATGCATCAGGAGCGCGAATATCCGGGCCGTGTCTCGGCGACAGCGTTGCGTAATCCGGATTTCGCCGCCTATGCGCGGGCCTTCGGTGGCCATGGCGAGCGGGTCGAGACCACGGCGGAATTCGCCCCGGCCTTCGCCCGGGCGCTGGCCTCGGGCAAGCCCTCCATCCTGCATTGCCTGATCGATCCTGAAGCGATCACCCCGACCACGACGATCACCGCGCTGCGGGAAGCGGCCAAGGCCTGATCCCGCTTCGGTCGCCCTGCTTCTGCCGGATTCTGCGCGCATCCCCCGGAATGGCGAGGTCACTAACCTCGCCTTAAGGGCGTGCGGGCAGGATGACGCGCGGGAATGCCGGCTTCCGGGCCGGTCAGGGAGATCCGGGACGGGATGGGACGGGCAGGCGGCCCCAGAGAGCGGCGCGAGCCACGCTTCGATGACGGCGATTTCGGCAGCGAGGGCGGCTTGCGCCTGTCTGCCGAGGATCGGCCCGTGAAGCGCGGGCGTGGCAAGGGCCCGGCCCCGAAGCGAAGCCGGCGCCGCGGTCGCGGCTTCTTCGGTACGCTGTTCTACTGGAGTTTCGTGATGGGCCTCTGGGCCCTGCTGGCCCTGGGCGGCGTCGTCGCCTATTTCGCCATGAAGCTGCCGCCGATCGACCAGCTCAGCGTGCCCAAACGACCGCCGAATATCGCCATTCTCGCCAGTGACGGGACGCTGATCGCCAATCGCGGCGAGACCGGCGGCTCGACTGTGCCGATCGCCGAATTGCCGCCCTATGTCGGCAAGGCTTTCGTCGCGATCGAGGATCGCCGCTTCTACCAGCATTTCGGCATCGACCTTGCCGGTCTTGCCCGCGCGGTCGTCAAGAATGTTGCGGCCCGCCGGGCCGAGCAAGGCGGCTCGACGCTGACGCAGCAGCTTGCCAAGAACATCTTCCTGACGCAGGAGCGAACCCTCTCGCGCAAGGCGCAGGAGGCGCTGCTCGCACTTTGGCTCGAGCGGAACTATACCAAGGACCAGATCCTCGAACTTTACATGAACCGCGTCTATTTCGGCGCCGGGGCCTACGGGATCGAGGCGGCCAGCCAGAAGTTCTTCGGCAAGAGCGCCCGCGCCGTCACGCTTGGCGAGGCCGCCGTTCTGGCCGGGTTGGTGCAATCGCCGTCGCGGCTCGCGCCGAACAAGAACCCCGAAGGCGCGGCAGACCGGGCGGCCATCGTCATGGCGAAGATGGTCGAGGCCGGCTATGCGACACCGGAACAGGCGAAAAGCTCGAAATTCAACACGGCCGATGCCCGCAAGCGCGCCAAGCCCGGACAGGGCAATTACGCGGCGGACTGGATCATGGACATCCTTGACGACCATATCGGCGCCGTCGAGACCGATATCGTTGTCCGCACGACGATCGATCCCAAGGTGCAAGCCATGGGCGAGCGTGCCTTCGCCACGGCGTTCGAACCGAAGCGCGGCAAGCTCAATGTCGAGCAGGCGGCCCTGGTGGCGATGGCGCCGGACGGCGCCGTCCGGGCCTTGCTGGGCGGGCGGGACTATGCCGAAAGCCAGTTCAACCGGGCCATCGCCGCCAAACGCCAGCCCGGCTCGTCCTTCAAGCCGTTTGTCTATCTCGCGGCTCTGGAAAAGGGCATGACACCGGAGACGGTGCGCGAGGATGCGCCGATCAATATCCGCGGCTGGAAGCCCGAGAACTATACGCAGGAATATTTCGGGCAGGTCAGTCTGACGCAGGCTCTGGCCATGTCGCTCAACACGATCGCCGTGAAGCTCAATGTCGAGGTCGGGCCGCGGCAAGTAGTCCGTACGGCGCAACGTCTTGGCATCAATTCGGCATTGAAAGCCAATGAGTCGCTCGCGCTGGGCACATCCGAGGTCACGCCGCTGGAAATCACGGGTGCCTATGCCGTCCTGGCCAATGGCGGCACCGGTGTCGTGCCGCATGCGATCCTTGAGGTCAAAACCACCGCCGGGCAGGTCATCTATCGCCGGCCGCCGCCAGCCCTCGGGCAAGTGGTCGATCCTGGCCATATCGCCATGATGAACCGGATGATGCGGGAAACGCTGGTCAGCGGTACGGCCCGCAAATCGGACATTCCCGGCCATCCCGCCGCCGGCAAGACCGGAACGACCCAGGATCACCGCGACGCCTGGTTCGTCGGCTATACCGGGCAGCTGGTGGCGGCGGTCTGGGTGGGCAATGATGACAGCCAGCCCATGAAAAAGGTAACGGGCTCGGGGCTTCCGGCCGAGATCTGGGCAGAGTTCATGCGGCAGGCCCATCGCGGGCTGCCTTCGCACCCCCTGCCTGGCGCCCGCGATACGGATCCGCTGGGCAGCCTGCTGCAGGCGAATGCCACGCCAGCCGCACCCCCGGCCCCTGTGCAAGAGAACCCCGGGGCCTGGCAGAACCAGGGACCGACGGCAAAGGAACGGAGCCTGCTCAGCCGGCTTTTCGGGCCCTAGTCAGCTTCGCCGCACAAGCGGCAGCAGGGCAACGGAGGCGAGGCCGAGAACGGCAACGGCACCCGCCAGCACCATCGGCCCCTTGTCGATCCAGGCGCCGACCTGCGCCCCGACCAAAGCCGCGAAGCCCATCTGGATGACACCGAGCAACGATGAGGCGGCGCCCGCCTTTTCCGGGAAATGCATCATGGCGCCGGCATGGCTTTGCGGCAGCGTGAAGCCGACACCGGCCGCATAGGCGACCATCGGCAGGGTGATCGCGGCGGGACCGAAGCCGAGCAGCAGGCCGGCCACCATGGCGAGGCCACCGCCGGATTGCAGCAGGGCGCCGGTCAGGAGCATGCGCCGCTGATCATAGCGAAGGGCAAGCCGCTGCGCGAGGAAGGCCCCGGCCATGTAGCCCAGCACCATGACCACGAAGGAGACCGCGAAGAGGAAGGGCGTCAGCCGGAAATGCTGCTGATAGACGAAGCTCGAGCCTGAAATGAAGGCGAAGAGCCCGGAATAGCAGGCGGCCGCCAGCAGCGCGAAGGGCAGGAACCGCCGGTCGCGCAGCAAGGCGCCGAATCCGCCAACCACGGTGAAGACGGTCAGCGGTGTGGTGGCGCGCTGGCGCAGGGTTTCCGGCAGGGCAGAGACCACCACAGCCGCGAGGCCCGCGGCGAGCAGCGCTGTGGCCACGAAATTGGACCGCCAGCCGAAGCCGAGTTCGAGTCCGACGCCGAGAATGGGAGCGATGGCAGGAACGACACCCATGATCGTCCCCATCCGGGCGAGTTCCTGGGCAGCGCGCCGGCCTTCATGCAGGTCACGGACCATGGCGCGCGCCACGACCAGCGGCGCCGCCGCACCGAGGCCCTGCAGCCCGCGCGAGGCGATCAGCACCTCCAGCGAAGGTGCCATGGCCGACATCAGATTGGCGCAGCCATAGAGAGCGAGACCGAAGAGCACGACTTTCTTGCGGCCGATCCGGTCGGAAACCGGGCCATAGAGCGGGAGACCGGTCGCGAAGCCGATCAGATAGGCCGACAGTGTCAACTGGGCCTGCCCGCTCGCTACGCCGAAATGCCGGGCAATCGACGGCAGCGAGGGGAGGTAGAGATCCGTCGACAGGGGGCCGAGCGCGGTCAGGAAGCCGAGCAGGATGGTCAGCGCGAAGCGGTCGGTGGAAAGGGTGGCCACGGCAGATCCGGATGGGCGCTCAGGCGCCGTAGAGATGAAGCTGGGCGCCATGCCGGTTGAGCCAGGTCTCGGCGCGTCGGAAGTCGGGATAGAGGAAGGCGACATGCCGCCAGTAGCGGATGGAATGGTTCATTTCCAGCCGATGCGCAACCTCATGCGCGGCGAGATAATCCAGAATGTCAGGCGGGGCGAAAATGAGGCGCCAGGAAAACGCAAGGTCGCCCCGCGACGAGCAGGACCCCCAGCGCGAGCGGGTATCCTTGATCGTGATGCGTCCGATCGAAACCTCCAGCCGCGTGGCATGGCGCTGGACGGCGGCGCGGAGATCGGCTTCGGCGAGGCCGCGCAGGAACCGCTCGGTGCGGGTGGCGAGATGGGCAGGATCACCATGGACCAGCAGGCGGGGCTCCACGCCCGACATGTCCAGCCGCGTCTCGCCGCGGAAGGGCAGGCAATGTTCGAGCCGGTGCGGAACACCGCGCACGGGCAGCAGTGCGCCGGCGGCAAAAGGAATGCGGGCGGGCTGGCTGCGCAGGCGAGCCTCGAGCCAGCCGCGATGATCCTCGAGGAACTGTTCGGCGCGGACCTTGCCGACCGAATAGGGCAGGGTGAGCGCGGGCGTGCCGGTCCGCCGGTCGATCTTCAGGATCATGCGGCGGGCATCCGGACGGTAACGCACAGGAACCGCGACAATTTCGCCGCCGATCCGCACCTGCAGATCCGGCAGTGTCCGCGCGCGTCGGGCGGGGCGCAAGCCGAAGAAATCCTTGAGAGAGGGGGCCATGAGCACTCCGAACCGGCCGAAGCTGGCCGATTCGGACGCCGGCATCAATGCCTGCCGCCTCAGCGGGCGTTGACCACGCGCTTCAGGGGCTGGATCTGGGCAGAGCCATGCTCGCGGGTGAATTCAACGATGCGCGGCGCAATGAACTTGCGGAAGCGCGAGCCGTTGAAGACGCCGTAATGGCCGACATCCTTCTGGAGATGGTAGAGATGCTTCTCTTTCGGGAGGTTCACGCAGAGATCATGCGTGGCCCGCGTCTGCCCGACTCCGGAAATGTCGTCCTTCTCGCCCTCGACCGTCATCAGCGCGCAATTGCGGATGGCACCGAGATCGATCCGCTCCTCGCGATGATACATTTCGCCTTTCGGCAGCGCATGCCGGACGAAAACAGTGTCAACCGTCTGGAGATAGAATTCGGCCGTGAGATCCATCACTGCCATGTACTCATCATAGAATTCGCGGTGTTTCTCGGCGGAATCGCCGTCACCATCGACGAGATGGTTGAACATGTCCCAATGGGCAGTGAGATGGCGGTCGAAATTCATCGCCATAAAGCCGGAAAGCTGCAGATAGCCGGGATAGACTTCGCGCATCACGCCGGGATGCGGGAAAGGCACGCGGGAAATGCAATTGTCGCGGAACCATTGCATGCCCCGGCGCTGGGCCAGCTTGTTGACCTCCGTCGGGCTTTCCCGGGTATCGATCGGGCCACCCATCAGGATCATGGAGCGGGGCGAATGCGGGTCCTGTTCGGCCTCAAGCCGGGCAATCGCCGCCACGACCGGAACCGAAGGCTGGCAGACGGCGAGGACATGCACATCCGGGCCGAGGAACCGGATCATCGCCTTCACATAGTCAATGTAATCGTCGAGATCGAAACGCCCGGCAGCCATCGGCACAAGGCGGGCATCGATCCAGTCGGTGATATAGACCTCGAAATGCGGCAGGAATGCTTCCACCGTGCCGCGCAGCAGCGTGGCGAAATGGCCCGACATCGGGGCGACGATCAGCAGCTTGGGCTGCCGGCCGGCATTGGCGGGCAAGGCGCGGTCGAAATGGATCAGGTTGCAGAACGTATTCCGCCAGACCGCCCGCTCGATCACCTCGACTGTCTGGCCCTCGAACTGGGTCGTGGGCAGGTCGAAGGCCGGCTTTCCGTAACGGCGTGTCGTCCGCTCGAACAATTCACAGGCGGCTGCCATGGAACGCCCAAATGGGGTATGAGTCAGGGGATTGATCGGATTGCGATAGAAAAGGCGCATCGCGTCGCTCGCGGCGCGCGCCGGACCGAGGATCGCATGCGCGGCCTCGTAGAAGAAATACCCGCTCTTGTTCATGGGCCTGCACCCCTCAGGTGGTGGCCATGACCAGCATGACCAGGAGAGAAATGTCGCATTCTCCGGTAAAGGTTCCAATGCGACTTTTGGAAGGTCCGCCTCTCCGGGCGTTTTCTTTGTTCTATTGTGAACATTCCGTCACGGCAACCCGCTTCCATGCGACCCCGCCCTGCGAAAATGCGGGAGCTCCGGGATCGAAGGCTCAGCCGGGACGGATGAACGTGCGGCGGGCCTGCCCGGCTTCCACCCGGATCACACAGTCCGCGGCATGGTCATTGATCAGCCCCGCAGCCTGCATGAAGGCGAAAACCGTGGTCGGGCCGACAAAGGCCCAACCGCGCCGCTTCAGATCCTTCGACAGGGCGATGGAAGCGGGCGAAACGGAAACGGTCTGCGGTGGGGTCGTCTCGTCCGGTCGAGGCTCGAAGCGCCAGAAATAAGCGGCGAGCGAGCCATATTCGGCAGCCAGATCGACGGCGCAGCGGGCATTATTGATGACGGCTTCGATCTTCCCGCGATGGCGGACAATGCCGGGATCGGCAATAAGACGTCCAACATCCGCCTCGCCATAGTCCGCGATGCGGCGGAAATCGAACCCGTCGAAAGCGGCCCGGAAATTCTCCCGCTTGGCGAGGATGGTCCGCCAGCTCAAGCCGGACTGAAAGGATTCGAGACAGAGCTTTTCGAAGAGGCGGATATCGTCGCCTACAGGAAAGCCCCATTCCGAATCATGATAAGCAAAGAATTCCGGCGCGGCGCCACACCAACGACAGCGCGGCCGGCCATCGGGGCCGGGCACTGTCCGGATGACGGGAGAGTCGGACATCGGAACCTCGTTTCGCGCAGGCCCGGGAGCGGCCCGCCTGCCATTTATCGGTCGGGGGATTACCGGCTGGCAAGGCTTGAAACCTCGCCGGCAAAGGGATACCAGCCCGTTGTGACAATTGTGACGCTGGCATGACAGGCGCCGGAGGCCCGGCGGCAGGCCGGCTTTGATGCCGACCGGAAAAGGGCTGATGGAGCCAAAACGCGATCCGCAATCCCGGGAACCGCCCTCGCCCGGCTCCCTGCCCGATCTGGCCATGCCTGATATCGCGACGGCCTCGCGCCGGCTGCGGCTTCAATATGCCGCCCTGCCCTACCGGTTCCGCAAGGACGGCCAGATCGAGATCCTGCTTATCACCTCCATCAGCACGCGGCGCTGGATCATCCCGAAGGGCTGGCCGATGGGCAAGCGCCCGCCGCACAAGGTGGCTGCCCGGGAAGCGTCCGAGGAAGCGGGCGTCGAGGGCCGTGTCGGCAAGACGCCGATCGGCCATTACCATTACGAGAAGCTGCTCTCGAACGGCACATTCGTGCCTTGCCGGGTCGATATCTTCGCCCTTGAGGTGGAAAAGCAGAAATCGGCCTGGCCCGAGCGCAAGCGGCGGGACCGCCAATGGCTGACGCCGGAGGCGGCGGCGGGCCTTGTCGGCGATGCGGAGCTGGCGCCGATCCTGTGCAGCTTCGCGCCGACGCCGCGCCCTGCCGGGCGCTAGACGCCGGGCCCTGCCCGGCCCTACGCTGAGGTTATGCCCGCCGGGGCAGAGGGTCGAAACCACGTGCCGGAAGGAAACCCAACGTGAGTGCTGCCGAATTCGCCCAACGCCTTCTCGCTGCCCGCCGCACAGGCACCGCGCCCGGACCTGGTCCCGAACCGGCATCGCTCGAAGAGGCCTATTTTGTCCAGAAACTGACCTGCGAAGGCCTCGGCGAAGGCGTTGCCGGCTGGAAGGTTGCCGACCATCCGAAGCTTGGCCCGATCGCGGCGCCAATCTTTGCCGGGCTGTCCAAGGCTGACGGCGCCAGCTGGCCGGTCACGCCGGGCCTCGGCGTCGAGATCGAGATCGCGCTGTGGCTGAACCGCGATCTTGCGCCGGGTTCCTACAGCCGGGCGAGCATCGCCGAGGCGGTGGAGGGCTATTCGCTCGGCGTCGAGCTGGTTGGCGCCCGGCTTGCGGAGCCTGACCGCAACCTCTTCGCCTTCCTCGGCGATCTGATGGCGAATCGCGGTTATGTGATGGGTCCCGGGCGCACCCCGTGGCAGGACCTCGCGGTGCCGGGCCGGGCCTGCCGGTTCCGGATCGACGGCACCCTGATCCATGACGCGCCCGCCGCGCCACCAGCCTTGGACCCGCTCGGCGCGACCGCCGCCTGGCTATCGCGCGGGAATGACGCGCTTGGCGGGCTGAAGGCCGGGCAATTCGTGACGACGGGCTCCGTCTGCGGGATTATCCCGGTGCCCGGGCCAGGCGCGGCGATGGCCGAGATCGAGGGCATCGGCGCGGTGCGGCTCGTCCTCTCCTGAGCGATCCTCAGACCGGTGCGAGCCCCGCCTGGCTGCTGCGGGGCGTCGCCAGCAACAGATGCGTTTCCGAGGCTGCGATGCCCGGCGTCATCCGCATCCGGTTGAGCACATCGTCGAGCGCGGTCAGGCTTTCGGTGCTGATTTCGGCCACGAGGTCCCATTTGCCGCTGGTCGTGTGGATGGCCGTCACTTCTGCCAGGCCGGTCAGGGCGGCGACGACACGATCCTTGGCGCGGCCCTCGACCTCGATCAGCGTGATGCCGCGGACAGGTGCGGAATGGACATCGGCGCGCAGGATCACCGTGTAGCCGACAATATCGCCCTGTTGCTCGAGCCGCTCCATCCGGGCGCGGACGGTGGCGCGGGAGACATCCAGCTCGAGGGCAAGATCGGATATGCCGCGGCGGCCATTCTGGCGCAGCAGGGTGATCAGGCGGCGGTCCAGCGGATCCATGGTCTCCTCGTCTGCCGTATTGGCAAAGCATATCTGCCATTTTGGTAGATTACTTTGCCATGATTGCCAATCTGGCCTGTTCATTCCGCCGGCAACCGCGTCTAGGCTCGCGCCGATCAAGGAGAGCCCGGACCATGGATCGCAAGCTCAATCTCGTCCGTTTTGTCAGTGTCGACCGCATGATGCGCATCATTCTCGCCCGCGGGATCGAGGCCGTGCTGCGCGATCTTGCCGGGGCCATCGAGGAGGATTTCCGGCGCTGGGAACATTTCGACAAGACCGCCCGCGTCGCCTCGCATAGCCGCGAGGGGGTGATCGAGCTGATGCCGACCAGCGATGGCGGGCAGTATGCGTTCAAATATGTCAACGGCCATCCGCGCAACACGCGTGACGGTCTGCAGACCGTGACCGCCTTCGGCATGCTCGCTGATGTGTCAACGGGCTATCCTGTCCTGCTGAGCGAGATGACCATCCTGACCGCCCTGCGCACGGCGGCGACGTCCGCCATGGCCGCCCGCCATCTCGCTCCCGCCGGGGCGCGCGTCATGGCGCTGATCGGCAACGGGGCGCAATCCGAGTTCCAGGCCCTCGCCTTCAAGGCGCTGCTCGGCATCGACCGGCTGCGCCTGCACGATATCGATCCGGCGGCAAGCCGGCGCTGCGCCGCCAATCTCGCGCGCTATGGCTTCACGATCGAGATCTGCGATACGGCCGAGCATGCGGTGCTCGGCGCCGACATCATCACGACCGCCACGGCCGACAAGGCCAATGCGACGATCCTGACCGACAACATGATCGGCGCCGGCGTCCATATCAACGCGGTAGGCGGGGATTGCCCCGGCAAGACCGAACTGCATGCCGATATCCTGCGGCGGTCCTCGATCTTCGTGGAATATCCGCCGCAGACCCGGATCGAGGGCGAGATCCAGCAATTGCCCGGGGATTACCCGGTCACGGAATTGTGGCGCGTGGTGGCCGGGCTGGAGCCGGGCCGGCGCGACGCGCGGCAGATCACGCTGTTCGACTCGGTCGGCTTCGCGATCGAGGATTTCTCCGCCCTGCGCTGGCTGGCCCGGGCGGCCGGCGAGAGCGGCCAATATGATGAACTCGACCTGCTCGCCGACCCGGACGAGCCGCGCGACCTGTTCGGCATGCTGCTCCGGGCCGAGGCGGCCTGAGGCTGGTCGCTACCGCGCTTTCGGCGGCTGCGAGACGAGATAGGCCGAGATGGCATCGGTCAGGCGCGTGGCCTTGGCGAGATTGTCGGCATTCGACACCATCAGCGCCGCGACCAAAGCCTCGATCACCAGCAGGGCGGCCACATTGCTCGAGGACAGGACGGGATGCGTCGCCTGGGCGATCAGCGTCCCGCTGGCCAGCGGCACCAGCGGCGACGCCGCCGAATCCGTGATGGCGAAGATCGTCGCGCCCTGATCCGCCGCATAGCGCGTGAGATGGACAACATCCGTGGCGTAGCGCGGAAAGGAAATCGCGATCAGCGCATCCTCCGGGCCGAGATTCATCAGCCGGCCGGCCGCATTCTCCGTGCCGCCATATTCGACCACATTGACAATGTGGTGGCAGAAGGGCTGCAGGCCGAGGGCCAGGAAGCCGGCGAGATGGGCCGAAAGGCCAAAACCCATGACATAGACGCAGCGCGCGGCAATCAGCCTGTCGACGATGCGCGCAATTGTCGCCGGCTCGAGGCCTTCCGCGGTCCCGCGCAGATTGGCCAGCGTATCCTCGAGCCCCTCGCGCATCGGCGCCGCACCCTCGGCACGATCCAGCGCACCGCGCAGCTTCTCCACCGGGCGGAGCACCGATTGCAGTGTATCGGCAAGCGCCGCCCGCAGGTCGGGAAAGCCGCCAAAGCCGAGGTGACGGGCAAAGCGCGACAGGGTCGCCGTCGAGACACCGCTTGCCGCCGCCAGATCCTCGATTGACAGGGCTGCCCCCCGGACCGGGTTCCGGAGGAGATGCTCGGCAATGGCCCGGTTGGAAGCCGAGCCGGAGGCTTGTTGGTCCAGCAATTGCCGGCCAAGCGGGGAGGCTGCGAAGGCCATGTCGCTGACGCCCTTGGCGTCGATTTGTGTATGAAGAGATTTTTTCATGTGTTGACTGTATGAAAATTATTCGCCACAGTGAAGGCGGATCGGACAAGCAATCCACTGCATTCCAACGGGAGATCCTGCATGCTGAAGCGTACCTTCCTGTCGGCCGCCGGCGCGGCCGCCCTCGCCCTCATCCTGGCCCCGTCGGCCATCGCCCAGGCCCCGAAACTGCGCATCGGCGTCGAAGGCAATTACCCGCCCTTCTCGATGATCGCGCCGGACGGCAAGCTCGGCGGCTTCGACATCGACATCGCCAATGCCCTCTGTGCCGAGATGAAGGCGGAATGCGTGTTTGTCCAGCAGGAGTTCGACGGGATGATCCCGGCGCTCAACGCGAAGAAATTCGACATGATCGTTGCTTCGATGACGATCACCGAAGCGCGCAAGAAGTCGGTCGATTTTTCCGACCCCTATTATGACGTTCCGTCGCGCTTTGTCGCCAAGGCCGGCGCCTTCGCCGATCATTCCCCGGCCTCGCTCAAGGGCAAGAAGATCGTCGTGCTGCGCAACTCGCCGCGTGCCGCTTATCTCGCCGAGAACTACAAGGACAGCGAGGTCGTTCTCGCCGGCAAGGAGACCGAGGTCTACATGGAACTCGCCGTCGGCCGGGCCGATGTGGCCTTCGGTTCGTCGGTGGTCTCGGCCGAGGCCTTCCTGAAGAAGCCGGAAGGCAAGGGTTTCGCGCAGCTCGGCCCGGCGATCCGGATCGGGGCCGGCTCGGGCGTCGGCATCGCCGTCCGCAAGGATGACGAGGCCCTGCGCACCCGCATCAACGCAGCCCTCGCGGCGCTGAAAGCGAGCGGGCGCTACAAGGCGCTGGCTGACAAGTATTTCGATTTCGACATTTCGGGCTCCTGATCCCGGATTCCGGCGACCCTCGCGCGAAGGCGGGACGATCTCATGTTCCTCCATGGCTATTTTCCCGCCATCCTCGAGGGTCTCCGCTCGACCTTGCTGATCTCGGCGACATCGCTGTCGATCGCCTGCCTGTTCGGGCTGATCGGCGCAGGCGCGAAGCTGTCCGGCTCGCGCGTCGCCGGGCTGGCAGCGGATGTCTACACGACCCTGATCCGCGGCCTGCCCGAACTCGTTCTGCTGCTGCTGATCTTCTATGGCGGCCAGATCATGGTGAATGCCCTGGCCGACCGGGCAGGCCTCGGCTATTTCGACATCAATCCGTTCCTGGCCGGCACGCTGACCCTCGGCTTTATCTTCGGCGCCTACCTGACCGAGACGTTCCGCGGCGCGATCCTCGCCATCCCCCGGGGGCAGATGGAGGCCGGCAAGGCTTATGGCATGACGCGCGGGCAGGTCCTGCGCCGGATCATCCTGCCACAGATGGTGCGGCACGCCATTCCGGGCTTCACGAATAACTGGCTCGTCATGATCAAGGCGACGGCCCTGCTCTCGATCATCGGGCTCGATGACATGGTCCATCGCGCCAATCTCGCCTCCGCCG
Source organism: Beijerinckiaceae bacterium (assembly GCA_027533425.1). Taxonomy (GTDB): domain Bacteria; phylum Pseudomonadota; class Alphaproteobacteria; order Rhizobiales; family Beijerinckiaceae; genus Rhabdaerophilum. The sequence continues at coordinate 4,262 of JAPZUD010000004.1, read as the reverse complement.
CGACGCGGGCACCGTTCACCTTCTACGCCACGATTGCCGGGCTCTATCTCGCCGTGACCACGATCTCCATCCTGCTGCTCGGCTGGCTGGAGCGGCGCTTCTCGCTCGGCGTGAGAAAGGTCGAGTTCTGATGATCGACTGGGCCCTCCTTGCCGAATCCTGGCCGCTCTATCTCAACGGGCTGAAAGTCAGCCTGATCCTGATGGCGATCTCGGTCTCGGCCTCGTTCCTGCTGTCGGTACCTTTGGCGATTGCCCGCGTCTCGCCCAATCCCTGGCTGTCGAAGCCGGTCTTCCTCTACACCTATGTCATCCGCGGCACGCCGCTGCTGGTGCAGCTCTACATGATCTATTTCGGCCTCGCGCAGTTCGAATGGCTCCGCGAAAGCATTGCCTGGCCGCTCTTCCGCAATGCGTGGTTCTGCGCCTGGCTCGCCTTCGCGCTCAACAGCACGGCCTACACGACCGAAATTCTCGCCGGCGCCCTGCGCCAGACGCCCAGTGGCGAGCTGGAAGCCGCGCGCAGCCTCGGCATGTCGACCGCGACCATTTATGGCCGGATCCTGCTGCCGAGCGCGATCCGGCGCGCCTTGCCGCAATATGGCAACGAGCTGGTCATGGTGATGCATGCCACCTCGATCGCCAGCGCGGTAACGATTGTCGAACTCACCCGCACCGCGCGCGACGTCTATTACAATCATCTCGCGCCGTTCGAAGCCTTCGGGCTGGTTGCGGTCTTCTATTTCGTCATCACCTTCGCCCTTGTCGGGCTGGTCAAGCTGCTCGAGGGGCGTTTCCTCCGGCATCTCCGCCCGATGTCCATTCCGTCGAAAGCAGCCTGACCATGCCGAGCGAAACCATCGCCATCCCCTCCGGGACGCCGGGCACCGAATACAGCCTTACCGTCCACCGGTTCGGCCGGCGCGAGGCGCGCCCGCATGTCTATATCCAGGCGGCGCTGCATGCCGATGAGATCCCCGGCATGATCTGCGCACAGGTGCTCCGGCGGGAACTGGCGGCGCTCGACGAGGCCGGTGCCCTGACCGGCCAGGTGACCCTGGTGCCGGTGGCCAATCCGATCGGCCTCGCCCAGCAGGTCCTCGGCCAGCCGGTCGGCCGGTTCTCGCTGTCGGATGGCGGCAATTTCAATCGGGATTTCCCGGATCTCGGCGCCATCCTGGTGGCGCGGGTCGGCGATCAGCTCACCATGGACGAGGATCGCAACGCGCGCCTCGTGCGCGAGGCCTTTGCCGAGGCCTTGCAGCAGCAGGGGCGTAGCAGCGCCGCCCAGCATCTGAAGGCCAACCTGCTGCGGCTCGCCCTCGAGGCCGATCTGGTCCTGGACCTGCATTGTGATGCCGATGCCGCGCTGCATCTCTATACACAGCCGCGATCGCTCGCGACCTTCACGCCGCTCGCCGCCCTGCTCGGTGCCAAGGCGATCCTGCTGGCCGAGGTTTCCGGCGGCGACCCGTTCGACGAGGCGCTGAGCCGCCCCTGGGCGGAACTTGCCAAGGCCCGGCCCGACCGCCCGCTTCCGGCCGGCTGCCATGCCACGACCGTCGAACTGCGCGGCCAGGCCGATGTCCGGCAGGACCTTGCCGAGGCCGATGCCCGGGCCCTTCTCGGGTTCCTCCGCCATGCCGGCGTGGTGTCGGGCGAGGCACCGGCCCTGCCACCGCTGCTCTGCCGGCCGACCCTGCTCGAGGCGTCGGAGCCGATCATCGCCCCGGCCGGCGGCATCCTGACCTACCGGAAGCTCGCCGGCGACACGGTGACGGCCGGGGAGATCCTCGCCGATATCACCGATCCGCTCACCGGCGACAGGATCCCGGTCGCGGCGCTGTCGGCGGGGATGCTCTATGCCCGCACGGCCGAGACCTTCGTCACGCCGGGCAAGCGCCTCGGCAAGGTTGCCGGCGACAGCTTGCGGCGCAGCGGCCGCCTGCTGAGCCCATGAAGGAGCAGTCCATGTCCATGCCGATGGCCGAATCCCCGGTCGAGAAGCTGCGCGCCGAAGGGCTCCGGAAGAGTTTCGGCACGGTCGAGGTGCTGAAAGGCGTGACCCTTGCCGCGAATTCCGGCGACGTGATCGCCATGATCGGCTCGTCGGGTTCGGGCAAGAGCACCGTGCTGCGCTGCCTCAACCTGCTTGAGAAGCCGAATGCCGGCCGCATTGTCGTCTGCGGCGAGGAACTGCGCCTCGCGCCGGACCGGCGCGGCGAACTCGACGCTCAGGATCCGCAGCAGCTCCAGCGGATGCGGGCGCGGCTCGCCATGGTGTTCCAGCAATTCAACCTCTGGGGCCACATGACCGCCCTCGAGAATGTCATCGAGGCGCCGATCCGCGTGCTCGGCCTGTCACGCGCGGAGGCCATCGCCCGCGCCGAGCGCTATCTCGACCGGGTCGGCGTCAGCCATCGCAAGGATGCCTACCCCTCGCATATGTCGGGTGGCGAGCAGCAGCGCGTCGCCATTGCCCGCGCGCTGGCGATGGAGCCGGACGTGATGCTGTTCGACGAACCGACCTCCGCGCTCGATCCCGAGCTGGTCGGCGAGGTCCTCCGCGTGATGCGCTCGCTGGCGGAAGAAGGCCGGACCATGCTGGTCGTGACGCATGAAATGGGCTTTGCCCGCGAGGTCGCCAGCCGGGTGATCTTCCTCCATCGCGGCGTGATCGAGGAAGAAGGTCCGCCCGCCGAGATCCTGTCGAATCCGCGCAGTGAACGGCTGCAGAGTTTCCTGGCCAACAGCCTGAAATAGATCGTCCAGGCCCGCGCCCCTCCGGACAGCAGAAAGGGCGGTGGATGTCTCCACCGCCCCGTTTGTCAGGTTCCGTTTGCGGGCGATCAGCCGAGCAGGCGGAGCAGCGACTGGGCATTCGCCGAACCGGCCGAGAAGGCCTGGACCGCGAATTGCTGCTGGGTCTGCAGCGCCGTCAGCTTGGCGGATTCCTCGGCCACATCGGCCGAGACGAGATCGTCACCCAAGGTCTTCATGTTCGAAGAGAATTCCTTGTTGATCTCGTAGCGGTCCTGGATGAAGGACGAGTAGTTGCCGAACTGGGCCTGGATCTGGTCGACAACGCTCATCGCCGTCTGGGTCTGGCCCAGCGAGTTCTGGATGTTGCCGTTGGTGGTCCAGGTCGTGCCGACCGTCGTCAGGCCGAGGTTGCCCAGCACCGTGGTGTTGATGCCGTTGATCGCGATCGGGTTCGCTGCGAACTCGTTCAGGATCACGCTCATGCCCTGGCCGAGCAGGAGGTTGCGGCCGGCCTGGACCACGTTGTTGGTGATGACGTTCGTGATTTCAGTCTTGTACGCTTCGTACTGGGTGCCCAGTTCGAGGCGGCGGGCGTTGTTGGTCGCGCCGAGGATCGGGTTGCCCTGAACCACCGGAACCCCCGAGGCCGCGTTGAAGCGGGCCGCGCCGGTGACGGAGTCGAAGGCGCCCGTGCCGTTGAGGACCGTGACGGCGTTGCCCGAGAGGTTACGAAGGGCAATCCGGTTCTGACCGGTGGCGGACTGGACGAACTCTGCCTTGACGCCGGCATTCATCGCGTTGATTTCGGCGACAACCGAGTCGAGGTTCTTCACGGTCGTGGTCGACCAGGTCCGGGCCACGCCGTCCGCGCCGAGGAACGAGAGCGACGAACCGGCGGCAACCGACGAACCGGCGAAGGTCGAGGCGGTCGACAGCGCGCCACCCGTGCCGAAGCGCAGGCCCATCGGGTTCGAACCCCCGAAGCCGGTCGGGCTGGCCGTGCCGTTGGCGAATTTCGAGGCGGCGTAGGTGCCGTCATAACCCGAGTTGATCGCGGTCAGGTCATCCACCACCTGCTGCGAGGAACGACCATCAAGCGTGAAGCCGGTCTTGCCATCGGTGGCTTCGAGGATGACCCGCGAACCCGTGCCGTTGACTTCGAAGCGCATCGTCACGCCGATATTGGCGTTGTTCAGTGCCTGGGCAACCTGACCCCAGGTTGTGGTGTTTGTCGCGCCAGTAAAGGTGTAGGTGAAGTTCTTGCCGTTATCCGAGGTGATCGAGAAGCGATGACCCGTCGAGGCGCCGTTGACGGTGGTCGTGTCGGCGATGTTGGCGGTCGAGGTCGCCTGAACCGTGGTGGCCGAGCCGGCATTCAGCGCGTCCGAGGCCATCGTGTTCATCTGCTGGAGCAGGTTGCGGATCTGCTTCAGGGCGAGATCGGTCGACTCAAGGGTCTTGAGGGCCGTCGAGATGTTGTTGTTGACGCGGTTGAGGTTC
>JAPZUD010000005.1 GCA_027533425.1 Beijerinckiaceae bacterium | reverse complement strand
CTTCGAATCGCCGACCGATGCCGGCGCCAACAATGTCTATGATGTGCAGGTCCAGGTCGCCGATGGCCTCGGCGGGACCACGACGCAGAACATTGCGGTGACCGTCTCCAACCAGAACGAGGCGCCGGGCATTACCTCGGCCGCGACCGTCTCGGTATCGGAGAACGGGACGGCGGTCATGACAGTGACAGCCACCGATCCGGATGCGGGCGCGAGCCTGACCTATTCGATCGTCGGCGGTGCCGATTCGGCGAAGTTCGTCATCAACCCGACCACCGGCGTGCTGACCTTCGTGTCAGCCCCGGACTTCGAATCGCCGACCGATGCCGGCGGCAACAATGTCTATGATGTGCAGGTTCAGGTCGCCGATGGCCTCGGCGGCACGGCCACTCAGAACATTGCGGTGACCGTCACCAACCAGAACGAGGCGCCGACCATCACCTCGAATGGCGGTGGGGCAACAGCCAGTGTGACGTTTGCGGAAAACGGTGTGATCACGCTGCCGGTGACAACCGTCACCGCCACCGATCCGGATGCCGGTGCGAGCCTGACCTATTCGATTGTCGGCGGTGCGGATGCGTCCGATTTTGATATCGATGCCGTGACTGGCGTCCTCACATTCAAGGTATCCCCGGATTTCGAGAACCCCGCGGATTCGAACCTGAACAATGTCTATAATGTGCAGGTTCAGGTGGCGGATGGACTGGGCGGTACGCGCCTGCAATCAATTGCCGTCACGGTTACCGACCAGAACGAGGCACCGGCCATAACCTCTTTGGCAACGGCCTCGGTCACAGAAAATGGCACTGCGGTCATTACGGTCACTGCAACTGATCCGGATGCCGGTGCGAGCCTGACCTATTCGATCATCGGCGGCGCGGACTCGGCGAAGTTCGCCATCAATGCGACGACAGGCGTCCTGACCTTCGTGACCGCCCCGAATTTCGAGGCGCCGACCGATGCCGGGGGCAACAACGTCTATGACGTCCGGGTCCAGGTCTCGGATGGTCTCGGCGGTACAACAGCACAGGATATCGCCGTTACCGTCACCAACCAGAACGAGGTGCCGACAATCACATCTGCGGCAACGGTTTCCGTCGTCGAGAACGGGACTTCGGCGCTGACCATTACCGCGACCGACCCCGATGCCAGCCCGACATTCGGGTTCTCGATCAGCGGCGGCGCGGATGCGTCACTTTTCACGATCAATTCGACGACCGGTGAAGTGACATTCAATTCAGCCCCGGATTTCGAGAACCCCGCCGATTCCGGCGCCAACAATGTCTACAACATCGATGTTCTCGTCACCGATGGCCAGGGCGCTAGCACCACGCAGTCTGTCGCCATAACCGTCACCAACCAGACCAATACGGTCAATGGTACCGCCGGCAACGACACGCTGAGCGGGACGACCGAAGACGACGTCATGAATGGGTTGGATGGCGATGACGTTTTTTACAGTTCGATGAGGGCCGATATCATAAATGGCGGATCAGGTATCGACACAGTCGACTATTCGGCGGCGTTAACCGGCGTTTCCATTGATCTGAACGCCAACACGGCCACGGGAGCGGCTATTGCACTGGGCGACACGTTCTTTGATGTCGAGAACATCACCGGCTCGTCGCATGCCGATACCCTGACCGGCACGAGCGGCGTCAACACCATCTATGGTGGCGCTGGCAATGACACGATCCGGGGCAATGGCGGCATCGACCAGCTCTTCGGCGAGGCTGGCAACGATACCTTCATCCTGGACCTTGATGTCCAGTCCACATCACTGAACATCCATGGCGGTGCGGATTCCGATACGGTCAATGTCATCGGTACCGGCAGCTTCACGCTGGGCCAGCTGTCCTTCCTCACCCATGTCGAGACGATCGATTTCGAGGCCGCCGGCGTCAGCGCGGATTTCACCAACTTCACCGCAACGCATGCCACCAATGTGCTGGGAACCAGCGGCCCGGGCAACACGCTGACCTTCAAGATGGATGGCAATGACACGTTCACCGTTGCGGCGGGCGAGCATTTCACCCAGACCGGCTCGGACTACACGTTCTTCACCGATGCGACGCTGACCACCGAACTCGCCAAGGTCTCGATCGTCTGACCCTTGTCACTGCCGCAGGGCTTCGCTGGCCATCCTGTTGATCGGGTTGGTCACGTAGCTCATGATCGTATGCTGGCCCGAAATGATGTCCACCTGCGCGATCATGCCGGGAATGACCGGCTGCCCCGGTCCGAACCCGCGTGATTCTGTTGCGAGGCGGACGCGGAAATAGGGTTCGCCCTTCTCATCGGCCAAGGCATCCGGCGAGACATCGATCACTTTCCCCTTCAGCCCGCCATAGACGGCGAAGTCATAGGCTGAAACCTTGATGATCGCCGGAAGCCCCGGCCAGATCTGGGCACGGCTGCTCGGCGGGATACGGGCCTCCACGATCAGCGAGGCATCCATCGGTACGATCTGCGCAAGGGGGTCGCCCGGCTTCACCACACCGCCAATCGTGTCCACGAAGAGCTTGTTGACCGTGCCGGCGACAGGCGCCATGGCCTCGGATCTGTTCGACCGGTCGCGCATCGCCGAGATGCTTTCCTTGAGCTTGGCGATCTGGACCGACGTCTCGCGCTGGTCCTTTTCGGCCTCTGCCCGGAAGCGCAACGTCACTTCCTCGCGCCGTCGCCCGAGTTCGGAGACAGCGGCTTCGAGCCGTGCGATCTCGTGGATGAGGCCGGCCATCCGCGCCTCGACCTGCTGGAGCGAACGTTCGTTGTCCAGCAACTCGTTGCGGCTGACGGCCCCGATCTGCACGAGTCGCCGCAGGCTCTCGACGCGCGGTGTCACGATCTCGCGCTCCCGCTGCGAGGAACTCCACCGCGTCTGGGTTTCCGCCAGTTCGAGCTGCTTCTGCTTGAATTGCTCGTCGATTACCGCGATCTGGGCCTGAAGCCCGTCTTTCCGGGCGCGGAAGAGGGAATGCTCCTGCTCGGAGATCTGCCGCGTATCGAGGCCTTCGTTCGGGGGTTCATCAAAGCTCGGAAGGCCACGCGCCTCGGCATCGAGGCGGTTCCAGGCAATCAGTTTCGAATAGAGTTCGAGCTGGTTGTTCTGCAGTTCCGCCTTGGCGAATGAGTTCTCGATCCGCACCAGCGGCTGGCCGCTGCGGACAGTCTCGCCTTCCCGGACAAGGATCTCGGTGACGATGCCGCCTTCGAAATGCTGGACCAGCTGGTTCCGTGTCTGTGAAACGACCCTCCCGGACCCCCGGGTCACGCGGTCGATCGACGTCAGGGTCGCCCAGACAAGGAAGATGGCGACGCCGCAGAAAATCGCAAGGATCATATGGTGGTGGCTGCGCCGGGCTATGCCCGCGCAGAGCCGCGTCGGCGATCCGGCCGCTCCTTCCTGTCGAGGCAAGGGATTCTCCACTTCAATGCAGCGAAGTGACGCTCGCACCAATTTGTTTACGGCGCCTTAAGCATGTTGCGCGATGCGTAAGGGAAGGATCATTTTCCCATCACCATAGGCGTCGGCAGGATGAGCGAAAGCGCCAGGCAGCAATCGGAGCCCGCGGGTTCCGAAGGGGAGGCCCCCTTCGGCGAGACCGTTGCACGGCTGCGGGAGCGGTTCCGCTCCATGAACGAGACCGCGCAGGGCGTGACGGCCGAACTCGGACCGTCCAGCCACCCCGTCGCCGATCTCCAGCGCCTCGCCCGGCTGTGCGGCCGGCCTGTCGAGGAGCCGGTTCCCGATGCGCCGCCTGCCTCGCTGCCCGGTCCCGCGACCTTGGCCATGATCGCCGACAAGCTCGGTTTCTCGGTGATCTGGGAGGCGATGTCCCTGCGCCAGCTGGACCCGGCCCTGCTGCCGGCTGTCGTGATGCTGCGGGATCGATCCAGCCGGCTCGTGATCGGGCGGACCGACGAGAACCATTTCCGCCTTCTCGGGCCGGAGGGCGCCTATGATGTCGAGATCGACGGACTTGATCGGGCGGCCAGCAGTTCGATCTTCCGCGTGATCGATCTTGCGCGTCCCGCGCCCCGGCCTGTCGTTGCCCCGGGTCCCATGCCGCCGGAGGCGTCATCAGGCGCCGCTCCGGGCGGGCCAGCCTCGCCTTCCGTGCAGGACATGGCCGCCCCGCAGGAGGCACGACCGGAAGTGCGACGGGCCATGCCTGACGCCCCGACCGGTTCGCCCGGACAGGTACCGCACCAAGCAACAGCGACGGTGGACAGCACAACGAACCCCGCAGGAGTTGCCGCCGGGCCAAGCGCCCGGCCGCAGGACGAACGTCCCGGGAAGGACCCGCCCATGCCGGGTCAGGCTTTACCCCGAAACCGCACGATCCGGCCAGAACCGGCGAAAGCCGAACCGGGCGAGGAACCCGCTCCGGATGTGCTCTCCCTTCTCCTCCTCGCACTGGAAGGGCAGGGCTGGCGGATCGCCTATCTCTGCCTCGGCGGCCTGCTCATCAACCTGCTGGGTATGGCGTTGCCGCTCTTCTCGATGGCCGTCTTCGACCGGGTGATTCCGCACGGCGCCAATGAGACCCTCTGGGCGCTTTCCATCGGCGCGATGCTTGCGCTGGGCCTCGAGACCGTCCTGCGGCATGCGCGGCTGAAGCTTGGCGACGCTGTCGGCCATGAGGCGAGCCATGTCCTCCAGGCCCGATTCGTCCGTCGCCTGCTTTTCGCCCGGGCACAGCGCGTGCCGCGCCACATCGGCCCGATCATGCCGCTGATCCAGGAAATGGAACAATCCGGCCGTCTCATGCCGCAACTGATCGCCAGCGTTGCGATCGACCTGCCCTTCTTCATTTTCCTGATGCTCTTCATCTTCTCGATCAGCGGCCCTGTCGTGCTGGCCCCGCTTGTCGCGACGTTCCTCGTGGTCCTCTGCCATGTCGCTGCCCATGTGATGTCGCGCCGTGCGCTGCGCGAGGCGATGGGCGCGCAGGGCAAGCAGGTCCAGCAGGTGATGGACATGGTGGGCGGTATCGAGCGGCTGCGGATCACCAATGCCGCGCCGTCGCGCATGGCCGCGTGGGAACAGGTCTCGGACGAAGCCGGCTATACCGGTCATCTCGCCCGCTACTGGAACGGGATGGCCGCCCAACTCGCCGCCGTGATCGTCCAGGTCTCGATCGTCGCGGCTCTGGTCATCGGCACCTACCGCATTCAGGACGCGAGCATGACGATCGGCGCGCTCTCGGCGGTGATCCTGCTTGTAAACCGTTCGATGATGCCGATCTCGATCCTTGCGGGGCTGGTTTTCCGGGCCCTGCAGAACATCCGGGCGCTCTCCGCCCTTGCACCGTTCCTCGTCGAGCCGATCGAGCAGGCGGGGGATCGGGTCCGCCCGATGCGCCAGGGGCTCCGCGGCAAGATCGACCTGCATCGGCTCACCGTGGTCTATCCTGGCGAATTGCGACCGTGCCTCAGGGACATCACGCTGTCTATCGCTCCGGGCGAGCGTGTTGCCCTGGTGGGCAAGGCCGGTTCAGGCAAGTCGACACTGTTGCGCGTGCTCGCCCGCCTTGTCGAGCCGCAGGATGGCCGCATCCTGCTCGACGAGCAGGAGATCGGCCAATATGACCCGGCCTGGCTCAGGGCTCACCTGGCCCTTATGCCGCAGGACACCGCCTTGTTCGACGGCACGCTGCATGACAATCTCATGGCCGGGCTGCCCGATGTCGATCCCGCCTATTTCGAGCAGATCAACCGTCTTGCCGGGGTCGCCGATTTCGCCAGTCTCCACCCGGCCGGCTATACGCTTCAGGTTGGTCCTGGTGGCCAGAGGCTGTCGGGGGGCGAGCGGCAATCGGTATCGCTGGCGCGGGCCCTGATGGGTGCCCCCACCGTCTTGCTGCTGGATGAACCGACCTCGTCGATGGATAACGGGCTCGAGGCCCGCGTGATCGCCGAGATACGCAAGCTGGAAACTGATCGCATGGGCATCATCGTCGCGACCCATCGATTGCCGGTTCTGTCCCTGGTCGACAGGATCATCTGGCTCGATCAGGGGCGGGTTGTCGCTGACGGGCCGAAAGAGCAGATTCTGAAGCGTTTCGGGGTCGGCCCGACAACGGCTTAACCAAAGCGAAGCCTTCCCCGATGTATGACCGGAAGGCCGGGCAGGGGAAGGCAACTTTGGGTTCATGACAGAGGGCGGCGACAACGAGAACCATTGGCCGGGCTATGTCGACGCCCTGACCACGATGACGATGATGCTCGTCTTCGTGATGATGATTCTTGCCATCGCCCTGTTCGGCATCACCCAGAATGCATCGCGCTCCCTCGTGGAGAAGATTGCGGATGCCGCCGGTCTGCCGGTCGACGGGCGTCAGGCCGATACCGAGGCCATGGCCCGGCAGATTGCCGAGGCCCTCGAATACCAGCGGCGCAATCCGCCCGTTGCCAAGCGTCCGGAGGACAAGGCGGTTCCCCTCGATGGCCAGGATCGTGTTGTCCATGCCGGTGAAGCTGCGAAGGCCTTCGTGCCGCGCGGGGATGTGGCGACCCGGCAATCGGAGGCTGTTCTCACGCTGACCTTCCCGTCCCGGGGGACAAGCATTGACGGAAATGCCGGCAGCGAGGTCCGTTCTTTCCTTGAAGGTCATCGCGGCAAGGCGACCCATTTCCAGATCGTGGCCCTGGCAGGCCTGGAACTCGGCAACGCCTCCGACGCGCGGCGCGTGGCCTTCTATCGGGCGCTCTCGGCCCGGACACAGCTGATTGCCGGCGGCATTCCGGCCCAGAACATTCAGGTCAGGGTTGTGGACAGCCGGGAGGGCAGTGCAGCCGACCGGATCGAGATTCGGGCCATGGCCGGCAATTCCGGGACCGAGGGTCGCTGAAACAGCATCCGACGTCTCCGATGTTTGGAAGTTGCTAACCATAATCAGCGACTGTGATCCTGACCCTAACAGGATTCGCCGTTGACCATGAAGAGCCCGCTGCCTGATCGCCAGAATGCCCTGAGGCAAACCATCCACGCCCAGCTCCTCAGGATGGTCATCGTGATGGGTGCGGTCGGGCTGGTCGTGATGCTCGGGCGTCACTTTGTCTGGCAGGGGCTTGTCGCCAATCCCTGGCTGAACGGCATGATCATCGCGGTCTTTGCCTTCGGCACGGTGCTGGCCTTCCAGCGTGTCCTACGGATCCGCGCCGACGCCATCGCCTTCGAGGCCTTGCAGGAAGCGTTCAACGATTCCCGCCGTGAACGGACAGAGACGGTGGACGACCCCTACTGGCGCCATTACCGGGCGCTCGATCCCGGGGTCGTGTTCTCGCGGCCCAAATCCCTCGGGCATATGTTCGAGGTGGCCTATGATGAACTGTACCGGGCCAAGAACCTCTCGATCTCGGTCTCGACCATGCAGAACGTGGTCATGGGCATCGAGCAGAAACTCGCCGACGAGCGCAACCAGCTCACGTATCTCGCCGGCCTGCTGATCTTCCTCGGCCTGATCGGCACCTTTATCGGCCTGATGGAAATGGTCGGCTCGGTCGGCGGCATCATCGGCAGCCTCGGCGGTACCGATGCAACGTCCGGCGAGTCGATGAAGCGTCTGCTGACCAACCTGCAGGTGCCACTCACCGGCATGGCGACCGGGTTCTCCTCCTCGCTGTTCGGGCTGTTCGGATCCTTGATCCTCGGCGTCCTCTCCCGCTTCGGGAGCCACGGGTTGAACATCCTGAAGGATGAGTTTTCGGGTTGGCTCGCCGGCATGTCCCATATGGGCAGCGGCAGCCGGAGCGAAGCCGGCGAGCTCGCCCGTCTTATTGCGACGAATCTCGCCGATTCCGGCGGGGGCGGAGGAAAGGGCGCCGGCACGACCGGCGGCATTTCCGATGTCGGCGTTGTCGCCACGATGGCGCAGGGCTTCGGCCGCATGAACCAGGGCATGGATACGGTCAACAATACGCTGCCCGATATTGTGAGCCTGCAGGCCAGCAACCAGGAGATGATCAAGGCCATGCTCGGTGCTGTCTCGAAGATCGCGGCTGAGACAGCCGAGATGCGCGAGCAGATGAGTATGCTGGTTGCTGCACAGGCGGCCAATGCCGAGTATCTGCAAGAGCTGATCAACGTGCAGCGGAAGACCGAGACAGGGCTGACTTCCGGCTTCAACGGCATGGCCCATATCATGGAAGTCACAGGTCAGGCCTATCTCGATGGCCTCCGTCGACTGACTTCTGAGAACTACGAGACCAATGCCCGCCTGGCCAAGCTGCTCGATGTGAAGGCGGCCGGCGACCGGATCACCGAGATCGCCGTGGGCATCGAGGGGAAGGTCAAGAACGGCTTCGGCGGTCTGGCCACGCTCCTCGAACGCACCGCCATGTCAATTGAATCCTCCATGCAGCGCATGTCGCAGGATCATGCCGATCTCAAGGAGGCGCTGCGGGACGGCGGCCTTGGCTCGAGCCAGGTCGGGTTGTCCAAGGAATTCGAGGATCGTCTGGCTTCGGGCTTCAGCGAGGTCTCGCGATCCTTCGAGACCGTCTTCGCGGCCTATTCGACCATCCTCAACCGCGCGATGATGCAGAACGCGATCGCAGCGGATGATGGTTCACCGGCGCCGGTCGCGATGCCCGGCAATGCCGGCGTTGTCCTGCCGGAGCACGAGCGTCGCCAGGCACCGAATGCCGGCCCCGATTACGATCACGATGCCCTGCGCCAGCGGCTTTTCGTGACGGCGATGAACCGCCGAATCCAGACAAACTGAGCAGGGATCGTCATGTCGACATACGAGGACAACCAGGCCTATCCGGAGCGCCCGCGCGAAGGGCAGGCGCAGGAGCGCCGCCGGATGACGCCGGCCGAGATGCGCGAGGAAATCGGGCTGCGCATCGGACGTGGCGCGGAGGAGGAACCCCGCGAGGCGCCGGCAAGGAAAAGCTGGCTCGCCCGGTTGTGGCCGCGCCGGCGGCATACACAGGATGATGCGCTTCGGCCCTGCTGCGTGGTTGCAGTGCTGATCCTGACCGATCGTTCCTTGGCCCTTGACGGGCTGGTCCTCGAGATCGCCGAGGACTGCCTGATCTTCCGGCAGGGCTCCCGCTACATCTTCGACCGGACGGATGCGGAAGTCGTGGTCCGTTTTGGCGAGCATGAACTGCGCGGACGCATTATCGAGACATCCGTCAAAGGCTATCTGGTCGAATTGCAGGATCTGCTGTCTCCGGCCGAAGTCCGGACGCTCGTGCAAGTCCATGGGCTACCCGTCTGAAAGACTCGACGAGAAGGCAACCGCCGGGCCTCATCAAACGTTAGGAGGTTCGATGCTATCCGGGGATTGCGTCGGGCTGCCGGCGCCCGCAACATGGGGCAGCGGTTGTGTCAAATCCGACAAGGCATGATGACCTGATCGAAAGTGCTGCGGGTGAGCTTGCCCAGCGCCATCAGTTCTTCCTGAATATTGCCAACGGATTCGGCATTGTCTTCGCCTTGCTGGCCATGGGCATTTTTGCCGGGCACGGCGCAACAGGGCTGATTGATCTCCGCGCACTGGCTGTTCAGATGGGCATCGAGGGCAACTGGCTGACCGATCGTGCCCTCTTCCAGCTCGCCTTCGGCGCGCTGCTGGTATCCCTTCTCATTGCCATCGGCGCATCGTTCAACAATATCGCGCATTCCCGCCGGACTGTCGCCACGGTGCGGCGGATCGAGGCGATCGTGCTGGACAGGGCCATGCGCGATCCTCTGACAGGCCTTCACAACCGCTCCGGCTTCAAGACCCGCCTGGATGATGCCCTCGAGAGCCGCGCGGAGGATGCCATCCTCGGGGTGATCTACATCGATCTCGACAAGTTCAAGGACGTCAACGATACATTCGGCCACGAGATGGGCGACAAGCTGCTGGTCGCCGTGGCCGAATCCCTGCGCAATCTTGCCGGCCCGAAGGCGGAGATCGCCCGCCTCGGCGGTGACGAATTCGCCATGGTTGTCTATGGACGACGGACGCCCGAGCAGATCGAGCAACTTGGCCATGACATCAGCACCGTCCTCGGGCAGCCATTCCTGATCGGCTCGACGGAACTGTCGATCGGGGGCTCTGTCGGCATGGTTGTCGCCCCGATGGACGGCACCGAATCGACCGTTCTTGTCCGCCGGGCCGATATCTCGATGTATCGCGTCAAGGCGGCCGGCCGCGGCCAGGCTTTGCGTTTCGACGCCAGCATGGAAGACGAGCTTCGTCGCCGTAAATTCCTCGAAGGCGAACTGCGCCATGCGATCGGGCGCAACCAGCTCCAGGTCTGGTATCAACCCTACATGGCGTCGGATGGCGAAACCGTCGTCGGGGTCGAGGCGCTGCTGCGCTGGGTCCATCCCGATGAGGGGATGATCTCTCCCGGTGTCTTTATTCCCCTTGCGGAAGAATCCGGCCTGATCGTCGAGATTGGCGAATGGGCAATGAGACGGGCGCTCAACGACGCGCTTGACCTTGGCGACATCCATATGGCGATCAACGTCTCGCCAGTGCAGTTCCGCCGTCCGGACTTCCTCGATCATACGCTGGAGATTATCGGAGGATCAGGAGTTCAGGCCAAGCGGGTCGAGATCGAGATCACCGAAGGCGTGCTCATGGAGGATGCCGAGATCGCGATCAGCATTATCAACGGCTTCCGCGGCGCGGGCATCCATGTCGCGCTGGATGATTTCGGCACCGGATATGCCTCCCTCAGCTATCTCCGGCGCTTCCCCTTCGACAAGCTCAAGGTCGACCAGGCCTTCGTCCGCAATCTCGGCCGGTCGAATGGCTCGGCGGCCATCATTCACGGCGTCGTCTCGCTGGGTCGGTCCCTGGGCATGACCGTTCACGCCGAAGGGGTCGAGACCCTCGAACACCACATTTTCCTGCGTGCTGCGGGCTGCCATCATTTCCAGGGCTTCTACTTTGCCAAGCCGATGCCGCTGCCCGATCTCCATCGCTTCATCGAGGGGAAGCGCAATGCGCCCGGCGCCCTGAACATGCGGTTGCAGCACTGATTCCCGGAGCGGGGCCTGAGCCTATGCACGGCGATCGTTCGTGAAGATTGCCGCATGTTAACTTGCGGCCTCTCCTCATCTCTCCTATCCAGAAACGGGTCAGGACCCCGGTACGGGTTCGGGCCGGCGGTAAGCATCCTTCGCGCGTATTGCGGGCAAATGGTGCCGCCCTGCAAGCGAGAGGCCCATTCCCGGCATGGTTTTCCTGCTCCCTCGTTCAGTCCCCGATGCAGGGCCGCAGGCAAGGCGGGGACCGCGCCTCCTTTGGCTTGCCGGCTTGGGATGGCTGCTGGCCGGATGCAGTGTCATGCCCCAGCCGGAACCCGGCATCCCGCTCCCCGCCCGATTTGACGGGGCCTCCGCGCGTCCGGCCTCGGATATCACACGCTGGTGGACCCGGTTCGGCTCCACCGCGCTGACAGGGCTGGTTGATCGTGCCGATGCCGACAATTTCGACGTCGCGGCGGCCGCGGCGCGGATCGAGCAGGCCGATGCGCAGGCCCGTATCGCCGGTGCTTCCCTCCTGCCGGCGCTGTCCGCTGCAGCCGATGCCAGCCGTTCGCAGCGCTCGGGCACGAGCGGCGGCCGTATCGCCTCGCCCTCGGTCGGAAACAGCGTCTCGGGCAGTCTTGCCGCCAGCTACCAGCTCGATCTCTGGGGACGCAACCGCGACCTCTTGCGGGCAGCCGAGAACCAGAGCCTCGGCGCGCGCTTCGCATTCGACACGGTGCGGCTCTCGACGCAGGTTGCGGTCGTCAATGCCTATCTCCAGCTCGCAGCAGCCCGGGACCGGCTCGCCATAGCAGAGGGCAATGTCGCCAGCGCCGAGCGCATCCTCGGGGTCATCCGTGAGCGCCTTGGCGCCGGAACAGCCTCCGCGCTGGACCGGGCGCAGCAGGAAGGCCTTGTGGCCCAGCAGCGGGCAAGCATCCCGCCTCTCCGTCAGAACCTCGAGACGTCGCGGAATATGCTCGCGCTGCTGATCGGACGCCCCCCGGAGGGGTTCTCCATGGCCGCAGTAAGCCTCCGGAGCCTTCAGGCGCCCATGGCCCGGCCCGGCCTGCCTGCCGACCTGCTGCTCCGTCGCCCGGATATCCGGCTGGCCGAAGCCCGGCTGGCCGCAGCCGAGGCCAATGTCGAAGCCAGCCGGAAGGCCCTGCTGCCGGCAATTCAGCTGACGGGGCAGGCGGGTCTGCAGAGTGCCGCCCTCAACCTGATCCTGCGGCCGGAATCCGCCATCTGGTCGCTTGCCGCAGGGGTGACCCAGCCGATCTTCGATGGCGGTCGCTTGAGGGCGGAAGTCGCGTTGAGCGAGGCGCAGCGTCAGGAATTGCTGGAAGCCTACCGCCAGGCCATCGTTTCTGCGCTGGTCGATGTCGAGAACGCCCTTGTCGCCGTCCGCGAGAGCGCCGCGCGCGAGCGCGCGCAAGCCGTGGCGGTGGCCCGCGCCCGCGAGGCTTTCGGCTTTGCCGAACAGCGGTTCCGCGAGGGGACAATCGACCTGCAATCCCTGCTCAACACCCAGTCGACACTCTTCCAGACGCAGGACGGGCTCGTTCAGGCGAGGCTGGCACGGCTTCAGGCCTCTGTCGGTCTGTTCCAGGCCCTGGGCGGGGACTTTGTCGGCGGGACCTCGCTCCATGCCGCCCATGCCCGGGCTCGAGTTGCGATCACGCCTGTTGACGAGGAAGCGCCATGAAACGCGGTCGGGTTTTCCTCTTCCTGATACTGATCGGCGGCGCCGGTGGCGGCTATCTTGGCTGGCAGCAATGGCAGGCCCGGCAGGCCGATGCTCCGCAAACGGGCGGGCGCCGCGGCGGCGCGCTGGAAGGCCCCGTTGCAGTGTCCGCCAGCGCGGTCAAGGTCGAGGATGTGCCGCTTCTGCGCGAGGGGATCGGCAATGTCCAGGCCAATGCCCTTGTGACCGTGCGGGCCCAGATCGAGGGCAAGCTGCTTGCGGTCGAGTTCCGCGAGGGGCAGATGGTCAAGGCCGGCGATGTTCTCGCGCGGATCGATCCTGCCGCACCGCAGGCGCAGCTTGACCAGGCTCTTGCGAAACAGGCCCAGAACCAGGCCAACCTTGCCAATGCCCGGCTCGATCTCGAACGCTACCAGCGCCTCGCCGCCACCAATGCTGGCCCGCGTCAGCAGGCGGATCAGCAAAAAGCCGTCGTCGAACAGCTGGAAGCCCAGCTTCGTGCCGACGAGGCGGCCATTGCCAGCGCCCGCACCAGCCTCGGCTATACGACGATCACCTCCCCGATCGACGGGCGTGCGGGGTTGCGGCAGGTGGATGCCGGCAACATCATCCGGGCCGGGGATGCGGCCGGACTTGTCACGATCGCGCAGGTCCAGCCGATCGCAGTCGTCTTCACGTTGCCCCAGCGCGATCTCGCCGTTGTACCAGCGGCTCTCGCGCGGGGGCTCGTTCCGGTCGATGTCATTGATGCCGACGGCCGGTCCGTCCTCGCCACTGGAAAACTGGATGTTGTCGACAACCAGGTTGACATCACGACCGGGACAATCCGGCTGAAGGCAAGCTTCACCAACGAGGATGCCCGGCTTTGGCCCGGCCAGTTCGTCTCGGTCCGGGTCCGTGTCGGCGCGCTGGCCGAAGCACGCACAGTGCCGACGCCGGCCCTGCGGCGTGGCCCTGCTGGCCCTTTCGTTTACGTCATCGGCGAGGGCGAGAAAGTGGCTGCCCGGCCGGTCGTGACCGGTCCGCAGGATGAGGAGCGCGTTGTCATTGTCCGCGGTCTTGAACCTGGCGAGCGCGTGGTCACCGCCGGGTTCCCGCGCCTATCCGAAGGGCGCGAGGTAACCGTCCTGCCCGATCCCTCCGGCACGGAAGCGCTGCCGCTTGCCCCGGCCCAGCGCCAGCGCGGAGGGCCGGGTTCCCGCCAGCGGCCGGCCGCGGCCCCGGCCGGGGGGCGGAACACCGCACAGCCCGGCAGCAGCCCGCCCGGCGCGCCGCCTCCGGCTGCAGCCCCGACCGGCACACGGCCCTGAGCGAGGCCCGGCATGAATGTTTCCGCCCCTTTCATTGCTCGGCCGGTCGCCACGTCCCTCCTGGCCGTGGCGGTATTGATCATCGGGTTGATGGGGTATCGGGCCCTGCCGGTCTCCTCGCTGCCGCAGGTCGATTTTCCGACGCTCGTGGTCACCACCAATCTGCCGGGTGCCAGCCCGGAAACCATGGCCGCGCTGGTTACCGGGCCGCTCGAGCGCCAGCTCGGCCAGATACCCGCCTTGACCACGCTGACCTCGACCAGCTCGTTCGGTCTGAGCCAGATCACGCTGCAATTCGCCCTCGACCGTGACATCGATGGTGCCGCGCAGGATGTGCAGTCGGCGATCAATGCCGCCGGTTCGGCGCTGCCGAGGACGCTGCCCTATCCGCCGACCTATACCAAGGCCAATCCGGCGGACGCGCCGATCCTCACGCTTGCCCTGACCGCGCCCAACACGCCGGTCCGGGCTATGGCCGATCTCGCGGATACGCTGATTGCCCAGCGCCTTGCCGAAATCGGCGGCGTCGGGCGCGTCGCCGTGCAGGGTGGTTCCAAGCCGGCCATCCGCGTGCAGGCCGATCTTGCGGCTTTGGCGGCCAAGGGGCTCAGCCTCGAGGATCTTCGCAGCGCCGTTTCGGCCGCCAATGTCTCTGCCGCCAAGGGATCTCTCGATGGCACGGTCCAGAGCCATTCGATCGCCGCGAACGACCAGATCACCTCTGCGAAGGATTATGCGCTCGTCACCATTGCCTTCCGGAACGGCGCGCCTGTTCTCCTGCGCGACGTGGCCACGATCGCAGACGGTTTCGAAAACGAGCGCGTCGGGGCGTGGCGGCAGGCCCGCCCGGCTGTCGTGCTCGACATCCAGCGCCAGCCCGGGGCGAATGTCGTGGCAACGGTCGACCGGATCCGCGCCGAGTTGCCTCGGCTCGCCCGGGCGCTGCCGGCCGATGTTACGCTCGATGTTGTGTCCGACCGGACAGAGGCCATCCGGGCCTCGATCCATGACGTGCAGTTCACGCTCGCTCTCTCGGTCGGTCTGGTGATCATGGTCGTGCTGCTGTTCCTCCGCACCTGGGCCGCGACGATCATTGCCGGGGTCACGCTGCCGCTCTCGCTGATCGGCACTTTCGCAGTGATGTGGTCGTTCGGGTATTCGCTGGACAATCTGTCGCTGATGGCCCTGACCATCGGAACAGGCTTCGTTGTCGACGATGCCATCGTGATGATCGAGAACATCGCCCGGCACCGCGAGGAGGGCGGCGATGGTGATGCAGCCGCGCGGCGGGGCTCGGCGGAGATCGGGTTTACGATCATCTCGCTGACCGTGTCGTTGCTCGCGGTTTTCATTCCGCTGCTTTTCATGAGCGGGCTGGTGGGGCGCATGTTCCGCGAATTCGCGGTAACGCTGTCCATCGCCGTCGTTGTCTCGGCCATCGTCTCGCTGACCCTGACCCCGATGATGTGCGCCCGCCTGCTGAAGCCGGTCCGGCCAGAGGCATCCGGACGCAAGCCCGGCTGGCTGGGCCGCCTTTCAGACGGGATTGGTGGCGGGCTTGCCCGGGGCTATGCGGGCTCGCTCGCTGTCGTCCTGCGTCATCGGGGGCTGACCCTCCTGGTCACCATCCTTACGGTCCTCGCGACAGTCTGGCTCTATGTGGTCATGCCGAAGAGCTTCCTGCCCGTGCAGGATACCGGGCTGCTGAGCGTTACGCTGCGGGCGGCGCCGGATGTTTCCTTCGAGGAGATGGCCCGCCTGCAGGCACAGGCCGGCGCGGCGATCCGCACGGTGCCGGAAATTGCCGATGTGGTCGCGGTTGTCGGGACCGGAGTCACCAATCCGACTCCGAATATCGCGACCCTTTCGGTCACCCTGCGGCCCCATGCCGAGAGGCAGCGAAACGCCTCGGCAATCGTGCCGGACCTCGAGGCGGCGCTTCGTGGGCTGCCGGGCATGACAGCCTTCGTCAAGCTCGTCCAGGACGTCCAGATCGCCACGCGTGCCAGCTGGAGCCAGTACCAGTACACGCTGGTCGGCGCCGAGGGCGCGGAAGTCCGTCGCTGGGGCCGGCTGCTGCTTCGCCGGCTGTCCACCGAGCCCGGCTTCGCCAATGTCGCCTCGATCGAGGATGACGAGGGGCTGGAGGCGCGGATCGTGGTCGACCGGGTGCGGGCCGGCCAGTACGGTGTGTCGCTCCAGGCCGTGAGCGACGCACTCAACAATGCCTTCGCCCAGCGACAGATCTCCACGATTTATGGCCAGGCCAACCAGTATCGTGTCGTGCTCGAGGTCGAACCCCGCTATCGGAGCCACCCCTCGCAGCTCGAGACCATGCGCTTTCCCGGTGCCGGTGGCGTGCAGGTGCCCCTGCCGGCCTTTGCCCGGATCGAGCGCGGAACTGCGCCTCTTGCGATCAGCCATCAGGAACAGTTCCCGGCCTTCACCATCAGCTTCGACCTGACGGAGGGGCAGGCCCTCGGCGATGCCGTCCGGGCTGTCCATGCCGCAGAACGCGAGATCGGCATGCCTGGCGCGGTCACCGGCTCCTTCTCCGGCGAGGCCGAGGAATTCCGCCTTTCGCTCGCGAGCCAGCCCTGGCTGATCCTCGCGGCCATCCTCGCGATCTACATCGTGCTCGGCGTGCTCTACGAGAGCTACATCCACCCGCTGACCATCCTCTCGACCCTGCCATCGGCCGGGATCGGCGCCCTCCTTGCGCTTGCGATGGTTGGCGAGCATCTGACAATCATCGGTGTGATCGGGATCGTGCTGCTGATGGGCATCGTGAAAAAGAATGCGATCCTGATGATCGACTTCGCCCTGCATGCCGAGCGGCATCGTGGCCTCTCGCCGGAGGCGGCGATCATCGAGGCCTGTGCCCTGCGCTTCCGGCCGATCATGATGACGACTTTGGCCGCCCTGTTCGGTGCGCTGCCACTGGCCCTCGCGGCCGGGCCCGGCGCCGAATTACGCATGCCGCTTGGCGTCTCGATCATCGGCGGCCTGCTGCTCAGCCAGCTCCTCACCCTCTATACCACGCCGGTAGTCTATCTCGCGCTGGATCGCCTCAGGGTAAGGACCGGCGAAGCCGAGGCCATTGTGCCAGCGCCGGACGCGTCGTCATGAATCTCTGCGCGCCCTTCATCCGGCGGCCGGTCGGCACGACGCTGCTTGCAATGGGGCTGCTGATTTTCGGTTTCGCGACCTATCGGGAATTGCCCGTTGCCAGCCTTCCCTCGGTCGACCTGCCAACGATCCGCGTTTCGGCCAGTCGCCCGGGTGCCGACCCGGAGACCATGGCGGCCACTGTGGCCGCGCCGCTCGAGCGCCGCCTCGGCGCGATCGCCGGTGTCACCGAAATCACCTCCACCTCCACGCAGGGCAATACCAGCATCGCCGTCCAGTTCGACCTCGCGCGGAAGGTCGACAAGGCAGCGCAGGACGTGCAGGCCGCCATCAACGGCGCGATGGCTGACTTGCCCTCCGACATGCCCTCGCTGCCGCGCTTCCGGAAGGCCAACCCGGCCGCCCAGCCCATCCTTGTGCTCGCCCTGACCTCGCCGACCCTGCCGAACAGCGAGATCTATGATGCGGCGGATTCGGTGCTCGTCCAGCGCCTGTCGCAGATTGACGGTGTCGCCGATGTCAATGTCAGCGGGGCCGAGCAGCCTGCCGTGCGGATCGAGTTCGACCCTGCGGCCATTGCCCAGGCCGGGCTGACACTGGAGCAGGTCCGCCTTGCCGTGGTCGGCGCCAATGCGCTCGGGCCGCTGGGTGCCTTGGAGGGGCGCCATCAGAGCGAGGTCATCGCACTCAATGCCCAGTTGCGCAACGCGGATGAGTACCGCCAGCTGGTCATCCGCGCCGCGAATGGCCGAGTGATGCGGCTGACCGATATCGCCCGCGTCTATGACGGCGTGCGCAATACGCTCTCTGCCGGGAGCTATGATGGCAAGCCGGCCGTGATCATCAGCATTACACGTGCGGCCAATGCGAATGTCGTCGAAACCGTCGCCCGCATCCGCACCCTGTTGCCGGAATTGTCGCGTTGGCTGCCCGCGGATATCCGGATCGACATCATGTCCGACCGGACTACGACCATCCGGGCAAGCCTGGAGGACATGCAGTTCACCCTGCTGCTCTCGGTGGGGCTGGTGATGCTGGTCGTCTTCCTGTTCTTCGGGCGGCTTGTGCCCACCCTGGCTGCCGGCGTGACGATCCCGCTCGCCTTTGCCGGGACCTTCCTCGGCATGTGGGCGATGGGCTTCAGCCTCAACAATCTCTCGCTGATGGCCTTGGCGATCAGCGTCGGCTTCGTTGTCGATGACGCGATCGTGGTGATCGAAAGCGTGATCGAGCGGATCGAGCGCGGATTGTCCCCGGTCCAGGCGGCGATCGAGGGGGCCGGCGCCATTGCCTTCACGGTGATCTCGATCAGCCTGAGCCTCGTCGCGGCCTTCATGCCGCTCTTCTTCATCGGGGGCATTGTCGGCAAGTTCTTCCAGGAATTCGCCATTACGGTCGCCTTTGCGATCCTCGTCTCCACACTGGTCGCCTTGTCGGTCACCCCGATGCTGTGTGGACGTTATCTCGCCGCACGACCGCCGGGGCGCTTTGAGCGCCGGGTCAATGCAGCCCTTGGAACGGTGATATCGGCCTATTCCCGTTCGCTGGAATGGGCCCTGCAGCGGCTCTGGCTGATGATCGGCCTGACGCTGGGCGCGATCGGGCTGACGGTCTATCTCTTCACCGTCATTCCCAAGGGCTTCTTCCCGCAGGATGACAACGGCCTCCTTTTCGGCTGGAGCGAGGCTGCCCCCGATGTGTCCTTTGACCAGATGCGCCAGTTGCAGGAGAGGGCTGCTGCGCTGTTGAAGGCAGATCCCGCCGTCGCTCATGTCGGGTCTTTCCTCGGAGGTGGCTCCGGCACGGTCAATAACGGCCGCTTCTTCGTGGCGCTGAAGCCGTTGGCCGAACGGAAGATGAGCGCCCAGCGCGTCGTCGGCCGGCTTCGGCAGAGCCTGTCGCGGATTGCCGGCCTCTCGGTTTTCCTTGTCGCCACGCAGGATGTCCGCGTCGGCGCGCGGCAGGGCAAGTCGGATTACCAGTTCACCCTGTGGAGTTCGGACCTCGCCAGCCTGCGCGAGGTGACACCGCGTGTGGTGCAGCGCATTCGCGGCGTGCCGAATGTCACCGACGTCTCGACAGACCAGGAGGAGGGCGGCCTGCAGTTCGATATCCGGATTGATCGGGACATGGCCGCGCGGCTCGGCGTCACCATCGCCAGTATCGGGACGGCGCTCAACAACGCCTTTTCGCAGCGCCAGATCGTGACGATCTACGGCGAGCGCAACCAGTATCGGGCGGTGCTTTCGGTCGCCAAGGGCGAAGGCAGCGACATCGTGGACCTCCAGCGCATCTATGTTCCTGCTTCTGGCGGGCGGCAGGTGCCTCTGGCCAGCCTCGTGACCCATGCGCGCTCGGTCGCGCCGCTGGCGGTCAACCATCAGGGACAGTTCGCCGCGATCACGGTCAGTTTCGGGCTGGCGCCCGGCACGTCGCTCGGCGAGGCAACCCAGGCCATCCGCCGTGCCGTGGCGGAAATGCGCCTGCCCGAATCCGTACAGGCCGAGTTTGCCGGAGATGCGGCGGCCTTCAACCGCAGCGCCAACAGCCAGGCCGTGCTGATCCTCGCCGCCCTGCTGGCCATCTACATCCTGCTCGGCATTCTCTACGAAAGCCTGATCCACCCGCTGACGATCCTCTCCACGTTGCCCTCCGCGGGTCTGGGCGCGCTGCTCGCCCTCAAGTTCAGCGGGCAGGATCTGACCCTTGTTGCCATGATCGGCATCATCCTGCTGATCGGCATCGTGAAGAAGAACGGCATCATGCTGGTCGACTATGCCCTGCATGCCCAGCGGAAGGAGGGGCTTGCCACGCGCGATGCGGTGGTCCGGGCTGCCCGCGAACGCTTCCGCCCGATCCTGATGACAACGCTCGCAGCCATGCTCGGCGCGCTCCCGCTGGCCTTCGGGGAAGGGCCAGGTGCCGAATTGCGCCGCCCGCTGGGCTTGACCATCCTCGGCGGGCTCTTCGTCTCGCAGGTGCTGACGCTCTACACCACACCCGCCATCTACCTCGCTTTCGACCGGTTCACCCGGCGCAAGCCGAAGGTGCCCGGAGCGGAACCCGGAATGGCCCCGCAGGCCTGAGCGGCTGCGTGCCTACACCAGACGCCGCTCGAGGCTCCGGACAATATGTTCGGCCAGCCGATGCACGGCCCGGTTATGCGTCGGGGCCGTCAGCAGGGCGATCTCCGTATCCCGTAGATCCGGCAGCGTGCTTTCCGGCAGGATGCGAAAACCTGCCGGGACCATCTCCTTCGGAAGCACGGCGACGCCCAATCCAGCCTTGACCGCCGCCAGCGTTCCCGCAAGCGAGCCGCAGGTATAGGCAATCCGCCAGTCACGCCCGGCACGTTCGAGTGATTCCGTCGCCCGTTTCCGGTAGACGCAGGGCGCGGGGGAAACGACCAGCGGCAATCGCCCTTCTCCCGGCAGGATGAAATCCTCTGCCGCCACCCAGACCAGCGGCTCCCGCCAGACGCGGAGACCATCGCCGGTTCGCCCGATCTCGCGTTTGGCGAGGACGAGGTCGAACTCGCCTTCACGGAACCTTTCAAGCAGATTCAGCGTCAGGTCGCAGGTCACTTCCAGCGTCAGCCGCGGATGGCTGCGGGCAAAGCGGGACAGAACCAGCGGAAGATGCGTCGTTGCGAAATCCTCCGGCGTGCCAAGCCGGATCACCCCTTCGACGGGTGTGTCGGTATTGCGCTGGAGAATGGAATCATGGAGCGCCAGCAGGGCCCGCGCCTCGGGCAGCAGGCGTTCGCCCTCGAGCGTGAGGCGCAGCGATCGCGGCGTCCGGTCGAAGAGACGGTTGCCGATCCGGGCCTCGAGCCGCTTCAGTTGCAGCGAGATCGCCGATTGCGAACGGAGCAGCCGCTCGCTGGCTCGCGTCATCCCGCCCACTTCCGCAATAGTCACGAAGGTCCGGACGAGGTCGAGGTCAAGCTGAGCCTGATTCGGTGATGCGGGAGAGGGGGGCATGGAATTGCCATTGATAATTACAATGGCAGCTACCTAGAGAATGAATTTCAATCATCAATAGCCCTCTGCAATGACTGCCCCGTCATTTCACCAGTTGGGGGCAACCATGCCGGGGCTCGACCTGCTTCTCACCAATCTTCTCTCGCCGATCATCTTGGCTTTTGTGCTGGGGCTTGTCGCGGGGTTCATCCGCTCCGAACTCGAGCTGCCCGAGCCGGTCCTCAAGCTGATCTCGATCTACCTCCTCTTCTCGATCGGTCTGACCGGCGGGCGCGAACTCGCCCGGGCGGAACCCGGAGCGCTTCTCGGTGTCTTCGCCGTGGCGGCAGCGCTGACCTTCGCGATCCCGATTGTGAGCTATCTCGTTCTCCGGCGGTTCGGCCGGTTCGATATCGCCAATGCCGCGGCAATCGCCGCGCATTACGGCTCCGTGTCGTCTGTAACTTTCTTTGCCGCGCTCACCTTCACCCGCGCCATGGGGAATCCAGCCGAGGGCTATATCAGCGCCATCGTCGCGCTGATGGAATGGGGAGTCATCGTTGCGCTCCTGATCGCACGGGTCGCCAAGGGGCGCCAAGTGCAGGCGGCCCGGATCGGCGCCATTGTCGCGGATACGCTGCGGGGCCGGGGCATCCTGCTGCTGACAGGCGGCATGACCATCGGCTTCCTCGCCGATGACGCGCAA
The DNA here is from genome assembly GCA_027533425.1 of Beijerinckiaceae bacterium. Lineage (GTDB taxonomy): Bacteria > Pseudomonadota > Alphaproteobacteria > Rhizobiales > Beijerinckiaceae > Rhabdaerophilum. The sequence goes on along the minus strand of JAPZUD010000005.1, from coordinate 446,781 downwards.
TGGGGCCAGATCGCCCCGTTCTACGAGCATCTCTTCCGGGGCATCCTGATGCTCTTCCTACTGGAAATGGGCATGACGGCCTCGCGCCACATCAGGGCCTATGCCGGCGTGGGGCGCTTCATGACGGCCTTTGCCATCCTCTCGCCGATCGCCTGGGGTGTGACAGGCGTGGTTCTCGGCCAGATGGCAGGACTCGGGATGGGCGGTGCTTTCGTGCTGGGCGCGATCGCGGCTTCCGCTTCATATATCGATGCCCCGGCCGCCTGCCGGGCTGCCTTGCCGGAAGCCAATCCCGGCATCTACCTCACAGCTTCGCTGGGTGTCACGTTTCCCTTCAACATGCTGATCGGGCTGCCGCTGCTCTATCAGGTAGCGACCTGGCTCTATGGCGCGGGGTAAGTGCGCCGCCGCGACGGTTGAAACCCATGGCAATCGGGAAACTGGTGCTGCTGGAGAGGATTGAACTCTCGACCTCTCCCTTACCAAGGGAGTGCTCTACCACTGAGCTACAGCAGCACGGGGTTGTGCCTCTGCCATGCTCGTCCCGGCAGGTCAAGCCGCCTTGGCAAGAGCAGGGGTGAGTTTTCCGGAAATTGTGCGCCGCACAAAATTGTTGCAGCGCAACATAAACTCGGTTATAGGGATTTGGTCATCTTCAGGGACGTGTCCCGCGTTCCCTTCACCTTCCCGGCCTCGTTGCCACGGCATCGAGCCAACATTCAGGAGTTTACCATGGCTGTTGTCAAGAAGACTGCCCCTGCTGCGGCCCCGGCCACGATCGAAGCGGCCGTCGAGCAGGTTGTCGAAACCACCAAGGCGAACACGGAAGCCGTTGTTTCGGCCGCGACCGAAATGATGAAGCCGTTCGCCGAAATGAAGCCCTTCGGCGAAATCAAGCCGTTCGCCGACATGCAGGAGAACTTCCGCGCGCAGGCTGAAAAGACCATCGAACAGCTGCGCACGCAGTACACCACGCTGAAGGGCAATGCCGAGGTTGCCACCGGCAAGCTCGAGCAGAGCATGACGGCCGCTCAGGCCGGCACGCGCGAGTTCAACGCCAAGGTGTTCGAGCTGTTCCGTGCCCAGACCACGGCCGGGTTCGATCATCTCCAGGCCCTGTTCGGCGCCAAGACGCTCGCCGATGCGGTGAAGCTGCAGCAGGATTTTGCCAAGGTCCAGGTGGAAGCCATCCAGACCAACACCAAGAGCCTTGCTGATCTGGCGAAGAAAGTGGCCACGGATGTCGTCGAGCCGGTGAAGGCCTCGATCGTCCTGCCGTTCAAGCGCTGATTGCGGCGAATCCCTCGTCTGGCATTCATGGGGCGCCTCTCGGGGCGCCCTTTTTGCTGGGCGCCCGCAGGCAGCAACCGGCAATGCCGCTTCCGGCCGGATCCTGCAATTCGTGCCTTGAAATCCTGTGCAAGAGCGGATAGGACGCTGGCTCCGATCCGCAGTCGTAGCTCAGTTGGTTAGAGCGTCGGTTTGTGGCACCGAAGGTCGGTGGTTCGAGCCCACCCGACTGTACCATTTCTCCAGGATCGTGAAGCCCAACAAAAAGGCCGCCCTCGGGCGGCCTTGTTTGTTTCCGGAGCCCGGATCAGCGCTCAGCCCGCATGGGCCTCGCGCTTTTTCATGAAATAGCCGATCGCCACAACGACGGCAGCCCCGACCGCGGCAGCCCCGTAGAAGATGGCGGCCACCGGCTTGGTGATCGTCACCGTCCCGCCATGGCCGTCCGAAGCGCTGCCGGTCGTGATGAAGCCCGCATTGATGCTGCGCAGCCATTCCATAATGAAGCCGTCCGAGACGATCATCTCGCCGGCGATCCAGCCGAGCAGGGCCGCGCCTGCCCAGATGATGATCGGGAACCGGTCCATGATGGTCGAAAGCAGCGTCGAGCCGAAGATGATCAGCGGGATCGAGAGCAGCAGGCCGAAGATGAAGAGCCAGATATTGCCGCCGGCCGCCGCCGCGATCGCGATGACATTGTCGAGGCTCATCACGGCATCGGCAATCGCGATGGTGCGGACGGCGCGCCACATGTTGTCGCTCGATTCGATGTTATGGCCTCCATCATCCTCGCCCACAGCAAGCTTGACGCCGATCCAGAGCAGGAGAAGCCCGCCGACCACTTTCAGGAACGGTACCTGCAGGAGGTAGGTCACGAAGATCGCGAAGATGATCCGCAGGCCGATGGCCGTGCCCGCCCCGAGCAGCATCCCGATCTTGCGCTGCTTTTCCGGCAGCTGCCGGCAGGCCAGCGCGATGACGATCGCATTGTCACCGGAGAGCAGCAGGTCGATCCAGATGATCTGAAGGATCGGCACGATATAGGGGGATACGAATTCCATGGCGGCACTCTTTCTTCAACCGTTGGCAGTCCATGAACGATTGTCGTCAGGATGACAATAGCGCGAGGGCGACGATCACGGCTTTGCCCCCGATCGACTGTGCCTTGGTTGTTCTTGTCCGCCCGTCTGGCAGGCGGGGCTGCCCCGGTGCCGGCAGGAATCGGGCTTCGCCGTTCCGCCCGATCAGCAGGCTTTCCGGCGGAAGCAGGAATCCTTGCCCGAGCGCCTTGGCATAGGCCTCCTTGGCCGACCACAGGCGGATGAAGGCCTCGCCCTGCGCTGCAGGAAGACGCGCCCGGAGCTGGCGGCGCTCGTCTTCGCGGAGGATGTTCCAGGGGATGTCGTCGGCGGGGATGATGTTTTCAATGTCGATCCCTGCCGGAATCCGGGCAATCAGGATCGCGCCGTGGGGTGGCCTTCCGGAAAAACTGATCCGCAGGCCCGTCCCGGCGAGGCAGGGAGCGCCCGTAGCCGAACGGGTAATCCTGAACTCGCCCGGCGGCTTCTCCAGAACGGTGCCCGCAAGCGCCCGGATGGCCCGGCGGCGGAGGAGAAACCCTTCCGGGTCAGCATGGTCCAGCGCGCCGCCGGTCTCTTCCGGCAGGGCCGGCGGCAGGTCGGGCGGATCATTCCGGTCGAGGATCGCCGCAATACAGCCTTCGGTCCTCCAGCGCCGGCGAGCCGTCGATGCATCCGGCCAGATGAGCAGGCCGGCATCGAAATCGGGCTCGTCCTCGGTTTGATGTGGCGACTCGCTTGCTGTCATGGACCCGATCATGCCAGTGTCGGCGTCGAATCCAACATGGTCTTCATCCGCCGGCGCCCCCTACCCGGGCTGCCCGGATGCGAGGGTCTGATGTCTCCTGTCCTTCCTCCCGCCCGCCCGACCCTCACCCGGGCGGGTTTCGTCACCGGTGCCCGCTGGATGGTGCCGCTCATACTCCCGGTCTCGATCTTCGGTCTCGCCGTCGGTGCCGTGGCCGCGCAGAAGGGCCTGACGCTCGTCGAGCTGAGCCTGATGAATGCAATGGTCTATGCCGGGGCCTCGCAGCTGGTGGCGCTCGGCCTCTGGCCGGAACAATGGAATGGCCCGGCCCTGATGGCCATTGCGCTGGTCACGCTGACGGTCAATGCCCGTCTGCTACTGATGAGCGCCGCCTTCCGGCCCTGGTTCGGTACGGCCAACCCGGTCATCGCCTATGGTGCGCTGCTGACCCTCACCGACGCGAACTACATTGCAGGCCAGCGCTACTACGCCGAGGGCGGCCGTGATCTCGGCATGTTCATCGGGGCCGGGCTGCTGCTCTGGGTGGTCTGGATCGTCGCGCCGATCCCCGGCTATCTCGCCGGCCGCCTGATCCAGGACAGCCGCGCTTTCGGGGTCGACCTGGTGATGCCGATCTACTTCTCGGCCATGGTCGCCCGCCTCTGGCAGGGCCGGAACGACAGCCTCGGCTGGCTGGTTGCAGGGCTGGTTGGCTTCGCCGTGCAGCGTTGGCAGGGCGGCACGGTTCACGTTGTCATCGGCTCTCTGGCTGGCATGATTGTCGTGGCCCTGCTTACCCCTGCTGCAAAGGAGGAGGCCGGCCGATGATCCTCGATGCCAGTCTCTGGACCCTGCTGGCGATCCTCGCCATGACCGCGGTCACCGTGTTCGTGCGGATGTTCGGGTTCTACCTGATGGGCTTCATGCCGGTCGGACCGCGCCTTGAGGCCGGGTTCCGTTCGCTGCCGGGGGCGGTTGCAGCGGCCACCTTCACCCCGCTCGTGGTGCAGGATGGCCCTTCCGCCCTGATCGCGATCGGGGTTGCCGTCCTGATGGCCCGCGCCGGCAAGAGTGACCTCATGGCCCTCTGCGTCGCCCTCGGGCTGGCCATCGCCATCCGGCAGGCGGGGTTCTGAGGGCCTGCCGGCGGTATCGTGGTTAACAACACTTTGTTCTCTTTTGCGTGCTATCGACGATGGGTCGCTGCAAGCAGGAGAGGTAGCGTGACGCGTCGCAGGTGGATGGCAGGGAGCCGGATGCTGGGCCGTTCCTCGAGGTGCGGGCTCGGTGCAGGCTTGCTCCTTGTCGCCCTGTCCGGTGCCATGGCCCAGGGGCTTGGCCCACCACCGCCACCGGTCGGAAGCTTTCAGGGCACCCTTCCCGCCATTCCCCCCCTGCCGGAACAGCCGCCGCGACCCAGGGCCAAGACGCCGCCCGCACCGGTTGTGCATGAACAGGTTGTCGCGCGGAATGACCGCCGGCCGACGGTGCATCCCGAATCCGTGACAATGATAACGGAGGCCGCGCGCCGCTACCGGGAGATCGCCGAAGCCGGTGGCTGGCCGATCCTTCCCGCGAAAGCCAGTCTCAAGCTTGGCGACGAGGGCGACCTCGTGCTCCAGCTGCGCGCCCGCCTCGCGGCGGAGGGAGACCTTCCCCTCGCCGAGAAGGACAACCCTGTCTTCGATCCGGCCCTCGCTGCGGCCGTGAAACGGTTCCAGGCCCGGCATGGCCACACCCAGAACGGCCTCGTCATAGGCCCGACCTTGAAGGCCCTGCGCGTGCCGGCACAGGATCGCGCCCTCCAGCTCGCCGAGAGCGCCGATCGCCTCGCCTCCCGCAGCTTCGGCTTCGGCACCCGTTATGTCGTGGTCAACATTCCCTCGGCTTCGGTCGAGGCTGTCGAAAACGGTATCGTCGAAAAGCGCTTCATCGCCGTGGTCGGCAAGAAGGACCGGGCCTCGCCCGAGGTCGAGACGAAGATCACCAACGTCAATCTCAACCCGACCTGGACGGTGCCGGTCTCGATCATCAAGAAGGATATCATCCCGAAGATGCAGAAGGATCCGGAATATCTCGCCAAGTCGAAGATCCGGATTTACGGCGCCAGCGGCGGCGAGATCGATCCCCGCCTGATCGACTGGAAGACCGAGCGGGCGACGGCCTTCACCCTTCGCCAGGAATCCGGTGCTGGCAACGCACTCGGCCTGTTGCGGATCGACATGCCGAACCGCGATGCGGTCTACATGCATGACACGCCGTCAAAGCGCCTGTTCCTGCGCGATGACCGCTATCATTCCTCGGGATGTGTGCGCGTCGAGAATGTCCGCGACCTCGCGGTCTGGATTCTCGAAGGGCAGCGTGGCTGGGACCGGCCGGCGCTCGACGCGGCAATCCAGGAAGGCAAGCGCCGGGATATCCGCCCCGCGCAGCCCATCCCCGTAATCTGGACCTATCTGACCGGGTATGTCACCCCGGAGGGCACGGTCCATTTCCGGCCGGACATTTATGGCCGTGATGGGGCGCCGCCGGCAAAGGCCCCGGATGCGGCCGATCCGCAGCCGCTGATCGCGCAGCCGCCGGCCATCACGCCATTGCCGGCGCCGGCAGCCCGGAACATGGATGCCCGGCCCCGTCAGGAAAGCCAGCCCCGCCAGGAAACCTATGATGCGACGGGCCTCGGCGCCCGCGCCGCAGCCGCCTTCCGGCCGCCGGTCCAGCGCATAGACCCGTGATCACTCGGCGAGAACCCGCGTCGACGGGAAGGTGATTTCCACCATCGTGCCTTCGCCGGGGGTTGAGCGAATGGCGAAATTCGCCCGGTTGGCCTCGACGAGCGCCTTGGTCAGGGGCAGGCCAAGCCCGGTGCCGCCATGGTCACGCCGTGTGCCGACCTGACGGAACGGCTCCAGAGCCTGTTCGATCTCCGTCGCCGTCATGCCGATCCCCGTATCGCGGATGCGGATCACCGCTTCGCCGGTATCAAGCAGGGCCGTGGCGACGATCACCTGCCCGCCGCTTTCGGTGAAGCGGGTGGCGTTGGACAGCATGTTGAGGATGATCTGGCGGATCGAGCGCTCGTCTGCCACCACGGCCGGCAGCCTTTGCGCCAGCTGGGTGCGAACCAGCACGCGATGGGCATTCGCCTGCGGCTGGATGATTCCGACGCAGCTCGAGACGATCCCGTTGAGATCGGTCGCGCCGAACCGCATCTCCATCCGGCCTGCCTCGATCTTGGCGAGGTCGAGCAGGTCGTTCACAAGGCTGACGACATGTTGTCCGGAGGTGCGGATGTCGCCGAGATATTCCTTGTATTTCGGGTTCCCGATCGCTCCCAGCCGCTCCTCCAGCATCACTTCGGCAAAGCCGATGATGGCATTCATGGGGGTCCGGATCTCGTGGCTGATCTTGGTGAGGAAGTCGCTCTTCTTGGCGCTGGCCAGTTCTGCCGCCCGCCGCGCTTCCGTCAGCTCGGCTTCCGCGCGCTTCCAGGCGGTCAGGTCGCGCAGGACGGCGCAGAACCGGCGGGGCTCGTTCTCGCTGATCCGCCCAAGCGTCATGAACAGCGGGATCCGCCCGCCCTTCTTCTCGCGGCCCTGCACATCACGCCCGTCATTGAGAACCGAGCGGACGGTGTTGCTGCGCAGGCCCTCGAAATAATCGAGCGCATCGGCATGGCTGTCATTGTGGAGCAGCACCGTGAAGCTTTCGCCGGCCACCTCGTTCTGAGACAGACCGAACAAAGCCTCCGCAGCCCCGTTCAGGGTCAGGATCAGGCCGCGATCATCAAGCGTGATCACGCCATCCGTCGCCGTGTCGAGTACCGAACGGAGTTCGCTGGCTTCCGCCCGCACCCGCTTGAGATCGAGCGCGACGCTGCGCAGCGCCTTGCCCTGTTCCAGTTCAACGGCCCGCCGCAGCGAGACGAGGCTCGCCGGCTCGCCCTGCCAGTCAATGCGCTGCAGGCTGGCATCGACAGGCATCATTTCGCCCTCGCGGCCAGTCAAAACAACGGTGTCGAACCCGGCCTCCCGGTCATTGGGCATTGAGCTCTTCCGGAAAATGGCTTGTGCCCCGCCTTCCATGCGGAAGGTTTCAGCATCCGGATAGCCCGTCAGGTCGAGCAGCGTCCGGTTGACGAAGAGCGTCTCCTCGCCGCGCGTCACCAGCAGGCCGATCGGCAGGCGGTCAAGAATGCCGACTTCGCCTGACGCAGCGGGACCTGCCGCTCGGCGTGCCGTTTCAACCAGGGGTGCAACCGGCTCCGGCTCGGCCGGATGCGCTTCGGGCTGTGCCGGAAGCCGGGCGTCAAGATCGGCATCGAGCTTGGCCCCGAGGGCCTTGGCAATCTCGCGGAACGCGTTCCTCTCCGACAGCGAGAGGCCGGGTCGGGAACCGGGCGGCACCGCAACCGGTCCCTGCCGCAAGGCGACGACATTGTCGAGTTCGGCCGCGATGGCCCGCGCGTCGAGGTTTGTCCAGTCCGGCACCGTGCCGGCTGGCGGTGTCGCCTCGGCCAGGCTGCCCGAAGGATCATGGTCGGTGACAGGAACATGATCGTCCGAAGAAGACAGGGTTTCCACGTCATCGGCCAGGCCCTGCGCGGGCAAGGGTTCGTCGGTGGCGTCGACAGCCCCGAAGGCTTCAAGAGCGGCAATGAGATCCGCTGTCTCCTGCTCTTCGCGCGCTGCATCGTCTTCGTCCGGGCTCACGGGATCCGGAGAGGCCTTTTCGATAAAGGGCGCCTCGACGGGGATGGCCGGATCGGTGGCCCCGGCTTGCGCCGGCGTTATGGTATCCCTCGCGGTGGGCGCATTGGTTGGGGCGATCTCGTCATTCCCTTCGGCCGCCGGAATGGGCTCCGGCAAGTCCGGTTCATCCCCGGCCGTGGGCAATGAGGTCTCTTCCCGAGCGGCGCGGAGGTCGCAGCGCCCGAAGCCTGAGAAGCCCGCCAGCCCCTCTTCTGCCACCAGGAGGGGGAGCGCCGTGAGCGTGATGGGCACCTGCCAGCCCGAACCGCTGACAGGCCATAGCATGCGGATGCTGGGCCAGGTCTCGCCGGAAAGCACCGCAATGCGGATGGCCTCGGCAGCTGCGGTATCGAAACGCTGGACGAAGCCGGCCAGGCTCTGGCCGACAAGATCGGCCTCCTTCGTGCCGACCGCTTCGGCAAGCGGCGGTGTCACCCGCTCGACAACCCCGTCCCGGTCCAGGCCGAAGACAAAACGGATCATCGGGCGTTCATCAGCCGCCTTGGCAAGCCAGGCGGGTCGTTCCGGATCCTGCGGGAGCGACATTTGAGGCTCGATGGCTGACGGGGCGGGTGTTGGTTCGGCCGGTTCGGTCATGAGCGCCGGAGCCGGTTCCACCAATCCTTCAGCGGGCAATGCTTCGGGCAGGGCAACGGCCACAGCGGTGCGGCCATCCGCAAGGGTGAGCGGTGTGCACAGGGCCATCACGATCACCGAACGGAAGGCAATGGTGAAACGCAGCCGCTCCAGTCTTCCGGGACCGCCGCCGTCCGTCGCAACCTGGCGGAGCCGCTGCGTGCCCGGTGCCTGACGGGGCAGGCCGGCACGCATGAGGCTTGCGCCATCGCCATGGCCGAGCAGCCGTGCGGCCGCGTGGCTGGACCACAGGATCGTGCCCTCGGCGGCATCGAACAGGAATGCGGGTGTCTGCGACCGCAACAGCGTTTGCCTGGCCTCGACATCGAGCAAGCCGGCGGGAAGGAGGGCTTCGGCAGCCTGGTTGGCGGTGTAAGCAGCCATGATACGCCTCGGAAACACAGTCGGGCGCCCGTCAGGATGTCTCCTTTTGGGACGCTCCGGTAAGAAAGTATCAATAGGTCGCCCTGTGCGCCGCGTCCATCACCCAACGGGCTCGACGGAAATTAACCGGAAATCAACCTTAACAGCCAGCCCTCCGGCCGGCTTGCCATGGGGCATGAAGAGCCTAATCTCAGGGTGCGGCCGCATCACGCGGCGCATGCGAGGGGAGATCGCCCATGACCAAGCCCACCAGTCCATTCCCTGTACCGGAAGAGATCCGGTCGATGATCGATCAGGGCGTCAGCCAGGCCCGCGAGGGATTCGGGAAGGTCCTCGGCGCGGCGAGTGAAGCGGCCGCCTCGATCGAAACGAAATCGGATGCAGCAGCCGCCCAGGCGGCGGAGTTGCGCCGCAAGGGACTTGCGCTCACCGAATCCAGCATGAATGCCGCATTCGACCTTGCGCAGAAAATGGTCTCGGCCAAGAGCATCGAGGAGATCGTAAGGCTGCAGACGGAATTCATGTCATCCCAGTTCGAGACCTTCCGCAGCCATATGCAGCAGGCCGGCGCCGAGATGCAGAAGCAGGGTCAGGCCATGGCGACCGAGATGATGGGCGAGGCGACCAAGGCCCAGGCCAAGGCGAAGGCTGCCATGGCGGAAGGCGTGGCCGCCGTCAGCAAGGCGACCCGCCCGAAGAAGGGATGATCGGCCGGAGCCGGTGTTCACTCCGCCGCTAGCGAAGGCGCGTTGCGGACCGGCAGGCCGAGCGCTCCGAACGTTTCCACGAGGGCGCTGACCAGTTCCTCGGTCAGTGCCTCGTCATGGAAGGGCGTCGGGGTTATGCGCAACCGTTCGGTCCCGCGCGGCACGGTGGGGTAGTTGATCGGCTGCACATAGATGGCGTGCCGGTCCAGCAGCCTGTCGCTTGCCGCCTTGGCGAGGGCCGGATCCCCGATCATCACCGGCACGATATGCGTCGGATTGTCGAGCACGGGAATTCCCGCCTCGCCGAGGGCGCACTTGACGGCGGCCACCCGGGCCCGATGCTGCTGGCGCTCGGCCTGGGAGCCGGAAAGATGCCGGATCGACGCCCGCGCGGCGGCCGCAAGCGGTGGTGGCAGCGCCGTCGTGAAAATGAAGCCATGGGCGTTGCAGCGGACGGCATCCACCATCTCGTGCCGGGCGGCGATATAGCCACCGAAACAGCCGAAGCCCTTGCCGAGCGTGCCCTGGATCACGTCGATCCTGTCCATCGCGCCGATTTCCTCGGCGTAGCCTGCGCCATGCTGGCCGTAGAGGCCAACGGCATGGACCTCATCGAGATAGGTCAGGGCGCCGTAACGCTCCGCCAGATCACAGACCGCATGGATCGGCCCGACATCGCCATCCATCGAATAGACGCTCTCGAAGACGATCAGCTTCGGGCGGTCCGGGTCGGCCGCGCGCAGAAGCCTTTCGAGATGCACGACATCATTGTGCCGGAAGACGGCCTTTTCGCAGCCGGCGCGGCGCACACCGTCGATCATCGAATTGTGGTTGTCGGAGTCCGAAAGGATGAGGCAGCCAGGCAGGCATTGCGCCAGCGTGGCGATCGCTGTCTGGTTGGCGACATAGCCGGAGGAAAAGACGAGCGCGGACTCCTTGCCATGAAGGCGGGCGAGATCCTGCTCGAGACCGACAACGGCATGGCTGTTGCCGGAAATGTTTCGGGTTCCCCCAGCGCCCACGGAACCGGATTCCGCTTCGGCGATCATGGCTGCGACGACATCGGGATGGCGGCCCATGCCGAGATAATCGTTGGAGCACCAGACCGTGACTTCGCGCGGTTCCGGGCCGGCATGCCAGGTCGCACGGGGAAAGCGGGCGCGATCCCGGGCGATTTCCGTGAAGACGCGATAGCGGTTCTCGGCCTTCAGGCCTGCCGTGACCGCTTCGAACGCTTTCCGGTAGTCGAACATCCGCCTTTTCCCGTCTTGACTGGGCCGATCGGTGCGAAACCGCACCATAGATGCTGGTTTTGCCATATATTGCCAGTTAGAGGCATGAAGCAATTCTGCCATTGCGACAATAGGTCTGTCCTGCCATCGGAGCCGAAATGAGCACGAAACCGCCCGATCCGGATCGGAGGACGCGCCTCGCGGATGCGTTGCGCGCCAATCTCCAGCGGCGCAAGCAGCAGGCGAGGCAGCGCTCCCAAACCGCACCCGCCGAGAAACCGCCACAAAGCCCGGGCACGCCCGAACCCCCGCGTTGAACCCGTTTGCCTTGCCGGCTCCGGCATGGCAAAGCACCGCGCTAATCCCGCCGGTCCGGACGGAACGGCCAAAGAGCGAGATCATCCATGGATCGCATCAAGATCATCGGCGGCAACCCGCTTCGCGGCAGCATTCCGATTTCCGGCGCCAAGAACGCCGCCCTGCCGCTGATGATCGCGAGCCTGCTGACGCCGGGCACCCTCGTTCTCGAGAACGTTCCCCGCCTGTCAGACGTGCGCATGCTGAAACGGATCCTCGGCAATCACGGCGTTGATGTCACCGTGGCGGGCAAGCGCGTCGGCGAGACAGGCGAGGATGGCGAGGTTGTCCGCCTTTCCGCCGCGACCATTGTCGATACGGTTGCACCCTATGAACTGGTCTCGCAGATGCGCGCGAGCTTCTGGGTGGTCGCGCCGCTGCTGGCCCGGATGGGCGAGGCCAAGGTCTCCCTGCCGGGCGGCTGCGCCATCGGAACCCGGCCGGTCGACCTCCTGCTTATGGCGCTCGAGAAGCTCGGCGCCTCGATCGAGATCGATGCCGGCTATGTCATCGCCCGTGCGCCGAAAGGCCTGACCGGCGGAGAGATCGATTTCCCGAAGGTCACGGTCGGCGGCACCCACACGGCCCTCATGGCCGCAGTTCTGGCGCGGGGCACCACGTTGATCCGCAATGCTGCCCGCGAACCGGAGGTGACCGATCTCGCTGAATGCCTTGTCAAGATGGGCGCGCGCATCAAGGGCATCGGCACCGCGGAACTGGAAGTCGAGGGCGTGGCCAATCTTCACGGTGCCACCCATCGCGTCCTCCCGGACCGGATCGAGGCGGGAACCTATGCTTTTGCGGCGGCGATGGCCGGCGGCGATGTCATGCTGGAAGGTATAGCTCCGCACCACCTGCAGGCGGCCCTCGACAAGCTGGAACAGGCCGGGGCGGAGATCATCGCCACCAACGAGGGCATCCGGGTGCGTCGCAACGGCCATGGCATCCAGCCGGTCGACGTGACGACGGAAGCCTTCCCGGGTTTTCCCACCGATCTGCAGGCGCAATTCATGGCTCTCATGACGCGCGCAGAGGGCACGTCGCGCATTACCGAGACGATTTTCGAGAACCGGTTCATGCATGTGCAGGAACTCGCCCGTTTCGGGGCGCGGATCCGGCTCGACGGAGATGTGGCGATTGTCGAGGGCATGCCGATGCTGAAAGGCGCGCCGGTCATGGCGACCGATCTCCGCGCCTCGGTCAGCCTGGTGATCGCCGCCCTCGCGGCTGAAGGCGAGACGATGATCAACCGGGTTTATCACCTCGATCGCGGGTTTGAATCGCTTGAGGCCAAGCTCTCGCGGTGCGGCGCGAATGTGGAGCGCATCCGCGCCTGACGCGGATGCGCCTCTTCCCGGCTGGAATCAGTAGCGGACGTTGCCCGCCTTGCGGCCGAAGCCCGGGATGAAGCAATAGCAGCCCGACATGATCGGCACGACACCGCCGGCCGAGCAATTCCCGCGCGAGGTCACGCAGACTGAACCCATGGCCGTGCGTCGCCGGGGCGCAGGGTAGTAATCGTCCTCGTAGCGCCGCGGACCCCGGTAGTAACCGTCATCCTGATAGCGGGGGCGGGGAGCGCCGGCAAAGGCGCGCACATTGCCGGCCTTGCGGCCGAAACCGGGGATATTGCAATAGCAACCCGCACCCATCGGCGCATAGCCGGCCGAGCAGTTCCCGCGCGACGTCACGCAGATCGAGGGCCCGCGTTCGTAATACTGCGCCTCCGCATGGGCTGCCATGCCAAGGATCAGGAGGAAGCCGGCAATCCATGCCTGGAGCCGCGACCGGAGGAAACGGGAATGTGTCATGGATGACCTCGGAAGAAAGACAACGACACGACAAGGCTAGGCCAGTTTGCGGACAAACCCAAGCCGGATTCCGGAGTCAACGATGCGACAGAATGCGGATGTCCTTGTCGCACTGCGATAAAGTCGCATCGAGACCGTTGCAGCCACGCCGGAGGCTGGGTAACAACGAAGAAGTCGAATTCGAACGAGGGCCCGTCCTTGGTGCACCATACCCCCCGGTTGACGGGCAGCGATGTCTCGCCGCGCTGGCGTCTTTCGACGGCCGATGCCGATTTCGAACGGCGCTTCGTGGCTATGGCCGGCTCCAAGCGGGAGGTTGCGGCCGATGTGGACAAGGTCGTCGCGGGAATCCTTGCGGATGTTAAACTGCGCGGTGACAACGCTGTCCGCGACTTCACGCTCCGGTTCGACGGGATCGATTTGCGGGGAACCGGCGTCCGCTTCACCGAGGCGGAGATCGCCGACGCGGTCAACCAGTGCAAGAACGCGCATCTCGATGCGCTGAAGGTTGCTGCCCGGCGGATCCGCGCCTTCCATGAACGGCAGGTCCCGCGCGACGACGTGTTCGAGGACCATCTCGGCGTGAAACTTGGCTGGCGCTGGACTCCGATCGCGGCTGTGGGCCTCTATGTGCCCGGCGGATCGGCCTCCTATCCGTCATCGGTGCTGATGAATGCCATCCCGGCCAAGGTTGCCGGCGTGGACCGCGTGGTGATGGTGGTGCCGACGCCGCGGGGAAATCTCTCGCCGCTGGTCCTTGCCGCGGCGCAGCTTGCCGGTGTGGACGAGATCTACCGGATCGGCGGGGCACAGGCTGTTGCCGCGCTGGCTTTTGGCACGGAAACGATCCGCCCGGTCTCGAAGATTGTCGGGCCCGGCAATGCCTATGTGGCAGCGGCGAAGCGCCAGGTCTTCGGCCAGGTGGGCATCGACATGATCGCCGGCCCGTCCGAAGTGGTGATCATCGCCGATCGTTCTGCCAATGCCGAATGGATCGCCGCAGATCTTCTGGCCCAGGCGGAGCATGATACCGCTGCGCAATCGATCCTGATTACCAACGAACCCGACCTTGCCGAGGAGGTCATCGTCGCGGTGAATGGCCAGCTTGCGACGCTGTCCCGCAAGGATATAGCTGCGGCAAGCTGGCGGGATAACGGGGCGATCATCCTTGTCGAGGACATGATCGACGCGACCCGCATCGCCAATCGGCTCGCTGCCGAGCATCTCGAGATCCATACACGGGATCCGGAGGGTATCGCGTTGCGCATCCGCGAAGCCGGCGCGATTTTCCTCGGCGCCCATACGCCCGAGGCCATCGGCGATTATGTCGGCGGTTCGAACCATGTACTGCCGACGGCCCGCTCTGCGCGCTTCGCCTCGGGGCTCGGCGTGCTGGACTTCATGAAGCGGTCCTCGATCCTCCGGTGCGGCCCTGACCAGCTGGCGGTGCTGGGCCCCACGGCGATTGCCCTGGGCGAGGCCGAGGGCCTTGATGCCCATGCCCGGTCCGTGGCGATCCGGCTGAACCGGCGGTGAGCGATGGGCACTGAAGGCTCCGACATGCGGCGTCTGGTTGCGGTCACGCTCGACGAGGCCTCGATCGAGCGCGGCACGCCGGATCAGGAACATGAGCGTGCCATTGCGATCTATGATCTGGTTGAGGAGAACGTCTTCGGCATTCCCGGCCATGCCGGTGGACCCTACACCTTGTCCCTTGGCCTCGTGGCCAACCGGCTTTCCTTTGACATCCGGCACGAGGATTCCAGCCCCGTCGTGGCGCATCTGCTGTCGCTCTCACCCTTCCGCAAGGTGATCAAGGATTATTTCCTGATCTGCGAAAGCTATTACGAGGCCATCCGTTCCGCGTCGCCCGAACGGATCGAGGCAATCGACATGGGCCGGCGGGGCGTCCATGACGAGGGGGCTGGTCTCGTCATCGAGCGGCTCGAAGGCAAGATCGAGATCGACCACAAGACAGCCCGACGGCTCTTCACTCTGATCGCGGCCTTGTCCTGGAAGGGGCAGGACCGGTGAGCGAATCCGCAGCCCAGCCAATTCAGGCGGTCCTCTTCGTCTGCTCCATGAATGCCGTCCGCTCGCCCATGGCCGAGGGGCTGGCGCGCATGCGCTACGGCCGCACGCTCTATGTGGATTCCGCCGGCCTGTCGAAAGCCGATCGGGACGGTTTCGCCCTTTCTGCCCTGCGCGAGCTCGGCATCGATTTCGAGGGCGATGAGCCGCATACGCTCGACGAGATCGATTGCGAGGGGTTCGACCTCGTTGTCGCCCTTTCCTCGGAAGCGCATGCCCGGGCGCGTGAATTGCTGCGCGCCACCTCGGTGGAGCTGCTGTACTGGCCGATCGAGGATGCCACGCAGGTAACCGGCACGCGCGACCAGCGTCTCGAGGCCTATCGCCGCGTCCGGGACATGATTGACCGGCATATCAGGGACGTGATCGGCCCGCGCGTCCGTCGGGCCGGGTAAATCAGGCCGGCCAGAACTCTCCCCCCGGCATCGGAACCGGAACGCCTGTCGTGCCAGGCAGGCTCAGAGGCAGCCCGAGCCGCGAGCGGATCGCGAGATAGGCAAAGCATTCGGCCTCCAGCAGGTCGCCGTCCCAGCCAGCGGCCTCGACCGGCTCGACCGGCACTCCGAGCGTCGCGGCAAAGCCGCGCATGAAGACAGGGTTGTGCCGTCCGCCCCCGGTGACGAGCCATTGACGCGCTGGCTTCGGCAGATGACGCGTGATCGCCGAGGTGGCCGCGATGGTGAAGGCCGTGAGCGTCGCGACCTCGTCTTCCGGGCCGAGCTGGCGGGCGTCACGCGTCAGACGATGGAAATCATTGCGGTCAAGCGATTTTGGCAGGGGCTGCCGAAAGAACGGATGGTCGAGCCAGCGGCCCAACAGCGCCGTGTCGACCCGGCCTGCCTGCGCGACGGCGCCGTCCCGGTCATAGGGCTGGCCGAAATGATGCATCATCGCATCGTCGATCAGCGCCGAGGCGGGCCCGGTATCGCAGGCCAGCACGGTCTCGCCGTCGAGATAGGTGATATTGGCGACCCCGCCGAGATTGAGCACGACGAGCGGCATCTCCAGCCCTGCCGACAGCGCGGCGTGGTAGAGCGGGACCAGCGGCGCGCCCTGGCCGCCGGCGGCGACATCGGCATGGCGGAACCGGTTCACGACCGGGCGCCCCAGCAGCCGGGCCAGCCGCGCCCCGTCACCGAGCTGGCGGGTGAAGCGTTTTTCCGGGCGGTGGAACACCGTCTGGCCATGCAGGCCAACGAGATCGACCGTTCCGAGGTCGATCCCGCCCTGCACAAGCACGCGCTGGATCGCGTCGGCAAAGGCATCCGTCACGTCCGCCTCCAGCGAATCGAGATCGCCGCTCTCGGCGCGGGCGGGATCGGCGATCACCGCCTGCAGCGCAGTGCGCAATGCCGGCGGATAGGGAAAGGCCCCGCCGCCCAGCATGCGCACCGCCGAAAGGCCATCGCTTTCGAGCACGGCCACGTCGATGGCATCCATCGAGGTGCCGCTGATGGCGCCGACGGCGCGGATCATCCCTGTCACCCTGATCTCCTGGCGAATCATCCCCGTTCAGTATGCTGGACCTTGGCCTGCGAACCAGACATTCTGGAACCGCGAGTCGCCGGGGGGCGTTGAACCATGAGTCGGATCCTCTTCAAGAATGCGCTGGTCGTGGCCACGATGGACGCAGCGCGCCGCGAATTGCCGGGGGGCTTCGTTCTCGTCGAGGGCGCGCAGATCCTGCAGGTCGGCACGGCAGACGAGCCCCTGCCGGAAGCCGGCACGGTGATCGATCTGGCGGGCCATGTCGTCTTGCCCGGTCTCGTCAACACGCATCATCACATGGTCCAGTCGCTGACGCGGGCGACGCCGGGTGGGCAGGATGCCGAGCTCTTCGGCTGGCTCAAGGCGCATTATCCGATCTGGGCGCATCTCACGCCGGAGATGATCCATGTTTCCGCCGTCACGGCGATGACCGAACTGGTCCTGTCGGGCTGCACGACCTCGTCTGACCATCTCTACATCTATCCCAACGGATCGCGGCTCGATGATGCAATCGAGGCCGCACGCCGGGTTGGCATCCGGTTCCATGCTGCGCGCGGCGCCATGAGCGTCGGCGAATCCAAGGGCGGCCTGCCGCCTGATCACGTTGTCGAGGAAGAGCCGGCCATCCTCCGCGAGATGCAGCGGCTGGTCGAGGAATACCACGACGATTCGCGCTTCGCGATGCTGCGCATCGTCATCGCGCCCTGCTCGCCCTTCACGGTCAGCGAGGACCTGATGCGCGAAAGCGCGAAGCTTGCCCGGCATTACGGCGTTTCGCTGCATACGCATCTGGCCGAGAATGACAATGACATCGCCTATTCCCTCGAGGTTTTCGGCAAGGACCCGGCGGATTATGTCGAGAGCCTCGACTGGGTTGGCCCCGATGTCTGGCATGCCCATTGTGTGAAGCTGGACGACAAGGCAATCCGCCTGTTCGGCCGCACGGGGACAGGCGTCGCCCATTGCCCCTGTTCGAACATGCGCCTCGCCTCCGGCATCGCACCGTTGGGAAAGATGCGCGCAGCCGGCGTGCCGGTCGGGCTCGGCGTTGATGGCTCGGCCTCGGCCGATGCCGGCCATCTCCTCGCCGAGGCCCGGCAGGCCATGCTGCTGCAGCGGGTCGGATTCGGCCCGGCCGCCATGTCGGCCCGCGATGCGCTCGAACTGGCGACGCGCGGTGGTGCCCGCGTGCTCGGACGGGACGATATCGGCGCGCTGGCGCCTGGTATGGCGGCGGATCTGGTCGCTTTCGATGTCACCGGCCTCGACTTTGCCGGCGCGCAGGCCGATCCGGTCGCGGCCCTGGTCTTCTGCACCCCGCCCAAGGTGAGCTACAGCATGATCAATGGCCGGCTCATTGTCCGGAAGGGCGAGATGCAGACCATCGACCTGCCGAAACAGGTCGAGCAGCACAATCGCCTCGCCCATCAACTCCGGGTCAAGGCGGGGCTTGCCTCATGAGCCGCGCCGGCGGACAGGATCTGGCGGCAATGCCGGCCCTCACGCCGAAGCTCCTGACGGTGCTGCGCGAAGGCTATGGCCTGCGCGATTTCCGGGCCGATGCGATTGCCGGGCTGACCGTTGCCATCGTCGCCCTGCCGCTCTCCATGGCCATTGCCATTGCCTGCGGCCTCTCCCCGGACCGGGGGCTTTATACCGCCATTGTCGGTGGCTTCCTCATCTCCGCTCTTGGCGGCAGCCGCTACCAGATCGGAGGGCCGGCGGGCGCCTTCATCGTCCTGATTGCCGGCATCGTGCAGGCGCATGGCTATGACGGGTTGGTCCTTGCCACGATCATGGCCGGCTTCATGATGATGGCCATCGGCTTCCTGCGCCTCGGCGGCTATATCCGCTACATCCCGTTTCCGGTGACGGTCGGCTTCACCGCCGGCATTGCTGTGATCATCTTTGCCAGCCAGATCAAGGAATTGCTTGGCCTGGCCATGGAGAAGGAACCGGCAGCGCTCCTCCCGAAACTCGCGGCGATCTGGGGGAGCCTGCCCAGCGCCAGCGTCCCGACCATGCTCGTGGCCGGGCTTTCTGTGCTGATGATCCTGGCCTTCCGGCGCTGGCGGCCGACCTGGCCTGGCCTGCTGATCACCGTGGCCGTGGCCGCTCTTCTCACCTTCCTGCTCGGCCTCGAGATCGGCACGATCGGCAGCCGCTTCGGCGGCGTTCCCAGCAGCCTGCCCAGCCCTTCGCTCCCGCCGGTCTCGGTGGCGCGGCTCGTCGAACTTCTCCCCGCCGCCCTCGCCATCGCGCTGCTCGGTTCGATCGAATCCCTGCTGAGCGCCGTTGTCGCTGACGGGATGAGCGGGGGCCGCCATCGCTCCGACATGGAGCTGATCGCCCAGGGAGCGGCCAACATCGCCTCGGTCCTGTTCGGCGGCGTGCCGGTGACGGGCACCATCGCCCGGACGGCAACAAATGTCCGCGCCGGCGCCCGCGGCCCGGTCTCCGGCATGCTCCATGCGGTCTACCTCCTGGCCTTCATGGTTGTCGCGGCGCCGCTCGCCGCCTATATCCCGCTGGCGGCCCTCGGCGCCGTTCTGGCCGTGGTCGCCTGGAACATGGCCGAGAAGCACGAATTCGCCGCCCTGCTCCGGACCTCCCGCGCTGATGCGGTGATCCTCCTCTCCACCTTCGTGCTGACCATCCTCGTCGATCTCACCATCGCCATTGGCGTCGGCGTGGTGTTGGGCGCCTTCGTATTCATGCACCGCATGGCGACCTCGGTCGAACTGGCCGGCCTCGCCCCGCCGGCACGGGAGGGCAGCACCGAGCGGGCGGATCCGGATTTTCCGGAAGGCGATGTGCTGGTCTACCGCCTTACCGGCGCCTTCTTCTTCGCGGCGGCCGGCAATGTCTCGGTCCTGCTCGAACGCCTGCCGATCCCGCCGCGTGCCTTCATCTTCGATTTCCGGGATGTGCCCCTCGCCGACAGCAGCGCGGCGAAAAGTCTCGAGCGCTTCGCCCACCGGCTGCACAAGGCCGGCTCCGTGTTCGTGATCACCGGAGCGAATGCGCAGGTTCGACAGGTCTTCCAGCGCGCGGGCCTCGGCGATCCGCTGGTCCGCTATGTCGAGGATCTCGGTGCCGCACGGGAGCTGGTCCGCCCCTGACGTTGTGCGGACGGCTCACGGATCGGCTGCGAAGCCATAGGCCTGCCGCACCCGGTCGATCCCGGTCAGCTTGGCGGCAAAGCCGATCCAGCTGTCGCGCTCGGCGATCGGGGCCCAGAGCGCCTCGATCTCGTCATAGAGCAGCGTTTCCGGCTCATCGGCGCCGAAATAGGGCGCGGCGATCCGCGCTTCATCGCTGGGCGGGCGATCCCGCCAGAGCGCGATGACGGGAGCGAATTCCGCGCCGGCAAACTGCGCCGCGCGCGGCCCCGCCAGCGCCTTGTCAAGCCGCGCCGCGCCGCCATACAGGTCGAACATCACCGCCTCGAACGGCGCCCGCGTCTGCCGCAAGGCGGTGAACAAGGCGCGGATGAGGGTGGTATCCGCGTCCCGTTCGCCCGGCATGATGCCGAGCCGCCGGAACAGGGCGGCGCGCAAGGCGTCCCAGAACCTTTCGCCAAACGTGTCCAGCACTGCCTCCAGCCCGGCCTGCGGCGTCAGCGGGATCAGGCATTCCGCCAGCCTTGCGAGGTTCCAGGCGATCGTGTCCGCTTGCCGCCCGAATGCATAGAGCCCGGTCTGGTCGAAATAGGCCGCCGTGAAGCCGGGATCGTAGAAGGGCAGGAACCGGTAGGGCCCGTAATCGAAGCTCTCGCCGGTGATGTTGATGTTGTCCGTGTTGAGCACGCCATGCACGAAGCCGGCGGCGAACCATTGCGCCGTCATCCGCGCGGTCCGGCCGGCCACCGCATCGAACAGCGCCAGTGCTTCCTCGGCCATGCTGTCACGCCGGGCTTCGGGCAGGTAATGGCGTGTGCAATGCTGCACCAGCCTGGCGAGGCTTTCCGTATCGCCCTCCGCCAGCAGCCGCTGGAAGGTCCCGATCCGGATATGGCCATGCGAGAGCCTGACAAGCACGCTGGACCGCGTCGGCGAGGGTTCGTCATTGCGGTGCAGGGCCTCGCCGGTCTCGATGAGCGAGAAGCTTTTCGAGGTCTCGACGCCAAGGGCTTCGAGCAGGGCCGTGGCGAGCACCTCGCGGACGCCGCCCTTCAGTGTCAGACGCCCGTCGCCGCCGCGCGAATACGGCGTCTTGCCGCTGCCCTTGGTGCCGAGATCGAGCAGCCGGCCGGCTTCGTCGCGCAGTTGCGCGAACAGGAAGCCGCGGCCATCGCCGAGATCCGGATTGTAGCTCCGGAACTGATGGCCATGATAGCGCAGCGCAAGCGGCGCCCCGAAATTGCCGGGCAGGGGCTCGAACCGCCCGAAATGGCCAATCCATTCCGCATCATCCAGCCCGGCCAGCCCGACCCGCCGCGCCCAGCGATCATTGCGGTAGCGCAGGATCGTGGCCGGGAAGGCCGCAGCCGAAACCGGATCCGCAAAGGCGGCCCCGAGTTCGGCATGGCAGGTTTCGGGCCGATAGGCGGGGTCAACCGGCACGACGCCCTCAGTCCAGCGTCATCATGAGGCGGCGCAGCAATTCCGCCCGCGGGACGATCGTCCGGCAATCGATCTGCTCGTAATCCGTATGCGCACCCTTGCCATCGACGCCGAGTCCGTCGAGCGTTGCCGCCATCGGCGCGGTGAAATTGCCATCGGAACCGCCGCCGGTATGCACCCCGACCAGTTCGAACCCGATCTCCGCCGCCTGCCGTGCGGCATGGTCGAACAGGGCTTTCGCTGCGGGTGTCTGCTCGAAAGGCGGGCGGTTCATGCCGCCGGTCACGGTGATTGTCACGCCCGCTGTCTTCGGCGCCAGGCCGAGGATTTTGCCGCAGAGTTCGTCCGCGAGTTCGGCCGTAGGCACACGCAGGTCGACCGCGGCAACAGCCTCTTCCGGAATGACATTCGCCTTGGTGCCACCCTGCACGACGCCGACCGTCACGGTCACGCCGCGTGCCTCGTCGCACAGGCCTTCGAGCGCCAGGATCACATGGCCCAGTTCGCGGATCGCGCTGCGCCCCTCATGGGGCTTCGCACCGGCATGCGAGGCCACGCCGCGGATATGGACATCGAACCGCCCGACGCCCTTGCGCGCGGTGACGATCTTGCCTCCATCGCGGGCTGGCTCGGTGACCAGCACATATTTCGCCTGCCGACCCAGAGCCTTGATCAGCGGGCGGGAGGTCGGACTGCCGATCTCCTCGTCCGAAACATAAAGATGCGTCACGCCCAGCCGGCCACCGCCGGCTGAAGCCGCGGCGCGCAGGGCATGATGGGCAATGCAGGCCCCGGACTTCATGTCGTAGATGCCGGGGCCGAACGCGATCGGCCCGTCCTCGCGCCAGGGCAGGCGGCTGGCCAGAAACCCCATCGGATGCACGGTATCGAGATGGCTGAGCACGAGAATGCCCGGCTTGTCCTGCCCCCAGGAAGACCGGACGATGAGATGGTCGCCGCAGCCATGGCTGCCGGGCACGCGCTCCATCGTCACCGGCAGGCCGGCATGATCGGCCATGACCAGGTCGACAAGGCGGTTTACCTGATCGGGGCGTTCCGTCGGGCTCTCGATCTCCACCCAGCGCCGGATATGCGCCAGGATCGCGTTCTGTTCAAACATGGGGCTGAAGGATCTCCGGATTCGGATGGCAACCTGTCACAGCGGCCCGGACACGGCAAGGTTTGCACCTCGCGACTTGGCGGGATCCTGACAAATGGGCATATAGTGCCAAGCCTCGGGAGAATCCGCATGACTGCCTCGCCTCGTTCACCGCTGGTTGCTGTCCTCGCCTATGATGGCCTCTGCGCTTTCGAATTTGCCATTGCCTACGAGGTTTTCGGCCTGCCCCGTCCGGAAATGGGCCCGGGCTGGTATCGCTACCGGCCCTGCGCCGTCGAGCCGGGACCCCTGCGTTCGGCGAGCGGACTGGCCGTCGAGGCGGCGGCGGATCTCGGCATCCTGGCCGACGCCGATCTCATCATCATTCCCGGCTGGCGCGGTATTGCCGCCCCGGTGCCGGAGCCGCTGCTTCAGGCGCTCCGCGCGGCCCATTCCCGCGGAGCGGTGCTGGCCTCGCTCTGCTCCGGGGCCTTCGTCCTCGGCGCCGCCGGGCTGCTCGAGGGCCGCCGGGCCACCACCCATTGGCGCTATTTCGACGCCATGGCCGCGCGCTTCCCGGGCGTGCGGCTGGAGCCGGATGTCCTCTATGTCGAAGAGGACCGCATCCTCACCGCAGCCGGCAGCGCGGCAGGGATCGATCTCTGCCTGCATCTGGTCCGGCGCGATTTCGGTGCCGAGATCGCGAACCGCGTGGCCCGCAGGCTGGTCGTCGCGCCGCATCGCGAGGGCGGGCAGGCGCAGTTCATAGAACGGCCGGTGCCGAAGCCGCGCGAGGGCGCGCGTCTCTCGGCCCTGATGGAATGGATGCAGGCCCATCTCGACCAGGACCAGAAAGTGCCTGATCTCGCCCGCCGCGCCGGCATGAGCATCCGCACCTTCCAGCGCCGTTTCGAGGAGACGACCGGCCTGCCGCCGGGAAGCTGGCTGCTCCAGATCCGGCTGGCCCGTGCCCGGGAATTGCTGGAAGCCCCGGAGGATCGATCGCTGGACGATATTGCCGATGCGGCCGGGTTCCGGACGGTCGCGGCCCTGCGCCATCATTTCCGGCAGCGCCTTGGCCTGAGCCCCGGCCAGTATCGCGACCGCTTCTTCCGCGACCGGCGGCCGGCCCGCGCGGCGTGAGCACTCTGGCTGAATCTTGATGTTCATTGGCGATGCGGCCAGTCGCGGGGTCGCCCGGTCTCGGGCATATCCGGCTGGTCCCTGACCGATGGAGACCATCATGAGTGCCGTGACCGAGATTCCCGTGGCCAGCCCGGACGAGATCCGCGCCCGCTATGCCGAAAGGCTTCGCTTCGAGACCGATTGCTGGGATGTCCATGATGCGCTGAACGGGCCGGAGCCCGGCTTCGTCCTGCTCGATGTGCGCGGCCCGGCGCTTTATGCCAGGGGCCATATCGACGGCGCGATCAACCTGCCGCGTGGCAAGATGACGGCCCGGAAAATGGCGGAATGGCCGGAAGGCACATTGTTTGTGGTCTATTGTGCCGGCCCGCATTGCAACGGCACCGACAAGGCCGCCCTGCGGCTTGGCGAACTGGGCTGCCACGTCAAGGTGATGATCGGCGGCGTCACCGGCTGGCTCGACGAGGGCTTCACGTTGAAATCCCTCATGGACTGATCGGAACGACCCGGCTTCTGCGACGAAATATCGAATTTCGCAGAGCCGGCTCGCCGAATTTCCCTCTTTCGTTCGATCTTCGCAGTTTGTAAGCCTTGCCGACCGCCATCGGGGAGGCTTGCATGTTCCAGTTGAGTGACGATGCCCGCGCCATCCAGGATATGGCCCGGGCCTTCGCGGCGGAAAAACTGGCACCCCATGCCCTCGAATGGGACGAGAAGAAGCATTTCCCGATCGACGTGATGCGCGAGGCTGCAGCGCTCGGCATGGGGGGCATCTATGTCCGTGACCATGTCGGCGGTTCCGGCCTGACGCGGCTGGATGCGGCGGTGATCTTCGAGGCCCTGTCGACCGGCTGCCCGACCGTGGCGGCCTATATCTCGATCCACAATATGTGCGCGTGGATGATCGACACGTATGGCAACGATACCCAGCGCAACGCCTGGCTGCCGGCGCTGGTCAGCATGGAGCGTTGCGCGAGCTATTGCCTGACCGAACCCGGTGCCGGTTCGGATGCGGCCGCCCTGTCGACCCGCGCGCGGCGCGAGGGTGACCATTACATTCTCGACGGCCAGAAGCAGTTCATTTCCGGCGCCGGCAACGAGGCCGATTTCTATGTCGTCATGGCGCGGACCGGCGCCGAGGGTCCGAAGGGCATCTCGACCTTCATCATCGAAGGCGGCACGCCCGGCCTGAGTTTCGGCGCCAACGAGCGCAAGATGGGCTGGAATGCCCAGCCCACCCGGGCGGTGATCTTCGAATCCTGCCGCATCCCTGCCGCCAACCGGCTCGGGGAGGAGGGGGATGGCTTCCGCATCGCCATGTCGGGGCTCGATGGGGGCCGGCTCAACATTGCGGCCTGCTCGGTCGGCGGGGCGCAGGCCGCGCTCGACAAGGCGCTGGCCTATGCCGGCGAGCGCAAGGCCTTCGGGCGGAAGCTCAACGAATTCCAGGCGCTTCAGTTCCGGCTGGCCGATCTCGCGACCGAGCTGGAGGCGGCCCGCCTGTTCCTCTACGCCGCCGCCGCATCCTATGATCGCAGCGATGCCGACCGGACAAGCCGCATCGCCATGGCCAAGCGCTTCGTGACCGATACGGGCTTCGATGTGGCCAATGGGGCGCTGCAGATCCTCGGCGGCTATGGCTATCTCTCGGAATACGGGATCGAGAAGATCGTGCGGGACCTCCGGGTCCACCAGATCCTCGAAGGGACCAACGAAATCATGCGGTTGATCGTGGCACGCAGCCTGATCGCGCAGCAGGCATAAACGCGGAGGAACGCATGGCGACGATCGGGTTTCTGGGTCTGGGCAATATGGGGCGCCCGATGGCGCTCAATCTCGTGAAGGCCGGCCATGAGGTGATCGGCTATGACCTCTCCGCCGAGGCCTGCGAGGCCAGCCGCGAGGCCGGGCTGACCGTGGCCGGCGATGCGGATGTCGCGGTGCGCAAGGCGGATATCGTCATTACCATGCTGCCGGCCGGCCGGCATGTCCTCGACGCCTATTCCGGGCGGATGAACCTGCTCTCGAAGGCGGCGCGCGGCACCCTTTTCATCGATTGCTCCACCATCGATATCGGTTCGGCGCGCGAGGCGAGCCAGGCTGCGGCAAAGGCCGGCATGCTGGCTGTGGATGCCCCCGTCTCGGGTGGCGTCGGCGGGGCCGCCGCCGGGACCCTGACCTTCATGGTCGGCGGCAGCGACGAGGCCTTTGCTAAAGCGAAGCCGGTGCTCGAGGCCATGGGCAAGAAGATCGTCCATTGCGGCGGAGCCGGGAACGGGCAGGCGGCGAAAATCTGCAACAACATGCTGCTCGGCATCTCGATGATCGGTGTGGGCGAGGCCTTCGTGCTGGCGCGCAAGCTTGGCCTGTCGGATCAGGCCCTGTTCGATGTGGCCTCCACCTCGTCAGGGCAGTGCTGGTCGCTCAATACCTACTGCCCGGTGCCAGGGCCTGTTCCCACTTCCCCGGCCAACCGCGACTATGCGCCGGGCTTTGCGGCCGATCTGATGCTGAAGGACCTCAAGCTCAGCCAGCAGGCGGCACAGGGCAGCGGAGCTGTCACGCCCCTTGGTGCGGCGGCGGCGCAGCTTTACGAATTGTTCGCCGCTCAGGGACATGGCGGGCTTGATTTCTCGGCCATCGTCACGTTCCTCAACGGCACGCCCGGCAAAGCGCCGGGCTGACAGGGCGTTCCGTCCGGACTTCAACCCCGCGGAGAATGGCGTGCATCGTGGAATGAAACGGGCCGGTCTGGCCTTCGCCCTGCTGGCCTCGGGCATTGCGCTGGCGCAGGCGCCCGGACCGCTGCGTCGCGTCGGCGAGTTCCGGATGTCGACCGGGCTCCATATCAACGGGATCGAATTCGGCGGCATATCCGGGCTTGAGCGTGATCCGGCCAGCGGGCGCTATTTCGCCCTTTCGGATGACCGCGCCGAAACCGGGCCGGTCCGGTTCTACGAAATCGATCTCGGCATTGACGCAAGGGGCATCTCGAAACTCGAGGTTCTCCGCACCATCACGTTGACCGACGAACAGGGCCAGCCCTTCCCGCGCGATGCAGTCGACCCGGAGGCGATCCGCCTCGCGCCGAACGGCAATCTCGTCTGGAGTTCCGAGCGTGACCAGCAGGGACGACCGGCGCTTTACGAGGCGGACCGGCAGGGCCGCGCGCTGCGGCGTTTCACCTTGCCGGAATACTACATGCCCGATCCGGGCAAGACACGCGGCGTAGTCGGCAATCTCGCCCATGAAGGCCTCGCCTTCTCACCGGATGGCCGCCGCCTCTACGCGCTCACCGAGAACGCGCTTGCGCAGGATGGCCCGGTGGCCAACCGGCAGGAAGGTTCCCTCGCACGGTTGTTGGTGCTGGATTTTTCCAGCGGACAGCCGGTGGCCGAATATGCCTACCGTACCGAACCCGTCCGGCTGGCCTCGACGCGCAATCCGCCGGTGGAGGATAATGGTGTCTCCGAGATCCTGATGATGCCGGATGGCCAGCTGATTGTCGTCGAGCGGACTTTTGCCCTCGGCGCCGGCAACATGATCCATCTGTTCAGGGTCCGCCCCGAAGGCGGCACCGATGTACTCGGCCGGGCCAGCCTGAAGGAGGGGGAACCTGTTGTCCCTCTGGCCAAGGAGCTGCTGCTGACGCTGCGTGAGGGCGATTTCGGGCTCGATCTCGACAATATCGAAGCTCTGGCCCTCGGCCCAATGTTGGATGGACGACAGACGCTGGTCTTCGCGTCTGACAACAATTTCAACCGGAATGCCCAGGTCACGCAATTCATCGTCTTCGCGATCGAACAACGCTGATCTTGGTCAAAAGACCGAATTGACCGATGCCGGTACCCTGCCTATCGGTTGCCGGCATCGCTGAGTGCCGTGGGAGAGATGGCTCATGAAGGAAATCCTCGACAGGCTCGAGTCCCGCCGCAGGGAAGCCCGTCTCGGCGGAGGCCAGAAGCGCATCGAGGCGCAGCATGCCAAGGGCAAGCTGACCGCGCGCGAGCGGCTGGAACTGCTGCTTGACCACGGTTCCTTCGAGGAGTTCGACATGTTCGTCGAACATCGTTGCGTCGATTTCGGCATGGACAAGCAGCCCCGCCCGCCCGGCGATGGCGTTGTGACCGGCTGGGGCACGGTCAACGGGCGCAAGGTTTTCGTCTTCGCGAAGGATTTCACCGTTCTTGGCGGTTCGCTCTCCGAGACCCATGCCCAGAAGGTCGGCAAGATCCAGGAACTGGCCCTGCGCATGCGGGCGCCGATCATCGGCCTTTACGATTCCGGCGGCGCCCGTATCCAGGAAGGCGTGGCCAGCCTTGCCGGCTATGCCGACATCTTCAAGCGCAACGTCACGGCCTCGGGCGTGATCCCGCAGATCTCCGTCATCATGGGGCCCTGCGCCGGCGGCGATGTCTATTCCCCCGCCATGACCGATTTCATCTTCATGGTCCGCGACACCTCCTACATGTATGTGACCGGCCCGGATGTCGTGAAGACCGTGACCAACGAGATCGTCACCCATGAGGAACTGGGCGGCGCTTCGGTCCACACCACGAAATCCTCGATCTCCGACGGCGCTTTCGACAATGATGTCGAGGCCCTGCTGCAGATCCGCCGGCTGATCGACTTCCTGCCCGCCAACAACCAGGAAGGCGTGCCGGAATGGCCGAGCGCGGATGACCCGCTCCGCCGTGACATGAGCCTCGATACGCTCGTACCGGACAATGCCAATCAGCCCTATGACATGAAGGAACTGATCCTGAAGGTCGTGGACGAGGGTGATTTCTTCGAGATCTCGGAGAAGCATGCCGGAAACATCATCACCGGCTTCGGCCGGATCGAGGGCCGCACAATCGGCATCGTCGCCAACCAGCCGATGGTGCTGGCGGGCGTGCTGGACAGCGATGCGAGCCGCAAGGCGGCCCGCTTTGTCCGCTTCTGCGACGCCTTCGAAATCCCCATCGTCACCTTCGTCGATGTGCCGGGCTTCCTGCCGGGCACGGCGCAGGAATATGGCGGGTTGATCAAGCATGGCGCGAAGCTGCTCTTCGCCTACAGCCAGTGCACGGTGCCGCTCGTCACCTGCATCACCCGCAAGGCCTTTGGCGGCGCCTATGACGTCATGGCTTCGAAGCATATCGGCGGCGATGTCAATTACGCCTGGCCCACGGCGCAGATCGCCGTAATGGGCGCCAAGGGCGCGGTGGAGATCATCTTCCGCGGCCAGACACCGGAAGAGATCGAGAAGCGCACCCGTGAATATGAAGAGCGGTTCCTCTCGCCCTTCGTCGCGGCCGAGCGCGGCTATATCGACGAGGTGATCATGCCGCATTCGACGCGGCCGCGCATCGCCCGGGCGCTCGCCATGCTGCGCACCAAGAAGGTCGAGCAGCCCTGGCGCAAGCACGACAACATGCCGCTGTGAGCATTGGCGAGCGACGTGGGAACCGGTTCGCGTGAAGCCAATGCGAACGAGAAATAGATTTCTGGCAGGCCGGGGCGGCCTCGGAGTTTGGGAATGTTCAAGAAGATCCTGATCGCCAATCGCGGGGAAATCGCCTGCCGGGTCATCAAGACGGCACGCAGGATGGGCATCGCCACCGTGGCGGTCTATTCCGATGCCGACAAGGACGCGATGCATGTCGCGATGGCGGATGAGGCTGTCCATATCGGCCCGCCGGCCGCCGCTGAATCCTATCTCGTCATCGAGAAGATCATCGAGGCCTGCAAGGCCACCGGCGCTGAGGCCGTGCATCCCGGTTACGGCTTCCTCTCCGAACGCGAGGCCTTCGCCCATGCGCTGAAGGCGGCAGGCATCACCTTCATCGGTCCCAACCCCCATGCCATCGCGGCGATGGGTGACAAGATCGAGTCCAAGAAGGCAGCGGCCGCCGCCGGCGTCTCGACCGTGCCCGGTTATCTCGGCACGATCGAGACTCCCGAGGAGGCGATGAAGATCGCCGAGGACATCGGTTATCCCGTCATGCTCAAGGCCTCGGCCGGCGGCGGGGGCAAGGGGATGCGCATCGCCTGGAATGCCGACGAGGTGCGCGAGGGTTTCGAGCGCTCCCGGTCGGAGGCGAAATCCTCCTTCGGCGATGACCGCATGTTCGTCGAGAAATTCATCGTCAATCCGCGCCACATCGAAATCCAGGTGCTGGGCGACAAGCATGGCAATGTGATTCATCTCGGCGAGCGCGAATGCTCGGTGCAGCGCCGCAACCAGAAGGTCGTCGAGGAGGCCCCGTCGCCTTTGCTCGACGAGGCGACCCGCGCGAAAATGGGCGCGCAGGCGGTGGCTCTGGCGAAGGCCGTGAACTATGACAGCGCCGGCACGGTGGAATTCGTCGCCGGGCAGGATCGCAGCTTCTTCTTCCTCGAAATGAACACCCGCCTGCAGGTGGAGCATCCGGTGACGGAAATGGTCACCGGGCTGGACCTTGTCGAGGAGATGATCCGCGTTGCCTATGGCGAGGCCCTGCGCTACCGGCAAGAGGATATCCGCCTGCATGGCTGGGCTGTGGAAAGCCGCATCTATGCCGAGGATCCGACCCGCAACTTCCTGCCGTCGATCGGCCGCCTGACGCGCTACCGCCCCCCGGCGGAGGGCGTTCAGGGCGGCGTCACGGTCCGGAACGATACCGGTGTCGAGGAAGGCGGCCAGATCTCGATGTTCTACGATCCGATGATCGCCAAGCTGGTCACCCATGCACCGACACGCCTCGAGGCGATCGAGGCGCAGGCCCGGGCGCTGGATGGCTTCGCGATTGACGGCATCCGCCACAATATCCCCTTCCTGGCCACGCTGATGGCCCATCCGCGCTGGAAGTCCGGTGCGCTCTCCACCGGCTTCATCGCCGAGGAATTCCCCGAAGGATTCCAGATCCCGCTGCCACAGGGCGAGGCAGCCCGGCGGCTGGCCGCGATTGCCGCCGTGGTCGATCATGCGCTCAATGCCCGCAAGCGGCAGATTTCCGGCCAGATGTCGACCATGCGCCCGGTCACTTTCGAGACCGATCGCGTCGTGCTGGTCGGGCAGGGGCCCGCCGCTGTGCGGCTCGATCTTGTGGTCGAACCGCAGGCGGAAGGGCTCCGCATCCGCTTCGCCGACGGCACGGTGATGGCGCTCGATTCCGGCTGGCGCCCGGGCGACCTTGTCTGGAACGGCACCATCAACGGCGAGGCTTTGGCCGTGCAGGTCGCCCCGATCCCGAATGGCGTCCGGCTGGCGCAGGGCGGATGTGCCGCAGCCTTCCGTGTCTATACCCGCCGTGAGGCCGCCCTTGCGGCGCTCATGCCCGAGAAGAAGGGCGCGGATACCTCGAAAGTGCTGCTCTGCCCGATGCCCGGTCTCGTCAAGAGCATCGCCGTGGCCGAGGGGCAGGAGGTCAAGGCCGGTGAAACCCTCGCCATCGTCGAGGCGATGAAGATGGAAAATGTTCTCCGTGCCGAGAAGGACGTGACGATCGGCAAGCTCAAGGCCAAAGCCGGCGACAGCCTCGCCGTCGATGCCGTCATCATGGAATTCGCCTGATGGCCAAGGCGCAGCCTCCCGTCCCGTTGCGGCCGCACCATCTCCTGTGCAGCCTGACCTATCGCGGGGAGGGCTACAGCGCGGCCTTTATTGCCGGTTATGACCGCGTGATCGAACGCCTCGTGGCAGGGGCGTCCATCCGCATCATCGAGGGGCCGGATGCGATCTGCGGCCCGCGCCTCGGCGAACCGGATTGCCATTGCCACGAGCCCCGGATCGCCTGGCGCGACCGCCAGGCCGCCGCCGATCTCGCGCCCTGCCTCGGGCAGGCGCTTCTGCCGGGTACCGAACTGCCCGGGTTTGTTGACCATCTGCCCGCATTGCGGGCCGCCTTTGCCGAGGGCTCCCTGCGAACGGCCTGTTCGGGTTGCGCCTGGCATGACCTCTGCGACCAGGTCGCGCTTGCCGGTTTTGCCGGCACGCGGCTTCTGCCCCCCGTGCCGTCCGTTTCCTGAAAGGATTTCCCCATGTCATTGCTTGCCCAGCCTTTTCTTGCCCATGCCGCCACGCCGGTCCTTCGTTTCGAGGGCAATCACGCTTTGGCGAAGAAGGCCGTCGCCATTCTCTCCGGCAGCCTCCTGCTCGCCCTGTGCTCGTGGATCAGCGTGCCGATGATCCCGGTGCCGATGACGATGCAGACCTATGGCATCCTGCTGCTCGGCGTCCTGCTCGGCTGGCGTCTGGCCGGTGCCTCGGTCCTGCTCTATCTCGCCGAGGCGCTTGCCGGCCTGCCTGTCCTTGCCGGCGGTGCCTTCGGTCTGAAGCCCTTCCTCGGCCCGACGGCGGGCTATCTCGTCGCCTTTCCGCTGGCCGCGATGCTGGTGGGCTGGTGCGTCGAGCGCGGCTGGACCCGCCATGTGGCCGGCGCCTTTGCCATCATGCTTGCAGGCCATGTGGTGATCTTTGCCGGGGGCCTCGCCTGGCTGGCGACCTTCACCGGCCTCGAAAAGGCGATTGCCGTCGGGCTGATGCCGTTCCTGGCCGGTACCGTGATCAAATCCGCCCTCGTCGTGGCCACGGGTATCGTCTTTGCCCAGGCCAAGGGCCGGCACCGTTAAGCCTTCTCGCCAGGGAGACAGCCCATGCCGGTGACCCGCCACAACATCTTCCCGCCGACAACCGAAGCCGACTGGCGCAAGGCGATCGACCAGGTGCTCAAGGGCGCCGATTTCGAGAAGGTGATGGTCGGGCGCACGGCGGATGGCTTGCCCATCTTTCCGCTGCATCCGCGGCGGAAGGACGTCGGCGCGATTGTCGGGCAGCGCGGGGCGGAACGCTGGCGGATAGCCGCCCGCATTGCCGATCCCGATGCCGAACGTGGCAATTCACTGCTGCACGAGGACCTGCTTGGCGGCGCGGACATGATCACCGCGACGCTGGCCGGCTCGCCGCAGGCACGAGGCTTCGGCCTGCGCGAGCCCTCGCCGGCCAGCTGGTCGCAGGCCTTGCGCAATGTGCATTGCGATCTCGTTTCGCTAAGGCTGGAAGGGGCACCGTTCGGCGGTCGTGCGCTGGCCGATTCCTTTGCCGCCTTTGCGCAGGCCAGCCGCCTGCCGGGCGCGACGCTCAGGGTCGATTTCGGACTCCAGCCATTGGCGGATTTTGCGGCCCTCGGCCATTTCCCGCTCACCTTCGGCACGCTGATGATCCATGCGCTGGAGATCATCCGGCAGCGTCAGGCCGAAGGCTTTGCCGGCCCTTTCCTGCGCTGTGATTCCCGCCCCTTCCACGAGGCTGGGGCCACCGAGGCGCAGGAACTGGCGCTTCTTGTTGCGCAGGGCGTGACCTATCTGCGTGTGCTCGAGGAAGCCGGCGTCCCGCTCGAGGAAGCACGGAGCTGGCTCTCCTTCACGCTGGCAATCGATGATGATTTCTTCCTCGGCATTGCCAAACTGCGTGCCTTGCGCCTGCTCTGGACCCGCATCGAGGAAGCGAGCGGACTGGTCCCGGCGCCGATTGCCATCCATGCAGAGACCGCCTGGCGGATGCTGACGCGGCACGATGTCCATGTAAACCTGCTGCGCAATACCATCGCCGCCTTTGCAGCCGGCCTCGGTGGCGCGGATTCGGTCGAGGTTCTTCCGTTCACCGCGCCGCTCGGCCTTGCGGACGCTGCTGCCCGCCGCCTCGCGCGGAATACCAGCCTTATCCTGCTCGACGAATCCAGTCTCGCCCGGATGCTGGATCCGGCAGCCGGCGCAGGCAGCATCGAGGCGATGACTGACGCGCTGGCGGAAAAAGCCTGGTCGCTCTTCGGTGTTCTCGAAGGGCAGGCGGGCAACCAGCTGCGCGGCATGCCCGCTGCGCTGGAGAACGGATTCGTCGCCGAAATGCTGCGTGACGCCCGCGACGCCCGGTTGCGGCTGCTGGCTACCCGGCGCCAGCCATTGACCGGCGTGAGCGAATTCCCCGATCTCACGGAAACGCCGCCGGCTGTTTTGGCAGAAGCGCGCCCGCCTGTTGTGCCGGAGGTGGCGTTGCCCTCCCAGCGGCTGGCCGAGCCCTACGAGCATCTGCGGGACCGCGCCCTCCGCCTCGGGCAGGGTAAGCCGCCCCGGGTCTTCCTCGCCAATCTCGGGCGCGTGGCCGATTTCACGGCCCGTGCCACCTTCGCGAAGAGCTTCTTCGAAGTGGCCGGTATCGAGGGGCTGGGGAATGACGGCTTTGCCGATGCGGGCGGGAAAACGGACCTCGCTGCGCTCCTCGCAGCCTTCCGGGCGAGCGGCGCGGCGCTCGCCTGCCTCGCCTCCTCGGATGAGCTGTACCGCACACCGTCCGGTGCCGGCGATGACAGCCTGGCCGTTGCCGCGGCAAAGGCCTTGCGCGCCGCCGGGGCGCGGCAGGTCTGGCTCGCCGGCCGACCCGGCGCCGAAGAGGCCGCCTATCGCGCTGCCGGCATCAGCGGCTTTTCGTATGTTGGCTGTGATGTGCTAGCCTCGCTTCAGGCTGCACTCGATGCAATCGGCACCTGAGGGAGAAACCCATGAGCCGCCTGCCCGATTTCACCTCCCTGTCCTTCCGTCGCCCGGACCAGCCGGTCCCGGCAGTCTCCGTCGAGCCCTGGCTCACGCCCGAAGGCATTGCCATCCCGGCCCTGACCACCGAGGCGGATCTTGCAGGGATCGACTTCCTCGATACGCATCCCGGCCTGCCGCCCTTCGTGCGGGGGCCTTATCCGACCATGTATGTCAACCAGCCCTGGACGATCCGCCAATATGCCGGTTTCTCCACGGCGGAGGATTCGAACGCCTTCTACCGGCGTAACCTTGCCGCCGGGCAGAAGGGGCTCTCGGTCGCGTTCGACCTGGCCACCCATCGCGGCTACGATTCCGACCATCCGCGCGTTGCGGGTGATGTCGGCATGGCTGGCGTGGCGATCGACTCGATCTACGATATGCGAACGCTGTTTGACGGCATTCCGCTTGACCAGATGTCTGTCTCCATGACGATGAATGGAGCCGTGCTGCCGGTTCTGGCCTTGTTCATCGTGGCGGCCGAAGAGCAGGGCGTTGCGCCGGCTAAACTCTCCGGGACCATCCAGAACGATATCCTCAAGGAGTTCATGGTCCGCAATACCTATATCTACCCCCCGGAGGGATCGCTGCGGATCATCTCGGACATTTTCGCCTACACGGCAGAGCATATGCCGAAATTCAATTCGATTTCGATTTCGGGCTACCACATGCAGGAGGCCGGGGCGACGCAGGATCTCGAACTGGCCTACACGCTGGCGGACGGGATCGAGTATATCCGCACTGGCCGAGCGGCTGGCCTTGATGTTGATGCCTTCGCGCCGCGCTTGTCCTTCTTCTGGGCGATCGGCATGAACTTCTTCATGGAAGTGGCCAAGCTGCGCGCCGCGCGCCTGCTCTGGTCGAAGCTGGTCAAGGGCTTCGATCCGAAATCGCCGAAATCCCTGCCGCTCCGCACCCATTGCCAGACCTCCGGCTGGAGCCTCACCGCGCAGGACGTGTTCAACAACGCGATCCGCACCTGCATCGAGGCGATGGCCGCCACGCAGGGGCACACGCAATCGCTGCATACCAACGCGCTTGACGAGGCGCTGGCCCTGCCGACGGATTTCTCCGCCCGCATCGCCCGGAACACGCAGTTGCTGATCCAGCAGGAAGCCGGCACCAATCGCCTGATCGATCCCTGGGGCGGCTCGCGCATGGTCGAGAAGCTGACGCAGGATCTCGCCACCCGCGCCTGGGGCCATATCCAGGAAGTGGAGAAACTCGGCGGCATGGCGAAGGCCATCGAGGCCGGCATCCCCAAGCTCCGCATCGAGGAAGCCGCCGCCCGCACGCAGGGCCGGATCGATTCCGGCGAGCAGACGATCATAGGCGTCAACCGGTATATCCTCGCCGATGAAAAGCCGATCGACGTGCTCAAGGTGGATAATGCGGCGGTCCGCGCGCAGCAGATCGCCAAGCTCGACAGGCTCCGCGCCGAACGCAATGCGGAGGATGTCCGGGCACGGCTGGCTGATCTCGAACACGCGGCGCGCAGCAAGACCGGCAATCTCCTCGCCCTGGCTGTGGCAGCCGCCCGCGCCAAGGCGACGGTCGGCGAGATCAGCCTGGCGCTCGAGCGCGCCTTCTCGCGCCACCGCGCCGAGGTCAAGGCGATTTCCGGCGTTTACCGTGAAGCTGTTGGCGAGAAAAACGCCGCCGTCCAGCGTGTCTTGGGCATGACCCGCGCCTTCGCCGAGAATGATGGCCGCCGGCCGAAGATCCTCGTCGCGAAGATGGGGCAGGATGGCCATGACCGAGGCCAGAAAGTGATTGCCTCGGCCTTTGCCGATCTCGGCTTCGATGTCGAGATCGGAGCGCTGTTCGCCACGCCCGAGGAGGCGGCGGCGCAGGCCGTGCAGGGTGATGTGCACATCATCGGCGTCTCGTCGCTGGCCGCCGGGCACCTCACGCTCGTTCCGGCGCTGAAGGCCGCGCTGGAAAAGGCCGGTCGCCCCGACATCATGATCGTTGTCGGCGGGGTGATCCCGCCTCAGGATTTCCAGGCCCTGCTCGATGCCGGTGCGGCGGCGATCTTCCCGCCGGGCACGGTCATTGCCGATGCCGCCGAGAAGCTGCTCGATGGGCTCAACCGCAAGCTTGGCTTCGCCCAGCCCAAGGTGGCCTGACAAAAGCAGCCTGATCGGTCAGGCCTTCACATAGACCCAGGCTTCAAGGCCGGAACGCAGTCGAAGGGCAACCCGCCGGTAATCCGACACTTCGTAGGCGTCGGCGGCGGCAAGTTCCTCGGCCGTGATCTCGAAAACCGTGCCGTTGACTTCGTCCAGTTCGAGGCCTGTGCGCAGGAGGATGGGGTGGAAGCGCTCGCCGCTTGCAGCGATCACCGACGGATCGGAAATCTCGACCATCGCCTTGCGGTAACCCGGCAGAATATCGGGTTTGCCGGCAAGCAGGCGGCCGAACTGGCTGATCTGGACCTGGGGCATCTGCAGCGTGCCATAGGAAAAGAGATAGATCGGCGGTCGGGACGTCATTCTGAAAATCTCCAATCAAAAACAAAGTCGTGAATGATGGCCGGGTAGCGGGATTCGGGCAGCCGCGCAACGATCGCCAGATTGCCCGATGGCCGCTTTTCACCTAAAGCGGGTGGGACAAGACCGGCGGCCCCGAAGCCCTGCTTAACGAAGGAAACCCCATGCCCGCATATCGTTCGCGTACGACCACTCATGGCCGCAACATGGCCGGTGCCCGCGGCCTCTGGCGCGCCACCGGCATGAAGGACGGCGATTTCGGCAAGCCGATCATTGCCGTTGCCAATTCCTTCACGCAATTCGTGCCGGGGCATGTCCATCTCCATCCGCTCGGGCAGCTGGTGGCGCGCGAGATCGAGGCGGCCGGCGGCGTGGCGAAGGAATTCAACACGATCGCCGTCGATGACGGCATCGCCATGGGTCATGACGGGATGCTCTATTCGCTGCCCTCGCGCGAGATCATCGCCGACAGCATCGAATACATGGTCAATGCCCATTGCGCCGATGCGCTGGTCTGCATCTCGAATTGCGACAAGATCACGCCCGGCATGCTGATGGCGGCCCTGCGCCTCAATATTCCGGTGGTCTTCGTCTCGGGTGGGCCGATGGAGGCCGGCAAGGTCACCGTCAAGGGCAAGGAAAAGGCGGTCGATCTTGTCGATGCCATGGTCTGGGCAGCGGATGAAAGCTACACCGACGAGGAAGTGCAGAAAGTCGAGCAATCAGCCTGCCCGACCTGTGGCTCCTGCTCGGGGATGTTCACGGCCAATTCGATGAACTGCCTGACCGAGGCGCTCGGCCTTGCCCTGCCGGGCAATGGCACTGTCCTCGCTACCCATGCCGATCGCCGCCGCCTCTTCGTCGAGGCCGGGCACCTGATTGTCGACCTCGCCCGCCGCTATTACGAGCAGAATGACGAGAGCGTGCTGCCGCGCAATATCGCGACATTCAAGGCCTTCGAGAATGCGATGACGCTCGATATCGCCATGGGTGGCTCGACCAACACGGTGCTGCACCTGCTGGCCGCAGCCCATGAAGCCGGGCTCGATTTCACGATGAAGGATATTGACCGCCTCTCGCGGAAAGTGCCGGTGCTCTGCAAGGTGGCTCCGGCGGTTGGCGATGTCCACATCGAGGATGTGCACCGCGCCGGCGGCATCATGAGCATTCTCGGTGAATTGCTCCGGGCCGGCCTGCTGCATGGCGAATGCGGGACCGTCCATGCCGAGAGCCTCTCCGCCGCCCTCGCTCGCTGGGATATCACCCAGTCGAATTCGGAATCCGTGGCCACCTTCTTCAAGGCCGCGCCGGGCGGCGTGCCGTCCCAGACCGCCTTCAGCCAGTCGGCCCGCTGGAAGGAACTCGATACCGATCGCGAGAAGGGCGTCATCCGCAAGGCCAGTCATGCCTTCTCGAAGGATGGTGGCCTCGCTGTGCTGTACGGCAACCTGGCCGAAAAGGGCTGCATCGTGAAGACCGCCGGCGTCGATCCGTCAGTGCTGGTCTTCTCGGGCCGCGCCCGGATCTTCGAGAGCCAGGATTCGGCGATCGACGGCATCCTCAATGGCGGTGTTGTCGCCGGTGATGTCGTGCTGATCCGCTACGAGGGGCCGAAGGGCGGCCCGGGCATGCAGGAAATGCTCTATCCCACCAGCTACATCAAGTCGAAGAA
This sequence comes from Beijerinckiaceae bacterium, assembly GCA_027533425.1. Classification (GTDB taxonomy): domain Bacteria; phylum Pseudomonadota; class Alphaproteobacteria; order Rhizobiales; family Beijerinckiaceae; genus Rhabdaerophilum. Next base: position 408,682 of record JAPZUD010000005.1, on the reverse strand, counting down.
GCTCGGCACCTCCTGCGCCCTCGTCACGGATGGCCGCTTCTCCGGCGGCACCTCGGGGCTTTCCATTGGCCATGTCTCGCCGGAGGCAGCGTCGGGCGGCACGATCGGGCTGGTGCGCGATGGTGACATCATCGAGATCGACATCCCGAACCGGTCGATCCACCTCAAGGTGAGTGATGCTGACCTTGCTGCCCGTCGTGCCGAGCAGGACAGGCTCGGCTGGAAGCCGGCCAAGCCGCGCAAGCGCAACGTGACCACCGCGCTGAAGGCCTATGCCTTGTTCGCGTCGAGCGCAGATACGGGCGCCGTCCGCATCCTGCCGGATTGATCACGCAAGCCGGGGCGTGGCCATCCTGCGCCCCGGATCAGGCCAGCTCCGGCACCCGGTAGCTGGTGGTGGATTTCACGCGTTCCATTGCGAAGCGCGAGGTGACGTTCTTGAGCGGGATCACCTCGATCAGGCGCTTGTAGAAGGCGTCGAACTCCGCCATGTCGCGGACCACGACGCGCAGCATGTAATCGACATCCCCGGCCATCCGGTAGATATCCATCACCTCGGGCATCGACGAGACCGTTCGGGCAAAATTCTGCAACCATGGTCCGGAATGGTCGCCTGTTTCGATCTGGACGAAGACCGTCAGTCCAAGACCGATCTTCTCCGGAGAGACGAGGGCGACGCGGCGCATGATGACGCCGCTGGCGTCAAGCCGCTGGATGCGCTTCCAGCATGGCGTCTGGGACAGGCCGACGCGATGTGAAAGCTCGCCAAGGCTGACAGTGCAATCCTCCTGGAGCACCGTGAGGATCTTGCGGTCAATGGCGTCCATGGCGGAATCCCTCCGAGAGATCGATCCTATCAGGGAACGATTTTCTTTTGCGTCTGATGATTCGGGCGATGAGAAGAAAATTTCCCTATTCAGCGGCAATCGGCAGGGAATTCATCTCCATTGACGCCATGGCAGGCTCCCGCAGGACAGCCCCGATCATCACCAGCATCGGGCCGGTTTCCGGCAAATCGCCCAACGCGGCTGGCAGGGCGTCGATCCGGGCTCGCTGCTGGCGTTGCATGCTGCGGGTGGCGTTGACCACCGCGATGGCCGGCGTGGCCGGATCAAGGCCTGCCGAGAGCGCGTTCTGCACGAAGCTCTCCAGCGTACGGCGCGGCATATAGATCACCGTCGTGGCGAGCGGGTCGGCAAGGGCCGCCCAGTTGATGTCGGCGGGCAAGGCGCCGTCCTCGCCATGGCCCGTCACATACTGGATGCGCCTCGCCTGCCTCCGCTCGGTCAGCGAAAGACCGAGCGTCGCCGCCGCACCCTGTGCTGCGGAAATGCCGGGCACGATATCGACGGTCACGCCGGCGGCGCGGCAGGCCTCGATTTCTTCTGTGGCCCTGCCAAAGATCAGCGGATCGCCACCCTTGAGCCGGACGACACGCTTGCCGGCCAGCGCCTCGCGGACGATCAGGCTACAGATATCTCTCTGGCGGCAGGACGGGCCATGCCCGGTCTTTCCGACGCGGATCCGCTCTGCCTCCCGGCGGGAGAGATCCAGGATTTCCGAGGCGACCAGATCATCATGCAGGATGATGTCTGCGGAGTGAAGCGCGCGCAGCGCTTTCAGCGTCAGCAGTTCCGGATCGCCGGGTCCCGCCCCAACAAGGCTGACCCGACCCGCCGGCGGGGCCTGCCTGTCTCGCGCGAAGGCCCGCAGAAGGTCGCGGCGGTCGCCAGCATCCGGGCGTCGCTCCGGCTCGGCCAGAGCCCGCTCGGTGAAGCGTTCCCAGAACAGCCGCCGCAGCGCATAGCCCGGCCGGCTGGCCTGGACATAGCGCCGCCAGTCGCGGGCGGCGGCGGCCCAGTGGGCGATGCCGGCTGGAAAAAGGGCCTCGATCCGGGCCCGGATTGCCTGCCCGAAGACAGGCGCTGCCCCGTCCGTCGATATCGAGATGACCAGCGGCGAGCGGTTGACGATCGCACCGAACTGGAAATCGCAGAAAGCGGGGCGGTCGATCAGGTTGACAGGGATGCCGGCCTTACGGGCGGCAGCGGCGAAGGCAGCAGCATGATCATCCGTATCGAAATCGCCGACAGCCAAAGCTGCGCCGGCAAAGTCACCCTCCTGCCAGGACCGGTCCTGCAGGCGGATCCGCGCCTCGGCAAACGGCTCGGCAAAGGCGCCGGGCGGCGCGAAGAGCCGCACCTCCGCACCCGATGCGGCAAGCAGTTCGGCTTTCCAGCGCACCCCGTCCGAATGGCCGGCGAGGATCACGAAACGGCCTTGCAGCTTGTGGAAGACCGGCAGAGTCGCAAGCGGCGCAATCCGCGCCGGCGGTTGGGATGTCGGGACGCGGCGGGGTATCACGATAGGACCTGCGCGGTGAGAGCATAAGCCCGGGCGGATGGCAGGAGCAGCCAGAGCAGGGTGAGCGCCAGCAGGAAGAGGCGGAAAATCCATTCGTTTGGATGCACGGGTGGTGGGTTCATATGCCGCCTCCATCAAGGCCCGGCTCAGGAGCCCCGGAAAGGGCCGGCTTCTTTTCCACGGGCCAGAACCTCTCCTGCAGCGAAATGAGCAGCGGCCGCCCGATTCCGTCGAGCGCCGCGAGGATCAGCGCTCCGGCCAGCGTGCCGGTCAGCAGGAAGCCGGCAACGGCGAAGAGCAGGGTCGTGATCGCGGATCGGATCCGCTCCGGCCGGAGTGAAGGCTGCAGCCTTGCCCGCCGGGGATGGGCGTCCTCGGAACGTTGGGGCGAAGCCTCGCGGGAACGGCTCGACACCGCCTCGATGATACCCATGGCGAGGGTGGCATGGGTAGTCGGATCGATCAGCAGGAAGCTGCCCAGTATCTTGCACTCGTCGTAGGGCAGGGCGAAGAGCGGGGCTTCGGGCCGGAGGATGGCCTTGCCGATTCCGTTCATCGCGAGATGCCGGGCCGGCTGGGGCGAGAGGTCCTCCACGGAGAGTTCGTGGGCCAGGGTCTCGAAGCGAACCGGAACCGTCGCCATGCCGAGCTTGGCGAGCAGCCGGTCACCCGGTGCGAGCACACGCTCGCCGAGAACGAGCAGCCGCGCCGTCAGGGTTCCGCTTGTATGCGCCGGCCGATGCCCGACCGTGATCACGTCGCCGCGCGCCACATCGGTCTCGTCCGCGAGGGTGACCGTCACGGCATCGCCGCCTCTTGCCGCGTCCCGGGCGCCTTCCGGCGTCAGGATCTCCGCGATCCGGCTCGCCCGGCCCTGTGGCAGGATGGTGACCGGATCCCCGACACGGATCTGCCCGCTGGCGACGGTTCCGGAAAAGCCGCGGAAATCGGCATTCGGGCGGTTCACCCATTGGACCGGGAGGTAGAACCGGCCATCGACCGGAAGCGCCGGTTCGAGGGTCTCCAACAGGTCGAGAAGCGTCGGACCGCCATACCAGGGCATGCGGCCGGAGTGCCGGGTGAGGGTGTCGCCATCCCGCGCGACCAGCGGCAGGGCATGGATCGAGCGGAAGCCGAGCCGGGCGGCAAGGGCGCGATACTCGCTTTCGATCCGCCGGAAAACGGCCTCGTCGAAGCCGACGAGATCCATCTTGTTGATGGCAAGGATGACATCCTTCACACCCACCAGCGAGACGATGGAGGAATGCCGCCGCGTTTGTGGCAGCACGCCTTTGCGGGCATCCACCAGCAGGATCGCCGCATCGGCCGTCGAGGCACCTGTCGCCATGTTGCGGGTGTATTGCTCATGGCCGGGCGTATCCGCCGCGATGAAGGCGCGGCGCGGCGTCGCGAAATAGCGGTAGGCGACATCGATGGTGATGCCCTGCTCGCGTTCGGCGGAAAGGCCATCGACCAGCAACGCGTAGTCACGGTTCTTGCCATCGGTGCCGAACCGTTCCGAATCCCGCGCCAGCGCGTCGGCCTGGTCCTCATACACCGCACCGGTTTCCCAGAGCAGGCGGCCGAGCAGCGTCGACTTGCCGTCATCGACGGAGCCGCAGGTGATGAAACGCAGAAGGCTCCGTCCGGCCGGGTCCGGAAGGGCGCCGGCCTCCGGAAAATCCGGTTCGGGCCGGCGAGCGGCAAGGAGGGCGGGAGGCATCAGAAATATCCCTCTTGCTTCTTCTTTTCCATCGAGCTCGTGGAATCATGGTCGATGACACGGCCCTGCCGCTCGGAAACGCGGCTCTCGCGCATTTCCGCCAGCACGGCATCCAGCGTCTCGGCATGGCTCTCGACAGCACCCGTCAGCGGGTAGCAGCCCAGCGTCCGGAAGCGGACCATCCGCGTCTCGATCACCTCGTCCGGCAGCAGGGTCAGCCGGTCATCATCGCGCATGATCAGTGCGCCGTTCCGCTGCACGACGGGGCGCGGCTTGGCGAAATAGAGCGGAACGACCGGAATGGATTCGAGCGCGATATAGTCCCAGACATCCGTTTCGGTCCAGTTCGAGAGCGGGAAGACCCGGAAGCTCTCGCCCTGCGCCTTCCGCGTGTTGAACAGCAGCCAGGGTTCCGGCCGTTGGGACCGCGGATCCCAGCGATGATCCGGCGTGCGCAGCGAGAAGATGCGCTCCTTGGCCCGGGATTTTTCCTCGTCGCGCCGCGCACCGCCGAATGCCGCATCGAAGCCATGCTGGTCCAACGCCTGCTTCAGCGCCTGCGTCTTCATCACATCGGTATGCACCGCCGAGCCGTGGGTCAGCGGGCCGATCCCGGCCGCAAGCCCCTCCGGATTGGTATGGACGATCAGGTCCAGCCCGAGCCGCCGGGCGGTCTCGTCGCGAAAGGCGATCATCTCGCGGAACTTCCAGCCCGTATCGATATGCAGCACGGGGAAAGGCAGCCGGCCCGGCGCGAAGGCCTTGAGCGCGAGATGCAGCAGCACCGCCGAATCCTTGCCGATCGAATAGAGCAGGACCGGCTTGTCGCAGGTGGCGAAAACCTCGCGGAAGATGAAGATCGACTCGGCCTCGAGGCGCCGCAAATGGCTGGTCTGGTGCATGTCAGGCCCTCCGGCTCTCGTCAGGCGCCGGGCTGGCGGCGGCGAGATGCAATCCGCATTCGCGACGGGCATCGGCCTCCCACCACCAGCGCCCGGCCCTTTCATCCTCGCCGGGCTGGATCGCCCGGGTGCAGGGCTGGCAACCGATCGAGAGATAACCCTCGGCATGGAGCGGGTTGACAGGAACCGACCAGCGCCCGGCCAGATCGGCCAGCGTCTCGCGGGTCTGGTCGAAGAGCGGGTTGATCTTCCACAGGCCGAATTCCGGCTCGAAGCCCAGCACGCCGGTACCCTGCCGCTGGGTGGACTGGCTGGCCCTCAGGCCCGTCAGCCAGCCCTCAGCCCCGGCCAGCACGCGCCGGAGCGGCTCCACCTTGCGCACATGGCAGCAGGCCTTGCGCGCCTCCGGAGAAAGCCGGAAACCGTTGATCCCCTGATCGTCCAGAAGGCGTTCGATGGCGATCCGGTCCGGCGCAAAGCCACGGATCCGCCGTCCGTAATGCATCTCCGTATCGGCCCAGAGCGCATAGGTTTCCGGGAAGAGCCGCCCGGTATCCAGCGTGGCGACCTCGATATCGAGCCCCTCGCGGAAGATCAGATGGGTGAGTACCTGGTCCTCGAGGCCAAGACTGGTGGTGAAGACCAGCTTGCCCTCGAAAGCCTGCCGGATCCGCCGCAACCGCGCCGCCAGCGGCAGCCCGGCCAGCGCGAGGGCAAGGTCATTGGCACGCGCCTCTGTCATGCCCCACCACCCTGGCGAGCCTCGCGGCGCGCATCGAGAATGTTTTGCCCGCGGGCATAATCCCGCTGGTAGCTGGTGCTGTAGATTGCCAGATCGGCGAGCCAGGCGGCCTCGCCCTGCCGGGTGGCAACCGCATCGGGCAGTTCCACCTCGTCGAAACCGCAGGCCATCGCATAGGCGAACTGGTCAGGAATGAGCGGGCCGACAGCGCGGAGAATGCCACGGAACCCGTTGCGGCGGAGGCGCCGGGCCAGCGTGAAGCCGCGGCCATCGGCAAAGCCCGGAAAGGCGATCGCGATGAGATCGACCTGGTTGGCCAGCGGTACGGCGTCCTCCGCCGGCAGCGTGTTGGCGATGTCGATGCCGATCCGCTGCCCGGAAGCCCGGACCAGCAGCCCCGCCTGAACATCCGCCAGCGGCACGATGACCGCCGGGTGGCCGGCGATTTCGGAGGCCGGCAGCCGCCGGAACGGATCGGGACGGAACCCGTGGCGGTCAAGCAGCGTCATGGTGGATCTCCGCATTGAAGGCGGTCTTGAAGGGCTCGATGCCAAGCCGCCGGACGGATTCGACGAAAAGCTCGCCCGGCTGGCGATGGGCGAGATAGACCGCCACCAGCCGCTCGATCGCGTCGGGCACATCTTCGGCGCCAAGGCCCGGCCCGAGGATCTCGCCGATCGCGCTGGCATTGCCGGCATCGCCCCCGAGCGTGATCTGGTAGGATTCCTCGCCACGCTTCTCGAGCCCGAGAATGCCGATATGCCCGACATGGTGATGGCCGCAGGCATTGATGCAGCCGGAAATCTTGATGGCCAGCGGCCCGATTTCCTGCTGCCGCTCCGGAGAGGCGAAACGCCGGGCCAGCGCCTGCGCGATCGGGATCGACCGCGCCGTCGCGAGGGCGCAATAATCGAGCCCGGGGCAGGCGATGATATCGGTGATCAGCCCGGCATTGGCCGTGGCCAGCCCGCCCGCGGCAAGCGCCTGCCAGAGGTCAAACAATTCGTCCTGCCGCACATCAGGCAGGACAAGGTTCTGCGCATGCGTGACGCGGATTTCGCCGAACGAGTAGCGGTCTGCAAGATCGGCGACGAGCCGCATGCCGGCCGAGCTGATATCGCCCGGGGCCTCGCCGATGCCCTTCAGCGACAGGGTGACCGCCTGGTAGCCCGGCACCTTGTGCGGGAAACCGTTCTGCGCCGCCCAGCGATCGAATTCCGGGTTTGCGGCGCGCGCCCGCCGGAAAGCAGGCGGATTGTCCGGTAGGTCGGCATAGGCCGGTGCCGCGAAATACCGCGCGATCCGCGCCACTTCCTCGGCATCCGCCTGGATGCGGCTTGGGTCGAGCCGCGCGAATTCGGCCTCGACGCGGGCGCGGAAGGCCTCGATTCCGATCTCGTGGACGAGGATCTTCACCCGCGCCTTGTATTTGTTGTCCCGCCGGCCTTCGGCATTGTAGACCCGCATCAGCGCCTCGAGATAGGCGAGCAGATGCGGCTTCGGCAGGAATTCGCGCACCCATTTGCCGACCATCGGCGTCCGCCCGAGGCCGCCGCCGACCAGCACGGCATAGCCGGTCTCGCCGGTCTCCGGATGCCGGACGATCCGCAGCCCGATATCATGGACCGCCACGGCTGCGCGGTCCTCGGCGGCGCCGGTCACGGCGATCTTGAACTTGCGGGGCAGGAAACTGAATTCCGGATGCGCGGTCGACCATTGCCGGATCAGCTCCGCAACGGGGCGCGGATCCTCGATCTCGTCGGCTGCGACGCCGGCAAACTGATCGGCCGTAACGTTGCGGATGCAATTGCCCGATGTCTGGATGGCGTGCATCTCGACATCCGCCAGCAGCGACAGGATTTCAGGCACGTCCTTCAGCTGGATCCAGTTGAATTGGAGGTTCTGCCGCGTCGTGAAATGGCCGTAGCTGCGGTCGAACCGCTCGCCGATCAGGGCGAGCTGTCGCAACTGGCGGGCCGAGAGCGTGCCATAGGGGATTGCGATCCGGAGCATGTAGGCATGCAGCTGCAGGTAAACGCCATTCTGCAGGCGGAGTGGCTTGAACTCGTCCTCGGTCAGGGCGCCCGCGAGACGCCGCTGTACCTGCGCCGAGAACTGCGCCACGCGGTCACGCACGAAGGCCGCATCGAACTCATCATAGCGATACATGGGTCACCTCGTGCGGCCGGCTTGTGCGGCCAGGCCAGGAAACTCGGCTTGCTTGCCGAGATCCGGACGGATGGTCGGGCCAAGCAGGCGGAAGCGCTCGCGGAAATGGCGGGGAACAGGGATGCCGCCCGCCGAAAGATCGACATCGACGAGATAGGCATCGACCACCTGGTTCAGCCGCATCGCCTCCTGGCCGGCTTCCCCCAGCCGGAGAGACGCGGCCTGGTCTTCCGCCATCAGCGCCTCGCCGGGATGGCGGGTCCAGCCATTGCCGGCGAAGAAGACGGTATCCCCGGTGAGCAGGTCATTCGCGATCAGGATCGCTGGCAGGGGTTGGAGCTTGGCCGTGGACATGGCGGGTTCCGGGTCTGTCGCACAGCCGGGATGGCCATGCGTCTGTTCGTTATTCCGAACAAAATGGATACTATACCCGTCATTCTCTTCCAATTCGGGGTCCGGAGCCTGGGTTTTCAAACTTCAGCCCTGGCGGAGAACGTTTTTCTCCTGCCCCCTCGGCTTCCGTTTCCGATGGGTATGCGGTATCGCGGAGCCATGTGGCTCAACCAGCAGACGCTTGATGCGATCCGGATCATGGCCGAGCTGGCGACCCGCTGGCCGCGCCTGACGCGCGCCTCGGATCTTGTCGAGGTGACCGGCATTTCATTCGTCAATATCCAGAAGACGGTGCATGCTCTGGCGCTGGGGCGCCTTCTCGAGACAAGCCGCGGCCGCTATGGCGGCATCCGCCTCGCGCGCGGGCCGGACGAGATCAATATCGGCGAGATTGTCCGGGCCTTCGAGCCGAAGGATTGCCCGGTCAATTTTCTGGTCGCCTCCACGGTCAGCGCCGGCATTTCGGCGCTGCTCTTCAAGGCCCATCGGGGGTTTTTCCAACCCCTCGAGGCGACGACCCTCGCGGATCTTGACCTGCCGACCCTCAATGGCGACGGCCGCCGCCGGCTGGAGGCCTAGGCGCCAGCCGCCAGCCACGCATGTGGCAGGATGACCGGCAGCCCGCCATGGCGGGAAAGTGTCAGCCTCACGCCGAAAACCTCGGCCAGCAGAGCCTCATCGAGAATGTCCCGCACGGGGCCCTGCGCGGCGATCCGTCCCCGGCTCATCACGACGAGATGGTCGGCATAGCAGGCCGCAAGGTTCAGATCATGCAGGATGGCCATGACCGCCACCGGGTGGTCCGGCCGTCGCACGAGGGCGCGGGCCGCATCCAGCAGGGCGAATTGATGCTCGAGATCGAGGCTGGCGATTGGCTCGTCCAGCATCAGAACCTGCCGCGTCTCGATCCGCCGGGCCGCCTCGAGCTGGCAGAGCGCCCGCGCGAAATGCACGCGCTGCTGCTCGCCGCCAGACAGCGTCTGGAAATCCCGATCTGCCAGCGCGAGCATGTCCGCTGAGCGGAGGCTCGCCTCGACAAGATTGTCCCGCTCGAACCGCGGCAACTGACGGCCGACCGCGAGGATCCCGAGGGCGACCACTTCGTGCACCCGGAACGGAAAGCTAAGTCGCCCGCTTTGCGCCATGACGACGCGCCGCGCCGCCATCCGCCAGGCCGTCACCTGAGCGAGAGGTTCACCCAGGCTGGTAATCCTGCCGCGCTGGGGTGTCAGTTCGCCGGACATCAGCCGGAGCAGGGTGCTCTTCCCGGCGCCATTCGGGCCGATCACGACGGTCAGTTGTCCAGGCTGCAGGGCGAGGTCAGCCCTCTCGACGAGCCAGCGCTCGCTGGTTGTGTAGCCGGCATTTTCGGCTGTCAGCCATGCACTCATTCGAAGGGCCTCGCTTGGCGCCGCAACAGCAGCCACAGGAAGAACGGCGCACCGATGGCGGCCGTGAGGATGCCGATTGGAAGTTCCGCCGGCGCCACGACAAGCCGCGCGACGATATCCGCCCCGAGCAGCAGCACGGCGCCGCCCATTGCGCTGAAGGGCAGCAGGAGGCGATGGCTGGCCCCGAGCAGCAGGCGCAGGACATGGGGGACCACAAGGCCGACAAAGCCGATCATGCCTGCCACCGCCACCGAGGTGCCCACAGCCACGGCCGTGATCAGGATAGCGGCCGCCTTCACGCGCTGGACGGGCAGGCCGAGATGGTAGGCCTCGGCCTCGCCGAGGGCGAGCGCATCGAGGCCTCGGGCGAGGAAGGGAGCCACCACGAGGATGGCGACCATGGCCGGTGCGACCGCCGCAAGTTTGGTCCAGCTGGCGCCGGAAAAGCTGCCCAGCGCCCAGAAGGTGAGGTCCCGCAATTGCCGGTCATCGGACAGATAGGCAAGAAATCCGGACATGGCGCCGCTCAACGCACCCAGAGCCACGCCGGCAAGCATCATGGTCGCGATCGAGGTTCGGCCGGCGCGTGTCGCGATCCTGTAGAGAACAAGGGTCGAGCCCAGTCCGCCGAGAAACGCACCGAGCGGCAGGATCGCGTAGGGCATCCTGCCGAAGGCCGGCGCTAGCAGCGTTTCGCCGAAAACGATGGTGATCCCGGCTGCAAGGGCAGCGCCGGCTGAAACGCCGATCAGGCCCGGATCGGCCAGCGGGTTGCGGAACAGGCCCTGCAGGATCGCGCCGGAGACAGCGAGCGCCGCGCCGACCAGCATGGCCAGCAGGGTGCGGGGCAGGCGGATATTGGCAAGGATCAGCGCCTCCCGGGTGTCGGGCAGGTTTCCGTCCCCGATGAGCCCGCCCAGAAGGTTGAACAGGCTGCCGGCCGGCAGGGCAACGGCGCCCTTGAACAGAGACAGGACAAACAGCCCTGCCAGCATAGCGCTACCGAGAGCTGCCCAGATCATCGACCGGCGGTAGAGGGCTGTCCTGAGAAACGCCACGAGCCCCGTTCGGCCGGAACCGGACTGGCCGGACTCCAGGATGCTGCGCACCACATCTCCGTTCATGGCCGGGGAACCGCTTCAGCGCGAGGCCGCGTTGTGGAAGAATAAAGCCGGCTCATCAGATCGCGGGCTGCTTCGGCGGTGCGGGGTCCGAATCCGAGCAGATAGAGGCCATCCATTGTGATCAGCGCCCGATCGGCTGCTGCGGGAGTCAGCCGGAAGGCGGGATGGGCGAAAAGGTCGGCGGCGGCCACTGCATGGTCGCCGCGTTGCATCATCACGATGACATCCGGTGCCGCGGCGATGATGCCCTCGTCCGAGACAGGCTTGAAACCCTCCAGCGTGTCGACGGCGTTGATGCCGCCGGCAAGGCCGATCATCGCCGCAGCAGAACTGTTGCGGCCGGCCACCATCACCCGGCCATTCTGCATCGAAAGCACGAACAGCACGCGTTTGTGCCGGGAGATGCGGGCGCGGTCCTGCGCCAGCCGGGCAAAGTCACCGGCGATCCGGTCAGCGAGAGAATCGGCCGCAGCCTTCTGTCCGACGATGGCGCCGATCGTGCGGATCCGCGCCAGCACACCGGCCTCGCTGGGCTCCTCGGTCAGGAGCTGGACAGGAATGCCGGATTGCCTGATCAGGGCCAGCACGTCCGGCGGGCCGGCCCCGTCGATGGCCAGCACGAGATCCGGCCTGAGTGAAAGCACACCCTCGGCCGATAGCGCGCGGACATAGCCGATATTCGGCAGGCGCTGGAGCGCATCGGCCGGATACAGCGAGGTCGAATCGACGCCGACCAGCCGGTTGGCCTCGCCGAGCGCGTGGATTGTCTCGGTGACAACCCCTCCCGCCGCGACGATGCGCGCAGGGTCCGCAGCCGCTTGCGGGACACCCAGCGCGAGCACGGCGAGAAGGAAAAAGGCGTGTTTCTTCGGCATGGCGTGCATGGTGAGCCTCACTTGGTCAGGATGAGTCGGTTGTTCGCAGTGACTCGAAGGCGATAGCGGTCGCCATTGTGGACAAGGATGACCTCCCGCTCTGTGCCAAGAAGATCGACGACATCGACGACGCCGAGACCGGAAACGGGATCGATCGCCAGACGACCACCAGGCGCTGCGCTGCCAGTTCCGTCAGCAGGATGAGATTCAAGAAGATTTCGGGTCATTTTGAGATATTCCAGAGTGGGAACCAGTTTAGAAATCCTCAAAAAACGAGGAAAATCATAAGATTAATTGACTTCAGATGTCAGAATATATAGAGCGGGTCAAGCGGAGGCGATGAGAGCCGCCGCAACCAGCCAGCCAGCGCCCCGCCGAATGCGGCCTGCCAGCCAGCCAGACGTCATCAGAAACGGGTTTGGGGCAGACAGATGGGATCTGGATTTCGGAAGAGGCCGATGGCCTCGGTTTCGCTTGTCATCGGCATTGCGGCAGCGCCAGCGGTTCAGGCGCAGCACGGCAATTCGCCGGGAACAACGGCGCTGGATGATATCAGCGTCACAGCGACACGGCAGGAGGAACGGGCAGTGGATTCGCTCGCCTCCGTTTCGGTAACCGACCGGCAGGAAATCCGCCGGCAGAACCCGCAGCGCATTGGTACGGTTCTGAGCCAGACGCCGGGCGTGACGACGCAGGAAAATCCCAATGATCCGGCGACGGCGGTCAATGTGCGCGGGCTGCAGGATTTCGGCCGCGTTGCCGTGACGGTCGATGGTGCCCGCCAGAATTTCCAGCGCTCCGGCCATAATGCCAATGGCGCGTTCTTCCTCGATCCGGCCTTTCTCCGGACCATCGATGTCACGCGCGGCCCGGTGGCCAACATCTACGGCTCCGGCGCCATCGGTGGCGTGGTCTCCTTCGAGACGGTCGACCCCAGGGACATTCTTCGGCCGCGCGAGAAAGTTGCGGGAGAACTGGGCTTCACCGCGTTGCTTGGTGGCCGCCAGAACGGCGTCTTTGGCTCGGTTATCGGCGCTGTGCGCCCGGTTGACTGGGCTTCCGCACTGATCGGCCTGAGCTTCCGTGACCTCAATCCCTACAAGGATGGCGGCGGCTTCGCGATTCGCGATTCCGGTCAGGATCTCGGTTCTGGTCTGGCGAAGATCGTCCTGACCCCGGGAGAGGGGCACACGATCAAACTCTCCGGGCAGTATCAGAAATACGAATTTGCCAATGGCCTCGGTACGGCCGCTGCACCGCGGCGGAACAATGATGTCGAGACCACCAATCTTGTCGCGCGCTACACGTTCTCGCGGCCAGGCAATGACTGGCTCAATCTCAGGACAACGATCTACCGCACCACGACCGATACCGATCAGGTCCGGATCAGCGGCACGCCGGCACAGATCGGCAATGCGCGCTATTTCAAGATCGAGACGATCGGCATCGATGCCCACAATACGTCCCGCTTCAATCTCGGGCCGGTCAAGCTGGCCTCGACCTACGGCCTCGACTGGTTCCAGGACCGTGTCCGCACCTTCGATCCGTTTTCCAACGGCGACGAGACGACGCCCGGTGGCCGCCGCCACGTCTATGGCGGCTTCGTCCAGAACCATTTCACGTGGTCGATTGTCGATGTGATCGCCGCGCTCCGCTATGACGGCTACTCCCTCAGTGGCGGTGGCAACGCATCGGATGGCCAGCGCCTCTCGCCCAAGATCACCCTCGGCGTGACCCCGATCCAGGGCATCCAGCCCTATGTGACCTATGCCGAGGGCTACCGGGCTCCCGCCATCACCGAGACTCTCGTGAACGGTGCCCATCCCGCGCCGTCGACCTTCACCTTCATTCCGAATCCGAACCTCCGGCCGGAAATCGGCAGGACGCTCGAGACTGGCATCAACCTGAAATACGATAACGTTTTCCGGCAGGGCGATGCTTTCCGTGCCAAGGTCTCCCTCTTCGAGAACAGGGTCCGGAACTATATCGAAGGCATTTTCTCGGACCCGGGCAATGATTGCGGCAATCCTGCTATCCCGGCCGGCTGTGCCGACGCGACCTTCCGCTATTCCAATGTGGCGCGCGCCCGCCTGCGCGGCATCGAGGGCGAAGTCGTCTACGATGCCAGGCGCTGGTATGTCTCGCTCGCCGGGTCGAGTATCCGCGGAGACAATCTCGGCGCCAACACGCCGCTGGAATCCGTCTATCCTGACAAGGTCATTGTCGGCGGCGGGCTGCGCTTCCTCGATGAAAAGCTACTGATCGGAAGCCGGCTCACTTTAGTTGACAAGCAAAGGCGCCTCCCGGCCGCGTCCGTGGCCGCGAATGCCAGCAAGGCCTATGCGCTGGTCGATGTCTTCACCAGCTACGAGTTCGCGAAGGATATGCGTACCTTCGCGCAAGTCGATAACATCGGTGATGTCCGCTACAAGCGCTATCGCGACAGCGATCGCAGCCCCGGCCTTGTCGCCAAGTTCGGCTTCTCCACCCGGCTGGGAATGTGAAATGCCGGGTAGCGTGCCATTCCCGACTGCAGAAACGGGTCTCGCGCTTCGCCGCGCCCCGGCATTGCCGGAGCTGGCCTGCCCCTGGCCTGTCCTGCCGGCGCGCCGGCCCGAGCCCCTGCCAGAACGGCTGCCGGGGCCGCTGCCCGAGACGCGGGAAAGGCCTTGCCCGGTCCCGCGGCTTATCCGACGCACCGGCCTGGGGCTTGTCCTGTCCGCACTGTTCCATGCCGGCATGGCTGCTGCCGCGCTGATCATCCTGCCCGCCCAGCATTCGGAAGAAGCGGAGCGCGGAGGCGCACCGGCGATCATGGAGGTGACCCTTGTCGGCGAGGCTGAGGCGCTTGCGGCGGTCGAGGGCGCCCGCGCCGATCCGGTCTCGCTGGCGCTGCCGGACGTGCCTGCGATAGACGCCGTTGTTGTGGAACCTGCCCCGCCTGTCACCGTGCCGGAAGTGCCACCCATTCCGGAGCCGGCTATCCTTGAACCCGCGCCACCCTTGCCGGACATCGTCCTTCCCGAGCCTCCTTCCGTCGGACCAGCCGAGATCGCCATCCCGCCGGTGCCGCGATCCGAGCCCAAGCCACGATACGAGCCCAAAGCACGACCAGAGACCAAGCCGCCTGTTGTGGCGAGGCGCGCAGCTCTCCCGAACCCGAAGCGCAACGAACCCGTTGCCGCCCGCCATGCCGAAGGCCATGGCAGGGGGCGCGAAGGCACCGGCCAACAGGCCGCCAACCGCGACGCGGCAAGCCGTGCCGGCACTGGCGGTACCGGAAGTGTCGCCGGATCGGCCTTGACGGCAGCCTACGGCGCGCGTGTGCGGGCGTTGATCGAGCGGCAGAAATCCTACCCGGAGGCCGCGCAGGATCGTGGCCAGACCGGCCGGACAACCATCGCCCTTGTCATTTCGCGGGACGGCAAGCTGGCGTCCGTTACGGTCGCTAGAGGGTCCGGCCATGCCCTGCTGGATGCTGCGACCCTCGCCGCCGTTCGCCGCGCCCAACCTTTTCCCGCATTGCCGGAAGGGGGGCCACCCTCGATCAGCTTCCAGCTTTCGATCGGCTACGAACTCCACTGAAACAAGGAAAGGACCTCCCATGTTTATCGCCATGAACCGCTTCCGCGTCGCCCGCGGCAACGAAGCCGAATTCGAGACGATCTGGCGCTCCCGAGAGAGCTATCTCCACGAATTGCCCGGTTTCATCGAATTCTCGCTGCTGAAGGGCCCGGAACGCGAAGACCATACGCTCTACGCCTCGCACACGGTCTGGGCCGGCAAGGCGGAATTCACCGCCTGGACGCAGTCCGAGCAGTTCCGCAAGGCCCATGCGCGAGCCGGGCAGGGGCGACCGGTCTCGATCGGCCACCCGGAATTCGAAGGGTTCGAGGTCATCCTGCTGGATGACAACCGCACCCCGCGCGTTGCAGCGGAGTAAGCCTCATGAGCAATGTCACTCCTCTGCGGCCGGCAGCGGCTGACACGGCGGATCGCATGGCTCTGCTGCGCGACATTATCGCGAAGAAGCCGGATGGTGTCGTCGAGGCCATGGCACGCGAAGCCGGTGTTCCGACCCAGGTAGCGCTCGAGGCCATGCCTCACGCGCAGCGCCTCTTTGCCCCGAGCGAGCAGTTCGAGTCGATCTGGCGCGAGATCGGAACCTGGGGCGAGATCCTCTTCATCGTCCATACGGCGGATATCGTGCTGGAATGCGAAGGGAGCCTTCCGGCCGGTTCGTTCGGGCAGGGCTATTACAACATCCATGGCGACAGCCCGATCGGCGGGCATATCCGGGCCGCGAATTGCCGGGCCATCTATCTGGTGGACCGCGCCTTTCACGGCCGGCGCTCCTGCTCGATCCAGTTTTTCAACGGTGAGGGCGAGGCCATGTTCAAGATCTTTGTCCGGCGGGACAGCGAGCGGAACCTCCTGCCGGATCAACTCGCCCGATTCGAGGCATTGAAGGTCCGCCTCGCCGCTCTGTGACGGGCCTTCAACCGGGGCTCGCCATCGGCTATAGCCTGATCGTCCTCCCCCCGAGCCGAGCAGGTCCGATGTCGAGCCCCCTTCACCGCGAGCGCCTTGAACAGAAACTCGCGGCCGCCGCAGAACCCCGTGCGCGCCATGTCTTTACCCGGCTCCTGCCGGATACCGCCCGTGCCGAAGCCGATGCCGCCGATCTGCGCCGCAGGGCAGGCATCCCGCTCGGCCCGCTCGATGGCCGGATTATCTCCATCAAGGACCTGTTCGATATGGCCGGGCAGGTTACCACGGCCGGCTCCGTCATCCTGAAGGACCAGCCGCCGGCCAGCGCCGATGCGCCCACAGTCGCCGCCCTGCGCAGGGCTGGAGCGATCCTGATCGGCCGTACGAATATGAGCGAGTTTGCGTTTTCCGGGATCGGGCTGAATCCGCATTACGGAACACCGGGCAATGCGATTGATCCCGCCCGTGTGCCCGGCGGTTCAACGTCGGGCGGCGCGGTTTCCGTCGCGCTCGGCCTGGCGGATCTCACCCTCGGAACCGATACCGGCGGTTCGACCCGCATTCCCGCCGCCTTCAATGGCATTGTCGGCTTCAAGCCGACGAGCAGCCGCGTATCAAGGACCGGTGCCTTCCCGCTCTCCTACACGCTCGATTCGATCGGTCCGCTGGGCCCCGATGTCGAGAGCTGCGCCGCCATGGATGCGATCCTTGCCGGCATCGATCCCGAGGCGCTGCCCGAGCTGCCGCTAGCTGGCCTGCGTCTCGGCATCCCGCAGGGGTTGCTCTTCGAAGATACCGAAGCGCCAGTCGCCGAAGCGTTCGAAAAATCGATAAGCCGGCTCAGTGCATGGGGGGCACATGTTGGCGAATTGTCGATCGATGATCTCATTCTCGCCATGCGCGGCGTTCTCGCCACCGCACCGATCGCCGCCTGTGAGGCCGCCGAAATCCACCGCGAATGGCTCGAGAGCCGGGCGGCGGATTTCGACGCCCGCGTCCTTGCGAGGATCCGGCCGGGCATCAGCATTTCTGCCCCTGCCTATATAGCCACGTTGCGGGAGCGCGAGCGGCTGAAGAGTACGTTCTCTCGCCGTCTCGCCCCTTACGACGCGCTGATCCTGCCGACCTGCGCACTCCAGGCACCACCAATCGCGGCGCTGGAAGCCGATCCGGACCTCTTTGCCCGCAAGAACATGCTCGCCCTGCGCAATACCAACCCGGCCAATTTCTTCGATTGTCCGGCGCTCTCGGTGCCCTTGCCCGTCTCCGGCATGCCGGTCGGGTTGATGCTGCTGGGTGCGCCGATGCAGGACCGACGGCTCTTGGCCCTCGGTGCTGCAATCGAGGCTGCCCTCAAGCCCTGAAGCGTCAGGAAAGCGTCAGGCCGCCGGCCATCGCCCGCTCCTTTGCGGCATGGCAGGCGACCGAGCCGTCAAAGGCCGGCACCTCCCGCATGCAGATTTCCATGGCCAGCGGGCAGCGCGGGTGGAAAGTGCAGCCGGAGGGCGGGTTGATCGGGCTCGGCACCTCGCCCTGGACCGGCACCCGGTCACGGCCGATCTGCTCGAGATCCGGCACGGCATCGATCAGCAGCCGCGTATAAGGATGGCGCGGCGCAGCGAACAGCGCCTCGGTTTCCTGCACCTCCACCAGCCGGCCAAGATACATCACGCCGATCCGGTGCGCCATGTGCCGGACCACCGCGAGATTGTGAGAGATGAAGAGGTAGGTCAGTCCGAGCCGCTCCTGGAGGTCGCGCATCAGGTTGAGGATCTGCGCCTGCACCGACACATCGAGCGCGGAAGTCGGTTCGTCGCAGACCAGGAATTGCGGTTCCGACGAGAGGGCTCGTGCGATCGCAACGCGCTGCCGCTGGCCGCCGGAAAACTGATGCGGATACTTCTCGCCGTCGAGCGGAGAGAGACCGACCAGCGTGAGCAGATCGGCGACGCGGGCCGCCCGCGCGGCCGGGTCGGCCGGGTGGTTCAACGCTTCCATCGGCTCGGCGATGATATCGCGGATCCGCCAGCGCGGGTTGAGGCTGGCATAGGGGTCCTGGAAGATCATCTGGATCGCGCCGGGCCGCACCCGGTCGCCGCCCATTGAGGCCGAGAAATGAACCGCGCCCGCACTCGGCGGCAGGAGGCCAACAACCATCTTTGCGACAGTGGATTTGCCGGAGCCGGATTCGCCGACAAGGGCAAACGTCTCGCCCGGGCGGATCTCGAACGACACTTCGTCGACAGCGCGGAGGAATTGCGGTTTCTCGCGGGCAATCACCCGCTCGAGCCAGGGTTTGGATACATCGAAAAGCCGGCGAACATTCTCGACGCGCAACACGGGTTCAGCCATGGGATGTGCTCCGTTCGACCTGCGCGTCATGCAGCCAGCACCGTGCCGATGTGGCACCGACAGGCACGAGCGGCGGAACCGCTTCCGCGCATTTTCCGATCGCCACTGTGCAGCGCGGCCGGAACGCACAACCCGCCGGAATGGCATTGAGGCGCGGCATTGCACCGGTGATCTGCGTCAGGCGCTGAACCTTGGCTCCGAGGGCGGGAATGGCGCCCATCAACCCGGTGGCATAGGGATGCTTGGGATGGCGGATGACATCCGCCACGGGGCCGATCTCGACGATCCGGCCGGCATACATCACCGCCACCCGGTCGGCGGTTTCGGCGATCACGCCCATATCATGGGTGATCAGCATGACGGAGGTGCCACGGGTGCGGCAGAGGCGCTTCAGCAAGGTGATGATCTGCGCCTGCACCGAGACATCGAGCGCCGTGGTCGGCTCGTCTGCAATGATCAGGTCCGGTTCGGCCGCCAGCGCCAGCGCGATGACAACGCGCTGCCGCATCCCGCCGGAAAACTCATGCGGATAGGCATCGATCCGGCTCTCCGGCGCGGGAATACCGACCTCGGTCAGCAGAGCCAGTGCCCGGGTGCGCGCTTCTGCCTTGCTCACCGGCATATGCGTGAGGATCGTTTCGGCAATCTGGTCGCCCACCCGGAAGAGCGGGTTGAGCGAGGTCAGCGGGTCCTGGAAGATCATCCCGATCCGCCGGCCGCGGATCTTCCGCAGCCCGTCATGGCCGATATTGTCGATCCGCTGGCCCTTGAGCCAGATTTCCCCGCCCGAAAGCCGGCCGGGCTTGTCGATCAACCCGATGATCGCGGTTCCGGTGAGTGACTTGCCGGCACCGGATTCGCCGACGACACCGAGCACCTCGCCACGGGCAATATCAAATGAGATCTCGTTCAGCGCCCGCAGCACCCCGCGCCGCGTCACGAATTCGAGGCTGAGATTGCGAACCGAGAGAACCGGATCCATGGCCATGCCGTCCGCCGCCATCATTGCAGCCTCGGGTTGAGCGCATCGCGCAGCCAATCGCCCAGCATGTTGATTGCCAGGGCAAGGATCACCAGCGTCATCGCCGGGAAGAACAGGATCCACCATTCGCCGGAGAACAGGAATTGCTGCCCGATCCGGATCAGCGTCCCGAGCGAGGGCTGGGTCGGCGGCATGCCGACGCCGAGGAAGGAGAGGGTGGCCTCCTCGATGATCGCCAGCGCCAGGTTGATCGTTGCGATCACCAGCACCGGCCCCATCACGTTCGGGAGGATATGGCGGACCATGATGACCAACGGCGAACGCCCGATCACGCGGGCGGCCTGCACATATTCCTTGCCTTTTTCGATCAGCGTCGAGCCGCGCACCGTGCGCGCATATTGCGCCCAGTTCGACAGCCCGATCGCGACAATCAGCAGGATCAGCGTCGCGCCCTCCTGCTGGGCTGGCGGGATGATGCCGCGGGCGACACCGAAGACGAGCAGCGCGATCAGGATGGCCGGGAAGGAAAGCTGGATATCGGCGACGCGCATGATCACGGCTTCCGTCCGCCCGCCGAGATAGCCGGCCATCAGCCCGAGAAACACACCGATCGTCGCCGAGAACAGCACCGAGGCCGCCCCGACCAGCAGCGAGACGCGGGTGCCGTAGAGCACGGCGGAATACATGTCGCGGCCCTGCGGATCGGTGCCGAAGACGAAGCTCTTGCCGGTGAATTCATTGGCCGTGCCCGGTTTGGTCATCCCCTCCATCAGGTTCAGTTCAGCCGGGTTGAACGGGTTCTGCGTCGAGATCACGGGGGCGAGCAAGGCCGCCCCGATCATCACGACCGAAACGATGAAGGAGACGATCGCCACTGGCGAGCTCTTGAAGGCGAAGAACAGATCGCTGTCGAGAAAGCGCGCGAAGGCCGAACGACGGTCGATCCCGTCATCGGGCGTAGCGGGGGAGGGCATGTCAGCCATGGTCAGTGTCCTTTTGCCACGCGGCGCCCGGAGCGCAGGCGCGGATCGAGGATGAAATAGAGGAGGTCAACCGTCAGGTTCACGATGACGAACACCGCGGCCACGAACATCAGATAGGCCGACATGACCGGCACATCGGCGAATTGCACGGCATTGACGAACAGCGCGCCGAGGCCTGGCCACTGGAACACCGTCTCTGTGACGATGGCGAAGGCGATCACCGAGCCGAGCTGGAGCCCGGCAATCGTGACCACGGGGATGAGTGTGTTCCGCAGGGCATGGCGCAGTTCGATGGCGCGGTCGGCAATGCCGCGCGCCCGGGCAAAGCGGATGAAATCGGCCCGCATCACTTCCAGCATCTCCGCTCGGACAAGCCGCATGATCAGCGTGAGCTGGAAAAAGCCGAGCGTCAGCACAGGCAGGATGAGGGATTTCCGCCCGGATTCGGTGAGCAGCCCTGTACTCCACCAGCCAAGCCGCACCACCTCGCCGCGCCCGAACGAAGGCAACCAGCGCAACTCGACCGCGAAGATGTAGATCAGCCCGATGCCGATCAGGAAGGTTGGCAGCGATACCCCGATCAGCGACGTTGTCATGATCACATTGCTGACAAAGCCGGTCCGGTTGATCGCGGCATAGACGCCAAGCAATACGCCCAGGCCGGTAGCGAAGATCGCGGAAAGTACAGCCAGTTCCAGCGTGGCCGGCAGGCGTTCCTTGATCAGGTCGGAGACCTTGCGGCCCTGCCGGTAGGAGACGCCGAACTCGCCTTGCGCCGCATCGCCCAAGAAGCGGACAAACTGGATCGGCCAGGGATCGTTGAGGCCGAGCCGCTCGGTCAGTTCCTGACGGTCCTGCTGGGTCGCTTCCTGCCCGAGCATGTTGACGACGGGGTCGCCCACGAAGCGGAACATGGAAAAGGCGATGAACGCGACCGTGACCAGGACGAGCACGCCCTGGGCCAGCGAGCGGATGGCAAAAGCAAACATGAGACTCTCAAAAAAAAGGGCGCGGCTCACCGGGGGTGAGCCGCGCCTGTCCGCAGGATCAGCTGCGCTTGAAGGAGATCATTTTCAGCTTGGGCTGGTTCGACACGTCAACCGGGATGTCGAGGTCGCTCTTCATGCCATAGGCCAGGGTCTGGTGATGCAGCGGGATGTAGACAACATCCTTGTGCAGGACCGACCAGATCTTGGCGATCGTCGCGTTGCGCTTGGCGAGATCGGTTTCCGCCGAGAGCGTCTGGATCATCGCGTCGACTTCCGGGTTCGAGTAGCGCGTCGCGTTCCAGCTGCCGCGGCTGCCGGCCCGGGTATGGTAGAGGAACGAGAAGATGTAATCCGAGTCAAAGGTCGGCACGCCCCAGCCGAGCAGGAAGAAATCCGATTCCGGCGGCTGCTTCTGGATCAGCGTGAAGTGGATCGACTTGGACTGGCTGACCAGGTTCACCTTGATCCCGATCTGGCCCCACATGCCGACGGCGGCCTGGCAGATCGCCTCGTCATTGACATAGCGGTCATTCGGGCAATGCAGCGTCACCGAGAAACCGTTGGGATAGCCGGCATCGGCCATCAGCTTCTTGGCGGCGGCCACGTCGACGGCCGGCGGCGTGTCAAGTTCCTTGGTCCAGCCATTGACGAAGGGCGGGGCGATCACGCCGGTCGGAACGGATTCACCGCGCATCACGACGCGCTGGATGGCCTGGCGGTTGACCACCATGTTCATGGCCTGGCGGACGCGGACATCCGCGAACGGGTTCTTGCCCTCGACATTGTCGGACTTGATGTCCTTGTCGCCGATATTGAAGCCGAAGAAGATCGTACGGTTCTCGGGGCCGGAATTGACGCGCAGCTTGGTGTCCTTGCGCAGGCGCTCGATATCCTGCACCGGCAGGTCCTGCACGAAATCCACCTCGCCCGAGAGCAGGGCGGCGACACGGGTCGCATCAGCCTTGATCGGGGTGTAGACGACCTCCGTGATTTCCAGCGGAACTTCGCTCTTGCCCCAGTAATTGTCGTTGCGCTTGAGCACGGTCTTCACATCCGGCTCGCGGCTGACAAGCGAGAAGGCGCCGGTGCCGTTGGCGTTGCGGACCGCGAAATTCTCTTCCTTGTTCTTGAAGTCCTGGACCTTGGTCACGTTGTTCTTTTCGGACCAGCCCTTGTCCATCATGAACAGGTCGCCGAGATTGTTCGGCAGAAGCGGGTTCGGTGCCTTGGTCTTGATATGGACCGTGTGCGAATCAACCTTCGAGACCTTCTCGATCGAGGTCAGCAGGCCCTTCATGTCGGAGGTCGGCTGCATGGCACGCTCGAGCGAGAAGACCACGTCATCCGCGTCGAAATCGGCACCGTCATGGAATTTCACGCCGGTGCGCAGCTTGAATTCCCACACAGTCGGGTCTGATGTCACCTTCCACGAGGTGGCCAGCGCCGGCAGCTGCTTGCCGGTATGGTCGCGGATGATCAGCGGCTCATAGATCTGGTGGCTGAGCGTATGCGTCGGCCCCTCGTTCTGGGCATGCGGGTCGAGGGTCAGTGAATCCCCCGAGCGGGCCCATTTGAGCGTGCGGGCTTCGGCCACGCCGACCGCGAAGGTCGAGGCGATGAGCGCAAGCCACAGCGATTTGCGGAACGTCGTCATGATGGTCTCCCCTGGACAACCCGGCTGGGCCGGGACATTCGGGCCACCGGGGATTTTGTTGTTGTCCCGGCAGCGGATGGCAAAAGACTAGACACGGGTTTTCGTTCTGGCAATCGCCATGCCAGTGCCGTGTCAAAATGCGCGCTTCCCTGTGGGGGTGAGGCGGTTTCGCCTGCAACAACCGCCCGTGCAGGCTCATGATCCGGCGATTTTGGCCGGAATTGATTGATTCCTCCAACGAAGGGCCCGCCCCGACGGCATGGATGCCAGCGCGGATTTCGCGTTTTGCCCTTTCCGGCGGCAGCGCCTGCCCGCTAGAAAGGCAGAAAGCCGTTAGGGCGGAATAAGGAAGGATGTTCCATGGATCTGGGATTGAAGGGCAAGGTGGCTCTGGTCACCGCGGCATCGGGCGGTCTTGGCGCCGCCATTGCCGAAGTGCTGGCGGAGGAAGGCGCCCGCGTAGCCATCACCGGCACGAAGGCAGACAAGCTTGAGGCCACGGCGGCGGCGATCCGCGCGAAAGGTGGCGAGGTGCTGCCGCTCGTCTGGGATCTGGCCGATCTCGACCGGATCGAGCCCGCTATTGCCGAGATCGAGGCGAAGCTGGGTCCGATCGACATTCTGGTGAACAATACCGGCGGCCCGCCGCCCTCGCCGGCAGCCGGGCAATCCATCGCAACCTGGCAGGCGCATTTCCAGTCCATGGTGCTCTGCGTGCTCGCCATTACCGACCGGGTGCTGCCGGGCATGCGCCAGCGCGGCTGGGGGCGGATTCTCACCTCGACCTCGATGGGCGTCGTGGCGCCGATCCCCAATCTCGGCATGTCGAATACCCTGCGGGCTTCGCTGGTCGGCTGGTCCAAGACGCTCAGCCGCGAGGTCGCGCGGGACGGGATCACCGTCAACGTGCTCGCGCCCGGCCGCATCCTGACCGACCGCGTCCGCTCGATCGATGCCGGCCAGGCCAAGCGCGAGGGCCGTTCCGTCGAGGAGGTCTCGGCGGCCAGCCAGGCGACGATCCCCGTCGGCCGCTATGGTGACCCGCGTGAATTCGCCGACATGGCGGCCTTTCTTGCCTCTCCGCGCGCCTCCTACGTCACCGGCTCGGTTATCCGGGTTGATGGCGGCGCGCTCCCCAACGTTTGAACCCCGGGAAATCCGATGTCCGTTACCTTTGACATGCCGGCCGTGAAGCCGCTTTCGGCCGAGATCCGCGCCGCGCTCGCCACCATCACCACGGCCACCCTCACGACGATCCTGCTCAAGAAAGGCCTGCGCAATGTCTGGCTGCGCGGTGCCATGCCGATCCGCACCGGCCAGCCGCGCCTTGTCGGGCGTGCCTTCACCCTGCGTTTCGTGCCGGCGCGCGAGGATCTCGCCACGCCGGAAAGCTGGTCCTCGCCGATCTCCACCCGTGGCGCCATCGAGGCGATGCCGGACGGTGTGATCGCCGTGGTGGATTCCATGGGCGTGCAGGATGCAGGGATCTTCGGCGACATTCTGTGCGCCCGGATGCAGCACCGCAAGGTAACGGCCCTCGTCACGGACGGCGTCGTGCGGGATCTCGCAGGTGTCCTCGGCACGGGCCTCCCGGTCTGGTGCAGCGGCGCAGCAGCCCCGCCCTCCGTGGCCGGCCTGACCTTCGTCGACTGGCAGCGCCCGATCGGCTGCGGCGGCGTCGCCGTGTTCCCGAACGATGTCATCGTGGCGGATGATGATGGCGCTGTCCTTATCCCGGATGCACTGGTCGAGGCCATCGTGCCGCTCGCCGTCGAGCAGGAGCGGATGGAGGCCTGGATCATGGACGAGGTCAACAGGGGCGTGCCCCTGCCCGGGCTCTACCCGATGAATGCCGAGACGAAGGCCCGTTACGAAGCCGCGAAAGGGAGGGGCGAATGATCTCCCACGAGGCCTTCACAGGGGTCTTCCCCATCGCGCCGACGCCATTCCTGCCGGGGGGCGAGATTGACTGGGCCAGCCTCGAGCGCCTTCTCGCCCATTATCTCGCTGTTGGCGCCGAAGGCGTGACCATCCTCGGCATCATGGGCGAGGCGCCCAAGCTAGAGGCGGCGGAATCGCTCGAGATGATCCGGCGCACCGTTGCCGTGATGGCAGGGCGGCCGATCATCGTCGGCGTCTCCGCGCCCGGCTTCGCGGCCATGCGGGCTCTGGCGCGCGAGGCGCTCGAGGCCGGAGCGGCGGCGGTGATGATCGCCCCGCCCAACACGCTCCGGACCGATGACCAGATCGTCGGCTATTACGCTGACGCCGTGCAGGCCATTGGCCGCGACATTCCGTTTGTGATCCAGGATTATCCGCTGATCACCAATGTCGTCATGACGCCCGGCGTCATCCGCCGGATCATCACCGACAACCCCTCCTGTGTGATGCTCAAGGCCGAGGACTGGCCGGGACTCGAGAAGATCAGCACCCTGCGGAAATGGCAGGCGGAGGGCAGCCTTCGGCCGGTCTCGATCATGACGGCCAATGGTGGTCTCTTCCTCGATTTCGAGATGGATCGCGGCGCTGACGGCTCGAACACCGGCTATGCCTTCCCGGAAATGCTGGTCGATGTCGTCCGCCTCGCCAAGGCCGGCCATCGCGATGCTGCGCATGACCTGTTCGATGCCCATCTGCCGTTGCTCCGCTACGAGCAGCAGCCGGGTGTGGGCCTCGCCGTCCGGAAATATGTGCTGATGCGCAGGGGCCTGATCGCCTCTGACGCCCAGCGGCGCCCCGCCGGTTCACTCTCGGCAACGGCGCGCGAGGAGGTGGAATACCTGCTTGCCCGTCTGGCCCGGCATGATCCGCGTGCGGCGCTGCCGGCCTGAGCGGCCTCAGGCGGCCCGGGCGCCCGCGTGGCGCTCGGCCAGCCCGGCCCGGCAGGTCCGGACGAACCGCACGAGGCGGTCCGTGGTCAGGGCCGCCTTCCCGAAAAGGGAGGCCGCGCCGGCCATCGAGGTCAGGGTCACCGTTTCCGAGGCAAAGCGCGACTTGAAATCCTCCGCGCCGCAGAGGAAATCGACAAGGTCCAGCCCGTTATCGAAGGCCCAGCGGATGTAATCGACCATCAGCACCATGCCCGGCGAGCCCTTCTCGACCGCAGGGTCATAGGTGGTCACGAAAGCCATCATCGTCTTGCCGTCAACGAAGTTGATCGAGATTGCGATGGTCTCGCCGTCGCGCTCGAGCACAAAGATCCGCAACTGCCCGGCCTTGCGGAGCGTGTCGACCAGAGCGCCCAGCAGCGGCGCATCCTGGTCGAAAAGCGGCGCCTCGAGGCCCATTTTCTCGAGCCAGGCGCGCTTGAGGGCTGAAAGGCGGGTCAGGACCGGCTCGATCTCGGCATCCGGAGGCAGCAACCTGAACCGGAGCTCTGCCCCTTCCGAGAGATAGGCCACGCCCCGCCGGTAATTCTGGCGGCTCTTCTTGTTCTGCGCATTGAACCAGGCTTCGCCATCGGCATGGGGGCCGACCACGCGGAGACTCATTTCGCTGCGATGGTTGGGCATCAGGACCGGGCGCTCGCCCGAGGTCAGCAGCGCATGGGCGCGTGCGTCCGGAAGAAGCCGGTTCAGCAGGATGAGATCAAAGCCGCGCCGCCGGTTCACCGCGTTCCACATGGCCCCTGCCACACCCGGTGACGCAGCAGGGTGGACGAGCATGTCGCAATAATCGGCATGGTCGCGCGCGGCCCATTCCAGAAGGCGCAATCCGCGGTGGCGGTGGATTGCCAGCGGCAGGATCCCGACCAGCATCGGCCCGTCCCACGCGGTTGCAATCATCAATTGCCGGGTCTCGCGGTCGGCCACATTCAACCACCAGCTTTCGATCCAGCCAAAGCTCTGGAAGATCAGGGCACCACAGGCGGCCCAGAGCTGCTGCCAGTCGGGCTCGAGCGCGGAAAGCGCCTCGGCCGTGCTGACGATCTCCACCCGGAAATCGGTGGATGACGGGGCCAGAGCCTCGCTTGCGATCCGGAAGGGCCCGTTCATGCCGAAGGCTCCTTGGCCGGTTCGGCGGCCTTCCGCCCTCGGTCGAGCCGAAGCCACCGCAGGATATGTCCACCCATCCGGATGACCGGCAGGATCCACAGGCCGAAGAGCGACTGGTATTCCCGGCTCTCCCGTTCCATCAGGCCGAAAGTGAAGCTTTCGTCCTTTTCCGGCACGGCCAGCGTCCCGAACCAGCGGTCCCAGAAACTGAAGAGCAGGCCGAAATTCTTGTCGTAATGCCGGGGATCGGCGCTGTGATGGAGCTGGTGGTAATGGGGGCAGAGGACGATACTGTTCAGCGCGCCGAACGAGATTTTCAGATGCGTGTGCCGCACGAAATCCATCATGAGGATATTGCGGATCACATAGACATTGACGCCGAAGATCGTGGCCTCGACCGGGTTGAGCGAGACAAGCGTCCAGAGGCCGAAGAAAAAGCCGGCGATGACGCCGTCCCACGCCCTGTTCATCAACTCGTCCAATGGATGGACGCGATCCTTGGTGATGCCGACCATCACCTCGGCGGAATGATGCACCTTGTGCAGCTCCCACATGAAGGGGAACTTATGCTGTGCCCAGTGATAGGTGTAGTAGGAGATGTCGTAGGCGAGCAGCATCGTGATCGTGAAGATCACGATGGTCAGCGGGCCGGGCGGTCCGAACAGCGGTTCTGTGATGCCGAAAAGAGCGCCAATGGTCTGATGGGTGGCGTAGCCCATTGCCCCGACAAAGACCGCGCCCGCCGGGAACATCAGGAACGGCGTGATCGCCCGCTTCGTGATCCAGAACAGGAGATCCGCTTTCGCGGAAGGGTGCGTGATGATCTCGTGCGGGATGAGGAACTCGAAGAATTCCCGGATGGACCGCTTTTCGATCGTCTTGAGATAAATATACAGCGCCGAGCCCAGAGCCGTCGCCAGCAGCAGGCCGGAGGCTATGAGGTTCTCGGTCGAAAGCCTGGCGAGGATTTTCGCCGTCACAAAGTCGAGCATGGGAAGTCGGGATCCGGTTGCGGGAATGTGCCGCGTTTGGCCGGAGTGTCGACCCCATCTCCTAACAAATGGCTTTTTCCAACGCGCCAGATGGGCCCGATCACGTCCTGGTGAACGCAACTGCCGCGCGAACGGGTTTGTTTCGATCGAAACGGTTTATAGTCCGCTACCAAAGCGGGGCCGCGGCTCCGCCGCCCGGGCGCAAGGGCCCGTTCAGGCGGCGCGGATCCGGCCGAGGAAGCGGTCCATCTCGCTCTTGATCTCGGCGGCGGCATCGGAAAGCTGGCTGGCCGATTGCAGGACCTGCATCGCCGCGCTGCCATTCTGGTCCGCTGCATCCGAAACGCCGGAAATGTTGCTGGTGACCTGCTGCGTCCGCTCGGCGGCATGGATCACGCCATCGGCAATACCCTCGCTGGCGCGGCGCTGGTCCTCGACAGCCATCGAGACATCCCCCGCGATCCGGCGCATTTCCTCGATCGTGGTGCCAATGGCCTCGACCGCCGCGATGGAATCCCGCGTCACGCTTTGCACATGGGCGATGTTGGCACCGATCTCCGCGGTGGCGCGCGTCGTCTGGTTGGCCAATTCCTTCACCTCGCTGGCAACGACCGCGAAGCCCTTGCCCGCATCACCGGCCCGCGCCGCCTCGATCGTGGCATTGAGCGCAAGCAGGTTCGTCTGGCTTGCGATGGAGTTGATGAGATCGACCACCTGGCCGATCGCTGAAACCGCCTGCGCCAGTTCGGAGAACTTGCCGGCCGTGGCCGCGCTGAGATCGGAGGCCTGCGCCGAAACTTCGCTGGCCTTGGTCATGCCGGACGCGATCCCGCCGATCGCCTGCGCAAGTTGCCGCCCGGATTCGGCCAGCGAATCCACGGTGGCGGACATCTCCGTCGAGGCCTCCGTCACCACTTCCGCCTGACGCGCCGTCTCTTCGGCGCCGGTCGAAAGGGTTGCGGCAGCGTTGTGCAGCTGGCTGGACGTAGAGGCCAGCGTGTTCACACGGGCAAGGGCATTGCTCTCGAAGGCAGCGATCGCAGCCTCGATCTGGCGCTGCCGTTCGGTCCGGGCAGCCAGTTCGTCCTGTTCCGCGCGGCGCAGATCGGCCCGTTCGGCCTGCGCCTGGCGGAAACCTTCGACAGCCTTGGCGATGTTGCCGAGTTCATCCTTCCGGTGGTCATGCGAGACGCTGAAATCGGTTTCGCCGCGGCCGATCCGGCTGATATCACGGGCGAGATCTGCAAAGGGCCGGGCGATGACGCGGTTTGTCCAGATCAGCAGCGCCAGCACAACGGCACAGGCCGCGAACATCGTTGCCCACTGCACCGTGTTGATGATCCGGGCGATAGCGGTCAGGTTCTGGTCCATCTCCACCATGCGTGTCTGGTAGGCCGATGCAAGGGTCTCCAGTGCCTTGTTGAACGCGGTGCGCGTCGCGCGGTTGGCATCGTTGTCGCCGATTTCCCGCGCGGCCTTGGAACCCTGCGCCCGCGCTGCAGCCACCAGTTGCGTCCGCAATTCCGTGAAAGTCCTGGCCTGCTTTTCCAGCTCGGCGAAGCTGGCCCGGTCGACATCCGTCACAAGGTCCTTCCACTCGGTCATCGTGGACTGGAGCGTCGCCAGATGCTTTTCGAGGCCGCCGCCGAATTGCTGGATCCGCTTCGGATCGTCGGTCATGTAGAGCCCGCGTGATTCCATCACAACGGCATAGACGACGGCATTGGCCTTCTCGATCAGGGCCTGCTTCCGCAGCGTATCGCGGATCTCCCCGGCCGTCCCCGAGCGGAACGTGTTCTCGATCCAGATGCTGCCCGCGAGCAGGCAACAAAGCAGACCCAGTGCCGCGATCGATCCCTGAAGCGAGAGGAACAGCCGGTTTCCGAATGCGTACATGATGGGATCCTGTTCGAAGGAAGCGCCATCATTCTTGTGATGATGATTGTATATATTTAGTAACTGTGATCACAAATATGCCCGTTTTTCGAGCAGATTGCCGCCTGCCGATCAACGTCGGATTGCCCTTGTGCAAAGCGTTGGGAAACCCATCTTCCTTGCAGGGATCGGAGGGGAGCGGCGATGACACGCAAGTTCGGGTTGCACCATGTCACGATGCTATCGAACGATCCTGTCGAGACTCTCCGCTTCTACCGTGAGGTCATGCGGCTGCATCTCGTCAAACAGACCGTGAATTTCGATGCGCCGGATATCCATCACCTCTATTTCGGCGACGAGGGCGGACGCCCCGGCACCCTGCTGACCTTCTTTCCGTTCACCGATGCCGCGCGCGGCCATGTCGGTGGCGGGGCGGCGGCCGCCATCGCGCTGGCCATTCCTGCCGAAGATATGGAAGCATGGATCCTGCACCTTGTTGAACAGGGCGTGGATACACTCGGTCCGACGGAGCGTTTCGGCGAAGCGGTCCTCCGCTTAGAGGATCCGTTCGGCCTGACGCTGGACCTGATCGGCCGGGTTGGTATCGGTTCGACAGCTCATCCGGTTCTCGCCGGAGCGACGTTGCTCTCGCAGGCGCCGGCTGAAACTGAGGCCCTGCTCGTCCGGCTGATGGGCTATGAGCCTGCAGGGGAGGAGCGCGGCTTCCGCCGTCTGGTCATGCCGGGAAGCGGGCAGGCGCTTGATCTCGCCCGGGACGGCGCGGCCCGGCCGGTCGAGGCAGGCGCCGGCATTGTCCATCATCTCGCCTTCCGGGTGCCAGACGAGGCCGGCCTCTTGGCGATCCGCGCCGAGCTTGTTGCACTGGGCCTCGATCCGACGCCGGTTCTCGACCGGCGCTATTTCCGCTCGGTCTATGTGCGTGAACCTGGCGGCATCCTGTTCGAATTCGCGACCGACCCGCCGGGATTCGCTGTAGACGAGCGGCCGGACCGGCTCGGGGCGAGCCTGCAACTGCCCCCGGAACTTGAACCCCTGCGGGCCGATATCGAGCGCCGCCTCGCGCCGCTCACCCCTGCCGGATAGGAGAGGCCATGCTCAGCCAGACCGATGCCGATTCCCTGCTCTCCCGGTTCCCGCTCAGGCGGACCGGCGCCCCGCCGACCCGTGCTGCCGGCTTCGTGCTGATGCTGCACGGGCGGGGTGCAAGCGCCGAATCGATCCTTGAACTCGCCGAGGCTTTTGCCCAGCCTGATCTCTGTTTCCTCGCGCCTCAGGCGCCAGGCTACAGCTGGTATCCCTATCCCTTCACCGCTCCGCTTGCGGCCAATGATCCGCATCTTTCCCGCGCGCTGGCCTTGACCGCAGCTGTGCTCGATGCGCTGGAGCAGGGCGGTGTTGCGGCCGCGCGGACGGCAATCTGCGGCTTCTCGCAGGGCGCGTGCCTCGGGCTGGAAACGGCCATCCGGCAGCCGCGCGCCTATGGGGCGGTCTTTGGGTTCAGCGGCGGCTATATCGGCCCGCCGGGTGAGCCGCGCCGGCCCGTGCCGGGCAGCGAGCGCGCCCTTTCGGGAGCCTCGGTTCTGATCGGCTGCTCCGATATCGATTCGCACATTCCTCTGCTGCGCGTGCAGGAAACCACCGCCTTGATGCGGGCCATGGGGGCCGAGGTGGACGAGCGGATCTATCCCGGCTTCGGACACGGCATCAATGCTGATGAACTCGGCGCGGCGCGCGCCCGGCTGCAGGCGATGCAGGAGTAACGTCTGCCAAAATCCGCCAGCGCGCCTTGGACACGATTGTGAGAAGGAGATGGTGGAGCTAAGCGGGATCGAACCGCTGACCTCCTGCATGCCATGCAGGCGCTCTCCCAGCTGAGCTATAGCCCCACATCACGAGCATGCCTGGGGGCATGCCGGAACCGAACCGCGTTCGGAGGCGCGCTTATTGTCACAAGACCCCGCGCGCCGCAAGAGCCTTTCAGGCCGGAGGCCGATCTTTTTCGCCCCGGCCCGGCAAGGCTGAGGCTCAGCCTTCCTCGTCTTCTTCCAGATCGCCGTCGATCAGGTCGGCAACGTCGCTGTCATCCTCGTCTTCCTCGGTTTCGAGGAAGGTATCGTCATCATCGCCATCGATGTCGATATCATCGTCATCGGCCACGACCTTTGCGTCATCGGCCTCCTCCGCCTCTTCCAGCGGAACGAGTTCCGGTGCAGCCACTTCATCCGTGGCCAGTTCCTCGTCCTCGGCCACCTCGGCCTTGGCCACCTTGGGCTGCGGGTCGAAATAGGCGCGGGGATAGCTCTGCCCCGTATAGGGCGAAACGACCGGATCCTTGTCGAGATCGTAGAACTTCTTGCCCGTCACGGGGCAGATGCGCTTGGTGCCGAGTTCAGCCTTGGGCAATGTCGCGTTCCTGTCATGGGGCCCGGGGGGCGGGCCGGGGCAAAAACTTCCGCTTGCAAAGTCGGGATGAAGCCCGTTAGTGGCCTCGCACTTTCCTGTCAAATGCTTGTTGCGGGCAAGACCCGGATAAGCGAGTTTTCCCGCCCCACCCGGGTTTTTTTGGCTGCCGCGGGGCATCGTTCGAGGATCGAGACATGGCCCATGGTTCCGAAGCGCTTCCCCTCCAGGCGGAACGGGGCGGGCCGCTCCGGGGCCGGGTGCGTGTTCCGGGTGACAAGTCGATCTCGCATCGCTCCCTCATCCTCGGCCTGCTCAGTGTTGGCGAGACACAGGTAACAGGCTTGCTCGAGGGCGAGGACGTCCTGCGCACCGCCGATGCCGCCCGCGCGCTCGGTGCCACGGTCGAGCATCTCGGCCCGGGCGAATGGCGCGTGCGCGGCATGGGCATCGGCACCCTGCTCGAGCCGCGCGGTATGCTGGATTTCGGCAATGCCGGCACCGGCTCGCGTCTGATGATGGGCGTGGTCGGCGGGCATCCGATCCGCGCCACCTTCGATGGCGATGCCTCGCTCCGCAAGCGCCCGATGGGCCGCATTCTCGATCCGTTGAAGCGCATGGGCGTCACGGTGATCGATGTGGCCGAGGGCAACCGCCTGCCGCTGACCTTGCAGGGCGCCAGGGACAGCATCCCGATCGAATACACCACGCCGGTCGCCTCTGCGCAGATCAAGTCCGCCGTGCTGTTTGCCGGGCTCAACGCGCCGGGCGAGACCGTGGTCATCGAGCCGGAAGCCAGCCGCGACCATACCGAGAAGATGCTCGCCTATTTCGGCGCCGAGATCCGCAGCGAGGCCGCCGGCACCCATGGCCGGCGCATCACGCTGAAAGGCCGGCCGGAACTCAGCCCCCGTCCGATTGTCGTCCCGGCGGATCCGTCCTCCGCCGCCTTCCCGATCGTGGCGGCGCTGATCGTGCCGGGCTCGGATGTCATCATCGAATCCGTGATGATGAACCCGCTCCGCACCGGGCTGCTCACGACCCTGCTCGAGATGGGGGCCTCGATCGAGGAACTCGACAGCCGTGTCGAGGGGGGCGAGCGCGTTGCCGATCTCCGCATCCGTCATTCGTCCCTGCGCGGCGTCGATGTGCCGGCCGAGCGGGCGCCCTCGATGATCGACGAATACCCCGTCCTCGCCGTCGCTGCGGCTTTCGCCTCCGGCGAGACGCGGATGCGGGGCCTGCAGGAACTGCGCGTCAAGGAAAGCGACCGCCTCGCCGCCGTCGCCGATGGCCTCGCCGCCAATGGCGTCGTGCATGAAATCGTCGGGGATGACCTTATCGTCTCCGGCCGCGGCCAGCCTGCCCAGGGTGGCGGCCTCGTCGCCACGCATATGGACCACCGCATTGCCATGAGCTTCCTCGTCATGGGCCTTGCCTCCGACAAGGCGGTCGGCGTCGATGATACGAGCTTCATCGCCACCTCCTTCCCCGATTTCGTGCCGATGATGACGCGGCTGGGCGGGGCGCTGCGATGAAGCCGGCGCTGATCATCGCGGTCGACGGGCCGGCCGCCTCGGGCAAGGGCACGCTGGCCAAAAGGCTGGCGGCGCATTTCGGGCTGCCCGTTCTCGATACCGGCCTTCTCTACCGCGCTGTCGGCCAGCGCCTGCGCGATGACGGTCACCGCCTCGATGACGGCGCGGCGGCAACGGCCATTGCCGGGCGTTTCGATCCCGACTGGCTCGAGGATGACCGCCTCCGCCGGCGCGAGGCGGGCGAGGCGGCAAGCCGCGTCGCCAAGGTCGATGGCGTCCGCCGTGCCCTCCGCGCCTTCCAGCAGGATTTCGCGCATCAGCCGGGCGGTGCCGTGCTCGACGGCCGCGATATCGGCACGGTCATCGCGCCGGATGCGACGGCCAAGCTCTGGATCGATGCCGATGTCGCCATCCGCGCAGGCCGTCGCTATCGTGAACTGGTGTCGCGCGGCGAGCCTGTCACCGAAGCGGGCATCCTCGCTGATCTTGTCGAGCGGGATGCGCGGGATGCGCCCAATATGCAGATCGCGCCCGATGCCGTCCGGATCGATACGTCCTCGCTCGATGCCGAGGCGGCCTTTGCCCGGGCGCTGGCCGAGGTGCTTGCCGTGCTGGCTGCGGCGGGGCAGTCTCGCGGGTGATGCGAACCGGGGCTCTGAAGCCCCCGATCCGCCGGGAGCGATGATGATGCCGACGCGCGATTTCGAGTCCGTTCCGCTGCCGGATTACCGGGAATATCCGCTGGAGGAGATGCGCGAACGGGCCGAAGCCTTCCGCGCCGAGATTGCCCGGCGGCATACGGTCCGTGATTTCTCGCCTCGGCCGGTCCCGCGGGACATCATAGAAACCTGCCTCCGTGCAGCGGGTACGGCGCCGAATGGCGCGAACCACCAGCCCTGGCATTTCGCGGTGATCGGCGATCCCGCGCTCAAGGCCCGCATCCGTGCGGCCGCCGAGGAGGAGGAACGCGCCTTCTATGCCGGCAAGGCGGGCGAGGAATGGCTCGCCGCGCTGCGCCCGCTCGGCACCGATCCGCAGAAGCCCTTCCTCGAGATCGCCCCCTGGCTGATCGCGATTTTCGGCGCCCGATCGAGCCCCAGCGCCGATGGCGTGATGCGCAAGAACTACTACGTGCCGGAATCGGTCTCGATCGCCACCGGCTTCCTGATCGCTGCCCTGCATCATGCCGGCCTGGCGACGCTGACGCACACGCCCAGCCCGATGGGCTTCCTCAACGAGATCTGCCGGCGCCCCGCGCAGGAAAAGCCCTACATCCTGCTGGTCACCGGCTATCCTGCAGCGGATGCCCATATCCCCCGCCATGCCACCGAAAAGAAGCCGCTCGCCGAGATCGCGAGTTTCCTCATCTGAACCCGGAGTGCCTGCCTGATGGAGACCCATGCCGAACCGCGGGGTATGCCGCCCGCCACGGGTTTGTTCCTTGCCCTGAATGCGCTGGTCTATATCGGCCTCGTCGTCGCGGAAGGCGGGCTGGACATGTCCACCCGCACCATCGCGGCCTGGGGCGGGCTGCTGCCGCTCGACTGGCTCGATGGCCAGTACTGGCGGATGCTCACCGCCGGCTTTCTCCATTTCGGCCTGATGCATCTGGTGGCAAACGGCATCTGCCTGCTCGCCTGGGGTGTGCCGCTGGAGCGTGGCCTTGGCGCCCTGCGGATGACGATCCTCTTCCTCGGATCCATCCTCGCCGGCAGTTTCGGCTCGCTGATGCTGCACAGCCAGCCCTTCATCAGTGCTGGCGCCTCGGGCGGTGCATCGGGCCTGCTCGGTGCGCTCTTTGCCTTCTGGTTGCTCCGCGATATCGCCCTTCCGGTCTCGTTCTTCGCCATCAATATCGGCCTGAACATTGCCGTGACGATCTTCGTTCCCGGCATTGACTGGCAGGCCCATCTCGGCGGCTTCATCGGCGGTGCCATCCTCGCGTTGATCCTCCGTCCGCGCATGGCTTGACACAATTCCATAAATGAGAATTTATCTCGTTTATGGAAAATGACAGCGTCGCAGCCGATCTGGATTCCCGCATCGCTGCCCATCTCAAGAGCCTGCGCATCGCCCGGAACTGGTCGCTCGATGAATTGGCGAACCGGTCCGGCATCAGCCGCGCGACCCTCTCGCGGCTGGAAAATGCCGAGACCAGCGCCACCGCGAGCACGCTCGGGAAACTCGCCACCACCTACGAGATCACGATTTCCCGGTTGCTGCACCTTGCCGAGCGTCAGGTCGATGCGTTCCTGCCCCGGGCGCGGCAGCCGGTCTGGCAGGACCCTGCCACCGGGTTCGAGCGTCGTCTCGTCTCACCGCCCGCCGACGGGCTGAGCGGCGAGGTTGTCGAGGCGCGTCTGCCGGCGGGCCGGCACATTGCCTATGACGGACCGGCCAGACAGGGTCACGAACATCACCTTGTGCTGATCGAGGGGCGGCTCTTCCTGACGGTCGAGGGCATCCGCCGTGATCTCGGCCCCGGGGATTGCCTCCGCTACCGGCTTTACGGGCCGACGGTTTTCGAAACCCCGCCGGAATCCGGCGCCCGCTATTTCCTGTTCCTGGTGTGAGGCCCGATGCTGACAATCCGCCCCGGCGATTTCTCCGATGACCGTGTGGTTGCCCTTCTCCGTCACCATTTCGAGACGAACCGGGCTGTCACTCCGGCCGGCTCGGCCCATGTGCTCGATCTCTCGGCGATGCAGAAGCCGGACATCGCCTTCTGGACGATCTGGGACGGCGAGGACCTGCTCGGCATGGGCGCCTTGCGCCGGCTCGACGCGGAGGCTGGCGAGGTCAAATCCATGCGGACCTATGATCATGCGCTGCGGCGTGGCGTGGCCAGCTTCATGCTGGGCCATATCCTCGAGGCTGCGCGCGCTGCAGGCCTGCGCCGGCTCTATCTCGAGACCGGCTCGTTCGAGTATTTCCGGCCCGCGCGCGAACTCTATATCCGGCATGGCTTTGTTGAATGCCCGCCCTTCGGCGATTACCGGCCCGATCCCAATTCCACCTTCATGATGCGGGACCTGCCCTGAATGGCGGGCAAGCGGCGGATTGGCATCGGTCATAATGGCGGGCCGCCGTTGCGGGAAAAGCGCCATGTTCCGCCCTGGGGAACGGGCGGGATCGGCCAGTTCTTCACCTGGAAGGCCAAGCATCGCGCTGCCTGGCGCCCTGCCTCGACCGATATCCTGCTCTTGCGTCAGGCCCGGGCCGAGGCGCTCGGCCTGACCTTTGAGGAATACACGCTGGAAATCCTCGAGCGCGGGCGCTACCTGCAGGCCGGCGACGAGGCCGTGCTTGCCGCGATCCGGGCCCGCCGCGGCCGGCGGCCGAAGCGCCATCTCTGAGACAGCCCCGCGGCCGCTTTCGCTTTACCTCCGGGCTGGTCTCTGGTATTCCCGCGGCAATCTTCCGGGCCCTTTGCAGGGTGCCGGCGGTTTTCGTATTCTCACCTCTCGTGAAAATGCGGGTGCCGCCAGACGAGCCGGAAGGGAAACCATGCATCCCGCCCGCCGGTGTTCTTCCTGCACTGGTCGCCTTCACGGGCTTCGCTGCGTCTTTGCGGCGGCTGGCGGAACGGGGTGAAACGCAACCGACGAAGCACCAGTGTCCGCGCCGGAGGCTGCCAAGGCAGCAGGCGCATTCGGAGTTTTCATGTCCACCACTGCTATGTCTCCCAGCCGCGAGGATTTCGCGGCTCTGCTCGAACAGTCCTTTCTCTCGGCCGATACGGCCGAAGGTTCGGTGATCACCGGCACCGTTGTCGCGATCGAAAAGGACGTTGCCGTCATCGATATCGGCCTCAAGACCGAAGGCCGCGTGGCGCTGAAGGAATTTGCCGGTCCGAACAAGGACCAGGTCATCAAGGTCGGCGACAAGGTCGAGGTCTATCTCGAGCGCGTCGAGAATGCGATGGGCGAAGCGGTCATCAGCCGCGACAAGGCCCGCCGCGAAGAGAGCTGGGTCCGCCTCGAAAAGGCTTATGAAGCCAAGGAAAAGGTCACCGGCACGATCTTCAACCAGGTCAAGGGTGGTTACACCGTCGATCTCGACGGCGCCGTGGCGTTCCTGCCGCGCAGCCAGGTCGATATCCGCCCGATCCGCGATGTCGGCCCGCTCATGGGCGTCCTGCAGCCGTTCGAGATCCTGAAGATGGATCGCCGCCGCGGCAACATTGTCGTGTCGCGCCGGACGGTCCTTGAAGAGACCCGCGCCGGCCAGCGCCAGGAACTGGTCTCGAATCTCGAGGAAGGCCAGATCATCGACGGCGTCGTCAAGAACATCACCGATTACGGTGCGTTCGTCGATCTCGGCGGCATCGACGGCCTGCTGCACGTGACCGATATCGCCTGGCGCCGCGTCAACCACCCGACCGAGGTGCTGACCGTCGGCCAGACCGTGAAGGTCAAGATCGTCAAGATCAACCAGGATACCCACCGCATCAGCCTCGGCATGAAGCAGCTGCAGGGCAATCCGTGGGAAGGCATCGAAGCCAAGTACCCGATCAACGGCAAGTTCACCGGCCGCGTGACCAACATCACGGATTACGGTGCCTTCGTCGAGCTGGAGCCGGGCATCGAAGGCCTGATCCACGTGTCGGAAATGTCCTGGACGAAGAAGAACGTCCATCCGGGCAAGATCCTCTCGACCAGCCAGGAAGTCGAAGTGCAGGTTCTCGAGGTCGATCCCTCGAAGCGCCGCATCAGCCTCGGCCTCAAGCAGACCCTCAACAACCCGTGGGAAAGCTTCATCGATCGCCACCCGGTCGGGTCGGTTGTCGAAGGCGAAGTCAAGAACAAGACCGAGTTCGGCCTGTTCATCGGCCTCGAGGGCGATGTCGACGGCATGGTCCATCTCTCGGATCTCGACTGGAACCGTCCGGGCGAGCAGGTCATCGACGAGTTCAAGAAGGGCGACATGGTTCGCGCCATTGTGCTCGACGTCGATATCGAGAAGGAGCGCATCTCGCTCGGCATCAAGCAGGTCTCGGGCGATCCCTTCGCGGATGCCGGGGACTCGATCAAGCGCGGTGGCGTCGTCACCTGCGAAGTGCTGGAAGTGAAGGATGGCGGTCTTGAAGCCAAGATCGTCGGCTCGGATCTCACCACCTTCGTGAAGCGCTCGGAACTGGCCCGCGACCGTGCGGACCAGCGTCCGGACCGCTTCGCCGCCGGCGAGAAGTTCGATGCCCGCGTCATCCTGTTCGACAAGAAGGCCCGCAAGGTCCAGGTGTCGATCAAGGCGCTGGAAATGGCCGAAGAGAAGGAAGCCATGGCCCAGTACGGCTCTGCCGATTCGGGTGCCACGCTCGGCGACATTCTCGGCGCCGCCCTCAAGAAGACCAAGTAAGTCGCGGGGCGGCCGGGTCGCCCGGCCATCCACGACGAGCCGATCAGGCCGGCAGGGCAACCTGCCGGCCTTTTTTGTCGGGCTGCGCCTGTTTGCCTGCAACCCGTTGCGTGTGATCGATTGTCCTCTCCATGGGACAAGGCCTGACTGTCCGCCCGGACAAGCGAATCCTGCCGTGATTTGTCCGAAATCCCGGCTGACCTTTCTGCCGGCGGGGCCTATAAACCGGGGCATGTCCAGCGAAACGCCCCGCATCAATCCGCCCGGTCCCGGCGACCATGTCATCCTGATCGATGGCTCGTCCTTCGTCTTCCGGGCCTATTTCCAGTCGATCCGGCAGGACCAGCGCTATAATTACCGATCCGACCGGCTGCCGACCGGAGCCGTGCGCATCTTCGCCACCAAGCTGGTGCAGTTCATCCGCGAGGGCGCGCG
Source organism: Beijerinckiaceae bacterium (assembly GCA_027533425.1). Classification (GTDB taxonomy): domain Bacteria; phylum Pseudomonadota; class Alphaproteobacteria; order Rhizobiales; family Beijerinckiaceae; genus Rhabdaerophilum. The sequence continues at coordinate 368,934 of JAPZUD010000005.1, read as the reverse complement.
CGGGCGCAAGGCCACTCATCTCGCGATGATCTTCGACAAGAGCGAGAATTCCTTTCGCAAGGCGCTCTACCCCGCCTACAAGGCGAACCGCTCCGAGCCGCCCGAGGATCTCGTGCCGCAATTCCCGCTGATGCGGGCGGTGGTCAAGGCTTTCGGCTACCAGCCGATCGAGATGGATACCTACGAGGCGGATGATCTCATCGCCACCTATGCCGGGCAGGCCGTCCGCGCCGGGGCAGAAGTGACCATCGTCTCCGCCGACAAGGACCTGATGCAGCTCATCGAGCCGGGCGTCGTGCTGTACGACCCCGCCTCCGGCGAGCGTGAAGAGCGCCTGATCGGCGAGGCCGAGGTCATCGACTATTTCGGCGTGAAGCCCGACCGCGTCGTCGATGTGCAGGCTTTGGCCGGCGATTCCACCGACAATGTCCCCGGCGCGCCGGGCATCGGCGTCAAGACGGCCGCGCAGCTGATCACCGACTATGGTGATCTCGACACGCTGCTCGCCCGCGCCGGCGAGATCAAGCAGCCGAAGCGCCGCGAGACGCTGACTGACCCGGAGGTGGTCGAGAAGGTCCGCATCTCGCGTACGCTTGTGACGCTCGTCCGAGATGTGCCGGTGGAAGCCCCGCTCGAGACACTTGTCGCGCATGACCCGACCGCCGAGGCGGCCGTGGCTTTCCTGAAGGCGATGGAATTCACGACATTGACCCGCCGAGTTGCCGAGCTTTACGGCGTGGCGGTCGACAAGATCGAGCCCGATCCGGCCTATGCCAAAGGCAGCGCGGGCGCTGACGGAGCGGCTTCTCCGGCATCAGCAGGCACGGGCGCGGTTGCGGCCGGCAGCCCGGCCGGCTCCGCTGCCCTTGCAGAAGCGCCGCCCGAAGGCCCGGCCGGCCTTGCCGCGACAAGGCTCGCTGCCCTGCGTGCGATGCCGGTGAAGCACGAGGCCTATGAGGCCGTGCATACCGCTGCCGCCCTTGCCGCCTGGCTGGATCGCGCCCGCGAGCGCGGCATCCTCGCCTTCGATACCGAAACGAACAGCCTCGACCCGATGCAGGCCGACCTTGTCGGCGTCTCGCTCAGCACCGCGCCCGGCGAGGGCGCCTATGTGCCGCTCCAGCATCGCAGCGGCGACGGCCTGTTCGATTCCGGCCTTGTCGCCGGGCAGATCCCGCTGGCCGAGGCGTTGGCCCTGCTCAAGCCGGTGCTGGAAGACCCGGCCGTGCTCAAGATCGGGCAGAACATCAAGTTCGACCTCGCGGTGATGCGCCAGCACGGCGTCGATATCGCGCCGGTCGACGATACGATGCTCCTCTCCTACGTGCTCGATGCCGGGCGCCATGGCCATGGCATGGACGAATTGTCCACCCTGCATCTCCACCACAAGCCGATTCCGTTTTCGGAAGTGGCCGGCAAGGGCAAGGGCGCCGTCACCTTCGATCAGGTGCCACTCGACAAGGCAACGCATTATGCCGCCGAGGATGCCGACATCACCCTGCGCCTCTGGCTGGCGCTGAAGCCGCGCCTTGTCGCCGAGGGGATGGTCTCCGTTTACGAGACGCTGGAACGCGGCATGCCCGATTGCCTGGCCCGGATGGAGGGGCGCGGCATCGCCATCGACCGCCAGATCCTCTCCCGGCTCTCGGGCGAATTCGCGCAAGGCATGGCCCGGCTCGAATCGGAGATCCACGCTTTGGCCGGCGAGAGCTTCAATCTCGGTTCACCCAAGCAGCTGGGCGATATCCTCTTCGGCAAGATGGGCCTCTCGGGCGGCAAGAAGACCGCCACCGGCGCCTGGTCCACCGGCGCCGATGTGCTGGAGGATCTCGCGGCGGAAGGCCACGAGCTGCCTGCGCGCCTGCTCGAATGGCGGCAGATGCAGAAGCTGAAATCGACCTATACCGATGCGCTGCCGGGCTATGTGAACCCGCGAACCAACCGGGTCCATACCTCCTTCTCGCTGGCTTCGACCACGACCGGGCGCCTCGCCTCGTCGGAGCCGAACATCCAGAACATCCCGGTCCGCAACGAAATGGGCCGCAAGATCCGCACCGCTTTCGTGGCGGAGCCTGGCCGACTGCTGATCTCGGCCGATTACAGCCAGATCGAATTGCGTATCCTCGCGCATATCGCCGAGATCCCGCAGCTCCGGAAGGCCTTTGCCGAGGGCGTGGATATCCATGCCATGACCGCGTCGGAAATGTTCGGCGTGCCCCTGGCCGAGATGACCGGCGAGATCCGCCGCCGCGCCAAGGCGATCAATTTCGGCATCATCTACGGCATTTCCGCCTTCGGCCTCGCCAACCAGCTCTCGATCCCGCGCGAGGAGGCCGGCGCCTATATCCGCAAGTATTTCGAGCGCTTCCCGGGCATCAAGGACTATATGGAGGCGATGAAGGCGAAGGTCCGCAAGGACGGCTATGTCGAGACGATCTTCGGCCGCAAATGCCACTATCCGGCCATCGATTCGAGGAACCCGTCCGAACGTGCTTTCATGGAGCGTGCGGCCATCAACGCCCCGATTCAGGGCTCGGCGGCGGATATCATCCGCCGCGCCATGCTGCGGATGGATGCTGTGCTCGCCGAGCGCGCCATTCCCGCCAGCATGCTGCTGCAGGTGCATGACGAGCTGATCTTCGAGGTGCCCGAGGCCGAGGCGGAGCGCGCCATCCCGGTCATCACCCGGGTGATGGAGGAGGCGCCGCTGCCACTGCTCCAGTTGCAGGTGCCGCTCAAGGTCGATGCCCGCGCCGCCCGCAACTGGGATGAGGCGCATTGAGCCGGGCACCCGCCCGGCTCGCATCCCGCCCCCGATCCCCGGTTGCCCATGTCCCCCCGCGATCTTGCCGGCTATGTCTTCCTCGCCCTCGTCTGGGGCCTGTCCTTCCTGGTGCTGGTGCGTGTGGTCGAGGCCTTTGGCTGGGTCGGCGCGGTCACCTTCCGCTGTATCCTCGCGGCGATCTTCCTCTATCTGCTGGCCCGGGCGCTGGGCCGCCGGCTCGATTTCGGCTTCCCGCTCCGCCATGGCCTGATGGTCGGAGCCACCACGGTTGCGGGGCAATTGATCGGCCTGTCCTATGCCACGCCGATCATCGGCACCGCGATGGCAGCGATCCTCGTGGCGACAATCCCGCTCTTCTCGATGCTGATCAGCCGGCTCTGGGGGCTTGAGACGCTGGATGGCCGCAAACTGGCGGGCCTTGCCCTCGGCTTTGCCGGAGTCGTCCTGCTGGTCGGCTTCCCGGCCGTTCCCTTCACGCCGCTCTTCCTGATCGGCTGCCTCGCCTCGATCGCCAGCGCGCTCTGCGCGGCGTTCGGCTCGGTCTATGCCAGCCGCTATCTGAAGGCGGCCGGCTCCTGGGAGGTGACGATGCTCGCCTTCCTCTCCGGCGGGATCATGGCCCTGCCCCTGATCCTGCTGGTCCCGGTGCCGGGAGCGTTGGTGCCGATGGATTTCCTCTCCCTGCTGATCCTCGGCGGCGGCATGAGCGGCCTGACCTATGTGGTCTATTTCAGCCTCGTCGCCTCGATCGGCGCGACGCGCACGATCAGCGTCGAATTTGCGGTGACGGTGGTCGCCGTGCTGATCGGGGCGCTCTGGCTCGGCGAGACCCTGTCCTGGCCGCAGCTGGCCGGCGGCGCCATCATCATCGCCGGTTGCCTGCTCGTGCTGGGCCTCTGGCCCGGGCGCCGCACGGCCTGAAGACCCGCGTCAGACCCCGCCTTCCACGGGATCCGTCCAGACGCGGAAGCCGGTCAGCGTGTTGGGCCCGAACGTCGTCGTCATCGCGACATCCGCCGCATCCCGGCCTCGGGCCATCAGCACCCGGCCGATCATGGGCCTGTTGTTGCGCGGGTCGAACATCTGCCATTCCCCGCCGAGATAAACGTCCATCCAGGCGGCGAAATCGCCCGGCGGATGCGGCAGCGGCGTGCCGATATCGCTGAGATAGCCCGTGCAGTAGCGGGCGGGAATATTGAGGGCGCGGCAGAAGGCGATGGCGAGATGGGCATAGTCCCGGCACACGCCCCGCCTTTCCTCATAGGCCTGAGTCGCATTGCGCCCGACCGAGGCATGCGCATAGCCGAAGGCGATATGCCGGTGCACGAAATCGCAGACGGCCTGGACCCGGGGCCTTCCGGGCTCGACCGCACCGAAGAGCTGCCAGGCCAGGTCCAGCATCCGGTCGCTGTCACAGAAGCGGCTGGGCAGAAGGAAGACGAGCGTGTCATCCGGCAGATCCTCGACCGGCACCTGCCAATGGCGGGTGCCTTCCGGATCGGGCAGGCCGCTGTCGCGGATGATCGCATCGCCGCGCAGGGTGAAGGCTCCGGCTGGTGCGACAAGCCGCGTGCACCAATTGCCATGCCCGTCATGGTAGCCGGACAGGAGCACGGGAGGGATGGTCGCGACATGATCGGGCAGGACGAGATCCATGACACGGCTGGCATGGACATTGAGCATCAGGATGGCCGGGGTGGGATGCTCGAACAGATAGTGAAGCTCGTAGCCGATGCGCAGCTTCATGCGTGCCTGATCTCTTCTGCCGCAATGTGGCACCGGGCCGGGAATACGGCGGGGCAGGGCTGGCCGGGCGGCCCGGCAGATGCAGCCGGCAGGACCGTAGCACGCCTCGGGCCCGGATGCCGGACTTTGTTGGCGCGGTCGCGGACAGGCTGCCGGGCTGGCTTAGTGGCAGGCCGGATTGAACGGGTGCACCTGCGGCGGGCCATGGCGGTCGGCCACAAGGACGGAGCCCTGCGGCAGTGCGTTCCACATGGCGCGGGTTTCGTCCAGCGGCTCGGAAACGACATGCAGGCCGTTATTGTCATGCCGCCAGTACAGCGTCGGCGCCTTCTCGTCGCAGGCCCAGCGGAAGGCATGCAGCGTGTCGCCATTGGTGAAGGCAGCAGCGAAGCGCAGCGCATCATTGATGCCGGCAGCCTTCGTCATGCCGCGAATGGCCGAGAGCACCTCGGCAAAGGCCCGGACGGCATCGCTCGCGGCGCCCCGCGCCATGGCGGCGAGGAAGATGGCTTCGGAATCCGTCGTGCCATGGCGGTGGCGATACATCGGATCGGGAATGAGATTCTCGATCCCCCGGCGGATCTGCCCGTAGCCGCCGATCTGCCCGTTATGCATGAACATGCAGGTCTCATGGCTGAACGGGTGGCAATTGGCCCGCGCGGTCGCGGTGCCGGTCGCGGCCCGGACATGGGCGAAGAAGAGCGGCGAACGCACCTGCGCGCAGATGGACAGCAGGTTTTCGTCCGACCAGGCCGGGCGCAGGTCGCGGTAGATGCCCGGCTCCGGACGCTCGCCGTACCATCCGAGGCCGAACCCGTCGCCATTGGTCGAGGTCTTTGCCTCCGTCGCGCAGATCGACTGGTGGATCAGCGAGTGGCAGGGCTTGGACACCACGGTCTCGAGCAGGACGGGCTGGCCCTGATAGGCGAGGAAGCGACACATCGGCAGGATTCTCTCGGAAATAAAATGATGACAGAGAAATCTTCTGAAAAATATCATGCCATCAGAAAAATGAACCGCAAGTGAAACCGGGTGCCAATCCGGCCATCGCGCGTGAAGGGTTGCGCCTCCCGATCTTCCCGGCGCAGGGCGGGAAGCGGCCGAATGGAAATCCGGGGGAGGAGCGCTGTCAACGCCGGCTTCCCCCTTGACCTTGCGGTGTCACCCCGCTTCTGTCCTGTCAGCGAAAAACAGGGTGGGGGAGCCTATGCTTCGGATGTTTCCGGCCGTGCGGGGCCACAAGGGCTGCGGCCGTCTCGGCGTGGTGATCGGGGCCATGCTGGCCATCAGCCTCGGCATGGCCGGCCCGGCGCTCGCGGCGGAAGGGCTTGATGGCGCGGGCCTCTCCTTCCTCTGGGCCGTCCCCTTTTGCGGTCTCCTGCTCTGCATCGCCACGGGGCCGGTGCTGTTCCCCCATTTCTGGGAGCACAATTACGGCAAGATCGCTGCCTTCTGGGCGGTGCTGACCGTGCTGCCGCTTGTCCTCTCCAAGGGGGCAGGCGTTGCGCTGGCGGCCGTCCTGCATACGCTGCTGCTCGAATATGTCAGCTTCATCATCCTGCTCTTCGCGCTCTTCACCGTGGCCGGCGGGATTCTCGTCACCGGCAACCTGCGCGGCACGCCGCTGGTCAATACCGGCCTGCTCGGCATCGGAACGGTGTTGGCCAGCATCGTCGGCACGACCGGCGCCTCGATGATCCTGATCCGCCCGATCATCCGCGCGAATGACGACCGCCGCACCAATGTGCATGTCGTCATCTTCTTCATCTTCCTCGTTTCGAATATCGGCGGTTCGCTGACGCCGCTCGGCGATCCGCCGCTTTTCCTCGGCTTCCTGCGCGGCGTCGACTTCTTCTGGACCACCACACACATGTTCGGGGAGATGCTCTTCCTCGTCATCGCCCTGCTTGTCCTGTTCTACATCTGGGACAGCATCCTGCATGGCAAGGAAGACAAACTCCCCCCGCTGAAGGACAAGACACCGGACCGGCCGATCAAACTGTTCGGGACGTCGAATTTTGCGCTGCTCGGCGCGATCATTGTCGCCATTCTCGTTTCCGCCTCGTGGAAGCCGGGCATCACCGTGAAATTCCCCGGCGGCGAGATGGAGCTCCAGAACATCGCGCGCGATATCGCGCTGGTCATCATCGCGCTCGTTTCGCTGAAGATCACGCCGAAGCCCGTCCGCGCGGGCAATGAATTCTCCTGGGGCCCGATCCTCGAGGTCGCCAAGCTCTTCGCCGGTATCTTCATCTGCATGATCCCGGTTCTCGCCATGCTGAAGGCCGGCAAGGCCGGTGCCTTCGGCCCGCTGGTGGCGCTGGTGACCAACCCGGATGGCACGCCGAACAATGTTGCCTATTTCTGGGCGACGGGCATCCTGTCGTCCTTCCTCGACAATGCCCCGACCTATCTCGTTTTCTTCGAGCTGGCGGGCGGTGATCCGAAGGCGCTGATGGGCCCGATGGCATTGACCCTCGCCGCGATCTCCTGCGGCGCCGTGTTCATGGGCGCGAATTCCTATATCGGCAACGCGCCCAACTTCATGGTCTATGCCATTGCCAAGGATATGGGCGTGAAGATGCCCAGCTTCTTCGGCTACATGGTCTGGTCGGTCGGTATCCTCGTACCGCTCTTCGTGGTGTTGACGTTCCTGTTCTTCCGCTGAGGGGGCGTTCCCGCCTCTCCCCCTCGGGGGAGAGGTCGCGCGCGACAGCGAGCGGGCGAGGGCGCCTCAGCCCAGCTTGGCCGGCTTGTCGCCGCCGAGCGCCCAGTCCACCAGCTCGATCGTGTGCACCACCGGCACCGCCTCGTTCCGTTCGGCAAAGCCGAGGCCGATCTGGCTGATGCAGCCGAGATTGCCGGTCGCCACGGCCTGCGGCTTCAGCTTGGCGATATTGCGCGTCTTCCGGGCCCGCAATCGGCCGGAAATCTCCGGCTGGAGCATGTTGTAGGTGCCGGCCGAGCCGCAGCAGATATGCCCTTCCGGCACATCCTTCACGATGAAGCCCAGCGCCTTGAGGACCGTTTTCGGAGCCTCGGTGATCTTCTGGCCATGCTGCATCGAACAGGCGGAATGATAGGCGATGGTCAGGCCCGTAGGCTGGACCGGCGCCAGATCGAGCCCGGCGAGATACTCGGTGATGTCCTTGGCCAGGGCCGAGACCCGCGCCGCCTTCCCGGCATAGGCGGGGTCATTGCGGAACATGAAGCCATAATCCTTGATCGTCGTGCCGCAACCCGAGGCGGTGATCAGGATCGCGTCGAGCCCCTCGCCCTCGATCTCGGCAATCCAGGCATCGATCAGCCGCGCCGCCTGGGCATGGCTCTCGGCTTCGCGGCCCATATGGTGGACCAGCGCGCCGCAGCAGCCTTCGCCCTTCGGCAGGATCACCTCGATGCCCAGCCGGGTAAGGACGCGGATCGTCGCCTCGTTGATCTCCGGCGCCAGGACCGGCTGTGCACAGCCGGACAGCAACGCCACCCGGCCCCGCTTCGGCGCGGTCGGCGGGAAGCTGGCCGGGCCTTCCATGGCCGAGCGTCCGGCCGGGCGGGAGGGGGCCAGCGTCAGCATCGCTGCCAGCGGCCCGCCGATCTTCGGCACCTTCGCCACCAGCGGCCGGAACGGCTTGCCGAGCCAGGCCGCGGCCAGGGCGAAGCGGAAGCGGTTCGGATAGGGCAGCACACGGGCCAGGACCTCGCGCAGGAAGCGCTGGTGCCACGGCCGGCGATACGTGTCCTCGATATGCGCGCGGGCATGGTCAACGAGATGCATGTAATGCACGCCGGACGGGCAGGTGGTCATGCAGGACAGGCAGGACAGGCAGCGGTCGATATGCTGCACCACTTCCGGCGTGGCCGGCTCGCCCTGCTCGAACATCTTCTTGATCAGGTAGATGCGCCCGCGCGGGCTGTCGAGCTCGTCGCCGAGCTCGAGATAGGTCGGGCAGGTGGCGGTGCAGAAACCGCAATGGACGCAGGTCCGGAGGATCTTCTCCGAGGCCTGCATCGCCGGATCGGCCAAAGCCGCGAGCGAGAAATTCGTCTGCATCCTGTGTCTTTTCTGCTTTTAGATTGATCGAAGGAATGAAAAAATCTCAGATCCGGAACTAGTAATCTTAGAGGCTCCTGCATTTATAAAGTGACTGGTTAATCTTGCTCCTTCACGTCCTGTAAAAATCAATATTGGAATTTCATTTTTATTTTTCTGCAATGCCTTCAAAAACTCAAGGCCAGCAAATCGATTTTCAATTCCATCTTCATATCGAGTAGAATCAGAAATTATCGCGTTATAGTTCAATTGAGAAATTTTTTTCAGCGCATCTGATGTTGAAATTGCTGTATCAACATCCCAACCATCTCTATTGACCGACTCAATCAAGAATACGTTATTGCCTGGATTGTCATCAACCCACAAAACGCGCTTGCGCGTAGATATTTCGTTCAAATCACCAGATATTTCTGAATTTTCGCCTAAATTAGGATTCAGTTCTTCAACAATACTCTTTAATTCTGCAATTTCTTTTTGAAGTTGCGATATGTCTTCTCCAAATCGGACCGTTGTAGACTTCACATCAATTTTTGTGTTTCCCACCACTATGGACAGATTTTCGCGCTCTAGAAGTGCCTTGAGCGGCTTCAAGAGAAGCAAAAATGCGAAGATTGCAACGAGAGGCCAAGCGATAGCCTGCCAAAACTGAGGGTTTGAGATCAGGCTCATTTCAAACTCCACTATGCATCTTCCCCGGATTGAGCAGCCCTTCGGGGTCGAAACTGGTCTTGATCCGGCGGTTCAGCGCGGCGATGGGGGCCGGTTCGGGCTCGAAAACCGGCACCTCGGCGCGCAGCCCGTCCGAAGCCCGGAGAAGGGTGGCATAGCCGCTGGCCTGCCGTGCCGCCCGGCGGATCACCGCCGCCCCGGCATCGCCTGTTTCCGGCGTGGCCAGCCAGACAAGGCCGCCCGCCCAGTCATAGAAGGCGGAGGCTTCGCGGGTGGTCCGGATGGCCGCGACCGCTGCGGCCGCTTCGCCCGGTTTGACCGAGAGCCGCCAGAGCGCCCGGTCGCGCGGTTCGGCAAGGAGCGCACCGTCGGACACATCGCGCCAGAGGGCAGCCGCCGTGGGGCCGTCCAGCCGGCCAAGCGCGCCAAAGGGCTTCAGCAACCCCGCCAAAGCCTCTGCCCGGTACTCGACCGAGAAGGCAAAGCCCTCGATCCGGAGCAGCGTCTGTGCGGGCGCGCCGGCCTGCGCGGGCAGATGCGCCGCGCCGGTAATCTCGAAGGGCGAGCCGACCGCGGCGCTCATCGCCTCGATGGCGCGGGCCTCCGACAGGCCCTCGAGCAGGAGCGTCTGCGTCACCTCCGGTCGTGGCACAACCTTGAAGATGACCTCGGTCAGCACCCCGAGCGTGCCCCAGGCGCCGGATTGCAGTTTCACCAGGTCGAGCCCGGTGACATTCTTCATCACCCGCCCGCCGGATTTGACGATCTCGCCGAGCCCGTTGACGAAGCGCACGCCGATCAGGCTGTCGCGGCAGGCCCCGCCCCAGAGGCGGCGCGAGCCGGAGAGATTCCCCGCCGCCACGGTACCGATCGTCGGCGCGCCTTCCGTGCCGTAGAGGCGGCGGAAATCCGGCGGCTCGAACCCGAGCATCTGGCCCTTCTCCGCCAGGGCCGCCTCGATCAGCGCCAGCGGCGTGCCCGCCCGCGCGCCGATCACCATCTCCGCCGGTTCGTAAAGCGTGATCCCAGTGAGCCCGCCCACCGAGACGGTGATCCCGGCATTGACCGGCCGGCCCAGCCCCTTGCGCGTGCCGCCTCCCTCGATGGCGAGCGGCGCGCCATGGCCGCTGGCCTCGCGCACGAGGCTCGCCAGTTCTTCCTCGTCCTGCGGCCGCCGCACCACGATCATGCCGCCCTCCCGTCAAGCGGGAACACCTTGGCCGGGTTCAGGATCCATTGCGCATCGAAGGCCGCGCGGACGCGCAGCTGCTGCTGGAGATCGACCCGGTTGAACTGGTGATGCATGAGGTCGCGCTTCTCGATGCCGACGCCATGCTCGCCGGTAAGGCAGCCGCCCACCTCGACGCAGAGCTTCAGGATGTCGTTGCCGGCTTCCTCGGCCTTCTCGGCCTCGCCCGGATCATTGACATTGTAGAGGATCAGCGGGTGCAGGTTGCCATCGCCGGCATGGAAAACATTGGCGACGCGCAGCCCGTAATGCTTCACGATCTCGTCGATCCGGCGCAGCACATAGGGCAATTGCCCCGTCGGGATCGTGCCGTCCATGCAGATATAGTCGGCGATCCGTCCGGTCGCGCCGAACGCGCTCTTGCGCCCCTTCCAGATCGCGGCCGTCTCCATAGCCGATTTCGACTCGCGCACCGTCTTCACGCCATGCTCGCGGGCGATCGCGACGATGCGCGCCAGCGTGGCATCCATTTCCGGGTCCGAACCCTCGACCTCGATGATCAGCAGCGCCTCGACATCCATCGGATAGCCGGCCTTGGCGAAAGCCTCGCAGATCTCGATGGCCGGCTTGTCCATGAATTCCATCGCCACCGGCACGATCCCTGCCGCGATGATCGCCGCCACGGCCTCCCCGGCCTGCTCGCTGGTCGGGAAGCCGAACAGCACCGGCCGCGCCCCCTCCGCAGCGCGCAGGATGCGCACCGTCGCCTCGGTGATGATCCCGAGCTGGCCTTCCGAGCCGCAAACGAGGCCGAGCAGGTCATAGCCCGGCGCATCCATCGCCGCGCCGCCGATCTCGACCACGGTGCCATCGACCAGCACCAGCGTCACGCCGAGGATGTTATTGGTGGTCACCCCGTATTTCAGGCAATGCGCGCCGCCGGAATTCATGCCGATATTCCCGCCGATCGTGCAGGCGAGCTGGCTCGACGGGTCCGGCGCGTAGAAGAAGCCCTCGGCCGAGACCGTGTTGGTGATGGCGAGGTTGGTCACGCCAGCCTCGACGCGGGCGAAGCGGTTCGCATAATCGATCTCGAGGATGCGGTTCATCTTCGAGACGCCGATCACCACCGCATCTTCCTGCGGGATCGCCCCGCCGGCAAGGCTGGTGCCCGCGCCGCGTGGAACCACCGGAACGCTCTCGGCATGGCAATAGGCGAGCACGGCCGAAACCTCCGCCGTATTGCGCGGCAGGGCCACGGCCATCGGCACGCGGCGATAGGCGGTGAAGGCATCCGTCTCGTAGGCGCGGCGCTCGTCCTCGCTGGTGATCAGGCATTCGGGAGGCAAAAGCGCGGCAAGGCCGGCGAGGATGCTCTCGCGGCGGGCAAGGATATCCGCCTGCGGCGTCGGAAAGGCGATGGCGCCCATGCTTGCTCTCCCCAGAACAATGGCCGGTCTCCGGCTCCATTTCCTTGATCCGGCTCTTCTATCAGACCCTTTGGAACCATCCTAATCCTAGCGTAGTCGCAGGCGGCGGACAGCACCGCTGATTCTGCATGGCATCTGTTCCGGAATCGAATGGATCGCGCTATTTGTTTCCGCATGGACAGGTTGGGTGATCTCGATATCTTCGCGCGCGTCGCGGCAACCGGCTCGATGTCGCAGGCCGCCCGCGATCTCGGCCTGTCGCCGCCGGTCATTTCGAAGCGCATCAAGCGGCTGGAAGAGCGGCTCGGCACGCGGCTGCTCCAGCGCACGACGCGGCAGATCGCGCTGACGGAAGCCGGGCGCGGATTCCACGAACGCGTCCTTGCCATCCTCGCCTCGGTGGAGGAGGCGGAGAACTGGGTCTCCCAGCGCGCGATGCTGGCCCGCGGCCCCCTGCGCGTCTCGGCGCCGACCACCTTCGGGCGGCTGCATGTGGCGCCGCATCTTGTGCGGTTTCTGGAGCGCTATCCCGAAATCTCGCTCGATCTCTCGCTCACGGATTCCTTCGTCGATGTGGTCGGCGACGGGTTCGACGTCGCGATCCGTATCGCCGACCTGCAGGATACGAGCCTCGTCGCGCGCAAGCTCGCACCGAACCACCGCGTGCTCTGCGCCGCTCCCTCCTATCTCGCCCGGCAGGGCCGCCCGGAGAGCCTCGCCGATCTCGGACGCCATGCCCTGCTGGTCCACAATGCCGATCACTGGCGGCTGGAAGGACCGGAAGGGCCTGTGTCGGTGCCGGTGGCCAGCCGTGTCGCCACCAATTCCAGCGAAGTGATTCGCGAGGCGGTCATCGCCGGTATGGGCATTGCGCTCCGTTCGACCTGGGATGTCGGGCCGGAATTGCGCGCCGGCAACCTTGTCCAGGTGCTGCCGCGCTATCGCGCCAGCCACCGTGTGGCGATCCATGCCGTCTATCCCTCGCGCCGCCACCTGCCGCAGCGGACGCGCGTTTTCATCGATTTCCTGCTGGAACTCTATGGCCCTGTGCCGAGCTGGGACCAGGGGCTGGTTCTGTCCGGCTGAAGGCAATCTGCCACATTGGTTCAGCTTGCGCTCAGATCGGTTTTGGCATATTTCCAGTTCCAAACATTCAAAAAGGGGAATGCAATGAATCGCTCGATCGCCATCCTGGCCCTGACCCTCGCCAGCCTGGCCCCTGCTGTAGCCCAGGATGCGGAAGCCGGGAGGTCCGTATTCGGTCAGTGCCGCGCCTGCCATGCCGTGGGTGAAGGCGCCAAGAATGGCGTCGGCCCGCATCTCAACGGGCTGATCGGCCGCAAGGCGGGGACGGTCGAGGGCTATAATTATTCCGACGCGAACAAGAATTCCGGCAAGGTCTGGGACGAGGCCAATTTCACCACCTACATCAAGGACCCGCGGGGCCAGATGCCCGGCACCAAGATGGTCTATGCCGGCCTGAAGGACGAGACCCGCATCGCCAATCTCATTGCCTATCTGAAGACCTTCGGTCCGGACGGCAAGACGAAGTAAGGCGAAAGCAGGCCATCACCATCGGCCGAGCGGCAAAGGGCGCTTCGGGCGCCCTTTTTGCTGGCCACCTTCAGCTGGCCAGTTTCGCCGGGTCGAGCGCTCGCACAAAGGCCAGCATCGCCGCGAGCGCGACATCCGCATCCGCTTCCGTAATCGATTCCAGCGGGTTATGGCTGATGCCTCCCTTGCAGCGCAGGAACAGCATGCCCATCGGGCAGAGCGTCTCGAAGGCCATGGCATCATGCCCCGCGCCTGAAAGCAGCCGCAAGGGTGTGTGCCCGAGCGATTCGATCGCCGTCGCCAACGCCGCCTGGATGGCGGGGTGGCAGGGCGTTGCCTGCTCCTCGTAGCCGGCTTCGAGCGCCAGCGTCACGCCGCGGCGCCCGGCAATCGCCTCGAGCGCGCCACGCACCCGCGCCACCAGCGCATGGCGGGCGGCATCATCCGGCGCCCGGAGATCGAGCGTGAAGGTCACGCTGCCGGGGATGACATTGATCGCACCGGGCGAGGCCTCGATCCGGCCGACCGTGCCGACCAGACCCGGCGCCTGCTGCGCCTCGCGCTCGACGGCGAGCACCATCTCCGCCACGGCCGCCAGCGCATCCTTCCGGTAGGGCATCGGCACCGTGCCGGCATGCCCGGCCTCGCCGGTCACTGTCGCCGTGAAGCGCTGGATCGAGGCGATCGAGGTGACGATGCCGAGCGGCTCGTCCGCCGCCTCCAGCACCGGTCCCTGCTCGATATGCAATTCGAGATAGCCGATCACCGAACCCGGCTTGCGGGCCACGCGGAGAATCCCGTCCGGATCGAGCCCGAAGGCGGCCAACGCCTCGCGCATCGAGACACCATCGCGGTCCCGGCCATCCAGCGCAGAGGCATCGAACCGCCCGGCAATGGCGCGCGAGCCCGTCAGCGTCTGCGGAAAACGCACGCCTTCCTCGTCGCCGAAGGCGATGATTTCGACCGCGAAAGGCAGGCGCTCGTTCAGCCGGGCCAGTTCCTCCACCACGGCGAGGCCGGCCAGGACACCGAGATTGCCATCATATTTCCCCGCATCCCGGACCGTATCGATATGCGAGGCGATGATCAGCGCCGGCAGGCCGGGCTCGCGTCCCTCGTACCGGGCATGGATATTCCCCGCCGCATCAACCGCCGGGGCCAGCCCCGCCTCGCGGAACCAGCCGGAGACGACATCAATCGCCCGGCGATGGGCATCGGACAGGTAGAGGCGGGTGATCTTGCCCGGCTCGTCGGTGATGAGGGCGAGCGCGTCGAGCCGCTCCATCATCCGGGTCGTGGCGGGCAGGTTGGGGCGGGACATGGCGGAAATCCGTGACAGGGAGCCGGCTTACCGGCGGGTCAGCCAGAGCGCGAGCGTGGCGCGCTCCTCGGGCGTGATCTCGGTGATGTTGTTCGGCGGCATCGCATGGGTCAGAACGGCATGCAAGCCGATCGCCTTCGCCTCACGCCGGATATCGGCCTCCTCGGCCAGCTTCACGCCCTTGGGAGGGGCGGAGATTCCGTCCCAGACCGGCTGCTCGGCATGACACATCGAGCAACGCCCCTGCACGATCTGGATCGCTTCCACCGCCAGAGCGGGATTGGCTGTGGCGATCTGCCGTTCAGCGGCCAGCCAGGATTGCCGGCCCGGCGCCGCCTGCCAGGACAGGGCCATCGCCGCGCCGAGGGCCAGCAGGGCGGCGATCCAGCACCACCACGGCGCCCTCGAATGGTCGGCATGCCAGCCGTTGAAGAAATGCCGGATGATTGCTCCGGCGAAGGTGATCAGCGCCACGAGAAGCGGCAGCACCGCCCCGGTATGGACGAGCGGATAATGGTTCGAGATCATCAGGAAGACGACCGGCAGCGTCAGGTAATTGTTGTGCACCGAACGCTGCTTGGCCTGCTTGCCGAGGGCCGGATCCGGCGCCTGCCCCGCCAGCAGCGAGGCAATCACCTTCTTCTGGTTGGGAATGATGATCCGGAACACGTTGCCGCTCATCACCGTCGCCATCAGCGCGCCGGTATGGATCAGTGCGCCGCGGCCGGAAAAGACCTGCGCATAGAAGGCGCTCATGGCCACCACGAAGCCGAAGCCCAGCACGGCAAGCAGGGTCTCGTTGCGGCCCAGCGGCGACTTGCAGAGAAGGTCGTAGACGATCCAGCCCGCCAGCAGCGAGCCGATGCCGATCCCCGCCGCGGCGGCCGGGCTCAGCACCCGCACCGCCGGGTCGATGAGGTAGAGCGAGCTTTGCGCGTAATAGATCCAGCCCAGCAGGAAGAAGCCGGAGAGCCAGGTCACGTAGCTCTGCCATTTGTGCCAGGTCAGCTCGGCCGGCAGGCTGGCCGGCGCGACGAGATACTTCTTCATCTCATAGAAGCCGCCGCCATGGACCTGCCAGGCCGCGCCGCCCTTGCCGGCGGGAATCTCCGGATGCGGGCGCAGCCCCGCATCCAGATGCATGAAGAAAAAGGAGGAGCCGATCCAGGCCATGGCAGCAATGACATGCAGCCAGCGCAGGGCCGCGCTTCCCCATTCCATGATCACGTATTCGAGCATCGTCCCGCCTGCCTGTTTCGGCCTTGCCGCAACGCTGGCTTGCGCCGCGCGATTTCGCAAGGGTGTTCTGGGCCGGCGGGAAACAGTTCCCGTGCCAGTTCGGCTTCAGACCGCCTGGTCGGCCGGCAGGTGGCAGGCACAGCAGAGCTTGTTGCCGTCGAGATCGCGCACATAGGCGCCGTAGTAATCCGGGTGATAATGCGGGCGCAGACCCGGCTCCCCCTCGCAGGCGCCGCCGGCTGCCAGCGCTGCCTGATGGAACCGGTCGACAAGGGCGCGTTTCGTCACGACGAAGCCGATCGTGGTGCCGTTGCCGAAGGTTGCAGCCTGACGATTGATTGGCCGCAGGATCCAGAAGCTCGGCGCGCCGGGTGTCGCCGGACCGTAGCCATAGGTGTCATGCGCGCTCTCGTCATGGATCATCGGATAGCCGATCGGGCCGAGAACGGCATCGTAGAAGGCTTTGGCGCGGGCGAGATCATTGGTGCCCAGGGTAACGTGGCTATACATGCGGCGTCCTTTTCTGGCAGGGGTGTTGACAGAACCGGGCTTGCCGCATCCTCCCGCCAGTTTCTGTCAGGATAAGGCAGGCCCTCCTTGCGAAAGTCGGCCTCGCTGGTCGCTTGACGCCATGCCCGCCGCCGCCTTTCATGCGCACCGGAGGAACGCGCCATGGATATGAATGACAATCGCCGTATCGAGGCCCCGCGCGAGGTGGTCTGGGCCGCGCTGAATGATCCGGAGGTTCTGAAAGCCTGCATTCCCGGTTGCGAATCCGTCGAGAAGACCGGCGAGAACGAGCTGGAGGCCAAGGTCACGCTCAAGATCGGTCCGGTCAAGGCGTCCTTCACCGGCAAGGTGACGCTGTCGAATATCGATCCGCCGAACGGCTACACGATTTCGGGCGAAGGGCAGGGCGGCGTGGCCGGCCATGCGCGCGGCGGCGCCGATGTCCGCCTCGAGGCCGATGGCGATGCCACGATCCTGCATTATACCGTCCGCGCGGAAGTCGGCGGCAAGATCGCCCAGCTCGGCTCGCGCCTGATCGATTCCACCGCCAAGAAACTGGCTGGCGAGTTCTTCGAGAATTTCGGCGAGGCGGTTGCCCCGACCCCGGAAGAACCCGAGGCCGAGGGCGAGAAGCCCAAGGGGAAATGGTGGAAGCTCGGCCGCGCGTGACCGGGCGCGCTCAGGGCAGCACCAGCCCCGCCTCGGTCAGGATCGCCGCGAGCGGGCGGTCATGCGGCTCGGCCGGCACCATGGGCACCTCCTGCGCCGCGAAGGCAAGGCCGATCCCCGTTGCCTGCGGATGCGCTGCGAAGGCGCGGTCATAATAGCCCTTGCCATAGCCGAGCCGGTTGCCGCGCCGGTCGAAGGCGACCAGCGGCGTCAGGATCACATCCGGCGCCACGATTGGCGTGTCCGCCGGCGGCTCGGCGACGCCGAATGCGCTTTTTTCGAGCGCGTCGCCGATTTCATGGGCATGGAAAGCGAGGCCGTCTGCCGTCATCCGCGGCAGGGCCAGCCGGAAGCCGGAAGCGGCCAGCGCGGCCAGCAGGGGCGCTGGATCCAGCTCGTCGCGCAGGGCGACATAGCCGGCGAGGATGCGCGCCGCCGGAACCAGCCGGATGATTGCAGGCGGGCCCGTTTCCGCCAGCGCGGCACCGGCGGACTGCCGGATCGCCGGCGTCAGGGCCGCACGGGCGGCGAGCGCCGCCTTGCGCAGGGCCACCTTGCCCGGATCCATTCCGGCGGGAGGCGGGGGCTGGGCCAATATGGCAAACTCCGGATCAGACAGGATTTGTATCATCCATCGGACAGATGCTGTCGAACGGCACCGTTGGGGGCGGTCACATGACCCGGGCATTCCCCCTCTTGCGCCCGGCCGGGGCACTGTCCATATTCCTCGTGTCACGCCCTTGCGGGTGACGCAACCGGAGCCGCTTCTTCAGGAGGGCTTTTCGCCATGTCCCGCGTTCCATCCCTGTCCTCGCCCTTCATGCTGGGCTTCGACGATATCGAGCGTGCGCTCGACCGCGTCGCCAAGGCCGCATCGGACGGGTACCCGCCCTATAATATCGAGCGCCTGCCGCGCACCGAGAACCTGCCCGATCGGCTGCGGATCACGCTCGCTGTTGCCGGCTTCACCCGCGACGAGCTCGAGATCACGCTGGAGGAAAGCCAGCTTGTGATCCGCGGCCGCCAGCAGGATGACAAGACCCGCCAGTTCCTGCATCGCGGCATCGCGGCCCGGCAGTTCCAGAGGGCCTTCCTCCTCGCCGACGGCATGGAGGTTCTCGGCGCCGAGCTGATGCATGGCCTGCTTTCGGTGGATCTTGCCCGCCCCGAACCGGAGCGGATCATCCGCAAGATCGATATCCACGCCCGCGACTAGCCCGCGCGGGACCTGCCCTTGGTCCTGCCCTGCCGATTCCGTGCCGGCCGGCGCGATGCCACCCGCTGCCGTGCGTCTGGTCCGGTTTGTGCTTCACCGCATGGCTGGTGGTGGCACATCGCGCGAGGATCAACCGCAAAGCAGGACCTTTTCGACGCCTTTTATGGATCGCAACACTTCGTCAACGCCTTGGTGCGTTCAATAGGTGAACTGGAGGCTCCCATGGCCGAAATGAAGAGGACGACCCCCCCGAAGAAGAATGCCAATCCGGCGCGACCGCCGCTGGCTGTGAAGCCGCAGGCACCGGAACCGGCCCGCACACCGGAAGCCCTCGCGGCGATGGGCGATGGCGAGCTCGCCTACATGCGCACCTTCCGCGCGGCCGAACTCCGCCACCTGTTTCCGCAGACCGAGAAAGTCCATCCATCGGTCCAGCTTTTCGCACTGTTCGCGGCGGATGGCTCCCCGCTCATGCTGGCCGACAGCCGGGATCTCGTCATTTCCGGCGCCTGGCAGAACGATCTCGACATGGCGACGGTCCATTGAAGGCGGCTACCGCGCGCCGGACAGCGCGCGGGCCATCTCCAGTGTGATGCGCTGGAGCGTGGCGATATCCTCGTCGCGCGAAAGGCGATGGTTCCCGTCGGGGATCACCGTCATCCGCACCTCTTCCGCGACCAGTTCCGCCACGAAGCGGCGGACATGCCCCAGCGGCACATCCGGGTCTTCGGCACCCTGCAGGATATGGATCGGCACGCCGAAGCGCGCGCCCTTGCCCAGCAGCAGGTGGCGCCTCCCGTCCTCGATCAGCGCGCGCGTGATCGGGTAGGGTTCCGGCGAATAGGCGGAAGGCCGATACCAGACACCCTCTTCCTCGATCTGCCGCCGGATGGCCGGCGGAAACTGTGCCCACATCAGCGCTTCGGTGAAATCCACCGCCGGCGCGATCAGGACCAGCCCGCCGGGCGTGGTGCCCTCGGCAGCCAGGATCTCGGTCGCACGGAGGGCGAGCCAACCGCCCATGGACGAACCGACAAGGATCGGCCGCTCGCCGCCGAACTGCCGGATCATCCTGAGGGAATCGTCAAGCCAGAGCGAAAGTGTCGCCGAGGCGAAATCGCCGCCCGATTCGCCATGCGCGGTGTAGTCGAAGCGCATCATGCCGAAGCCCTCCGCCGCGGCCGCCTCGTCCAGCTTCTCGGCCTTGGTGGAGGTCATGTCCGAGCGGAAACCGCCCATCCAGATGAGGGTGGGCCGTAGTCCGGGCCTGAGGCGATAGGCCAGCCGGCGTGGCGGGAAGCCCGCTTCCGGGTTGCCCTCGACCTCGAACGATTGCACCGGCTGCTCCATGTCTCTATGTCTCCCATGTCCGGCATGCGCCGGCGCGATTCCCGGATGTTTGCGCAGATCCCGGCGCAGCAGTAAACATCCCCAGCCGGTTCCGAAAGTCCCGTTTCCCGATGGTCTTTTCTGCCTCCCCCGCGAAGCCGCTTCTCGGCAGGACGATCCTCCAGATCATCCCCGACCTGAATGCCGGCGGTGCCGAACGCACGACGGTGGATATTGCCGAAGGCCTCTCGCAGGCCGGCGCGCGCGCCCTCGTGGCAACCGAGGGGGGGCGGCTGATCGGCGAATTGCAGACCAAGGGTGGCATCTGGGTCCCGTTCCCGGCCTCGACCAAAAACCCGCTCTCGATGGCGATGAATGTCGGCAAGCTGGTGCGCCTGCTGCGCGAGGAGCGGGTCGAGCTGGTCCATGCCCGGTCGCGTGCGCCGGCCTGGGTGGCCTATGCCGCGACGCGGGCGATGAAGATCGGTTTTGTCACCACCTACCACGGCGCCTATAACGGCAAGTCGGCGCCGAAGATCCTCTACAATTCCGTGATGGCGCGCGGCGACGTGGTGATCGCGAATTCGCATTTCACCGCCGAACTGATCCAGAAAACCCACCGGATCGAGCCGCAAAGGCTGCGCGTCATTCCGCGCGGCACGAATTTCGAAGCCTTCGCGCCCGACAGGATCGGCCCTGACCGGGTCGAGCGGATCCGGCGGGGCTGGCTCACCTCGCCCGATGACCGGATCGTCCTGCTGGCGGGCCGCCTCACCCCGTGGAAAGGGCAGAAGCTTCTGGTCGAGGCGGCGTCGCTCCTGCGCGAACGCGGCTATCGCGATGTTGTCTTCATTCTGGCTGGTGATCCGCAGGGCCGGGAGGGCTATGTCGCCGAGCTGGACGGCGAGATCACGGCGCGCAATCTCGGCTCTGTCATCCGTCGCGTCGGCCATGTCACCGACATGCCGGCTGCGCTCGCCGCCTCGGCGGTGGTCACTGTGCCCTCGACGGAGCCCGAGGCTTTCGGCCGGGTGGCAGTGGAGGCCCAGGCCATGGGTGTGCCGGTGGTTGTCTCCGATCTCGGCGCCGTGCCGGAAACCGTGCTGGCCCCGCCGCAGGTGCGGCCGGAGCAGCGGACTGGCTGGCGCGTGCCGGCCGGCAGCGCCGCTGCCCTCGCCGAGGCGCTGGCTCTCGCGCTTGATCTCAAGCCCAGTGCCCGCGATGCGCTGGCCACCCGCGCGCGCCGCCATGTCGAGCGGAACTTCTCGCTCGACCAGATGGTGGCGCAGACGCTGGACTGCTACATTGCCCTTCTTGAGGGCAAGGTGGGCAAGGCCGTTCCTTCCCGTTGACTTTGTCCGCGAATGCGCTGATTTTCACGCCGGTTTCCGGACAAGGTCGTCCGGCAGCCGACATCCGCAATAGCCAAGGAGAAAGACCATTCGCAGGCCGATGAGAAACGTTCCCCTTCCCGTGAAGGAAGGCCCGCGCGTCAACCGGGATATCCGCATCCGGGAAGTCCAGGTGATCGACGCCGACGGTTCCAACAAGGGCATCCTGTCCACCTTCGATGCCATCAAGCTGGCTGAGGATCAGGGACTCGATCTTGTCGAGGTCTCGCCGAATGCCACGCCGCCGGTCTGCAAGATCATGGATTATGGCCGCTTCCGCTTTCTCGAGCAGAAGAAGGCCGCCGAGGCGCGCAAGAAGCAGAAGACCATCGAAATCAAGGAAATCAAGCTTCGCCCGGCCATCGATGACCATGATTACACGGTCAAGATGAAGGCGATGAGGGGCTTCTTCGAGGAAGGCAACAAGGTGAAGATCACCCTGCGCTTCCGCGGCCGCGAAATGGCGCATCAGGATATCGGCATGCGAGTCCTCGACAGGGTGAAGGCCGATACGGCCGAAATCGCCAAGGTCGAGAACGAGCCGAGCTTCGAGGGCCGCCAGGTCGTCATGGTGCTGGCGCCGAAATAAGGCGCTGGCTTAAACCATCATCACATGAAGAAGAGTGTCATTGCCTACGGGCTTTTGGTTCTCGTCGGCTCTCTTGGGGTTCACCGCTTCTATTTGTCGAGGCCTTGGAGTGGTTTCGCCTTGCTTGGCCTTACCATAGCCGTGGTGATGTTCGTGCCGGAGCTGGTAATCTACAAGCGCCTGTCGGTGCCGACAATGGGGTGGTGCCTCGTGGATGCCTTTCTTATCCCGGGCATGGTGCGGGACTGCAATTTGCGGCAGGCCGGGCCGAATTCTTGACGACCCGCCCTAGCCGGCTCTTGTCTTTTTCTGCGTGATCACGTATCAGCGCGCCTTCGTTCGAACCGCCCGGCTGATAAGGGCTGCCGTGGCGGTTCTTTCGCGTCGAGGATTTTCACCGATCCGATGACGTGCCGCGTCCCCTCGGGGTCGCTTCCTTCCAAAGGAGAGGCAAATGCCCAAGCTGAAGACCAAATCCGGCGCCAAGAAGCGCTTCAAGATTACCGGGACGGGCAAGGTCAAGCACGCCCAGTCCGGCAAGCGCCACGGCATGATCAAGCGCACCAACAAGCAGATCCGCGATCATCGCGGCATGCGGGTGCTGTTCAAGACCGACGGCGACAACATCAAGAAGTATTTCCTCCCGAACGGCTGATCGGGAGCGTTTTCAAGCGAAGTGGACCCCGGTTCGCGTCAGGAAACGCGACCAGAATGAAACGATCCGAGCGCGACGCGCTCTCGCTGGCAAAAGCGATCAGCAAATCAGGAGTTGAACAATGTCTCGTGTGAAGAGGGGCGTGACGTCTCACGCCAAGCACAAGAAAGTCTTCAAGGCTGCCAAGGGTTTCTATGGCCGCCGCAAGAACACCATCCGCACCGCGAAGGCCGCCGTCGATCGCGCGATGCAATATGCGACGCGTGACCGCCGCGCCAAGAAGCGCACGTTCCGCGCGCTCTGGATCCAGCGTATCAACGCTGCTGTCCGCGAATACGGCCTGACCTACAGTCGCTTCATCGATGGCCTGGCCCGCGCCAACATCGTGATCGATCGCAAGGTGCTTTCCGACCTCGCCATCCGCGAGCCGGAATCCTTCAAGGCGATTGTCGACCAGGCGAAGGGCGCCCTGCCGGCGACCGCCTGACCCTTCCGGCCACGGCCAGGTATTCACAACCGGCGCCCGAAGGCGCCGGTTTTTTTGTGCTGTGATTCGTTGGAAAAGGCTCCGGCCTGCGCCGGCTTCCGGGCAAACATTACCGAAACATTACCATCCGGAAGTCGTGAAGCAATCAAATTGCCCCCGGATATGCGGGATGCTTAAAAATCAGGCGCATTGAATACAAGGAATGTTGCAAATTTGTGACTCCGTAAACTTACGTATGCTTGCCGGTTCTTTGTGTTTTGACACGTTGTGCGGCGCAACCAAGTATCCGGAGTGAGAGTTTTCCTCGCCAACTGGGGTATGCAATGTTCCGTTCTGTCGTTCTGGCCTCCGCGGCCCTTTTCTCTGTCTCGGCCATGGCTGCAGATCTCGGCGCCAAGAAGCCGTCACCGGTGGCCGCTGTCTCGAATGCCTGCAAGGAAACCAAGGCGCTGCCGGTCGATGCCTTCGGCTTTGCCACGGGCTCGGATGTTGCCGATCTCGGCGCCTGGGGTGCTGCGCTCGACAACGTCTATGTCGCCGGCGGCAAGGGCGGCAAGACCTACGGCTACACCGGCACCGCGCAGGTCTCGGGCTCCTTCTTCCCGTGTTTCGAGTTCGGCCCGTACCTGACCTACACGATTGGCGGCTTCAAGCCGTATGGCGGTGTCGAGCGCCAGGGCACGATCCTCGGTGCCGGTGTCGAGCTGAAGTACAAGCTGCTCGGCCGCGCCCCGCACGGCATCGGCCTCACCTTCGCCGTCAGCCCGAATGCCGGCGCCTATAACGGCTTCACGATCTACGGCGGGCACGACTCGGTCTTCAACAATTCCTACCGTCTGCTGGCCGATGCCGAGCTGATGAAGGGCAAGCTCTTCGGTGCCGTGAACATCGAACTGTTCCAGTCGGCCTACACGAACACGCTGCCGGGCTTCCGGAACCTCTCGCAGGTCAATATCCGCGGCGCGCTGACCAGCCCTGTGACGGATTCCCTCTATGTCGGTGCCGAAGCCAGCTCGCAGGTCGCCATGACCGGCATGTGGCTTGATGGCCGCTTCCGTGCCGCGGCCGTCTATGTCGGCCCGACCTTCTTCTGGGCCATCAACGACAAGTTCTCGCTGAACGGCACCTGGGCCTACCAGGTCTATGGCAATGACAAGTCCGGCCCGAACCGTAACCTCGGCACCGCCGTCTTCCCGCTGCACCAGGCGCGCCTGAAGCTGGCCTACGCTTTCTGAAACGAGACCGTTTGCCCCGATATCTGGCCGCATCTGCGGTCGACTGATGAACCCGCCGGAAACGGCGGGTTTTTTTCTTGCTTTCCCTTCGCCTCCCGGCATGGGCAGCGAAGGCGGTTTTTTGCCCCGCCCCCATCAGGGCGCTTGACGCGCTTCCCCGCCGCATGACAAGCGAGGCGCGCAACAAGGGGTTCTCGGAATGTCGGATCTGACCTCACTGGAAAAGTCGCTCTCGGCGGAGATCGCTGCCGCCGCGACGGAAGAGGCGCTGGAAGCCGTGCGTGTCGCCGCCCTCGGCAAGAAGGGCTCCGTCTCGGCGCTGCTGGCCACGCTCGGCTCCATGGCGCCGGATGCGCGCAAGGAAGCCGGCGCCGCCATCAACGCGCTGAAGGACCGCGTGACCGAGGCGCTCGCCGCCCGCCGGGCCGTGCTGAAGGATGCCGCGCTCGATGCCCGCCTCGCCGCCGAGCGGGTGGACGTGACCCTGCCGGTCCTCGAATCCGGGCTCGAAACCGGCCGCATCCACCCGATCAGCCAGGTGCTGGACGAGCTGACCGCGATCTTCGCCGATCTCGGCTTCGCCGTGGCGGAAGGCCCGGATGTCGAGAGCGACGATTACAACTTCACGAAGCTGAACTTCCCGCCGCATCACCCGGCGCGGGAAATGCACGACACCTTCTTCTTCAACCCGGACGAGAACGGCGAGCGCAAGCTGCTGCGCACCCATACCTCGCCGGTCCAGGTCCGGACGATGCTGGCCCAGAAGCCGCCGATCCGTGTCATCTGCCCGGGCCGCACCTATCGTTGCGATTCCGACCAGACCCATACCCCGATGTTCCATCAGGTCGAGGGGCTGGTCATCGACAAGTCGGCCAATCTCGGCCAGCTGAAATGGGTGCTCGAGGAATTCTGCAAGGCCTTCTTCGAGGTGCCGAGCGTTAAGATGCGCTTCCGCCCCTCCTTCTTCCCCTTCACCGAACCCTCGATGGAGGTGGATATCCAATGCTCGCGCAAGGGCGGCGAGATCCGCTTCGGCGAGGGCGAGGACTGGCTCGAGATCCTCGGCTGCGGCATGGTCCATCCCAATGTGCTGCGCAATTGCGGCCTCGATCCGGATGCCGTGCAGGGCTATGCCTGGGGCATGGGCATCGACCGCATCGCCATGCTGAAATATGGCATGCCGGATCTGCGCCCCTTCTTCGAAGCCGATATCCGCTGGCTCAGGCATTACGGCTTCCGCCCGCTCGACCTGCCGACTCTGGCCGGCGGCCTGAGCGCATAAGCGGGAGGACAATTCCATGAAATTCACACTCTCCTGGCTCAAGGAGCATCTCGAAACCGACGCCACGCTCGACCAGATCGTCGAGACCCTGACCCGCATCGGGCTGGAAGTGGAAGGCGTCGATGACCCGGGCAAGAAGCTTTCGGGCTTCACCATCGCCTATGTCATCTCGGCCGAGCAGCATCCGAATGCCGATCGGCTGCGCGTCTGCATGGTCGAGACCGGGCTCGGCGGCGGGCCGGTCCAGGTGGTTTGCGGCGCGCCGAATGCCCGCACCGGCATGAAGAGCGTCTTCTCGCCGCCCGGCACCTATATTCCGGGCAAGGACATCACGATCGGCAAGGGCGTGATCCGCGGGGTCGAATCCTCCGGCATGCTCTGCTCGGGCCGCGAACTCGAGATTTCCGAGGATCATGACGGCATTCTCGACCTGCCGGCCGATGCGCCGGTCGGCACCCGCTATGCCGAATGGGCCGGCCTGTCCGACCCCGTCATCGAGATCAACCTGACGCCGAACCGCCCGGATGCGACCGGCATCCATGGCATCGCGCGCGATTTGGCCGCCGCCGGGCTCGGAAAGCTGAAAGATGCCGGCATTCCCGCCATCAAGGGCGATGCCGCCTGCACCGTGCCGGTGACGCTGGATTTCGCCGGCGAGGACCGCGCCCTCTGCCCGGCTTTCGCCCTGCGCCTTGTGCGCGGCGTGAAGAACGGCCCCTCGCCGGAATGGATGCAGAAGCGCCTGCGCGCCATCGGCCTCCGCCCGATTAACGCGCTGGTCGATATCACCAACTACATCACCTATGATCGCGGCCGCCCGCTGCATGTTTTCGATGCGGCCAAGGTCAAGGGCGCGTTGACTGTCCGCCATGCCCGCGCCGGCGAGACCATCCTCGCCCTCGATGGCAAGACCTATGCGCTGGAACCGGGCATGGTCGTCATCGCCGACGATAACGGCCCCGAATCCATCGGCGGCATCATGGGTGGCGAACATTCCGGCTGCGATGAGAACACCACCGATGTGCTGATCGAATCCGCACTCTGGTCGCCGCTCAACATCGCGCAGACCGGCCGCAAGCTCGGCATCAACACCGATGCCCGCTACCGGTTCGAGCGCGGTGTCGACCCGGCCTTCACCGTGCCGGGCCTTGAACTCGCGACGAAGCTGGTGGTCGATCTCTGCGGTGGCACCCCGAGCCAGATCAGCCTGACCGGCGCCGTGCCGGAAACCGAGCGGATCGTCGATTTCCCGGTCTCCGAAGTGAAGCGCCTGACCGGGCTCGACGTGCCGGTCTCGGAAATGAAGGCGATCCTCGCCGCCCTCGGCTTCTGGTGCTCGGGCAACGGCCCCGTGCTGAAAGTGGCTGTGCCGTCCTTCCGCCCGGATATCGAGGGCAAGACCGATCTCGTCGAGGAAATCGTCCGCATTGTCGGGCTGGATTCGGTGCCGCTCGTGCCGATCCAGCGCGTGGACGAAGTGCATAAGCCCGTCCTGACCCCGCTTCAGGGCCGCGTTCGGCAGGCCAAGCGCGCGCTCGCCGTGCGCGGGTTGGTCGAGGCGGTCACCTGGTCCTTCGTGTCGAAAAAGGCGGCGACGCTGTTCGGCGGCGGCCAGCCGTCTCTGGCGCTCGCCAACCCGATCGCGGCTGATCTCTCCGACATGCGGCCCAGCCTGATGCCGGGCCTTGTCGCGGCGGCGCAGCGCAATGCCGATCAGGGCTATCCTGATGTCGCGCTCTTCGAGGTCGGCCAGATCTTCAGGGGGGATGGCGAGAAGGACCAGCGTTTCGCGGCGGCCGGCATCCGGCGCGGCCTCGCCCGGGCGGCCGGCGCGGGCCGGCACTGGACTGGCAGTGGCGAGGCGGATCTCTTCGACGTCAAGGGCGATGTGATGGCCCTGCTGGCCACGCTCGGTGTGCCCACCGGCGGGCTGCAGGTCGTCGCGGCCGGCCAGGTCAATCCGGCGCCGGACCATCTCCATCCCGGCCGCGCAGCGATCCTGCGCTTCGGCCCGAAGGATGTCGTCGGCTGGTTCGGCGAGTTGCATCCGCGCCTTGTCGAGGCGCTGGGTGCCGAGGGGCGCCTTCAGGCCTTCGAGATCATCCTCGACGGGCTGCCCTATCCCAAGAAGAAGCCGACCAAGGTCAAGGCGCGGCTCGATCTGCCGGATCTCCAGCCGGTCAGCCGTGATTTTGCCTTCCTTGTGGATCAAGGCGTGGAGGCCGAGACATTGCTTCGCCTCGCCCGTGGCATCGACAAGCCCTTGACGGACAGCGTCACGGTCTTCGATGTCTATGCCGGCAAGAGAATCGAGCCGGGCAAGGTCTCGATTGGCCTCAACGTGACGCTGCAGCCGCGCGAGAAAACGCTGACGGATGCGGAGATCGAGGCCTTTTCGAAGAAACTGGTGGCGGAAATCACCGGAAAGACGGGCGCGACCTTGCGCGGGTGAGGTCTCGCCCGCGCTGAAGAGGTTCAAGAATGGCAAAACGCCACGCTGCGTGCCCGATCCTGCTGGCAGGATGGGTTTTTCTGGGGGCCGGGCTTTTCTCCCGGCCGGCCCTTGCGGCCTGCGAGGGGATCTCGAATGCCTTCGCCTATAACGAATGCCTGTCCAAGCAGGCGCCCCAGCGCGGCCAGCGGGCGCCGCGCGTCACCTCCGGTGATCCGGAAGCCTCGGTCATGAACCGGCGGGGCCGCCATAGCCGCCGCGCAGGCCCCGATGGCGGGCTGCCGGGCATCGGCGGTATCGAGATGACCCGGCGCAACGGCCGGACCAGTGCCGTCATCGATCCGTGGAGCGGCGTCCGCCCTGCCACCCCCGGGAAGCGCCGGCGCTAGCCTGGCCGCCCGTATTCGATCGTCTCGAACCGCATGTCGAGGGCATCGATCAGCAGCAGCTTGCCGACAAGCGGTGTCCCGAACGGCGAGATCTGCCGGATGACCTCGATCGCCTGGAGCGAGCCCACCAGCCCGACCAGCGCGCCGAGAACGCCGGCTTCCGAACAGGTCGGAATGCTCCCGGCCGGCGGCTTTTCGGGGAAGAGATCCGTGTAGCGTGGATTGAGCCCGCCATCCGGCCCGGCCTCCCACGGGCGGAGCACGGTCACCGAGCCATGCATCTCGTTCACCGCAGCATGGACCAGCGGCTTCCGCGCCGCCTCGCATACGGAAGCCAGCAGATAGCGCGTGTCGAAGTTGTCCGACCCGTCGGCAATGACATCATAGCCGGCGACCAGCGCGGCGGCATTGCCCGGATCGAGCCGCATGGCATGCCGGTCCACGAGGATAGCCGGGTCGATCCGGTGCACGGCCTCGGCCGCGCTCTCGACCTTGGGTCGGCCGAGATCGGACGTCCCATGGATGACCTGCCGCTGCAGGTTCGACAGCGAGACGACATCGTCGTCGATGATCCCGATCCGCCCCACACCCGCTGCCGCCAGATAGAGCAGGAGCGGCGTGCCCAACCCGCCGGCACCGACCACCAGTACGCTGGCGCGGCGCAGGCGCTGCTGGCCCGGCCCGCCGATATGGCGCAGCACAATATGGCGGGCGAAGCGGGTCAGGTCGTCGGAGGAAAGCATCTTGGGCGTTCTCGCGGGAGTGGCTTGCGTGCCGTCGGGTTCCGTTTATAGGACCTCTCCAGCGCCTTTTCGAGCCAGTGTTGATGCTGCGCAAGGAATTTGGGCCGGGTGAGGGGAATGGAGTTCCGGGCTGCCTTGGCCCGGACGTTTGGAAGAAGAACCGATGGCGAAATCCGATATCAAGCGCGTTGTCCTGGCCTATTCCGGAGGTCTCGATACCTCCGTGATCCTGAAATGGCTCCAGACCACCTATGGCTGCGAGGTGGTGACCTTCACCGCCGATCTCGGCCAGGGCGAGGAACTGGACCCGGCGCGCAAGAAGGCCGAATTGCTGGGCATCAAGCCGGAGCATATCTTCATCGACGACCTGCGCGAGGAATTCACCCGCGATTTCGTCTTCCCGATGTTCCGCATGAATGCGCTCTATGAGGGCCAGTACCTGCTCGGCACCTCGATCGCGCGGCCGCTCATCGCCAAGCGCCAGATCGAGATCGCCCGCCAGGTCGGCGCCGATGCCGTCTGCCACGGTGCGACAGGCAAGGGCAATGACCAGGTCCGGTTCGAGCTGACCTATTACGCGCTCGAGCCGAACATCAAGATCATCGCGCCCTGGCGCGAATGGGACCTGGCCAGCCGCACCCGGCTGATCGCCTTTGCCGAGCAGCACCAGATCCCGATCGCCAAGGACAAGTATGGCGAGGCGCCGTTCTCGGTCGACGCCAACCTCCTGCATTCTTCCTCGGAAGGGAAAGTGCTCGAGGACCCCGCCATCGAGGCCCCGGAAATGGTCTATATGCGCACCATCGCGCCCGAGGCGGCCCCGGACAAGGCCACGACCATCACCATCGATTTCGAGAAGGGTGATGCCGTGGCCATCGACGGCGTCCGCATGTCGCCGGCGACGCTCCTGACCCGCCTCAACGAGCTCGGCAAGGAGAACGGCATCGGCCGGCTCGACCTCGTCGAGAACCGCTTCGTTGGCATGAAGTCGCGCGGGGTCTACGAGACGCCGGGTGGTACGATTCTCCATGCCGCCCATCGCGGCATCGAATCGATCACGCTCGACCGCGAGGCGATGCATCTCAAGGAATCGCTGATGCCGCGCTATGCGGAGCTGGTCTATTACGGCTTCTGGTTCACGCCGGAACGCGAGATGATCCAGGCTTTGTGCGACAAGAGCCAGGAAAATGTCACCGGCCGTGTCACGATGAAACTCTACAAGGGCAATGCGACGGTCATCGGTCGCGAAAGCCCGTATTCGCTGTATGATCAGGAACTCGTGACTTTCGAGGAAGGCGCGGTGGCCTATGATCATCGGGATGCGCAGGGCTTCATCAAGCTCAACGCGCTGAGGCTGCGGACCCTCGCCATGCGCAAGGCCCGCACCAGCTGAGGCCGGGCGGGGGCGGCGTGTTTCCCCGCCGGAACGGCCAGGACCGGAGGGCGGATCGATGCGCATGCGGCTGAAAGTTCTGGCCATGGTCTTTGTCGGCGTGGCGATCGCGGCAGCGATCTCCTACGGGCTGTTTGCGCCGCGCCTCCTTCGGATTGCGGTGGGGCCGCTCGGCGGGCAGGACATCCGCATTGTCGTGGCCTTCCTGCAATCGCTCCAGCGCGAGAAAGCTTCGCTGCGGCTGAAACTGGTGCTGACGGAAGGCGCCTCCGCCAGCGGCGCGCTGCTGGAAAGCGGCAAGGCGGATCTGGCGGTGATCCGCTCGGACATCACCGTGCCGGAAAAGGCCGCCACGGTGGCGATCTTCCGCCGCGAGGCGGTCTATTTCGTCACCAGGCCCGGTTCGAAGATCGCGAAGATCGGCGATCTCAAGGGCAAGGCGATCGGCTCCATCGCACCGCGCCCGGCCAATGACCGGATGCTCGAGAGCATCCTCACCCATTACGGTATCGCGGCCTCGGAGGTCGATGTCATCCGCGGAAGCCAGGCCGAGATCGGCCAGGCGATGCAGGATGGCAAGCTCGATGCCTTCTTTTCGGTCGCGCCGGTGGCGGACCGGATGAGCCGCTGGGCCTTCCTCGCTTTTCCCAAGGTCGAGAACGAGGAGCCCGGCTTCCTGCCCATCGCCGAGGCCGAGGCGATCGCGGAGCAGATCCCGGCCTATGACACGGTCGAGCTGGTGCGCGGTGTTTTCGGCGGCGATCCCCCGCAACCGGAAGAGGAGACCACCACGCTTGCGGCAACCCATCGCCTCGTGGCCCGCCGCACGCTGGATGAATCGGTCGTCAGCGAACTGACCCGGCTGCTTTTCGCGCTCCGCCTCTCTGTTGCTGCAGAAGCGCCGGCCGCCAACCAGATCGAACTGCCTTCCGCCGAAGACAGGGGCGCCAAGCTTCCGGTCCATCCCGGCACGATCGCCTATATCGAGGGTGAGACAAAGACGTTCTTCGAGCGCTACGGTGACTGGTTCTACCTCGGCGTGATGGGGTTCTCGCTGGTCGGCTCGGTTGCGGCGGCGCTCTTCTCACGGGTGAGCAACACGCGCACCGGTGTCCATCCGGTGACGGATGACGAGCTGCACCGCATGGTCGTGCTGATCGACCAGCTCCGTCAGGCTCCCTCGGCCGAGGCGCTTCCCGCCCTCGAGGGCGAGGCCCGCATGCTCCACCACATGCTGCTCCATTCCGTCGCGGAAGCCGCGCAGGATTCGGACCGGATCGCCACGATCCGCTTCCTTGTCGACGAGTTGCGCCTTGCGCTGGCGGATGCCCAGCAGCGGATCCGGGAGGCGCCGGGAGAGCGCAGCGAGCCGCGCCGGCCACCGGGTCCGGCGGCAATTTCGACCTGAACGGCCGGAATCGCCGCGCGCCGGCTTGCTCTTGCAGCGCAAAAAGGATACTGCGCTGCAACACCGTAGACTGCAATGCCCTGCCGCCATCGTCCGGGATCCACCGGACGCCCGGGCGCCTTTTGGAACAAACCCATGTCACTGCGCAACATCGCCATCATCGCCCACGTCGACCACGGCAAGACGACGCTGGTGGACAAGCTCCTCGCGCAGTCCGGCGCTTTCCGCGAAAACCAGCGCGTCGTCGAGCGCGTGATGGACTCGAACGACCTCGAGAAGGAGCGCGGCATCACCATTCTCGCCAAGGCGACCTCGGTTGTGTGGAAGGATACCCGCATCAACATCGTCGATACGCCGGGCCACGCCGATTTCGGCGGCGAGGTCGAGCGCATCCTCTCGATGGTCGACAGCGCCATCGTGCTGGTCGATGCGGCGGAAGGCCCGATGCCGCAGACCAAGTTTGTCGTCGGCAAGGCGCTCAAGATCGGGCTGAAGCCGATCGTCGCGATCAACAAGGTCGACCGCCCGGATGCCCGCGTGACCGAAGTGGTCAACGAGGTGTTCGATCTCTTCGCCGCGCTGGATGCGACCGACGAGCAGCTCGACTTCCCGATCCTTTACGGTTCCGGCCGCAATGGCTGGATGTCACTGAAGCCCGATGGCTCGCAGGAAGAAGGCCTTGCGCCGCTCTTCGACCTCGTGCTCAGCCATGTGCCGGAAGCGACCGTCGAGGAAGGGCCGTTCCGCATGCTCGGCACCTTGCTCGAGGCCAACCCGTTCCTCGGCCGCATCATTACCGGCAAGATCTCCTCCGGTTCGGTGAAGCCGAACCAGCAGATCAAGGTCCTCGACCGCAAGGGCAACCTCGTCGAAACCGGCCGCGTCTCGAAGATCCTCGCCTTCCGCGGCATCGAGCGCCAGCCGATCGAAGAGGGTGTCGCCGGCGACATCGTCTCCATCGCCGGCCTGGTCAAGGGCACCGTGGCGGATACGTTCTGCGACCCTGCGGTCGACACGCCCATCCAGGCCCAGCCGATCGACCCGCCGACCGTGACGATGAGCTTCATCGTCAATGACAGCCCCTATGCCGGCACCGAGGGGGACAAGGTCACCTCGCGCATGATCCGCGACCGCCTGTTCAAGGAGGGCGAGGGCAATGTCACCTTGCGCATCGAGGAATCGGAAGACAAGGATTCCTTCTTCGTCTCCGGCCGCGGTGAATTGCAGCTCGCCATCCTGATCGAGACGATGCGCCGCGAGGGCTTCGAGATTGCCGTGTCCCGGCCGCGCGTCGTGATGGAAAAGGGCGAGAACGGCGAAATGCTGGAGCCCGTCGAGGAAGTCGTGATCGACGTTGACGAGGAATATTCCGGCACGGTCGTGCAGAAGATGTCCGAGCGCAAGGCCGAGATGATCGAGATGAAGCCGTCGGGCGGCAATCGCCTGCGCCTTGTCTTCCATGCCCCGACGCGTGGCCTGATCGGCTATCAGAGCGAATTGCTCACCGATACGCGCGGCACGGCGATCATGAACCGCCTGTTCAAGGCCTATGAGCCGTTCAAGGGCGAAATCGGCGGCCGTCACAACGGCGTGCTGATCTCGAACGATATCGGCGAGGCCGTGGCCTACGCGCTCTGGAACCTCGAGGATCGCGGCCAGATGGTGATCGAGCCCGGCTGGAAGGTCTATCAGGGCATGATCATCGGCGTCCACACGCGTGACAACGATCTCGAGGTCAATGTCCTCAAGGGCAAGAAGCTCACGAACATCCGTACCACCTCGAAGGACGAGGCCGTCCGGCTGACGCCGCCGATCCGGATGACGCTTGAACGCGCGCTCGCCTGGATCCAGGATGACGAGCTGGTCGAGGTCACGCCGAAATCGATCCGCCTGCGCAAGCGCTTCCTCGATCCGAACGATCGCAAGCGGATGGAAAAGCAGAAGGAAGCCCTCGCGGGCTGATCCCGGCCTTCCCCATGAAGGCAGAAGGCTCCGCGAGCGATCAGGGAGGCCGGCATGCCGTGGTGGATGATCCTGCTTGTGGTTCTGGCCGGCGCGGTTCTCGCGCTGGTCCTCCTCGCCTCGCGCAAGCCGGACCGGTTCCGCATCGAGCGGCGCATCGTGCTGGCGGCCACGCCCGAGGCGATCTACCCCTATCTCGACAGCCTTGAATCCTGGCAGCTCTGGTCGCCCTGGGCCCACAAGGACCCGGCCATGCGCACCACCTACGGCCCCAGCCGGGCGGGGCTCGGCGCCAGCATGGGCTGGGACGGCAACAACCAGGTCGGCAAGGGCAATATGAGCATCATCGAAAGCCGCCCGCATGAGGCCGTGGCTTATCGGCTGGAATTCGAGAAGCCCTTCCGCGCCACCAATCGCGCCAGTTTCACGCTGAACCCGGTCGAGGGTGGCACTGAACTCGTCTGGGCCATGGAAGGCCCCTCGCCGCTCATGAGCAAGATCATGGATCTGCTGATGAACATGGACCGCATGGTCGGGCGCGATTTCGAGGCCGGTCTCGCCAATCTGCGCGGTCTGGTGGAGAAATAGCCGGCGCGCCGGGTGCCTTGCCCACAGGCTCCGCAGCACCGCAGCCGGCCCGGGCTGCGAATCAGGCCATAAGCAACCATGCCCGTCCGCCAGCTTGACCCTGTCCTGATCGACCAGATTGCCGCCGGCGAGGTGATCGAGCGTCCGGCCGCCGCAGCGAAGGAACTGGTCGAGAATGCCATCGATGCCGGCGCGCGCCGCATCGAGATCCGGCTGGAACAGGGTGGGCGCCGGCTGATCCGCGTTACGGATGACGGCGCCGGCATGCCGCCGGAGGATCTCGCCCTCGCCATCCGCCGCCATGCCACTTCGAAACTGCCGGAAGGCCAGCTCGATCGCATCCTCACCCTCGGCTTCCGGGGCGAGGCCCTGCCCTCGATCGGCGCGGTCGCGCGGCTGCAGATCACCACGCGCGTGGCAGGCGGAGAGGGCCATGCCATTCTTGTCGATGCCGGACAGGTCGGGCCGATCCGTCCCGCCGCCATGGCGCAAGGCACGCGGGTCGAGGTGAGCGATCTCTTCTATGCCACCCCGGCGCGGCTGAAATTCCTGAAGGGCGACCGCGCCGAGGCCCAGGCGGTGGCGCTTGTCATCCGCCGCCTCGCCATGGCCCATCCCGAAATCGCCTTCACGCTGTCCGGGGATCACCTCTCCGGGTTCGACCTGCCCGCGGAAGCACCGGGCGAGGAGGGCCTGCGCCGCCGGATCGCGCGGCTGATCGGCGAGGATTTCACCGGCAATGCCGCCACGCTCGCAGCGGAGCGCAACGGCTTCCGCCTCTCGGGGCTGGCCTCGCTGCCGACCTATCATCGCGCCAGTGCGCTGGACCAATATCTCTTCGTCAATGGCCGCCCCGTTCGCGACCGCCTGCTGATCGGCGCGCTCAAGGCCGCCTATGCCGACAGCCTGATGGCTGGCCGTTACCCCGTCGTGGCCCTGTTCCTCGAGCTCGACCCTGCCGGCGTCGATGTGAATGTCCATCCGGCCAAGCTGGAAGTCCGCTTCCGCGATGCCGAGGGCATTCGCGGCCTGATGATTGCCGGCATCCGCGATGCGCTGGCCGGCATGGGGCATCAGGCGTCGAGCCGGGGCGGCGAGGCCATGTTGCAGCGCCTGCGCGCCCAGGGCATCACCCATCTCGGTACCGGCAGCCCGCCGCCGCGCCCGCTCAGCTTCGTTTTCCCGGACCAGCGCCTGCCGGAGCGGCCGGCCCCCGCCATGCCGCATGCCGGCTTTGCCGAGCCGGCCCGGCTTTCGGAACCGGTCGGCGGGCCTGCGGGAGGCGCGGAGGACGGGGAGGCGGGCTTCCCGCCGCTCGGCTATGCCCGCGCGCAGTTCCATGAAACCTATATCCTTGCCCAGACCGGTGAGGGCGTGGTCATCGTCGACCAGCATGCCGCCCATGAAAGGCTGGTCTACGAGCGGTTGAAGAAGGCCCGCGCCGAGGGCGCCGTGCCCCGCCAGCCGCTGCTCATTCCGGCCGTCATCGACCTCCCCGAACCCGCCATCGCGGCCTTGCTCGATCAGGCCGGGGCCCTCGCGGAGGCCGGGCTGGTCATCGAACCGTTCGGGCCGGGCGCTGTGGCCGTCCAGGAAGTGCCGGCGGCCCTGGCGGGCTCGGATATCGTGGCGCTGATGCGGGATCTCGCCGATCAGGTCAGCGAATGGGGCGGCAGCGAAAGCCTCGCCGCGCGGCAGGACCACGTCCTGAAGACCTTCGCCTGCCATCATTCCGTCCGGGCCGGCCGCCGGCTTCGGCTGGAGGAAATGGATGCCCTGCTGCGCGAGATGGAGGCAACGCCCGGTTCCGGCCAGTGCAACCACGGCCGCCCGACCTATGTGTCGCTCGGCCTGAAGGATCTGGAGCGCCTGTTCGGCCGGTCCTGACCGGGCCTCAGCCCGGCATGCGGCCGAAGATGAGCTGGGTCTCGCCGGCCTTCCGGCGATCGATCTCCACCAGTGGCGCAGGCAGGGCCACCGCGACGCTCGCGCGTTCTTCCAGCACCACCAGCCCCTCCGGCGCGATCCATCCCCCCCGCATTGCCGAGGCGAGGGCTGCCTCGCCCAGCCCCTTGCCATAGGGTGGATCACAGAAGACGAGGCCGAAAGGCTCGAAGGGCGCGACCTCGCCGAGCCGCGTCGCATCGCGCCGGAGGATGCGCGTCATCCCGCCCAGCCCGAGCGCTTCGACATTCTCGCGTTGCAGCCCGCGCGCCTCGGCGCCGATATCCACCATCACGGCGAAGCCGGCCCCATGCGACAGCGCCTCCGCCGAAAGTGCGCCTGTACCGGCGAAGAGATCCAGCACGCGGGCGCCGTCGAACGGGAACGCACAGGCATGGATCAGGATGTTGAACAGCGCTTGCCGCATCCGGTCGGTCGTCGGCCGGATGCTGTCGCCCTGCGGCCCCCGGAGGGTCCGCCCGCCAAGCCGCCCGCCGACGATCCGCATGGATCAGCCCCGGTCGCGCGGCGGCCGTTTGCCACCCGGGCGCGGGCCGCCCGGCTTGGGGCCGCCCGGCCGCTTGAACTCGCCACGCGGCTTGAACGGGCGGTCGCCACTTGGCGCGCCATCCCTCGGCGGCCGGGGCCGGAAGCTGCGCTCCTCGCCACCCTGATCGTCGCGGCGCGGGGCGCGGGGCTTGAACGGGCGGTCGCCACCCGGCGCGCCATCCCGGGGCGGCCGGGGCCGGAAGCTGCGCTCCTCGCCGCCCTGATCATCGCGGCGCGGGGCGCGGGGCTTGAACGGGCGGTCGCCACTTGGCGCGCCATCCCTCGGCGGGCGCGGTCGGAAGCTGCGCTCCTCGCCGCCCTGATCATCGCGGCGCGGGCCACGCGGCTTGAACGGGCGATCACCGCTCGGCGCACCGTCGCGCGAACGGAAGGGCCGATCACCGAAATCACGGCGCGGCCGCCGTTCCTCGCGCTCCTCGCGGATGATCCGCGGCGGCTCTTCCGGCGGCAGGTCCTTCTTGACGATCCGTTCCACCTTGACGGTACGACCCCGGCGGTCGGCCACGCGTTCGCGCTCGACCTTCAGGTCTTTCGCTGCGCCGGAAAGGGCCAGCTCGCGCTTCTCGCCGGGCTTGCGCTTGTCGAAACGCTTGCGGACAGGCTCGTCCTGCAGCATCGCCTCGCGGTCAGCCCCGCTTTCGCGACGCGGCCCGTCGAAATAGGCACCGGCCTCGGCGGTCAGCCGGTCACCGAGCTGGTCCCGCAGGGTCTTGGTCCGGACTTCCTCGATCGCGCCCTCGCCGAGATCCTCGAGCTGGAAGGGCCCGAACGACACCCGGATCAGGCGGTTCACCTGCAGGTTGAAATGCTCGAGTACGCGCTTGATCTCGCGGTTCTTGCCTTCGCGCAGATCCATGACCAGCCAGGCATTGTCGCCGACTTCGCGTTCCAGCGTGGCGACGATGGGGCCGTAATCGATCCCGTCGAGCGAGATGCCCTCGCGCAGCGTGTCGAGCATGGACTGGTCGACGCCGCCATGCACGCGCACCCGGTAGCGGCGCAGCCAGCCGGTTTCCGGCAGGGCGAGCACCCGGGCAAGTCCGCCATCATTGGTCAGCAGCATCAGCCCTTCGGTATTGATGTCGAGTCGTCCGACCGAAACCACGCGCGGCAATTCCGCCGGAAGATGGTCGAACACGGTCGGCCGCCCCTCCGGATCGCTCGCCGTGGTCACGAGGCCGCGCGGCTTGTTGTAGAGCCAGAGCCGCGTGCGCTCCCGCGCCGGCAGCGGCTGGCCATCGACAAGAATGCGGTCACGATCCGTGACATCCAGCGCGGGGCTGTCGATCACGCGGCCATTGACGCTGACACGGCCTTCCTCGATCCAGACCTCGGCATCACGGCGCGAGCAAAGCCCGGCCCGTGCCATCACGCGGGCGATGCGTTCGCCTTCCGGCGCGAATCCGCTCGGCGCATTCGCATCCTCGTCCCGGCGCGGGGCGCGCGGTGTGAAGGGCCGGTCGCTGCGGTCGCCATCGCGCGGCGGACGCGGGCGGAAGCTACGCTCCTCGCCGCCCTGCTCGTCGCGGGGGCGGAAGCTGCGTTTCGGGCGGCTGTCACCCGCTGGCGCGTCGCGGTCCGGCCGCGGGCGGAATTCGCCTTTCGGGCGCGGGGAACGCGGGGAATCGCCGGAACGATCGGCGCGCGGGCGGGTGTCGCGGGGCTTGCCACCGCGACGTTTCTCATTATCGCTGTCAGACATGTCGCGCTCATATCAGGATCGACAGCCTGTTGCGAGGGCCAGCCGCAATTTTATTCGCAAACCGCAGGGCAGGGAGCGGAAGGCAGGCATGCCATGAGGAAAGAGCAGGGCCTCAACGGCTTCGACCTGGCTTTCGAGGAAGCGCGCGCCGCCGCGGCGCGGGGCGAGGTACCGATCGGCGCCGCCATCCTGCGCGAGGGCGAGCTCCTCGCCCGGGCCGGCAACCGCATGCGCGAGACCCGGGATCCCACCGCCCATGCCGAGATGCTGGCCATCCGCGAGGCCTGCGCCCGGATCGGCAGCGAAAGGCTGGTCGGCGCCGATCTCTATGTCACGCTCGAACCCTGCCCGATGTGCGCCACGGCCATTTCCTTCGCGCGGATCCGCCGGCTTTACTACGCGGCGGGAGACCCGAAGGGCGGCGCGGTGGAGAATGGACCACGGCTCTATGCCCAGCCGAGTTGCCACCACGTGCCGGATGTCTATCCCGGCATCCGCGAGCAGGAAGCGGCGGAGATGCTCCGCGCCTTTTTCCGGGACCGGCGCTAGCGCGCGGAAGCCTGCGCGATAATGGCTTCGACCGCGCCGGCCAGTCCTTCGGATGCGGCGAGGATGCCCTTGGCCGAGAAGAAATCGAGCGCGTTGAAGCCTTCGACCGGGGCCTTGAGCCGGTAGATCGGCCGGCTGTTGTCACTCGCCTGCGCATCGGCCAGGGCGGCCTGCATCAGGTCGAATACGCGGAACCCTGTTTCGACCGCATTCGGGATTCGCTCGCTTTCCTCCCGGGCGGCCGCGCGGGAGACATCGACCGCGATGATGAGATCGGCCTCGCCGGAGATCGCCCGCACCGGCAGCGGGTCAACGGCGCCGCCATCGACCATCACGCGATCACGATAGACCACCGGCCGCACGAGGCCCGGAATCGCCATCGAGGCCGCAACAGCAGGCCGGAGCTGCCCGTCGGTGAAGACCACCCGGTCAAGCCGGTGGAAATCCGCCGCGATTACCGAGAGCGGGATCGACAATTCCTCGAAGGTCTCCGGCAGGGGGCGCGGCAGGAAGCGCTCGAGAATGCCCTCGCCATCCACCAGCACCGGGTTGGCCAGCCCCTGCTGGAACAGATCCACGAATCGGCCAACCCGGGTCTGGAACAGCCGCGTCATCACATCGGTGCGGTTCTTGAAATCGCGGATCGCATGGGCGCGCAATTCCGCGCCGCTGACACCCGAGGCATAGGCCGCCCCGAGAATGGCACCGATCGAGGTGCCGGCCATCTCGACCGGCTTCAGTTTCAGCCGGTCGAGCGTTTCCAGCACCACGATATGTGCGAGGCCACGTGCCCCGCCGGAGCCGAGCACCAGCCCGATCTTCGGCTTGCGCTTGCGGCTCTTCATCCGAGAAACGCCTTGATTGCAGCCAGCGTATCGGCGGGGTTCTCCTCCGGCAGGAAATGCCCGGCCCGGATCGGCGCGCCCGTCGCGTGCGGCGCGAAGATCTTCCAGGCCTCCAGCGGGGATGCCCCGGCGGCGGGAATGCCGACCTCGCCCCAGAGCACAAGCACGGGGCAATCGATCCGCGTGCCGGCCTGCCGGCTTGCCTCGTCATGGTCCATGTCGAGCCCGGCCCCGGCGCGGTAATCCTCGCAGCAGGCATGGATCCGCGCGGGATCGTTGAAGAAGGCCCGGTAATGCCGCAGCGCCCGGCTGTCGAAGGCGGAAAGGTCTTTTGCGGCTGTCCAGCTGGCCAGCGTATGCTCGAGCCATTCCGCCGGAGCCTTCGCGATCAGGGTTTCCGGCATCGGTGCAGGCTGGGCGAGGAAGCTCCAGTGATAGACCTGCATGGCCCGGCGGGCATCCATCCGCTCCCACATGGCGAGGGTGGGAATGATGTCGAGCAGGGCCAGGCGGGTCAGCCGGCCGGGATGATCCAGCGCCAGCCGGTAGCTGACCCGGGCACCGCGGTCATGCCCGACCAGGGCAAAACGCGTATGGCCGAGCCGGTCGATCACGGCCAGCACATCCTCCGCCATGGCGCGTTTGGAATAGGTCTCGTGCGGCGGGCCGCCGCGCGGGGCGCTGGACCAGCCATAGCCGCGCAGATCCATGGCGATGACCTGATGCGTCTTCGCGAGTTCCGGCGCCATCCGGTGCCAGATCACATGGGTCTGCGGAAAGCCATGCAGCAGGACGAGGGGCGGGCCCTTGCCGCCCACCCGGGCGAAGACCTGGCCCTCCCGCGTCGGGACATAGAGGCTCTCGAAGCCGGGAAACAGATCCGCCAGATCGCCCATCCTGTGCCTCCCTCAGCCCTGGCCGAGCCGCGCAAGCCCGCGGGCGGCGATATCGCGCCGGCAGAATCCTTCCGGCCAGTCAATCGCATCCACCGCTGCATAGGCGCGGTCGCGCGCTTCGCGGAGCGTGGTTCCCGTCGCGGCCACGGTCAAGACCCGGCCACCATGGCTGGTCACCTCGCCCCCGACGGTCTTCGTCCCGGCATGGAAGATCGTCACGCCGGGCAGGGCGCCGGCCGGACCAAGACCCCGGATGACGCTGCCCTTGGCATAGTCGCCCGGATAGCCCTTTGCCGCCATGACAACACCGACGGTATGGTTCGCGCCGAGCCTCACGCGCACGCGGTCGAGAGCGCCGGTCGCGGCCGCAAGCAGTACCTGCACGAGATCACCCTCGAAACGCAGCATCAGCGCCTGGCATTCCGGATCCCCGAACCGGCAATTGTATTCGATCAGTCTGGGCCCCTCGGCCGTGAGCATCAGCCCCGCGAAAAGCACACCGCGATAGGGCATGCCCCGCCGCACCATTTCCCGCGCGGTCGGACGGATGATCCGCTCCAGTGTTTCCGCTTCGAGCGCCTCGGTGAAGACCGGCGCCGGCGAATAGGCGCCCATCCCGCCGGTATTGGGCCCCCTGTCGCCATCGAAGACCCGCTTGTGATCCTGCGCCGAGCCGAAGGGCACCACGGTTTCCCCGTCGATCAGGCAGAAGAAGCTCGCTTCCTCGCCCACCATCATCTCCTCGATCACCACCTTGGCGGCCGACTCGTTGGCATAGAGCGCTGCAATGGCCTCCTCGGCTTCGGCAAGGCTGGCGGCGACGGTCACGCCCTTCCCAGCCATCAGCCCGTCATATTTGACGACAATCGGCGCGCCCTTCGCCCGGAGATAGGCGAGGGCGCCGGCAGGGTCGGTGAAAGTGGCATAGGCCGCGGTCGGGATGCCGGCCGCATCGCAGACGGACTTGGTGAAATCCTTCGACCCCTCGAGCTGGGCGGCAGCCTTTGACGGGCCGAATACGGCGAAACCGGCGGCTGCGAGGTCATCCGCGAGGCCTGCGACCAGCGGCGCTTCCGGCCCGACCACGACGAGGTCGATCGCCTCCTGACGGCAGAATCCGAGAATCGCGGCATGGTCGGCGAGGGCGATTCCCGCCACGAGCTGCCCTTCCCCGGCCATGCCGTCATTCCCTGGCAGGATGAAGAGCCGTGTCAGCGACGGAGACTGCGAAAGCGCCAGCGCAAGGGCATGCTCGCGGCCGCCGCTGCCGAGAAGAAGAACCTTCATGATTACCCTCTGGTCATGCAGGCTGCGGATAACCCCGTCCCGCAACGCAAGAGGCCTGTAGCATCCCTCGCGGCCGATCTCTACACTCGGCGCATGGATCAACCGGTCACCAACACACCCGAATTGTCGGTCTCCGAACTGGCAGGTGCCCTCAAGCGCACCATCGAGGATGCTTTCGGGCAGGTGCGCCTGCGTGGCGAGATTTCCGGCTATCGCGGCCCGCATTCCTCCGGCCATGTCTATTTCTCGCTGAAGGACCAGAACGCCAAGATCGACGCCGTGATCTGGAAGGGCGTCTTCTCGCGAATCAAGTTCCGCCCCGAGGACGGGCTTGAAGTGGTGGCGATTGGCCGGATCACCACCTTCCCGGGCAAATCAAGCTACCAGATCATCATCGAGCAGATGGAGCCGGCCGGCGTGGGCGCGCTGATGGCGCTGCTGGAGGAACGCCGCCGCAAGCTGCAGGGCGAGGGGCTGTTCGACGCGACGCGCAAGCGGGCCTTGCCCTATCTGCCGCAGGTAATCGGCATCGTCACCTCGCCGACCGGCGCGGTGATTCGCGACATGATCCACCGCCTGTCGGACCGTTTCCCCTGCACGGTGCTCGTCTGGCCCGTCCGCGTCCAGGGCGAGGGCAGCGCGGCCGAGGTTGCCGCGGGTATTCGCGGCTTCAACGCCATCGGCGAGGAGGATGATCTGCCG
Organism: Beijerinckiaceae bacterium; assembly: GCA_027533425.1. GTDB lineage: Bacteria > Pseudomonadota > Alphaproteobacteria > Rhizobiales > Beijerinckiaceae > Rhabdaerophilum. The sequence continues at coordinate 326,157 of JAPZUD010000005.1, read as the reverse complement.
CGGCCAGATGTGCTTGTGGTCGCGCGTGGCGGTGGCTCGCTGGAGGATCTCTGGAGCTTCAACGAGGAAATCGTCGTCCGCGCCGCCGCGGAAAGCACCATCCCGCTGGTTTCGGCCATCGGCCACGAGACGGACTGGACCCTGCTCGATCTCGTTGCGGATATCCGCGCCCCGACGCCGACCGCCGCAGCCGAGATGGTGGTCCCGGTCCGGGTCGACCTTCTGGCCGATCTGCGGGATCGCGCCGCCCGGCTGGCCGGTTCGATGGCCCGCGGGCAGGATCGCCGCCGCCGCGATCTCGCCAACCTCGCCCGCGCCATGGGCTCTGCCGAACGCCTCCTCGAAAGCCCGGCCCAGCGCCTCGACCGCGCGATTCTCCGGCTCGACAACGCGCTCCGTGCCGCGCGGGACCGCCGTTCCGTCCTGCTGGCCAACCTTGCCCGGAGGCTTGGCGCCCAGAAGCCCGAGGCACGGCTCGCCCGCTTCCGCGAGCGCGTTGCCGGCCTCGGCGAGCGGCTGCGCGGCATTGGCCAGCGCCAGCCGGCCGAGCGGCTGCAGCGGCTTGAGCAACTGGGCAAGCGACTCGAGCAGGCCATGCGGACGACGCACCAGCGCGAAACGCGTGAGATTGCCCGGCGCAAGGAAAGCCTCGCGTCGCTGGCAAGGCGCCTTCCGCATGCCATGGAGGTTCGCGGGAAGGTAAGGAAGGCCGCCCTCGAGGCGCAGGCCAAGCTGCTGGAATCGCTGGCCTACAAGAATGTCCTTGCGCGCGGTTATGCCGTGATCCGGCAGGAGGATCGCATCCTCAGCCGCCGCGAGGGGCTTGAAACCGGGCAGGCTATCTCGATCGAGTTTGCCGATGGCCGGATCGACGCCGTGACCGGCGGATCGGCTGCCTCTGGGCCTCGACCTGCCCGGAAGCCCGCCTCCGGCGGTGGTCAGGGCTCGCTCTTTTGAAGGCTTTGTCCGGATTGCGGAGGTTGATGGCGATGCCGCCAGACAGTATGACCTCCGCATCAACGGAGAGTGCCTGATGGTCAAATTCGCATCCGGATCTGCTGGCCCGGCCCTCGGCACGGAAGCCCTTCTGGAATATTCCGACAGCGATTACCGCATCCTGCGGCAGGGCACCTTCGTGCGGTGCGGGGTCACCGGTGCGCCCATCCCCCTCGAGGACCTGCGCTACTGGAGCGCCGAGCGGCAGGAGGCCTATGCCGGGCCGGACGCCGTGCTCGCGCGGATCCGCGCCGAGTCGAAGGCCCGGTAGAACCAGTCAAGGAAAGCCGGTTCGGGTTCAAGCCGCACCCTCACGACGTGGCTTGCTGCAGCCAAGGCCTGCAGGGCCGGATCGCCCGTCAGGCGCACGGCATCCTTTTCCGTTGTGACGAGGGCAAGACCCTCTGCCGTGGCCTCGTCCAGAAGCCGCGTCGCTTCGGCGGGCGTGAAGGCATGATGGTCCGGGAAATCGGCCATAGCCGCGACCATGATCCCCGCCGCCTCGAGCGTCGCGTGGAATTTCCCGGGGCGCGCAAGCCCGCAATAGGCCAGCACTTTCCGGCCGATCAGGGCGGTGAGGTCGTCGGCCGGAACGATCTGCGCCCGGAACAGCGGCAGGCCTGGCGGCACGGCATCGGGAATCGGCCCTTCGCCGACCAGCAACGCCGCATCCACCGATTTCGCCATGGCCGCAACGGGCGCCCGCAAGGGCCCGGCCGGCAGGCAGGCGCCATTGCCGAACCCGAAGCCGGCATCGATGACGGCAAGGGAAACATCCTTGACGAGCGCCGGGTTCTGCAAGGCATCGTCAAGCAGCAGGCACCCCGCGCCGGCCGCGAGCGCAGCCTCCGCGCCGGAATGTCGGTCCCGGGCAACGATGGTCGGCGCAGCCCTTGCCAGAAGCAGCGGCTCGTCGCCGACATCCCGAGCGGCATGCCGGCCCGGCTCGACAAGAACCGGCCCCGCCAGATTCCCGCCATAGCCGCGCGTCAACAGGAAAGGGCGCTCGCCTCGATTGGCCAGTGCCTCCGCAAGCGCAAGGGTTGTCGGTGTCTTGCCGCCGCCGCCTACCGTGAAATTGCCGATCGAAACAACCGGAACGGGCGCCCGCCAGCCCGGCTGGCGCAGGCGGCGCAGGGTCAGCCGGCCATAAAGCCAGCCGAGAGGGGCCAGCATCGCCCGCCAGAGCCGGTTTCCGTCTCGCGACCAGAAACGCGGCTGCCGCATCATGGGGCACTGCCCTTTGCAGAAATCAGCGGCATGATCGCCGCCCAGCAGCGATCCAGCGCGCCCTCATGTGCGGCAACAATGGCGCGGGCCTGTTCACCCAGTGTATTGCGCGCCTCGGCATCCCGCATGAGCCGGGAAGCGGCCCGGCCCAGAGCGCGCGCATCCGCCACCGGAATGGCGGCCCCTTTCTCGTCCAGCTCGGTATAGATCTCGGTGAAATTCGAGAAGAGCGGTCCGTGCAGGATCGGCACGCCGAACTTGGCTGGTTCGATCGGATTGTGGCCGCCGACCGGCACGAAGGTTCCGCCGACGAAAACCACCCGCGCCAGCGCATAGAACAATCCGAGTTCGCCGAGGGTATCGGCAATGTAGACCGTCGTCATGTCGTCGGGTTGCTGCCCCGCACTGCGCAGGAGCGAACGCATGCCACCGCGCGCCGCCAGATCGGCGATTTCCACGCCGCGCTCGGGATGGCGCGGCACGAGAATGGTCAGAAGCTCGGCCACCTGGTCGCGGATGACGGCCGAGGCTTCGAGGACCATCATTTCCTCGTCCGGATGGGTTGACGCCGCAAGCAGCACAGGCCGGTCGTCGATGCGCTGGCGCAGCGTGTCCAGATCGCCCTGGTCGAGCGGCAGGGGCGGCACGTCGAACTTCAGGTTGCCGGCCATCTCCGCCGGCGCACCGAGGGCCGCAAAGCGTTCGGCATCGGCGGTGCTCTGCGCGAAGCAGAAGGCCAGCCCGCCCAGCAGGGCCCGCGCGGCGCCGGGCATGCGCTGCCAGCGTGCGAAGGAGCGGGCCGACATCCGGGCATTGACCCAGCCCATCGGGATGCCGCGGGAACGGGTCTCCATGACGAGGTTCGGCCAGATCTCGCTCTCGCAGATCACGGCAAGATCCGGCTTCCAATGGTCGAGGAAACGCCTCGCCGCACCGGGCCCATCCATCGGCACGAACTGATGGACGCTGCCCTGCGGCAGGCGTTCCGCCGCGAGTTGCGCCGAAGTCAGCGTGCCGGTTGTCACCAGAGTCCTGACGCCCTCGGCTTCGAGCCGGGTGACCAGTGGCAGGATCGTCATCGTCTCGCCGACGCTGGCGGCATGGATCCAGACCAGCTGGCCCGACGGACGCGGCATGACTGGCCGGCCGAGCCGCTCGTTGAGGCGGGCGGGATCTTCCTTGCCCTGAGCGAGCCGGCGGCGCAGCAGGAAGGGCAGGGCGGGCGAGGCAAGAGCGGAGACCGCGCGGTAGGCCAGCAGCGAGAACGGCCTGCGCCACGCGCCGGAAGCCGGAGAGACCACTCGGGACATATTCTGCCTCAACCGCGCTCGACAGGATTGCTGGCGGCCTGCCTGCGCCGTTCGGCCCGCGCGGCAAGGACATCCGCACGGTCCGCCCCCGGATCACGCGAGCCGAGAGTAGCGTAGCCGAGCGCATAGATGCGGTCGAGTTCCTCCTCGAGCGCCTGGCGCCGTTGTTCACGGGTCTTCGCGTCGGCGTCCTTCGGAACCTCGATCCGCTCGCCGGTGACAATGGCGGTCCTGCCGAAGGGCAAACCCAACGAAGCTGAATCCCAGGACCGGAAATCGATGCGGCGCGAACAGACGACGGCGATCGGTACGATCGGCCTGCCGGAAAGCTGTGCCAGCGTGATGATGCCTTCGCCGGCCACGCGCGAAACCTTCGGCACGTCGGCGGTCATCGAGACATGGTCTCCCGCCGCGAGGAGTGACAGCATCTGCCGGAGCGCCTGGATGCCGCCGCGCTTGCGCACCTGGTCCTTGCGCTGCGCCCCGGACCCCCGGACAACCAGCATGCCGAGCTTTTCCACCGCCACTGCATTGATCTCGCCGTCGCCATGGCGCGAGATCATCACGTAGCAACGGTCATGCGGACGCCGGAAGAAGGTCTGCATGAGATGTTGGCCATGCCAGAACGTGATGATGGTCGGGCTGTGCGCATCCACCGTGCGCACGGCTTCATCCGGCAGGAAGATCAGCCGGCTGGTCCGCTTCACGAAGGTCAGGTAGGCCGCCATCAGCGAGCCGATGGCCACCTGGAAGGCGCGGGAACGCCCGATTGCCCGGAACATCAGGCAGCGGTATCGGGGTCGAGCAGGCGATGCATATGGACGATGAAATAGCGCATCTGCGCATTGTCGACCGTGGCCTGCGCCTTGGCCTTCCACGCGACGTGGGCGCTCTTGTAGTCGGGGAAGATGCCGACGATGTCGAGCCTGGTCAGATCACGGAAGGTTGTGCTGTCGATGGCTTCCAGCTCCCCGCCGAAAACGAGGTGAAGGAGCTGCTTGCCGCCTGTTTCCTGGGCCATGATGTCTTCCTGCCTGAAAGCTGCCAGCGGATACGGGGCGAACCGGCGCGGCAGCGGAGAATCCTGCCGCCTTCGATCCTCAATCAGGCGGAGTCAGTCAAGAGTGTCGACCGGATTTTGTCGATCAGCCCGGTTTGGCCCGCCATCAGCGGCGGAAGGGTGCCTCCCGCCAGGTCATAGCTCAGGGCCTGTCCGTCGATCCGCGACAGGCTGCCGCCGCATTCGGCGAGGATCGCATGGGCGGCGGCGATGTCCCAGTCATGCCCGCCACCGCGCGCCAGCGCGAGATCGGCTTGCCCCTTGACCGGCGCAAGCAGCCGATGGGCGAGGGCCGGTACGGCGGCCGCCTGCTCAAGGGGCTGGCCGATGCGGCCGGCAAGGGCATCCAGCGCGCTGCGCGGCCCGGTTGCCCGCAGGGGCCCGGCGGGCGCCAGGATAGTGCCCAGCGGCACGCCGTTCAGCCAGGCCCCGCCGCCCCGCCAGGCCGAGAAAACCTGCTGCCGCGCCGGGACGGCCAGAACCCCCGCCACAGGAATGCCTGCTGCCACAACCCCGATGACGATGCACCAGGCCTCGCCGCCTTCCATGAAATCCCGCGTGCCATCGATCGGATCGACGACATAGGCCGCCGCCTGGGCGCCCTGCCAGCTCTCGGGCCGCTCCTCGGAATGATAGGCCAGCGGCACGCCGCGCGGCAGCGTGTCGGCGAGGAACGCGTCCACAGCCAGATCGGCGCCGGTCACCGGCGAACCGCCATCCTTCCAGATGATCTCGGCAGAGGTGCGCCGGCCCGGCCGGTAATGGGCCATTGCAATCGCCGTGGCCTCCGCAGCCGCGGACAGCAAATGTCGATGGAGAACGGCGAGATCGGGTAGCGCGGGGCTGGTCATCCGAGTCAGGCCCAGGCAAGCCAGAGCAGGGCCAGCGCCCCGAGAACGAGGGTGGTGAAGGTGATGATCATCCCGGCCATGCGGCCGAAACTGACACCGGAGGTCTGGCTCAGCCCGATCGCATGCAACGTCCGGCCGGTCACAGAGGCAATTCCGGCGACATGGATCATCCAGTCCTTCGCGCCGAGCAGCGGCAGCAGGATCAGGATCGCGATCAGCAGCGGCGCATATTCACTGAAATTCCCGTGGCAGCGGATGCGCTTCATCAACTGCCGGTCATCACCGTCGCCAATGCCGATCTTCTGCGCGCGCCGGACAAGGATGACGCGGACCGCCAGCACAAAGCCCAGCAGGATCAGCAGGGCGACATAGGTCGCGGCGACTCCGATTTCCCGGCCTTCGCCGATTTTCATGAGGGATTCCATGGTGTGCCGGACCTTCCGTGGTTTCGCGTCGTTCTGATCAAGGAAACTTGATTGATGCTTGGGATAGAGCCTTCCCCGGTGTATCGCAATTCCGGAACACACCCTTACATTGGGGAGACCATCGAGATCGGCCAAGGCCGACGATTCTCCCGGAGCCCCGCGCCCATGGCCGATCCCAGCGCAGCCAGCGCCACCACCTCGACGCTTGTCTTTCTCGGTGCGGCCGTGGCGGCCGTACCGCTTCTGCGGTTTGCCGGTCTGTCCGCCGTGCTCGGCTATCTTCTGGCCGGGATTGTCATCGGCCCGTCCGGTCTCGGGCTTTTCCGCTCGCCTGATGCGCTGCGTACGGTCGCCGAACTGGGCATCGTGATGTTCCTGTTCGTGATCGGGCTCGAACTCAAGCCCTCCAAGCTCGTCTCGATGCGGCGCGACATTCTGGGCCTCGGGCTGCTGCAGGTGCTAGTGACCGGGATCGTGCTGGCCATGGCCCTCTACATTCTGGGCCTGCGGGGGGCCGGGTTGCTGGCCATGGCCTTTGCCTTCGCACTGTCGGCTACGGCGATTGCCCTGCAGGTTCTCAACGAGCGCGGTGCCCTCGCCACGGCCTATGGCCAGAAATCCTTTGCGGTCCTCCTTTTCCAGGACATGGCGATTGTGCCCTTCATCGCGTTGATGCCGCTTCTGGCCGGTCTGCCCGGCGGCGGTGGCATGAGCCAGCATCTGCCGGATATTGCGCTTGCCTTCGGTGCGCTCGCAGCCTTGGTCCTCGCCGGGCGCTACCTGCTCAATCCGTTTTTCCGGCTGCTCGCCCGTGCCGATGCGCGTGAAGTCATGACGGCGGCTGCCCTGCTCGTCGTGCTGGGCGCGGCAGAAGCCATGCATGCCGTGGGTCTATCGGCGGCGCTCGGCGCCTTCGTTGCCGGGCTGATGCTGGCCGAGAGCAACTTCCGCCACCAGCTCGAGGCGGATATCGAACCCTTCAGGGGGTTGCTGCTCGGCCTGTTCTTCATGAGCGTGGGCATGAGTATCGATGGCCAGGTCGTAATGGGCAGCCTCGCCTTCGTCTTCGGCATGGCCATGCTGGTCATGGGCCTCAAGGCTGCCCTAACCTATGCGCTGTTGCGCATATATCGCCAGCCTGTCGCCGATGCCGTCCGGGCCTCGGTCCTGCTCTCCACGATCGGCGAGTTTGCTTTCGTCATCATACCGCTGGCGGGCACGCTGGGCTTCATCGCCCCGCGCGAGGCGACGCTTTACGCTGCAATCGCGGCGATCACGATGTTCCTGGGGCCTGTCCTGGTGAAGCTTGCCGAACCTGTGCTGGCGCGGCTTGCCGAAAGGCAGAAGCCCGACGAGGACATGGCCGAGGATTTCGATGGTGCTGGCGGCGAGGTGTTGGTTATCGGATTCGGCCGGTTCGGGCAGGTCGCCAACCAGATGCTGCTCGCGGCCGAGCGCAATGTCACGGTCATCGACCGGAATATCGACCGGATCCGCGCGGCGGGCCGGTTCGGATTCAAGGTCTATTACGGCGATGGCCGGCGGCTCGATGTGCTCCGGGCGGCAGGGGCAGAGAAGGCCGCGGTGATCGCGATCTGCATCGACGACCGTGAGGCTGCCTCAACCATCGCGGAAATGGCGGTTCGGGCCTTCCCGCAGGCGAAGCTGGTTGTCCGCGCCTATGACCGTGTCCATGCCCTCGACCTGATGGAGCGGGGCGTCCGCAACCCGATCCGCGAGACATTCGAGGGCGCGCTGAGCTTCGGCCGGACAGCCCTGATGGCGCTTGGCCTCTCGGAGGATGAATCCGAGTCCATCCGGCTGGATATCCGGCGGCGCGACATCCAGCGCCTGCTGCGCCAGCGCGACGAGGGTATTCTCGGCGGGACTGACCTGTTGATCGGCGCGACGCTGGCACCCGAACCGCTTTCCGAGCCGAAGCGCAAGGGCCGCGACCTGACGGCCCGGCCCAAGCCGGCCGTGCCGGCCGCCCACGGCGAGGGCGTGACCGGAGAATCCTCGTGAACGCACCGGACGGAGGCGCCCGGCAGGCGCGGTTCACGCAGGGCTCGACCATGCGCCACGTCATCGAGATGACCGTGACCGGCGCGATCGGGCTGATGGCTATTTTCCTGGTCGATTTCCTGTCGCTCTTCTATGTCTCGCGACTGGACAACGATGAGCTGACCGCCGGTGTCGGCTATGCCACCACCGTCCTGTTTGTCGCGATTTCCGTCAATATCGGCTCGATGATCGCCGGCACTGCGCTCGTTTCCCGTGCGATTGGTGCAGGCGATCCGGCCGTCTCGCGGCGTGTTGCGACCAACGCGCTCGTTCTGGCGAATCTCGTTGGCATCATCATATCGCTGCTCCTGCTCGTCATCCTGCCACAGGTGCTTGACCTGCTGGGCGCGAAGGGCGTGCCGCGTGACGTCGCGCATCGCTACCTGGTGATTACCCTGCCGGCGAATATCCTGATGGCCACGGGCATGATGCTGTCCGGCCTGCTTCGGGCGGTCGGCGATGCCCGGCGGGCGATGCAGGTGACCCTGTTCGGCGGGCTCGTGACGGCCGTGACGGATCCGCTGCTGATCTTCGTTGCAGGCCTCGGCACCGATGGTGCCGCCTGGGCCACGGTCATTTCCCGCGTGGTCTTCACCCTTGTCGGCCTGCAGGGGGTTGTCCGGGTGCACCGGATGCTCGATCGCCCGACTTGGTCCGGCCTCCGGCGGGATTGGGACGGCTTTTTCGGCATTGCCGTCCCGGCTATCCTGACGAATGTCGCCACCCCGATCGGCGGCCTGCTCTATCTTCGCATCCTCGCTCCGTTCGGCGCCGAGGCGGTTGCCGCCAACGCGATTCTCGACCGTCTGGTTCCTGTCGCGTTCGGCGCGGTCTTCGCGTTGTCGGGTTCCGTGGGGCCAATCCTCGGTCAGAATCTCGGTGCCGGCCGGTTCGACCGGCTGCGCATGGCCATGCGGGATGCCTTTCTCTTCTGCGGGCTCTACACGCTGGGTGCATGGCTCCTGCTGATCCTGCTGCGCAACCAGATTCCCCTCTTCTTCGGCGTCGACGGCGCGACGGCGCGGTATGTCGCCTATTTCTGCCTGGTCGGCGGTCTGGCCTGGGTGTTTATCGGGCTGGTCCTTGTCGCCAATGCCGCGTTCAACAATCTCGGCTTCCCGCTCTATTCCACCGCCTTCAACTGGGGGCGCGCCACACTTGGCACGGTGCCATTGGCCTGGCTGGGTGCGCAATGGGGCGGGGTGGAAGGCGCGATGATCGGCCTTGTTGCCGGTTCGCTCGTCTTCGGCATCGCGGCGGTCTGGGTGGTGTTCCGTGCTATCGGCGGGATCGAGCGGCGCAAGGGCGGGACAAGTCCGTCCTGAGCCCGCTGCCGCATTGCGGGGCCGGAAACGACAGGCTAGGCTTGCCTCAAGGCCGGCAAGGGCAAGATCCCAAAAGGAAGAGCCATGATCAATCTGTTTGATATCATGCAGGGTGCGCAGGGCGGCAACGCTTACCAGAATCTGGCCAGCCAGTTCGGAATCGGCCCGCAGCAGGCCCAGCAGGCGGTCGAGGCCGTGCTGCCGGCCATCTCGCTCGGGCTGCAGCAGCAGGCCCAGACCATCGAGGGCTGGCAGAACATCCTCTCCACCCTCGGCCAGTCGCAGAACAGCGCGCAGTTCTACGATTCGGATGGCGACGGCATCCCCGATCATCTGGAGAACGAGGGCAGGAATGCGCTCGGTTCGATGTTCGGCGGCCCCGAAATGACGCAGGCCATCGCGCAGCAGGCGGCGCAATTCGCCGGCCTCCCGGCCACGATCATGCAGCAGATGCTGCCCGTCATCACCGCGATGGTCATGGGCGGCCTGTTCAAGGGCGCGGCGAATTCCGGTCTCGGCGGCATCCTCGGCCAGATGATGCAGGGCAGCGCAGCGCAAGGCGGTTTGGGCGGCATGCTCGGTGGCATGTTCGGCCAGGGCATGAACCAGAACAATCCGGGCAATGTCTTCGGGAACATGATGGGTGGAATGTTCGGCGGCCAGCCCCAACCGCAGCAGGGCGGACTCGGCGGGATGTTCGGCAATATCCTCAACACGATGATGACGGGCGGACGTCCACCCGAACCGCCGCCGCAGGCCGATCCGCTCGGTGCCGGGCTGGACATGCTGAAGGGCATGTTCGAGACGGGCAAGCACGTGCAGTCGACACAGATGGATGCGTGGCAGGAGATGTTCAGCCAGTTCTCCCGCCCGCGGGATGGCCAGTCAGGCTGATCCATCGCATTTTCGATAAATCCGACGGGCCATCTTCACGCGCTGTTGGCCTTGAAATCGTGGCGTTTTTTGCAACCTGCAAAATTCCGCCTTTCTCTAAAATTGCGCGCTTTGCATTTTGCATTGATGATTATGTTCTAAACTAATCAGGTCCCCACAAGCAGGACGCTTGGACAGGGGAAACTAATGATCCAGAATGTCTCTTCGAACGCGGCCGTGAACCCGGCTGCGGCTCTGGCTGCCTCGGGACAGCAGAACAATGCCGGCGGCAATGCCGCGGCGAAGCAGGAAAAAACCGTTACCAAGAAGGCTGTTCCCGCCCTTTCGGAGCTGGACGCCAAGGCCTGGATGCTGCGTCAGCAGGTTGGCGCCGCCTTGTATGACCGGTCCTTCACCCTCCGTGAGGGCGAGCGGGCACTCAAGCGCATGGAAGCCATCGAGGCCTATGCCAACGAGATCTTCGCCAAGGAAGGGGGGCCGACCGACCGCGACCTCCGCCGTCTCGCGAACAGGCTCAACAATGCCGACAAGCTGCTGGATCGGCTGTCGAACAATGACCGCGGGATCAACCTGTCGAGCCTCGAGGGGATCGACGGGCGTGACATCGATGTCGTCCAGGCCAATCTGGCGGATCGCATCCGCCATGGGCTGAATGATGGTTCGCTGACCGAGGACGAGGCCAAGGTCCTTGTCGCCCAGCAAGACCAGCTCGCCGCGCTCGAGGCGAAATTCCGTGAATCCGATGGCAAGCTGACCGCCGGCGAGATGAAGCAGGTGATGGACCAGCTGCGCAAATCCGCTGATGCGCTGAACCAGGCCCGGAACAACGGCGTCGGCGTCAATCTCGGCAGCTATTCCTACGCCGATGCCGTCAATGACCGTCAGGCCCAGCTCGAGAAGATGCTGGCCGATGGGCTCAAGGCCGGCAGCCTGACCGAGGCCGAGGCCGAGACGGTGCGTAACCAGTTCGCTGTCGTCAACGAGGAAGAGGCCACGGCCCTGCAGAACGGCAAGGTCGACTGGCGCGAATGGGTCAACCTCTCGAGCAGCATGAACGATGCCGAGATCCTGATCTATGATCTCCAGCGCAACGACGACGGCAAGCGTCTGGCCGACAGCTATGTTGATGTTGTCCAGGTCGACAAGCGCCAGGCCCAGCAGCTCGAAGGCCTGACCCGCGGCATCGACAACGGTTCGCTGACGAACGAGGAGGCGATCAGCCTGCTCGACCTGCAGCAGGACATCCAGCGTTCGGAGAACAAGCTGGTCCGCGACGGTCTGACCCGTTCGGAATTCCTGCGCCTGCAGAACGAGATGAACGATTACTCGCTCGTCGCCGCCGATCTCCAGTCGAACAGCGACCGTTATGACGGCTTGACACCGCGCATCACGGTGCCGCCGGTCCTGCCACCCGTCACGGACCCGGTGAAGCCGCCGGCTGGTCCGGCCCCGGTTGAGCCGGCTGCCCCGCCGGTCGTGGCCGTGAACCCGGCTCCGGCCCCGGAGGCGCCTGTGGCTCCGCCGGTGACCGCGAACGAGGCCGCGCCTGCGACGGGCAACGCCGGAACGCCGGCTCCGGAGACGGATGAAGCCAAGTCATCCGCAACCCCGTCTGTGACGAAAGAGGATGACACCGTGCTCTCCGCCGGGGCCCAGGAAGCCCTGAAGCGCGCCGCCAGCTCGTATGGCGAGATCCGCGACCGCTTCGCGGAGTTCATGACCAAGGCCATGGCGGACTCCGATCGGCGGGTGATTGACCGTGTCTCCGAATATCTGGACAAGGCATCGGAGCGCCGCAAGGAAGAAGGCGAACGCTCTGAAAGGGTGTCGGACAACCGGAAACCGGGTGTGTTCGGCAAGCCTGGCTCAGACGATGACAACGCAATCTGGCCCGGCGAGCGCGGTCGTGATGTGGCTGCCGAAGCCAAGGTCGGTGCCTATCTCGCGGGCGTGAAGCCGGCAGTTGTCACGGTCCAGAACAAGATCGTCTGATCAGGCCAAGGCCTGATCGCCACGGTCTTTGGCAAAAGGAAACCGCCCGGTTGCGCTGCAACCGGGCGGTTTTTTCGTTCCGGCCTGTGGAGGGGAGAAACGGCCGGAGGCGAAGGGAAAGAGAGAGGGCCTGCCAAGGAACGGGGGAGAACGCCGGCAGGCCCAGTCGATCGCTTCAGGGCGTCAGGCGCAAAGCGCCGGCTCGGCGGAGGGGAGATTGCCGAGCCGGTCTTTGCTGACCGCCGTCGCCCTTGCGGGCGAAGGGCGGACCGCGCCATCCCGCCGGGGCGTGACATCACGCCCGGCTGCGATCAGGGAAAGGGAAACGGTGGGATCCGCGGAAAATGATTCGGCAAGCGCTCCTCGAACATCGCCTCGTGTCAGGCCGATGTCTTTCAGCGCCCGCGCATCCCAGTTGAGAAGTTCCTTGGCCGCGCGACGATTGGCCATGGCCGTGTGGAGTTGAACCACACCCTTGACCGCAGCAAGCAGCAGAGCCGTGATAAAACCCGGGACGATGGCCATGACCTGTTCCTTTCGCGTTTGGCATCTTCTCGATGCGGGAGAGTTGGCCGGGTTTCCGAGGGGCCGGAAACCGTCTCTCCGATTGACAGGAATTTTATACAAGACTCCCTTGTATTTCAGAAGCGAATGTTTTTTATCTACTCATCAAGAATTCGAATGACAGTGCAGGAAGGCATGCAAGCCTGCCGGCTGGAATCCTTGCCCGCGGAATCCAGCCGAAACCGGCGATGGATCTCCGACCTGATAATGCCGAAGGGAGTCCCCCATGCTGCCCGTGCTTGACAATGATCATCTCCGCACCCTGATCGCGATCGCCGAGACAGGCTCGTTTACCCGCGCGGCGGATATCGTCCACAAGACGCAGAGCGCTGTCTCGATGCAGATCCGCCGGCTCGAGGAGCGCATCGGCCGCGACCTCTTCGAGAAGGAGGGGCGGGCTGCCCGGCTGACCGAAGATGGCGAGCGCCTGCTCGATTACGCCTACCGGATGATCCGCCTCAATGATGAGGCTGTCGCCTCGTTCCGGGGCGAGCGCCTGACCGGCCGCGTGAAGCTCGGCGTGCCGGATGATTATGCCGAGCGCTACCTGCCGCAGATTCTGGCACGCTTCACCGCCTCGAATCCCGGCATCGAGGTGCTGGTTGTCTGCGAGCCGACGCCCTGCCTGATCGCCAATCTCCAGTCGATGGAACTGGACATGGCCATCATCACCCACTCGGACAAGCGCAATGTCGGCGAGATCATCCGCGAGGAGCGCCTGCTCTGGGTAACGTCACAGCGTCATTGCACGCATGAGGCGCGGCCGGTGCCGCTGGCGCTCGGCCGCGACACGTGCAACTGGCGTGAGGCGGCGGTCACGCGGCTCAAGCGCCGCAATGTGCCGCATCGGATCCTCTATACCAGCTGGAATTCGGCGGCGGTCGGTGCGGTTGTCCTGGCTGGCCTGTCGGTCAGCGTCCTGCCGGAAAGCGCGGTCCGTGCCGGGATGCGGGTCCTGACGGAAGCCGATGGCTTTCCGGACCTGCCCAGCGTGCAGATCGCACTCGTCCGCAATGCCGCCTCGCGCGATCACGTCTCGAACGCGCTGGCTGATCATATCATGCAGAGCCTCGACAACCTCTCCATCGAGGGCAAGAACGCGATGCTCGCGGCCGAGTAATGCTGGCATCGCTCTTGCTGGCCCTCCTTCCGGGGGAGGAGCGGGCATGACCGTACCGTTGACTGTCGATTTTGTTGCAGGCCGTCAGGGCGCCTGGTCCATCGACCGGATCGTCCCCGTAACGGGCCAGTCCTTGCCGCCCGCCGCCTGTCTGTCGATCGTGACAACCGGCCAACCCCCAGTCGAGGCGGTGGCGTGGCAGCTCAAGGGCACCGTGTCGCATGCACGGTATTCCCATCGGAGCGAACTCGTCGAACTCGCGGCCCGGCAGGAGGGGTTGGGCCGGCCCGCCTCTCGCAGGGCCGTGCTGATCCCCATCCGCAAATCAGCCGCCTGGTGGGCGCTGGCGCAGGATGAGCGCCGCGCGATCTTCGAGGAGCAGTCGCGCCATATCCGGATCGGCATGGATTATCTGCCGGGCATCGCCCGCCGCCTCCATCACAGCCGCGATCTCGGCGAACCCTTCGATTTCCTGACCTGGTTCGAATTCGCCCCCGAGGACGAGGCACCCTTCGATGCCATGCTCTCGCGCCTGCGCGAGACGGCGGAATGGAGCTTTGTCGAGCGGGAAGTCGAGATCCGCGTCAGCCGCGTTCAGTAGGCGTTCGAAGAGAAAACCGGCAGCACCGAGCCGTTCCATTCGCTGTGGAAGCGTTCCAGCAGGGTTTCGGCCTGGTTCTTCCCGCTGGCAAGGATCGCCTCCAGCGGCGCGAGATGGATCGTCTCGTCCCGGCCTTCCCGGTCGAGGCGCGCCCGCCGCGCCAGCCCGGCCCGCGACAGGGCAACAGCCTCGCGTGCAATGTCCAGCACGGCCCTGCCGCCGATCGAGGCGCCGAGTCCCGCCTTGGGCACCGCATCCCTTAACGCCTGGCGTTGTTCCGCCTTCCAGTCCCGCACGAGGTCCCAGGCGGCGTCCAGGCTCGCCCGGTCATAGAACAGGCCGACCCAGAAGGCGGAAAGGGCGGTGATGACCGGCAACGACCCCACATCGGCGCCGCGCATCTCAAGGTAACGCTTCAGCCGGACTTCCGGGAAGATCGTCGAGAGGTGGTTGGCCCAGTCCGAAGTGGTGGCGCGCACACCCGGCAGGCCCGGCAGCCGGCCCTCCAGCAGGTCGCGGAAGGACTGGCCCGTCACGTCGTGATAGGTATCGCCGCGCTTGACGAAATACATCGGCACATCCAGCGCGTAATCGACATAGCGTTCGAATCCGAACCCGTCCTCGAAGGCAAAGGGCAGCATGCCGGCTCGGGCATTGTCGGTATCGCGCCAGATTTCCGAGCGCATCGACTGGAAGCCGTTCGGGGCGCCTTCGGTGAAGGGCGAGTTGGCAAACAGCGCGGTCGCGACCGGCTGCAGCGCGAGACTGACGCGCAGCTTCCGGACCATGTCAGCCTCCGAGGCGAAATCGAGATTCACCTGCACGGTCGACGTCCGGAACATCATGTCGAGGCCGAGCGAGCCGACCTTCGGCATGTAGTTCCGCATGATCGTGTAGCGCGCCTTGGGCATGACAGGCGTTTCCGCCCGGCTCCAGAGCGGCGACATGCCGAGCGCGAGAAAGCGGATCCCGAACGGATCGGCGATCTGCTTGAGCTGCGCCAGATGGGAAGCGGTCTCGATGGCGGTCTGGTGAAGGGTTTCCAGCGGCGCACCGGAGAGTTCGAACTGACCGCCCGGTTCGAGGCTGATCGCCCCGCCGCCCGTGACGTCGAACAGGCCGATCGGATGGTCACCCTCGAGAATGGGCTCCCAGCCGAGCAGGCCCTGCATGCCTTCCAGCAGGGCGCGGATACCCTTGCCGCCCTCATAGGGAACCGGAGACAGGTCTTTGGAATAGAAAGGGAATTTTTCGTGTTCTGTCCCGATCCGGAAGGCGGATTCGGGCTTGCTGCCCTGTTCGAACCAGGCGACAAGCGCGTCGCGCCCTTCGACAGGGGTCAAATCCACTGTATCGCGCGCCATAAATACCTCGGAAGCCGTTCAAGCGGGAGCGTCATGACGCTCGTGTTGCGCTCTGTATAGGCATCACCGGGCGGTCCGACAATGGCGGCGCGATGACGGCACCGTCACATTTCATTGACGGTCGAGCCGATCCAGTCGCCATACACGCTCTGGACCAGCGCCATAACGGCCACGGCTGCCGTGTCGGCGCGCAGGATCCGCGGCCCGAGCGAAAGCCGCAACAGGCCCGGATGGGCAAGGGCATGGGCGCGCTCCTCCTCGGTGAAGCCACCTTCCGGGCCGACCAGCACGGTGATTCCCGCCATTGGCTGCCGCTGCCTGAGGGCGAGCACCGGATCGGCGATCGGGGCATCCTCGTCGCAGAAGACCAGCGCCTCCTCCGCTGGCAGTGTCGCCAGGAAACGCTCCAGCCGGATCTCCGGTTCAAGAACCGGCAAGGCGAGGACGCCGCATTGTTCGGCCGCCTCGATGATATTCGCCAGGAGGCGCTCATCCTTGAGCCGGTGCATCTGGGTCCGCTGCGTGAGGACGGGGGTGAGCCGTGCCGCCCCCATCTCGACGGCCTTCTGGATGAGGTAATCGAGCCGCGCCGATTTAAGCGGCGCGAAGGCATAGCGGATCCGGCCCGCCGCCTCCTGCGGCCGTGTCTGGCGCTGCAGCACCAGCACGGCCGTCTTCCGGGTAGGCTTCCGGACGATCGCTTCCCACTCGCCGTCGCGCCCGTTGAAGACGAGCAGCCTTGCCCCCTCCTCCATGCGCAGGACATTCAACAGGTAGTTGAGCGCGCCCGGTTCCAGCGGCACCACGGCATCGGGTGCCAGGCCGGACGGGACATGAAGGCGGTGCGTGGCGAAGTCGTAGCGGGCCATCCGGAGCTCTCGCGGACAAAAAATCGGTCTGAATTCAAGTCCTAAGCCTTTGCGTTCCAAAAATCGCCTTGATTTTTTGTGTGAGATGACCATCGATCATCCGCCTGAAAAACGGGGCCGATGGCATCGAAGCCAGCGCCGAGGGGTTGTCTGACATGAAGCGTATCTTGCCGGCGATCGGTTTGGCATTCGGGCTTGCGGCGATGGCAGGGCCGGCCTTGGCCCTGACGCCGAGCTGCCAGGCTGAAATGGACAAGCACGGTATGGTCCGTCTTGAGGTGATCAACAAGATCAACGGTTTCCAGAAGAAGCGCCCCACCGCGCAGCAGGCCTGTGCTGTCTTTGGCCAGCTCGTCAAGGCGGAAGCCGACATGATGAAATGGATGGAAGACAACCAGCAATGGTGTCAGTTGCCCGAGCCTTTCGTCGAGGATTTCCGGAAGAACCTTCAGCAGGGTGTGAAGGCGCGTGGCCAGGTTTGCACGGCGGCCAAGAAGGAAGCGGAGGCCCGCGCACAGGGCGCCGGTGCGCCGCGCGGCCCTGCTCCCGGTAGCGGTGTCCAGCTGCCCAAGGGCGCGCTGTGAGCGGCCCTGCGCCCGGCGCGACGCCGGACGCAGTACCCCGGAGCCTTGTCGAGCGACTGCCCGGACGGGTGCGCCCTTTCGCGCGAATGGCGCGGCTCGACCGGCCGATCGGCTGGTGGCTTCTGCTGCTGCCCTGCTGGTGGAGCGAGGCCCTGGCCGCGCGCCTGTCCGGGGGGTGGCCCAATCTCCTGACCCTGCTCCTGTTCCTGATCGGCGCCGTCGCGATGCGTGGCGCCGGCTCCACCTGGAACGACATCACCGATCGTGATCTCGATGCCCGCGTCGCCCGCACGAGGGACCGCCCGCTGCCTTCCGGGCAGGTCACGGTGCGGGAGGCCTTCGCCTTCCTCGTGCTGCAGGCGCTGGTCGGTCTTGCCGTCCTCCTGCAGTTCAATGCCTTCGCCATCGCGATGGGTATCCTCTCGCTGGCGCCGGTTGTGGTCTATCCTTTCATGAAGCGCTTCACCAACCATCCGCAACTGGTGCTTGGTCTCGCTTTCGCATGGGGCGCGTTGATGGGCTTCGCGGTCCATCTCGGCGCGCTGCCGGGGGCGGCGCTCTGGCTCTATGCCGGCGCGATTGCCTGGGTTGTCGGTTACGACACGATCTATGCGCTGCAGGATATCGAGGACGACGCGATTGTCGGGATCGGCTCGACAGCCCGGGCCTATGGCGCCCGGGTCCGGCTGTTCATTGCCGCGATGTTCCTGCTGACTTTGCTGCTGGTCAGCGTCGCGATGCTGAAAGTCGGGTCCGGCCCCCTTGGATGGCTGGGCCTCGCGGCCTTTGCCGGCCATCTCGGCTGGCAGGTCGCCATCCTCAAGCGGGATGATCCGGCTCAGGCGTTGCGCCTGTTCCGCGCGAACCGGGATGCCGGATTGCTGCTTTCGGGTGGCCTCCTGCTGGATGCCGTCCTCGGCCGCCTGCTCTGAATTCAGCGCTTCCCGTCGGTCTGGCGCGAACCGAGTCCGCTCGCTTCCGGAAGGCGGGAAAGCGGCATCTGCCGCCTCTGCGCGGTGCGTGTCCGGCGGCCGGAAAGGGGCGATCCGGCGCGCCTCGGATAACTGGAATCGCCCGGCCTCCGGGTGACCTGATACAGCCCGTTTTCCTCGTCGAACAGGTAGAGTGGCAGGCCCAGATCACGGCCCAGCCCGCGCCAGAGTGCGATCAGGTCCGGGTCATCATGGGCCAGCAACAACGAATTCGAACGCTCCCCGTGCCGGTCGAGCATCTGCAGCGCCGCATAGGGCTCGCTGCCGTGGCCATGCAGCAGGGCCAGCACGAGGCCAATAGCCTCGCCGGGCGCCGGTGCTGCCGGCGCCAGGTTGTCATTGGCCACGAAAGTGGGGCGGGCGTCGGGACCGGACAGCACGAGGCTGCCCGGTCCATCGACGTGATGGCTCGTACTCATGGTTGACGCGATCCCTGTCGGAGAATTCTTGTGCCTCCGATCATGGCTGCAGACTAAGCGACGGGCTGCGCAAAACCCCTAAAAAGGGTGGTTAAACCGCGATAACCATCGGAAATCAGGGCGCTTTGCCGAATCGTCCTTCATGAAAGGTAACTTCAGAAGCTTGACCTTGTCGGGCTTGCGCGCCAGAACCGGAGATGTTGCCGTTCCGGGAAACCTGCCGCATGGCCCTTGCCGAGAAGCCTGCCCTCCTGATCCGCCTCTGCGCTCCGCGTGGCTTCTGCGCCGGGGTCGTCCGGGCGATCGATGCGGTCGAGGAAGCGTTGCGGAAATTCGGGGCGCCGGTCTATGTCCGGCACGAGATCGTCCATAACCGCTATGTTGTCGAGGGCCTGAAGCGCAAGGGCGCGATTTTCGTCGACGAATTGTCCGAGATCCCCGATACCGAGGCGCCGGTCATCTTCTCCGCCCATGGTGTGCCGAAGGCGGTGCCGGCGGAAGCCGAACAGCGCCGCTTCTTCGCCATCGATGCAACCTGCCCGCTGGTGACGAAGGTGCATCGCGAGGCGGAAATCCATTTCAAGCGCGGCCGCCGTGTCATCCTCGTCGGCCATGCCGGCCATCCGGAAGTGGTCGGCACGATGGGCCAGCTGCCCGAGGGTGCCGTGGTTCTGGTCGAGACCGTCGATGACGTGGCACGCCTTGTCCTGCCGGATGACCAGCCGCTGGCCTTCGTGACGCAGACCACCCTCTCCGTCGACGATACCGCTGCGGTCGTGGCGGCGCTCAAGGCCCGTTTCCCCGGCATCGCAGCGCCGCACAAGGAAGATATCTGCTACGCTACCACCAACCGGCAGGAAGCGGTCAAGCGCGTCGCGCCCGAGGTGGATGCGATGATCGTGGTCGGCTCGCCGAATTCCTCGAATTCCCAGCGCCTGCGCGAAGTGGCGGAACGGGCCGGCTGCCCGCTCGCCCGGCTGGTGCTGCGGGCCGAGGATATCGACTGGTCGCTCTTCGGCGGCCTGCGCACGCTCGGTATCACGGCGGGCGCTTCGGCGCCGGAAGTGCTGGTCGAGGAAATCATCGACGCCTTTGCCGAACGCTACATGATCGAGGTTGAAACCGTCTCGACCGCCGATGAGAGCGTCTTCTTCCCGCTGCCGAAAGTGCTCCGGCCCGACGCGGCCTGACCCGGCTAGCGTGACAGGCTGAGCAGCAGCGCGACGCCCGCCACGATCAGCACGAGGCCGAGGCCTTCCCGCCGCGAAGGCACTTCCGAGAACATCTTGCCGGAGACGAGCCGCGCGAAGAATACCTCGACCAGCGCGAGTGTACGCACCTGCGCCGCGCTGGCCAGCGCGAAGCCGAGGAACCAGAATTGCGAGGCGAAGGCGCCCATGAAGCCGGCAAGCAGCGAGGGGCGCCAGAGCTTCAGGATCGCCACCAGCGCGGCCCGGTTGGTGATGGCCAGCCAGGCCGAGAGAACCAGCGCCTGGAAGACCAGCCCCAGCGCAAGGATGGTCGAGGCGCGGATGCCGAACCCGCCCGAGGGCAGGGCATGGATCGCCGCCCGGAAGGCTATGGCCGAAATCGCGAACATTGCCGCCGAGAACAGTCCGAGCGCCAGCGCACCCCAGGATCCCTGCACCCGGCCGTCTTTCGGCCAGGCTGTGAGCACCACGCCGGCCGTGGCGACGCCGATGGCCAGCGCGATGCCGGGCGAGAGCCTCTCGCCAAGGAAGACCAGCCCGAAAATCGCGACCAGCACCGGCTCGGTCTTTGTGTAGGCGGTGGTGACGACGAAGGATTTCGAGGTCATCGCCGCGAGCATCAGCCCCGTAGCACCGATCTGCGCCAGCGCCGCGATCGCCACGGCGGGCAGTGCGGTTACCGGAACTGCAGGAACGGCATCGCCGGTGCCCAATGTCATCAGGCCGAGGAACAGCAGGGCGAAGGGCGCGCCGAACAGGAAGCGCACATGCGTCGCGCCGACCACGCCAAGCGCCTGCGTCAGATCACGCTGCAAGGCATTGCGAAGCGTCTGGGAGGCGGCGGCAAGCAGCGTGAAGATTGCCCACAGCATGGTGGTGGTCATGCCCTTCCTGCTGTCGGGATGGATTTGACGGCGGCGGAGGGGGAGGCGTATCACCGGCCCGGAGCTTCGTCACGCGCAAAAGCAGTGGCGGGCCGGCGAGGGAGGCGCGGGGCCATGGCCGTCTACACCGATGTCAGCGCGGAAGAACTCACGGAGTTCCTTGCCGCCTATGATCTTGGCCCCTTGCTCAGCTTCAAGGGCATTGCCGAAGGTGTCGAAAATTCGAATTTCCTGATCGAGACCGGGCGCGGCCGCTTCATCCTCACACTGTACGAGAAGCGCGTGAAGGAGGAGGATCTGCCGTTCTTCCTCGGCCTGATGGGGCATCTCGCCGATCGGGGCATCAACTGTCCGCTGCCCGTCAAGGCGCATGACGGAAAGGCCCTGCGCGTGTTGGCCGGCCGGCCGGCCGCCATCGTGACCTTCCTCGAGGGCGTGTCCTACCGACGGCCAAGCGTTGCGCATTGCCAGGCCCTCGGCACCACCTTGGCCGCCCTGCACGAGGCAGCGCGGGGCTTCACGCCGAACCGCGAGAATGCCCTGTCTGTCTCCGGCTGGCGCCCGCTGCTGGAACAGGCCGGCGACCGGGCAGACCAGGTAGCCAGCGGGCTGGCCGTGGCCATCCGGAACGAGCTGGATTTCCTCGAGACGCATTGGCCGCGCACGCTCGAAGCCGGCATCATCCATGCCGATCTCTTCCCGAACAACGTGCTCTTTGTCGGAGACCAGCTTTCCGGCGTGATCGACTTCTATTTCGCCGCGCGCGACTCGCTGGCCTATGATCTCGCCATCTGCCTGAATTCCTGGTGTTTCGAGCCGGATTTCTCGTTCAACCTGACCAAGGGCCGCGCCATGATTGCCGGCTATCGCAGCCGGCGCGCGCTGAACCGGGTTGAAATCGATGCCTTGCCGATCCTCTGCCGCGGTTCCGCTCTGCGCTTCCTGCTGACCCGCCTCGTTGACTGGCTGAACGTGCCGCCCGGCGCGCTGGTCCGCCCGCTGGATCCGATGGAGTACTGGAAAAAGCTACGCTTCCATCAAGGCGTGCATGCTGCCTCCGCCTACGGGCTGATGGAATGAGCACAAACGGGGAAGGCGGCGCGCTCGTCGAGATCTGGACCGACGGCGCCTGTTCCGGCAATCCCGGCCCGGGCGGCTGGGGCGCGATCCTGCGCTATGGCGAAACCCTGCGCGAATTGTCCGGCGCCGCGCCGGACACCACCAACAACCGGATGGAGCTTCAGGCCGCCATTTCGGCGCTGGAGGCGCTCAAGCGCCCCTGCCGCGTCGTGTTGACCACGGACAGCCAATACGTGAAGGGTGGCATTACCGGCTGGATCTTCGGCTGGAAGCGCAATGGCTGGAAGACGGCCGACAAGAAGCCGGTGAAGAATGTCGATCTCTGGCAACAGCTGGATTCGGCCATCCAGCGCCATCAGGTGGAATGGCGCTGGGTCAAGGGCCATGCCGGCCATGAGATGAACGAGCGAGCCGATGAACTCGCCCGGGCGGCCATTGCCGCGATGCGGGCGCAGGCCTCCTGACCCGCGCCCTCCCGGCGATCAGAGCTGGCAGATCAGCGTTTCGGCCGAGCTGAGCTCCGCCTTGCCCGGCGCTTCCTCGATATTGATCTTCGAGACGACACCATCTTCGACCAGCATCGAGAAGCGGCGGCAGCGCACGCCGAGGCCGGCCACTGACAGGTCGATATCGAGCCCGGTTGCCTTGGCGAACTCGGCATTGCCGTCGGCCAGGAAGGTGATCACGCCCTCGCCGCCCGTTTCCTTGGCCCACATGGCCATGACAAAGGGATCATTGACCGAGACAACGGCAATGCCTGCCACGCCCTTGGCCTTGAAGGCTTCCGCTTCCTTGAGGAAGCCGGGCAGGTGCGTCTTGTGGCAGGTGGGCGTGAACGCGCCCGGCACGCCGAACAGCACCATCGTCTTGCCGCTGAACACATCGGCAGTCGTCACCGGCTTGGGGCCGGTCTCGGTCATGGTACGCAGGGTTACATCCGGAAGGCGGTCTCCGACGGCGATAGGCATGGCGATATCCTGAAACAGAGTGAGCGCGTGCCACCCGGCGCCGGGCAGCCACGCCTATTTAAGGCTGAACCGGGCCGGCGTCGAGGTTCAGCATGATCTCGCGCGGAACTTCCCGTGTGCCGAAGGTCAGCCGCACCGGTCCGAACTTCCCGCCCTTGCCCGGCGCAGGCTGTCCGGCCAACGTGATCGCGATTCGGCCGGGCACATGGGCCGTGATGGATTTTGTCTCGAGAAAGCCGTCGGCCTCGGCAAAGGCCGAAACTGCGCCCGGCTCGCCGGGATGCGCGACACTCACGGTGAAGGCCGGCATTACTGCCGTCCCGGTCCGGGAGAGGATCTTCGCAGGCTCGGTGGCGGGTGCCGGAACCATGCGGAGGAACGCGGTCAGCCGGTCGAGATCGGCCGCGTCGAGCGGTTGTGCGCTCCCCGTGTCGAGCACCAGGTCGCCATGAAGGGGGATGCACATCGTCCCGCAGACAGCAAAGTCCAGTCTCAGGGCCAGCCGGGCCGCGCCGCCGGCAAGGCTGCCGCGGATCGGCAGCATCACTTCGCGGACATAACCCCAGGCCTTGCCGCCGGCGCCGTCATCGAAGGCCTTGGGGAAGGGGAAGTCGAGAGCAAGGCCGGAATAGCCTTGGCTCGCCGAGAAATCGGCCTGTGGCGGTACGCCCGAATCGCCGACATTGCGCCAGTAGGTTTTATAATCCGGTGCGAGGCGGATCTCGATCGCGCCGATCACGTCCGGCGCAACCGGCGCGGCCGGCACGACAAGCCGGATCCGGGCTTCGCGGAAATCGAGCCAGGGCGATGCCCTGCCGCCCGCCGCATGCACCAGCACGGGCAGGGTGAGCAGGAAAACAAGACCGAAACAGAAACCGAGCAGGCGTGTCATGGCGTCCTTATGCCTCACGAGGCCTTCAAGACCCATGAACAATCCCGTGAAGAAACAATCCCGCAACGGCATGATCCCCTGGGCACCTCGGGGGTGCGACGGAAAATCCCCCTTGGCAATCCGGGCAAGGCTTGCAAATCTTGGAGCATGAACCTGGAAAATCTCCGCCGAAATCCCGCGCCTGGCTTTCTCGACGGCCAGATGCTGATCGCGATGCCAGGCATGCCCGACGAGCGCTTCGCCCGTACGGTCATCTATCTCTGCGCGCATTCCACGGATGGCGCCATGGGCATCGTGGTCAACCGGCAGGCCCGCAATATCGGCTTTCCGGACCTGCTGGTGCAGCTCGACATCATCGCGCGGGACCAGGCCATCCGCCTGCCGCGTCGGGCCGAGCGCGTTGCCGTGCTGGCCGGCGGCCCGGTGGAAACAACCCGCGGTTTCGTGCTGCATTCGACCGATTGCGTGATCGAGGATTCCACCCTGCCCATCGCCGACAATATCGGCCTGACCATCACGGTTGACATGCTGCGCATGATCGCGCGTGGCGAGGGGCCCGAAAGCGCGATCCTCGCCCTCGGCTATGCCAGCTGGGGCGCAGGCCAGCTTGAACGCGAGATCCAGCAGAATACCTGGCTGCATGGGCCGATCGATTTCGATCTTGTCTTCGGCGCGGACCACGAGGCGAAATACGATCGCGCCCTGCGCCATCTCGGGATCGACCCCGCCTTCCTCTCCGCTGATGCCGGCCATGCCTGAGATCGGGCTTCGGCCCGGTCAGGCATTGATGCCGATCAGCCGCCGCGTCTGCTCGAGATTGATGGCCGGCCCGAACACGTAGCCCTGCGCGAACTCGCAGCCGAGCTGGAACAGCTCCACGGTGTCAGCCTCGGTTTCGGCCCCCTCGGCGACAATCGTCATGCCGAGATCATGCGCGAGGCTGACGATCGAGCGGAGGATCAGCGGCCGTTTGCCGGTATCGTCATGGCGGACGAAGCTCTGGTCGATCTTCAGCGTGTCGAAGGGGAAGCGCTGCAGATAGGAGAGCGAGGAGAAGCCGGTGCCGAAATCATCGAGTGCCAGGCCTGCGCCCAGTTCCTTGATCTTCTGGAGCATCTGCGCCGCGTATTCCGGATTTTCCATCACCAGCGTCTCGGTGATTTCCAGCTTCAGCGAGCCGGGCTGGACCGGATAGCGGATCAGCACATTGCGCACATCCTGCAGCAGGTCGTTCCGGATCAGCTGCCGGCTCGATACATTGACGCTCGCGAAGATCGGCGGGTCGACGACGAGGTTCTGCTGCCAGAGCATCAATTCGCGCGCAGTGGTTTCCAGCACGAACAGGCCCAGTTCGATGATCGTGCCGGTCTCCTCGGCAATCGCGATGAATTCCGAGGGAGGCAGCCGGCCGAGCCGCGGATGGTTCCAGCGCACGAGCGCCTCGAACCCGGCAATCGCCCGGTCTTCCAGCCGCACGATCGGCTGGAACTGAACTTCGAGCTCCTTGCGCTCGATGGCGCGCCGGAGGTCGGCGGCGAGGGTGAGCTTGTCCTGCGGGGTTGACCGCATCGAGGCGCGGTAGACCTCGATCCGGTCGCGCCCCGTCCGCTTGGCATGGATCGCCGCAAGTTCGGCGTTGCGGACAAACGCCTCGCGATCGACCATCGTGGCATCGTCGACAAAGGCGATGCCCACCGAGCCGGTGAGATAGATCTGGCGCTCGCCATGGGTGATGGGGGTGGAGACCGCGCGGCGGACCAGATCCGCCAGCGCCATGATCCGCTGCGGATCCTGCTCCGAAACGACGACGAGTCCGAAACTGTCGCCCGAAAGCCGGGCCAGCGTGTCGCCGGCCTTGACCACCCGCGCGAGGCGGCGGGCAATGGTCAGCAGCACCATGTCGCCCGCATTGAAGCCGATCTGCTCGTTGATCTGCTTGAAGCGGTCGACATCGACGATGATCATGCTCGGTTTGACCATGGCCGGACCGGCGGAGCGCATCGCCACGAGGGCGGATTCCAGCCGGTCCAGCAGCAGCCGCCGATTGGGCAGGCCGGTCAGGTGATCATGGATGGCATCATGGAGCAGGCGCTCCTGCGCGAGATGGATCGAGGTAACATCGGTCATCGTGCCGACGACGCGCACAACCTCGCCCTCGCGATTGACGACGGGCCGCGCCTTGAGCCGGTACCAGAGCACCGATCCATCCCGCGCCACAAGCCGGAGATCCTGCGCGATCCGCCCGCGGCGCTGTTCGATCAGCGCGTTGAGGATGGTGCGGTAGCGGTCCCGGTCGACATGATGGATGACATCCAGCAGGGCCGAGGCCCGGCCTTCCAGCTCGCCGCGCTCGAGGCCGAGATGCGCCTCGAGATCCGGGCTGACATGGAGATGGTCGTCGCTCACATCCCAGTCGAAGACGAGATCGCCGCCGCCCACGAAGGCCAGCGCCTTGCGCTCGGCATCCGGGACGGCCCCGGTCGCCACGGCGCTGGAGGTGAAGACATTCTGCATCACGGTAAACCCGATCAGCAGCACGATGAGGACAAGGCCGCCCAGCAGGGCCGGCGTGGCAATGTCGTTGACGATCTGGCCATTCACCACAAGGCCGGCCGCGATCACCCAGACGAGCAGCAGGAACCAGGTCGGCACCAGCATCGTGGCGCGGTCATAGCGCTGAAGGGCAAGGAACAGCACCAGCACGAATCCGATGATCGCGATCGCCGCGATGGAAATGCGCGCGATACCGGCAGCGACCGCCGGATCGATGCTGGCCAGCGCGATCAGCGCTCCGATCAGCACCAGCCAGACGACGGTAATATGGGCGTAGCGCGCATGCCAGCGGTTGAGGTTGAGATACGCGAACAGGAAGACCAGCAGCGTCCCGCCCAGCACTGCTTCCGCACCGGCGCGGTAGATATTCTCGATCTCGGGCCGCACGCCGAAGAACCGCCCGACAAAGCCGAAATCGATGCCGAGATAGACCAGAACCGACCAGGCAAGGGCAGCGGCAGCCGGGAAGATCAGCGCGGCCCGCAGGGCCAGCACGATCGTCAGGAAGATCGCCAGCAGCGCTGCGATGCCGGTGACGATGCCGCGATAGAGCGTCAACGAGTTAAGCTTGTCCTTGTAGGAATCCGGGTCCCACAAGGTCAGTTCGGGCAGGCGGTTGCCCCGTAACTCGGCGACGAAGGTCACGACCGAGCCCGGGTCCAGCGTGATCAGGAAGAGGTCGGCCTCGGTCGCCTCCTCACGCTCGGGCCGGTAGCCATGGCTGGCTGTGATCGCCTCGATGCGCGAGGCGGCGAGATCGGGCCAGAAGACGCCCGATCCGGCCATCTTGAACCGTGGCGCGACCAGCAGCCGCTCGATCTGCTCGTTGGTCTCGTTGGCGAGCGCGAAAGCGATCCAGCGCGGGCGCGAGCCCGGTTCACGGGCCTGCACCTCGATCCGGCGGACAATGCCATTG
This sequence comes from Beijerinckiaceae bacterium, assembly GCA_027533425.1. Classification (GTDB taxonomy): domain Bacteria; phylum Pseudomonadota; class Alphaproteobacteria; order Rhizobiales; family Beijerinckiaceae; genus Rhabdaerophilum. Next base: position 298,993 of record JAPZUD010000005.1, on the reverse strand, counting down.
GCATCCCGGGCGGTCTGGATCTCGATCCGGTCATCGCGCGATTCCTGCGCCTGCACCGCCGGCAGCAGGTCGATCGCCTCGGCCTGCGGCACGACGCGGATCGCCTCCAGCGCCGCGGCGTGACCCGCGGCCAGAATGAGTCCGGCCAGCAGGACAAGCCGCAGCCAGAGGCTGTTGCCTCCAACCCGGTGGGACGCAGGATGGAACCACGCACGCATTGGCATCACGGACGAACGGGAACGGCCTGCCGGGCCCGTCGGGACCACGCGAACAGCAGGGTTGGGGTGTCGGTACGGATCACCTGATGCAAGCCCTTCAATCGTTTCCCTGTTCAAACATCATCGCCAGCCGGGGGGCAAGCGACGAGCGCGAACGGATGCGCGGATTCCCCGGTTATTCTGGGATCGGATCCGATTTCAGCCGGGCGAACAGAACATGGTCGCGCCGCGCCCCCGCGATGGAAAGGTATCCGCGCGCGTAGCCCTCGCGGCGGAATCCGGCTTTTTCAAGAACACGCACCGAGGCGGCATTGTCCGGCAGGCACGCCGCTTCGATCCGTTCGAGGCCGAGCCGGAGGAAGGCATGACGTGAAAGCGCCTTCACCGCCTCCGTCATATACCCCTTGCCAGCATGCGGCGCCCCCATCCAGTAGCCGAGCGTCGCGGATTGCGCGGCCCGCCTGCGGACATTGGCAAGCGTGATTCCGCCGAGAATGGTCTCGCTGTGCCGGTCGACGAGGAAGAACGGATAGGCGCTGTCGGAGCGGATCTCCTGCCGGTAGCGGGCAAGGCGTCGGCGGAAAGCGGCCTGGCTGAGGTCATCGGCCGGCCAGGCCGGCTCCCAGGGCTGCAGGAACGGCCGCGAGGCCTGCCGCAACTCGGCCCAGGGGGCGTAATCCGCGATCTGCGGCGGGCGCAGGCGCAGCGAGCCGAATTCCAGCGTCAGGGTCTCGTGCGGCACGCCGCCGGTCAGGCTGGCAAGAAATCCGATCACGGTCAGGAATCCCGTCGATGGCTCCGGATAAAGGCTTCGAGCGCCGTGCTGTCATTGGCCACGGGCGACATCCGCTCCGTGTCGGTCATCAACCGCCCGAGCCTCGGCGGCAGCGGGGCCTCGATACCGGCGACATTGCGCATCGTCTCGGGGAATTTCGCCGGCGCGGCCGTCGCCAGCACCACCATTGGCACGGTGGGGTCAAGCCCGGCCTTGTCCGCCGCGACCACGCCTGTTGCGGTATGCGGGTCGACGACATAGCCCGCCTTGTCCCGCGTGGTCCGGATCGCCGCCGCCACTTCGGCCTCGTCGGCCCGGAAGGCCGAGAAATCCGCGCGGATTGCTTGCAGAACCGAAGCCGGCAGCGCGAAGGATCCGCTCTGCTTGAGGCTGGCCATCATCTGGCGGACCGCCGCTGCATCCCTTCCGGATGCCTCGAACAGCAGGCGTTCGAAATTCGAGGAGATCTGGATATCCATCGAGGGCGAGGAGGTCGCCGCCACGCCGGCCATCTCGTAGCGGCCCGTCTCGAGCGTGCGGGCAAGGATATCGTTGCTATTCGTCGCGATCACCAGCCGCTCGACCGGCAGGCCCATCTTCCGTGCGACGAACCCGGCAAAGATGTCGCCGAAATTCCCCGTCGGCACGGTGAAGGCTACCTTGCGATGCGGCGCTCCCAGCGCAACCGCCGCGACGAAGTAATAGGTGACCTGTGCCACCACGCGCGCCCAGTTGATCGAGTTCACGCCTGAGAGCTGCACCGAATCCCGGAAGGCATGATGGTTGAACAGCGCCTTCACCAGATCCTGGCAATCATCGAAAGTGCCGGGAATGGTGATCGCGTGGAGATGCGGCTCGGTCGGCGTCGTCATCATCCGCCGCTGCACATCCGAGACGCGTCCGTCCGGGAACAGCACGAAGACATCCGCGCGCTTCGACGCCCGGAAGGCTTCGATGGCAGCCCCGCCGGTATCGCCTGATGTCGCGCCGACAATCGTCGCCCGCTTGCCGGCTTCGGCCAGTGCATGGTCCATCAGCCGCGCCAGCAGCTGCATCGCCACATCCTTGAAAGCGAGGGTCGGCCCGTGGAACAGCTCGAGCACGAAACGGTTCGGACCGATCTGCGCCAGCGGCGTCACGGCCGGATGGGCGAAGGTGGCATAGGCCTCGCGGGTTGCCTGCCGCAGCACCGGATCGGGGATTGTGCCGCCCGTGAACCGGCGGATCACGTCATGGGCGACGGCATCGAAGCTTTGTCCGGCATAGCCGGCAATCTCCGCCGCGCTCAGGCTGGGCCAGGTTTCCGGCAGGTAAAGGCCGCCATCGCGGGCGAGGCCCGCCAGAAGACAATCCGCGAAGGAGAGGGCAGGGGCCTCGCCCCGGGTGGAAATGTAGCGCATGGGAGGCATTCCGCAGGGGGAAGAAACTCAGACCGCACTTGTGCCGCGCCGACGGCGCGATGCAAGGAAAAATGTCAGGACGACAACATTGGTCAGCGCGAGACCCCACCAGGTCAGCGCATACTGGAAATGGTTGTTGGGGATGGCCGCGAGAAAGGCCTCGACCTCGACACCATAGGGCGGATCGACAGCATCCGACGCGGCCTGGAGGTCAAGGAAGCGGCTATAGTGTGCGCGGGCCTGCTCGACGGTCTCGGCGCCCGGCAGGCCGGTCAACCGGGCCATTTCGTCCGTGCTCCGGAAGAACCAGACCTGCCGCTGCGGGTCATTATGCGGCGGAAAGAACCCGGCGGATTCGGTCGGCCGCAGGAAGCCGGTCAGTGTCACCGGCTCGGTCGGCCGGTCGAAGGGCGGCAGACGACCGTCGGCGCGGGTCGGCAGGAATCCCCGATTGACGTAGATATTGATCAGCGCGCACTTCCCGTCCGCACCGCAGCGCCGGGTGATGAAGGGCGTCATGACGAACACACCGAACCCGCTGCCCTGCAGGGTGCGGCCAGCCTGGACGCCGGGCTTCGGCTCGGGCCGGGACGTGCGGACATAGCTCGCCCGCTCATGGACAAAACGCCCGGTGATCGTCACCCGGTCCCAGAGGCGGGCCTCCCCGAGCGGACGAGGGGGCGCTTTCGCTGCGGCGGCAATCCCTGCAAGGAAGGCCTCCTTCTCGCCCATGCGTTGCCATTGCCAGAAGCCGAGTCCGGCCTGGAACAGCGTGATCGCCGCGATGAAGATCAGGAACCCCTTGGCGCGCAGGCTCATGGCGTGTCCGAGAGCCGCCCTTCTTCGGCACGATTCCGGTATTGCAGCGCGATCATTATGCCCTTCAGCGGCCGCAGCATACCGAGGCAGAGGATCAGGGTCATCGGCAGGAAGATGACCAGATGGACCCAGATCGGTGGCTCGTAGCGGATCTCGGTCCAGAGCAGCAGGCCGACGACGAGGAAGCCGGCGATCAGGATCACGAAGACGGCGGGCCCATCGCCTGAATCCGCAAAGCGGTAATCCAGTCCGCAGGAGCGGCAGGACGGGGCGAGGCGGAGGAACCCGTCGAACAGGTGCCCGTCGCCGCAGCGGGGGCAACGTCCGGCGAGACCGGCCGAAACCGGGTCAGCTTCCGGGCCGTGATACTCCATGGGCTCCCCCTCGAATCGGAAGGGGCGGCCCGAGGCCGCCCCTGCTTCAGCGTCAATGGGCGGCGGCTGCCGCTGCGCCCCAGTTCGAGCCCCAGACATAGATGGCTGCGAAGAGGAACAGCCAGACCACGTCCACGAAGTGCCAGTACCAGGCCGCGAATTCAAAGCCGAGATGCTGCTTCGGGGTGAAATGCCCCTTGTAGACGCGCATCAGGCAGACCGCGAGGAAGATGGTGCCGACGAGGACGTGGAAGCCATGGAAGCCTGTCGCCATGAAGAAGGTCGCGCCATAGATATGGCCCGAGAACTTGAAGGCGGCATGGCTGTACTCATACATCTGCACCAGCGTGAAGAACGCACCGAGCAGCACGGTGAGCCAAAGGCCCTGACGCAGTCCCTGCCGGTCGCCATGCACGATCGCATGATGGGCCCACGTCACCGTGGTACCCGAGGTCAGCAGGATCAGCGTGTTGAAGAGCGGCAATTCCCACGGGTTGAAGACCGCGATGCCCTTCGGCGGCCATTGTCCGCCGGTCAGCTCGGTCCGCTGGAACTGAATGGCCTCGTTGGTGAAGAAGGCGATGTCGAAATACGCCCAGAACCACGCCACGAAGAACATCACTTCCGAAGCAATGAACATGATCATGCCGTAGCGGTGATGCATCTGCACAACGCGGGTATGATCACCTGTCTCGGCCTCGTTCACGACATCGCGCCACCAGCCGAACATCGTGTAGAGAACACCGATAAAGCCGGCGAAGAAGAGCAGGCTGCCGGCCTGGAGGCCCCCGATCGGCATCTTCTTCATCCACATCACGGCGCCGACCGCGCAGATGAAGGCCGAAACCGACCCGATAAAGGGCCAGGGGCTCGGCGGAAGAATGTGGTAATCGTGGTTCTTGGCGTGTGCGTCGGCCATGGAAACGGGCCCCCCTTCTATTTCGACACGGTGCCGCCCGCGGGCGCGGGCGGTGCCGTCAGCTGTCCAGCATCGGCCACAGGCTTGGCCGGGTTCTTGGACGGAAAAAACGTGTAAGACAAGGTGATCGTTCGGATATTGTCGAGTTCGCGGTTCTTCGCAATGTCGGGATCCACGAAAAACACCACTTCCTCGGTCCGCGCCTCGCCCGGCTGCAGGGTCTGCTCGGTGAAGCAGAAGCAGGCGATCTTGTTGAAATACGCGCCGGTCTGGTCCGGCGTCACGTTGTAGCTGGCAATGCCGGTCGTCGGCTGCGTGCCGGGATTGCGCAAGGTGTAACTGACGGTCTTGACCTCGCCGGCCCGGATCGTGATCTCCGGCACTTCAGGCTCGAATCGCCAGTTGAGACCGGAGGCGACATTCGCATCGAACCGGATCTTGAAGACCCGCTCGGTCACGCGGTCCGGCGCACGGGTCGCCACCATCGTCGTGCCGCCATAGCCGGTGACCCGGCAGAACAGGTCATAGAGCGGCACTGCCGCGAAGGAGGCGCCGAGCATCACGCAGAAGCCGGTCACGACATAGGCGGCCACCCGGCGGTTGCGGGCGGGATCGATCACGACAGGGGCAGGAAGCGGACGTTCGGTCATGTCACATCGGCCTTGAAAGGATGGCAGGTCCCATCTTGAACACGGTGATCACATAGAAGAGGAGGCACAGGCCGGCCACGCCAAAGCCGATCGCCTTGTTTCGCCGTGCCCGGCGGGCCTTTTCCTCGTCGGTCAGGCGCAGCCCTTCGGTTTCCTGCGGCGCGCTCATGCAAGGCCCTCGCGGAGAAGGGCCCAGGCGAAGCCGCCGGCCCATTCGAGCAGCAGGGCCGCGAAGACTGCGAAAAGATAGAGGATCGAGCCGCCGAACAGTGACCAGCAAGCCTTTTTCAGCCGGTCCTCGTCATCCGCGCGCAGGATGCCCACGGACCACCAGACCATCATCACGCCGCCGACCAGAGCGGTGGCGCCGTAGAGCCAGCCGCCGAAACCCATGAAGAACGGCGCGACGCCGAAGGGGATCAGCAGCAGCGAATAAAGGAGGATCTGCAGCCGGGTATTCCGGTCGCTGGCGACATTCGGCAGCATCGGCACCCCGGCGCGGGCATAGTCATCCTTGCGGACAATGGCCAGCGCCCAGAAATGCGGCGGCGTCCACAGGAAGATGATCGAGAACAGGATCATCGGCTCGATCGCCACGCCACCGGTCACGGCCGCCCAGCCGACAACCGGGGGAAGGGCCCCGGCCGCACCGCCAATGACGATGTTCTGCGCCGTTCGGCGCTTCAGGCCCATCGTGTAGATCACGACGTAGAAGAATATCGTGAAGGCCAGCAGGCCCCCGGCGACCCAGTTGGTCGCGAGGCCAAGCACCATCACCGAGAGAACCGAGAGAATCATCCCGAAGCTCAGCGCCTCGCCCGGCTGGACACGGCCCGAGGGGATCGGACGTTTCGCCGTCCGCCCCATCACGGCATCGATATCGGCATCGTACCACATGTTGAGCGCGCCCGACGCGCCGGCACCCACCGCGATCGCGAAGACGGCGATCAGGCCGATGACCGGGTGGATCGCACCCGGCGCCAGCACCATGCCGACAAGCGCCGTGAAGACGACAAGCGACATGACCCGCGGCTTCAGAAGCGACAGGAAATCCAGCGGGTCGGCATTCGAGATCAGCGTCTCGCGCCGGAGATCAGCACCAAGGTCACTCACGCAAATCGCCCTGTTCTTGACGAGGAGGATACCGCCGGCCGGTTGGCCGGACGCCATCGGGAACGGGCCCGCGGGCCCCTTTCCGATAGCGTTCCGGAGGCCGGTTGCCCGGCCTCCGGAATACGGATCAGTGGTTGCTGCCGGTGATGCGCGGCAGGGTCTCGAACTGGTGGAAGGGCGGCGGCGAGGAGAGCGTCCATTCCAGCGTCGTCGCGCCTTCGCCCCACGGATTCTCGCCCGCCTTGATCTTCTTCGAGAAGGCGTACCAGATGCCATAGAAGAACACGATCAGGCCGACGGCGAAGATGTAGGAGCCGAGCGATGAAATGTAGTTCCAGCCGGCATAGGCATCCGGATAGTCGACATAGCGGCGCGGCATGCCGGCAAGGCCCAGGAAATGCTGCGGGAAGAACAGCACATTGGCCCCGATGAAGGCGATCGCGAAATGCAGGTTGCCGATCCAGTCCGGGATGACATAGCCGAACATCTTCGGGAACCAGTAATACCAGCCCGCGAAGATCGCGAAGACGGCGCCCAGCGACAGCACGTAGTGGAAATGCGCCACGACGTAATAGGTGTCGTGCAGCACGCGGTCGACGCCGGCATTGGCGAGGACCACGCCGGTCACGCCGCCGACGGTGAACAGGAAGATGAAGCCGATCGCCCAGATCATCGGCGTGCGGAACTGGATCGAGCCACCCCACATCGTCGCGATCCACGAGAAGATCTTCACACCCGTCGGGACCGCGATCACCATCGTCGCCGCCACGAAATACTGCTGCGCGGCGAGGCTGATGCCGGTCGTGTACATGTGGTGCGCCCACACGATGAAGCCGACAAACCCGATCGCCACCATGGCATAGGCCATGCCGAGATAGCCGAAAACCGGCTTCTTCGAGAAGGTCGACACGATATGGCTGACAATGCCGAAGGCGGGGAGGATCAGGATGTACACTTCCGGATGGCCGAAGAACCAGAACAGATGCTGGAACAGGATCGGGTCACCGCCGCCTTCCGGCGCGAAGAAGGTCGTGCCGAAATTGCGGTCCGTCAGCAGCATGGTGATGCCGCCGGCCAGGACCGGAAGCGACAGCACCAGCAGGAAGGCCGTCACGAGCACCGACCAGGCGAAGAGCGGCATCTTGTGCAGCGTCATGCCCGGAGCGCGCATGTTGAAGATCGTGGTGATGAAATTGATCGCGCCGAGGATCGACGAGGCACCGGCAATGTGCAGCGACAGGATCGCGAAATCCATCGCCGGGCCGGGCTGGCCCGAGGTCGAGAGCGGCGGATAGATCGTCCAGCCGCCGCCGACGCCGTTGGCGCCGGGCGGCCCCTCGACGAACATCGAGATCAGCAGCAGGCCGAACGCGGCCGGCAGCAGCCAGAACGAGATGTTGTTCATCCGCGGGAAGGCCATGTCCGGCGCGCCGATCATGATCGGCACGAACCAGTTGGCGAAGCCGCCGATCAGCGCCGGCATGACCATGAAGAAGATCATGATCAGGCCATGGCCGGTCACGAACACATTGAACGTGTGCGGATTGGAGAAATACTGGAGGCCAGGCTCCTGCAGTTCCATGCGCATGGCGACCGAGAGGAAGCCGCCGATCAGCCCCGCCATGATCGCAAAGATCAGGTAGAGCGTGCCGATGTCCTTGTGGTTGGTCGAATAGACATAGCGGACCCAGCCGGTCGGCATGTCGTGTGAATGGTCATCGGCAGCGTGAGCGTGAGCCATTGCCATAAACTCCTGTCGAAGGGACGGAACGCGCGCGCAGGTCAGCGCGCGGAAACTTCATTCTGCGCCGTCTGGCGCGGCGCATCGCCGATCACGGCGAACTTCTTCTTCGCATCTGCGAGCCAGGTGGCGTATTTCTCTTCCGAGACGACACGGATCGCCAGCGGCATGAAGGCGTGGTCCTTGCCGCAAAGCTCGGAGCACTGGCCGTAATAGATACCTTCACGCGTCGCGCGGAACCAGGTCTGGTTCAGGCGGCCCGGCACCGCATCGACCTTGATCCCGAAGGACGGCATGGCCAGCGCGTGCAGCACGTCGGCGGCAGTCACCTGGACAATGACATTCTTGTTGACCGGCACGACAACCTCGTTGTCGACGGCCAACAGCCGCGGGAAGTCTTCCTTCTTGCCCTTGCCCTTGGCAACGGCTTCCTTGATGTCGGCATCGGTCATCATGCGGGCCTCGAACTCGAAGCCGCCGGCATCCTTCGGGTATTCGAAGCGCCAGTACCAGGCATGGCCCGTCGCCTTGATCGTCAGGTCAGCCTGCGGCGGCACGACCTGCTGCTTCAGCAGGCGGAAGGACGGAATGGCGATCACCACCAGGATGAGCACCGGGATCAACGTCCAGGCGACTTCAAGACCGACATGATGCGTCGTCTTCGAAGGATTCGGATTCGCCTTCTCGTTGAACTTCACTGCCACATAGATCAGCAGCGCCAGCACGAAGAGCGTGATCACCGTGATCGTGACCAGCAGCCCGGTATGGAAGCTGTGGATGAACTCGGCCACTGGCGTCGCCGCCTTCTGGAGGTCGAGCTGCCACGGCACGGCCTGGCCGTATCCGTCCTGGGCCGAGGCCGACGAGGCGGTGCCCATCGCTGCAGCCACCCAGCCGGCTGCCACTCCGACGGACCGGCGAATCGAAGTCATTGTCATGGCGAGTGCCACTCCCCCTGTGTGCCACCGGAATCCGGCTCCGGGCTGCATCTGCCCGGATATCGGTCAACCCGGCCTTAACATCGCAAGTCACATGCAAAAATAAGCATATGAGATGCTTTCCACTTTTCACAAAGCGCCGCTCCATGCAAGCGTTAGCTTGCCGCATCGGCGCCGTGTTCTGTCCTCGATCCTGCCCGGCTTCGGCCGATCCGCTGCCGATTTGGCCGGGCGGAGTGGGAATGCGGGCGGGTGAACCTGCCGGAAAGTCATCACCTTCCTTGACAGGACCAGCCTCTCTGTTAGGCCAATCGCAGCCTTTAGAAAAGAGTCCGGGAGCGATCCGACGTGCATATTTCGGCGAAGATGGCGCTGGTTCCTGTCGTCTCCTGGCTGCTCGTGGTGGCCGGGTTTGTCTCGCCGGCCGTGGCACAGGGCACGCTGAAGCAGAAATTCGGCGACTGGCAGCATCGCTGTGATCGGCCGAACCCCGCCGGTCCGGAGCAATGTATCCTGATCCAGAACGTGCTGGACCAGTCGGATCTCAACCTGGCGGTCGTCATCCTGCGTGTCGAGGACAGCGCGGCCACAGCCGAGGCCCGTCGCCGGGACCCCGCCGCTCCGGCCATCCGTCGTCCGGTCCTCCGTGTGATCGCGCCGCTGGGCATCCTGCTCCCGCGCGGTCTCGGCCTGAAGATCGACGAGCGCGATATCGGATCGACTGGTTTCGTCCGGTGTCTCGAAAGCGGCTGCGTCGCCGAGGTCGACATGGACAATGCCTTGATCGACGGGTTCAAGAAGGGCAAGGTCGCGCTCTTCGCCGTGTTCCTGACGCCGGAGGAAGGCCGCGGCCTTCCCGTGACGCTTTCGGGGTTCGAGCAGGGTTTCGCGCAGCTTCAGTGAGGATCATCCCGTGAGCGTTGGTGCCGTGTCTGTCCGTCTTGTCTTTCTTGCTGGTCTCGGTGCGGCTTTGGCCGCATGCCAGAGTACGTCGTCCGGCAACGAGCCCAGCCCGACCGAACGCCGGGTGACAGAACGGATCTTCTTCGGCGGGACCAAACTGCCGGAGCAGAAGGAAGAGGTGCGCGATCTCGGCTGCCCTGCCGCCAACATCCTCGATGGTACCGCTGCCTACCGCACCGGCGATACCACGCAGGCCCGGGGCGTCGCCTATCAGGCGGCCATCAATGATCTCGCCCGGGAATGCCGCCAGGAAGGCAATACGATGCGGATCAAGGTCGGGATCCAGGGGCGCGTCCTTCTGGGCGAGGCCGGCAAGCCTGGCACCTACACCATCCCCGTGCGGATTGCCGTCCGCGGCAACGGCCAGACCCTGTCGACCCGCCTCGTCCCTGTCGCGGTGAACATCCCGGCCAGCGACAACCAGGCCCCCTTCGTGACGGTGGATGATTCGATCGCTGTTCCGATCACTGCCGCGGATCCGGCCGAGCAGTATTCCGTACTCATCGGGCTGGATCCACAGGGCGCTCGCCAAACGGGACCGCGTCGTCAACGCCGCAATTGACTTGGGCTGCAAAAGCGCTACGTCAGCGTTCATGGCCATCTCCCGCGCGGGAGAGAGCGGGTTCGCCCGCCGCCGAAGGCGCAACCGCCCCGGAAACGCTCAGGCAGAAGGACCGCGCGAGAAAAGCCGCTCTGGAAAGCGAGGGCGCATCCCTCCACCGACGGAGTAAGCCGCATCGCGGTGAAATCTCTCAGGTTCCGTGACAGAGGGGGCAGCACCGTTCCGCCCGGAACGGCATGCATCCTTGTCACGGAGGCGGCGCAAGCCGGCGAGAGAAATGGCTGAACCCGCTGCAGACGATCTGAAACACACCCCTCTCGATGCCTGGCACATGGCCCGGGGCGCCCGCATGGTCCCCTTCGCGGGCTATTCCATGCCCGTCCAGTACAAGGACGGCATCCTGACCGAGCATCTCTGGACGCGCGCCCATGCCGGCCTGTTCGATGTCTCCCATATGGGCCAGTGCTTCGTCCATTCCGACAGCTGGGAGAAGACGGCCGCCGCCCTCGAGGCCCTCGTCCCGGCGGATATCCTGAACCTGAAGCCCGGCCAGCAGCGCTATTCCCAACTGCTCGGCGCCGATGGCGGCATCCTCGATGACCTGATGATCACCCGCTCCGCCTATGACGGACACGAGGGCTGGGCCTATCTGGTCGTCAATGCCGGCTGCAAGGATGCGGACTACACCCATATTGCCGCGCATCTCCCGGCCGGCGTGTCGCTCCGCGTCGAGGCGGATCTTGCGCTGATCGCCCTGCAGGGGCCGGAGGCGGTGGATGTCATCGCGGGCCTTGTGCCGGGCATCCGCACCGTTCCCTTCATGACCTACCATGCCGCCCAGCTCGATGGCGTCTGGCTGCATATCTCGCGCTCCGGCTATACCGGCGAGGATGGCGTCGAGATTTCCATCCCCGCAAAGGATGTTGCTGCTTTCTGCGATCGCCTGCTTGCGGATCCGCGCGTCCGCCCGATCGGGCTTGGCGCGCGGGATTCGCTGCGGCTCGAGGCCGGGCTCTGCCTCTACGGGCATGATATCGACACCACCACCTCGCCAATCGAGGCTGACCTCAAATGGTCGATCCAGAAGCGCCGGCGCGAGCAGGGCGGCTTTCCGGGCGCGGAGCGTATCCGGCGCGAACTGGCCGCCGGCCCGGCGCGCTTGCGGGTTGGCCTGTTGCCGGAAGGCCGCCAGCCGGCGCGCGAGGGTGCCGAGATCATGGCGGATGGCCGCCGCATCGGCGTGGTGACGTCCGGCGGCTTCGGCCCCAGCGTCAACGGCCCGGTGGCCATGGGCTATGTCGAGACGGCGTTTGCCGCGGCCGGCACATCGGTCACGCTTATCGTCCGGGGCAAGGAACTGCCGGCCCGCATCGCGCCGATGCCGTTCGTCCCGCATCGCTATTTCCGCTAACCGCTTCCGGGGGAGACAAACATGACGACCTACTACACCAAGGATCACGAATACGTCCGCGTCGAAGGCGATACCGGCATTGTCGGCATCACCGATTATGCGCAGAGCCAGCTTGGCGATGTGGTTTTCGTCGAGCTGCCGGAAGTCGGAAAGGCCGTGAAGGCCGGCGGCGAGGCGGCCGTGGTCGAGAGCGTGAAGGCGGCTTCCGATGTCTACGCCCCGGTTTCGGGCGAGGTTGTCGCCGTGAATGACGGCCTGCCGGACAGCCCGGCCACGATCAACGAGGATCCCGAAGGCCAGGGCTGGTTCATGAAGATCCGCCTTGCTGACAAGGGCGAGCTTGCCGGCCTCATGGATGAGGCGGCCTACAAGGCGATGATCGGCGCCTGATTTCCACCGATCCGTTTTCAAAAAGGAATTTTCAGAATGGCCCACGAATATATCGCAAAAGTCAGCTGGTCTCGCGGCGACGAGCCCTTCACCGACAACAAGTATTCGCGCGGCCATCTCTGGACCTTCGACGGCGGCATCTCGGTGCCGGGTTCCTCGGCGCCGAGTTCGGTGCCGCTGTATTCGAAAGTGGATGCCGTGGACCCGGAGGAGGCGCTCGTCGCCTCGCTCTCGAGCTGCCACATGCTGTTCTTCCTTGCCTTCTGCGCGATGAAGGGCTTCCGCGTCGATTCTTACGTCGATGATGCCATCGGCACCATGACCAAGAACGAGCGTGGCAAGCTCTATGTCAGCCATGTCGCGCTGAAGCCCGTCATCACCTTCTCCGGCGAGAAGAAGCCCGATGCCGAAACCATCGACCGCCTGCACCACCGCGCGCATGAGGAATGCTACATCGCCAATTCCCTGCGCGCGGAGGTGGAACTGATCCCCACGGACCCGATTTATGCCTGAGCACCTTCAGGCGAAGCCGAAGCCGGCTCGCCTGAGGACCGTGCGACAAGACAGGAATACAGAGCAGGAAAGCTCCGACCATGCGCTATCTTCCCCTCTCCGATGCCGACCGGACAGCCATGCTGGCCCGGATCGGCGTCACGGATATCGACGCCCTCTTCGCCGATATTCCCGCCGACAAGCTGCTGAAAGCGCCGGTCGACCTGCCGCGCCGGAAGGGCGAACTGGAGGTCGAGCGCCAGCTCGGCCGCCTCGCTGCGAAGAATGTGTCCGCCTCGTCGGTACCGTTCTTCGTCGGGGCCGGGGCCTACAAGCACCACGTGCCCGCTACGGTGGATCACCTGATCCAGCGTTCGGAATTCCTGACCAGCTACACGCCCTACCAGCCGGAAATCGCGCAGGGCACGCTGCAATATCTGTTCGAGTTCCAGACCCAGGTCGCCCTGCTGACCGGCATGGAAGTCGCCAATGCCTCGATGTATGACGGCTCGACCGGCACCGGCGAGGCCGTGCTCATGGCGCATCGCGTCACCAAGCGCCGCAAGGCGGTACTCTCCGGCGGTCTGCATCCGCATTATGCCGAGGTGGTGCGCACGCTCTCGCACATGGCTGGCGATACGGTGGTTACGGCCCCGGCCAGTCCGCTGGCTGACGAGGACTTGATCGCCCGTATCGATGGCGAGACCTCCTGCGTCGTCGTCCAGAATCCGGACGTTTTCGGCAATATCCGCGATCTCCGCCCCATCGCGGCGGCGGCCCAGGCCAAGGGCGCGCTGCTCATCGCGGTCTTCACCGAGGCGGTCTCGCTCGGGCTCATTGAATCCCCCGGCGCCATGGGCGCCGATATCGTGGTGGGCGAGGGCCAGTCGATCGGCAATGCGCTGAATTTCGGCGGGCCCTATGTCGGCCTCTTCGCCGCCAAGCAGAAATATGTCCGGCAGATGCCGGGCCGCCTCTGCGGCGAGACGGTGGATGCCGAGGGCCAGCGCGGCTTCGTGCTGACGCTGTCCACCCGCGAGCAGCATATCCGCCGCGACAAGGCGACCTCGAATATCTGCACCAATTCGGGCCTGTGCTGCCTCGCCTTCACCATCCACATGACGTTGCTGGGCGAGGCCGGCCTGAAGCGGCTGGCGCGGATCAACCACGCCAATGCGGTCAAGCTGGCCGATGCCCTTGCGGGCGTGAAAGGCGTGAGCGTGCTCAACAAGGCCTTCTTCAACGAGTTCACCCTCCGCGTGCCCGGCAAGGCGGCGGATGTGGTGGAGAAGCTCGCCGGCAAGGGCGTGCTCGGCGGCGTGCCCTATTCCCGCCTCGCGCCGGAAGCCGGCCTCGACGACCTGATCCTCGTCGCCTCGACCGAGGTGAATTCCGATGATGACCGTGCGGCCTTCGTGGCTGCCCTGAAGGAGGTGCTGTGATGCTCAACAACCAGGGACGTCCCACCGCCGCCGGTGAGGCCACCGGCACTGCCCATCCCACTTTCACCGGCAACCAGGCCCTGCAGGTCGAGGAAGCCCTGCTGTTCGAGATCGGCCGGGCCGATTGCACCGGCGTCGATCTGGATGAGCCGGCCCCCTTCAGCCCCCGCCTCGGCGGGCTCGAGCGCAAGGCGCCGATCGGGCTGGTCGGTCTCTCCGAACCGGAGACGATGCGGCATTTCGTGCGGCTCAGCCAGAAGAATTACGGCATCGATACCGGGCTCTTCCCGCTCGGCTCCTGCACGATGAAGCACAATCCGCGCCTCAACGAGAAGATGGCCCGCCTGCCGGGCTTCTCGGATATCCACCCGCTCCAGCCGCAATCGACGGTGCAGGGCGCGCTCGAACTGATCGACCAGCTCGCCCATTGGCTCATGGTCCTGACCGGCACGTCCGCCGTCGCGATGTCGCCCAAGGCCGGTGCCCACGGTGAACTCGCCGGCATGATGGCGATCAAGGCCGCAATCGATGCCAAGGGCGAGGGCGCGGTGCGGAATGTCGTGCTCGTGCCGGAATCGGCCCATGGCACCAACCCGGCCACGGCGGCTCTGATCGGCTTCGTGGTCAAGCCGGTTCCGGCCCGCGCCGATGGCACCGTCCATGTCGATGATGTCACGGCACTTCTCGGCCCGGATGTTGCGGCCATTATGCTGACCAACCCGAATACCTGCGGCATCTTCGAGCCGCAGATCGTCGAGATCGCCAAGGCGATGCATGAGGCCGGCGCCTATTTCTATTGCGACGGCGCCAATTTCAACGCCATCGTCGGCAAGGCCCGGCCGGGCGATCTCGGCATCGATGCGATGCATATCAACCTGCACAAGACCTTCTCCACCCCGCATGGCGGGGGCGGGCCGGGGGCCGGCCCGGTGGTCCTGTCGGATCGCCTCGCCCGCTTCGCGCCGCTGCCCTTCATCCGCAAGGATGGCAGCCATTACGCGCTGGTTGAGACGCCGGACCAGGCCGGTGATGTGCAGGCCTTTGGCCGTGTCACGGCCTTCCATGGCCAGATGGGCATGTATGTGCGGGCGCTCTCCTACATGCTGAGCCATGGTTCGGATGGCATGAAGCAGGCCTCGGAAGATGCCGTGCTGAACGCCAATTACATCCGCGCCGGCCTGCAGGACCTGATGTCGCTGCCTTTCCCGGACCATCCCTCGATGCACGAGGCCCTGTTCGATGACAGCTGGCTGAAGGATACCGGCGTGACCACGCTCGATTTCGCCAAGGCGATGATCGATGAGGGCTATCACCCGATGACGATGTATTTCCCGCTCGTCGTCCATGGCGCCATGCTGATCGAGCCGACCGAGAGCGAAAGCCGCGCCTCGCTGGATCTTTTCATCATGACCCTGCGGGATCTCGCAATGCGGGCGAAGCGCGGCGAGACCGAGCGCTTCTCGGCCGCGCCCTACCACGCGCCGCGCCGGCGCCTGGACGAGACGCGTGCGGCCCGCAACCCGATCCTGCGCTGGACGCCGCCGCAGCCGATCCAGCAGGCGGCGGAGTAAGGGACCGGAGCCGGGATATCCCGGCTCCGCCCGTCCGGGGCCCTACATGCCCCGGAAGATCGCCATGGCGCGGCTGATCGCGGCGTCACGTGCGGCGGGGTTCGTCCCGATCGTTACCACGCCGCTGCCATCGGCCGAAAATGCTGCCTTCCGTGTCCGCAGGGGCATGTTCGGATAATCGAAATCGTGATGCGCATCGGGATAGCCGACAAAGGTCACGCCCGGCAGGGATTGGCAGGGCGCTGCCGGCGTCCAGTTATCCGCGAGGCCATGCAGGATCGTCACCGGGATGCGCGGCCGGAAATCCTGTTTCGCCATCGTCTTGCAGCCGGGGTAGAAGGCCACGGCCGTGCGGAAATCCACGCCCTTGGGCCGCCGGATATCCCGCGCGGCGCTCAGCACTGTCGTGCCGCCATTCGACCAGCCCAGCAGGCCGATCCGGTTCCGTTGCACATCGGGCCGCGCTGCCAGCCATTCCGCCGTCGCGAAAGCATCATAGGCGCGGTCTTTCGAGCGCACGTCGCGGTCGCGGACATTGCATTGTGATCCAAGCCCACGCGAGGCGAAGCTGTCCGGGAAGACAACCAGGAATCCCGCCGCTTGAAGCCGGGCGCCCCAGTCACGATGGCGGGCGCTGACAGGCTCGCGGGGGCTGCCAAGACCGCCGCAGCCATGCAGGGCGACAATGGCGGGGAAGGGGCCTGCGCCCGGCGGCCTGAGCACAAGAGCCTTCAGGGTCACTCCGCCGCGGCCGGGAATGGAAACCTGTTCTTCCGCCGAGGCCGGTGCTGCATTCACGAGGACCACGGCAAGAAGGGTGGCGACAATCAAGGATGATCGCATGTTCGTTCTCCTGGAATCCGCCAATCCCCTCGGGCACAGTGCCGCAACGTGGCCCGTTGCACAAGAAAAAGGCCGCCCATGGGCGGCCTTGTCAAATCCCGGAAGGGAAAAACCGTCAGTTCAGGCGTTTCTTCACATCCTCGAGGCCTGCGGCAAAGGCGTCATCGCCCTTGGCCGCGCTCAGGATCTGCGCGGCTGCCTTGGTCGCGAGATCCACTGCCGCCGACCGGACTTCTGCCATGGCCTGGCTCTCGGCCTGCTGGATCTTCATCTCGGCCTGCTCGGTGCGGCGCTTGACGAACTCCTCCAGCTTCGCTTTCGCTTCGGCCTCAAGGCGCTTGGCTTCGTCCTGCGCGGCAGAAACGATGCCCGCAGCTTCCTGCTCGGCAGCCAGACGCTTCGCTTCATAGCTCTTCAGCAGCGCAGCGGCCTCGTTGCGAAGCTTCTCGGCCTCGTCGAGCTGTGCCTTGATCCGTGCGCCCCGGGCATCGAGCGCGCCGAGAATCTTGGTATGGACCCCGAAATAGCCGAGGATCCCCAGAAAGATGAAGAAGGAAGCGGCAACCCAGAATTCAGCGGTCATGGCTCCGTCTCCTCATTCGCCGCGCGCGGCATTGATGGCCTTGGTCACGGCTGCTGCCGTGGGGGCCTTGCCGCTGAGCTGCTCGATGATCGCCGAGACGGCGTCCTTGGCGATGTCCTCGACATTGCCCATGGCCTTCGTCTTGGTTTCGTTGATGCTCGCCTCGGCGGCGACCATCTTCGCGGCGAGATCCTTCTCGACAGCGCTGCGCTTGGCATCGATCTCACGCGCGCTCTTGGTGCGGGCTTCCTGCGCGATGGCCTGGGCATTCGCCTTGGCCTTGGCAAGTGCCTGCTCGAGACCCTGCGCCTCGGCTTCCGCTGCGGCCTGTGCCTTCGAGGCCTGGGCCAGCGAGGATTCAATCGTGGCCTCGCGCTCGGCCAGAATGGCCCCGACGCGCGGCAGTGCGACGCGGCTCATCAGCAGATAGAGCGTGCCGAACGTCAACGCGAGCCAGAACAGCTGGCCGGCAAAGGTGGACGCGTTGAAAGGCGGAAACCCGCCCTTGGTTTCTGCCGCGAGCACGGGAAGCGCCGACGACAGGAAAAGGGCAGTGGCTAGAAATCGGCGCATCGAACGCTCCTTTGGTGGGAACGGCGGACCCGGAATGATCCGGGCCGGGGATGGCGGGTTCGCCATCCCGTTTCGTGGTGGCCGGCAGACCGGCCAACGCCCTCAGACGACGAAGAGCAGGACCAGCGCGACGACGAAGCAGAAGATGCCGAGGCCTTCCGCAAGCGCGGCGCCGATGAAGGCGCGGCCGAACTGGCCGTCAGCAGCCGACGGGTTGCGCAGGGCGCCCGAGAGGAAGTTGCCGAAAATGTTGCCGACGCCGATGGCAGCGAGGCCCATGCCAAGGCAGGCGAGGCCGGCGCCGATAAACTTGGCGAGAGCGGAGGCAGCAGCGAGTTCCATCGAATTTCTCCTGGTTGGGATGGATGTAAAAGCGGAAGGCCTTCAGCAAGATGTCTGCGCGGGTCAGTGCCCCGGATGCAGCGCATCGTTGAGATAGACGCAGGTGAGGATCGTGAAGACATAGGCCTGCAGGAAGGCCACGAGGAATTCCAGCGCCGTCAGCGCAACCGCCAGCAGCAGCGGCAGCGGCGCGAGAATGCCCGCCGCGCCTGCGCCGAGAAGGGCCGCCACAAAGGCACCGAACACCTTGAGCGCGATATGGCCGGCAAGCATGTTGCCGAAAAGACGGAGCGAAAGGCTGATCGGGCGCGACACGAAGGACACGACTTCGATCAGCACCATGAAGGGCAGCAGCCAGCCGGGCACGCCCGACGGAACGAAAAGGCCGAAGAAATGCGAGCCATGGCCGACAATTCCGGCAACCAGGACCACCGTGATCACCAGCATCGCGAAGGCGGCGGTGACGATGATGTGGCTGGTCGTGGTGAACGAACCCGGTATCATGCCGAGCATGTTGGCCGCGAAAACGAACATGAAGAGCGAGAACACGAACGGGAAGAACTTCATCCCCTCGCGGCCGGTCACGCCGGTCAGCGTGTTGGCGACAAACTCATAGGCCATCTCGGCAAGGCTCTGCAGGCGCCCGGGAACGATCGAGCGCGAGGCGCTGCCATAGACCATGACGAGGGTCGTAACGGCGACGGCAATGACCATCCACAGGGCCGAGTTGGTAAAGGACATGTCGAACCCGAACAGATTGATCGGGACGAGCTTCTGGATTTCGAACTGATGGATCGGATCAATCGTGCCCGGTTGCGCCACGTTTCGTCGTCCTTGTCATCTGCCGAGGGATCGGCGTTCCATTCACGTCCTGGGCCCGTCCGTGCCGTCGGTGCGGCGCATGCCGAGCTTGTAGAGGTTGAGAAACCCCGCTGCCATGCCGACCATCAGGAAGATGATCAGAAAAATCGGCAGGGTTCCGAGTTGCCGGTCGAGCAGATACCCGATACCGCCCCCGACGATCACGCCCGCCGCCAGTTCCGACGTGGCGCGCATCGCCTTGGCGAACGCGCCGTTATCGGTCCCTTTCGACGATGGCCCGCCAAGCAGCCCGCCGCGAATGCTCTCGCCCTCGCGTTGCGCTTTCAGCGCGTCCAACCGTGACCGGAGCGACTCCATCTCACCGCCCGGCGAGGAAGCCTTGGAGCCCGGCTTGGGCACGTCAGGTTCCTGATCCGCCATGGTGCGACATCACCCTCTGAGGGAAACGCCCGGACTTTCCGGAGAAAGGCAAGACGCAGCCGCGCAACGAAACGATCTCCCGTTCCGCTACGTTGCCGGGTGTTAATCAGGCGCGAAAGCCAGTGTCAAGCTGCCAGATCGGCTGAAAAGTCACAGGGCTCTCCGAAGCATGGCATGCCGGGCAGCCTGTTGCCGCAATGCAGCAGAAATTGGACCGCGCGGCCGGTCAAACGGCCTCGGCCAGACGCTCGGCCTCGGCCAGATCGACAGAAACCAGCTGGCTCACGCCGCGTTCGACCATGGTCACGCCATAGAGTCGGTCCATCCGCGCCATGGAGATCGGATTGTGGGTAATCACCAGGAACCGGGTCGCCGTATCGCGCGCCATGTCATGCAGGAGGTCACAGAGCCGCTCGACATTCGAATCGTCGAGCGGGGCATCAACCTCGTCCAGTACGCAGATCGGGGCGGGATTGGTCAGGAAGACCGCGAAGATCAAGGCGGTGGCAGTGAGCGCCTGCTCGCCGCCGGAGAGGAGCGAGAGCAGTTGCGGCTTCTTGCCCGGCGGTTTGGCGATGATCTCGAGCCCCGCTTCCAGGGGGTCATCCGCCTCGATCAGCTGCAACTCCGCCGTGCCGCCGCCGAAAAGCCGGCCGAACAGCTTCTGGAATTGCCCGTTGACACTGTCGAAGGCTGCCCTCAGGCGCTGGCGACCCTCGCTGTTCAGGGCGTCGATGGCGCGCCGGAACTTCCGGATCGCCTCCGTTACATCCTCACGCTCCCGCGCCAGACCGCTGCGTTCGGCCTCGATGTTCTGCAATTCCAGATCGGCGCGGAGATTGACCGCGCCAAGCCTGTCACGATCCTGCCTGAGGTCGGTGAGCCGGGCCTCCATCTGCGCCGGTTCCGCCCTCTTCGCCACGGCGAGCGCTGCCAGCCGGCTGGGAAGCTCGGCCAGCGGCGCATCGAGCTTCTCTTCCACGGCCTGCACCATCTGGCGATGCCGGGCGACGGCAGCCTCATGCTGGACCTGCAGCCGGGCACTGGCTTCGCGCGCATCGGCCAGCGTTGCCATGGCCTGCCGCGCCGCGTCGTCGGCGGAGCGGTCCCGCGCCTCGGCAAGGGCGAGGGCATCCTGTGCCGCGCGGAGATCGGCCTCCCGGGCCTCGATCTGCAGCGCGATGCTCCGGCGCCGTGCGGCCAGCGTTGCCGGCATGCCTTCCAGCGAATCGGCCTCGGCCCGGAGCCGGGCGAGGCGTTCGGCCTGCTCGATCTCGGATTGGCGCGCCCGCTGGATACGCTCGTCCCAGGCCGTGCGATCGCGTTCCAATTGTTCGATCCGGCCCCTCTGGCTGGCGATACGGGCCAGTCGAGCGGCCTGTGCCTGTGTCGCCTCACGCTCCGCGTTCCGGAGGGCATCGACCCGTTCGCGCAAGGGCGCCAGCCGGGCTTCGCTTTGCGGAAGGTCGCCCAGAGCTTCCCGGGCGGCTTCCCGTTCGGCCAGTCTTTCGCCGGCGGCCTGTCGGTCCGGCTCGAGCGCAGCCAGCCGCGCCCGCGCTGTTTCCAGCCGGATCCGCACCTCTTCCGTCCGCCGGAGGGCGCGTTGCCATTCGGCCTGGGCCTGTTCGCGCGCCTGCCCGGCGCGCCGCAGCGCCTCGCGGGCCTGCATCTCGCTTTCCTGCGCCTTGCGGGTCGCCAGCGAGAGGCGGTCGATTTCCGCCCGGATCGTGTCCCGCTTGGACCGGGCCTCGACAGCCTGCGCTTCGACCTCGGCAAGGCGGTTACGTTCGGCGAGGCGGCGGGCCGCGGCGCTTGGCGCCTCGGCGCGGGCCACGAACCCGTCCCAGCGCCACAGATCGCCTTCCCGCGAGACGAGGCGCTGCCCTTGCCGCAACAGGGCGCGCAGGCGATGCCCGTCCGCGCGGGTCACGATGCCGATCTGCGACAGGCGCGGATGCAGCACCGCAGGCGCCTCGACCACCGAAAGGGCCGGAGTTACGCCATCCGGCAGCGGCGGGAGGCTTTCATCCCGCGTGGCACCTTCCCAATGGCGCGTTGCGCCCGTTTCGATCGCGGCCTCAAGATCCTCGCCGAGGGCGGCGGCCAATGCGGTCTCGTAACCCGCCTGGACGGCAACAAGATCGATCACCGGCGTCCAGAGGCCGGGTTCTGTCTGGTCAACCAGCTTGCGGATCGTCCGCGCTTCCGTGTCGAGCCTCTGGGCATTGCGCTCTGCTTCAGCGAGACGCGGGCGGATTGCCTGTTCCTCGCCGCGCGCGTGATGCGCATGCCGCTCGGCTTCGTCCAGCGTGGATTGCGCAGCCGCGAATGCAACGCCTGCCGCCTCGGAAGCCGCCTGCAGCCTGTCGACTTCCGCCAGCGCACCGGAATCCCGTTCCGCCAGAGCAAGGGCCGCGCGCGCCTGTTCCATGGCGGCATCCAGCCGCGCGAGATCCTGCCGCGCTTCCAGCAGCCGCTGATCGGCTGCCCGACGGCTGGCCTGTGCCTCCGCCAGTTCCAGTTGCAAGGCCGCCAGATCCGCTTCCGCCTGAAGCCGCGCGGCGGCGGACTGGTCAAGCCGGAGCCGGTCACCCTCCGCCATTGCCGCTTCGCCGGCAAGGGCCTCGGCCAGGCTTCCCTGCTCGGCAGCCAGCTTCGCAAGCGCGCCATCCGCATCCGCCAGAACATTTCGCGCTGTCTCGACATC
The DNA here is from genome assembly GCA_027533425.1 of Beijerinckiaceae bacterium. Lineage (GTDB taxonomy): Bacteria > Pseudomonadota > Alphaproteobacteria > Rhizobiales > Beijerinckiaceae > Rhabdaerophilum. The sequence continues at coordinate 276,925 of JAPZUD010000005.1, read as the reverse complement.
CTTCTCGGAATCGCGCTGCCGCGACGCCAGTTCGGTCAGCCGCGCTTCGACCTGCCGGATCTCGCTGTCCAGCGTCTCGCGCTGGACAAGGTCCTGTTGGAGAGCCGACTGGGCGAGGCCGGCCGCACGGCGCGCCTGGTCCAGCTCGTGCTGCGCCACGGCCCGGCCGCGCTCGGCCTCGCCCTGGGCGGTCATTGCCGTGGCAATGGCCCGGATGGAACCATCATAGCCCTGACGAAGGCGGCTGACCTCGCCTTCCGCATCGGCGAGCCCTTCGGCAAGCAGCAGCAATTCAAGCTCGCGGATCTCGGCCGAGAGCAGCCGGTAGCGCTCTGCGCCCTTGGCCTGGCGGCGGAGATCGGCCATCTGCCGGTCAAGCTGGCCGAGCACATCCTCGGTGCGTGTGAGGTTCTCCTCCGCCTGGCGCAGGCGCAATTCGGCCTCGTGCCGGCGGGCATGCAGCCCGGCAATGCCGGCCGCATCCTCGAGGATACGCCGGCGGTGCTGCGGCTTGGCGGCGATAAGTTCCCCGATCTGGCCCTGCCGCACCATGGAGGGCGAGCGCGCGCCGCTGGCCGCATCGGCGAAGAGGATCTGCACGTCCCGCGCGCGGACCTCACGGCCATTCATGCGATAGGTCGAGCCCTGCTCGCGCACGATCTTGCGGGAAATCTCGATCTGGTCGGCTCCGGCCAGGAATCCGGGCAGGTCGGAGGGCGGGTCGCTCAGCCGGATCGAAACCTCGGCATGGTTCCGCTCGGGCCGGTTGCCGGAGCCGGCGAAGATCACATCGTCCATCCCCCCGCCGCGCAGCGACTTGGAGGAGGTCTCGCCCATCACCCAGCGCAATGCCTCGACCAGGTTGGACTTGCCGCAGCCATTGGGACCAACCACGCCCGTGAGGCCGGGCGCGATCAGCACATCCGTGGGATCGACAAAGGTCTTGAACCCAGCAAGGCGGAGCCGTTCGAACTTCACCCTGTCCCGCCTCCGTTTGCGTTCCGGCCGGCGGAAAACCGCTCCGGCTTATGGTTTCAGCAAGGGTTCGAGCACCTTGTCCAGATCCTCGATGCTCATGTCGCCGCGGCGGATCTGGCCGTTGATGAAGAAGGTCGGCGTGGAATTCACACCATGCACTTCCGCGCCCCGCTTCTTCGCAGCATTCAGGCCGTCATAAACGGACTGGTTTTTCAAGCAGGCCTCGAAGCTTTCCTGTGTGAAACCGGCCTGCCGGGCAATCGCCAGCAGGGCGTCGAGCGGCTTGTCCGAGCCGGCCCAGTTCGGCAATTGCTGGAACAGAACCGAGACCAGCGGAAAATACCGCTGTTCGCTGGAACAGCGCGCCATCATCGAGGCAGCGGTCGAGAGCGGATCGAGCGGGAATTCCCGGAAGATCAGCCGGACCTTGCCGGTATCGATGTATTTTTCCTTGAGCGCCGGGAAGGTCCGGTTGTGGAAATTCGCGCAATGGCCACAGGTCAGCGAGGCATATTCGATGATCGTGACCGGTGCATCGTCTCGGCCGAGAACCTTGTCGCCCAGCGGTCCAGCCTGCAGCAGCGCCTCCGGCGTCTTGCCCTGCGCCAGGGCGACGGCGGGAAGAGCGGCAAGGCCGAGGGCCAAGGCGGCAGAGCGCATCACGGTCCGGCGGTCGGCACGAAAGAAGGGCTGGCTCATCATGACAAATCCCGTGGCAAGGCGCGGCACCCGGCCGCGCGAGAACTCCAAACCTGCCGCCATTTGTTCCAAGCTGCGCCGCAAGGCAAGCCCCGCCTCTCCGCATGGCATGCAGGAACACAATGTTCTAGCGCAGCTTTTGTGCCGGAACTGTGGCCGCTGCAGGCGGCTGGCCGGCCATCTCTTCGGCTTTCCGCGTGATTCCCGCGCCCAGAACGGCCAGCGCATGGCGCAGGTCCTCGGCCTCGATGCGGCCGAGCCCCTTTTCCATCCGGCTGACGAGGGCCGGATCAAGTTGTCGTGAGCGCGGCGGTGCGGGCGGCGGCGCCTTCGGCATCTGGTGCACCACGATGGCTCCGATGCAGCCAAAGCCGAGCCGGCGGTTCACGGCCTCGATCAGCCCGGCCGAGCCCATCTGGACATCGAGCGCGAAGGCGCCAGGGCAGGCGACGACCAAAGTCGCCCGGCGCGCCCGCTCGGCTTTCTCGCTGATGGCCTTGCCGGCGGGGGCATCGATCTCGGCCCGGCGCGGCCAGCGGATTTCCAGCGGCCGGGTCCATTCGGCGAGGCGCGGACCGACGATCTCGCGCCATTCGGTCAGGATCGCCGAGGTCGCGAAGCCGCGCTGCCGCAGGGCAGGCTCGATCGTGCCCGGCACCAGATCGGACAGGAGGGCCGGCCCCTTGCGGCGTGGGGATCTTGGCGGGCGGTCCTGGCTCATCTTCTCCACAATCGGTTGGGGGTGCCGGCGAGCTGCGCGGTTCTGCCGGCTTGTTGGCGGCGGCGGAAGCCGTCACAAGACCGGAAGGATCGTAGCGGGTTCCCTCGGGCAGACCAAGGGGGACCGCAGTTTCCATTCAGGGAGACTTCCTTGGCCTCTCCACGCCTGTCCCTAACGGCCGGGCCCGCCGATCCGCGGAGCCGCGCTTTGCTCGACTGGTATGACCGGCATCGCCGCGTGCTGCCCTGGCGTGCGTTGCCGGGGCGGCGGTCGGACCCCTACCATGTCTGGCTGTCGGAGATCATGCTGCAGCAGACCACGGTCGAGACCGTGAAACCCTATTTCGCAAAATTCCTCGCCCTCTGGCCGGATATCCGCGCGCTTGCAGCGGCTGATGACCAGACCGTGCTCTCGGCCTGGGCTGGCCTCGGCTACTATGCCCGCGCGCGGAACCTGATCGCCTGCGCCCGCGCCGTGGCCGCCCGGCCCGGCGCGGGCTTTCCGGAGACCGAGGAAGGCCTGCGCGCCCTGCCGGGGATCGGCGCTTACACGGCAGCCGCCATCGCTGCCATTGCCTTCGACGAGCCGGCCGTGGTGATCGATGGAAATATCGAGCGCGTCATTGCCAGGCTCGAGGCGATCGAAACGCCGCTGCCGCGCGCCAAGGTCGAGATTGCCGCAGCGCTTCGCCCGATGGTGCCCGCCGGCCGGCCCGGTGACTTCGCGCAGGCGCTGATGGATCTCGGATCCGGTATCTGCCGGCCCCGCAACCCGGATTGCCTGCTTTGCCCCTTTCGCAGCACCTGCAAGGCTGCTGCCGAGGGGCGCGCCACCGCCTTTCCGGTCAAGCCGGCCCGCAAGGGCAAGGCGATCCGGCATGGCACGGCCTATCTCGTGCGGGATGGCGCAGGGCGGATCCTGCTGGGCACGCGGCCCGAGAGGGGCCTTCTGGCTGGCATGGCGGAGGTGCCGAACACCGGCTGGGCCGAGACCGCGCCGCCGGATTCCCCGCCCGTGCGGGCAGAATGGACCCGGCGCAATGCGCCGGTCATCCATGTCTTCACGCATTTCGAATTGCGGCTGATCGTGGCCGAGACGCGTCTGGCCGACGAGCCAACGCCACCCGCCGGCTTGCGCTGGGTGGCCGAGGCAGACCTGCCTGGCGAGCCGTTGCCCACCTTGTTTCGCAAGGTGATCGGGATCGCCGGATAGCCCGCTCAGGCGGCTTTCTGGGCGGCGCGGATTTCCGCCCGGAGAACGTCGATCGGCTGGCGGCGACCATCAATCTCGATATGCCAGAACGTCCAGCCATTGCAGGCAGGCAGGCCCTGCACCAGCGCGCCGATCTTGTGGATCGAGCCGACAATGCCATTCGCGCTGAGCTGCCCATCCGGCCGAACGATGGCTTCGTGCCGGGCCTTCGCATCGGTCAGTGCCGTGCCGGCCACGATGCGACCAGTCTCGACAAGGCTGGCAAAGGCCACGCGCGGTTCCTCGCGCTTGGCAAGCGGCTGGGTCAGCAGGTCTGCAGGCAGCGGCTCGACGGCGGCGATCCGTGCCGCAGCGGCCTTTGCATAGCCCGGATCCCGCTCGATGCCGACGAAATGCCGGCCGAGCTTCTTCGCGACAGCGCCGGTCGTGCCGGTGCCGAAAAACGGGTCGAGCACCAGATCGCCCGGATTGGTGGCCGAAAGCAGCACGCGCTGGAGCAGCGCCTCGGGCTTCTGCGTCGGATGCGCCTTGGCCCCTTGGCCGTCCTTCAGGCGCTCCGCGCCGGTGCAGAGCGGCAGGAACCAGTCCGAGCGGGCCTGGCAATCCTCGTTGCCGGCCTTCAGTGCCTCGTAGTGGAACGTGTATTTCTTCGCGCCGGCATCGCGCGCGGCCCAGATCAGCGTCTCATGCGCATTGGTGAAGCGCCGGCCGCGGAAATTCGGCATCGGGTTGGCCTTGCGCCAGATGATGTCGTTGAGAATCCAGAAGCCGAGATCCTGCAGGATCGAGCCGACGCGGAAGATATTGTGATACGAGCCGATCACGAACAGGGTCGCGTTCGGCTTCATTGCGCGGCGTGCGCCTTCCAGCCAGGCCCGGGTGAAGGAATCATACGCGCCGAAGCTCGAGAACTGGTCCCATTCGTCATCCACCGCATCGACAAGGCTCTGGTCAGGCCGCGTCAGTGCCCCGGCGAGCTGCAGGTTGTAGGGCGGATCAGCGAAAACAAGATCGACCGAGGCTTCCGGCAGGCGTGCCAGCGCTTCGAGACAATCCTCGTTGAGGATCTGGTCCCGGAAAGAATGATCCTGGAGGGACAAGCCGGCGCGGGAAGCGAGGCCCCGGGTACGCAATACCTGACCCCGGGACCCATGACTTGTCGCTTCCGAGCGGAGGATACGCATGACAGCCGCACCGGTAAGAACTTCGACGCGGCCGACTATGGCGACGGGGGATGAAAACGAGGTTTACGGGGGATTCACGCTGCCTGTCCCTTTTTGGGATGCCCGGACAGCATCAGGATTTTGCGGAAAGCGCGCGGCATGGCGCGTAGGACAGCCGGTGCAAGGGGCAGAGGCCGAGTCGCGCGAGCGCCGCCTTGTGCGCCGGCGCGGGATAGCCGGCATGGCGGTCGAAGCCGTAGCCGGGATAAAGCCGCTCCGCTTCCCGCATCATCGCATCCCGCGTGACCTTGGCGATGATCGAAGCGGCCGAGATCGCCGTCACCCGTGCATCGCCGCCGATCACCGCAGTGGCGGGAATGGCAAGGCCCGGTGGCGTGAACTTGCCATCGACCAGCGCCGCCTCGGCCGGGCAGGGCAGGGCGGCCAGCGCCCGTGCCATGGCCAGCAGGGTCGCATGGTGGATGTTGAGCCGGTCGATCTCCGCCGGCAGCACGGTGGCAATCCCGATCTCGGCGCAGCGGAACAGCGCCTCGGCCAGAGCCTCGCGCCGGGCCGCGCCAAGCGCCTTCGAATCGGCGAGGCCCGGTGGGGTTCCCTCTGCCGGCAGGATCACGGCGGCCGCGACGACCGGGCCGGCAAGCGGCCCCCGCCCGACCTCGTCGATGCCGGCAATCCGTGTCAGCCCGGCCTTGCGCCAGGCCGTCCATTGGGGAATCTCGTCGGCCATGATGCCTTGTGCCCGGTTTGTGGCTATACGTCCTAGCCGGGACACAACGAGGTTCAAGCCCGACCATGAGCGAAACATCCCCCGGTGATGTGGAAAGCCTCGACGAGGCCGCCCTTCTCGCACGGTTCGCGCCGGAAGAGGCCGGTCCGGCCGGGCTCGTCGCCTATGCCCTGCATCGCCGGGCGCTCTTCGCTTTCCGCGGGGAATTCGCCCGGCGAACCGGCAACGCTCCTTCTGCCGAAGCCGAACAGGCCTTCCTGATCTCGGAAACCACGCCGGCCCGGCTCGCCGCCTATCGCGAGGAGGCAGCCCGCCAGCTTGGCGCCGCTACCGCGAAGCCGGTCGCGCCGGCCACGCCTCGCCGGCGCGCCTGGTGGATGCCGGTACTGGGCGGGCCGCCCATGCTGGTGCCGGACCAGCCCGACAAGGTGAACTGGCGCGGCCTGCTTTACCGGCTGGGCATGCTGCTTCTGGCCGTCATCGCCACGTCGCTGCTTCTGCGGGCCCTGTTCGTCCGGCCGCTCTGACGTGCTCAGAACAGTGACATCTGCGCCCCCGGCAGGACCGGCGGCGTGAAGAGATCCGTCCGCAGGCGCGAGGAATGCCGCCGCTTGATGCCCAACCTCTGGCAGGCCATCCGGAACCTTTTGGCCAACAGCTCGGCATAGGGCCCCGTGCCGGTCTGGCGCGTCCCGAAGCGCGAATCGTAATCCGCGCCGGACCGCATGGACTGGACGAGGCTCAGCACATGCCGGAGCTTTCCCGGATAATGCACGAGCAGCCATTCGCGGAACAATTCACGCAACTCCAGCGGCAGCCTGATCAGGATGTAGTTGGCCTCCTCCACACCCGCTTCTGCGCCAGCTTCGAGAATGGCCTCGATCTCGTGGTCATTGATGGCGGGAATCATCGGCGAGGCGAGGATTGCGGTGGGAATGCCGGCAGCGGACATCTGGCGCAGCGCATCGATCCGCCGGGCCGGAATCGAGGCGCGCGGCTCGAGCTTCCGCGCGAGGGTTCCGTCCAGGGTGGTCACCGACAGCGCGACGCGCGCCAGCCCCTTCGCCGCCATCGGGGCGAGCAGGTCGAGATCGCGCAGGACCATCGCATTCTTGGTCACGATCGTCACCGGATGCTGTGTCCTGGCCAGCACCTCGAGGATCTGCCGCGTGATCCGGTAATGGCGCTCGATCGGCTGGTAGGGATCGGTGTTGGTGCCAAGCGCGATCTCGCGCGGCTGATAGCGGGGATGCGCGAGTTCACGCTCCAGCAACTCGGCCGCATTGGGCTTGGCAAAGAGACGCGATTCGAAGTCCAGCCCCGGCGACAGGCCGAGATAGGCGTGGCTGGGCCGGGCATAGCAATAGGAACAGCCATGTTCGCAGCCGCGATAGGGATTGATCGAGCGGTCGAAGGACAGGTCGGGCGAATCGTTCCGGGTAATGACCGAGACCGCCCGTTCCATCATCGTTTCGGTCCGGAAGGGCGGCAGGGCCTCATCTTCATGCCAGCCATCATCGAAGGCTTCGCGCTGCTGCTTCTCGAAGCGGCCACCGGCATTGGTGATCGTGCCACGCCCCCGCTCATGCGCACGGGCCAGCGGGGTCTCCACACGCTTGACCCGCTCGGCCTCGGTGGGGTCGCGAGGGTCGAAACCTTTCATCATCCACTCCTGAATTTAGAACGGAAAGTGAACATTCTGCGTGTGAGAGTCAAGCCTTCGCCGCGGGTCGGTGGGGAAATCGCGCCCTCTTGCCAAACGGCTTGCTGCGCTGCACAATAATTATGGCGGCGACTTCTCCTGAGTGTCCGTCCGGAAAGGCTCCATGCTTACGGCTGTCATCGATGTGCGTCCCGAACCGCTTGCGCTGACGGCGACGTTGGGCCCGCTGGTCAGGGGCGTTGTCGAGGGGCTGGTCGGCAATGCGATGCTGATCTGCCGCCAATCTACTGAGGACCTTGAATCTATCGCCGATGCGGCGGGGTGCCGGATCATCATCGCCGAGAGCTGGCCCGAAGGCTTTGCCCGCGCCGCCACTCTGGCCCCCGGTTCAGGCCTGCTTGTGCTGGACACTGGCCTGCTGCTGGGCCCGGATTTCTGGCCGGTCCTGGCGGATATCCTGCCGGCCCTCGGGGCAAGGCCGGCCATGTCGCAGCCGGCTCTGGGCGGCGGCATGGGGGGGTTGTTCGATGGGCTGATCGAGGGCGTGCGCACCATGGGTGGCCGGCCGAGCCGGAATGCCGCCTTGCTGTTGCCGCCAAGCCGGGCCCGGGACATTGCGCTCGCGAAGCTCGATCCCTACTCGGTGCGGTTCGGTGCCGAACTGGTTCGCCTCAAGGCCTCGGTGACGCGCGTCGAATTGCGCTGAACGCGCTGCCTATCGGGGCAGGCGGGCGTAGAAATCCGCGATTTCCTGCATTTCCTGATCATCCATCAGGCGGCTCATCACCCGCATTTCCTTGTGCGGTCGGCGGCCGGCGCGGAAATCCCGCATCTGCTTCAGCAGATATTCGTAATTCTGCCCGGCCAGATGCGGCACATCCTTGTCCTTGGCGATGCCGTCATCGCCATGACAGGCCATGCATTCAAGGATCAGCTGCCGGTTGGGCTGCTGCGCCATCGCGCCGGAACTGGCCAGCAGGGCGATCAGGATCAATCGTGTTTTCATGTGCCGATCCTGTCAGAGCGTGGCGCCCTGCGCCTTGACGCGGCGCAAATGCTCGTCGAGCCGCGGCATGATCTCGACGAAATTGCAGGGCCGGTGGCGATAGTCGAGCTGCGCGGCGAGAATACCGTCCCAGGCATCCTTGCAGGCGCCGGGCGAGCCGGGCAGGCAGAAAATATAGGTCGCGCCGGCCACGCCTGCCGTCGCGCGGGACTGGATGGTCGAGGTGCCGATCTTCGGGATCGAGATGTGGTGGAACAGCACCGAGAACCCGTCCATCCTTTTCTCGAAGAGCGGTTCCACGGCCTCCGGCGTGACATCCCGGCCGGTAAAGCCGGTGCCTCCGGTGGTGATGATCACATCGACGCCCTTGTCGGCGATCCAGCCGCGCAGGCGGGCACGGATCGCCTCGACATCATCGGGCACGATGGTGCGGTCAGCCAGCCGATGGCCGGCCGCCTCGAGGCGCCCGACCAGCGTGTCGCCGGATTTGTCATCCGCCAGCGTGCGCGTATCCGATACCGTCAGTACCGCGATGTTGAGCGGGATGAAGGCCTTGCTCTCGTCGAGACGGGACATTGACATGGTCAGAGCGCCCGCGTGTTGAATGTGTCGCAGGCCGCGACCTGGCCGGTCCGCAACCCCTGCTGCAGCCAGCGGACGCGCTGCTCCGACGTGCCATGGGTGAAGCTGTCCGGCACGACATAGCCCTGCGCCTGCTTCTGGAGCTTGTCATCCCCGATCGCCGCTGCCGCGTTCATCGCTTCCTCGAGATCGCCCTGTTCGAGGATCCGCCAGCGCTGGTTGGCATGATGCGCCCAGACGCCAGCGAGGCAATCCGCCATCAGTTCGACCCGGACCGAGAGCTGGTTTGCTTCCCGGCGCGAGAGCCGCTGCTGCGCCTGCTGCACCCGGGGCAGGATGCCGAGCAGGTTCTCGATATGGTGGCCCATTTCATGGGCGATCACATAGGCATAGGCGAAATCACCGCCCGCCCGCATCTTGGTGCGCATCTCCTCGAAGAAGCTCATGTCGAGATAGATGCGTGTATCGGCCGGGCAATAGAACGGGCCCATGGCCGATTGTGCGCCGCCGCAGGCCGAGCGCGTCGCGCCGCGGAAAATCACCAGCGGCGCCGGCTTGAACGGCACGCCGCGCTGCTGCGGCAAGACCTGCTGCCAGACATCCTCGTTTGTCTTCAGAACCCGCGACACGAAGACACGGAGCTGCTCTTCCTGAGGCGTGGAGGATCGCGGTGGCGCGTTCTGCTGGCGCTGCACGACCTGCCCGCCGCCTCCGCCGGAAATAATCTCCGCCCCGCCGATCAGAATCGCCGGGTTGATGCCGAGCGCCCAACCGATCAGGGTGAGAATGGCGATCGTGCCGAAGCCGAGGCCGCCGCGCCCGCCGGGAAAGCCGCCGCCCAGCATCCCGCCCGAGCCACCGTCGCCACGGCGATCCTCGACATTGGTCGATTCCTGGATGTCATCGAGACGCATGGTTCATTCCTCCCGCAGGGTGAATCCACGGATACCAAACCGGGGCCGGGAACAAAATCGCCTTTTTGCGGGGTGCCGTGTTGGCGTCATTCCGCCGCAAGCCGCGCCTTGAGGGCCCGCAGGTCGCGCCAGGCCAGCGCCTTCTGGCCCGGCTGCCGCAGCAGATAGGCCGGATGCAGGGTCGCCAGTGTCGGAATCTTCCGCTCGGCGACATCCACTTCGAACCACTGGCCGCGCAGGCGCAGGATGCCATCCTTGCGGCCGGTCAGGTTCTGCGTCGCCGGTGCGCCCATGGTGAGCAGGATATCCGGCGCAGCCAGTTCGATCTGGCGGTGGATGAAAGGCAGGCAGATCGCCACTTCCTGCGGGGTCGGGGTGCGGTTGCCCGGCGGCCGCCATGGCACGACATTGGCGATATAGACCCCGCTCCGGTCGAGCCCGATCGCCTTCAGCATCTTGTCGAGCAATTGCCCGGCGCGCCCGACGAAAGGCCGCCCCGTCTCGTCTTCCTCGCGGCCTGGTGCCTCGCCGATGATCATCACCCGCGCCTGCGGATTGCCGTCGGCGAAGACGAGGCGCGAGGCCGTTGCCTTGAGCGCACAGCCATCGAAGGCGGCCATGATCGTGGCCAGTTCCTCGAGCGAACCGGCCGCGCGGGCTTGCAGCCGTGCCTGCATGATCGCGTCATCTGGCGCTGCCGGGGCCGGGCGGGCGGGTGCGGCAGGCTGCGCCGGGTTTGTCGCCGCAGCGGTGCGGGCCGCCGCCGGTGCTTCCGGGCCTCGCTCGGGCATGGCAGGCGGCGGTTGGAGGCGGTTCACCGGCTCGTCGCCGACGATCATGTCCACGCCGGCTGCAGTCAGGAACTCGAGGATCCGGCGCGGCGATTGCGGTTCGGTCATCGCCAAGGCGCGGTCCTTTCCCGGATGCTTCCAGCTTGCAATTCGGCCATCCCGAAGCCAGAAAGAGGCACCCTCGGGTGCCGGGCCGGGTTCGGGAAATGGCTCCCGGCCGCGAAACTAGCCACCCCGGGGCAAAGCGACAAGCCGGTCCTTGAATTTAGTTCATATATAAACTATTCAAGGCAGACAGGATCGAACGAACGAGGGACGTCATGGAACTGCCGGAACGCGACGCGATGGAATATGATGTCGTCATCGTCGGTGGCGGCCCGGCGGGCCTTTCCGCCGCTATCCGGTTGAAACAGGCCGCTGCCGAACGCGGCGAGGAGATCTCGGTCGTCCTCGTGGAGAAGGGCTCGGAGATCGGCGCCCATATCCTCTCCGGCGCGGTGATCGATCCGATCGGGCTGGACAAGCTCATCCCGGGCTGGCGCGACGATCCTGATTGCCCCGTGAAGACGCCGGTCGTCGATGACCGCTTCTATTTCCTGGGCCCGGCGGGGGGCATCCGCCTTCCGAACATCGCCATGCCGAAGCTGCTCGACAACCACGGCAATTACGTCATCTCGCTGGGCAATCTCTGCCGCTGGCTGGCCACGAAGGCCGAAGCCCTCGGCGTCGAGATCTATCCCGGTTTCGCGGCGCAGGAAGTGCTTTACAACGAGGCCGGCGCTGTCATCGGCATCGCCACAGGTGATATGGGCATTGCCCGGTCCGGCGAAATGAAGGACGGCTTCACCCGCGGCATGGCGCTGATGGGCAAGTACACGCTCTTCGCCGAAGGCGTGCGCGGCCATCTCTCCAAGCAGCTCATCGCCCGCTACGGTCTCGACGAGGGCCGCGACGTGCCGAAATTCGGCATCGGTCTCAAGGAGCTCTGGCAGATCGACCCGGCGAAGCACCAGCCTGGCCTCGTGCAGCATTCTTTCGGCTGGCCGCTCGATTCGAAGACCGGCGGCGGCTCGTTCCTCTATCATTTCGACGACAACCTCGTCTCGATCGGTTTCGTCGTCCATCTGAACTACCAGAACCCGACGCTCTCGCCTTTCGACGAGTTCCAGCGCTTCAAGCAGCATCCGATGATCCGCGAGGTTCTGGAGGGCGGCAAGCGCCTCTCTTACGGCGCCCGTGCGATCACCGAGGGCGGCTGGCAGAGCGTTCCGAAACTCTGCTTCCCGGGTGGTGCGCTCGTCGGCTGCTCGGCCGGCTTTGTCAATGTGCCGCGCATCAAGGGCAGCCATAACGCGATGCTGTCGGGCATGCTCGCGGCGGACACGATCGCCGCCGCTTTGGCCGAAGGTCGTTCCGGTGACGAGCTGGTCGCCTACGAGCAGGCCTGGCGGTCGACCGAGATCGGCAAGGACCTGAAGAAGGTCCGCAACGTGAAGCCGCTCTGGTCGAAATTCGGCACCTGGATCGGCGTGCCGCTCGGCGCGGTGGATATGTGGTGCAACGAGCTCTTCGGGCTCTCGCCCTTCGGGACGATGAAACACGGCAAGACCGATGCTGCCTCGCTGAAGCCGCTGGCCGAGGTCACCCCGATCACCTATCCCAAACCGGATGGCGTGATCTCGTTCGACAAGCTGTCCTCGGTCTTCCTGTCAGGCACGAACCATGAGGAAGACCAGCCGATCCATCTGACGCTGAAGGACGCTTCGGTGCCGATCAGCCGGAACCTGCCGGTCTATGGCGAGCCGGCGCGGCTCTACTGCCCGGCCGGCGTGTATGAGGTGGTCTATGGCGACGAGGCGGCAAAGACCGACCCGCGCTTCGTGATCAACGCGCAGAACTGCGTCCACTGCAAGACCTGCGACATCAAGGATCCGTCCCAGAACATCAACTGGATCGCCCCCGAAGGCGGCGGTGGCCCGACCTATCCGAACATGTAAGCCAGGTCTCGCACGTCAGTCAGGATGTCCGTGGCGCGACCGGCCGGTCGCGCCCGGGAGAGATGGCCTGAGGATTACTTCGCGGCTTCCGCGATGATCGCCGCGATCTGCGCCTTGTCGGTGACGCCGCCCGAGCGAGCCACTTCCTTGCCGCCCTTGAAGACAAGGATGACCGACTGGTTGCGCACCTTATGGGCGGACTTGAATTCGCCATCCATGTCGAAATCGACCGTAAAGGCGACGAGCTTGCCGAATTCCGGGGTCTTTGCGAGTTCGTTGAACACGACCTGCTGCCGTTTGCAGGTCGGGCACCAATCGGCATGGACATGCACGAGAACCGGCTTGGATCCCTTCAGAGCGGCGTCGAAGGTTTCCTTTGTGTAAGCCGAGAAACCCGTTGCCAGCGTGACGGCGAGCGCCGGTGCAGCAACACAGGCGGAAGCCGCCAGACCGACAACCAGCATCTGGCGCCGCGAAAGCAAGGACGAACGGAACATCGAGGTTCTCCTGGGTGGAAAGGTCTGTGCAGGGCGCTGGGCGCGGGTAACGCCTTGATCCTCTGCACGGTGCGGCAGGGGAAGTCATATCACGAGCAGGCACGGGCCAATCACATTCCCGTGCCCTTCCCCTGCCTGCACACGGGAAGCTTCCCATGTTAGCGCTGGTATTTGGGCCTTTCTGAAGCCTTGTTTCGGTGCTAACCGAAAGGATATTGAGGGCCGCGACTCGGCAGGAAACAGGATTGGCACGACCGGATGGATTCCAGGAACAGCGCCCGTTTGTCATTCAGCGCCAGCACGTCTTCCCGCACGGAACGGCAGGTCAGGCTGCGGTTCCTCGGTGTTGCGCTTGCGCTGATGCTGGGCCTGCCGGCGGCACAGGCAGCGCCCGCCAGCCAGGAGCGCGTCACCCCCGGGCTCGGGGCGTCGGGTGCCTTCCTCGCCGGCGTCGTCGCCAATACCGAGCGGGATACGGCGGCGGCGGCCGCGTTCTTCCGTGAAGCACTCCGGGCGGATCCGCGGAATGCCGGGCTCCTCGACCAGGCCTTCCTCGCCGAACTCGTCGATGGGAACATGGACGAGGCGTTCCGCTTGGCCGAACGGGCCATCCAGCGTGACAAGTCCAATGCGCTGGCCCATGTTGCTCTGGGCGTCCGCGCCCTGCGCAGCCGGCAATACGAGCGCGCCAAATCGAGTTTCGAGCGCGCCGGCGGCACGGTGCGCGAGGCAGATCTCACAATTTCGCTGTTGCGTTCCTGGGCCATGGCCGGCCTCGGCGAGATCAATGGCGCGCTGCAATCCGTTGATCGTTTCAAGGATAGCGAACTCCGCGGCTATCGCGATTTCTTCGCTGGCCTGATTGCGGAATCCGCGAGGCGTTTCGGTGAGGCCGAGTCCCGGCTCGAAAGCGCCTATAAGGCGGATCCCAACATTCTCCGCGTGGTCGATGCCTATGCCCGCATCCTTTCGCGGAGGGGCAAGATCGCCGAGGCAGTCAAGGTGATCGAGACCTGGCAGCAGCGCAACCCGAACCAGCCCTATCTCGACCGCCAGGCTGGCTTGCTTGCGAAGGGCGAGCAACTGCCGCCGCTTGCCGGCTCGATTGCCGAGGGCACGGCAGAGGTCTTCTACGGGCTCGGTGCGGTGGGTTCCGCCGCGCGGGACCCGATGTCTGCGGTGATCTACCTCCAGATGGCGCGCTATCTCTCGCCGAAGGACGAAGTCATCGCGACGACTTTGGCCGAGTTCTTCGAGCAGATGCGGCAATATGCCCGCGCCGCCCAGCTTTACGAGACCATCCCTGCCAGCTCCGTCCTGGCCAATCGCGCGGCGATCGGCCGGGCCGGCGCGCTTGAGCGCATGGAACGGACCGACGAGGCGATTGCAGTCCTGCGCGAATTGCTCGCGCGCAATCCGGGCGACATGGAATCGGCCGATACGCTGGGCACCATCCTGCGCATCAAGAAGCGCTGGACGGAATCGGTCGAGGTCTACAGCGCGGCCATCGCAGCCTTGCCCAGGGTAGAGCAGCGCCACTGGCCGCTCTTCTTCGGTCGGGCCATCGGCTACGAACGGTCGAAGCAATGGGAAAAGGCAGAACCGGATTTCCTGGCCGCGCTTGATCTGCTGCCCGCCAAGCCGCGAACCCCGCGCGAGCGCGTCGAGCGGGCGCAGGTGTTGAACTACCTCGCCTATTCCTGGGTCGACATGCGCATGAATATCGAGAAGTCGTTCGACATGCTCCGCGAGGCTGTGTCCTTCTCGCCGGGCGACGGGGCCATCGTCGATTCCCTCGGCTGGGCCTTCTATCGCCTCGGCCGTTACGAGGATGCCGTGCGTGAACTTGAACGGGCTGTCCTGCTCAAGGCAGGGGACCCGACGATCAACGATCATCTCGGCGATGCCTACTGGAAAGTCGGCCGCAAGCGCGAGGCCCGGTTCAAGTGGGAACAGGCCCTCGGGCTGAACCCGGAGCCGGAGGATGTCGAGAAGATCCGCCGCAAGCTCGAGACCGGGCTGGAGGAAGGCCCGGCGGCCAATGCAGCCGCGCCGAAGCCGAATGGTGGCTGAGCGGGGCAGGGCAACCGGATGCTGACCGAATTCGCGCTGGCGAAGGTCAACCTGTTCCTCCATGTCCTCGGCCGCCGGCCGGATGGCTACCATCTGCTCGAAAGCCTCGTTGCTTTCGCCGATCATGGCGATGAGCTGCATCTCCTTCCCGGGCAACCCCTCGGTCTCTCGATCGAGGGGCCTTTCGCCGGTTCCCTTGCCGTTGCGGAGGACAATCTCGTCCTGCGGGCGGCTCGCTCCTTCGTCGCACATATCGGCCCCGGCCGCATGGGCCGCTTCGTTCTGGTCAAGGCCCTCCCTGTTGCCTCCGGGATCGGGGGCGGTTCGGCCGATGCCGCTGCCGCGCTGCGTCTCCTTGCGCGGGCGAACGACATTCCGGTCTCCGATCCACGCCTCATGGATTGCGCCGCGATGCTCGGAGCCGATGTGCCCTCCTGCCTGGACCGGAAGACCCGGCTGATTTCCGGCATCGGCCACGAACTGGGCCCGCCTCTGGCCAGCGAGCCAGCGCCGGTCCTGCTGGTCAATCCGGGGATCGGCGTCTCGACGGCCGAGATCTTCCGGCAGATGGGCCTTCAGCCCGGCCAGCGCCACGGGAAGCCGCCGGTCACCTACGAGAAGCTCTCGCTCCAGCCGCTGCATTTTCTTGCATCGCAGACGCGGAATGATCTCCAGCCGATCGCCGAATCGCTCGTGCCGGTGATCACCGAGGTTCTTGAAACCTTGCGACGCCAGGCCGGCTGCTGGCTGGCGCGGATGTCCGGATCGGGCGCGACCTGCTACGCCATTTTCTCCAATGCCCATGCCCGCAATGCCGCCGCGCGGGTGATCGCCGAGCAGCAGCCGGGCTGGTGGGTCTCCGCCACCGCGCTCCGCCTGCCCGGTTGGAATATCGTCACCCGCGCGCCAATGGGAGGTTGAGCCATGATCAGCGCTGACCATGTCCGCCTCATGGCCCGCTACAATGCCTGGCAGAACCGCTCGTTGGTGGCTGCGGCCGAAGGGCTTGACGATGCGGCCCGCCGGCAGGATCGCGGCGCGTTTTTCGGCAGCATTTTCGGCACGCTCAACCACGTCGCCTGGGGCGACACGGTCTGGATGCACCGGTTCACGGGGCGGCCGAAACCACCTTTGCCCAACCGGCTTTCCGCAACCCTGTTCCCCGACTGGGCAAGTTATCGGGCGGCGCGTGCTGCCCTCGACGACGAGATTCTGAACTGGGCCGGCCAGGTTCAGGCGGATTGGCTGGCGGCCTCGCAGAGCTGGATGTCCGGCGCGGCCGGACGCGAGGTCTCACGCCCGAACTGGGCCCTGGCGGCGCATTTCTTCAATCACCAGACGCATCATCGCGGGCAGGTCCATGCCATGCTGACGGCGGCCGGGGCCCGGCCCGAGGATACGGATCTGTTCTTCGTGGATCCGGCTGGCGAGGGGCTGCCCTGAGCGGTGCAGGGAGCCGCAACCGGGCATCAATGCGCCCGGTTCACGCAGAAATCGACAACCTCGTCCAGCGCGTCGCGCATCGGCGAGGCAGGGAACAGGGCCAGCCCGTCCTTGGCCATGGCGGCATAGTGCCGGGCGCGCTCGACCGTATCTTCCAGCGCGCGGTGCTTCTTGAGCAACTCGATGGCCCGGCCCAGCGCGATATCGTCATGGGCGCCGTCTTCCAGCGCCTCGCGCCAGAAGGCGCGCTCGTCATCCGACCCGCGCCGGAAGGCCAGCACCACGGGCAGCGTGATCTTGCCCTCGCGGAAATCATCGCCGACATTCTTGCCGAGCTTGCTGGCTGTCCCGCCGTAATCCAGCGCATCATCGATGAGCTGGAAGGCGATGCCGAGATTGAGACCGTAGGAGCGGCAGGCCTTCTGCGCCGTCTGGTCCGCGCCGGCGAGGATGGGGCCGACTTCGGCAGCTGCCGCGAACAGGGCGGCGGTCTTGGCGCGGATGACGGAAAGATATTCATCCTCCGTCGTGGCCGTGTTCTTG
This sequence comes from Beijerinckiaceae bacterium, assembly GCA_027533425.1. Lineage (GTDB taxonomy): Bacteria > Pseudomonadota > Alphaproteobacteria > Rhizobiales > Beijerinckiaceae > Rhabdaerophilum. The sequence goes on along the minus strand of JAPZUD010000005.1, from coordinate 259,895 downwards.
GCCGCCGCGAGCTGCATGACCTCGCCTTCGGCGATCACGGCGGCCGCGGTCGAGAGCACGTCGAGGCACTGCAGGGACCCGACCTCGACCATCATCTTGAAGGCCTGGCCGAGAAGGAAATCCCCGACAAGCACGCTGGCCTCGTTGCCCCAGACCTTGCGGGCGGAGGGCTTGCCACGGCGCAGGTCGCTCTCGTCCACCACGTCATCGTGGAGCAGCGTCGCCGTGTGCATGAACTCGACCGAAGCCGCCAGCTTGATATGGCCCTGCCCGGAATACCGGGCGAGCTGGGCCGTCGCGAGGGTCAGCATCGGCCGCAGCCTTTTGCCACCGGACGAGATGAGATGCTGCGCCACTTCGGGGATCATCATCACGTCGGAGCCGGTGCGCGCGAGGATCGTCTCGTTGACGCGCGCCATGTCGTCTTTCAGCAAGCCGACCAGCCGGTCGATGGTCTCGCCTCTTGGCTTTTCTCCGAAGGAAACGACGACGCCCACGATCCCAACCTCTGAATTCCGTCTGCGGCCCTTGTGCCCGATTGCTTTCCATACGCCGCCACGCGAAGAAAACCAAATGCAACTTGAGGCGCGGCCGCCAGCCGGCAAGGGAGATGCGGCATTGGGTGCGAACCATCCGGGCGAGGGCGAAACGACCGATGATCGGCTGTTCCGGGGCACGCTTTTCCTGCGCCAGCCGGCGCGGGGCCACCGCGCCGGGACGGATGCAGTTCTTCTGGCGGCGGCGGCGCCGGCAGAGGCGCGGCATATCCTCGATCTCGGCGCCTCGACGGGGATTGTCGGGCTGCAGGTCGCGAAAGGCCGGCCCGAAGCCCGGGCAGTCCTGCTGGAGCGCGATCCGGCCATGGCAGCTCTGGCACGCCACAACATCGCGGCGAATGGTCTGGCGGAACGGGTTTCCTGCCGGGAGGCGGATGCCTTTGCCCTGGGGCGCGAAAAGGACCTCCGGGACGCTTTCGACCTCGTCCTGACCAACCCGCCCTATTTCACGCCGGGGCGTGGGCGCGCCTCGCCGGATTCCACCCGGCGGGCTGCCCATGAACTGGATGGCGACCTCGATGGCTGGCTGCGCAATGCCGCCACCATGCTCGCCCCGGGGGGCCGGATCGTGATGATCCATCGGGCGGATGCCCTGGGTGATGTTCTCGCGGCCATGGCGCGGCGCTTCGGCGGCCTTGCCCTCCGGTTCGTCCATCCCCGGGCTGCGGAACCCGCCCATCGGCTGCTGGTTTCGGGGAAGAAGGGCTCACGGCAGGGGCTGACGATCCTGCCGCCGCTGGTCCTGTTCGAGGGCGACAGGCCGACGGGGCCTTCTGCCGCACTTCATGATGGCCTGGCCTTGCTGCCCATGCGGCCCGAACAAGGCTGAGCGGGGCAACGGACAGGGCCCCGCAACGGAAACCGGGCGGCTTGCGCCGCCCGGGATTGTTCCCGATCGGGTCGGTTCTCAGTACCGGCAGACGCGGACCCAGCGGCGGACATAGCCATAGGGGGTCCAGACCACGCGCGGCCGGGTAACGCAGCGGCGGTAATGGATCGGCGCCGGACGATAGTAATACGGCCGGTAATAGTGCCGCCGATACAGGTGACGGCCCGGCCGGTAATGGCGGCGATGATAGTGGACATTGGATGTCTGCGCCTTGGACTGGGCATCCAGCATCAGCGCCGGTCCGGAAGGAATGCCGGCCGCGCGGGCCGGTGTCAGGCCAACAAGGCCAAGAAGTGCCGCGAAAAGGGCGGCGAGGATCATGGGGGAAGAACGGGTCATTGTGCTCTCCTGAGGTCGCCCAGATCGAGCGTAGCGATTGAACATGAACAGTCGCGAAACAGGCAGATCGAAATGGCCAGGCCGGCGGAAGGGCCGGCCTGGCTTCGGGCTTACATCGGCTTCACGCAGTAGAATTCGGCCGGGCCACCATGCGGGTTCGGAACCTGCTGGATGATCGCGCAGTTGCTGAAGCCGTTGATCCGGACGATGCGCGGCGTCGAGCGGGGGTTGTTCCTGCAGCGCTCGCTGTCGATGCCGCTCTGGCTGCCTTCGCAATTGGCGCTGCGGATGCGGCCGCGGCCATTGTTGGGTTCCTTGTTCGGCTCGTTCGGGATCGGGTTGAAGGCGGCGATCGGGTTGGCCATCATCGGGCCACCGCCGCCACCGGCGCCGCTGTTGCCCGCCGGACCACCGCCGCCACCATTGTTGGCGGATTGGGCCTGGACCGGGCCGGAGGTCATGGCTGCGATGCCGAACATGCCGGCGACCGTGCCGGTGGAGAGCGAGAGGGCGAGGGCGAGCATGCTGAAACGGCTGGCCTTGCGGAAAGAGGAGGTCTTGGAGTGCGAAATCTTGGTCATGGGTTTTCTCCGGGGTCTCGAGGTTGGGGCGCCGGGGGGTGAGCGCCATGACCGGGACAATGCCGCCTCCCGCGCCGGCTGGCGGTGCGTTCGCGCACAGGCCTTTCACGCCCTGTTAACCGCGCGGCTTCGGGCGAAGGGGCTTGCGAGCCTCCCGCGCGCTCGGCTAGGGGAAACCAACGCCTTTTCCGGGATGATCCGCCGTGACTGCATTGACGCATGGGCCAGATGCCCTTCGACCTGACCGTTCCTTCCAGGGGCTGATCCTGACGCTCCAGCGCTTCTGGGCGGAAAAGGGCTGCGTCATCCTGCAGCCCTATGACATGGAAGTCGGCGCGGGCACCTTCCACCCGGCCACGACCCTGCGCGCCCTCGGCCCCCGGCCATGGAACGCGGCCTATGTCCAGCCTTCGCGTCGCCCGAAGGATGGCCGCTATGGCGAGAACCCGAACCGCTTCCAGCATTACTACCAGTTCCAGGTCATCCTGAAGCCGTCGCCGCCGAACCTGCAGGAGCTCTATCTCGAGAGCCTCTATGCCATCGGCATCGACCCGGCCGTGCATGATCTCCGCTTCGTCGAGGATGATTGGGAAAGCCCCACCCTCGGCGCCTGGGGCCTCGGCTGGGAATGCTGGTGCGACGGGATGGAAGTCAGCCAGTTCACCTATTTCCAGCAGGTGGCCGGCCAGGAATGCGCGCCGGTGGCGGGCGAACTTACCTATGGGCTCGAGCGCCTCGCCATGTATCTCCAGGGCGTCGACAACGGCTTCGAGCTGAATTTCAACGGGCTCGAAGGTGACGCCAAGGTCACCTACGGCGATGTGTTCCGGCAGGCCGAGGAGGAGTATTCCCGGCACAATTTCGAGTATGCGAATACCGAGAAGCTCTTCCGCAACTTCGCCGAGGCCGAGGCCGAATGCCGCGCCCTGCTCGCGGCGGGCGAGCGTGGCGAGGGCGAGCGCCATCGTCAGGTCCTGCCGGCCTATGACCAGTGCATCAAGGCCAGCCATGCCTTCAACCTGCTTGATGCGCGCGGCGTGATCTCTGTCACCGAGCGGCAGAGCTACATCCTTCGCGTGCGCGAACTGGCCAAGGCCTGCGGCGCCGCCTGGGTGAAGACCGAAGCCGGCGGTGCGGCATGAACCGGCGCCGTGTCGTCCTTGCGCTGCTGGCCGGCCTCGCGAGCGGACCGGCTCTTGCGCAAGCCGGCCCGGGGGATCCGGTTGCCGTGGTGCGACAGGTCTATGATCCGAAGATCAAGGACGCCCAGCGGCCCTATTCCGCCCGGCTGAGGAAACTCTATGCCGCGGCAATCCGAACCTCGCGGCGGCTGAACGAAGTCGTCTCCGGCCTCGACTTCGACCCGACGACGAATTCGCAGGATTCGGACGACAATTTTCGCGACACACTGAAATTCTCGGCCACAAATGCGTCGGGCGGCAAGGCCGTCGTCTCGGTTAGGATGCGCATTTTCAAGGAGCAGCCCGAGCAGACGCTGGTCTTCGAACTGGTGCAGGAGAAGAACGCGTGGCGGATCGACGATATTGTCAATCCGGCCCCGACGGATGGCTGGCGCTGGTCGAAAATGCTCGAGGCCGGCGCAAAAGGCAATTGAATGGATCGCCGGCATTTTCCGGCCTCAACCGAGGGACAACCCATGACGAAACCGCAAATTGGTGGAACGGCGCCCATCCCCGTCGAGGTGGAAAAGGGCAAGGATTACTGGTGGTGCACCTGCGGCCTGTCGAAGAACCAGCCGTTCTGTGATGGCTCCCACAAGGCCGAGGGCCTCTTCACGCCCCTGCAATGGACGGCTGATGCCGACCGCAAGGCCTTCTTCTGCACCTGCAAGCAGACCGGCAAATCGCCCTTCTGCGACGGTGCGCATAACAAGCTCTGAACCCAAACCTGCCGACGCCGCGCCTCATCCGGGCGCGGCCATCCCGGAACCCGGAACGCCCATGCCCGATCTTCTGTTCGAACTTTTCTCCGAGGAAATTCCGGCCCGCATGCAGAAGCAGGCCTCGGAGGACCTGAAGCGCCTTGTCACCAACGCGCTGGTCGAGGCGGGCGTGACCTATGAGGGCGCGCAGGCCTATGCGACGCCGCGCCGGCTGGCTTTGCATGTCGTCGGCCTGCCGGCCCGCCAGCCGGATACGCGCGAGGAGCGCAAGGGCCCGCGCGTCGGTTCGCCCGAGGGCGCGATCCAGGGCTTCCTGAAATCGGCGGGGCTCGCCTCGCTCGCTGAGGCGAAGATCGAGACCGATCCGAAGAAGGGCGAATTCTACGTCGCCGTGATCGAGAAGCCCGGCCGGCCTACGCTGGACCTTCTGGCCGAGATCCTGCCGGCAACGATCCGCGCCTTCCCCTGGCCGAAGAGCATGCGCTGGGGCGCGGCCAGCACCTCCTCCGCATCGCTGCGCTGGGTGCGCCCGCTCCGCGCGATCCTCGCCACCTTCGGCGCCGAGACCGAGGAACCCGAGATCGTGCCGTTCGAAGTGGACGGGCTCGCCGCCGGCAACATCACCTATGGCCACCGTTTTCTGGCGCCGGCGGAAATCCGCGTGAAGCGCTTCGAGGATTACGCGGCGAAGCTCGAGGCGGCGAAGGTCGTGCTCGATCCGGCGCGCCGCAAGGAGATTATCCGGCAGGATGCCCGCAACCTCGCTTTCGCGCAGGGGCTTGAGGTTGTCGAGGATGAGGGCCTGCTCGAGGAAGTGGCCGGCCTTGTCGAATGGCCCGTCGTGCTGATGGGCCGCTTCGAGGACGCCTTCCTCGACGTGCCGGGCGAGGTCATCCGCGCCACGATCCGCGCCAACCAGAAGTGCTTCGTCCTGCGCGGCCCCGATGGCCGGCTCGCCAATCGCTTCCTGCTCGTCTCGAATATCGAGGCCCGGGATGGCGGCGCCACCATCATCGCCGGCAATGAGCGCGTCATCCGCGCCCGCCTCTCGGATGCCAAGTTCTTCTGGGAGACGGACAAGAAGGTCTGGCGCGAGGATCGGGAGTTTGCGCGGCTGGAGCGTTTCCGCAACGTCACCTTCCACGAGAAGCTCGGCAGCCAGTGTGACCGGATCGAGCGCATCCGCGCGCTGGCGAAAGAGCTCTGTGCCGTCACCGGGGCCGATCCGAAGAAAGTCAACGATGCTGTAACGATCTGCAAGCTCGACCTGCAGACCGAGGTGGTGGGCGAATTCCCGGAAGTGCAGGGCCTGATGGGCCGGATCTATGCCGGGCAGATCGGGCTCGACCCCTCGGTCGCTGCCGCCTGCGAGGAGCATTACAAGCCGGTCGGCCCGGGCGATTCCGTGCCGAAGGATCCGGTTTCCGTCACCGTCGCGCTGGCGGACAAGCTCGATACCTTGGTCGGGTTCTGGGCGATTGACGAGAAGCCCACCGGGAGCAAGGACCCTTATGCGCTCAGGCGCGCGGCGTTGGGGGTGATCCGGCTGGTGGTCGAGAATGAGGTGGGGCTTCCAATCCTTCCAATCGTTACCTTTGCAATATTCCAGCCGCTTGCGATCAACCTGAGCAAGGAATTTGGTACCATCAATGCATTCGAGCATTTATCGGCTGCGCTGAGGGACAGTGCAATCGATGCAAAGGCACGACACGAACTCTACGTACAAATCTTAGGTCCCTCGTCGCAAAAGGTGGTCGATGAAATATCGTCGGCAACCGATCAAAAAAGCGCCGACCTCCTCTCGTTCTTCCATGACCGCCTGAAGGTCATGCTCCGCGATCAGGGTGCGCGGCATGATCTCGTCGATGCCGTGCTTGGAAACGGCGAGGCCAATGACGACCTCCTCCTCGTCGTCCAGCGCGTGAATGCGCTCGGCCGCTTCCTTGAAACCGAGGATGGCAAATCGCTCCTCGCCGGCTTCAAGCGCGCGGCGAATATCCTCCGCGCCGAGGAGAAGAAGGATGGCGAGGGCGCCTTCGAGGCCGCCGCCGAGCCCGCCTTTTGCCGCGAACCCAGCGAGAAGGCCCTGCTCGAGGCGCTCTCGAAAGCCGGCGAGGCGGCCGGCATCGCGCTCGGCAAGGCCGATTTCGAGGCGGCGATGCGCGCCATGGCGGCGCTGCGCGGCCCGGTCGATGCGTTTTTCGAGGCGGTCCTCGTCAATGCCGAGGATCCGGCCATCCGCCGCAACCGCCTTGCCCTGCTCGCCACGCTCCGCCGGGTGACACGGCAGGTGGCGGATTTCAGCCGCATCGCGGGGTAGGGCCGGGCCGCCCCGTCACCCGCGATTCCGACATTCGGTCAGCTCTGCTGCCCTTTTGGCGCGATCTTGACGCAAGAAGGCAAAGCGACAGTCTCGCCAAGCTGGGAAATCTCGCCTAGGCTCGGGGCAACCTTGGAGCTTTCCCATGAATGCCACCGCTTCCCGCGCGCTTGCGCCGGGCCTGATCATCCTTGCCGGCTGCGCCTGTTCGATGCTCACCTTCGGGCCGCGCGCCACGATGGGCTTCTTCCAGCAGCCGATCATCTCCACCAACGGCTGGGGCCGCGATGTCTTCGCGATGGCCCTCGCCATCCAGAACCTGCTCTGGGGCGTCGGACAGCCCTTCATGGGCGCCATCGCCGATCGCTTCGGCACCCTGCGCGTGCTCTGGATCGGGGCGAGCCTCTATGCCGCCGGCCTCGCGCTGATGACCGTGGCAGGCGACCCGCTGACGCTGAACCTCACGGCCGGCGTGCTGATCGGCTTCGGCCTGGCCGGCTCATCCTTCAACCTTGTTCTCGCGGCTTTCGGCAAGCTGCTGCCGCCGGAAAAGCGCTCGATGGCCTTCGGCGCCGGCACGGCCGCGGGCTCCTTCGGCCAGTTCCTGTTCTCGCCGCTCGGCGTCGCCCTGATCCGCGATTACGGCTGGCAGAATGCGCTGCTGATCTTCGCCGGCCTGACCATGCTGGTCCTGCCGCTGGCGCTCGCCATCGCCACCCCGCCCCAGAAGCAGGCCGCGGCCAATGCCGCACCAGGCGCCGACAACCAGTCGGTCAAACAGGCGCTGAACCAGGCCTTCCGGCACCGTTCCTATGTGCTGCTGGTGCTCGGCTTCTTCACCTGCGGCTTTCAGCTCGCCTTCATTACCGTGCATCTGCCGTCCTATTTCAAGGATATCGGCCTGCCGCCGGAAGTGGGCGGCTGGACGCTGGCGCTGGTCGGCATCTTCAACATTGTCGGCTCCCTTTCGGCCGGCTGGCTTGGCAACCGCATGCCCAAGCGCTGGATTCTCGCGGCGATCTATTTCGCCCGCTCGGTGGTGACGATCGGCTTGCTGATGTCGATTCCCTTCGTCGCGCAGCCGGTCAGCGTCTTCGGCATCGTGACGACAGTCGGGGTTCTCTCGGCGCTCACCTTCGGCGCATTCACGGGGCTGCTCTGGCTCTCCACCGTTCCGCCGACCGCCGCCCTGGTCTCGATCATGTTCGGGCCGCGCTACATGGCGATGCTCTACGGCTTCGCCTTTTTCTCCCACCAGGTCGGTGCCTTCCTCGGCGTCTGGCTGGGCGGCCTCCTGTTCGAGCGGACGGGCAGCTATGACGTGGTCTGGTGGCTTTCCGTGGCGCTCGGCGTGGCGTCGGCCATCATCAACCTGCCGATCAGCGAGCGCGCCGCGCCGGGGCGCTGGCAGCCCCAGCCGGCCTGATCAGGCCGGCGGGTTGGCGATGTCGTCGCCCTCGATCAGGCGGCGGCGCTTCGTCAGTTCCGCACCGAAGAACTCGAGAAAGGCCCGCACCCGCGCGGCCTTTTTCAGGTCCGGATGGGTCAATACCCACAGGCCGGTATCCGAAGAGATGCGGAGCGAGTGGATCCGCACCAGGTCGGGCAACTGGTCGCCGATGAAACAGGGCAGGGCTGTCATGCCGAGCCCTGCCTGCGCCGCACTGGCGAGGGTGGAGACCATGTTGACCTTCACCACCACGCATTCGGGCGGCACCTGCCCGGAAATCCAGCGGCCGCCCGCGGTCATGCTGATCGGATCACCGAGGCCGACCCAGCGGGCCGGCTTGCGCAGCAGGCTTTCCGGCTCGGCGAGATCCGGCTTCTGTTCGGACACGAAAGCCCGGCCGGCATAGCAGCCCCAGCCGATCGTGGCGACACGTCGTCCGACCAGCGAGGGCGGTGGATCGACCGAGGCGCGGATGGCGACGTCTGCATCGCGGCGAGACAGGTTGAGGGCCCGGTTGTCGATCACAAAATCAAGCGTGATTTCCGGGTAACGCTGGCGGAAGGCGCAGAAGATCGGGGAAACGAGATGCGAGAAGATCGTGTCTGTGGTCGTCACACGCAGTTCGCCCGACGGGCGGACATCCTGTCCGGCAATTCGGCGCTCGAATTCAAGGATCGATTCGGCCATCCGGCTGGCCAGGCCCACCATCTCCTCGCCGGCGGAGGTCAGCAGGTAGCCGGAACGGGCGCGTTCGAAGATCCGCACGCCGAGATGTTCCTCGAGCGCATTCAACCGCCGGAACACGGTCGAATTGTTAACGCCGAGGGCTTCCGCTGCGCCACCGAGGGAGCGGTGGTCGGCAATGGCGCGGACGAGGCGGAAATCATCCCAGGCGAGTGGCTGCATGACGGGTCACATATTGTATTCGGTATACAGTATCTGAAAACATTCCCACATGATTTATGCGCCTTTGGCAAGGGTTGCCGGGGCGACGGATTCAGGGGCCTCACGCGGCGCCGCAGCGCGCAACAGCCTGTCCTGAATGGCTTCGCCCAATCCGGTGCCCGGCAACGGCGCCACAGCGATTCCCGCGCTGGGGAGTGAATCCAGCGTGCGAAGGCAGCCATAAAGGCGCGATGCCGCCTCGGCGAGATCCCCGGTTTGCGACAGGTTCATCGCGGCCACGGGCTCGGCGCCGCCCGGTTCGGCGCTTCCGAATCCGAGATAGGCTTCGCCCGGCCGGAGGGCTGTGGCGTTAAGTCGCACGCCATGCTGTGGTGCATAATGGGAGCTCAGCCGCCCCGGAGCGAGCGGCTTGCCGGCATCTGTCGAGGCAGCCTCGAGTGCCCTGCCGAGCTTGGCCTCGATCGCCTCGCGGGGGATGCCGCCCGGACGGAGAAGCGTGATCACACCGCCGAGGCAGCCGACAATCGTTGATTCGACGCCGATCGGCGTGGCCCCGCCATCGACAAGGGCCGCGATCCGGCCGGCAAGGTCTTCCTCGACATGCCGGGCATTGCTGGCCGAGACATGCCCCGACCGGTTTGCGCTGGGTGCGGCAACCGGCCGGCCCGCGGCCTGAAGGATCGCCCGCGCGACCGGATGGTCCGGGACACGGATCGCCACCGAATCAAGCCCGGCCCGGGCCAGTTCGCAGACTGGGCTCCCGGCTCGCGCGGGCACCACCAAAGTCAGCGGGCCCGGCCAGAACGCCTCGGCCAGGATCCGTGCCTCGGGCGGGAAATCTCCCAGCGCGAAGGCCTCTTCGGTCCGGGCGACATGCGCGATGAGCGGGTTGAAATGCGGCCGGCCCTTGGCGGCATAGAGCCGGGCAATCGCCTCCGGATTCGTGGCATCCGCGCCGAGCCCGTAGACTGTTTCGGTCGGGAACGCCACCAGCGCCCCGGCAGCCAGCAGGGCGCCCGCGCGGGCCAGGTCTTCCGGCCGGTCGGTCAGGACTGTCGTCTGGGTTGGCGAGAGCATGGGACATCTTTGGGGCAAATTGCCCCGGATCTGCAACATCTCTTTGTCGGCCACCTGACTGCGCGGCCGTTCCTGACCGACTATGGCGGGGCAGGGTGGCAGGAAGCGCTTGCCATGCCGGTTGAAACCAGATAGTTTATATATGAACTAAATCGGGGTCGCCTGCTTCCTTCCGGGGGAAGGGCTTGGTAGACCTTGATGATCAGACAGGGGCCGGCGAACGGCCCGCATCCGGGGAGAGAGGCCATGACCTATCGCGCGCCAGTCGAGGATATCCTGTTCGCCATGCGGCATGTCGCCGGGCTGGAGCAGGGCATCGCCTCGGGTCTCTACGCCGATCTGGCCGATGGTGTCGCGGAGGCCATCCTCGACGAGGCCGCCAAATTCGCCGAGGGCCGGCTCGCGCCGCTCAACCGCATCGGCGACAAGGAAATGGCCCGTCTGGTCGATGGCACCGTGCGGATGCCGGCCGGCTTTGCCGAGGCCTATGCCGATTGGGCCGCCGGCGGCTGGGCCAGCCTCGCGGCCGATCCGGAATATGGCGGGCAGGGCCTTCCGACCCTGCTCAGCGTCGCCTGCAGCGAGATCTGGAACGCGGCCAACATGGCCTTCGCGCTCAACCCGCTGCTGACGGTCGGCGCGGTCGAGGCCCTGACCGCGCACGGAACGGACCATCTCAAGCAAACCTATCTGCCCAAGCTCATTGCCGGCGAATGGACCGGCACGATGAACCTGACCGAGCCGCAGGCCGGCTCGGACCTCAACCTGCTGACCAGCCGCGCCGAGCGTGCGGCCGATGGCAGCTACCGGATCTTCGGGCAGAAGATCTTCATCACCTATGGCGATCACGAGATGACGGAGAACATCATCCATCTCGTCCTCGCCCGCCTGCCGGATGCGCCGGCCGGCACGCGCGGCATCTCGCTGTTCCTCGTACCAAAATTCCTTGTCAATCCGGATGGTAGCCTCGGCGCCCGCAATGACCTGCGCTGCCACGCTCTGGAGCACAAGCTCGGCATCCATGCCTCGCCCACGGCCACGATGATCTTCGGCGATGCCGGCGGGGCCATCGGTTATCTCATCGGCGAGGAGAACAAGGGCCTCGCCTGCATGTTCACGATGATGAACAATGCGCGCCTCGGTGTCGGCGTGCAGGGCGTCGCCATTGCCGACCGGGCCTATCAGCAGGCCCTCTCCTATGCCCGTGACCGCAAGCAGGGCCGCGCCGTCGGGGCGCCCTCCGCCTCGCCGATCATCGAACACCCGGACATCAAGCGCATGCTGATGGAGATGCGCGCCAAGATCGCCGCCGCCCGCGCCTTGTGCTTCGCCACGGCTTCCGGCCTCGACCGGCATCACCGGCTGGAGGATGCGGAGGCCCGCCGCATCGCGCATGAGGAAGCCTCGATGCTCACCCCGGTGGCCAAGGCCTTCGCGACCGATATCGGGATCGAGGTCGCTTCGCTCGGCGTCCAGATCCATGGCGGCATGGGTTTCGTCGAGGAAACCGGCGCGGCCCAGCATTACCGTGATGCCCGGATCCTCGCGATCTACGAGGGTACCAACGGCATCCAGGCCATCGACCTCGCCACCCGCAAGCTGCCGCTCTCGGATGGGCAACGCGTCGCCGCGATGATTGCCGGCTACCGCGCCTCGGCCGAGCGTGCCCGCGCCGTCAACGATCCGGCGCTGAACGCCATCGGCACGCGGATCGGCCGTGCGGTCGATGCACTGGAACGCGCCACCGGCTTCATGCTCGCCGCGCTCAAGGGCAATCCGAACGCGGCCCTGGCCGGTGCGACCCCCTATCTGCGCCTCTTCGCCCTCGCGGCCGGCGGGGCTTACCTTGCCGATGAGGCCATGGCAGCCGCTTCCGCACGCCATGCCGGCGAGACGGATCCGCGCCATGACTCGCGCATCCGCGATGCCCGCTTCTTCGCCGAAAATCTCGCGGTCGGCGCCGAAGGCCTCGAGACCACGGTGGTCGAGGGGGGCGAATCGATCACCTCGGCCTTTGCCAGCGCTGCCGAATAGGAGTTCGTCATGTCCGATCCCGTGCTTTTGCGCCGCGAGGGCGCCGTCCTCGTGCTCACCCTCAACCGGGCCGAGAAGAAGAATGCGCTGACCGGCGCGATGTATACGGCCCTGACCGAGGCGATCGAATCCGCCAATGCGGATGCCGGTCTCGGCGCGATCCTGATCCTCGGTCAGCCCGGCATTTTCTGTGCCGGTAACGACATCAAGGATTTCATCGGCTTCGCGATGAGTGGCAGCCTCGGCGGTCCGATCCTCGGCTTCCTGCGCGCGCTGGTTGCCAACCAGAAGCCTCTCGTCGCGGCGGTCGATGGCGGTGCCATCGGCATTGGCACCACGATGATCCTCCATTGCGACTATGCCCTTGCCTCCGAGCGTGCGGTTTTCGCGACGCCCTTCGTCGACCTCGCTCTTGTCCCCGAGGCCGGGTCGAGCCTGATCGTGCCGCAGCTGATGGGCCAGCGCCTCGCTTTCGAGATGCTGGTCATGGGCGAACGCTTCGACGCGGCCCGCGCCCGCGAGACCGGGCTCGTCAACACGGTTGTCGCCAGCGGCGATCTCGAGGCCGAGGCCCTGGCCGTGGCCGCCCGGATCGCCGCCAAGCCGCGTGAGGCCGTGGCCATTTCCCGGCGCCTGATGCGCGGCGATCCCGCGGCGTTGCTGGCCCGGATCGACGAGGAGGCGGCAGCCTTTGCCGAACGCCTCCGCTCGGCCGAGGCGCGTGCCGCCTTCGAGGCCTTCCTGTCCAAACCGAAATCCTGAAAGCGGGGATCGCCGTGAAAACCGACGCCATGACCTCTACCACCAGCCTGCAGGGCAAGACCCTGTTCATCACCGGCGCCTCCCGCGGCATCGGCCTCGCCATCGCGCTGCGCGCGGCGGCAGATGGTGCCAATATCGTCGTTGCCGCCAAGACGGCGGAAGCGCATCCGAAGCTCGAAGGCACGATCTTCACCGCGGCGGAGGAGATCGAGAAGGCCGGCGGCAAGGCCCTTCCGCTCCAGCTCGACATCCGCGAGGATGCGGCGGTCGAGGCCGCGATGGCCACGGCCGCGCAGCATTTCGGCGGCATCGACATCGTCATCAACAATGCCAGCGCCATCAATCTCGCCCCGGTTGCGGCGCTGGAGATGAAGCGCTTCGATCTGATGCATCAGATCAATGCGCGCGGCACCTATCTCGTGTCGCGCTCGGCGCTCCCCTATCTCGCCAAGGCGGCGAACCCGCATATTCTCATGCTCTCGCCGCCGCTGGACATGAAGACGAAATGGTTTGCCGGCCATACCGGCTACTCGATGGCCAAATTCGGCATGAGCCTCGTCGTGCTTGGCCTCGCCGGCGAGACGCGCGGCAAGATCGGCGTCAACGCGCTCTGGCCGCGCACCACCATCGCCACCGCGGCGGTGAAGAACATCCTCGGCGGCGATGCGCTGATGCGCTCCAGCCGCTCCCCGTCCATCCTGGCCGATGCGGCCCATGTCATCCTCACCAAGGATGCCCGAAGCTTCACCGGGAATTTCATCATCGATGACACGTTCCTGGCCGGCGAGGGCGTCACGGATTTCGACCGCTACCGCGTCGATCCGACCCAGCCCCTGGCGCCGGATTTCTTCGTCCCGGACGATATCCCGCCGCCCGCCGGTGCCACCTATGGCCCGTTGAAATAAGCGGGAACGGCGCACGATTCCCCCTTGCCTCCTGCGTCCGGATCGGCTGGATAGCGGCGGAAACGGCAGCATGAGGCGGGGGCCGGAATGATCATCGTCCATCTCCCCCAGGGAGCCGAAACCGATCCGGTCCGCCGCCGCGAGGAGCGCTGCAGCTTCGAGCGCCGGGCGCTCGGAACCGGTGATCCGGTGCCGGCTGAAGCGGTCTGGATCGACATGGTCGAGCCGACGCGCGAGGAAGACCGGCGCGTGGAGCTTGCCCTCGGTATCGAGATCCCGACACGCGAGGAAACCCGCAATATCGAGCCCTCCGAGGTGCTCTATGTCGAGAATGGCGTGCGTTACATGTCCGCGCGCATTCTCTGCCAGTCCGGCACCGAAAGCCCGACCCTTGCGCCGATCTCCTTCATCCTCAAGGACCACACGCTCGTTACTGTCCGCTATGACGAGCCGCGCTCCTTCCAGATGTTCATCAACCGGATGGCCCGCCCCGGTGCAGGCACGCCCTCGGGCGATCATGTGCTGATCGCCCTGTTCGAGACGGTGATCGACCGCGCCGCCGAGATCCTCCGCCTTACCGGCGAGCGGATCGACGAGGCCTCTTCGGCCGTTTTCGATGCGAATGCGACGCGCCGTGCCGATGTCGAGACCTTCCGCGCCACCCTCCAGACGATGGGGATGGAGGGCACCCGCATTTCCAAGGTGCGGGAGAGCCTCGTCTCCATCGAGCGGATGCTGCTCTTCCTCAGCGCGAACACGGCCGGCGCCACCCTGCCGGACGGCCTCCGCGCCGAGGTCCGCACCACCTTGCGCGACCTTCAGTCGCTCGAGGATCACGCCACCTTCCTCTCGAACAAGATCCAGTTCCTGCTGGATGCCGTGCTGGGCCTTGTCAGCCTCGAGCAGAACAAGATCATCAAGATCTTCTCGGTGGCGGCGGTCGTCTTCCTGCCGCCGACGCTGATCGCCTCGTCCTATGGCATGAACTTCAGGAACATGCCGGAACTGGATTGGCAGCTCGGCTATCCGATGGCCCTCGGGCTGATGGTGCTCTCGGCCGTCTGCACCTATTTCTTCTTCAAGATCAAGCGCTGGCTCTGAGGCTCCCGCCATGTGTGGCCGCTTCGCCCTGACGCTGCCGCCGGAAGCTGTCCGGGCCTATTTCGGCTATCGCGACCAGCCGAACTTCCCGCCCCGCACCGATATCCGCCCCACCCAGCCGGTGGCGATCCTGCGGCTCGATCAGGGCGAGCGACGCTTTGCCCTCGTGCGCTGGGGCTTCATTCCCGGCTTCGTCAAGGACGAGAAGGATTTCCCGCTGCTGATCAATGCGCGCGGCGAAACGGCCTTCGAGAAGCCCTCTTTCCGCAACGCCATCCGCCGCCGGCGCTGTGTTTTCCTTGCCGATGCTTTCTATGAATGGCACACGCTGGACGAGAGGGGGCGGAAGAAGCAGCCCTATCTGATCCGCCGCCCGATGCAGGGCCCGCTGGCCCTGGGCGGCATCTGGGAGAGCTGGCAGAGCCCCAACGGGTCCGAGCTCGAAACGGCCGCCATCCTCACCATCTCCGCCAATGCCACGATCGCGGCGATCCATGACCGGATGCCGGTCATTCTGGAACCCGCCGCCTTCGAGGCCTGGCTGTCCGCCGAGACCCCGCGCGAGGCGGTCGAATCGATGATGCGGCCGCTGGCCGATGACGCGCTGGAACTGGTGCCGGTTGCGAAGGTCGGCGCGGAGGAGCCGGGCGGCACGCTGCTTTGATGCCGGGGCTAGGGAGATGACAGCATGAACAGCGTCATGATCTTCGTTTTCACGATCGCTTTCATGACCGTGCTCATAGGGGCCATCTACACCGCGTGGACAATGATCCGGCGCCGGAAGGAACGGAAGAATCGTGACGACAGTTCTTCCTCCTCTAACGGGGGGTGGTTCGAGAGCAGCAGCGGGGATTCCGGCGGCGATGGCGGTGGCGGCGGCGGGGATTGAGCCGCTTGCTACCGCGTGAAACCCGCCACCAGCTCCACATGCGGCGAATGCCGGAACTGGTCGACCGGGGTGATGCTGTCGAGCCGGAACCCCGCCGCCACCAGCACCTGTGCATCGCGGGCGAAACTCTCCGGATCGCAGGAGACATAGGCCACCCGCCCGATCCGGGACTTGGCGATCTCGCGGATCTGGGCTTCGGCGCCCTGCCGGGGCGGATCGAGTAGCACCGCATCGAAGGGCTTCAATTCCGGTGCAAAAAGCGGCCGCCGGAACAGGTCCCGCGCCTCGGCCACAGCCGGCTTGCCGCCGGGATTGGCCCGGATCGAGCGCTGGAAAGCCTCGATGGCGGAGCGGTCGGAATCGAAAGCGGTGACCTTCATTGTCCGGGCCAGCCGCAGGCCGAACGGGCCGAGCCCGCAGAACAGTTCCGCGAGATGCTTGGTTCCTGCGAGAATGCCGCCGGCAAGGCCCGCCAGTTCGGCTTCGGCTTCTGCCGTTGCCTGCAGGAACGAGCCCGGCGGCACAAACATTGTCAGGCCGGGCTGGTCGACCATCGCCACGCGGGGCGGGCGTGGCTCGATCAGTCTCTCGCCATGCAGGGTCAACCGGGCGAGCCCGGTCTCCATGGCAAGTCCCACCAGTTTCTGGCGTAACGCCTCCGGCAGCGGGCCGGAGCCGCGCAGGTCGAGATCGAGTCCGTCGAGGCTGGCCGTGGCCTGCAGGTCGAGCGGCTTGTTGAACCCGCGCAGAACATGGCCGATTCGCCGCGCGAGGTCGGGCACCGGGGCGAGTGCCGGCACCAGCAGCGGGCAGGCATCGAGATCGACCAGCTGGTGGCTCCGCGCCTTCATGAACCCGGCCTGGATGACAAGCCCGTCCGGTCCGTCCTGCCGGCGGATATGGAGCGTCACGCGGCGCCGCCCGGCGCCATGCGCATCCCGCGTCGGCGCGATGGCCGTCTCGATCCGGACCCGCTCCAGCGCATGGCGGATGCGCTCGCGCTTCCAGAGCGAAACCGGCGCCGGCGCCCAATGCTGCAGGGCGCAGCCGCCGCATTGGCCGAAATGCCGGCAATGCGGGGCCACCCGTTCGGGGCTGGACGGATCCAGGCTGAGCATATCCGCACGGCCTTCCCCCACCATCGCGCGGACGGCCTCGCCCGGCAGGGTGTAGGGCAGCGGGTAGCTTACGCCGTCATGGACGGCGATACCGTCGCCGCGATTGCCGATCCGCTCCACGGTGAGGCGGGCTTCCTTCATGCCGATTTCCGTCCGATGAGCAGGAATTCCTGGTTCCCGTCCCCGCCGGTGATCGGCGAGGGCAGGGTGGTGAGCACGGCGATGCCGAGCCCGGTCAGGGCGGCCTCCACCTCGGCCAGCACGCGCTGGTGGACGGCCGCATCGCGAATCACGCCATTTTTGCCGGCGCCGGGGCCCGCCTCGAATTGCGGCTTGACCAGCACGATCAGCCCGCCGCCGGGCCGCAGCCGCGCCAGCCCGGCAGGGATCGCCTTGGCCAGCCCGATGAAGGACAGATCCGCCACCAGCAGGTCGATTTGCTCCGGAATCTCGGCCTCGCTGACCTGCCGCGCATCCAGCCCCTCGAGATTGATGACGCGGGGATCCGCCAGCAGGCGCGGGTGCAATTGTCCGTGACCGACATCGACAGCATAGACCCGGCGGGCGCCGCGCTGGAGCAGCAGGTCGGTGAATCCCCCTGTCGAGGCGCCGAGATCGAGCGCGACCAGGCCCGCCGGATCAAAGGGAGCGGCATCGAGGGCTGCGCGGAGTTTCTCTCCGGCGCGAGATACGGTAGCAAAGGGAGGCTCGGCGGAAAGGCTGACCGAGCCCTCGAACAGCCGGGAGGGTTTGTCGACACGCTTGCCATCCGCGACCACCAGCCCGGCCTCGATGGCCGCGCGGGCCAGGCTCCGGGTGGCGAAAAATCCCTTTTCAACAAGCAAATGATCGATCCGCTGCCGGGTCATGAAAAAACGTTGCCTCGTTCGGCATCCGATATGCGGCCCGATGGGTAACAGAACAAGGGAATTCGGGAACGGCTTTGCGCCGACCGCGAATTCTCCGGTCCATTTTCTGGAGAGACACAATGAATTCGACCCTTTCCCGCCGCGTCTTCCTCGCTGGTTCCGCCGTCGCGCTCACGCTGCCGGCCACGCATCGCGTCTATGCCCAGGCCGCCACGCCACCGGCCGGCCCGTTCGCCACGCCGAAGCTCGGCTATGCCTATAACGCGCTCGAGCCCCATATCGACGCGATGACGATGGAGATCCATTCGCAGCGCCATCACGGCGCCTTCATCACCAATCTCAACACGTTCGCCAAGGATCACGCGGTGATCGGCTCCACGCCGGTCAGCCAGCTCCTGGCGAAATGGCAGGAACTGCCGGAAGCCATTCGCATGGGCGCGAAGAACAGCCTCGGCGGTCATGCCAACCACACCATGTTCTGGGAAGTCATGACCCCGGGTGGCGCCAAGGAACCGACAGGCGACCTCAAGGCGGCGATCGACCGCGATCTCGGCGGCTTCGACAAGCTGAAGGCCGATTTCAACGGCGCCGGTGGCCGCGTCTTCGGGTCGGGCTGGGTTTTCGTCACGGTCAACAAGGACGGCAAACTGGCCCTCACCACCAAGCCCGGCCAGGACAATCCGATGATGGACGGCCTGATGCCGCTCTTCGGCAATGATGTCTGGGAACATGCCTACTACCTGAAGTATCAGAACCGCCGCGCCGACTATCTCAACACGTGGTGGAACGTCGCCAACTGGACCAAGATCGGCGAGCGCTATGCCGCCGCCAAGGCCGGCACGCTGGCGATCTGAGGCGCCCGAGGGGCCTGCCCGTCGGGCAGGCCCTATTCCCGCCGTGCCGCGTCCGGGCCAACCAAGGCCGCGAGCGCCTCGGCGAACTGCTCAAGCGCCCCGAGCCCCTTCGGCGAGAGCGCATAGATGCCCCGGCTCTCGCGCTGGAACCAGCCATAGACATCATCCTGCAGGATGGCCGCTGCCCGCCCCACGCCGGTGCCCTCGCGCAGTTGCGCAACCCTGCTCGCGCCCTCGCGGGCCAGCAGCCCGGCAATCCGCAGCGCATCCTGCCGATAGGCTGTCATGCGGGGCCGGCGGGTGCTTCCGCCAATATTGGGATCGCCGACGCGATGGGCAAATTCCTTGAGCAGCAGCGTCGTGCGGCGGGTATTGCGGCGCGGCTGGTAGGGCAGGGGGTCAGCCAGAGGCTCGACGAAATCGCCCGTGACCACCAGCACGCCGAGGCCGAGCCGCTTGCACAGCTTCACAATATCGCTCTGCTGGCGCCGCTTCGGCGGGCCGAAGGCGAGATAGACCGCATCACTCATGGCCTGCCGGTCGACACCCTGCAGGAGCAGTGGCAGCGAGAAGCCTGTCTTCATCTCGACAATGACGGGTGCCTCGTCGCCGCGCACCGCAACAATATCGCAATCGCGGACCTCGCCCTTCACGGCATAACCCTGCCGTTCGAGAAACAGCTTGATCGGGCGATAGAGATCGGTCTCGGCCATGGCCCAGACCTAACCTTTTGCACTGATTCGAGAAAGCCGGCCGGCCTCAGGCACGCACGGCCGCGCCGGCACCTTCCTGGCCCAGAGCCGCGCGCACCTTGGCCACGATGCCCTTCGCATCGAGCCCCGCCTCGGCATACATCTTTTCCGGCTTGTCGTGATCCTGGTAAACGTCCGGCAGCACCAGCGAGCGGAACCGCAACGGGCCGTCGAGCAGTCCCTCATCCGAGAGGAACTGCGCGACCTGCGCCCCGAACCCGCCGACCGAGCCTTCCTCCACCGTGACCAGCACGGCATGGCCGAGCGCCAGGTCGCGCACCAGCGCGGTATCGATCGGTTTGGCGAAGCGCGCATCCGCGACCGTGGTCGAAAGCCCGAGCTTTTCCAGCTCGTCCGCGGCCAGCAACGCTTCCTGCAGGCGCGTTCCCAGCGAGAGCAGCGCGATCTGGCTGCCCTTCCTGACCATCCGGCCCTTGCCGATGGGCAGGATCTCGCCGCGTTCCGGCATTTCCACGCCCACACCCTCGCCGCGCGGATAGCGGAAGGCGATCGGCCCGGAATCATGCGCCACCGCCGTCGCCACCATATGGCAGAGTTCGGCCTCGTCCGCCGCGGCCATCACCACCATGTTCGGCAGGCAGCACAGATAGGCAAGATCGAAGGCCCCGGCATGGGTGGGCCCATCCGCGCCCACCAGCCCGGCCCGGTCCATCGCGAACCGCACCGGCAGGTTCTGGATCGCCACGTCATGGACCAGCTGGTCATAGCCGCGCTGCAGGAAGGTGGAATAGATGGCGCAGAACGGCTTGTAGCCCTCGGTTGCCAGCCCGGCGGCGAAGGTCACCGCATGCTGCTCGGCAATCCCGACATCGAAGGTCCGTTGCGGGAAAGCCTCGCCAAAGAGGTCGAGCCCGGTGCCGGACGGCATGGCCGCCGTGATCGCGACGACCTTGTCGTCCCGCTCCGCCTCGCGGATCAGGCTCTGCGCGAAGACTTTCGTGTAGCTCGGCGCGTTGGAGGGCGGCTTCGCCTGCTTGCCGGTAATGACGTCGAACTTGACCACGCCGTGATACTTGTCGGCGCTGGCCTCGGCCGGGGCATAGCCTTTGCCCTTCTGCGTCACGACATGGATCAGCACCGGCCCGGTATCGCTGTCGCGGACATTCCTCAGGACGGGGAGAAGGTGATCGAGATTATGCCCGTCGATCGGCCCGACATAATAGAAGCCGAGCTCCTCGAACAGGGTGCCGCCGGTCCAGAAGCCGCGACCGAATTCCTCGGTCTTGCGGGCCTTGTCATAGAAGAATTTCGGCAGCCTCTGCGCGAGCTGCTTCGCCACTTCCCGCAGCGAGCGGTAGGTCCGGCCGGAAACCAGGCGCGCAAGATAGGCAGACATCGCCCCCACCGGTGGCGCGATCGACATGTCATTGTCGTTGAGGATGACGATCAGCCGCGAATGCATCGCCCCGGCATTGTTCATCGCCTCATAGGCCATGCCGGCGGACATCGCGCCATCGCCGATCACCGCGATCACATGGGTATCCCTGCCGGCAAGGTCCCGCGCGACCGCCATGCCGAGGCCGGCCGAGATCGAGGTCGAGGAATGGGCCGCGCCGAACGGATCATACTCGCTCTCGCTGCGCTTGGTGAAGCCGGAAAGGCCTCCGCCCTGCCGCAAGGTGCGGATGCGGTCACGCCGGCCGGTCAGGATCTTGTGCGGATAGGCCTGATGGCCGACATCCCAGATCAGCCGGTCGCGCGGCGTGTCGAACACATGGTGGAGCGCCACCGTCAGCTCGACCACGCCGAGCCCCGCGCCAAGATGGCCGCCGGTCACCGACACGGCATCGATCGTTTCCGCACGCAACTCGTCAGCCACCTGCCGCAGCTGGCTCTGGTCCAGCCTCCGCAGGTCCTCGGGCGTCACGATCGTGTCCAGCAGGGGGGTGTCAACCGCCAAGGGAAAGCCTCCGTTTGTCAGCCGCCTCATCTATCGGGTTGCGGCCGAACGTCAATGTGCAGAGGCATCAAGCCTTTGGCAGCGGGATGAATTCGCTCTCGCCGGGCACGCTGTCGAAGCGGCCGGCCGCCCAGTCGGCCTTGGCCTGGTCGATCCGTTCCTTGCGCGAAGAGACGAAATTCCACCAGATATGCCGGCGCCCGTCCATGGCATCGCCGCCGAGGATCATCAGCCGGGCATGGCTGAGCCCGAGGATGGAGATCCGGTCGCCCGGCTTGAAGACCAGCAGCTGGCCGGGGCGGAATACATCGCCGGCAATGTCGATCTCGCCGGAGACGATGTAGATCGCCCGTTCGGGGTAATCGTCATCCAGCGGCAGGATGGCGCCCGGCGCCAGCATCGCTTCGGCATAGAGCGCAGGATGCGGGAACTGCACCGGCGATTCCTCGCCATAGGCCGAGCCCATGATCAGCCGCACGCGCTTGCCCTCGCCGAGAATGCGCGGCAATTCCGATTCGGTATGATGGATGAAGGCCGGGTCGGTTTCTTCGAGGGCCGCCGGCAGGGCGGCCCAGAGCTGGATGCCGAACAGCCGTCGTGTCTCGGCCTGCCGCGCTTCCGGGCTGCTCCGCTCGGAATGCACCACGCCGCGCCCCGCCGTCATCAGGTTCAGCGCGCCGGGCGTGATGTCCTTCACGACACCGAGGCTGTCGCGATGCCGGATCGAACCATCGAACAGGTAGGTGACGGTCGAAAGACCGATATGCGGGTGCGGGCGCACATCGAGGCCCTGGCCGAGCAGGAATTCCGACGGGCCCATCTGGTCGAAGAACACGAAGGGACCGATCATCTTCTTGCCGATCGAGGGCAGGGCCCGTCGCACCTGGAAGCCGCCGAGATCGCTCACGCGCGGAACGATGACCTGCTCGATGGCCGCGCAGGCCAGGGCATCGCCGGGCTCGGGATCGTCACTCGGCAGATGGGACATGGCGGGTCTCCTCGGCTGGGTCCTGACCGGGGGAAGATGATGGCCGGCCACCTGTCTGGAAAGGGCCGATGACACGCTTGTGACGCGGGCGCGCCACCGGCCTCAGCGTTCGGGGTCGAGCGGCGCAGCACCGGCAGGCTTGCCATCCGGTCCGAGCTGGATCTTGGAAATCCGCATCTCCGCTTCGCGCAGCAGCGCCTCGCAGCGCTTTTTCAGCAACTCGCCGCGCTCGTATTTCGCGATCGAGGCTTCGAGGCTCACATCGCCGCGTTCAAGCTCGCCGACAATGGCTTCGAGCTCGGTCATCGCCTTCTCGAAAGGCAGGGCGGCAATATCGGCGGGCAGATCCTGATTCATGAGCGTCACCCTAGTCCATCCCCCGGGCGAGGCAACTCTCGACCGCGTTTTTCCACCAGACTCACCCGCTGCTCCGCGCGCTGAGGCGCAGTCCCGGCGCAGGCCGCTCACGCAGGACCTCACGCCGGAACCGGAACAGCGCCGCCGGCCGGCCCTTCGTCGTCGTCTGTTCGCCGGTCGGCTCGACCAGGCCACCGGTCTCGACGAGACGACGGAAATTCTGCTTGTGCAGATGATGGCCGGAAATCGCCTCCACCTTCCGCTGGAGGTCTGTCAGGGTGAACTGGTCGGCCATCAGCTCGAACACGACAGGCCGGTATTTCAGCTTGCCCCGCAGTCGGCCGAGCGCGGTCGCGACAATCCGGCGGTGGTCGAAGGGCATGACCTGCCCGAGCCGGAGGCGATCCGGCATCGCAGGCTGCCGCCGGTCCCGCCGGGCCTCGTCGACAAGGCCGGCCGAATACAGCAGTTCGTAGCGCTCCAGCACTTTTTCCTCGTCGAAAGGCGTGCCATCGACGCCGAAGGACAAGGCCAGCCGCTCCCGCCGCGTCAGGCCGCGCCCCTCGGCATCACCGCCGGCCTCCGCTTCGCTGGCCCAGCGTTCGAGCGCCGGCAGCAGTACCCGGTCGAGAATGTCCGGCCGCCCGCCGCGCCAGTCTTCCCAGGGGAAGAATGTGTAGAGCGGCAGGAAATTCTCGCGCTGGGCGGCGCCGGACGCCATGCGCGTCAAGGCAAGATACCCGATCGAGACGAGATGGGGCGCCGCTACCTCACCGGATCCTTCCGGCAGTAACCGGCCACGATCGCCGAACGTGTAGAGCTGTTCGACATAGCCGAGCGTGAGCCCGGCCTGTTCCTGCGCGAAACTGCGCAGCCCGAGTTCCAGCGTGCGGTGCCGGCCGGGATCGAATGGCCCGGACGGCAGGCCCGGCGGCATGGCCGCGCCGAGGCTCGAGGCATAGACGACAGGCTCGTCCCCGCGCATGGCGAGGATCACCGCCGTCAGGTTGATCTCGATGCCGCCGCCCCCTGTCGCGATCATGGCTGGCGAGGTGACAGGTCGAGGGCGAAGGGAACACCGTCGAAGCAATCCTCGCCGCGCCCGATCGTTTCCAGCGCGCGGATCATCCGCCCGTTCCGGCCAAGCGCCGCATCGGCAAGGGCGACGAGCCGGGCATTCGGCGTCGCCGTAGGTGACAGGCGGCGGATCTCGCCGGCCCATTCCGCCTCGTCCCGGTCCGGGCGCAGCTGGCAGGCCGCGATGAAGGCGCCTGCGGTCGAGCGGCTCACCCCTGCATAGCAATGCACGATGAGCGGTGCCGAGCGGTCCCACGCGTCGAAATAGCCGAGCAATTGCTCGACATGCTCCGTGCCCGGCATCACCTCGCCTTCACGCGGCTCGGTAATGTCGGCGAAATCCAGTTTGAGATGCCGCTCCGGCGCAATACCGGGCGGCCGCTCCACCTGGCCGATATTCTTGATCAGCGTCACGACCCCGGTGGCGCCGGTCTCGGCGACCTTCCGGTTCAGCAGGCGCCAGGCACAGACATGGATCACCGGCATCAGACCGCTCCCTCAGGCATCGCATCCGGCAGGTCGAGCCTGCGGAACCGTGCCAGGAAGGCGTCCTCGGCCCGCCCGACCGGCCAGGGTTCGAGCAATGCCCGCGCCTGCGAATCCAGCGGCAGCGGCGCACCGAAGAATTGCTGCGCCTCGCCCGGTTCGAAACCGGCCAGCCCCGTCGCCTCGTGATAGGCGGCGGCGCGGTCGGCCCGTTTGGCGAGGTCCTGCGCCAGCTTGGTCATCGGCGCGGGCAACCCGAAGCGCCGCATCACTGCCTCCAGCACGAGGCGCTCCGTCTCGCGATAGGCATCGCCGATCACCGCCTTGAAGGGCGAGATCATGTCACCGATCACATACTCCGCCGCATCATGCAGAAGCACAGCCAGACGCGTCCGCCGCCCGGCCTGTGGCGCAAGCCGGCCGGCCAGGTGATCGACGAGCAGCGAATGCTGGGCCACGGAGAAGATTTCCGGGCCAAGCGTCTGCCCGTTCCAGCGGGCAACCCGGGCGAGCCCATGCGCGATATCCTCGATCTCGATATCGAGCGGCGAGGGATCGAGCAGATCGAGCCGCCGTCCGGACAACATGCGTTGCCAGGCCCGGGGGGCGACGGGAGCGCGGGGAGAGCGACGCGGCGCAGAAGAAGCTGTCATGCTCCTGATGTGCCGCGCTCCCTCCGAACTGGCAAGGGTATCGTGCTCAGCTGGCGAGCCGGACCTCGTCGGAGGGACGGCCGGTTTCCCGGGGCCCCAGCACATCGCGGATGGCGGACAACATGGCCCGCGTCCGCTCGTCGGTGAGGGAATAGAAGATCGTGGTGCCCTCGCGACGCGTGCTGACGATGCCGGCGGCCCGCATGAGTGCGAGATGCTGCGACAGCGCCGACTGGGCGATGTTCAGCCTGCGCACAAGCTCTCCGACGGCAAGTTCGCCTTCGAGAACAAGATTGTAGAGAATTACGAGGCGGCGGCGGTTGGCGAGGATCGCCAGCAGCCCTTCTGCGTCTTCGCCATGGTGGGTCAGAAAATCAAGCAATGATGAAACATTCATAATACAACTCCTGAAAACAGGCGGGTTATATCACGAATTCAGAAGGCATCAAGGGTCGAGGAAATTTATCCCATTTCGACCGGAAAACGGGCATAACCGGGCCGGATCACACGGACGGGAACCCCGCCGAGTGCAATCGCCTCGCCGGCCTTCAGCGCGTCCTCCAGTCGGTCGATCCGCATTGGCACGAGGCCGCGGGCACCGAAACATTCGCCGCCAATGCCGAGCAGGCGCTCGCCGGCCCGGCATTCCGCGCCGCCCATGACATTCAAGCCGTTGAGCATCTCGACAATCATCGTGCGCGTGCGTGCCGTGCCGCGATGCTCCATCCGGCTCACCACTTCCTGTCCGATATAGCACCCCTTGCGGAAGGCCACGCCGCCGACCTGGTCGAGATTGACCTCGTGCGGGAATGCGGCCTGCGCGAGGTAATCCTTGCCGCATTCGGGCAGGCCAAGGCTGATTCGTGCCGCATGATAGGCTTCCTCGCCGGTTGCGGCGCCCGCCGGCAGAAGCGCCGCCAGCGCCTCGCGCGGGCCGATAAGGCGGGCACCCAGATTTCCACTACGCGGGTCATCGAAACGGTAATGCGTCTCGCCTTCCGGGGCCGGCACCCCGGCCATGACGGCGACGCCGATTTCCGGGCCCAGCCGGTCGATCGCCACCGCGCTCCGCAGCCGGTAGAGGGTCAGCCGTCGGGCGAGATCATCCGCCAGCCCGGCCGCGACATCGACAAGAAAAAGCGGCTCGTCATCGCTCGCATTGAAAACCAGCATGTCGGCGATGATCTTGCCCTGCGGCGTCAGCAAGGCCGCGGGCACACCTGTGCCAATAGCGAGGCCCTCGATCTCGGCGGTCAGCAGGTTGTGCAGGAAATGCGCGGCCTCGGCTCCGGACACGGCCAGCACGGCCCGGTCGGAGAGCAGGCAGGCAAGGCGAATCGCGGGTTCCCGCACAGGGCTTGTTTCACTCATGCGAGCCAGATAAGTCCGGTTGGCAGGGCGGGCAAGCCCTGTCGTCATGCGGGAGGGAAAAGCCATGGTCAGCAGGTTCGATACGGTTCTCCACGGGGGTGAGCTCGTCACGCCGGCGGGTCGCGGCCAGGCCGATATCGGCATTGTCGGCGGCGTGATCACCGCGATCGGCGCCATCGGCACCGGCCAGGCAGCGACGGATCTCGACTGCCGCGGCCTCACCATCCTGCCCGGCGTGATCGACACGCAGGTCCATTTCCGCGAGCCCGGCCTCACGCACAAGGAAGACCTCGAGACAGGCTCCCGCGCGGCGGTCCTCGGCGGGGTGACGGCGGTTTTCGAAATGCCGAACACCAATCCCAACACCACCGACCCGGAAACGCTGGCCGCGAAGCTCGCGGCGGCGCATCACCGCATGCATTGCGACCATGCCTTCTTTGTCGGCGGTACGGCGGAGAATATCGACGCGATCCCGGAGCTGGAGAAGCTCCCCGGGGCAGCCGGCATCAAGGTCTTCATCGGATCCTCCACCGGCAACCTGCTGGTCGAGGATGATGAGAACCTCGCCCGCATCCTGCGCAAGATCACCCGCCGCGCCTCCTTCCATTGCGAGGACGAGCCCCGGCTGCGCGCCCGGATGAACCTGCGCGAGCCCGGCAATCCGGCCTCGCATCCGGTCTGGCGCGATGTCGAGGCCGCCCTGCTGGCAACGAAGCGGCTGGTGACGCTGGCCCGCCGCCTCGGCAAGCGCGTCCATGTGCTGCATGTCTCGACCGGTGACGAAATCCGCTGGCTGGTCGATCACAAGGATGTCGCCTCGATCGAGGTTACGCCGCATCATCTCACACTCACGGCGCCGGAATGCTACGAGCGCCTCGGAACCTACGCCCAGATGAACCCGCCGGTGCGTGACAAGGCGCATCAGGACGTCCTCTGGTGGGGCATCGCCAATGGCGTCGTCGATATTCTCGGCTCGGACCATGCGCCGCATACGCATGAGGAAAAGCACCATGCCTATCCGGCCTCGCATTCCGGCATGACCGGTGTGCAGACGCTGGTGCCGACCATGCTCGACCATGTGAATGCCGGCCGGCTCAGCCTCGAACGCTTCGTCGATCTCGCTGCCCATGGCCCGGCGCGGCTGTTCAACATTGCCCGCAAGGGCCGGTTGGTCGTCGGCTACGATGCCGATTTCACCATCGTCGATCTCAAGCGCCGCGAGACGATCACCAATGCCTGGATTGCCTCGAAATGCGGCTGGACGCCCTATGACGGCAAGGTCGTGACCGGCTGGCCGGTGGGCACTTTCGTCCGCGGGCATCGCGTCATGTGGCAGGGCGAATTGACAGGCCCCTCCCGTGGCGAGCCGGTTGTCTTCGGCGATGCGCTGCCTGCCTGAGGAGAAAGCGATGTTCCAGTGCGACATCCCCGCCGTACCGACCCTCCAGCAGGATGATGATGCGATCCGTATCACCCGGTACGATTTTGTTCCCGGCGCCGTCACCGGATGGCACCAGCATGGCTGGCCCTATTTCGTGATCATGCTGACGGATGGCATCCTGCGCATCCATAATGGCAGCGAGATCAGTGACGTGCCGTTGAAGCAGGGCCAATCCTACATGCGCGCCGCAGGCATCACCCATGATGTGATGAATGGCTCCGACCACCCGATCGCCTTTGTCGAGATCGAGGTGAAGAACCCGGCCGCGCTGACGCGGATGATGCTGGCCTGACCGGACGGGAACCAGCAGGGATCGACAAACAATCGGCAGAAAGGGACGCTGACATGAAAAAGGGCCGGAAGACCGGCCCTTGACGCATCCGGGTGATGACCGGCTTTCAGTTCTTCGTCGTCAGCGAATACTCGCCGGCCTTGATCCGGTCCGGAAGCTTCTCGGCGAATTTCGCCACGGCATCCTCGCCATAGCTGGCCACCAGTTCGACAAAGGCGGCGAACAGGGCAGCATGGGCAAGGCAGTCGCCGTCAATGCCGTCATAGCGCCCTTCCGCAAACGCCTCGCTCACATAGGTGTAGGCCGCGCGACGCTGGTCGGCGTAAACGGAATCCCGGGATTGGCCAAGCTCGTCACTCGTTTGCACGGTCGCCTTCCTGTCTTCTCGCCCCCGGCGTTGCCGGCTGGCTTGTCATGCGTCCCGGCTTGATGCCGGTTCCGGAAGCGGTCCCCACCGCCATCAGTCCCACCGGAGCGGGCAGGAGGACCCTAGACTGCCCGGCAGGGGAACGCGAGCCTTCTGTTGAGATTTCGTTAACGCGGCGATTGGCGTTTGTGGAAAGTGGCCGCTTTGCATCAGCTGCCGAAACGGCGTTCCAGTTCACGGGCCAGCCGTGCGGCCTCCCGCGTCAGGGCCAGACGGGCCGCTTCCGCCGCTGGCGTGCATTGCCGGTAGGTGGTGGCGTAATCCGAAAAGCCGGTATTGAAGGCACCTGCCATCTTCTCACGCGCGCCGGAGGGCTCGCCCTCGGCCTCCAGCAGCACTTCCATCCGGGCCCGCCACGGATTGGGCATGGCGCCGGGCTGGCAGAGCTGGCTGAGAAAGGCGAGGGCGCCCACAACCTCCGACAGGTCGACCAGCGGCTTTTCCTGCGCGGTCGAGACCGGCGGCAGTACCCGGCTGGCCGCGGGGGCTTCGCCCTGCGGCCGGCGGATGGAGGGGCGCGCCCGGAGCGGTGCGGCCGGGGCCGCCTGGCTCGGGGCGGAGGGCGTCTGGATGATGCGCGAGGGCGGCGCTTCCTGCGCGCGCGGGCCGGGTCCGGCCAGGGCCATCAGGACCAGCGCCGCCAGCGCAGCGGGCAGGGCGCGGCCCGTCATCGCGTCACCATGGCCGCGGCCCGGGCGAGGATTTCCGGCAGGCGGCGGGTCATCGGCAGGTCACCCGGCGCATGCGGGTCAACCCAGAGCCAGTCGCTGACCTCATCCGAGGGAACCGGCTCGCCGGAACGCCAATGACCACAGAAGGCCGCGATCACGGCATGGGCGCGGATACCGCCCGTCTCATCCGCCTCGATATGCTCGACATGGTCGACAAAGCCGACCAGTTCCGCCTCCAGCGCCAGTTCTTCCTGCAATTCGCGCAAGACACCGTCCCGCAACGTCTCGCCGGCCTCGATCCGGCCGCCGGGCAGCGAATACAGCCCGAGAGCCGGGGCCCGGGCGCGCTGGATCAGCAGCACCTTGCCGGCGCGGAACACCGCGATCGAGGCCGCGAGGACCGGACGCGAGACGACACTCATCCGGCGCCGTCACACATGCTGGCCGCCATTGATGTGCAACTCCGCGCCCGTCACGTAGGACGAGGCTTCCGTGCACAGGAAATAGATGGCCTTGGCCACCTCTTCCGGCGTGCCGAGACGGCGCATCGGCAGCGTCTCGACAATCTTATCGGTGCCTGGCGAGAGGATCGAGGTGTCGATCTCGCCCGGCGAGATGGCGTTGACGCGTACATCCATCGGACCGAAATCCGCGGCCATCTCCCGCGTCAGCGAGGCGAGCGCCGCCTTGGACGTCGCATAGGCCGCGCCGGCAAAGGGGTGGACACGGCTGCCGGCGATGGAGGTCACGTTGACCACGGCGCCCTTGGTCGCGTGCAATTGCTCCTTGAGGCCGCGCGCCAGCATGATCGGCGCGAAGAAGTTGACCTGGAAGACCTTCTGCCAGTCGGTGAGCGCGGTATCGATCGAGGAGAGCCGCGCGCCGCCCTCGCCCTTGGGCGAGATCCCGGCATTGTTGACGAGCGCGTGCAGCTTGCCGTCCGGCAGGCGGCTCTTGATTTCCTCGATCGCGCGGAGGGTGTCCTGCGGGTCGGCGAGATCGACCTGGACATGGTCGTCACGGCCGCCTTCCCAGGGACAATTCTCGGGGAAGGGCTGCCGGGAACAGGCAATGACGCGCCAGCCCGCAGAGCCGAATCGCTTCACGGTGGCGTGGCCGATCCCGCGCGAGGCGCCGGTCAGCACGAGAATACGGCGTTCGCCGGAAGAATTGCTGCGCTGGCTTTCCATGATCGCGACTCCAGGGGTGTGGGACTGACGCCGGAAGGGGCAATGCGGACGGGGCGAGGCGGCGGGGAGTGATCCCCGATTTCCAGCATGAGTCCTGGCGCATTGTCCAATCGGTCAGTGACAGGGTGATAGACGAAAAAGCGGCGGAGAACGAGGATTGCTGAAATCTCCGCCTTCCGGAATTCACGGGTAGAGATGCTCGGTCCGGAACGGCGCGTCCGGCCCCTGCCGCCGGAAGACCAGCCGGTCATGCAGGCGGAACGGCTTGTCCTGCCAGAATTCGATGTAGACAGGGACCAGTCGGAACCCTGTCCAGTGCGGCGGACGCGGCACCTCGCCGAGGCCGAATCGAGCGGCTTCCCGCGCGACCGCCTTCTCGAGGGCGAAGCGGCTCTCCAGCGGCCGTGATTGCTGCGAGGCCCAGGCGCCGATCCGGCTGTCCCTCGGGCGCGAGGCGAAATAGGCGTCGGCCTCGGCCTCGCTGACGCGCTCGAGCGCGCCGCGGAACCGCACCTGCCGGCGCAGGCTCTTCCAGTGGAACACCACAGCCGCCTGGGCATTGGCGGTGATTTCCTGGCCCTTCTGGCTCTGCGTGTTGGTGTAGAAGACCACGCCCGCCGGATCGATCCCCTTCATGAGGACCATCCGGACATTCGGCAGGCCTTCCGCATCCGCCGTGGCCAGCGCCATGGCATTCGGATCATTCGGCTCGCTGGCGCGGGCCTCCGCAAACCACGATTCGAACAGCCGAAACGGGTCCGGCATTTCTGGGGACTCACCGGTCATTAACGCTTCCGTTCTCTAATAGGGCGCGAGTATCTCTGGGGTCGCGTCGTGCTGCGTTGCACCAAGTTCATTCCAGGCGGGATCACCGATCCTGGCCTCTTGCGCACCGGAATCGGCCGGCGCGCCACCCTTGGATATAGGGTGGCTGCGGCAATGCGCAATCCGCGTGCGCTGGGGCTGCTGCTGATCCTCGCTTCCGGCCTGCCCGCCACGCTCGGCGGCTGCAGCCTCACCATGCATCTTGCTTCCCTCCAGGAGGATCCGGAAACGACCGCCTCGATCACACGCCCGGTCTCGCCGCTCGACCCCTCCCTTGACGAGGAGGATTGGCGACGGGCCCAGGCCGCCCTGTCGCTGGCGGTCGATCCGCAAGGCTCCGGCCAGCCGGTCAACTGGGACAACCCCGCCAGCAAGCGCAAGGGCACGTTCGCAGCATCGGGCAATCTCGTGCTGATCGACAACACGATCTGCCGGCCCTTTACCGCGACGATCCAGCAGGCGGGCATCACATCCCGCGAAATCCGCCATCAGGGTCAGGCCTGCCGGATCGGGCCGGGCGAATGGGCCTTGCGGCAGGTTCAGCCGGCCGGCGCCGAAACCACAGCCTCGTCCCGTGCAGGGGCGCCCGCCGCCGCTGCGGCCTCGGCCGACCGCAACCAGCCCTTCCCGGCCCCTTCCACCTCAATGCTGGAAGCGGTGGGCAACACCGTCCGGCGCCCCTAGACGATCGCTTCAACTGTTGCAAAAATGCTGCGCCATGCCCATCTCCATGGCGAATGGGTCTTTCCCCCCGGGCCCGATGACCGGCCGCCGGCAGAGCTGAGGACATGATGCGCGATCCTTATACCGTTCTGGGAGTGAAGCGGGACGCCGGCGCCGAGGACATCAAGCGCGCCTTCCGCCGCCTCGCCAAGACCCATCATCCCGATCACAACAAGGACGATCCGAAAGCCAAGGAACGTTTCGCCGAGGTCAACGCCGCCTACGAGATCCTCGGCGATGCCGGCAAGAAGCGCGCCTATGACCGCGGCGAGATCGATGCCGAGGGTCGCCCCCGGGCCGGCGCGGGCATGGGCTTTGACCCCGCCGGCGGCGCAGGCGGGCCGGGCGGCTTCCGGTTTGATTTCGGCACGGGCGGCGGCCGCGCCGATCCGCGCGACATGTTTTCCGATCTGTTCCGCCAGTTCGAGACGCCGGGGCGCGATGAACCGCGCGCCAGCCGCACATCGCCTATTCCCTCGGGCGAGGATATCGAACTCGAGGCCGCCATTACGCTCGAGGATGTGGTTGCGGGAGGATCACGTCGCATCACCCTTCCGGATGGGCGCGCGGTCGAGGTGAATATCCCCCGGGGCGCGGCCAACGGCGCGACATTGCGGTTGCGCGGGCAGGGCTATCCCTCGCCGTTCGGCGGGCCGAATGGCGATGTGCGCGTGACGTTGCGTTACCAGCGCCATCCCCGCTTCGTGGTTGACGGGCAGGATCTCCGCCTCTCTGTGGCGGTCCCGATCCGCGATGCCGTGCTCGGCGGGACGATCCGTGTGCCCACCTTGCAGGGCGAGGTCGAGGTGACTGTCCCGGCCTGGACGAGCGGCGGGAAGACCCTGCGCCTGCGCGGCAAGGGCTTGCCCGGCAAGGACAATGCCGGTGACCTCTTCGTCTCGCTCGATATCGATCTCGGCCCGCCCGATCCCGAGATGGAAGGATTCTTCCGGCGTCGGCGGGCCTGAAAGCCGGTGCAGGGCCGGTCGCCGAGGCTTGAACCTTCGCCGGAACCGGGTAAGGAAGGCAGAAAGCCGGGCTGCTTCGCGCGTCGCGGCGAATTTCGTATGAGACCGAGGATCGAGGACGGATGACCACGACGCAGGAAGCAAACCCGATCAGCGGTGTGATGCGCGGCAAGCGCGGCCTCATCATGGGCGTTGCCAACAAGATGTCGATCGCCTGGGGCATCGCCAAGGCAGCCCATGCTGCCGGCGCGGAACTGGCTTTCACCTACCAGGGCGATGCGTTGAAGAAACGCGTCGAGCCGCTGGCCGCCGAACTTGGCGCCCTCGTGGTCGGCCATTGCGATGTCACCGAAAGCGCCACCATCGACGCCGTCTTCGCCGAGGTCGAGAAGGCCTGGGGCAAGCTGGATTTCGTGGTCCATGCCATCGCCTTCTCGGACAAGGACGAGTTGACCGGCCGCTATGTCGAGACCTCGGAAGCCAATTTCACCAAGACAATGCTGATCTCCTGCTACTCGCTGACGGCAGTGGCCCAGCGGGCGGAGAAGCTGATGACCGAGGGCGGTTCCATCCTCACTCTGACCTATTACGGCGCCGAGAAATGGATGCCGCATTACAACGTGATGGGCGTGGCCAAGGCCGCGCTCGAGGCCTCTGTCCGCTATCTCGCGGCTGATCTCGGCCCCAAGGCGATCCGCGTCAACGCGATCTCCGCCGGCCCGATCAAGACACTTGCGGCTTCCGGCATCGGCGATTTCCGCTACATCCTGAAATGGAACGAATACAACGCGCCATTGCGCCGGACCGTGACGACCGAGGAAGTCGGCCAGAGCGCTGTCTATTTTCTGTCGGACATGTCACGCGGGGTGACCGGCGAGGTCAGCCATGTGGATGCCGGGTACCATATCGTCGGCATGAAGAACCCGGACGCGCCGGATCTCTCGCTCGACAAGGATTGAGGGAATCCATCATGCCGGCCGCCATCGACAAGCGCCTTGTTCCTGCACGGTACCTTGCCGGGCTTCTCGCAGCCGGCCTTTTGCTCGCACCGGCGATAGCCTCGGCCCAGGCTGTCGCGCCGCAGGTGCCTGGCCTCCAGCCGCTCTCTCAGGCCACCCCGGCCAACCAGCCGAAGCCCGAGCCCAAGATCGTGAAAACGGAGGTCGAGCGGAAAGGCAAGGTCGGTCGCGAGATCTTCATCAGCACCTACCTGACGCTGTCGCGCGACTGCAAGGTCGGCCCGAATCCGCGGCTTGAAACGCCGGAGCCGCCGAAGAACGGCAAGCTCTACACCCGGCCGAATGCGATCAACCTGCGGGCCGTGCCCGGCGCGCCGCGCACCAATTGCATCGGCACCTCGCCCTACGGGCTGGGCGTGTTCTACCGCCCCGAACGCCGGTTCAAGGGCGAGGAGACCTTCCAGTTCAGGATCGTCTATCCCGACGGCGACATCCGCGAGGTTTCCGCGAAGGTGATCGTCGAGTAAGGCGATGACAACGATCTACTTCGTGCGCCATGGCGAGACGGACTGGAATCGCCAGGGTCGGTTGCAGGGAAAGACCGATACCGATCTCAATTCCCGCGGGCGTTCGCAGGCGAGGGCCGTGGCGGAAACACTGCGCCGCGCCGTCGAGGCGGATTTTGGCGCCGGCGCCCTGAAGGATCTGCCGGTCTATGCCAGTCCGCTGAAGAGGACGCGGCAGACGGCCGATCTTCTGCTTGAGGCTCTGGCCCTGCCGGATCTTGCCATCGGGCTGGAGCCGCGCCTCGCCGAGATCGGCTTTGGCCATTGGGAAGGCCGGACCTGGCCGGAAATCCGCACGCGGGACCCGATCAACCACCGCGACCGCGAGCGGGATCGCTGGGGTTTCGCCCCGCCGGGCGGGGAGAGCTATGCCGGTGTAGCGGAACGCGTCGGCGGGTTTCTCGCGGAATCGGAGCGGCCCTGCTGCGTTGTCTCGCATGGCGGGGTTGCCCGTGTCATGATGCATCTGCTGGCTGATCTGCCGGCCGAGCAGGTGCTCCATGCCGAGATCTGGCAGGGGCGCGTGCTTCGTTTCGCCGCAGGGCAGATGGCGTGGCTTCCGCATACGGGCCACGCCTGAATCGCCGTTCAGCCCCAATTCAGTTGCAGGGGATAATACGCAGGGCCGATCGGAACCAGGAGATGGGTAGCCGGCGGAGGCAGGATCGTCGAGTCGGAGTGCATCCGGATTGACTAATGCTGTCGATCCGGCTGTGGTTCTGCCGCCTGAAGATAATGCCCGGAAGGGCCAGCGGGGGATAGACGATGATCGCGGAAGCTTCGCGGCTTGCGGAAGCCGAGCGCCACGCGGCGCTGCATGGCATGCGCGATGCCAGTCTTCTCCGTCCCGAAACCCTGGCGGATCTGTTCCGGGCCAGCGCAGCCCGGGAGGGCGCGCGCATTCTCTACCGTTCCGGCGACCGCAAGGTCACCTGGGCCGAGGCCGAAGCCCTGACCGACCGTGCTGCATCGCGCCTTGCCGCATCCGGTGCCGTTCCCGGCGCCGTGATCGGCCTCTGGATGCCGCGTGGCATCGACCTGCTTCTCGCGCAGGTGGCGGTTGCAAAAAGCGGTGCCGCCTTCCTGCCTTTCGACGCGGATGCCCCCGTCGACCGGATCGCCACCTGCCTTGCCGATGCTTCCGGTATTGCCCTGATTACCGACGAAGCCGGCCTCGCGAAAGCCCGTGAGATTACGCAGCCCCTGCTTTCGGCTCCTGCGCTTCTCTCGGAGGGCGAACTGCCCGAAGCGCCGGTCACCGCCGCCTCGCCGGCCGATCCGGCCTATCTGATCTACACCTCCGGCTCGACCGGCGTGCCCAAGGGCATCGTCATCAGCCAGCAGAATATCTGCCACTTCCTGCGCTCGGCGAATGCTGTCTACGGCATCACGCGCGATGATGTTGTCTTCCAGAGCGCCTCTGTCGCTTTCGATCTCTCGATGGAGGAGATCTGGGTGCCGTATCTGGCCGGCGCGACCCTTGTCGTCGCCACGCCGGACACCATGGCCGATCTCGAGAAGCTGCCGCAGCTGCTCGACCAGGAAGGCGTGACCGTCATCGACACGGTGCCGACCCTGCTCTCCGTCATTCCCAAGGACATTCCAGGCCTGCGGCTCATCCTGCTCGGAGGCGAGGCGCTGCCGCCCGCTCTGGTCGAACGCTGGTCTCGCCCTGGCCGCCGGATCCTCAATACCTACGGCCCGACCGAGGCGACCGTCGTCGCCACGGTGGACGAGGTGATGCCCGGCCGCCCGGTCACGATCGGCAAGCCGATCCCGAATTATACCTGCTATATCGTCGACGAGTCGCTCGCCCTCTGCCCGCCGGGCCGCGAGGGCGAATTGCTGATCGGCGGCCCCGGCGTCGCGCAGGGCTATCTGGCCCGGCCGGAACTGACCGCCGAGAAGTTCATTGCCAATCCCTTCGTCACCGACGGGCCGGATCCGATCCTCTATCGCTCGGGCGATGCCGTCAGCCTCAATACTGACGGCAATATCGTCTTCCATGGCCGTATCGACGACCAGGTGAAGATCCGCGGCTTCCGCGTCGAACTCGGCGAGATCGAGAATGCGCTGGTCGATTGCGACGATATCGCGCAGGCCGCCGTGGTGGTGCGCAGCGACAGCGGCATGGATCGCCTCGTCGCCTTCGTCGTTCCCGAGGCCGAGAGCATCGTTGTCCCGACGACACTGCGTGAGGAACTGCGCCGTCGCTTGCCGCCCTACATGATCCCGGAACGGTTCGAGCCGGTGGAAAGCCTGCCGCGTCTGATTTCCGGCAAGACCGACCGCAAGGCGCTGAAGGCGATGACGCTCTCGGAGCAGATTGTCGCCGCGAATGACGAGGAGCCCCCGCGCACCGAGACCGAGGCTTTGCTGCTGAATGCGGCCCGCAAGGTGCTGCCGGGCCGCGCCATCACCTTCGAAGCGGATTTCTTCCTCGATCTCGGCGGGCATTCGCTGATCGCCGCGCAGTTCATTTCACTCGTGCGGGAGACGCCAGCCTTTGCCGGTATCACGCTGCAGGACATCTATCAGCTGCGCACCCTCCGCCAGATCGGCGCCATGCTGGACGAGCGCTTCGGCGCCATGCTCTCGGCGCCGCCGCCCGATCTCTCCTTCGTGCCGCCCAGCCGGATGAGACGCTTTGCCTGCGGCCTCGCCCAGGCCTTCGCCATGCCGGTCATTCTCTCGGTCTCGACCCTGCAATGGCTGGGGGTGTTCATCACCTTCATGTTCATCAGCGAGCGCGATCTGAGCTTCGGCATGACGGTCGCCGTGCTCTGCTCGGCCTATATGTGCATCAAATTCGGCACGCTGGCACTGGTTGTCGCGCTGAAATGGCTGGTTCTCGGCCGCACGCGGCCGGGCCGCTACCCGCTCTGGGGCGCCTATTTCTATCGCTGGTGGTTCGTGCAGCGCCTCAATGCGCTGGTCCATCCGAGCTACCTCGCCAATTCGCCGATCATGCGGCTCTATCTGCGCCTGATGGGCGCGAAGATCGGCTCCGGCGTGCTGATCGCCCATGCTTCGTTCGGGGCTGCCGACCTGGTGACGATCGGAGCGGGCGCTTCGATCGGGCACAAGGCGAACATCGCGAATGCCGAGATCGTTGCCGGCGAGCTGATTATCGGCCGCGTGCAGATCGACCGCGATGCCTATATCGGCAACCAGTCGATCGTGCCAGCCGGCTGCGTCATCGGGGCGGATGCCCGGATCGAGGATATGACAGCCCTCGCCGAGGGCACCCGGGTTGCCCCTGCCGAGATCTGGGACGGCTCACCCGCCCGGAAGATCGGCATGGTCGATCTGGCGGCGCTGCCGCCCAAATCCCTGCCGGGCCGCATCTGGGCCCGTCTGCAATACTGGGTCTATGGCACGCTGATCCTGGCCTTCTCGGCCATCGGGCTGATCCCGCTTTTTCCCGCGTTTTTCGTCCTCGATACGGCGGAAACCGCACTGGTGAATTTGATCCCGGGCCTTGAATGGTACCATGTGCTGCCCTTCGTGGCCTGGCTGATGGGGGCGGCCCTGGTGGTCTTCACCCTGGCCTTCGTCATCGCCATCCGCTGGATCCTTCTGCCTCGCCGCATAGAGGAAGGCACGCATTCGATCCATTCCTTCTTCTACCTCCGGCAATGGATGGTGAACCTCGCCACCGAGGTCTCGCTCGACACGCTCTCCTCGCTCTATGCGACGATCTACATGCGCAACTGGTATCGCCTGATGGGCGCGCGCATCGGCAAGGGCGCGGAAATCTCGACCAATATCGGCGCGCGCTACGATCTGATCTCGATCGGCGAAGGCTCCTTCATGGCCGATGAATGCGTCCTTGGCGACGAGGACAACCATCGCGGCTGGGTCACCTTCCGCAAGACGGTGATCGAGGACCGTGTCTTCGTCGGCAACAACGCGGTTATCGCGCATGGCACGCATCTGAAGGAAGGCGCGCTGATCGGCGTCAAATCCCGCGCGCCGGAATCCGGCCTGGCGGAAAAGGAGGAGACCTGGTTCGGCTCCCCGCCGATCAAGTTCCCGGTCCGTCAGAAATTCGGCGACATCGCCGCGAACTGGACCTACGAGCCACCCCTGCGCATGAAGCTCTGGCGGGCGGTTTTCGAGGCCATGCACACCACCTTCCCGACGATGCTGTTCCTGACGCTCGGCTCGATCGCGGTCTATTTCTTCATCTACCCGGCCTATGAGCGTGTGGCCTATGCGGCCGCCCTCGGCTGGTTCGTGGCGGCCAGCCTCGTCATGCCGATCATCATGGTCCTCTGCGTCTGCGCCATCAAATGGATGCTGATGGGTGTCTACAAGCCCGTGGCCAAGCCGATGTGGTCGTGGTGGGCAATGAAGACCGAAGCGGTGGCCGTGCTGTACTGGGGCCTGGGCGGCAAGGTCCTGCTCGAGCATCTCCGGGGCACGCCCTTCCTGCCGATGTTCCTCCGCCTCTTCGGTGCGAAGATCGGCGAGGGCGTCTACATGGACACGACCGACATCACGGAGTTCGACTGCGTCAAGGTCGGCAACCATGTCGCCATGAACGATCTCTCCTGCCTGCAGACGCATCTCTACGAGGACCGCGTCATGAAAGTCGGCCGGGTCGAGATCGGCGACGGCGTGACCATCGGCTCCTTCGCCACGGTGCTCTACGACACCCGTGTTGGCGATTACGCCCGCCTCAATCCGCTGACGCTGGTAATGAAAGGCGAGCAGATCCCCGCCAGCACGGTATGGGGTGGCGCGCCTGCGGTTCCGGTTGCCAGCACGCATTGATCGCTTCAACAAGGTAGAGGTGGAACACCTCTGGTCTCGATTGTCCGCAGGATGTGGGCAATCCCTTTCGGCTGTTGTCTTTTGTCATGAACTCAATTTATGCTCGCGGGCGGAAGGAAAGTTTCATGGCTACACAATTCATCCGGCGTTTGGTTCTGCTATTGACAGTAACGTTGTTTGCGAGTTCCGCCATCGCGGAGAGTTATTCCGTGCGTGTTCCTGCGGGAAAGCGCATTCTCGTCGCAACATTCGCGCTCTACGATACAGATGCGTGTACCTTCGGGGCGGTGCCCGAGGGTAAGCTTGTCACGCCGCCGCAGCATGGCCGCGTCGAGATCCTGCAGGAGCGCCGTGTCCTCGATGGCGGCCGGTGCGGTCGTATCGAGGGCTGGGCCCGCAACGTCTATTTCACGCCATCCCGCGGCTTCCGGGGCACGGATGCGATACGCGTCGATTTTCACTACAATAAATGGTCCGACGCGCCCGGCCTGACTGCAGTCACGCGGTCCATTACCCTGCAGGTCCAGTGAGGGCACCATGATCCGCAAATCCGCTTTGCTTGTTGCTGTCCTGACCGGCCTTGCCGCCGGACCGGTTGCTGCCGAGACCATTGATCGCCAGGCCCGCAGCGGCCAGCGGACACCGGTGCTCAACTTCGCCCTGTACAACACGGATACCTGTTATGCGGGCGGGCTTGCCGAGGCCCGGCTCATCACGCAACCGGCGCATGGCCGTGTCGAATTCCGGGCCGAGCAGGCCCGGGTTGCGGGGCAATGCGGCACGCTCCTGGCCCTGAGCCAGCAGGTCTACTACACCTCGCGGGGCGGCTATCGCGGGACTGATGAGCTCGTGGTCGAATTCGAGTTCAATCCGACGGTCGAAGCTCCGCGCAAGACCAGCCGCCGCTACACCATCCGCGTGGAGGTCCGGTAGGGCCG
This sequence comes from Beijerinckiaceae bacterium, assembly GCA_027533425.1. GTDB lineage: Bacteria > Pseudomonadota > Alphaproteobacteria > Rhizobiales > Beijerinckiaceae > Rhabdaerophilum. The sequence continues at coordinate 219,957 of JAPZUD010000005.1, read as the reverse complement.
GGTCCTGATTCCGGCCTTGGACAACACGCTGCATTCGCGCTAGATCGCGCGCATGTCGCACAATTCCTTCGGTCATCTCTTCCGTTTCACCACCTTCGGCGAAAGTCACGGCCCGGCCATCGGCTGCGTGGTCGATGGTTGCCCGCCGATGATCCCGCTGGTCGAGGCCGATATCCAGGCCGATCTCGACCGACGGCGCCCGGGCCAGAGCCGCTATACCACCCAGCGCCAGGAACCGGACGAGGTGAAGATCCTCTCGGGCGTCTTCACCGAGGCGGATGGCATCCAGCGCACGACCGGCACCTCGATCGGCCTGCTCATCCAGAATGTCGACCAGCGCTCGAAGGATTATTCGGCCATCGCCTCGGCCTATCGCCCCGGCCATGCCGATTTCACCTATGACGCGAAATACGGCATCCGCGATCCGCGCGGCGGCGGGCGCTCTTCCGCCCGCGAGACCGCAATGCGCGTCGCCGCCGGGGCCATCGCCCGCAAGATCGTGCCGGGCATGCGCGTGCGCGGCGCCCTCGTCCAGATGGGGCCGCACACGATCGATCGCAGCCGCTGGAACTGGGACGAGGTCGGCAAAAACCCCTTCTTCTGCCCCGATGCCGAAATGGCCGCCTTCTATGCCGAGTATCTTGATGGCGTCCGGAAAAGTGGCTCCTCCATCGGCGCGGTGCTGGAAATCGTCGCCGAGGGCGTGCCGGCCGGCCTTGGCGCGCCGATTTATGGCAAGCTCGATGCCGATCTCGCCTCGGCCATGATGTCGATCAACGCGGTCAAGGGTGTCGAGATCGGGGCCGGCTTCGGCGCGGCGGAACTGACCGGCGAGGAAAACGCCGATACGATGCGGATCGGCAATGACGGCAAGCCGGTTTTCATGGCCAACCATGCCGGCGGCATCCTCGGCGGCATTTCCACCGGCCAGCCCATCGTGGTGCGATTCGCGGTGAAGCCGACCTCATCGATCCTGACCCCGCGCGACACGGTGGACCGCTTCGGCAACGAAACGGAGATCCTCACCAAGGGCCGGCATGATCCCTGCGTCGGCATCCGCGCTGTTCCGGTCGGGGAGGCGATGATGGCCATCGTGCTGGCCGATCATTATCTCCGCCATCGTGGCCAGGTGGGCTGAGACGCAGGCGTCGGCTTCGCTCCTCCAGCCCGGCTCCCGCCTCTCCCCGCCCGGGAGAGGCGGGCGATGCAAAGCATGGGAAGGCGAGGGGACTTTCAAAAATTTTATCCAGATTAAAAATTATTATGGCGCGGCACAAATTTCATTGACGCCTGCGCATCGAGCCGCCACATCACCGTCATGAAGCTCGCGGAATGGCTGCAACGGACCGGGACCAAGCGCGTCGATTTTGCCGCGCGCATCGGCGTATCCCCGGCCACGATCACCCAGCTCTGCCGCGAGAATGCCCCCTGGATCTCCCGCGAGACGGCCGAGGCCATCGCCCGCGAGACCGCCGGGACCGTGACGCCCAATGATTTTCTCGGCCTCGCGCCCAATTCGAGAGGATTTCCCATGCAGGACACGACCCAGCGGATCGAGGAGGCCATTGCGGCCTATGCCCGCGGCGAGATTGTCGTCGTCACCGATGATGATGACCGCGAAGGCGAGGGCGATCTGATCGTCGCCGCGTCACTCTGCACGGCGGAGAAAATGGCCTTCATCGTCCGCCACACCTCCGGCATTGTCTGCGCCCCGATCACCGTGGCCGAGGCGCGCCGCTTGCGTCTCGACCCGATGGTCGCGGTCAATGACAGCGCGCATACCACCGCGTTCACCGTCTCGATCGATTACCGCGAAGGGCTGACCACCGGCATCTCCGCCGATGAACGCACCGCCACGGTGCGTGCCCTGACCAATGGCAATGTGCAGGCGAATGACTTCGTCCGCCCCGGCCATATCTTCCCTCTGATCGCCCGCGATGGCGGTGTGTTGATGCGTTCCGGCCATACCGAGGCGGCCGTCGATCTCTGCCGGCTTGCCGGCCTGCCTCCGGTCGGGGTGATTTCCGAGCTGGTCAATGACGACGGTACGGTCACCAAAGGGAAGCAGGTTACCGATTTTGCGGCAAAGCATGGCCTGCGGATCCTCACCATCGCCGATCTCATCGCCTATCGGCAGGCCCGTGAAAAACTCATCGACCGTGTTGCCACTTTCCCGGTGGAAACCACCATCGGCCGGCTGACGGGCTATGCCTTCTCCACGCCGTTCGACGAGGTCCAGCACCTCGCGCTTGTCCATGGCCAGATCGGCGATGGCCGCGGCGTCCTGACGCGCCTGCATCGCGCCAATGCGCTGACGGATGTGTTCGGCGGCGGCAAGACGATCGAGAAGGCCCTGCAGACCTTCAAGGCCGAGGGGCGCGGCGTGCTGGTCTATCTGCGGGACGGCACCGCCGGCGTGCCCTCGGCCGGGTTCGAGGCGCCTGCCAGTTCGGATGCCCTGCGCCAGAAGGCCTGGCGCGAGGTCGGGCTCGGTGCGCAGATCCTGCGGGATCTGGGTGTATCGTCGATCCGCAACCTCTCGACCAGCGGCAGCCGGGCCTTTATCGGCCTTGCGGCCTTCGGCATCGAGATCGAGAAGACCGAGGCGCTGTGACCGGGCGCCGTCAGGCGCCCATCAGGGTCTCGACATGGGCGGCGACGGAGGTGGACAGCCCCTCCAGATCGTAGCCGCCCTCCAGCAGGCTGACGATGCGCCCACCGCAGAGGCTTCCGGCCAGGGTCATCAGCTCGGCCGTCGCCCAGGCGAAATCCGCCGCCTCCAGCCGGAGATTGGCCAGCGGATCGCGCCGATGGGCGTCGAATCCGGCCGAGATCAGGATCAGGTCCGGCCGATGCGCCCGGATCCGCGGGAAGACGGCATTGCGGTAGGCCTCGCGAAAGACCGCGCCGTCATCGCCGGCCCGCAACGGCACATTGACGATCGTGTCATTCTCGCCGCGCTCGTTCGCCGCACCGGTGCCCGGATAGAGCGGCATCTCGTGGCTCGAGATGAACATCACGTCGCGGTCGGCCCAGAAGATATCCTGCGTGCCATTGCCATGATGGACATCCCAGTCGACGATCACCACCCGTTCGGCACCGTTTTTCTGGGCAATCCGCGCCGCCACCGCGACCGTGTTGAACAGGCAGAACCCCATCGCCGTCTCGCGTTCGGCATGGTGGCCCGGCGGCCGCGCGGCGACGAAGGCATTGCTGACCTCGCCGCCCATGACGGCCGTGACCGCGCGCTCGGCCGACCCCATCGCGGCCAGAACCGCAGGCAGAGATCCCGGGGACATCGAGGTGTCGCCATCGAGATAGGCAAAGCCCGTTTGCGGAGAAAACCCGGCAATATCCTCGACATAGCTAGCCGGGTGCACGAGTTCTGCAAGCTCGATCCGGCCGGTCGCCGCCCCTTCGCGCAGCAGACCTGCGAATCGCAGATCCGCCAGCGCGTCCTCGACGGCACGCAGCCGGTCTGGGCGTTCGGGATGGCCGGCCGGCATGGCATGGCCGAGAAACACGGGGTCTGAGATCAGCAGCGTGGGCAAGGGGCGGCTCGGTTCTGGCGAGGAATGGTTCAGGCTGTGCGATAGCGCACGTCCGGGTCAAGAAAAATCAAGGCTTGGAAGCACTGTGTCTTTGCAGCACTATGCCGCTGATTCACATGCCATTAAGCAAACCGCAACCTTCCCTTGCTTTAGTTCGGCCATGCACACGGATTTTTATCGATTCCTCCGCCCGTTCGTCGCCCTCGGGCTTTGCCTGATGGCAGCCGCCTGCACGCAATATTCGTCCTTCCCGGACCCGACCCTGTCGGCACGGGATGTGCAATTGCTGGCGCTGGCGCCGCAATCCCTCAATCGGGATCTCGATCCTTCGCGGGCTCGTTTCCGCATGCCGAATCCGACGAACGAGAAGGTTCCCGGAACGGTGGTCGTCGATTCGGATGCCCGCTTCCTCTATTTCATCGAGGAAGGGGGTACGGCGCTCCGCTACGAGATCTCGCCGGGGATGGAAGCCCATCAATGGTCGGGCGTGGCCTATGTCGGCCGCAAGGTCGAATGGCCGTCCTGGACGCCCGGCAATACAGCCCGCCAGATGGTGCCCTCGCTGCCGGCTACGGTGCCGGGTGGCCCGAACAATCCACTCGGCGCGCGCGGCATCTATCTGCATGACGAACGCGGCCGCGATACGGAGTACCGGATCCATGGCACGAACGAGCCGGAAATGATCGGCATGCCGGTCTCGCTCGGCTGCATCCGGATGCACAATATCGATGCGATCGACCTCTACAACCGTATCAAGGTCGGGGCGAAGGTCGTCGTCCGCTGAAGCAGGGCGCTCCTCCGGACAGCATCAAGGCGGCCTTGCGGGCCGCCTTTTTCGTTTGGTGTTCGGGAAAGCGCTTCGCTGGGGGGTCCGGGAAGGCCTCTGGAGGTCGGGGAGGACGGCGCCTTATGGCGCCGCGTGATCCGGCAGCATCTCGGCCTGACGCAGGGTGGCAAGGCGCTTGCGCTGTTCGGCGATCCGGCGGGTTGCCGCGGCGAGGGCCGGCAATGCGATGGCCCGGTAGTTCCGGGACACATGGTCGCGCGAGGCCAGGCGTTCGCGTGTCACATGGATTTCTTCCGCATTCCGGACAGCTTCGGCAAGAATGGAGGCTCGATCAATCGAGGCCGGAATCATTGTCATCCCCTTGGTTGCATCGTCAGCCTTGATTGGCTGCTCTGCGCAGGGATATGGCGGCCCTTTCTGGGGGCCGTTTGACCAAAAAGAGGAGAAATCGGGGCAGGGTGAACAGGAACCCGTTAACCCTGCCCGCTGCTGTTGCCGTCAGGACCGGATTGCTCCAGTGCCCGGAACGTATCCCGCCAGCGGGTAATCACCTGGTCCAGCATCTCGAGATCGCGCTGAGACAATTGCCCCACCGTCTCGTTGACGAAGAGCTGCTGCGTTTCCATGCCGGCCTGCGCGGCTTTCCTGCCGGCCTCGGTCAGATGCAGCGCATAGGAGCGGCGGTCCCCCGGGATGGCGCGCCGATCGACCATGCCCGCCTCGACAAGCCGGTCGACAAGGCCCGAAACATTGCCCTTGGTGACGTAGAGCCGTTCGGCGAGATCACGCTGGGTGATGCCCTCGGCCTCCGTCAGCGTGGAAAGCAGGTCGAACTGGGCAACCGAGAGCCCCAGCTGGCGCAGACGCTGGGCGATGGCGCCATGGCCGCGCTGGTGCAGGCGGAGAAACCGGAACCAGATCCGGGCGGGTGTGACAGGCTGGCGATCGGTCATCGTTCATTCCATGCGCGGCGTACGCCCCGGCACCGGGGCGCAAACCGCTGGGATCTTTTCATTCCCTGTGCCCCATGCCATAAACACGCCGCTTGTTGCAAATCGGTTACCTCACCGGTTCTGACACAATCGTCTCCGGTTGCCCGGATGAATGACGGAATCCGCTTATGCATGTTCCCACGATCCAGCGGACCGCCGAGTCGTCTCCCTGGGGGCCGGCACCGTCTTCTCCGGGGGAACAGTCTGATTCGCTCGACGCTGTCACCGCGCCGCTCGCCGGGCAGGTCGTCGCCGGCACGCTGCTTACCGTCATCACGTTTGGCATCTACCGTTTCTGGTACAAGACCGCCCTGCGCCGCTATTACTGGCGCAACACACGGCTGGCCGGCGACGGTTTCGAATATACCGGCACCGGGCGCGAGCTGTTTGTCGGCTTCCTGATCGCGCTGGCCATCGTCGTCCCGATCTATCTCGCCGGTACGCTGGTCAGCCTGTTCGGCGGGCAGGTGCTCGGACCGACGCTCGCCGGCATCCTCGGCCTGCTGATCATGCCGGCTGTGGTCCAGATCCTGACCTATCGTGCCCGCCGCTACCGGCTGACCCGCACGCGCTATCGCGGTGTCCAGTTCCACCAGTCGGGCAGCGGCACGGCCTATCTGCTCCGGACTGTCTGGTGGCTGGTGCTGAGCATTGTCACGCTCGGCATCGCCTTCCCGTTCTTCCGCCGGGCGCTGGAGCGCTACAAGATCGAGAACACCTGGTTCGGCTCGGCGCAGGGCAGCTTCGAATCGGAAGCGAGGCCCTTGCTCGGTGCCTGGATGGCCTTCTGGGTCGTGGGGCTTGTTGTTGTTGTCCTGTTTGGCGGGATTACAACCGACGCGATGTCCGACGGCATCGGCGCCATGTTTGGGGCGCTGCTCGCCTTGATTCTCACCTTCTTTGTGCTGCCCTTCCTCTGGATCCGGTACCGAGTGCATGAATTCCGCACCTTCACCGCCGGAACACGCTTCGGGGTGATCACCTTCGCCTCGACCCTCACGACCGGCGCCGTCACCTGGATCTGGATCCGCTACTACCTTGCCCTGTTCGGGCTGATGCTGGCCTTCGGCGGGCTCATGGCCGTCACCGGCGGTCTGCCCATCCTTGCCGCCGGGGCAAACCCGCTCGTATTGCTGGGGCTTGCGCCTGTCCTGTTGATTGCCGCCGCCGGGTTCCTTGTCGCGCTCGCCCTTGTGACCGAGCTTGTCTTCCGCCGTCCGCTCTGGGCCCTGCGTGTCCGCTCGGTCACCGTCAACCGCCTCGACGCGCTGGACGCGGTGGTGCAGCAGGCCGGCCTCAATGCCACCGGCATCGGCGAGGCTTTCGATACCGGCTTCGACGTGGCGGGCTGAGCCATGGAAAGTCCCGGTCGCTATTTCGACGGCCAGCGCCCGGTTCCCCGAACGGTCACCGTGCGGCGGATGGCGAACGCCCTCGAGCTCCGGCCGGAAGGCGAGGGCCCGTCCCTGGTCTGGCCCTTGGGCGAGATACGGCTCGAACCTCATGGTGCCGAGGCCCATCTTCACCGCGTCGTCGCGGATCGTGATACCGGCGAGCGGCTGACCCTGCCGCGTGCGGCATTCGAGCTCATGATGGGGCCGGCCCTGGCCAGCCTGTCGAAGGGCCGGGCCGGTGAGGCCAGCAACCGCCGCATCCTGGTCTGGAGCGTGGCCGCCATTGGCTCGGTTGTCTTCCTCCTGCTGGTCGGGCTGCCGCTCTTCGCGCGGCTGGCCGTGCCACTGGTGCCTTGGCGCTGGGAGGAGGCGATCGGCCGCAGCGTCGAGCCGCAGGTGGTGGAATTCCTTGCCGAACGCTCGGGTCAGTCCATCCGCTTTTGCGGTCGCGACAACCCGGCCGGCCGGCTGGCCCTCGATGCCATGGTCTCCCGGCTGACCGCTGGCACGGCCTTGCGCGGGCCGCTTGTCGTGGATGTCGTCGACATCCCGCTCGTCAATGCCTTTGCCATGCCGGGCGGGCGGATCTACCTGTTTCGCCCCATTCTCGACAAGGCCGAAGGGCCCGACGAGGTGGCCGGCGTGCTGGCCCACGAGATCGGCCATGTGCTCAACCGTGATTCCCTCCGCGCGATCATCCATGGCGGCGCGCTCTCGCTGGTCATCGGGCTCGTCATCGGCGATGTGACCGGCGGCTCGACGCTGGCCATCATGGGCAAGGTGCTGGCCGGGCAGGCCTATTCCCGCGAGAACGAATCCGAGGCAGACCGGGTCAGCGTCGAGCTGATGCAGAAGGCCGGCGCGGATCCGCGCGCGATCAACCTGTTCTTCCGCCGGATCAGTCCGTTCGGGCAGGCCAATCGATCGATCACCGATCTGCTGGCGGCCCACCCGGTCACCGAGGACCGGATCGCCGAAGTGGAGCGGCTTGCGGCCGGCAGTGCCGGTTCGGCCCACCGCCCGATTCTTGACACGGGCGAATGGCAGGCCCTGAAGTCGATCTGCGGCCCCGCCCGCAAACCGTGAGAACAGGTGATGCTCTTTGCCCTCCCGCCACGGCCTCAATCGCGCCTCGCCCGCTGGGCCGAGCGCCTCGCCTGGGCTTCAGTGCCGGTCATTCTTGCGGCAATCCTGATCTTCCGCGCCCGGACCCTGACGGCCGAGATCGGCATGCTGGTCTTCCTGGGATCGGTGATCCTCGCGGCAGCGGCGCTGGCTGTCGCCGTGGTGGCAGCCCTCGAGATCTGGCAGAAGGGGCGCGTGGGGCTCGCTCCGCTGGCCCGCGCCCTGCTGGTGGCCACGCTGGTTCTGGCCTGGCCTGGCTATCTCGCGCTTCAGGCCGTGCGCCTGCCGGTGCTGAACGACATCAGCACGAATATCGAGGATCCGCCGCTCTTCTCGCGTTCGCAGGCGGCCTTCAGCGCCCGCGAGGGCCATATCCCGCCGGCGGTTGACCGTGCCCTGCGCGAACGCCAGCGCCTGGCCTATCCGCAAGTCCGCACCCTGGTGCTGGACAATGAGCCCGCCGAGGCCTTCCAGCTGGTCCAGCGGGCCGTGAAGACGCTGAAATGGCGCGTCATCGAGGAGACCCCCCCGGATGAGCGCCGCGGCATCGGCCGGATCGATGCCGTGGCGGAAACCTTCCTGATGCGCTTCCGGGATGACGTCACCATCCGCCTACGCTGGACCGGCAGCCAGACCCGGATCGATATCCGCTCGGCTTCGCGCGTCGGCCGGCACGATTTCGGCGCCAATGCGAAGCGCATTCTCCGCCTTGTCGAGGAGATCAACAATCCCGAGGGGTAGGACGGGCCTGCGCCGTCCTGCCTAGGTCCGGCTGTAGAGCGCGTCCAGCGTTACCGCGCCATCCGCCATGACCAGCCCGCGGGCCACGAGATCCTCGAGATGCGCGAAGGTGGAAAGGCCAGCCGCCCCGACAAGGCGTGGATCAAGGCCCTGGTAATTCGCGGCGACAAGCTGCGGAATCCGCGCCGGCCCGCGGCCCAGCACATCGAGAATCTGCAATTCCCGCTGCCGCCGGTGGCCGAGCAGCGCCCGCGTGAATCGCCGCGGATCCGCAACCGGGCCACCATGGCCGGGCCAGTAGGCGCGGTCATCCTCGCGGGAAGCGAGCTTGTCCAGGCTGGCGAGATAGGCGGACATGGCCCCGTCCGGCGGCGCGACGATCGAGGTCGACCACCCCATCACATGATCGCCGGAAAACATCATGCCGGTGCCTTCCAGTGCAAAGGCGAGATGGTTGGCCGTGTGGCCGGGCGTCTCGATGACGGTGAAGGCATGGTCATCGCCTTCAACGCGCTCGCCCTCGGCCAGCACCCGGTCGGGAGCATGGTCGAGATCGGCGCTGGCATCGAGCCGCGGCGCCTCGCTGTCGAGAGCCGCGCGGGAGGCCCGGTGCGGTGCGCAGCCGAGGATGGCAGCCCCCGTCCGCTCGGCAAGCAGCCGCGCGCCCGGGGAATGGTCGCGATGGGTATGCGTTACGAGAATGCGGGCAATGCGTTCATGGCGGAGCGCCAGCAGCAGCGCCTCGATATGGGCGGCATCCTCGGGGCCCGGATCAATGACACTGACTTCCCCGGTCCCGACCACATAGGTACAGGTGCCTGTGAAGGTAAAAGGCCCGGGATTATTGGCGATGATCCGGCGGATTCCCTCGGCAACGGGCAGCAGGATGCCCGACTGGGCAGGGGGGGATCGATCGAAAGCGGGGTCCAACGCCACGACTCCTTGTTCGGAAAATGACTCCTCGGCAGCAAAACATGCGCTTCGGTGCATTTTACCTTTGGCCCGGAGTTGCTTATACGAGGGAAGCCGCGTTGGGAATCGTGAAGCCGACGGCAGCTTGTTCCGCCCGGAAACCCGTTTCCGCTGCGGGAAGGGTGGCCACCAGTTTCGTCGGCCCTGAGCGGCGGCGTCATTCAGGTTGATAAGGAGATGCTTTATGCGTGTTGCCACCGCAACCCTGATCCAGCAGGCCCTCGGTTCCCGCGAGCGCAATATTCTGCGCGATGGCATGCTCGTGCTGGTCGGCACGATGCTGCTCGCCCTTTCGGCGAAAATCCAGATTCCGTTCTATCCCGTGCCGATGACCATGCAGTCGCTCGTCGTGATGATGATCGGCGCGGCCTATGGCTGGAGGCTGGGCGGCCTCACCATCCTCGCCTATCTGGCGGAAGGTGCTCTCGGCCTGCCGGTCTTCGCCTCGGGCGCCGGCCTTGCCTACATGATGGGCCCGACTGGCGGCTATCTCGTCGGCTTCCTGCTCGCCGCCATGGCCACGGGCTATCTGGCCGAGCGGGGCTACACGCATTCGGTTGTCGGCGCGCTGGCGGTGCTCTCGCTGGGCCATGTGATCAACTTCGTGCCCGGTTATGCCTGGCTTGCCACGCTGATCGGCCCGGAACTTGCCTTCGCCAAGGGCGTCGCGCCCTTCGGCTATGCCACGCTGCTGAAGGTCGGCCTCGGTGCTGCGCTGCTCCCGGCGAGCTGGTGGGCCGTTCGCAGCTGGCGACAGGGCTGAGGAACAGGCCCAGGGGCTGAGGCCCTCTCAGGCTGCCAGCGGCACCATCGGCGTGATGCCGGTGGCATCCAGCGCGGCGAGCCAGTGCCTGACTGTCTTGCCCCGGATCACCAGATCCGGGGCAATTTCGTTCAGGGGGACCAGCACGAAAGCGCGCTCGGTCATCGCCGGATGGGGCAGGGTGAGCGTGTCGGTAGCCAGCACGACATCGCCGTGCGCCAGCACATCGATATCGATGATGCGCGGGCCCCAGCGTTCGCGACGGATGCGGCCGAGCCGGCGTTCGATCTCCAGCACCGCTTCCAGCAGGGCGTGGGGAGATAATGCGGTTTCCACGCTCAGGGCCGCATTGGCAAACCAGTCCTGATCGGTCTTGCCCCAGGGCGGTGTGCGGTAGATCGAGGATTGCGCGAGGATCCGCGTCTGCGGAAGCTGTGCGATCGCAGCCGCCGCCTGACGCAGATGCCCGACCTTGTCGCCGAGATTGCTGCCGAGGGCGAGACAGGCGGTCACGCCGGAGGCGCCCTCCGCCAATTCAGTCACCACCATGTCAGGCACCCCGGACGCGGTGGATCGTCACCGACAGCGTCTCGAGGATCGCCATCACCGCCGCATGCGGCTTCTCGACCGTCACGGCGACTTCGCGCAGCCGCGGGAAATTGACCAGCAGGTCGCCGGCAATCGCCTCGGCCAGAGCCTCGATGATCTGGAAGCGCTGGCTGACGGCGATCTCCTGCACGCGCGTCGCAATATCGGCATAGGACACGGTCTGGTTGAGGTCGTCGCTGCGCCCGGCCGGACCGAGATCAAGCCCGAGTTCAAGCGTGAGGTAGAAGCGCTGGCCAAGCCGACCCTCTTCCTCGTACACGCCGTGATAGGCGAAAATGCCGATGCGGCTGAGGCGGATGACATCGCCCCTGATAAGACCGGTGGCCATGATCAGCTCCTTGGCGTGGCAGAAAGGGGTTTGGGCGTGGCAAAAAGGGGATCGGGCCTGCCAGAAACGGGATCGGGCCTGCCAGAAATGCCAAGGGCAGAAGCGTGCCCCTGCACAAGGGCGGCCAGCACACGGAAGGCATCCCGGTGGGGCGCCACATCATGGACGCGGAGGATATCGGCCCCGACCGCGAGGCCGTAGATCCCGGCCGCCAGCGTACCCGGCAGGCGTTCCGTCACCGGGCGGTCGGTCAGCAGGCCGAGGAAGGATTTCCGCGAGACGCCGAGCAGGATGGCATGGCCGAATTCCGCCTTGATCGCAGGGATGCCCCGGATGGCCGCGAGATTCTGCTCCAGGGTCTTGCCGAAGCCGATCCCGGGATCGAGCACGATCCTGTCTCCCGGAATGCCGGCGCGGGAGGCGATGGACAATGACCGCGCGAAGAAGCTTTTCATGTCCTCGACAATGTCGATCGAAGGGTCCTTCGTGTCGCGGTTATGCATCAGGCAGAGTCCGGCGCCGGCCGCCTGCACCACATCCGCCAGCGCCGGCTCGCGCTGCAGCCCCCAGACATCGTTGGCGATGCGCGCGCCGGCCGCCAGCGCCTCCCGCGTTGTCCCGGCCTTGTAGCTGTCGACCGAAATCACCGGCAGGCCCGTATCCGCCGCCAGCGCGCGGATGACCGGCACGACGCGGGAGATCTCTTCCTCGAGCCCGATGGCTGCCGCGCCCGGGCGGGTCGACTCGCCGCCGATATCGAGAATGTCCGCTCCTTCGGCTGCCAGCCTTCGCGCTTGTGCGATCGCCTCGGCATGCGTGCCGAATTGCCCGCCATCGGAGAAGGAATCCGGCGTCACGTTGATGATGCCCATGATCAGCGGGCCCGTCTCCGGCAAAGCCGGCCAGGGCGCCGCGAGCCGGACCGGAGCGGCGTTGGGCAGGGGCAAATCGATCATGGCGCTGGCGGGAGCCCTTGTCTCGCGGAACAGGATGCCGAGGCTCTTAGCGCTTCACTGGAATCGTGACAACGGACCCTGCCGCTATCCGGCTGAAAAGGGATGGATCGTAACCAAAAATGGACGAACGGCATGGTAAACGAATCACCTCTGGATGAAACAAGGGGTGCCCCATGACCGCAGCCACGGGCATGGCTCAACGCAAGGCAGGGCCAGGACGCCTGCCCTCGACCGCGAGCGAGCAACTGGTGACCTGGCTCAAGCGCGATGCGCTGCCCTTCTGGTTCGAGAAGGGCTGGGACGCAAAACGCGGCGGCTTTCACGAGACCTTCTTCTTCGATGGCACGCCGGACACCTTGGTCCTGCGCAGCACGGCCGTGCAATGGCAGCAGATCTATGTCTGCACCCAGGCCTGGCAGCTCGGCTGGGGTGATGGCATCCGGCTCGCCTGCCGTGGCCTTGAACGTATCATCGAGAAGGCCTGGGCGCCGGATGGCCAGCCAGGTTTCGTCCATATGCTCACCCCGGATGGGTCTGTCGCGGACCCGCAGCGCGACACGATCGATCATGCCTATGCGATCATGGCGCTCACGGCCCTGGCCCGCGCGACCGGCGATGCGAAGATCCGTGCCTTGCTCGACATGGTGATGGGCTTTGTCGAGACGGCGCTGACCGATGCCGCCGGAGACCTGCGTGACGGCCTGCCCGATGCGGATCGCCGCCATCAGGCCACGACAATCGCCATGCTGACCGCGCTTCTGGGCGCCGTGGAGCATCTCAGCCATCCCGAAGCGGCCCTGCGGGCGACCCGCTATCGCCGCCTGCTCGAGCGGGCCCTGCTCGACAAGACGACCGGCCTTCTTCCTGAGGCCTATGACCATGCCTGGCGGCCGATCCGCGACGAGAACGATGCCTCGGTCGTTGTTCCGGCGCAAATGGCAGAGTGGACCGCGATCATCCGGCGCTACGAGCGCCTGTATGGCCAGCCAGCCTCGCCGCTGGCGACGCATTTCCTCGGAGCAGCGCTCCGCGCGGCCGAGCCGAAACATGGCTTCCTGATCGATGCGATCAATACCAGCCAGGCGGTCGTGTCCGGCACCCGCAGCCTCGCTTCGCAATCCGCACTGATCCGGGCATGGCTGGCGCAGGCCGAAGCCGGGATCGACCGGGCTGATGAAGCCGCCGATCCGATGATCGAGGCGCTCATCTCGACCTATCTGTCCGGTCCGTTCCGGGGTGGCTGGTACGAGAAATTCAACGGCTCCGGCGATATCTCGATCGACACCGTGCCTGCGAGCGGGCTCTTCCAGATCTTCCTGGTCGCACAGGAGGCCCGGCGCTACTACGGGGCGTGAGCATAGCCGGCAGGGTCCGCCGGACCGCTTTCGCGGCCGGAACGCTGACGGATGATGCGGGAAACGGGAAACCGGCTGGTCGGAGTGGCAGGATTCGAACCTGCGACCCCCTCGTCCCGAACGAGGTGCGCTACCAGGCTGCGCTACACTCCGAAGACCAGCGGAGGCGCCCGTATAGAACTCTCTCGCCGGCAGGGCAAGGGTGATTGACGGGAAAAAGGAGGGCATGGCCGGAATTTTTGGCGGGCCGCGTTTTCCCCCGTCCGACGGCCCGTGCGGCAAGAAAGGCGCCCCCGCCCGGCAAATCCGCAGTTGCTGACCGGGAACGAAGCGGCTAAACGGAACCCCTCAGGTCTTGGGGCGTAGCCAAGCGGTAAGGCAGTGGATTTTGATTCCGCCATGCCCAGGTTCGAATCCTGGCGCCCCAGCCAGTTTTCTCGATCACGTCTCTGATCGTCTCGGGAAGGTTCATCAATCGTCGTGATTTTCGATCCCTCGACTCCCGGTCCTTCGCGCGCCTGACTGCCATGCGCCAGAAGGCCGAGACGATGTTCACCCCTGTTTCGTCGTGGAATGGTATGGTGCGGGCCTCGATATCGGCGTCTTGCGGGCCAACGCCACCCTCCTTGGTGTATTCGGTCTTCGCAAACGTGAACCGGCCCGCGCGATCTCGCGGGCGATCGAAAGGAATGCGGCCCCGAAAGCGCCCATGTGGCTCTGCCCCATCGGGTCCGCTCCCCATCAACGGATGACCGATCTTGCGAGCCTGCCTCGCGCGCTGGTGTCGAGGCCTTGAATGCACTAGGATTTCAAGGGAACGACCGATCGGGTGACGATTGGCTCGGACAGCAGGAACCCATGCCAAGAGGCGCGCCATGAAGTCCCTTTTCCGCGTCGTGCCGGGCTGCCTGGTGTTGGCCCTGTCCTGCCTGCCATCTCTCGCGCAAACGCCCACACCGCGATCTTGCCCGGACAAGATTGGCTCCGGCATCCGCTGTTACACGGTGGAAGACCCGAATGGCGCTCACATCCTCATCGCGCGACCCGAAAATGGCAACGGCTCGCTGATCGTCCACACCTATGGCGGGCCGCGCATGCGCAAGCCGGATGCCGCAATGACCGACGAGGATCTCGAACGCTTCATTGAAACGGTGCGCGAGGGCTATGATTGGATCGCCACAAGCCGCCGTCGCGGCGGCTTCGGCGTGACGCAGGGCGCGGAGGATGCCGACAATGCCCGCAAACTCTACATCGCGGCCTTCGGGCAGCCGAAATATACGATCGTCCATGGCCAATCCTGGGGCGGGAATGTCGGCGCGATCCTGATCGAGAAGTTCAACACGCCCGATGCTTCGGGCAAGCGTCCCTATGATGGCGCGATGCTCACCTCCGGCGTGCTTGCCGGAGGAACCCGCGGTTACGATATGCGCATGGACGTGCGTGCCGCCTTCCAGGCCATTTGCAATGTACACCCCGCGCCGGGCGAGGCGCCGGAATCCCTTGGCACAGGATTGACGCCCGGATCCAGCCTCACCAGACAGCAGGTTGCCACATGGTTCAATCACTGTACCGGCGCCAACCTGAAGCCGGAGGAGCGGAGCGAGGCCCAGCAACGCGCCCTGCGTGACATGGCTGCTGCAAGTCGCATCCCCCCGGGCGCCCTGCTCGCCCATATCCAGTGGGCAACCTTCGTGTTCCGGGACATAGCGGATTTCATCACCGACGGGAAATCTCCTTTCGGAAATGACAGGGTCGTCTATCGCGGCACGTCGGATGACGAGGCCTTCAACCGGCGGGTGATGCGGGTGCGCGCCGACCCCGGAGCCGTTCGCGCGCTGGCTGCCGACAGCGACCCAACAGGCCGGATCGACATCCCGGTGATCACCATGCATCAGGTCCGCGATTCGACCGTTTTCGTGGAACAGCAGCATGAGTATCGCCGGGTCATTGAAGCCGCCGGCAACGGGCAGCGACTATTCCAGACCTTTGTGGATGACCACCAGCACTCGAAGACGAGCCCGCCGCATTACCCCGCCATCCTGAAGGCGCTCCAGGGCTGGATTGAAACGGGCAACCGTCCGGGCGAGGCCATGGTCCAAGCGCATTGCGAGGCCGCCAGGCTCCGATACGGCGGCACGTGCCTGTTTATGCCCGGCTTCATGCCTGGTCCATGGACAGCACGGGTGAACCCGCGCGAGTAATCACGCGCGCAGGGTCGTTCCGGTTCGCAAGGCCATGAAAGCGGCCTCTTGCACGCAGGTCGATTTTTCGCGGTTGCATGCTGAAGGCTGAGTTTTCGGGCGTGGCCCGGTAAGCAAGGAGATGGGCGACAAAGCGAGCCGTACCGGAGCCCGGTTGCCGCTGATGGGCCGGGCACAGGCGCGCATGAGGCGCTTCGCAAGGCAATGGTCGTCCCTGTCCGAGGATCGAAGCCGCCCGTCCCGCTTGTCCGGCCTTTCCGGCTCGCCAGGCAACGGCTGTCACACGAACGTTGCAGTCAGATCGTATCCGATACCGAACATTATGGATATTTGTTCGAAGTTTTCGAACGGGTGTGGGGTTCTGGATGCTGTCTGCCCGCGAAGTTTCGGTCGTCTATGCGAACAGCCTCCGGGCACTGGACTCGGCGAGCATCCAGATTCAGCGCGGTCAGTTTGTTGTTCTGCTTGGCAAGTCCGGAGCCGGCAAATCGACGCTGCTGAGATGTTTCAACGGTCTTGTCAGGCCAACATCTGGCGACATTCATGTCGAGGCGTTCGGGTCCATCTTCGAGAGCAGCACAACGTTGCGGGAACATCGCCGGCGGACAGGTATGGTGTTTCAACAGCACCACCTGATTGGTCGGCTCACAGCGCTTGAGAATGTCCTCATGGGCCGCCTCTCCCGCTATGGCGGATTGCGGACTTTGCTGCCGTTCGGCCGTGCGGACCGCCTCGCTGCCCTCGAGATACTGGATCGGGTCGGCCTCGCCGATCGTGCGCTTGCGCGCGCGGATCAGCTGTCCGGCGGGCAGCAGCAGCGCGTCGGGATTGCGCGGGCCATGGCCCAGCAGCCGACGCTGATGCTCGCGGATGAACCCGTGGCCAGTCTTGATCCCGCCACGGCTGTCCAGGTGCTCGGCGATCTGCACAGGATCTGCCGGGAAGACGGCATCACGACAGTTGTGAGCCTCCATCAACTCGATCTTGCTCGCCGTTTCGCCGATCGGATTGTCGGGCTCGCCGGCGGGCGCGTCGTCTTTTCCGCTGCGCCCGGCGAACTCGTGACGGAGTCAATCGACACGATCTATGCCCAACCAGGCGCAACGCTTCCGGTTGCCGCTGAATAAATCCCACTGTCAGAGGAGCTTTCCATGGACCGCCGCACCTTCCTTGCCACGTCAGCCAGTGCAGCCATGGTGGCTGGTATTCATCCCGCTCACGCCGACAAGACCAATCCGGACAAGCTTCGTGTTGCGCTCCTGCCGGATGAGAACGCGTCAACAATCATCCAGAACGCGCAGCCGCTGAAGGCCCATCTCGAGAAGGTCCTTGCAAAGAACGTCGAGATCATCGTGACCACCGATTACTCCTCGATGATCGAGGCCATGCGGTTCGGGCGGATCGAGGTCGCGTATTTCGGTCCTTTCTCCTATGTTCTCGCCAAATCGAAAGCGCCGGAAATCGAACCGTTTGCGGTGGGCGTGGAGCGTGGCAAGCCGAATTATCAATCGATCCTGATCGCCAATGCCACTGGGCCGGTCAAGACCATCGCCGACGTGCGGGGCAAGCCATTTGCGTTCGGCGATCAGGCCTCGACCTCGAGCCATCTTGCGCCGCGCGCATTTCTCGCCAAGGCGGGTCTGATCGGAGACAAGGACTACAAGGTCGTTCATCTCGGCAAGCATGATGCTGTTGCCCGTGCGGTTGCGGCCGGGCAGGTGCCCGCTGGTGCCTTGTCCGAACCGATTTTCCGAACCCTCGTCGATGGCAGCAAAGTTGATGCCACCAAGGTCATCCAGCTCGGCCTTTCGGAACCGATCCCGAACTATCCCATGACCTTGCAGGGCTACCTCAAGCCCGAACTCAAGGCTGCAATCCGAAGCGCTTTCCTCGACATGAAGGATCCGGTCATCCTGAAGCTGTTCCGTGTCGATGGCCTCGCTGCCGCAACGGACAAGGATTACGACGTGCTGCGCGATATGGCGAAGATCCTTGAACTCGATATTGCAAAGCTGGGTTGATACCATGAACCGCGCCGCTTTTTACGAAACGGTTCTTGTTTCCGAGCGCAAGGCGGCGCGGCGCAGCTCTGTCCTTGTCGGGGCGATCCTGCTCGCCTCGATCGCCGCGCTGGCGACGACCGGGTTCTTCGACGCCCAGCGCTTTGCCGAGGCGGGGCCGGCGATCCGGCAGCTTGCTTCTGAAATGGTGCCGCCGGATTTCGGCCGCTGGCAATCCTGGCTGCGGCCATTGCTTGATACGCTCGCCATGTCGATCGCGGGTACGGTGCTCGCCGTCATGCTCTCGCTGCCGCTGGCATTGCTTGCCGCGCCGAATACGAGCCCGCACGCCACCGTCTATTTCATCACACGGACCCTGCTCGCCTTCTTGCGTTCGGTACCGGAGATCATTCTCGGTGTCCTGTTTGTGGCTGCGGTCGGCTTCGGTGCGCTGCCTGGCGTCCTGGCGTTGGCGTTGCATTCGGTTGGAATGGTCGGGAAATTCTATGCGGAAGCCATCGAGCATGTCGACCCGAAGCCGCTTGAAGCGGCGCGCGCAGCCGGTGCCAGCCCGTTCCAGGTGATCACGCATGCTGTGCTGCCGCAGGTCCTGCCGCAATTGACCGACGTGACGATCTATCGGTGGGAATATCATTTCCGGGCTTCGGCGGTCCTGGGCATTGTCGGGGCTGGCGGGATCGGCTTCGAGCTGATGGCGGCCTTGCGCCTGCTCAACTACGATCAGGTTTCCGCAATCCTGCTCTCGATCCTTGCCTGCGTCCTTGTCGTGGACTCAATCGGCGCATTCCTCCGCAAGTCGCTGAAGTGATAGGCATGTGGACCTTGGACCCGCCGTGATGGCTGATTTGCCGCTGGTTGTTCTGACGAACCGGACGTTTCCCGAGACGCGCGCGATGTTCGAAGGCCGCGCCAAGGTTGTTGCCAATGATGGCATCGAACCGTGGCCGCGCAGCCGGCTTCTGGAAGAAGCAAGAGAAGCTGCGGGTCTCATGGCATTCATGACGGAACGGATTGATGCGGATTTCCTGGATGCATGCCCGGATTTGCGCATCGTTGGAGCGGCGCTCAAGGGATACGACAATATCGACGTGGAAGCTGCGGCGCAGCGCGGCGTGATGGTGACGATCGTTCCCGATCTCCTGACCGAACCGACCGCCGAACTCGCGATCGGCCTCGCGATTGCTCTGGGCCGCCGGGTCCTGGAAGGCGATGCGCTGGTCCGTGGCGGCGCCTTTTCTGGCTGGCGCCCGCGCCTTTATGGCACCGGGTTTTACGGCTCCACCGTTGGCATTCTCGGCTTCGGGAAGGTCGGACAGGTTATCGCCCGGCAGCTTGCGGGGTTTGGGTGTCGCATCCTTGCCAGTGACGTGAGCCCGGTTGCCACCGTGACCACGAGGGTCGAGTTTGTCACGCCAGAGCGCTTGCTCGAACTATCGGATTTCATTTTCCTCGCTCTTCCGCTTGCTGACGCAACAGTCGGGATGATCGGCGCCAAGGATCTGGCGCGAATGAAACCGGGCGCATTCCTGATCAATCCCGCGCGCGGATCGCTTGTCGATGAAAGCGCAGTTGCCGATGCGCTGGAAGCTGGACATCTCGGCGGTTACGCTGCCGATGTTTTTGCGTTCGAAGATTGGGCACGCGACGATCGGCCCTTGCGGATTGACCAACGCCTGAGCCGACCGGGCGCACGGACCGTCCTGACCCCCCATATCGGATCGGCGACGGTATCAGCGCGACGGATGATCGAGGCTGCCGCGGCACGAAGCATTGTCCAGGCTCTGGCTGGAGAAATCCCCGATGGGCTGGTCACACCGCTCGAACGACCGGCCAAGACATGCTGAACCTCATTCATGTCCGCTCCTTCGTCGTCGTCTGCGACCTTGGCAGCTACCGGTCCGCAGGCCGGGAACTTGGGGTCTCCCCCTCGACGATCCTCGAACATGTTCGCCAACTGGAAGAGGCTGTTGCGGCGCCGCTCCTCATACGCAGATCCGCAAGAACCCACCCCACACGGCAAGGTGAAAAGCTCTTGCCACTCGGCCGCGCGCTTCTGGCAACCGCAAGGCGCGCCTGTGCCGCGGTCTCCTCCGACGGGCTGAAGATTGCCTCGGCGAGCAATATCGGCATCTACATGTTGCAGGGGCCGATCTCGGCCTTCGAAAGCGCAACAGGGATCGGCGTCGAGACCTGGATCGGACCCAATCATGAAGCCGTTGACCGGCTTGAGCGGGGCGAGGCAGATCTGGCGGCCTTGGAATGGTGGGATAATCGACCCGGCTACGACGCCGTCGCCTGGCGTCGCGAGGATCTCGTTGTGATCACATCGCCGTCCCATCGATGGGCAGGGCGCGAGGCTATTGATGTGCAGGAGCTGTTGGCCGAGCCGCTTCTCGCAGGGGAGCGCGGAAGCGGTACGGCTCGCGTGCTTCGGCAGGCGATTGGATCAATCGCGGATCAGTTGCGGGTCTCCGAAAATCTTGGAAGCACGGAGGCGGTAAAAATGGCGGTTCGTGCCGGTCGTGGTGTTTCAATCGTCATGAAATCGTCTGTAGTTGACGAAATAGAGCAAGGTAGTCTTGTGGAAATACGAATTAATCACGCCAAAATATACAAGGATATCTGGCTTGTCACGCATGAGCGTCTGCCGAAGACGGCGCCAGCTGCGGCATGCCTGTCGGCATTTTCCCACTCATTGGATTAACGAGACCGCCTTGCCCATGAGGTGAGGGGGGGCAGGAAAGCAATCGAGCCTGCCGTGATCGTATGATACGACCGGAGCCGCTGCTTCTGGCTCAGGCAGAGACAAAGCAGGCCCGGCGAAACGTTCACCTGAGGAGCCAATCGGCCGGAGGCCGTACTGATTTCCCTCAGGAACAGTGGAACGAAGCGGCCTGGTCCGCTCTTGCCGGGAGCCCGGGCCAGGTTCGGGTGTTCGGCTCGCCCTGTCATTGGCACCCTGGCTTATGGCTCCGGGACTGTTTTCTTCCGGAACGGTTGCAGCAGCATCTGATCGAGGCGCAGGTCCTTGCGGGACCGGAACTGGTCCAGGCCAATCGCCATTTGCGCATGACCATTGGCCGGATCCGCCCTGTAGGTCCCCAGCAGCCGGTCCCACCAGGACAGGCTGAAGCCGAAATTGCTGTTGGTTTCGGCTGGGATTACCGAGTGATGGATCCTGTGCATGTCGGGCGTGACAATAATCCTGCGCAAGATGCGGTCTGCTGCCAGCGGCAGCCGGATATTCGAGTGATTGAACATCGAGGTCGCATTCAGCAGGATTTCGAAAATCAGCACGGCGATCGCGGGCGGGCCAAGAAGCGCAACGATGCCGAGCTTGATGGCCATGGAAAACAGGATCTCGATCGGATGGAAGCGCAATCCTGTCGTGACATCGAAGTCGAGGTCGGCATGATGCATCCTGTGAAGCCGCCAAAGGGCTGGAACAGCATGGAACAGGACATGCTGAAGGTAGATGGCGAAGTCGAGGATCAGGATCGCCAGGGGGATGGCCAGCCATCCGGGAAGCGGAAGAAGGTTGAGCAGCCCCCAGCCCCGTTCATCCCAAAGCACGGCCAGGCCAACCGCAGCGACCGGAAATGCCATCCGGACCAGGAGCGTGTCGATCACGACAATGCCGAGATTGTTTGACCAGCGGAACAGTCGCGGAATCTCCAGGCGCCGACGCGGTGCCACCAATTCCCAGATCGCCATCCCCAGCAGGATGGTGAGAAAGAATGCCAGCCGTATGGCGGGTTCGTGGGCAAGGAGGAGTTCACTCATGGTTTTGCTCTGAGGCATGGAGCGGGCGAAGCCGTTTCAACATCGGTTCGTTCGCGGCGTTGGGTTGCTGGTCCCGGATTCGATCCGCGATCACAGCAAGCTCGACGCGCGGAGTCGAGTCCGTGAAGGCCCGGTCACCGCAACGACAGCATTTCTGTACGGCCTGCCGGAAAGCCGGAGGTCCGGATGCGGCTGATCAATACGACGGCAAGATCAGGGGCAATCCAGTTTTTCAGATCGTAGGCGCCGAAGTGATCGGGGTACGATTTTCTGTCCGCAGAGGTGCCTACTGGAGAGGTCGCGGCAGACAACACAAGAATCCTTGCCATCATCGATGAGAGTCTCGGGCAAAAACATCGTCAATTTTGCCGGCTGCGTCACAGGGCTGTCAGCAGGACAGCGTACTCACACTCACCATGAGGGCAAGGTTGATCCTCCCTGCAGGCAAAGGCCGCAGGATGTTCCAGGATCGTCGCTTTTGTACCGAAAAGGAGATCATTGTGGTCAATCTGTCACGACGTGCTGCTCTTGGCACAGGGGCGTCGCTGCTGGGCATTGCTGCCATTCCGCGATTTGCGATTGGCCAGGCGGATAACCGGCCAACGATCACGATCGCGGTGCAAAAGGTTGTGAACTCCAACACGCTTGATGTGTTGCGCGAACAATCCAACGTGGGAGAGCGCGTATTCTTCACGTCACTCTGGGAGCCGCTGATCTCCAAGGAATGGCTTGGGAATCTGTCCCCTCGTCCGGGTCTTGCGACAGAGTGGAAGCGCATCGACGACCAGACGGTTGAGCTGAAGCTGCGCCAGGGGGTGAAGTTTCATAACGGCGCGGAAATGACGGCGGAAGATGTCGTTTTCACGTTCTCGCGCGAACGGATGTTCGGCAACAGCGAGGCCAAGAACCGGACGACTCTCAAGGCTTTCGAGCAAATCCCGACGCCCCGCCCTGGCAAGGAGCTGCCCCCCGAGATCATTGCGGTGGCGCGCCGGGCCTGGCCCGATCTGCTTCGGGTTGAGGCCGTCGACAAGTACACTGTCCGCTTTTACAATGCGACACCGGATGTAACCCTTGAGGGACGCCTTGCGCGCTATGGCTCGGACATCATGAGCCGAAAAGGGTGGGAAGACGCCGCTTCCTACCTCGACTGGGCCCGCAAGCCGATCACGACCGGCCCCTATAAGGTTGTGGAGTTTCGCCCAGACAACATGCTCGTTCTGGAAGCCCATGACGAGTATTGGGGTGGACGCCCTCCCATCAAGCGCATTCGCTTCATCGAAGTGCCGGAAGTTCCGAGCCGGATCGCCGGTCTCCTTTCCGGCCAATACCAGTTTGCCTGCGATATTCCGCCGGACCAGATCAGCCAGATCGAGAGGAATGCCGCATTTGAAGTGCAGGGCGGCACGATCCTCAATCATCGTCTGATCACGTTTGACAAGAACCATGCGCAACTCCGGAACCCGCTTGTGCGCCGCGCCTTCACTCATGCGATTGATCGCCAGGCTATCGTCGACAGCCTCTGGGCCGGGCGCACCAAGGTACCGGCCGGCCTTCAGTGGGAATACTACGGCGATATGTTTCACGCGGATTGGCGCGTCCCGGAATATAACCCGAAACTGGCCCAGGATCTGTTGAAGCAGGCTGGGTACAAGGGCGACCCGATCCCGTATCGCCTGCTCAACAATTACTACACAAATCAGAACGCGACTGCGCAGATCCTCGTTGAGATGTGGCGCGCCGTTGGCCTGAACGTTGAGATCAACTCGAAGGAAAACTGGACCCAGATCATGGAGAGGGGCAGCCAGCGCGCTGTGCGGGACTGGTCGAATTCGGCGCCGTTCTCTGATCCCGTCTCCTCGATCGTTAACCAGCATGGTCCCAATGGCCAGCAGCAACAGATCGGCGAATGGACCAATCCCGAGATGAACCAGCTCTGTGAAGTGCTTGAAACCTCGACCGACCGGGCGAAGCGGCGGCTCGCGTTTCGTCGAATGCTGGAAATCTGCGAGCGCGAGGACCCTGCCTATACCGTGCTGCACCAGAATGCGACGTTCACGGCCAAACCAAAATCCCTGAAATGGCAGGCTTCGCCAGCCTTCGCGATGGACTTCCGGCCTGGCAACTATGTCTGATCGGGAGAGCCATTTTGTCGCGCTCGACGACCTGACCGTCAGCTTCGACGGCGTGCGGGTATTGCATGGCATCAACCTGACCGTTTCACGCGGCGAAGCCCTTGGTCTGGTTGGCGAGTCCGGTTCGGGGAAGTCCGTCACATGGTTGGCGGCGCTCGGATTATTGCCTGGAAAGGCGCGAATTGGCGGCTCCGCATCGCTCGAGGGCGTGGAACTGGTCGGAGCCTCGCCCTCCACGCTCGATCGTGTCCGGGGAGGGCGGATCGCCATGATCAGCCAGGATCCGGCAAGCGCGCTCAATCCGGTGATCTCGATCGGCAAGCAGATCGGCGAGGCTCTTGCCCTGCATCGCGGTCTTTCTGGGACCGCTGGCCGGGCAGAGACTCTCCGACTTCTTGATCTCGTTGGGATTCCCGATGCCGCCCGTCGTGTCCACGCCTATCCGCATGAGTTTTCCGGCGGACAGAACCAGCGCGTCATGATTGCCATGGCGTTGGCCGGGCAGCCTGATCTGCTCGTTGCAGATGAACCGACGACCGCCTTGGATGTGACGATCCAGGCGCAGATCCTTGACCTGATCCGGACCATCCGCCGCGAGCTGGGCATGGCGCTGGTCCTGATCAGCCATGACCTCGGCGTGATCGCCGAAACATGTGATCGCGTTGCTGTGATGTATGCGGGACGGATTGTCGAGGAGGGAACGACCGGGGCCCTGTTCGATGACCCCCGCCACCCTTATGCGCAGGGATTGCTGGGATCGCTGCCGCCCCTGTCCGGGCCTCGCCGTCGCCTCGTGTCCATTCCGGGTGTCGTGCCCGATCCGAGACTTCTTCCGGCCGGGTGCGCCTTTGCCCCGCGCTGTGCGAAACGGATGCCAGCCTGTGATTCAGCTGTTCCCTCCCTCGCCGTGACATGGCCAGGACACCGGGTGGCCTGCTTTTTGGAAGACGCTGTCGGTCAGGAGCGGACCCGTTCCGAAGGAGTCGCGGCATGATGTCGGCCAAGACCGGCATGCTGCTGTCCGTCCGCAATCTCCGCCGGATTTACACATCTCGTCGTGGGATATTCGGAGCTTCGAGCCCTGTTCGCGCGGTTGATGATGTCAGCTTCGACATCCTGCCGGGAGAAACCCTGGGCATCGTCGGCGAGTCCGGTTCGGGCAAGTCGACATTGGGGCGTCTTGCCCTCGGGCTCGAAGCCCCCGACCTCGGATCGGTTGTCTTTCGCGGGAGCCCGATGCCGATGCCGTCCACAGTCGAGTGGCGGGGGCTGCGGCGGCGGATGCAGATGATCTACCAGGATCCGCTCGGTGCGCTGGACCGGCGCCTTCCGGTGCTCACGCAGATCCGCGAACCGCTGGATATCCACCAGCCACGGGAGCATCACGGCAATCAGGTCAAGGCGGCCGAGATGCTGGCGCGGGTCGGGCTTTCCCGCGAACAGGGCGCGCGCTACCCGCATGAATTGTCCGGCGGCCAGCGCCAGCGCGTCGTTCTTGCGCGGGCCCTGATGACTGGCCCCGATTTCCTCGTATGTGACGAGCCGGTTTCGGCGCTCGACGTGTCGATCCAGGCGCAGGTGGTCAATCTGCTGATAGACCTGCAGACCGAACTGGGTCTCGCGATGATGTTCATCAGCCATGATCTTCGGGTGGTTCGACAGATTTCGAAACGTGTGGCGGTGATGTATCTCGGAGGCTTCGTCGAGGAGGGAGATGCGGATGATCTGTTCGCATCGCCGCTCCATCCCTATACAAAGGCCCTTGTCTCTGCCGCGCCGCAAGCCCGGTCGACCAACCGCCATGAGCGCATCGTCCTGACCGGGGAGCCGCCCAACCCGGCGAACCGGCCGACAGGCTGCGCGTTTCATCCCCGATGCGGAGCCGCGATGGCCCGGTGCAAGGAGGAGGCCCCGGCGCTCGTTCCTGTGGGGAGGCAGCGCCGCGTTGCCTGCCATCTCTACCCTGCCGCAGCCTCTGACCAGACGCAGGCCGCCTGATGGGGCGCTTCATCATTCTCCGCGTTGGCCGGGCGCTGATCACGATCGCCCTCGTCGTGACATTTGCCTTCATCGTGCTACGGCTTTCCGGAGATCCAGCCCAGAACATCCTCGGGCCGGAAGCACCACCTGAAGTGCTTGCCGCCTTTCGTCGGGCCTGGGGGCTCGATGATCCGATATGGCTCCAGTACCTTCACTATTTCGGGGCGATTGCGCAGGGGGAACTGGGCCGCTCCATGCGCGATGGCCGGTCGGCGATCGAGATTGTCGCCGAACGCATCCCGATCACCCTGGCGCTGACGGTTCCTGCTTTGGTCCTCAAGCTCGGCATTGGCATCCCGGCCGGGGTCTATGCCGCCCTCCATCGTGGCAGCCTCACAGACCGCATCGTGATGATCGCTTCGGTTGCCGGATTCACGATCCCAAGCTTCGTTCTTGGCCTGACACTGGTGCTGGTCTTCGCGGTTCAGCTCGGCTGGCTCCCCTCGGGTGGGCAGGACAGCTGGCGTCATGCCATTCTTCCGATCCTGACGCTGGGGATCGGCGGCGCCGCGATCCTCGCCCGCTTCACACGATCGGCCATGCTTGAGGTGCTCGGCCAGCCCTTCATCCGGGCCGCCAGCGCCAAGGGTGTACCCTGGCGGGATGTGATCACCCGTCACGCCTTGCCGAATGCGGCAATTCCGACGGTGACGATCATTGGCTTCATGGTTGGCACCCTGATCGCGGGGGCAGTGGTTGTCGAAAGCGTGTTCTCGTGGCCCGGTGTCGGGCGTCTGCTTGTTGTGGCCGTGGCCAACCGCGACCTGGCGGTCGTGCAATGCATCCTGCTCCTGGTTGCGGCAACCATGGTGATCTCAAACCTGATCGTTGACTTCCTCTACGGCTTTCTGGACCCGCGACTGCGCAGTGCGAAGGGTCACAAGGCAGCGGGAGGGCAGCCATGACCGATCATGCCCTGGCATCGTCAAAGCCGGCGCCCAGATCCTTGGACCACGCACGATCGCGATCGGTTCCGATTGCCGTTTATCTTGCCCTGGCTTGGCTGATCGGGATGATTGTCATTGCCCTGCTTGCCGATGTCCTTTCGCCTTATCGCTTCACCGCGCCTGACTTGCGCAATCGCCTTTCACCGCCGGGCAATCCGTTGCATTGGCTGGGCACCGATGAACTGGGCCGTGATGTGCTCTCGCGGCTCTTTGTGTCGATCCGGATTTCCCTTTTGATCGCCTTCGGCGCGGCCCTGATTTCTGCCTTTCTGGGCACCGTCCTCGGGTTCGTGGCGGCCTATTATCGTGGTTTTGCTGAACAGATCGTCCTGATGCTGGCCGATTTTCAAGCCAGCATGCCGTTTCTGATCCTCGCATTGTCGGTTCTTGCCTTTTTCGGCAATTCCCTGCCGCTTCTGATCGGGTTGATGGGACTGTTCGGCTGGGAACGCTATGCGCGCATTGCGCGCGGCCTGGCCATTTCGGCCAGCGCGCAAGGATACGCATCGGCAATCCATCAGTTAGGTGCACGGCCCGTCCGGGTCTATCTCCGGCACATTCTTCCAAACATCGCTTCGACGCTGATCGTGATGATGACACTGGTTTTCCCGGAGGTCATCCTGCTGGAAAGCTCGCTGTCATTCCTTGGCCTTGGGGTACAACCCCCGATGACCAGCCTTGGCAACATGGTGGGTTTTGGCCGCGAATACATCACCCGTGCTCCCTGGATCATGCTTGCTCCAGCGGTGACCATCATCCTGACAACCCTTGCCGTTTCGGTTCTGGGCGACTGGCTGCGCGACCGGCTCGATCCCACCTTGAGGTAGACCATGCGAGAAACATCGAAGATCGTCGTTGTCGTGTTTGACGGATTGCGGCCCGATATGGTCACACCGACCCTCATGCCTAATCTGCACGCCTATTCCGTGGCAAATTCCTGGTTCCGCGAAGCCCGGTCTGTGTTCCCTTCCATGACACGCGTCGCAACCAGTTCCATGGCTACGGGAGCGATGCCGGTCATCCATGGCATTGTCGGCAACGCCTTCTACTATCCGGAGGTAAGCCGCGATTTCGTGCTGGACGTCTCGCTTGCCAGCGATATCGCGCTCGCTGAAGCCGCCCTCAACGGGCGGTTCATCACGGCAACAACCTTCGGGGATGTCCTCGCTGCGCACGGCAGGAACCTCGCGGTCGTGCATTCCGGTTCGCCGGGATCGACCTACGCCATCAATCCGGGTGCTGCGACCAACAACCACTGGACGTTTTCGGTATTGGGCGAAGCCCATACGAAGACGCCGCATGCCGTCCGGGAAATGGTGGCCCGCTTTGGCCCCTTGCCGCCGCGCAATCTGCCACGGTTCGAGGAAATCGATTATGCAACCCGTGTCCTGACGGAGCATGTTCTGCCGGACATCAACCCCGATGTCGCGCTGATCTGGTTCAATGAGCCTGACACGTCCTTCCACTACAAGTTTCTGGGTTCTGAAGAGACGCTGGCTGTACTCGCCCATGTCGATGCAGCCTTCCAGCGTATTCTTGACACCATTGCCGCCCGCTCGGACGCACAGGACATTGCCCTGATCATCGCCTCGGATCACGGGCAGATCTCGAGTTCAGGCCAGGTTGACATTGCCGAACTCCTCACCCGAGCCGGTCACCCGGCAGCGAAAGCATCCGCGCGGACCCTTGATGGAGCAGCCCTCGCGGTGACCGGGGGCAACATGGGCGAGATCCGCGTTCTCGATGGGGATCTTGATCGCCGAGACGCCGTGGCCCGCTGGCTGATGGCGCAGGAATTCACCGGGATGGTCTTCACGCCATCCGACGATCCCATTCTGGGCAGTGTCCCGGGAACCTTTTCGACGCGGTTGGTCGAGCTTCACCATCCTCGCTCGCCGGAGCTTGTCTATGTCCTGCGCTCCGACACCAGCAGGGACACCCATGGCTTTCCCGGGCTCGGATTGATTACAGGCAGCGTGCCGGTCGGCGGCGGCATGCATGGTGGCCTCAACCGGCACGAGTTGAATACCATGCTTGTTCTCGGCGGTTCGGCAGCGAATGGCGGCGCGATGACGGATGTTCCCGCCGGGATCATCGATATCGGACCAACCATCCTCGATCTGCTCGGCCTTCCGCAGCCCCTCAGCATGCAGGGTCACACGCTGCGGAGTGCTGCCGACCATACTGTCGAACGGCACTTGTTCACGGCTTCATCCGGCGGCTTTGTGCAAAGCCTCGCCATCGCACGTCGGGGCGGGGCGACCTTTCTTGTGCATGGCGAGCGTCAGGGCTGACTCCGCCATCGGTGATGGCTAGGCATTCCGGACCAGGGGACGTGGCGGCATGTTCGTTGTTGTGCCGCCAATCTCGGTCCAGCGCGTCGTATCCAGCCCGATCATGAGCCTCGGCTCAACCAGTTCGTGACGGATCCTGCTGCCCTCAAGATGCCAGACAAGGTAGCCCGGCCGCGTCCACCGGCGCCATTGCATCCACTGGTGTTTCAGATTGACCATGGCCGTCGTCGGTGCCCAGACGATTTGCATCCCCTGGTATCGGAGTGTGCGATAGACATGCAGGTGGCCACAGGTCATGACCTTCACGCCTCCGTCCCGGCAACGAGACAGCAATTCACCGCGCACGTCGAACGGAACGGCGGATGTCGTGAAGACCGGGTCTTCCGCATCGCGGTAGAAAGGCGGCATATGCATGAATACCATGGCCGGGCGAGTCCCCCGCGAGGCCAGTGCTCCCATGAGGAAAGCGTTTTGTTCGTCTTCTTCTGGTCTGCCGGAACCCATCAGCGCTGTATCGAGGCCGATCAGGCGCCAGGCACCGATATCCTCATGCCACCAAAGCGGACCAACATGATCGCGCCACGCCTTGATGCGCGCGTCATTCAGGGGCTGGTCGAGGCGCGAATGGCCCGGGGCCTCACCGACATCATGGTTCCCCGCGAGGACGCGGAGCGGGGCGTGCAGCCGCCGGAGCTGGGACGCCGCAAACACCAGGTCATCCGGGCGGGCAGGCCCATTGAAGGAAATATCCCCGGTATGGACAATGAGATCAGGCTTCAGCCTCGCCATTTCCTCTTCGAATACGCGATAGTTATCAATGAAGTAGGCGTGGGTTTCGGACAGATGCGTGTCCGAAACCTGCACGATCGTGATCGAACGCGTCATGGACTGTCCCGTATCAGGCAAAGGAAAGATTGTCGGGCCGCAGGTCCATGAAGAAGAAGCTGTACGGCTTCCAGCTGATCTTCTTCTTCACGCCATAGCTCTCGAAGGGCTGGTAGAGAATCGTGGCCGGACACGCATCTTCCCAGGCGTCCAGCATGCTCGCGAACAAGGCTTTCCGCTTGGCGGGATCGGTCTCGGATTCGAGGGCCTTCCCAAGCGTGTTGAAGGCAGCAGCATCACCAGGGTCAAAGGCCTTCGACCGCTGGAACTCCGAATTCGGGCCCCACGAAATCCACAGCGCTCCGAGAGGATCGGGGAAGCGGGTCGAATTCGAGGTGTTGCCGACCTGCTGGCCCGCACTCTGCATCTGCGCAAAGCTTTCAACAACCTGAAGCTGCGCGTTGATGCCGACGGCTTTCCACATCTCCACGATGATCTGGGCGGCATCAAGAGCGGCCGTGTAGTAGTTTGGCATCGTGCGATAGGTGATCGGTTCGCCCTTGTACCCGGCGTCCTTCAGAAGCGCTTTCGCTTTTGCCGGGTCAAAGGACAAGGCGCGTCCCGGCAAGAACATGTCGCCAAATTCGGGGTAATTGTGTGAAGCCGGGATGGCAGCCTTGCCGAGCCAGAGCGAGTCGACAAGCTTCTTGCGATCGATGGCAAGGCCGAGGGCTTGCCGGATGCGCTTGTCGTTGGTCTGCGGGGAGCGGGCGTCGAAGGTCAGGAGGTGGCTGTTCGCCAGAACGACCGACCGGGCATCGACATCCTTGTACCCCTGCAGCACGGTGAGCTGGTCGGGCGGGACGTTGGTGATCAGATCGAACTCGCCGGAGACCAGCCCGGCAATCCGGGTCGAGAGTTCCGGTACCTCGCGGAATGTCACGCGGCGCGCGTTCGGGCGGCCCATCCAGTAGGCGTCATGCGCCTCGAATTCCATGAATTCGTTGGCCCGGGCCCGCGAGAACCGGAAGGGGCCCGTTCCGATCGGGTTCCTCCCGAAGCCCTCGATGCCGACCTGCTCGTAATGGCGCTTGCTGACGATCCAGGAGCACCAGGAGGCCAGTCTTTGCTCGAGGAGCACATCGGGAATGCGGGTCTTGAAGCGCACGGTGTTCCGGTCAACGGCCTCAACCTCCGACAGCGTTCCGAAGAACGCGCGGCCCCCCGGGATCTCTGCCTTTTCGCCCCAGAGCCGGCCATTGCGGAACGTGTAGGCAACATCCTCGGCGGTCATTTTCGCGCCATCGTGAAACATCACGTCGTCACGGAAACTGACCAGCAGGGATTGGCTGCCTTCGCGCTTCCAGGATGTCGCCAGATGGGGCAGCAGGGCCGACCCGCCGCCATCCGGCGAGCCCTTGAAGTCACGACGGATGACCGTGTCGAACACCGAATAGGTGACCCGCGTCCCGACATTGTTCAACTCGAGTGCCGGTTCGAGAACCTTCGGCAGCTGCGCAACGGCCACCGTCAAGGTCGGTCGACGGTCTGTCTGTGCAAAGGCATGGGGCGTCGTGACAACGAAGGGGGCGGCGACAAGGCCTTGTGAAAACCGGCGGCGGGTCACAGACATGAGGCAATTCTCCAGTTGGCGCTGCCCGGTTCGTACGGAGGAGTTGCAACATGCGAGTGACAACGGCGCGCCGTTACGAAGGCTCTTCCAATGTCGGATCCAGCTGGTCCCTGAGCCAGTCGCCAACGAGGCTCATCGCCATCGTGGTGAGGAAGATCGTCATGCCGGGCAGGACGGCAATCCACCACGCCTGGAGAAGGTAGTTCCGACCCGATCCAAGCATCTGCCCCAGCGATGTGCCGGGCGGTTGGATACCGAGCCCGAGGAAGGAGAGCGAGGTCTCGAGAAGGATGACCCACGGAAAGGTGATGCTCATCTGGACAACAAGGGATGCCGCGATGTTCGGAAGGACATGCAGGATATCGACCCGTGCCGCGTTGGCTCCAAGGGCCTTCACGGCCAGGATGTATCCCGATGCCTGCTGGGAGAGCACGAGCCCCCGAACGAGGCGGGTATACCGTTCCCAGCCTTCCAGGCTTACAAGGACGATGAAGATCAGAAGGTTCGATCCCATCAGCGCGATGCAGGCAATGGCGATGAAGAAGGCCGGCAGGGCCGCTTGCACATCCACCATCATCATGATGATTTCTTCGACGAGACCACGCCGGCGGGTTGCCAGATAACCCAGCAGCGAACCGAAGACAGCCCCGATGAGTGTGCCTGCCATCGCGACGGCGATGGATGTCCGGATGCCATAAATGAGCCGGCTCAGAATATCCCGCCCAAGATTGTCCGTTCCAAGCGGATAGGCCCAATCGCCTCCCCAGAAGACCGGAGGTCGCAACCGCCGGAGAAGGTTCTGCTGGGCAAAATCGTATGGGGCGATCAATGGCGCGATCAGGGCGATCAGGGCCATGCCGGCCAGAAAGACCAACGCGAGACGGATGGATAGGGGCATCGACCGCCGGGCCGGGGAAAATGTCTCCGCCTGGACGCTCATGAGCGCGAATGCCTCGTGCCGAAGGCATCGATCCGAGGGTCAACCATCGCGTGGACAAGATCGACAGCCAGGTTCGACAGGACGATGATCGCGGCAACGAAAAGAATGGCTGCCTGGACCACCGGAAGATCACGGGACGCCGCAGCAGAGACCAGCAGGCGCCCGATACCCGGCCAGGCGAAAATCGTTTCCGTGACGACGGCGCCAGCCAGAACCAGGCCGATTTCGATCCCGAGAAACATCAGGAGTGGAACAGCGGCATTCGGCAACACATGGCCCAGAAGGACGCCGAGGCGAGGCACGCCCTTCCCGCGTGCCGTCCGGATATAGGGTTGGCTCAGCACCTCGAGCAGCGATGTTCGGGTAAACCGTGCGGTCTTGCCGAGGAGACCTGACGCCAGGGTGATTGTTGGCAGAAGAAGGTGAAGCCAGGTTTCCGTCCCGGACGAGGGCAGCCACCTCAGCGTCAGTGCGAAAAGAAGGATGAGCAAGATGGCAAGAAAGAAAGTCGGCAGCGAAAAGCCGAGGACGGCAAACGACATGATTGTGCGATCAAGGGTCGTGTTGCGGTGCTGGGCCGCCAGAACGCCCAGTGGAATACCCACCGCCAGCGCCAGGACAATCGCGGAGCTTCCGAGAATGAGTGTATTCGGGATGGCCTCGAGGATGACCGTGATGGCCGGCCGACCATCGGCGAAGGAGAGCCCCAAATCTCCTCGCAGCACACTGGCGAGATAGCGAAAATACTGTTCGGGAATTGTCCGGTCGAGCCCCCAGCGGGCGCGGTATTCCGCGCGGGTATCGGCCGATGCATCCTCGGGGAGCAGGATATCCGTCGGGTCCCCGGACAGGCGCAGAACAACAAAGGCGGCGCTCACGCAAAGAAGGAGCGTGAGAAGGGCTCTCACGAAGCGGGTTGCGAGATAGCGGGTCATCTGACCAATCCAGTGTCAGGAGCGGGATCGAATGCGCTGCGAACCGCACAGGACGTGGTCGTTATTGGCTCGCCATGACAAGGTCATGACGTCCGCGGGTCCCGGTGAAGCCACTCTTGCGCGGGATCAGCCGAACTGCGCCCGATGGCATGCGCCATGATTGAAGGTGTTCGGCAAATTGCGGCGCATCCACCGGTCAGTTCGCCTGCAAACCCGGAGCGGTCCAGGTGCCTTCTGGTGGTCAGCCTCAGGATCCGGCGGAAGACATGCCTGACGCCTTCGATTCATGACCTGGGATGCTGCATCGACGCGTCGGGTTTTCAGGGGGACATCTCGATGAGTTCTGCAAGGGTTGCGAGCTTCAGCCCGCATTCTGGCCCTGACAGGAGATGAAACCCGGAGAGTCGACCTAAGGTCACCGGCCCTGCTTCTCCTTCGACCAGGATGTCGCGGCCGATCGCCATGGCATACCGGATCCCGGGTTTCGGATTGTACACCGGCAGGGTCGGTCCCAAACCGAACTTCAGGAAATGCGAGACATCCCAATGGTGTGGTGCGCCCTCTGCCTTGACCGCCATCCAGCAATGACCGGGTCTTCCGATCTTCGTGCCCTCTTCGAAATAGAGGCCGCTGACATAGGCGGCGCGTAGTCCGGCTGCCCGGAAAGCCGCGACACCGTAACTATGCGTATCGACGCAGGTTCCTTGATGCAGGCCACAGGCAAGCGCAGGCATGGCCTCGAGATCGTCCGCCAGCCCGATTTCCGGCACGCCATAGGTGAATCGCTCCTCGATATGGCGGATGATCCGTTCAACCCGCTCCGGTGTGGAAAGGGTCAAGGGCGCAATATCCTCGATCAGGCGTTTCAACTCGCTCGAGGGTGTTTCATGCGGCCCGCCCGTTGGCTCGAAAGCCCAGTCCGGGAACCCGGGCCCGGGTTCATCGAAGGTCAGCCTGACGTCCCCTGCGGCTCCCGCGCGTTGCCGCAGGCGCAGGAGAGGCTGTCCACTGTTCAGGCACTCTGCATGCCTGACGTCAAAGCCTGTGACCTCGATTTTTCGAACCCGTTGCTCGGGTGTGTCGATCGGGGCGGCCAGCAGGATTTCGAGGCCTGCTTCGACAGGCGTCTCGAGTGTCAGCTTGATGATGCGCATCGCGGCCTCCCTTGAAATGTGCCGCGGACCGGCATGATACGCCCCGCTCTTCAGGGACGTTGCATGAAGCGGGTGCCGACTGACCATAACAGGCATATGACGGCAGGAGTGTTGACCGCGTGTTCTACACTCCCAGGTCGGCGGCCGCGCCCCAGGCGCGACCCGGCCGGCAGCCTGGCTCAGCCATTCGAGCGCAAGCCCTGCCGCCACAACGATATGGCCAGCAGCAGATACCAGGCGAGGCCGAGCGGTGGCAGTACCCCGCCCAGCACATTGACAGCGGGCACGAGCGTGCGGGCGGCCATGGCCGTGAAGCCAAGTCCAAGCACCATCGCCGCAACGCCATGAACTCTCAGGCCCATTCGCGCAAAGCTGACACCCAGCAGGATGAGCCAAAGCCCGGAGAAAAGCTGCACGCCAAGCAATTCCCCCACGCTGCCAGCATAGCCATTGAGCGCGAGATAGTTCACTTCGACGATCATTCGGATCGCGGGATCGCTCGTTCCGTCATGCAGGGCGGCAAGCGCGGGCATGGCGATCAGCCACCGCACGATTCCCAGTGTCTTGAGCACGGCGGCGGCGATACCGAGTGCCGCCATCGTATCGACCAACAGCCCCGAGACACCCGCCGCCTGCGCGTGGCGCCGGAATGCCAGCGCCAGCGGTATCATCGCCACGGCGGTGAGGAGATAGCCGATATAGCCCACCTGCACGGCAACCCCGTTGCGATGGATGAGTGGCAGGGCCTCGGATGCAGGCAGACGCAGGCTCGCGGGCCAGCCGATGGCACCGCCGAGCACAACGAGCGGGACCAGGAAAAGCACGATCTGGGCCAGCACGAGCGAGACAAGGGCGAGGGTTTCGGCGCGCGACATCGGCGCCGCCTGGAATGCGGGTGTCATGATTTCGATCCTTGGAGTTTCAGGGTCAGGCCGTCGGTGCCAATGCGGCCCTCACGGCCTCATCCAGCGGTGTATGTGGTTCCTCGCCGATCAGGCGGCGGAGCGCTGTGTTGTCGAGCAGAAGCGTCGTCTTCCAGAGCCAGGTCATCTCCAGCGCCTCGCGCAGAAAGGCACTGAAAGGGGCGCCCAGCCACAGCATGATCCACGGAAAGGACCGGATCGGCCGTGGTGGCTGGCCCAGGACCCGCTGCACCGCCTCGGCCATCATGCGTCCGGTCCGATCGGCATGGCCGCCGAAAGGCAGCAGCGTGAAGGCCGGCAGTTCGGCACGCCGGTCCACAAGGCGCGCGAAGGCCTCTGCGAGATCCGGCAGATAGGCCCAGGCATGGCCGATGCCCGCCGGCGTAAGCGTGTGGATGACCTTGGCGGAAGGCCCTCCCTTCGCCATGGCCTGCGCGAACCAGGAGCTCGTGACACCCGGTCCGAAGAAATCCCCGGCGCGCAGGGCAATCACCCGCGCGCCGCGCCTTGTTGCGGCGTCCTCGAGCATCTGCTCCATCTCGAGCCGCACGGTGCCCTTCCGTGTCGTGGGCGCACGAAGCGTCTTCTCGTCGATGAGCTGGGGCGAGGCTTTCGAGAAGACATAGACATTGGCCGGAAACAGGATCGTCGCACCCGCCTTTTCCGCAGCGGCGATGGTGTTCGCCAGCATGGGCAGGCCGTCCTCGCGCCAACGCTGGTAGCCCGGTGGATTGACGCCATGGACGATGAGCGCCATGCCCTCCGCCGCTGCGGCCACAGCGCTGGAATCGAGCGCATCGCCGGGCCACCACTCGACCTCGAAGGGCAGTACCGGTCGGTCGTTCCGGGGGCGTCGGGTCATTGCGCGGATCGACCAGCCGCGGGAAGCCAGTGCGCCGGCGATCCCGAGTCCGACAGCGCCGGTGATGCCGAGGACAAGAGCCGTTCGAGGAGAGGGCTGGGACATGGGTTGCTCCGTTTCTGGCCCAACCATGCCGCGACCGCTGTCAAACGGGAATTGCATAAAATTTTTCAATAGCTATAAATTTTCGTATGACTGAATTTGCGGATTGGACGCTGCTGCGCTCGTTTCTCGCCGTCATCCGGCGTGGCAGTCTCTCGGCTGCGGCCCGCACGACCGGGCTTACCCAGCCCACCATTGGCCGACATGTTGACGAACTGGAAGCCGGGCTTGGCGTCGCGCTCTTCACCCGCTCGCCGGGCGGCCTTGTCCCCACGGAAGCGGCGCTCGGCCTCGTGCCGCATGCGGAGGCGATGGAATCCGCTTTCGCGGCTCTCAAGCGCGCCGCGACCACCGGCGGAGATTTTCGCCAGCCGCGCGGTACGGTGCGGATTTCGGCCAGCGAGATCATGGGCACCTTCGTTCTGCCGTCGATCCTTGCGGAGATCCGGACGCGGTTTCCTGCAATCACCCTCGAACTCGCTCTCAACAATCGCAACGAGGACCTTCTGCGCCGTGATGCCGACATCGCTGTGCGCATGGCGCGCCCGAAACAGGAGGGGCTT
The DNA here is from genome assembly GCA_027533425.1 of Beijerinckiaceae bacterium. Taxonomy (GTDB): domain Bacteria; phylum Pseudomonadota; class Alphaproteobacteria; order Rhizobiales; family Beijerinckiaceae; genus Rhabdaerophilum. The sequence goes on along the minus strand of JAPZUD010000005.1, from coordinate 183,026 downwards.
GTGGCCCGCCGCATCGGGCAGGTGCCGCTGGGGCTCCATGTGCATCGTGATTACGTGGCGCGGTTCGGCGTGCCCGCGACCATCGATGAGCTCACCCAGCACCACCTGATCGGTTTTGATCGCGACGACCATTCGGCCCGCGCGGTGGCGGGTGGCCTCTTGCCGATCTCGCGCGAGATTTTCTCGTTCCGGGTCGATTCTGATGTGGCGCAGACCATGGCAATCCGCGCCGGACTGGGGATCGGAATGATCCAGAAAGCCATGGCGCGCCGCGAGCCCGACCTTGTGCCTGTGCTGCCCGGGGTTGTCGATATCAAGCTCGATTGCTGGCTTGCGGTGCACGAGGACCAGAAGCACGCCCATGCCATCCGCGCTGTGCTCGATGGGCTCGCAACAGGCCTCGGGCAATGGCTGGAGGCGGCTGAGGCGACCTGATCCGGAACGGCAACCCATGCGCCGCTCGATGCTTGGAGACTGCGCTCGCCGCCGACGGCTCGGGGTGGTATCGCCTGGCTCAGGCAATTGCCGGGCGCGGGCAACGGAAAGTCACGGATTGTCGCGCGGTCTGGATCGACCTCCGCTGCGCCTGTGACGTCGCGGGCCGAGGCTCGGTTTGCCGGGCACGCAAAGTGCCGGCGCCGCTCCCCGGAAGCGGATGTGAGCCCTGGTCATGCAGCCGGGCAGCCCTACTCGGTTGAAAACGTCACGCTCACACCGCGCTGCCGGAAGTAAGCCTGCATCAGCTTGCGCCCCGAACGGTTGTTTTGGACCAGCCTTGTCGGATCGAAGACCGCTTCCTTCAAGCCCTCCCGGGTGAGCGCCGCCTTGAGGGTCGCGATATGGGCGTCGATGTCAGCATTGTTTGACCGGAGTGATGCATAAATCCTGTCGGTCGCCTCGGACACGGTTGGGCCGCTCACTGTTTCACTCCCTTGATGATGAGGTGGCGAGTTAGCACAGTTTGGCGGCTTGACCGATACGAAAAAAGCGGCAGACCGCCACCCCCCGGACGTCCGTTGGAAGGCGTGACAAGGCACGCCGAAACCGGGCGCTCAGAGCGTCCGGGCTGTTCGGGGCGGTTTTTTGTGGCAGGAAACGCCTGGCCGAATTCGGCAGCCTCAACGTGCGAGATGCTTGAACATGATCTTGCGGGCTTCCTCGTCCATTTCGGCCTTGAAGGCATGCCGATCCTTCAGACCTTTTGCCGCCGCGGCGGCGGGCCGTGCATCGATTTCATCGAAGAGACGCTTGAGATGGGGCAGCTTGGCCCAGGCCTCCTCGCCGAGAATGAACGGGATCATCCGCGCCCAGCCCCAGATATCCATGTCGACGATGGTGTAGGTATCGCCCACCATATAGCGGTGCTTTGCCAGATGCTGATCGAGCACGGAATAGTGACGCATCGCTTCGTATTGATAGCGTTCATGCGCATAGGGCACTTTTTCCGGCGCAAAATGCTTGAAATGCACCGCCTGCCCCGAGAAGGGCCCCACGCCGGTCGCAACGAACATCAGCCATGAGAGCAGCGCACCGCGATTGGCCGGCGTCTCGGGCGGCAGGAACTTCCCCGTCTTTTCGGCGAGGTAGAGGAGGATGGCGTTGCTGTCGAAGACGATCACATCGCCATCAACAATCGCCGGCACCTTGCCATTGGGATTGATCGCCAGGAATTCCGGCTTGAACTGGTCCCCGCGCCGCGTATCAATCGGCTTTGCATCATAAGGCAGACCGGCTTCTTCGAGGAACAAGGCAACCTTGCTCGGATTGGGCGAGCCGTTGAAGTAGAATGTCAGCACGGGAATGTCCTTGTTGTTTTCCGGGGCGCTGCCCCTGCGAGGTTGACGCCATCTGGCTCGAGGCCGTTCCGGCCAAGTATGAACGGTAGCCCATGCTAGATCGGCGCGACGGGCACTTCCAGAGTGTAACGGGCGCGCGGGGACGTGCAGCCCGTCACAGTTGAGTGAGATTTGGCGACGAGCGACTGATCTCTGTCGCTCTGTGGCGTTGTCCGGGACGGCGCCGGTTCAGAAGGTGACGATCTGGCGGCCTTCAAGCAGCAGTGCGCGCAAAGAGGCATGGCCCTTGTCGTCGATCAGCATCGGGATGCCGGCCGCATCCAGCGCCTTCAGCACATGCGCTGAGAAAGAGATCAACAAAGCGAGTTGGGGCTTTTTCAAGAGACGATGTATGCGCCCCCTCCGCCGGGGCTGACTTCCTGATGATGTCGTAGCGTCCCGTGTCTCCGTCAGCGCTGGTGATCCAGAAGCGGGTCATTGGTGAACGGAGGATTTCTGGCTCATTTTAGCTGATCAAGGAGCGAAGATGAGACATAAATCCGGGCCGGATAAAGCGCTGGCAGAACAAGGGATGAAGGATATCCGGCGCGCAACGCGTCGGCAGTTTTCGGCGGAGGGGAAGATCCGCGTCATGATCGAGGGCCTGCGTGGCCAGGAGAGCATTTCCGAGCTCTGTCGCCGGGAGGGGATCGCTTCCTCGCAGAATTACGGCTGGTCGAGCAATCGCATCTGCCGACCTGCTGGACGCTCGATAAGCTCGACATTCCTCGATCGACCTTCTACCGCGGGGACGATCGATACCAATCCGGCGGCCCGGAGGCGCTGGCCGACCGGCGATCTCGGCCTGATCGCGTATGGAACCGCATCCCGGATGATGTCCGTCAGGCGATCATCGACATGGCGCTGGAAATCCCGGAGCTTTCGGCGCGGGAGTTGGCCGCTTGCTTCACCGATGAGAAAAGATGCTTTGTTTCAGAGGCTTCGGTGTTTCGCCTGCTCAAGGCGCATGATCTCATCACCAGCCCAGTCTTAATCGTGATCGAGGCAGCAAACGAGTTCAAGGACAAGACAACGGCCATCAACCAGCTCTGGCAGACGGACTTTACCTGCCTCAAGTTCACCGGCCGGGGATGGTACTATCTTTCGACCGTCCTGGATGATGGCTCGCGTTACATCGTCGCCTGGAAGCTATGCTCCATGATAAGGGCCGAGGACGTGATGGACACGCTCGACCTCGCCCTCAAGCGAGCGGGACTGGATCAGGTCACGGTTCTGCACAAGCCCAGGCTGCTCAGCGATAATGACTCGTCTGTTGTCGCCGCTGACCTCGCCAACCGGCTCGATGATAGGACATCGACCATTTCCGGGGTGCGCCCTGCAACCCGCAGACGCAAGGCAAGATCGAGCTTTGACGTCAGACGCTCCAGAATCGCATCCTGCTCGAGCACAATTAACTGCCTGGCGAGCTTGAGCGTCAGATCGCGGCCTTCGTCGAGCATTACAACCATGCCCGCTATGCCGAGAGTCTCGACACTCTGACCCCGGCCGACGTCTGGAACGGGCGGGGCGAGGAGATCCTCGCCGGGCGCGAAAGGATCAAGCGCCAGACTTTCGCAAACCGACGCTTGCAGCGTCATGCGCGAGCCGCATAATCTCGAACCCCGAGGAGCCAGAGACGCCCTTACAGGGAGCCCGAAACTGTCGAAATCTATCTGACGACGGACTTGCGCTACCATCTCGATCCGAAAGCCGCGCTTAGCCCAGAACAGGTCAGGGACTACGCGCGGCTCAGGGGTTATGCTTCCGGTCCGTGACGGCTCGCCTTACAGCTTCAGAGCGCGCAGGCGCAGGGCGTTGGTGATGACACTCACGGACGACAGCGCCATCGCGGTTGCCGCGATGACGGGCGAGACGAGAATCCCGAAGGCGGGGTAGAGAAGGCCGGCGGCGATGGGCACCCCGGCGGCATTGTAGACGAATGCGAAGAACAGGTTTTGGCGGATATTGGCCATGGTTGCAGCGGAGAGCTGTCTTGCCTTGACGATACCGTTGAGATCCCCCTTGAGCAGCGCGACCGATGCGCTTTCGAGCGCAACATCGGTGCCATTGCCCATCGCGATGCCGACATCGGCAGCGGCAAGTGCAGGAGCATCATTCACACCATCGCCCGCCATGGCGACGACCCTTCCTTCCGCGCGAAGGCTGGCCACGACCTGTTGCTTGCGCTCCGGCGTGACCTCGGCCTCGAAGCGCGTGATGCCGAGCCGCTCCGCGATGGCTTTTGCAGTGCCTTTCGCGTCGCCGGTCAGCATCATGATCTCGATGCCTGCCTGGCGCAGGGCCACAAGCGCGGCTGGAGTCGACACCTTGATTGGATCCTCAATGCGGAGAATACCGGCCAATTCTCCCTCGACGGCAACGAAGACAGCAGTTGCGCCTTCCTCGCGCATGGTTGCGGCGCCACCCGCAGCCACAGTCACACCAATTTCGGCGAGATAGCGCTCCTGGCCGATGGCGACATCGCGGCCGTTGATCTTGGCACGGGCACCTTTGCCGATGGGCGAGTCGAACTCGAGCGCGGGCAGGAGGGCGATGCCGCGGTGCCCCGCTTCCGAGACGATGGCATATGCCAGCGGGTGTTCGCTGAGTTTCTCCACAGAGGCTGCGAGCTGGAGCAGCTCAACCTCACCGATCGTCCCGGTCGTGACCATCCCGGTGACGCTTGGGCGCCCCTCGGTCAGCGTGCCGGTCTTGTCGATCACCAGCATGTCGACCTTCTCCATCCGCTCGAGAGCTTCGGCATTTTTGACAAGCACCCCTGCCTGTGCACCGGCACCGACGCCGACCATGATGGACATGGGCGTGGCGAGGCCGAGCGCACAGGGGCAGGCGATGATGAGCACCGCGACCGCCGCGATCAACGCGTAGGAGAATTGCGGCGATGGGCCGAAGACGTACCACGCGAGAAACGCCACAGCTGAGACCAGCATGACCGCCGGCACAAACCAGCCCGATACCGTATCCGCAAGGCGCTGGATCGGCGCGCGCGAGCGTTGCGCCTGCGCTACCAGCTGGACAATCCGGGCCAGCATCGTATCGCGCCCGACGGCAACGGCCTCAATCATGAGCGATCCGGTCGTATTGATGGTGCCGCCGATGACTCGCGCACCGATCGTTTTGGCAACCGGCATCGGCTCCCCAGTGACCATGGCTTCGTCGACATTCGAACGTCCCTCGATGACAATGCCGTCGACCGGGATTTTCTCACCGGGGCGAACGCGGAGGCGGTCGCCGAGATGGACATGTTCGAGCGGGATATCCGTTTCCTCACCGTTCTTGTCGAGACGGTGCGCGGTTTTGGGAGCCAGGCCGAGCAGGGCCTTGATCGCACCGGAGGTTTGCTCGCGGGCGCGCAACTCGAGCACCTGCCCAAGCAGCACCAGTACGGTGATCACCGCGGCAGCCTCGAAATAGACCGCTACCGCCCCATCCATTGCCCGGAAAGCCGGCGGGAACAGCTTGGGAGCGAGGGTAGCAACGATGCTGTAGCTCCAGGCCGCGCCGGTGCCGATCGCGATCAGTGTAAACATGTTGAGATTGCGGGAGACCAGGGAAGCCCAGCCACGTTCGAAGAATGGCCATCCAGCCCAGAGCACGACCGGGGTCGCAAGCACGAGCTGAACCCAGTTGGAGGTCTGTCCCGCCATCAGCGCATGAAAATCGAAGAGGTGCGCGCCCATTTCGAGAAAGAACACCGGGATGGTCAGCGCCAGGCCGAACCAGAACCGCCGGGTCATGTCGGCAAGCTCTGGGCTGGGAGCATCATCGAGGCTGATCATCTCCGGCTCGAGCGCCATACCACAGATCGGGCAGGAGCCCGGCCCCTCCTGCCGCACCTCCGGGTGCATCGGGCAGGTATAGATCGTGCCTTCCGGCATCGGCTCGGCGGCCTGTTGCTCGGTAGGCGTCAGGTATTTCTGCGGATCGGCGATGAACTTTGCGCGGCATCCGGCAGAGCAGAAATAGTAGTCCTGCTCTTTGTGACGGGCGTGATGCTTGGCGGTCAACGGATCAACGCTCATCCCGCAGACCGGGTCTTTCACGTCCGAGCTGGCCGCCGCATGATCTGCGTGATGGTGATGAGCATCATGCAGGCTGTGTCCGCCGCAGCACCCTGCTTCGGTTTTCCCCGAGGCAGAACGGGTTTCTGGAACAACGGATTTCATGGGAATCTCCTGTTATCGAATTGAAGAGCGTGAGGCTTGAAACCAGCCAACACCTTCCCATGATTGGAAGGTCAAGGGATTAAATGGAGAAGTCGCAATGCAGATTGGAGCAGCGGCCGAAGCGAGCGGTGTTTCGGCAAAAATGATCCGGCACTACGAGTCGATTGGACTGATCGCCAATGGTGCCCGCCGGGACAACGGATACCGCGACTATGACCAACGCGATCTCCACGAACTCCGCTTCATCCGATCGGCGCGCGACCTCGGCTTTTCGCTGGAGGAAATCCGCGCCTTGCTGGATCTCTGGCGCAACAAGGCACGTTCAAGCCGGGATGTGTACGCCCTTGCGGCACGCCACCTCCACCAGATCGAGACTAAGATCACAGAACTTCAGGCGATGTCGCAAACACTCCGGCAACTCCTTCACGCGTGCCATAGCGATCAGCGACCTGAATGCCCTATCCTTGACGGCCTTGGCGGAGAGGGAATTCGCGGCGTCCACCGCTAGTGAGGGAGCGAGAACCCGTTTGGATAGTCGAGAAACACGCCCTGCTCGCCGCTCCTTGCAAAGGATATGACCTTGAACGGGTCGGGATTTGTCCCGATAACCTCCATGCCGGGAGATCCGCCCGGCATGTCCGGAACAGAAACGCCGAGAATGAGAGGCTTCGAAGCCAGCATTTTCTCGATCGCTTCGATCGGCACATGTCCTTCCACCACATAACCCTCGATGAAAGCGGTGTGGCAGGATTGAAGGTTTTCCGGCACGCCGGCGCGCGTCTTGACCGCTGCCAGATCGTCTTCGTTGATGATCGTCACGGGAAAGCCTGCGCGGCGAAGGTAATTCGCCCAGGCCCCGCAACAGCCGCAACTCGGCGAACGGTGAACGACAACCGTAGGACGCGTTGTCGCCCCGAGGGGTGAGGCAAAGGCGGCAGCGAGAAGTCCGAGGGTCGCGCGTCGATTGATCATGCCCCCGTTTCCGTTTTTCCATCCGCTGAACTCGTCAACGCGAGAATCCAGAGCGCGATGAGGTTGATCCCCGGTACAAGGGCCAGCACCGACCAGAACGGTGAAAATCCGAGCCGCTTCAGGATCAGGCCCACCGGATAAAGGATCGCTGCCGCCATGACAGCGAACATCACCCAGTGACCAACACCCCAGCTATAACCCATCATCCAGCCATATCCGTCATTTCCGTTGTGAAACACGTTCGTATTCCTTTTTGGATGAAGTCAGGAAATGGACAACTCGGTCATCATGCCGGTCGCCATGTGGTAAAGATGGTGGCAGTGCAGGAACCAGCGCCCCGGCTGCTCTGCATCGAAAACGATCATCACCGGTGTATGCGGTGGAACGATGACCGTATCACGGATCGGTCCGGCAAACTGGCCAGCACGTGATCCGGCCACCTGAAAATGGTGACCATGCAGATGCATCGGGTGCATCATGGAGGTCGGGTTCATGAACATGATCGCGATCCGCTCCCCGCGTCTGACGTCAAGCGGCTGGTGTTCACCATGAACTCTGCCGTTTATGGTCCAGCGGTAACCCGCTTCCTCGCCGAGCATCAGGCGGAAGGTCCGGTCTACTTTGCGCTCGGGAAGCGGAACAAGCGCCCGCAGTTTTTCGTCCAATGCCAGCGTGGCGTAGGGCGCTGCTTCGCGCGCAATGTCGCCGATTTTTGCAATTGTGGCTCCGGATGTAGCCAGCACAATGCCTGTCTGACGGATGTCAGCCTCGACCTGCGCCAGGATGGGGAATGTGCCGCCTTCTCCGGGCAGCGAAAGCACGAGATCGATCCGTTGCCCCTGTGCGAGCGGAAACCGTCGGCCCTTCAGCGGCTGGCAAGGTGAGCCGTCAACGGCGATGCATGTTGCCTCGATCGATCCGGTATCGACAAAGAAGGCGGTCGCTGTTGCGCCGTTGATCACCCGAAGCCGAACCCGTTCGCCCTTGTCGACCCGGATGACTTCGGGATCGTCGAGCGTCCTGTCGTTTGCGAGATAGGCGTCATAGGAGACATCATTGGCGTGGATCCTCATCCCGGCGCCCATACCCGGCATCATGCCCATGCCGGGCATCATCCCGGATGAGCGGGCACCATGGTTCATGTCGCCATGATTGATGCCGCCTGATCCGGAGGCTCTTGGTGGTGAAGCGCCTGCGCTGCCATGCCCCGCATGCGCATCCGACCCACCGAGACCCGCCAGAATTTCTGCCGGCGAACGAAAGGCGAAGTCGTGCAGCATCAGTACGACATCCCGAAGGTCCCCTGCATCCTTCTCGCGCGTGATCATCGGTGCTGCGAGCAGTTGCTGTTCTGTGAGCTGATGGGAATGCATCCAATGCGTTCCGGGCGTCAGCAGGAAATCATGGAAATCCTGCGATCCAGCTGCAAGGGCGCCACCTCCAGGTCGCGATCGATCCTGATCCGCGGGCGCATGGATCTGGCCATGCCAATGCATGATCAATGGTTCAGCCGTTGCATTCCGAACATTGCCAGAAAAGCGCTCTCCTTCTCGAGCGATCAGGCCCGGTCTGCTACCGCGACCTTCAATACCGAAGACCTTGGCTGCCTTGCCTCGCACATCAAGACTGCGGCTGGCGACATTCAGGAGCGGTGCTTCGGCTGTGGCAGGGCTCCCGAAGAAAGGCCCTGTCAGGGCGGCAGCGCCCGTTGCTGCGATGAAAGAACGGCGCGATATCGACATGCAGACCTCCAGTTCCGGCTCTTTGGTTTGAGCCTCAGCATAGGTCGGTCAGTCGACATTGTATTTGATCTATCTCACTGGAATTATTGCTGAATGTTTCTGAATTGTTTCAGCGCCGCGCGCTGGAAGGGGAGCTTGATGCCCATCCTTTCCAGCAAGCCATCCCGCCAAATGATGACATGGACCAGCGCCCCGCCAATATGAAGGACGATCAAGGCGTAGAGCACGCGTGTCAGGATGACATGCACCGGGCCGGCAATCGAGATGATATACATTTTCAGAAAGCCGGTTATCGGGAGGAGGATCAGCACCGTATAGATCCCGATATGCGTGAGATTCGATATCTTTGCGAAATACGCCATCGGAAATGATGGCGCGGCAATGGGGTGACGAAACCTGAGCCAAAGACGCAGGCCGACGAACAACAGAATTATGCCCCCGGAAAGAGCGTGGATCTGGTGCAGGACAAGATCCAGCGGTTCAATCGGCACGCCCAGATGTGGCGCATGATGCGTGCGGGCAATGGCCGGATAGGTCCATAGCTGCACAAGAAACAGGACAAGCGTTGCCCAATGCAACGCTTGCTGCGTTCCCGAGTATCGTTCCTGCATCAAATTGATCCTTTATGGAGCGATCCTCGGCCCGGCAACGCTTCGCGGTCAAACGCGATCCAGCATAACCGCAAACAGTTTGGAGTGCTTTGGCGATCACTCCGAGACACCGATTTGCAGGGTGGATAGTTTGCTTTTGGTGAACGCTGAAAGCAATCGAGCGGTCGGCCAGTCGAGGTGCTTGATGAGCGGCGGGCTCAACGGGTGATTGCGCCAATGATTTTGAATGCTTTGTACCCCTGATCGGCAGCTTCGATGAAGGCTTTCGTACGCCTCCGGCACCCGAAACCCTTCATCAAAGTGGTCGTTCAAAGTCCTGGCGAGCAAAGGTGCAAGCAGACATTCATCGGGCACACATGCCCCTGACCCGTCAACCCCAGTACCGCCTTTGGCATGCGCTTCATAGCCAGTGCTGCCGCTAGACCGGCCACGTCGAAACGCCGAACAGCATTGCATGGGCCCAGATGAGGCAGGCCCAGAAGACGATGGCGAAGCCAATACGCTGCATCGAGACCATGATCTTCGGCGTTGAGCGGCCAGTGAACCAGGCATGAAGGGGCCAGTTGGATGTGCCCTCTGCGAGCCTTGTCCATTCCGCGTTGCCGAATTCCGCGCGCCGGCTCCGGTCAATCAGCGTCATGCCGATGAGGGCAAAGAGCCCAAGCGCACCGAAGAGCAGGACATGGGCGAGATCGCCATTCGGGAAGATATGCGCGAAGGCCCAGAGGGCGATCGCGACCAGCAGCGGGTGGCGGGCGAAGCCGGCAATTCCCGGGTTCTCGGGCTCGAAGCGCTCGGGATGCCGCCCGCCAAAGGAAAGCGGGTTGGGCGCGGCAATAGTAAGACCGATGATCCCGAATACAATCGGCATCACGAAGAATGGCACCCATCTCTGCCATGCCGCGGGCGCCCAGAGTTCAACATGCGGGGCCCGCGCGGCAGAATCGATCAGCCAGGCCAAGCTGACCAAAGACACCAAGCCATAGAGCGTCCAGAAGGTCCGGCTACCGAACTGATGGATTAGCTTTTCGCGGATGCGCGGCCGCATCGGCAGGGAATGCGAGGCAGCGAAGGTCAGGGCGGCGAGCGTAAATTCCATCATGAGGGATGCACGAGCAGGAAACGCATGGGATTTCGCCTAGCACGCGGGATCATCGATTGTCGGCACGGGCCGCGCCAGGGACAGCAGCGCCTCGCGGTCATTAAGCTGGACGTGCCGCCCGCGAATATCGACCTTGTACGGGATCAGCGCGGCAATCGAGCGTGAAAGGACTTCCGGCGCCATCCCGAGACGGGACGCCAGCACTTTTTTGTCATAGGGAATTTCCAGCTTTCCGGTGCTGCCGCCCTTCTCATCTTCGGCGATGAGCCAATTGGCCAGCCGCTCGAGGCTGGAGCGCAATTTCTGGTTCTTCAATTCCTTCACGACGCCGCGATAGGCCAACGCCATATCTACCGCGAGAGCGCGAGCAAAATGCGCGTCTTCGGCAAAGCCGTCACGGACCGCCTCGGCAGGCAGCATCAGGATCCGGGTCGGTGTGAGTCCGCGGGCGGATTTCAGGTAGACCCGATCCAGCAGGACGGCTGCGATGATGAAGCTGTTGCCGGGCCCGAGGACGGAAATGGTGGTCTCGCGATCGCGGTAGCTGGCATAGATCTCCACCTGCCCCTGAACGATCACGTAGAGGAAATCGGCCGGATCGCCCTCATGGACCAGTTCGACATGGGCCGGAAACCGCTGGACAAAGGCACTGCGCAGGAGCGACTCGACATAGGCCGCCCCCACTCCGTCAAAGAGCGGCAATTGCCGCATTTCCTGCAAGTCTTCATCGCGCATGACGGCACCTCCTTCTGCATCTTTCGTCAAATGCGCAATCACGTCCTTGATATTGATCAAGCCTGGATTTGACAGAACCGATGCTGTGTCTTGATCGAGAATGCGCTCCGCCTTGACAAATTAAGTACATGTTCTTGAAAGCTTTTATGGCCTTTTCTGGGTTGATTCAAATCAAGGCCCGGATCTTTCCCCCTGCCAAGCATGGCTTCCGCGTTCGACCTGAGAGCGCGTTTTCCATGAAGAGGGGGCGAGCATGGCTGTCGCCACTGTTACCGCATCGGACCAGAACAGGGCACTCTGGTTCTCGACCATTGCCTTCACGGTTTGTTTCGCGGTCTGGACGATTTTCGCGATCATTGGCATCCAGATCAAAAAGGATCTGGGCCTTTCCGATACGCAATTCGGGTTGCTTGTCGGGACGCCGATCCTCACCGGGTCGCTGATCCGACTGCTGCTCGGTATCTGGGCTGACCAGTATGGTGGCCGCATGGTTTATACGGCGACCATGCTGACCGCCGCGGTCATGACCTTCCTGCTCACCTTCGCCTATGATTACCCGACTTTCCTGATCGCCGCGCTCGGCGTCGGCATTGCTGGCGGCTCCTTCTCTGTCGGCGTGGCCTATGTGGCAAAATGGTACCCCAAGGAGAAGCAGGGCACAGCGCTCGGCATTTTCGGCGCCGGGAATGTCGGCGCGGCGGTGACCAAGTTCGCAGCGCCTGTCATCATGGTTGCCTATGGCTGGAAGAGTGTCGCGCTCGTCTGGGCGCTGGCCCTCGGGATCATGGGCATCCTGTTCTTCCTTTTCACCAAGGATGACCCGGACCTAGCCCGCCGCCGCGCCACCGGTGCAAAGCCGGAGCCGCTCTCGGCCATGATGGAGCCACTCCGGAACATCCAGGTCTGGCGGTTCTCGCTCTACTATTTCTTCGTGTTCGGGGCTTTCGTCGCCCTGGCCTTGTGGCTGCCGCGGTACCTGATCGGCGTCTACGGGCTCGATATCGCCACGGCCGGCATGATCGGCGCGATGTATTCCATCCCCGCCTCGATCTTCCGCGCCTATGGCGGCCATCTCTCGGACAAGTATGGCGCCCGGACGATCATGTACTGGACCTTCCTGGTCTCGATCGTCTGCACCTTCATCCTGTCCTATCCGCCAACGAGCTATATCGTCGAAGGCATTCGCGGCCCGGTGGAATTCAGCACGCGGATGGGGCTGGTTGGCTTTGTCGTCACGGCCTTCGTACTCGGCTTCTTCATGAGCCTGGGCAAGGCGGCGGTCTACAAGCACATCCCGGTTTACTACCCCGACCGGGTTGGTGCGGTCGGCGGTGTCGTCGGTCTCGTCGGTGGGCTCGGCGGGTTTGTGCTGCCGATCGCTTTCGGTGCGCTCAATGACCTGACGGGTGTCTGGCAGAGCTGCTTTTGGCTGCTCTTCGTCATCGTGACGATTGCCATGCTCTGGATGCACTTCGCCGTCCGGTCGATGGAAAAGCAGGTTGCAGGCGCCGAACTGCGCAAGCTCCCGCAACTGCCGGAAATGCAGCCGATCCATGGCCCGGAACAGGAAGGCGCGCTCGCCGCCAAGGGTGCGATCCAGGATTGGCGCCCCGAAGATCCTGGCTTCTGGCAGGGGCAGGGGCGTGCCATCGCCCGCCGCAATCTCTGGATCTCGGTTCCGTGCCTGCTCCTTTCCTTCGCGGTCTGGATGGTGTGGTCGGTCGTGGTGGCGCGTCTGCCGAGCGTCGGCTTCGCCTTCACCAATGAACAGCTGTTCTGGTTGGCCTCGCTACCCGGGCTTTCCGGGGCGACCCTCCGCATCTTCTACAGCTTCATGCCGGCCATGTTCGGCGGCCGGCTCTGGACCACGCTTGCCACCTGGTCGCTGCTGATCCCGGCTCTCGGCATGGGCTTCGCGGTCCAGAACCCGGAAACGCCCTACTGGATCTTCCTGGCGCTCGCCCTGCTTTGCGGCTTTGGCGGTGGCAACTTCGCCTCCTCGATGGCCAATATCTCTTTCTTCTTCCCGAAGGCGGAGAAGGGCAACGCCCTCGCCATCAATGCCGGCCTCGGCAATCTCGGCGTCAGCGTGGTGCAGTTCGTCGTGCCGCTCGCGATCACGGCGGGTGTGTTCGGTGCGCTGGGCGGCTCGCCGCAAACCGCCACGCTCAACGGTGTCACCACGACATTGTGGCTCCAGAATGCCGGCTTCGTCTTCGTGCCGTTCATCATCGCCTCGGCCTTCGCGGCCTGGTTCGGGATGAATGACATCGCCTCGATGAAGGCGAGCTTCGCCGATCAGGCGGTGATCTTCCGCCGGACCCATAACTGGGTGATGTGCTGGCTCTATACGGGCACATTCGGCTCTTTCATCGGGTACTCCGCCGGGTTCCCGCTGCTCTCGAAGATCCTCTTCCCCGAGGTCAACGCGCTGCAATACGCCTTCCTGGGCCCGCTGGTCGGTGCGGTTTCCCGCGCCTTCTCCGGCAAGGCCTGCGACCGGATCGGCGGCGGGCGCATCACCTTCTGGGTCTTCGTGGCGATGTGCCTCGGCGTGGTCGGTATCCTCTATGCGATCGGCATGAAGGGGAACCCCAGCGCCTTCCCGGTCTTCTTCGCGAGCTTCCTGTTCCTCTTCGCAGCGACCGGCGTCGGCAATGCCTCGACCTTCCAGATGATCCCCGCGATCATGCGGCAGGAAGTGGCCCGGCTCGAGCCGCAGCTCAAGGGCCAGGATCTCGTCAAGCAATCCGACAAGGAAAGCGCCGCGATCATCGGGTTCACCTCGGCGGTGGCGGCCTATGGCGCCTTCTTCATCCCGAAGAGCTTCGGCACCTCGATTGCCATGACCGGCTCGGCAGCCGGCGCCCTCTACGCCTTCCTTGGCTTCTACATCACCTGCATCGCCATCACCTGGTGGTTCTACACCCGGCGCGGCGGCCTCCTCCACGACATCGAGCGGGGCCGTGCGCCCCGCCCGGCGACGCCTGTCGCCAATCCCGCCTGACCCGAATTACTAGCCAGAGAGGCGACAGACCATGTCCCATTTTCTCGACCGCCTGACATTCTTCAACAAGATCTCCGAGCCCTTCGCGAATGGCCACGGCGTGACCACAGCCGAGGATCGCCGCTGGGAGGATGGCTACCGGAAGCGCTGGCAGCACGACAAGATCGTGCGTTCGACCCATGGCGCGAACTGCACCGGCTCCTGCTCGTGGAAGATCTACGTGAAGGGCGGGATCGTCACCTGGGAAACCCAGCAGACCGATTATCCGCGTACCCGGCCGGACCTGCCGAACCATGAGCCGCGCGGCTGCTCGCGCGGGGCCTCCTACAGCTGGTATCTCTATTCCGGCAACCGGGTGAAATACCCGTTGATCCGTTCGCGCCTGATCCGCCTGTGGCGGCGGGCCCGCGCCACGCTCTCGCCGGTCGCGGCCTGGACCTCGATTGTCGAGGATCCGGACAAGCGTGCTTCCTACACCAAGAAGCGCGGCCATGGCGGCTTCGTCCGCTCGAGCTGGGACGAGGTCAACGAGATCATCGCCGCGGCCAATGCCTATACCGCCCGTACCTATGGGCCGGATCGCATCCTCGGCTTCTCGCCGATCCCCGCCATGTCGATGGTGAGCTACGCCGCAGGCTCGCGCTATCTCAGCCTGATCGGCGGCGTGTGCATGTCGTTCTACGATTGGTACTGCGACCTGCCGCCGGCCTCGCCGCAAACCTGGGGCGAGCAGACCGACGTGCCGGAATCCGCCGACTGGTACAATGCTGGCTTCATCATCCTCTGGGGCTCGAATGTGCCGCAGACGCGCACGCCGGATGCGCATTTCTACACCGAAGCGCGGTATCGCGGCACCAAGAGCGCGGTGATCTGCCCGGATTATTCGGAAGCGTCGAAATTCGGGGACATCTGGCTGCCGGTGAAGCAGGGCACCGATGCGGCGTTGGCCATGGCGATGGGCCATGTGATCCTCACCGAATACCATGTGAAGCGGCAGGTTCCGTATTTCCAGGATTACATCCGGAAATACACGGATATGCCCATGCTGGTGCGCCTGGTGAAACAGGATGGCCGGCTCGTGCCGGAGCGCTTCCTGCGCGCCTCGGATTTCGACAAGGGCCTCGGGGAAACCAACAACCCGGAATGGAAGACCGTCGCCTATGACGAAGGCTCCGGCAAGATCGTCGTTCCCAACGGGACGATCGGCTTCCGCTGGGGCGAACAGGGCAAGTGGAACCTCGAGGAAAAGGCCTCGGACGGCAAGGAAACCAAGCTGCGCCTGACCCTGAAGGGGATCGAGGACGAAACCGCGCAGGTTGCCTTCCCCTATTTCGGCAATATCGAGAATGAGCATTTCACCCATTCCGATCATGGCTCGATCCTCGAGCGCTCGATCCCGGTGAAGCGGCTGAAACTGGCCGATGGCGAGGCGCTCGTTGCCAGCGTCCATGATCTCTTCGTCGCGAATTACGGCGTGGATCAGGGCTTCGGCGGCGAGAATGTGACCGGCGATTACAACGCCGACCTGCCCTACACCCCCGCCTGGGCCGAGAAGATCACCGGTGTTTCCCGGGACAAGATCATCCAGGTGGCGCGTGAATTCGCCACCAATGCCGAGAAGACCAACGGCCGGTCGATGGTCATCATCGGCGCGGCGATGAACCACTGGTACCACGCCGACATGAATTACCGCGGCGTGATGAACATGCTCATCATGTGCGGATGCGTCGGCCAATCCGGTGGCGGCTGGGCGCACTATGTCGGTCAGGAAAAGCTGCGGCCACAGGCCGGCTGGGCACCGCTCGCCTTCGCGCTGGATTGGGGCCGTCCGCCCCGGCAGCAGAATTCCACCTCGGCCTTCTACGTGCACACCGACCAGTGGCGCTACGAGACGATGAAGGCGATGGACATTGTCTCGCCGACGGCGCCGGCGGGCCCCTGGGACAGCGCGATGATCGACTACAATGTGCAGGCGGTCCGCATGGGCTGGCTGCCGGCCTACCCGACATTGGAGGACAACCCGCTGGATATTGCCGCCAAGGCGAAGGCGGCGGGCCTCGAACCGAAGGATTACATCGCGAAGGGACTCAAATCCGGACAAGTCAAGTTCGCCTGGGAAGACCCTGACAATCCGAAAAACTGGCCGCGTAACCTGTTCGTCTGGCGGTCCAACCTGCTCGGCTCTTCGGGCAAGGGGCATGAATACTTCCTCAAGCACCTCCTCGGCACGTCGAATGGCGTCCTCGGCGAGGATCTCGGCTCGGCGGAGGCTGCCGGCACGAGGGAAGTGAACTGGGTCAAGGAGGCACCGGAAGGCAAGCTCGACCTGCTGGTCACGCTGGATTTCCGCATGTCCACGACTTGCGTCTACTCCGACATCGTGCTCCCGACCGCTACCTGGTACGAGAAGAACGATCTCAACACCTCCGACATGCACCCCTTCATCCACCCGCTGACCAGTGCGGTGGATCCGGCCTGGGAGGCCCGTTCGGATTGGGAGATCTACAAGGGCATCGCCAAGGCCTTTTCGCAGGTGGCCCCCGAAGTGCTGGGCGAAGAGACCGACATCGTTCTCAACCCGATCAAGCATGACACGGCCATGGAAATGGCACAGGCCTTCGATCCGAAGGACTGGAAGAAAGGCGAGTGCGAGCCCATTCCTGGCAAGACCATGCCGGTCGTGGTGCCGGTGCAGCGGGACTACGCGCACATCTACGAGCGCTTCACGGCTCTTGGCCCGCTGATGGACACGCTCGGCAACGGCATCAAGGGCATGGCCTGGAAGACCGGCCATGAGGTCGATCACCTGAAGGCGCTCAATGGCACCCATCTCGAGGGCGCCAACAAGGGGCTGGCCCGGATCGTCTCGGATATCGATGCGACCGAGGTCATCCTGATGATGGCCCCGGAAACCAACGGTGAAGTCGCCGTCAAGGCCTGGGAGGCGCTGAGCAAGACGACCGGTCGCGAGCACGCCCATCTGGCCCTGCCCAAGGAAGACGAGAAGATCCGCTTCCGCGATGTCGTCGCCCAGCCGCGCAAGATCATCTCGGCGCCAACCTGGTCTGGGCTCGAGAGCGAGAAGGTCTGCTACAATGCAGGCTACACGAATGTCCATGAGCACATTCCGTGGCGCACGCTCACCGGGCGGCAGCAGCTCTACCAGGACCATCTCTGGATGCGCGCTTTCGGTGAGGCGCTCTGCAATTACCGGCCGCCGATCGATCTCAAGACCATCCATCCGGTCAAGGGCACCAAGCCCAACGGCGAAACCGAGATTGTGCTCAACTTCATCACCCCGCACCAGAAATGGGGCATCCACTCCACCTATACCGACAACCTGCTGATGCTCACGCTGAGCCGTGGCGGACCGATCGTCTGGTTGTCCGAAACCGATGCCCGCAAGGCCGGGATTGTCGACAATGACTGGGTGGAAGCCTTCAACTCGAATGGAGCGCTCGTCGCTCGCGCGGTGGTTTCGCAACGCATGAAGGAGGGCACGCTCTTCATGTACCACGCGCAGGAAAAGATCGTGAATGTGCCCGGCTCGGAAATGACCGGGCAGCGCGGGGGCATCCATAACTCGGTGACACGCGTGGTGCTCAAGCCGACGCATATGATCGGTGGCTACGTCCAGTTTGCCTATGATTTCAACTACTACGGCACGATTGGAACCAACCGCGACGAATTCGTCGTGATCCGAAAAGTCAAGAATGTCGACTGGCTGGAGCGCCCGCATCCGGACCAGGTTTCCACGGCTGCCGAATAAGGAGAACGGCCATGAAAATCCGCGCACAGATCGCGATGGTGCTCAACCTCGACAAGTGCATTGGCTGTCACACCTGTTCGGTGACATGCAAGAACGTGTGGACCAACCGCGAAGGCATGGAATACGCGTGGTTCAACAATGTCGAGACCAAGCCCGGAATCGGCTATCCCAAGGACTGGGAGAACCAGAAGCGCTGGAAGGGTGGCTGGACCCGCAAGCGCAACGGCAAGATCGAGCCGCGCATCGGCGGCAAATGGCGGATCCTCGCCAATATCTTCGCCAATCCGGACCTGCCGGAAATCGATGATTACTACGAGCCCTTCACCTTCGACTACGAGCACCTGCAAAAGGCGCCCGAACTCGAGGCATTTCCGACCGCAAGGCCGCGCTCGCTGATCACCGGCGAGCGGATGGAGAAGATCGAATGGGGTCCGAACTGGGAGGAAATCCTTGGCGGTGAATTCGCCAAGCGCTCGGCGGATGTGAATTTCGAAGGCATCCAGAAGGAAATGTACGGCCAGTTCGAAAACACCTTCATGATGTATCTGCCGCGGCTCTGCGAGCATTGCCTCAACCCGGCCTGCGTTGCTTCCTGCCCGTCCGGTGCCATCTACAAGCGCGAGGAAGACGGCATCGTCCTGATCGACCAGGACAAGTGCCGGGGCTGGCGCATGTGCGTCTCGGGCTGCCCCTACAAGAAGATCTATTTCAACTGGTCGAGCGGAAAGAGCGAGAAGTGCATCTTCTGCTATCCGCGCATCGAGGCGGGCCAGCCGACGGTCTGTTCGGAAACCTGCGTCGGCCGCATCCGCTATCTCGGCGTGATGCTCTATGACGCCGACCGGATCGAGGAAGCCGCCAGCGCAGCCAACGAAACCGATCTCTACGAAGCGCAGATGCGGATCTTCCTGAACCCCAACGATCCTGCCGTGATCGAGCAGGCGCGCCGCGATGGGATCTCCGACAACTGGCTCGAAGCGGCCCGCCAATCGCCGGTCTGGAAGATGGCGATGGAGTGGAAGGTCGCCTTCCCGCTCCACCCGGAATACCGGACCCTGCCGATGGTCTGGTATGTCCCGCCGCTTTCGCCGATCACGGCGGCGGCAGAGGCCGGGAAGATGGGCATCGATGGCGGTATGCCGGATGTCCGCTCGCTCCGCATTCCTCTGAAATATCTCGCCAATCTTCTTACGGCGGGGGATGAGAAGCCGGTCGCACTCGGGCTCGAGCGTATGCTGGCCATGCGGGCCTATATGCGGGCCAAGACGGTGGACGGCGTGATCGATGAGGCCGTTGCTGCCCGCGTGGGCCTCACCGGGGCCCAGATCGAGGCGATGTACCACGTGATGGCCATCGCCAATTACGAGGACCGTTTCGTCATCCCGACCACGCATCGCGAGGTCACGGAGGATGCCTACGAGTTGCGCGGTCAATGCGGCTTCTCGTTCGGCGATGGCTGCCTGCCTTCCGACAGCAGCACCAACCTGTTCGGCGGCGTGAAGGTGAAGAACGACAAGCCGAAGGCGGGGGCCTATTGAGATGAAAACGCTTCGCATTCTCTCTGCACTGCTGACCTATCCCGATGCCAATCTCCTGGCCGCCCTGCCGGAATTCATTCCGGTTCTCGAACGGGAGGCCTGGCTGCCGGCATCGGAGCGCAAGACGCTGGCCGGCCTGATCAACACGCTCGCCGCCAGCGACCCGATCGAGGCGCAGGAACGCTACATCCTGCTTTTCGACCGGACCCGTTCGCTGTCGCTGCACCTGTTTGAGCATGTGCATGGCGAAAGCCGGGATCGCGGCCAGGCCATGGTGGACCTGATCCAGCTCTATGAAGAAGGCGGCTTCACACCGACCACCAAGGAACTGCCGGATTTCCTGCCGCTTTTCCTGGAATTCGCCTCGACCCGTCAGCCGGAGGAAGCACGGGATCTCATCCAGCAGCCGCTTCAGGTGATGGCCGCGCTCCGGGAACGCCTTGCCAAGCGCGGGGCGATCTATCTCCCGGTCTTTGACGCCCTGCTGGCGCTCGCCCGCGTCAAACCGGATGCCGCGATGCTCGAACGCCTGCTGGCCGAGCCCGATCCCGAGCCGGATGATCTCGAGGCCCTCGATGCGGCGTGGGAGGAAGAGGAAGTCCGCTTCGGCCCGGCAGCCGGTTCCGATGGCTGCGGGCATGACAGCCTCGCCTCAAAGCTGCGTCAGGCCCGGCGACCTGCCCCCGGCCTTGCCGTCCCCGATCCGGCCAGCCTCAGGCCGGCCGTCACCACGTCAACCGCGCCCCGCCGCTGACCCCCGAGGGAGAGTTCCATGCGCGACACCATTTTTCACATCCTCTTCGTCTGGTATCCTTACGTCTGCCTTTCGTCCTTCATTTTTGGATCGATCATCCGGTTTGATCGCGAGCAATATACCTGGAAGGCACATTCCAGCCAGATATTGCGCAAGAAGCAGCTGAGCTGGGGGTCGAACCTCTTCCATTTCGGCATTCTTTTCCTGTTCCTTGGCCATACCGTCGGATTGCTGACGCCCAAGGCCATCTATTCGATCTTTCTGACGCCGGCGGAAAAGCAGCTTGTCGCGATTGTCGCGGGCGGCATTGCCGGGACGGTGTGCTTCGTCGGGCTCAGCCTCTTGCTGCACCGGCGGTTGTTCGACGCCCGGATCCGCCAGACCTCGACCTATATGGACCTCTCGATCCTGACGATCCTGTGGGTCCAGCTCTGTCTCGGCCTGATCACCCTGCCGTTCTCGCTCGCCCATTCCGATGGTTCGGTGATGATCCAGCTCTCGCACTGGGCGCAAGGCATCCTCACGGTACAGCCGGTTGATGCGAAGACGTTGCAGGGACTCGACTGGCCCTATCTGGCCCATCTGGTTCTCGGGATGACGATCTTCCTGCTCTTCCCGTTCTCACGGCTGGTTCATATCTGGTCGGCGCCGGTCTGGTATCTCGGCCGGAAGGGCTATCAGGTCGTTCGGACCCGGCGTCCTCTTGCCGGCTCGGATGCGCAGCGCCCGACGCACCGGCCGGCGGAGTAACGGCCATGAGTGTTGTTCTCGACGCCCCCAAAGCCGGCTGCACCGTAAAGCCGAATGTTTCCGCCAAGCCGCGCACCGTTACGGTGAATGGCGTCATCATCCCGCGCGAGGCGATTGCGCGGGAAACCCAGAACCACCCGGCTTCCAAGCCGATCGAGGCCTGGCAGGCGGCCGCCCGTGCGCTCGTTATCCGGGAATTGCTCCTTCAGGAAGCGGCCCGGCTCAAAATCATCGCGATGCCCCTGAGCGATGGCGAAGGGCGCCGCGAGACAGACGAGGAAGCGCGGATCCGCGCGCTGTTGGAGCAGGAAGTGTCCTCGCCGGTTCCCGGCGAGGAGGAATTGCAGCGCTACTACGCCAACAACCGCAAGACCTTCCGCACGCCGGATCTCTACGAGGTTGCGCATATCCTGATTGGCGTGCGTGAGAGCGGGCCGGTGGCCTTGCAAGCCGCAACGGAGCGCGCGGAAGCGATCCTCCGCGAGGTCGAAGTAACGCCGGCGCTCTTTCCAAGCCTGGCCGAGGCCCATTCGGATTGTCCATCCCGGGCGATGGGCGGCAATCTCGGGCAGATTTCACCCGGTCAGACCGTCCCGGAGTTTGAAATCATGCTGCCGCAACTGCCGGTCGGGCCGGATCGCTTCTCGATTGTGGAGTCCCGCTACGGCTTTCACATCGTGACCGTGCATCGACGGATCGAGGGGAGGGACCTGCCTTTTGACAAGGTGAGGGACCGCATCGCGCTTTTCCTCCGGGAGCATGCTCAAGCCATCGCCGCCCGGCACTACGTCCAGCAACTGGCGAGCCTCGCCTCGATCGAGGGCGTCACGCTGGACGTCTCTTCCACTCCGCTTGTCCAGTGAGGCGCCCATGATGCTCAGTCACATTCTGCGCAATCTGACAGACGACAGGCTCGCCGAGGAGGCCCTGATCGGCCTTGGCGACCTGGTTCTGTTGACGGCGATTGAAGCCGAAGCTGCCCTGTTCGAGGAAACGCGAGGGGACTATGTCGTCGGTGCGGTGCGCAGGTTCGCGCGCCTTGCCAAGGATGAAGATTGGCTCGCCGTGATGGGCAAGCTGGAACGGGGCGAGCGCCCTGCGGAGGCCTTCCTTACCTTTGTTCTCCATTGGGCGCTGAAGCGCGACAGCGAGGAGCGAAACCCACCACAGGGCCTTCAACCCGCATGTTCCTGTGGGGAGGATCATCACCATGGCCAGGCCCCGCGCTAGTCAGCCCCTGAAAGCGGCATCGCCGAAGCCGCGACCGCCAGGCCCTTTGCCGCCGCCGCTGCCGGCTGCGCTTCTGGAGCGGCCGCTTGATTATCTCATGGCGGAACATCACCGCCACCGGAGTTATCTCGCGGGCTTGCGCTATGCCGCGACCCTTGCCGAGATCCCCCGGGATCAGGCCGCGCGATTGCATCTGTTTCTGGCGTCGGAGCTTCCCCTTCACTGGGCTGACGAAGAGGAGGATCTGTTCCCGATCCTGCGCCGCCATGCCCTGCCGGAAGATGGCCTTGCCGAGGTTCTGGCCCGATTGAGCCAGGACCACGCCATGAATGAGGCATTGGTCCGCACGATCGATCATGGGCTTTCGATCATCCTCGACGCTGATCATGATCCCGTTCCGCTCGAACGGCGGCTTTGTGGCCTGATCTTGACCTATACCGCCACGGAGGCCCGGCATCTCGCGGTCGAGAATGCCGTGGTGCTCGCCATTGCCGGCGTCCGGCTCCGGAAGGCCGAATTGCACGGGCTCAGCGCGGCCATGAAAGCCCGTCGGGAGGCATTTCATGTCACAAACGCTTGATCATCTGTTCGACCGGAATGTCACCTGGGCCAACGAGAAAACCCGGCTCGATCCGGACTATTTCCGCCGCATGGCCGAACAGCAGACGCCCGATTACCTTTGGATCGGCTGTTCGGACAGCCGGGTGACTGCCAATGATGTGCTCGGTCTCGATCCCGGGGCGGTTTTTGTCCACCGCAACATCGCGAATATCGTTCATACGAGCGATCTTAACATCCTCTCGGTGCTGGAATTTGCGATCGACACGCTGCGCGTTCGCCATGTCATCGTCTGCGGCCATTATGGCTGCGGAGGGGTCTATCGCGCCATCGCCGAGCAGCGCGGTGCGATGCTCGATCACTGGCTCCAGCCTTTGACCATGCTCCACCGGAAGCACCGGGCGCATTTTGACCGGATCCCCAGGCCGGAGGACCGGCTCGACCGGCTGTGCGAAATCAATATCGAGATGCAGGTCCGGCGGCTCGCCGCCACGCCGCTCGTGGAAAATGCCTGGCGCCGCGGGCAGGAACTTCACCTGCATGGCTGGATCTACGGCATCCATGACGGGCTGCTGCGCGATCTTGGGCCTCATCTTTCTTCTGTTGAAGAGCGCGATCAGCTCCCCTCGATCGACCACCGCGTCACCATGAATGTCGAACCGGTCAGCGGCGTTCGTCGGCATGCGCTGTCCGCTTTCGAGGCGTTGCCCGGCGAGCATGGCGCGGATTGTTGCTGCGATGCGCGGTTGGAAGGACCCCGCTCATGAAAGCTCCTGCCGCCCGGATCGGGATTGTCGTCGCGTCGGATCGCGCCCATGCCGGCACGTATCGTGATGCTTCCGGGCCAGCCATCGAGGCCTATCTCGACGATGTGCTGGCCAGCGAACGGCAGGGCGATTATCGCCTCGTTCCCGATGAAATCGAGGCCATTGCCGAAACCCTGATCGATCTTGTCGACAAGGCCCATTGCGATCTCGTGTTGATGTCGGGTGGAACAGGCCCGGCGCCGCGGGACGTGACGCCCGAGGCTTTGACCCGGGTCGTCGGACGCCTTCTTCCGGGGTTTGGCGAAGAAATGCGCCGCGCCAGCCTTCGCGAGGTTCCGACGGCGATCCTGTCCCGGCAGGAGGCCGGATTGCGGGGGCGTTGCCTCATCGTGTCCCTGCCGGGCAAGCCATCGGCCATCGCAACCTGCCTCGATGCTGTCTTTCCCGCCATTCCCTACTGCCTCGACCTGATCGGTGCCGCGCGTCTCGAAACGCGGCCTGAACGGTTGACGGCCTTTCGTCCTTCCCCGAACCCCTGAACAGGAGTGCCAACCATGTCGCGATTCCACGAGAGCCAGGACCCCGCACTTCTCGCCCTTGTCTACACCGACGCTGCGGGGGCTGATCGGGTGCTGACGCAGCTTGCGATGGTGCTGCTTGAACAGGATGTCAGCCTGGCCGGATTGGTGCAGCACAATGCGCCCCGGCCCGGACGGTCTCGTTGCGACATGGTTCTTGAAGATCTCGGGAGCGGCCGCCATGTCGCGATCTCTCAGGATCGTGGCCCTGAAGCCCGGGGGTGCATGCTCGATGTCAGCCAGCTGCTGACGGCCTCGTTGATGGTCGAGGAATCGCTCTCTCAGGAGCCGGAGCTCGTGATCCTCAATAAGTTCGGCAAATCCGAATCCGAAGGTGGTGGCTTCCGCCCTCTGATCAGCACCGTTATCGGGTCGGGCATTCCCCTCGTTATCGCGGTTCCCTGGCGGAATATCGAGAGTTGGCGCGCCTTTGCCGGCGGAATGGGCCAGGAGATCGCCCTTGAAGGCGAAGCCGAAACCGTTGCAGGCCTCCTTGCGATCCTGGGCTACGGTCCCGCAGCAGCGACCGGATCCGGCGTGGAACCTCGCGGTTCCGGCCTATAGACGATCCACGTCGCCGGCGATCGAGCGAAGCAACATCTCCGCCTCGGAAGCCGCGACCACCACATCGCGGAAGAGATCGGCCATCTCGTGGAAGACCGAGTGATCCGGCTCGGAAACCGGAAGATCATCCAGATCCTTCAGGAGGTCCAGAAGTCCTGAAATGCGAAGGGCGCGCTCGCGCGCGCCCGACAAGGCCAGTTTTCGACGGCGTAGGTCCGAGAATTTCGAATAGCGCGCCAAGGCGGTATCGAGCTGTTCCCTGCACGCACAATCGAACTTGATACCGGCGAGAATGCGGATCAGCCCTTCGACGGCGGGATCATGGGTAGCCGCGCGGATCGATGGGCGCGGCATGGCTCACCGGCTTTCAAAGCGAGGGAACAGGACGTTATTCTCAAGGTGCATATGTTCCGTCAGATCCGCGACAAGTTTGTCGACGCCTTGATAAAGCGCCTGCCACGACCGGCATGCCCCGACGGGCGGCTGGTAGCCATGGGTGATCTCCTGCAAGGCGCGGATCGTCAGCGCGTGGTCATCATGGTCTTCGCGCATGGCCGAGATCGGACCATCGACCATCCCGACCATGCCGCCACGCATCGCCGGGAACAGGATCAGTTCCTCCTTCTCCATGTGATGCCCGAGATCTTCCAAAGCTGTCTCCAGGATATCCGCCAGTCCTGCCGGAACATCCGCATGCTCGCGAAGCACGGCCTCGACGCGCTTCGCCAGCTTGACAAGTTCGGGCAACTCGGCCCGGTGCACATCGTGATAGCGCCGGATAATGTGCTCGATGAGCGCCATGGTCTCGGAGGGGGCTTCCGGTGGCTTGGCCGCAAGAGCCTGCAATTCCCCGAGGACAAGGCCTGCATCAAGGTTCTTCTTCGCTAGAGCTTCACGGATCGGGACATTGCCGCCACAGCAGAAGTCAATCTTGTGCTTCCTGAAGATGGCCGTCGCTCCCGCGAGAGCGGCGGCAATCTCGCCGACATGCATGTCGGGATGGATGGCTTGGTTCAGTTCCATGACGACCTCCAATTCGGTATTTACAATGCCTATTTACGGCAGCCAAAGCGGCATTGTAAATACCTCTTTTGGAGAACCATGCGTGCGATTGACGAGCTTCACGGATTTCGGGCTGCGTGCCCTCATGAAACTGGCCGGCGGGGAAAACCGTCTCTACACGGTCGACGAGATTGCGACCGAATTCGCCTTGTCGCGCGATCACCTGACGAAGGTGGTGCGGGAACTGGCACGCCATGGGTTTCTGGTGACACAGCGCGGTGCCGCTGGCGGATTTCGGCTTGCGAGGCCGGCGCATGAAATCCGCCTCGGCGATGTCGTGGCCGCCCTCGAGGGGCGTCATGCCCTTGTCGAATGTTTCGAGGCCGATGGCGGAACGTGCCGTCTCCTTCCGCATTGCCGCCTCAAGGCGCGCCTTGCCCGCGCGGAGCGCGCCTTCATCGATGATCTCAACCAGTCAACGCTGGCCGATTGCCGGTATCCGCAATGAAGGGCTGGAATGCGCCGCCATTGCCGTTATTCAGCGCATTTCATCGAGAAGCCGAAACCGGACGGTTTGGTCATTCAGAGAATTCGGGCCGAAATGTCCTGAGAGCGAACGGAGCCGCCGAGCACGTTTTAACAAAGACCTGCGAATTGATCAGTTCTCGGTCCATCGGTGCGGGAGCATCGATCGCTTGACGCTCATCCCGCATTATCCTAACCCATTTCGCAAGGGGTTATTCGCGAAGACCCCGTGAGGCCAAGGCCCAACATTCGCGTCCATTGTCCCCGCACGAGAGGGATGGACGCTCATGGCCCTGCCAATTGAAATCACTGTTCCCCAACTCGCCCGCCTTGTCGGTACGCCGGATGCGCCGATCATTATCGATGTCCGCATTGAAGAGGATTTTGCGACCGATCCGCACCTGATCCCCGGTTCATCGCGCCGTGACTATCGTAGCTGCCAGGAATGGGCGCCGGTCTATCTGGGCAAGCGCATTGTTGTCTCCTGCCAGAAGGGGCTCAAGCTCAGCCAGGGTGTTGCCGCGCTGCTCCGGCATGCCGGGGCGGATGCCGTTTCGCTGGAAGGCGGTTTCGAGGGCTGGGTTGCCGCCGGCGAGCTATTGACGAAAGGAACGGATGCCCTGCGGCGCGATGCGCAAGGACGCTCGCTTTGGGTGACCCGGGCCCGACCGAAAGTCGACCGCATTGCCTGTCCCTGGCTGATCCGTCGCTTTGTCGATCCCGACGCCGTTTTCCTCTATGTCGCGGCTTCCGAGGTCGAAGCTGTTGCCGATCGCTTCGGCGCGATGCCGTTCGATGTCGATGGCGTATTCTGGAGCCATCGCGGGCCGGTTGGTAGCACGGCGCATACCTGCACCTTCGACACGATGCTCACGGAGTTCGGGCTTTTATCGCCCGCACTTGACAGGCTCGCAATGATTGTTCGAGCAGCGGATACCGCCCGGCTCGATCTCGCGCCGCAGGCCGCCGGATTCCTTGCGGCATCCCTTGGGCTCTCGCGCATGTTCAGCGACGATCTCGCCCAGCTTGACGCTGGCATGTTGCTTTACGATGCCTTCTACCGCTGGTGCAGGGACGGAACCGAGGAAACCCATAACTGGCCGAACCCGGGCAGGAAGGCCTGATCGATGACCGATATCGCAACGAAAGATGGCGCCCCGACCGAAGCGCGCGTCTTCGCCGAGCCCCCGACCTTCCGCGAAGCACTCGCGGTCTGGGCAAAGATCGGGCTGCTGAGCTTCGGCGGTCCGGCCGGCCAGATCGCGCTCATGCATCGCATCCTCGTCGAGGAGAAGCGCTGGGTATCCGAGAAGCGCTTTCTCGGCGCCCTGAACTATTGCATGCTCCTGCCCGGACCCGAGGCCCAACAGCTGGCCATCTATATTGGCTGGCTGCTCCACGGGCTCCGCGGCGGAATCGTCGCGGGGACGCTCTTCGTCCTTCCGGGTTTCTTCGTCATCCTCGCGCTCTCTACCGCCTATGCCTTGTTCCAGAACACGGCCTGGCTCGGCGCCCTGTTCTTCGGGCTTAAAGCGGCCGTGCTGGCCGTAGTGATCGAAGCGGTCATCCGCGTCGGCAAGCGCGCTCTGAAAAACCGTGCCATGATCGGTATCGCGGCACTCTCCTTTATCGCGATCTTCGCCTTTGATGCGCCGTTTCCCTTGATCGTGTTCGCCGCTGGCCTTATCGGCTGGCTCGGCTCGCGGATTCGGCCCGATCTCTTCGCCGGTGGTGGCGGGCATGGGGGCAAGAAAAGCGATGCGCTTCTCGACCAGATCCTCGACACAGCCCCTCCGAAGACGGATCTTGGCCTCAGCAGAGCCCTAACGATCATCGCGGTCTGTGGCGCACTTTGGGTGGCACCGGTGCTGCTGGCGGGGTTCCTCTTCGGTTGGAGCAGCGTCTTTATACCGATCGCGGCCTTCTTCTCGAAGATGGCGGTCGTCACCTTCGGCGGCGCCTATGCCGTCCTTGCCTATGTGGCCCAGCAGGCGGTCGACACCTATCAATGGCTGAAGCCTGGCGAGATGCTGGACGGGCTCGCCCTTGCGGAAACCACACCCGGGCCGCTGATCCTCGTGCTGGCCTATGTTGGCTTTCTCGCGGCGTTCCGCGATCCCGGCCTGCTCTCGCCTATGGCGGCCGGGCTACTTGGTGCAATGCTCACAACCTGGGTGACCTTCGTGCCCTGTTTCCTTTGGATCTTCCTCGGCGCGCCGTATATCGAGCGTCTCTCGGGCAGCAAGGCGATCTCAGCCGCCCTGTCAGCCGTGACAGCAGCGGTCGTAGGCGTGATCCTTAATCTCGCTGTATGGTTCGGCCTTCACACCCTGTTCGCAAGAGTGAGCACCTTGCGTGCCGGTCCGCTCGACATGGCCTGGCCGGACCTCGCGAGCCTCGATCCTGCCTCTGGACTGCTCTCGCTGGTCGCGGTCATCGCACTCTTTCGGCTCAAGCTGGGCATGATCCCCACGCTTGCACTCTGCGGCGCGCTCGGGTTCGTGTGGCGGGGAATGTCGGGAGTTCTGACAGGCGTTTCATAAGCCTGCCATTCCGCTTCCGGCCCCCGAAATGGTTGCTAAGCCGAGCGTTGTTGATCCCGAAAACCGGACATTCATTCTTTGAGAGCCCTTGGTGCCCGATTCCAGAGTGCTCCATTGCCCATTCGGTGAGCGGTAGTCCGATTTTCCTATCAGAAGCGGAGTTGAGAGCTCAGTCAGACTTAGGCCCCAGCTGTCGCAACAACAAGGCGTGCAAGTTCCCGTGAAGTTCCGGCGCGATGCTCGCTTCCCTGAAACCGGCACGCCGGAAGTCGGGCTCGAACAGGATGTCTGATGGCCAGGAATACACAGAGATCGCTTCAGCCTTATCGCTTTCCGCTTGCGCAACGCAGTGTGCGATTAACGAGGACGTTACGGCAGAATGGTCAACCGGCGCGGCAACGACGAGCATGCGGATAAGCGCCCAACTCCGCGAGAAGAGCGGATGCTCGATGACGCCAGGAGGGGTATAGCCAATCGCGCCGACGATATCGGCTCCTTGCTGTGCGACAAAAACACTGCCGGTTTTTGCCAGGTCAGCCAGTTCGGTGATGTCAGCGGCCCGACCAGCCGTCTCGCCGAAACGGCGGTGATAGGCATCCAGCGTTGCCCTGGTCAATTCACGAATGGCTGCGGCATCGTCCGATTTGAAAAGGCGGAGCAGTCGTTCTGTCATCGCCTATGCCCGTCTTGGTTTCAGCTGGAAATCAATTGAGCTTGTCACGGATGGCCGAAGAGGCGCGACATGCCGAGGCCCGAAACGATCATCTCGACGCCCATCGCCGCCTGAAGCACACCGAAAATCGCGCCCAACACGATCAATGGCGTCGGGCCGACAGCGCGCATGAACCATTGGGCTGAAAACATTGCCAGCAGGTTTGCCAGCATGATGCCGACCATGACGGCCAGAATGGCCAACCGGTCCACCATTTCAGGGAAGTAACTGGCAAACAGGATGAGAATGGCGACACCCATCGGCGTGACGATTCCCGGAATCGCAATGGGCGCCAAAGCGAGAGCCTCGCTTGCTGGTTGAGCGGGGCTCGATTGCGGCGAACCCGAGCCAAAGATGTTCCGCAAGGCCGTCAACGTCAGGATGATGCCGGACGCGATGATCAAGGAGGAACGCGACGTGCCTGCCGATTGCATGATCGCGGAGCCAACAAAGACCGCAACCGCCAAGGCAAGAGTGGCAAAAGTCGCCGCACGAACCGCGATTGTCTTTTGAAGCCTTGCGTCAGCACCCGCTGTTGATTTCGCAAAAAGGGGCAGCAGGCCAATCGGTCCCATCATGCTGAAGAGGAGCGAAGCCAGAAGCGGCAAGGGGACATTCATCTCAGCCACAGTGAACTCTCCTCAAAGCGACCAGTAGAGGCTGGCTTGCAACGTGGTCCAGTTCTGCCGCGCGCCGATGTTGCGCAGGGCTTTCCCCGGCACTGCAATCGAGCCGATGGTCTGGAGATAGAGGTTCCGGTTGATGGCCCAGCGGCCCGTGAGGGTGAATTCCTGCCCGATATCGCTGGAGGTCAGGGTCGAAAGCGCGGGATTCGCGCCGAGATTGTTCCGCTCCGGCGCGCGCAGGATGTGCCAGTCGAACGTCACGTTCAGCGTCGGCATTGGCACGACATTGAATTGCAGGCGATGCACCGAAAGGTTGGAATTCGAGGTGAGCTTGCCGAAGCTGATGCCCTGCAACCAGTTGCCGAGGCCGGTCGAAAGCAGCGGATCGAACCGGTTGTAGCTTGCCGAATTCGGGTTATCGCCGCTGGCATAGGACAGGCGATAGGAGAGGCTCGGCGACCACGGCAGATGCGCGGCCTGATAGCCGATCAGCCCGTAAGCCGCATAGGCCGACATCCGGAACCGCTCGTGGTCCTGATAGGCAAATTCGCTCGCGAGCCAGACGCCATCCGCGCCGAATGGCCGCTCCCATCGGACGTGCCCGGCATAGGTCCGCAGCCCTTCGCGGGGCAGTCGCACCCCGCCGGGCGCAACAAGCGAACCTGTGGAGCGCGCCACCGTGATATAGCTCGCATCGAACGAGAGCCCGGGCCGGAACGTGTAGCGGAGGTTGGCGCCGAGATAGCTCGCGCGGGAATCGATGCCGGGCAGTTCGTCGGGATCGATCCAGAAGGCCTTCGCAGTCCATGGGCCGAGTTTGGCATCAGCCACCACGGAGAAGTCATTGGCATTGCGGGGGCCGAGATAGGTACCGCCGCGCTTGCCGATATTGGCGTTGCCGCGCACGAAATGCACGAGCCAGCCTTCGTTCAGTGTCACATTTTGCCGGCCGGCGCTGATGTTGACACTGTTGCCGGTTTCGGGATCGACATAGAGCAGGCCCGC
Organism: Beijerinckiaceae bacterium; assembly: GCA_027533425.1. Lineage (GTDB taxonomy): Bacteria > Pseudomonadota > Alphaproteobacteria > Rhizobiales > Beijerinckiaceae > Rhabdaerophilum. Next base: position 151,914 of record JAPZUD010000005.1, on the reverse strand, counting down.
ATAGGCGCGCTCGATATCCGTCCAGGTACGGGTGTCGTTGCGGTAGATGTCCTGCCCGATCGACCAGGAGGTCAGCGCTGTCAGTGCGCCATAGGCATAGAACGGCGTATCACCGAGTTGCGCCGCGCCCGCAAAGCCCAGATCCGTGTATCCCTCGGTCCAACCCGGCGCGCGCCCCGGCCGCTTCCGTGCAATGGGGCTGCCGGCGGTAAAGAGAGCGGGATTGCCAAACCACGGATTGATATCGGTATAGGCTCCAAGCCCTCCGCTGATGATCGCCGTCAGAAAGGCGCGGTCACTGCGATAAAGCACGGGGAAGGATCGCCCATCGCCTGTCAGAGCTCCCTGCGCGCCGGCGGCCGTCGCAGGCATGGCAGTGTCCAGTTCGAGCACCACAGCGAGGCTTCCAGGCGAACGGCCCGGAACGAGGCGATAGCTGATCTGCCCGACGCCCAGCCGACCGCGCGGCGTTGCCAGCTGCCGCTCGATGAAAGCGCGGGAATAGCCGCGCCCGACCAGCGCCTGCATGCTTTCACGCAGGCGGGCAAGCGCAGCCTGATCCCGCGCGGGGTTGTCCGAGCCCCGCACGAGAATGACATCCACCCGCTCAATCGGGGCGCCTTCGGCTTGCGCGGCAAGGGGAATGGCTCCGCCCGCCTGTTGCGCATGTCCGTTACCAGCCAAGGCCAGCAGGGCCAGTGCCGCGCAGGGTCCGATGGAGGTCGAGCGGATACAACGCATGCCGATAGTCAATGCCCGAAGAGGCGCACCACGCCGCCGCCGCCATGGACATTGATCGTCTGCCCGCTCACCCAGCCGGCAGCCGGCGAACAGAGCCAGAGGAAGGCATTCGCCACATCCTGCGGGGCGCCCGGCCGCCCTGTCAGGTTGTCGGGGTTCCGCAGTTTTTCCTGCATGGCCGGGTCGATGCCAGCATCCGCATAGCCCGGGGTCATCACGGTGCCGATAAGGATGGAATTAACGCGCACCTTCTTCGCCAGGAGATGCGCGATCGACACCATCATCTGGTTCAAGGCTGCCTTGGCCGTGCCATAGGCCAGAATGTCATAGGCGGGCGCAGCCGATGAGAAAGACCCGGAATTGGTGATGCTCGGGTTCTTTTCCTTCAGCAGATGCGTCAGGCAAGCCATGCTCATGCGATAGGCGCTGATCGTGTTGAGCTTGTAGGAGGCAATGAACGCATCGTCGGAAATTGCGGTGGGGTCATCGTGGCGACCGCCCCAGCCGACATTGTTGACGAGCGTGGAGATGCCGCCAAAGGCAGCAACGGTCGCGGCGACCACAGCGTCGATCTGCTCCGACTTGGTCACGTCGCACGCCATGCCGTGGCATTCGGAACCGGTTTCGGCAGCGATCTCCGCAGCGGTTTTCTGGGCGAGATCGCCGTTCAGATCGGCGATCATGACCTTGGCGCCGGCACCGGCCAATGTCCTGGCGATGCCGGCACCAATGTTCTGGGCACCGCCGGTAATGATCACCTTGTGCCCGGTCATACGGAAATCGGCGAAGGCGTCGAAGGAGGAAGGCATGGAGAAACCTCGAGAAAGGCGTTGATCAGGGAAGTTTGACGGTGCGATCGGGGTTGGGCTTGCCCGCCGCGAAATCGGTCGCATTGCCCAGGGTCTGCTCGGCAATATCGGTCAGGGCTTCCTGCGTCAGCCAGGCCGTATGAGGCGTGACGAGGCAGTTCTTCTGCGCGAGCAGCAATTGCAGGGTATCGTCCTGCACGATCTCGGCGGAGAGGTTCTCGAAGAACAGCCCCGCTTCATCCTCGTAGACGTCGATGCCGAGATACCAGAGCGTTTCGAGGTTCTTCAGCGCCACAATCGCCGCCTTGGTGTCGATCAACGGACCACGCCCGGTATTGATGAGCACCGAGCCCTTCTTGAAGAGCTTGAGCGTCTCGGCATTGACCATATGGCGCGTCTCGGGCGTGAGCGGCGCGGTGAGCACAACGATGTCGGAGCGCTGGAAGAGCGTGTTGCGTTCGACATACTCCATGCCGATCGCCGTCATCTCGTCATGAGGATAGGGGTCAGAGCCCAGCAGCGAGCAGCCAAACCCCTTGAGGATGCGCGCTGTGGCCCGGCCGATATTCCCCGTGCCAACAATGCCGGCGACACGCCCGCGCAGGGTGAAGCCCACGAGGTTATCCATCGAGAAATTGCCGACGCGCACGCGGTTATACTGGTGGTGCACGTTGCGCACGAGCGAGAGGATCATCCCCACCGCATGCTCGGCAATGGATTCCGGCGAATAGGCGGGCACGCGCATCACCGTCATGCCATGCGCCTTCGCGGCCTTGAGATCGACCTGGTTGAAGCCAGCGGATCGGCAGAGAACCAGCTTCACGCCGCCTGCCGCCAGAATGGCGATGGTCGCGGCATCGCATGTGTCGTTCACGAAGATGCAGATCGCGTCGAACCCCTTTGCGAGTGGCGCGGTCGACGCATTCAACGGTGCGGCAATGTATGTGATCTCGTGCTTGTGCCCGGCATTCACCGCCTCGAATTGCGGCTTCTCGTAATCCTTCGCGTAGAACATCGCGATCTTCATGGGAAACTCCGCTTTTCGTTGGGAAATCAGGAGGTTTGCGCGCGGCGCGCCGAGACAACGATCCAGAGACGAATGACAAGCGTGACGAGGAAGCCCGCCAGCAACGCCCAGGGCGCAGGGACGCCGACCATCCGCAGCAGAGCCAGCAGCCCGCAGCCCAGGAACAACGCTTCGATCACCCACATACCGGGCCGCAAAGCCCCGGGAAATTCATTGATGATGATGTCGCGGATGATGGACCCGAAGGCTGCGCTCACCGCGCCGAAGAAGGCGCAGAGGATCCAGAGCTGCATTTGCCCCAGAACTGTCGGCGCCACCACCGGGCCCAGCAGGTTGAAGGTTTTCGCCGCCCCCAGCGCACCAAGCGAAGCCAGCGCAATCGCTTCCGCGCTTTCCTTGATCAGGAAATCGCGCTTCGCAATGGCCGCGCGCAGACCCTCGCTGTTGGCATAGGCAATGGCGATCAAGAAGATCGCCACGATGTAGAAGGGAAACGCCACCCAGAAGAAGGGCTGTGCCGAGGGGCCGAGAAGGATGTCGCGCAAGGTGCCGCCACCGAGCGCTGCCGCTACTGCGCAGAGGAAATACCCAAACGTCGAGAGGTTCTTCCCCTTTGCCACGATCATCGCATTGATGGCGAAGGAGAGAATCCCCAGGGTTTCGATCCAGATGAACCATTCCGGCCCGGCACGCATGGCGAAGCCCTCAATCCAGTTCCTGGACGCCGCCGCCAGAAACCGTGAGCACCTGCCCGCTGACCCAGCTCGAGGCCGGACAGCAAAGGAACAAAGCGGCGTTCGCGATATCCTCCGCCTGCCCGAGCCGTCCAAGCGGGGTATGCTTCAGCATCGCCGTCTCGATCTCCGGGGTGAGCACGGTCGCGAGCGCATCGGTCTTGATCGCGCCGGGTGCGATGCAGTTCACGCGGATGTTCTTGGGCCCGAGATCGAACGCGATATTGCGCGTGAGGTGGTTCACTGCCGCTTTTGACGAGCCATATGACGCCATGCGCTGGTTCTTGTTCTCGCCCGCCATCGACGAGATGTTGAGCACCGCGCCATGGCCAGCCTTCTCCATATGCGGCGCCGCCAATTGCGTGAGGCGGAACAGGGAAAAGACGTTGAGTTCATAGGCCCAGTGGAAATCGCCCATCGGCATGTCGAAGGGCTTCGGCCCGCCACCACCGGCATTGTTGACGAGGATTGTGAGGCGACCGAAGCGTTCCATTGCGGTATCGACCGCTGCAACGAGGTCCTCTTCCTTGGTGACATTGCAGGCGATGCCGACCGCCTTCCCACCTGCGGCCACGATATCCCGCGCCACGGCCTCAGCAGTCTCTGCGTTGAGATCGCTCACGACAACGGAGGCGCCGACGGATGCGAAAAGCTTGGCAATCGCACGGCCAATACCCGCACCAGCGCCGGTAACCAGCGCCACATCGCCATCGAGCCGAAACATGCTCTCGACGCCCATCCCTGCTCTCCCGTCCTTGACCTTTGTTGCCAGATTTTTGGCTTGCAGGATCATGACGGAGCAAGGGGGGTACTGCCCATTTTGGGCAGAACTTCTTCTAACCCGTTGTTAAGATTTTATAATTGTTTGGAGTTTGTGATAGAAGACTGCAATGCGAGCCATCGCGCGCTGGTCCAACTCCGCCAGATCACGACGTGCGTTTGACCCTTGTTCGCCGATGACGATGCGCCACGCACCTGAGCCTTCCTGCTCGACCCAGCCCCATTGCTCAAGCTTGGTAAGCTTGCGCCGTACTGTCTCGCGCGGAATGCCCGACGCGTCGGCAATGCGAGACGCCGTGATCTTCTGTTCACGGACCGATGGAGCGCGATGATCAGGGTTCTGCTTCTGCGCGACAAGCGCTTGGAGATGCATCTGGCCCATGAGAGCTAGTACCAGCATGAGCTGGAGATCGCCCCCGAAGGCGCGGGAGCAATCCGCCAGATGCTCCGTGAAGAACTCCACGAAATGGTACTGATAGGTGGCGTACCTAGCCTTGAACCGAGCCTCGATCTGTTCAGCCGTCAATGGCTCTGCTTCTGGCTTCATTATCTTCGCCCTGCGCTCCGTTCTACCCAGGCTGCCTTAGATCAGGCATTAGGTCCGGAATGACAAGCGGACACGGTCCGGTCTGGCTGACCGCTGAGAACCAATGCCTCTCCAGACGCCAACATCGTCATGCTCAAGAGCTAGGTTTGCGCTGCCAAACCGGACTTTCGGCACAACAATGGAAGAATAGCGCGCTTCGGCGCGTTCGACATTCCGGCAACACTGTGATATTTCCGCACTAGCCTGGACGAAGAGCAACCGTTACCCGGTAGCTCCTCGTGCGAGCTCGCATCTTGCACAATGAGCGTGAGGGAACAGCCATGTTGATGTTCAGCTGCTGCCCGGTCAGGGCCGAAATCTGACCATCCCGGAAGCCGGAAACGGCGAACGCTTTCTGCCGCCTGTCTGAGCATGGCGGTTCTTTTCGGAAATTCAAAAATGGGCACTCCCCGTCTGGTGGGCGCATCGTCGCGCATCCACCTCTTTGCCTCATCCACCGCGTGGATTGAGGAGGCTGCCGTGCGGCAGCTGGAACAGCTCGCCAATCGCCGAGGCATATGCGCGGTGGCTGGCATGCCGGATCTGCATCCTGGCCATCATGGCCCGGTCGGCTGCGCCGCAGAGGCTGAACGCCTGGTGCATGCCGACATCATCGGCACGGATATCGGCTGCGGCATGCAGTTCTGGTCGCTCGATCTGCCGGAGCGTCGGCTTCGTCTCGACAAGGCCGCTGAACGCCTTTTGGCGCTTGAAGGTCCGTGGAGCGGAAATGCCGAAGCGCGTCTCGAGGAGGAAGATCTCGCAACAGAAGGGCTTGATGTCAGCCCGTATGTCGGGGCACTCGGCACCATTGGCGGCGGCAATCATTTCTGTGAAGTGCAGGCCGTTGCCGAGATCGTTGATGAGAATGCTGCTTCGGCAGCCGGACTTGAGACGGGTGCTCTGGGTTTGCTCGTCCATTCCGGTTCGCGCGGTTTTGGTGCAGCCGTCCTGGCCCGGCATTATCATGCCGGAACGGAGGGCCTTCCGCTTGAGGAAGGTGGACTGGCCTATCTTGCGGATCACGATCGGGCGCTCACCTATGCGCGCCTGAACCGGCAGATCATCGCTGAGCGGGCGATGGCGGCTCTTCGGACGGAGGGGATTCTCCGGCTTGATGTCCCGCATAACCTGGCGGAGCGGAAAGGATCGCGCATCCTGCACCGCAAGGGCGCGGCGCCGTCGGATCGGGGCCTTGTGCCCGTTCCCGGCTCGCGCGGCGCTGTGACCTATCTGGTGGCGCCTCTTGAAGCACCATCAGAGGCTCTCTGCTCCATTGCACATGGCGCAGGCCGCAAACATGACCGTGGCTCGATGGAGAAGCGTGTCCGCACGTCACCGGGCGATCTTGAACGGCTCGCTCGCACCCCGTTCGCGGGCCGGGTGATCTGCACGGATCGGCAATTGCTGATTGAGGAAGCGCCCGATGCCTACAAGGATATTCACAAGGTCGTCGCTGATCTTGAAGCGATGAACCTTGTGCGGGTCGTGGCGATTCTCCGTCCGTTGGTCACGTTCAAGACCGCGCGGCAGAGCCGCCGGATCGAACCGCGCAAGGGATGGAAGGACAAGCGATGAGCGATATCCTTCTTTGCGTGACGGCGGGGCGAGGCCCCGCCGAATGCCGTCTGGCAGTTGAGCATGTCATCGCCGCCATGCGGGACGAAGCCGAAAGCGCCGGTTTGACATTCGGCGAGGAGGCACCTGATCGGAAGGCCGGCTCGGTCCTGCTGACCATCGCGGGACAAGGCGGTGAGGGGTTTGCCCAATCCTGGGCGGGGACGATCCAATGGATCGCGCGCAGCGGGATCCGTCCCGGCCATAAGAGGAAGAACTGGTTCATCGCAGTTCGGCGGATTGATCCTCCTGAGCGGGAACCGGAGATTGCCGCGAACGAACTCCGGTTCGAGACAATGCGCGCGGGTGGCCCTGGCGGGCAGCATCAGAACCGAACCGAAAGCGCGATCCGCCTGGTGCATGTCCCAACCGGCCTCAGCGTGGTTGCACGGGATGAGCGGTCACAGCATCGAAACAAGGCTCTCGCGACCGAGCGCATCAGGGCGCTGCTGGGAGCGGTGCATGAACGAAACCGGGATGCCGCGCGGTTCCGGGACTGGCTGGCGAAAATTGCCGTCGAACGCGGCAATCCCATCCGCACCTATGAAGGAGAGGAGTTCCGGCGGCGCGGGTAAACCGCGCCACCTGAAAGGGCTGTGACGCGCCCGCATTTCAGACACTCAAGGTAAGGAACGTAGACGCCGAAAGCCGATATTCGTTAGATTTCATCAGCCTCCGGGAACCTGGGGTGTTTCAGTATCTAGCGCTCCAAGGCCACCTACCTCAGCGCAAGCTTGGCCTCGCATGCACGTATGGCATCTTCAATTTCTTCATTAACATGTTGATGGCTTGCGCGGCCACGCCACGTGATTAGTTTATCAAGAAGGGACGGGTCGGCCACGTGATGGGCCGCCTGAAACGTGCCATATCCACATTCGTCTCGACTGAGTTCCCGTAAAATCAAAGGGATCGCGTGAGGCAAATCACGCTCAGCTAACCCCAGGAGCGCTTCTGCCCGGACGCTTGCATTTTCATCCTGAGTGGCTCGTAGCAGCGCCTCTTGGATCTCAGGTGTATCGATATCTTTGCTGGCGACAAGAAGGGTGGCCCAATCGCGGTTTGACGGGTCTATGTCGCTCATGAACTGGATCAAGAGGCGAAGATTCTTGTCAGCCTCTGCGCTTCCCTTCAAAAGGACGTCGCCGTTTGCAACGCGGAGCAGAAATTCAGACGCCGGAGTATAGAGATCACTCATGACGCTATATTAGCATCGGCGGGAGGCATATGCATCCAGTGGGTTCTCCCGACCGGCCGATTGCCCAAAACGATCTTGATGAGCGTTCCGATATGCTGCGTCGTTTTTCGCAAGGGCAGCTTCGCGCCCACAAAACTGTCATTTTTGCCCCGACGATTTCGACCGAAACCGGACGTTCCCAGCCTTCAAAAAACTCGGGGCTATTCACTGCGACCAAAGCCCCCGCCCGATAAGTCCCTCCGCGAAAGACTTATTTGGATTGCGCTTCGGTGCCCAGAAGGCCCGATTTGAACGCAAGGCCAGCCGCGGCAGCACCGACGAGAGGGGCGAGGAGGAAGAGCCAAACCTGGCCCAGCGCTGCAGGATTGGTCCCCATGCCGACCAAAGCCGGACCGAGGGAGCGCGCTGGGTTCACCGAAACACCGGTGACGTTGATGCCGACAATGTGGATCGCCACGAGCGTCAGGCCGATGGCAAGGCCGGCCAGTTCGTTTGGTTGGCCCTTTTGGGTCACACCAAGGATGACAACCAGGAACAGAAACGTTGCCACTGCTTCAAACAAGAACGCCGCGGCCATGGAATATCCGCCGAGATAGCCGACGCCCCAGCCATTCTGGCCGAGGCCGCCATTCCAGCCCTGCGCCTTGCCGCTGAGGATTAGGAACAGTACAAGCGCGCCGGCAATGGCACCAAGGATCTGCGCGACGACATAAGACCACAGATCGCCCAATTCCATGCGCCCGGCGATGTAGGCGCCGAGGCTGACGGCTGGATTGACGTGGCATCCTGAGACCGGGCCGATTCCATACGCCATGGCTACAATTGCCAGGCCGAACGCAAAAGAAATGCCGAGAATATCGATCGCCGTTGGTCCCGAACCCATGCCGGCAATGACGGCTGCACCACAACCGAAGAACACGAGCGTGAATGTTCCGATAAACTCGGCGAAAGGCTTCTTCATGGGATCTTTCTCCTCAATGTAAGGCAGCGGCTGCGCCATGGCGGTCGAATGCCGTGCATCTGTCAGGATGAGAAGACAGTGTCATTGTCATTCAGCAGTCCTGTCACAATGAAATCAACAACAAACCAGGAACATGAATGTTGGCTATTCTCCGTCCGGTGTCATGGCCATGACATCGCGCAGCTGGCGGGCTGGTGTGAAGAGGCACCGGAATGCCTTGATGCCCTCCGCGCCCTTGTTCACGCGTCCGTCTATGCTTGGCCCATCCGCACCGGGGCGGATTGCGGCCATGCGGATGCGGGCGCTGCGCACGGCGTACATCGAAGCAACCCGTGCCTGGCATTGATCCCGCATCTGGCGATCCGATACCCCTGCGCTGACGCCACCCGGCGCGCCGGTCACTTCGAAGGAGATCCGGTAGCGACAGGTTTCGTTCCGGCGCGCGGCGTTGCGCATCAGATAGATCTGAAACCGGTATTCACCGGCAACAGTCGGGCTGCGGCCGAATTCATTGCCCGCGCTCGATCCGATATGCACCGCCTCTTCCCGGCCCGGCTCGAAAGCGTTGAAATAGCAGGAACGGTTTGCCGAGGTGAACAGTACCTGCATCACCTGCCCGGGCGCAGTGCGCAAAAGCAGGGTGGCATCAGCTGAGCCGCGCAACGTTCCCCGGATCTCTGTCGCGGTCGCACCGCGTGGGAACGTGACCTGCCGCCCTGACGATTGGGCCTCGGCCAGCTCCGAACCAAGACAGATGAGGGAAGCAAGGGCAGGTCTGAACCAGATACTCATGGCGCTTTCTCCTCAAATCTCCCGGGAGGCCAGCGTAGGTCTGCGGTTCCGCTTCTGCAACCCACACGACCAGTTGTGTCTTGCTGATGGACGTCAGCTATTGAGGGGGTAATGACGAGAGCCCGAAACTCTTCACGGAAGCGGAACGACCACTTCAGGCGATCATTGACACTCAAGCAGCCGATAAACGTGCTCTCCGACGGAATTTCGGTAGCGGGGTCCCCGCTGACAGGCGACCCCGCAGCGCGATTGATCCGCATCGCCTATGTGCCAACCGAGACCCTTGTGTTGCTCTTGCGCAGGCCCAGCCATTGCGCCTCAGCGAAGCCCGCAACCACAAGGGCTTGTGCGACAATAAAGCTGGCTCCGAGCGTTGTGGGAGATACCCAGCCACCAACCAGCAAGACGATGCTTTCAACGGCCCAGATCGTATTGGCGATGATGATCATCCAGATCATACCTGTCGATAGCCTGGCGCGGGTGCCGACATATCCGACGAAGGCTGCGTAGGGCAGCAAGAAGAAGCCTGCATTCCGCATAAGCGGCTCGGGCAAGCCAAGAATGTTCGTGAGGTAAGCGGCGCCTCCAGCAAGGAGCAAGCCGGTCGCGCCACTGGCGATGGCATCACCGAGTAGTGCAAGCCGCAGCAATGGCGTGGGGTGGAGGGGCATGGACATCGGCATCTCCTATGTTGTGTCGATTGACAGGATGATGCGCGGTTCAATGGCGCCGGTCGATTAAGCCAGAGGTAATTGGACAGCCCCACCTGCCGATCTATGCTGGAATCATGAACGCGCTGGTCACTTCCGACGCTCGCTCCATCGGCAAACAGATCCGCGACTGGCGGCAACGCCGTCGCATGAGCCAGCTTGAATTCGCACTTGATGTGAAGATCAGCCAGAAACACCTGAGTTTCATTGAGAGTGGCCGATCGTCGCCGAGCCGCGAGATGGTGCTGCGCCTTGCAGAGCACCTGAAGGTGCCGCTCAGAGAGCGCAACATGATGCTGCTCGCTGCGGGCTATGCACCCGTCTTTCCAGAGCGAAGACTGGATGATCCGGCTCTCCAGGCCGCGCGTGCGGCGATCGATCTGCTCCTGAAGGCGCACGAGCCGTTTCCAGCAATCGCGATCGACAGGCACTGGACGCTCATGGCCTCCAACGCCGTTGTCCCGGCTCTGCTGGAACTGGTTGCCGACAAGAGTCTGCTGGAACCACCCGTCAACGTGCTCCGGGTGAGTCTCATGCCGGGAGGGCTAGCGCCTCACATTGTCAATCTTCCGGAATGGCGGGCGCATCTGCTGGCGCGATTACGCCACCAGATCGATATGACGGCCGACCCCAAACTCGAGATGCTGTTCAGGGATTTGCAAGCCTGCCCGGTTCCGGCCACCCATGCCACCGAAGGCACATTCGATATAGACCATGCTGGCATTGTGGTGCCATTCCGCCTGAAGACACCCGGAGCAATCCTGTCTTTCCTGTCCACGACAACCGTGTTCGGTACGCCCGTCGACATCACGCTGTCAGAACTTGCCATGGAAACGTTCTTTCCCGCAGACGCGGCAACTGCTGAAGCCTTGCGGGTCATTCTGGAAGGGCAGAGCAGTCATAAATAAGTATTGCTGTCTCAAAACATCTTGATATTTGATCTAATATTCGGAAGTCTACCAATATTACAACGTATGAATATATATAACACTCGAAATGACGGCGCAAAAGGCGACGAAGACGTTCTGGAATAGCTCGCGACCAGATGGTTGCAGAAAGGCGGAACAAGCCTTCGCGCCTCAACGCCGCTCATCGCGTCTCAGGTCACCCATCGCGCGGGAATTGCCGTCGAGCCTGTGGGTGCCAGGCTGGTGACCAGCGCACGGAAACATCGCCGCAACGGCTGGTTCCTCACGACCTGCTTGCACCTGTGGCTGACACTCCGGCAGACCGTGCACCCTCTCTGATCCGAGCTAGGCCGCTGCCCCCAGGAGGGGAGAAGGCCGCTTCTCCCACGAGAACCGCGTTTCCGATATGGGAATCCCCGTCAGACCGCGTTCGCGCTGTGGCAAGACATCCAGGCTTGGCCAAAGTCCGGTCGCGAGCGCCTCGCGATAGCAGTCCGGAAGTCCGGCACGTCGCATTGCCGCTTGCGCGGCTTCGTAATCATAGCCAAGCGCCCGGTGCTCGATGCAAAGGCCGGCTTCCGTCGGCGTGATCAGGCTGAACCAGACCCTCGCGGTTCCGTCATTGGCTGGCATGCCGATCACACCCGGATTGTGCCAGAGCCGCCCCTCGACTTTCTCACTGAATGGCAGGCCACAATGCCCACCGATCACGCCGTCGCAACCAAGGGCATCAAGGCTTTCCTGCTTGGCGGATACCGGCGTTCCGGCAAAGATGAACTCGTTGATGACGCGCGTTGATCCGTGGATTGCTGCAAGGGACCGCTCTCCAATTTCAAGGTCGATCCGTTTGGGAAGGGTTGCGAGCCAGGCGCGCTGATCCGGGCGGACAACGGAATTGGCATAAGCATACCATTCCGCGGAAAGACGGGAGCAGGTGCTTTCCGGGTCAAAGCCGCATCCGCAATCGTCTGCGCCCGCTGCCAGTTGCTCATCGCAATTGCCCATCACCACCCGGATCCTTTCCTCGCGGATGATGTCGATGGTTGCGACCGGATCGCCGCAATAGGCCACGAGATCGCCTGTACAGAGCATGCGCTCCGCTGGAATGGCGAGGGCTCGAGCCTCGGATAACAGGGCTTGGGTCGCCTGGAGATTGCCATAGGGCCCGCCAAAGATCAGCCAGCTCTGGTTGTACATGCAGTCACCTCTTCCATGGAGCTGAACAATATTCGTCCCGCGCGGCTGTAACGTTACGATCCAGACGGACGAACTTTCCCCTGTTCGACAAAGCCATGCCTTGTGAAAAATGCCGAGGCACCGGCAAGGCTCGATCCAGGCATCGTTCACAAGAGGCTCATTGATGCTGAACCGCCGAATTCTTTGCCTGACAGCCGGAGCCATGATCGCCGCGCCGCCGGTTCTGCGGGCGCGGGAAACGCGTCTGCGCTTCGCTGTTGGTCCTTTCCAGCCTACCCCGTCCGATACCCGCAAGGCATTCGAGCCCTTCTTCAAGCATCTCGCTGATCGGCTCGGCCACCCTCATGAACTGGTTGTCACGAATGACTGGGCAGGGATTGCCATCGCGCTCTCCAACGGGCAGGCCGATCTCGCCTGGATGGGTCCCTGGGGCTATGTTCTGGCGCATCATCAGGGCGGCGCACAGGCCATTGCCACCGTGAAATATGACGGGCGCCCCTTCTATCACGCGATCATTCTCGCACGCCCGGGGCTCACGATTGATTCCTGGCCGCAAGGTGCCAAGGGCTTGCGCATTTCTCTTGCAGATGTGGGCTCGACCTCGGGCTGGTTGATCCCGACGCATTACTTCCGGATGCGCGGCATCGATCCGAAGACCTTCTTCCAGTATCGCGATGGGGCTTCCCACCCCGCCAATGTGATGGCCGTGGCGAATGGGCAGGTGGATCTCGCCACGGATTTCGATCGCAATTTCAACGGCATGGCCGATCGCGGCCTGGTCCGGCGCGAAGACGTGAAAATCGTCTGGCAATCCGAACCGCTGCCGAATGATCCATTGGTTGTGCGGGCCGGATTTGATCCCGCAATGACCGCCCGCATCCGGGAGATTGTGACCACGATCTCAGAGGAGGATGCGCGCACCATTATGCCGCCGCGCTATACCGGGTGGGTGAAGGCCGATCACAAGGCCTATGGGCTGATCGAGGCGGCGGGTGTCGCCGTTGGTCGCTTGCAGCCCAAATCCTGATGAAACCTTCGCCTGACCACCCCCATGGCGAAGCAGCAGCGGCGATGCGGGTCGCAACTGCCGCGCTGAACCGCAAGGCGGGGTTTCTGCACCGCGCGGCCCAGCGTGCAGCCTTTCTGCCCCTGCTGCTGATCGGAGTGGCGTTCTACGCGCTCTGCCTCTCGGTTGCGGAGGTGAGTATCTCACGCCTATGGGAAGGCTTGCCTCGTCTGGTCACGTGGATCGCTCGCTCGTGGCCGCCTGATCTCAGCGAGCTTGATGTTCTTATTCAGCGCGGCCTCGAGACCGTCGCAATGGCAACCATCGGCGTTTCGTTCGGTGCCGTGATTGCCGCACCGATCTGCCTTCTGGCCGCACGCAATGTCGGAGCTTCGCCGGTCCTGTCGTTGCCGGCGCGATGGCTCCTCAATGCGTTGCGCGGCATCGATTCCTTCGTTTTTGCATTGATTTTCGTTGCAGCCGTCGGGCTTGGCCCTTTTGCAGGCGTACTCGGCATTGCCCTCCATACAGCGGGCTCGATTGCAAAACTCTGGGCGGAGGCCATCGAAACGACCGATATGGGCCCGGTGGAAGCCGCGCGGATGACGGGCGCCGGACGATTGAAAATCTTTCTGCATGTGCAAGTGCCCGATGCCCTGCCGCAGCTCTCCTCGATCCTGCTCTACATGTGGGAGTTCAATGTGCGTGCCTCGACCGTGTTGGGCGTGGTGGGCGCGGGGGGTATCGGGCAAGAGCTGAAGAACAGCGTCGATTTGCTGCTGTTCGATCGCGTGCTGACCATTCTCGTCATCATCCTCGTTATGGTGACGCTTATCGACCAACTGAGCGCCACGCTCCGGAGGCGCCTGTCATGACGCCTGTTCTTTCGGTGTCCGGGCTCTCCAAGCGCTACGGAGACTTCCAAGCCTTGAAGGATGTCTCGCTGGAGGTCGCAGCGGGAGAGCTTGTGGCAGTTCTCGGCCCCAGCGGTTCAGGCAAATCGACGTTGTTTCGCTGCATCAGCGGCCTGACGGAACCGGATTCCGGGCTCATCGAGTTGGACGGAACTGCCGTTTGCGGCCCGGGTGGTGACATGCTCCGCCAAGCGCGCGGGCGGATCGGGGTGGTGTTCCAGCAGTTCAATCTTGTCGGACGGCGCTCCGCCATTGGCAATGTCATGACCGCCGCCCTGCCGGAGTTGCCGATCTGGCGCGTTGCTACGGGGATCTATCCGGTGGTGATGATGGACAAGGCCGAAGCAGCGCTCGCCTCCGTGGGGCTGACGGAACAGCGCGACCAGCGTGCAGACACCCTCTCCGGAGGCCAGCAGCAGCGTGTGGCAATCGCACGCGCGCTGATGCAGGACAGCCGGATCCTGCTTGCCGACGAACCTGTGGCAAGTCTGGATCCGGATACAGCCCGCCTTGTGCTCGCTTTGATGCACGAGCTGGCCCGGTCACGCGGTCTTGGAATTCTCTGTACGTTGCATCAGCCGGAACTGGCCGCCGAATTCGCGGACCGAACCATGGTCATGCGCAACGGTCGTCTGGCTTCGTAAGTGGCGGGCAGAAGGCTCGGACACGTCGGAAGCCGCAGCCTGACCGGCCAGGAAACTTAGTTGTTCCGTATCCAGTTTGACCGAGATACGCCGGCATTCCCATGCCGGCGTGGTTGTTTGTGCGGGATCGCTGCCCGCGCCCCTCTGTGAACAGCCGCCGGATACGGGACTATCCACGGACAAGGACCACAGCTCGCCAGATGTAATCACGGAATGCCGCGGGAAACAGCACGATCAGCGTCATCCGTCTGTCGCCAAACAGCCCTAGCGTCGACAGGCTCGATTTGCTGTCGAGGCTCCAGGGGGACCAGACGATGTTGAAGCCGATCCTTGCCGCGACGATCGCGGCGTTCTCTCAGTTCTTGCCGTGGGCCGCAGAAGCCCAACAGCGCACACTCACCGTTTATTCCTCGCTGGATGAGGATCAGGCAAAGGCTCTGATCAAGGGCTTCGAAGCCAAGCATCCGCAGGTCAAGGTCAATGCCATCCTCGGGTCGACGGCGCCGATCATCGCGCGCGTCATTGCCGAAGCGGCCTCCCCGCAGGCAGACATCATCATGGGCAACGCGGTCTCGGCCCTGATGGCGGCGGATGCCCGCGGCCTTCTCCTGCCGTACAAGCCGGCCCATTTCGACAAGGTTGCCCCTGTCATGCGCGACAACCGGGCCGAGCCGGTCTGGGTCGGCATCGACGCCTGGGCTTCCTCGCTCTGCTTCAACACGGTCGAGGCAGCCAAGAAGAACATTCCGGCACCTAAGACCTGGGCTGACCTCACCAACCCGATCTACAAGGGCCACATCACCATGCCGTCGCCGCTTTCTTCGGGGACGGCGCTGCTTGCGGTCAATGGCTGGCTGACGATCTTCGGCGAGAAGGGCGGCTGGGAGTTCATGGACAAGCTGCATGAGAATGTCTCGAAATACGGCCATTCCGGCTCGGCCCCGTGCCGTCAGGCGGGTTCCGGCGAGACGATCATCGGCATTTCCTACGCGACGCCGGGCGTGAAGGCGATCAACGAGGGCGCCCCGATCCAGATCATCCTGCCATCCGAAGGTCTCGGCTGGGAAATCGAAGCCGCCGCCCTCGTCAAGGGTGCCCGCAATCTCGCCGATGCCAAGGCCATGGCGGACTGGATTTCCTCACGCGAGGCGGCCGAGATCTCGGCCAAATACCTCCCGATCACCGCCTATGATGACATCCAGGTGCTGCCGAAGAACTACCCGGCCGACGAAAAGTCGAAACTCCTGAAGATGGATTTCGCCAAGCTTGCCAGCAGCCGGGAGGCCGTCATGGCGGAATGGCAGAAGCGCTATGGCGTCAAGGTTCCGCCGAAGAACTGAAATGGCCGGACTTGCCACCGCGTTCTCCGTTGTTTCGGAGCCAGTCACATCAAGGGTGGCGGCAATCGCCGCCCCCTATCTTTCGATCGTCGGTCTGACCAAGCGTTTTGGCAGCGCAGTCGTCGTCAGCGATGTCAACCTTGATGTACCGCGGGGCGAGCTGCTCTGCATCCTCGGACCTTCGGGCTGTGGCAAGACCACGCTCTTGCGGCTGATTGCCGGGTTTGAGGCCGCTGATAGTGGTTCGATCCGGCAGGCGGGTTCGGAAATCAGCGCCCTGCCACCGGAAGCCCGGGATTTCGGCATCGTCTTCCAGTCCTATGCGCTCTTCCCGAACCGGAGCGCGGCGAGGAATATCGGCTTCGGGTTGGAAACCTTGCCGCTCTCGCGCACCGAGCGTGCAGCCCGCATCCGTGAATTACTTGCGCTTGTGGGGCTGGAGGGGCATGCCGATAAGTATCCGAGCCAGCTCTCTGGCGGGCAGCAGCAGCGGGTTGCCCTTGCGCGCGCACTGGCCCTGTCACCGGGCCTGCTTCTGCTCGATGAGCCGCTCTCGGCCCTCGATGCCAATGTCCGGGCCAGTCTGCGGGATGAACTTCGCCAGGTGCAACGCAGGATCGGCATCACCAGCATTATGGTCACGCATGACCAGCAGGAGGCCTTGTCGATCGCCGACAGGGTCGTTGTGATGAATGCCGGCCGGATCGAGCAGATTGGCACCCCCGCCGAGCTCTACCAGTGCCCCGCCAATCTCTTCGTGGCGCGTTTTCTCGGCGAGGTGAACGCGCTGCCTGTCACGTCGATCTCGGGAAACATCGTGCAGGCCGGAGGACATGTGTTCCGGCTTGGTGGGAGTCAGGCTCCGTGCGGATCAGCCGGATATCTGTGCTTCCGCCCATCAGCCGTCCGGATCGGTATGGAAGCGGCCGGCGGCGCCGTCGGAACGCGGGGAAGGGTCTCCTCGGTGGCCTTCCTTGGTGATCGCCTGCGCCTCGAAATCCAGCCGGAAATCCAGAACGGGGGCCCCCTCGTCGCGGAAATCCCGTTTCCGCGCTTCGGCAATCCGCCCGGTCTCGGTGATCACGTGACGGTGTCGGTCGAACCGGACCAGCTTTTCCTTCTCGACGATCATGGCTGAGATCAGCGCCGTATCGGGAACGGCCGCGCGGCAGGTCCGGCCCGATCCGACCGGGCAGATCGTGCCGCCGGTCCTTCTGGTCGTCCTGGCAACGGCAACCCTTCTGCCGATCGGGGCCCTGCTGGTTCGGGCCTTCCTCGGAAAGGATGGCGCGTTCGTCGGACTGGATAACTTCCTGCGTTATGGTGCCGAGCCCGGGCTTGTCATCGCCGCGTGGAACTCGCTCAGCCTGTCGATGATCGCCACCGTGATCGCGATGGCGCTGGCCTTTCCCTTTGCCTATGCCCTCGTGCGCACCGCCATGCCCGGGCGCGGTATCTTCCGGCTGATCGCGCTTTTGCCGCTGCTCGCGCCCTCGCTGCTGCCGGCTTTCGGGCTGGTCTATCTTTTTGGCAACCAGGGCTGGCTCAAGGGCTGGCTGCTCGGGGAAAGCCTCTACGGTCCGGTCGGGATTATCCTCGCGAGCGTCTTCTATGCGTTTCCCCACGCGGTTCTGATCCTCTCCGCCGGATTGTCTGCCGGTGACCAGCGCCATTACGAAGCGGCACGGGCCTTGCGTGCGGGGCCCTGGCGTCGTTTCGTCACCGTGACCTTGCCCTCGTGCCGCTATGCCGCGATCAGCGCCGCATCGATCGCCTTCATCCTCGTCTTCACGGATTTCGGCATCCCCAGCGTTGTCGGCGGCTCGACCAATGTGCTGGCCACCGACATCTACAAACTGGTGATCGGGCGTTTCGACTTCGAGATGGGGGCTGTCGTCGGCGTGCTCCTGCTGCTTCCGGCCATCGTCGCCTACGCCATTGACTGGCTCGCGCGGAAAAGCCAGCGCGCGATGATCACCGGAAAATCCGTTCCGATCCGCGCCGAGCGGCTGCCGCTGCGCGATCTCGTGCTGTTCCTCTTTGCCACGCTGGTGGCGATCGCAATCCTCGGCATCATCGGAATGGCGATCTTCGGCTCGCTCGTAAAATTCTGGCCGTACAATCTCTCTCTGGGTCTCCAGAACTACGAGCGCCTCTTCAGCGATGCCGACGAATTCCGCGCCCTCGGCAACTCGCTCATTCTCGCCTTCGGAACGGCTCTGGCTGGAACGGGGCTCGTGGCCCTGTCGGGGTGGCTGATTGCCCGGAAGCTCGGAAACGGGATGATCCGGAACGGTTTGCAGGGCGTCGCCATGATGCCCGTTGCCGTGCCAGGCCTCGTCCTCGGCCTCGGCTATGTGTTCTTTTTCAACAATCCGGCCAATCCGCTCCACGCCTTGCAGGGAAGCCTGGCCCTGATCATCCTCTGTACCGTTGCGCATTTCTACACCGTTCCGCATCTCATGGTCGTCAACGAGTTGCTGCGTCTCGACAGAGAGATCGATCTGGCGGCCCAGGCGCTCCGGATCGGCCCGGCGGGAACCGCCAGACGTATCCATGGCTCGGTCCTTCTGCCGACGCTGATCGATGTGGCGGGATACTTCTTCGTCAACGCCATGACGACAGTCTCGGCGCTGATCTTCCTGTTCACCGCCCAGACCCGTCCGGCCTCGATCGCCGTGATCAATCTCGTCGAAGGGAGCCGCATCGGGCAGGCCTCTGCCTTTGCGGTCGTCATCATGGTCCTGTCGATGGTCGCAGCCTGCATCCAGCTGACGTTGCGCCATCTCGTGATCCGTGCCCAGGGCTGGCGGAGACAGACGCCATGAACGCCGCGTCTCATGAAGCCCTGGATCGATTTGCCCACACCCTTGCCGATGCGGCGGGCGCTGCGATCCTTCCATGGTACCGCGCCTCGCCGGCTGTCGATGACAAGAGATCAGCCTTCGGCTTCGACCCGGTCACCGAGGCCGACCGCGCTGCGGAACGTGCGATCCGAGACCTCATCGAGGCCCATGATCCCGGGCACGGCATCATCGGGGAGGAATTCGGCCGGCTGAATCCGGATGCCGAGCATGTCTGGGTCATCGATCCGATCGACGGTACAAAGTCGTTCATTGCCGGGCAGCCGGTCTGGGGCACGCTCATTGCCCGGCTCCATCGCGGACAGGCGGTGTTTGGCCTCAATGATCAGCCCTACCTCAAGGAACGCTATTGGGGAGATGGGGCGCAGGCCTTCGGACGCCGGGAGGGCCGCACGTTTCGGCTTTCAACCCGGCCATGTCCCGATCTTGCTCAGGCCTCGGTCTGGGTCAGTTCTGCCCTTGCGCGGGATCCGGCCGCCCATGCCGCCATCGAACGGTTGGGCCGTGCCGTGCGCATGCTCGTTTATGGCGGAGATTGCTTTTCCCTGCCGATGCTCGCGGCCGGTCATATCGACATCGCCGTCGGCTGGGGCGGCTTCGAAATCTACGATATTGCCGCGCATATTCCGATCGTCACGGGCGCCGGCGGCATCGTCACCGCACTCGATGGCGGGAACCCGCTTCATTCCGACGGCATGATCGCGCTCGGCGACCCTGCGCTGCTGCCTGCGACCCTCGACCGGCTGGAATGGCCCTGGCGCGCGTGAAATATGTAGCGCGTCATGGCCCGCACGGTTCGGTGACGATCCGATCTGGATGATGGGCACCATCAGAGACGTATCGGCTTGCCCATCAAACGCCCCGGGGGCAGCGGACTTCGGGGCAGCGGATTTTGGGGCCAGCCGACTTGCCCTTTCCGATCAGAGTCGGAGAGCCGTGCGCAGCGCGGTCACTGTTGATACGGCTCTGTCCTTCGTCGTCGATCGCAAGCCCAATCCCATCGCTTCAACCTCGGCTTGCACCAGATAGGCAATGGCCAACTCGGCCGACCATCCAGCTTGCAGGCTAAAGGCGACGTGGAGGAGATACACATCGTATTCGTCGATGAAGGTCTGCGTCTTCCAGTCTGCTCCCTCCGGCAAAAGGCCAATCGGATCCCAGAAATGCCAACCAATTTCACGCAAGCGTGAAAGAGGGAGCGTTGCCTTTTCAGTCATGCTTCTCGCCCTTCATCGTGTTGGGCTAGCCACAAAGAAATGCCTCTTCAGGACATCGAGGTCCCGAAGAGGCCTGCCCTCATGATGCTGCGCCCACGATCACACGCACGCCCTCCGCCTCCGAACGCAATTCAACGGGCATATCCAGAAATCGCTGGATTGTCCCGATGTTGGTGCGCGTATGGTCGCTCAGCGGGCCGGTCGTGAAGCAACCACCCGCGCCGAGCGCCATCGGCAGGAGGAGCTGGTCCGCAAGATGCGGGCCGATCGCATTGGCACCGGCGAGGTAGTCGCCGGCCTCCCTTGCGGCAGTGGCCGCAACCGCTTCCGCCGAAACGCCCTGCCGCCCGAAGCCGGTGAAGACCTCGGTGACCGCTTCGTGCTCGACCTCGATCAGCACGACATTGCCGGTGCTCGGCGCGCCGTCGATCTGGCAGGGGACGCGTTCCGCATCCGCCCAGCCGAGCATCTCCCCGGCATGGGCAACCTCGCGCCGTGCGATCGCGAAGGGCAGGTTCGCAACCTGCGCCTCGATGCGACGCCGGACGAGCCCGCCGCGCGTCTCCAGCATGAGCGGCTCCAGCTTCGCCGCAGGCTCGATCTCGACCACAATCTCACCGCCTCCGGCCGGGAAGAAACCTGGTCGGGTCAGCCGGATGCTCACGCAGAAGCCAATCCTTGCCAGCAACGGCAGGAAAGCGCGTGCGATGAACTCGAAGGGCGGTGCGGCGAGGTTATGCGTTCCACCCTGGATGACGAGGCGCGAAGGAGCGCCGCACAAAGCCAGCGGCAGCAGCAATGTCTGCAAGACGAGCGACGTTGAACCGGCCGAACCGATATTGAAGACATGCGCTCCTGCGGCAACGCGGCCCGGCTCGAAGGCCAGCCGCGTCGAGCCGATTTCGGCATGGCGCGTTTCCGCCCCGCAGATCGCCGCAGCCGCCTTCACAGCCGTCAGATGCTGGCGCATCAGGCCGGGCTTCTCGCGGCCCGCGCGAATGTTCTCGATGGCGAAGGGCTTTCCCGTGACCATCGACAATGTGAGCGAGGAGCGCAGGATCTGCCCGCCCCCCTCACCAAGGGAACCATCGATGATCATCATCGTTCTGGACTTTCTAAAGAATGCGGGTTTGCCGGGGCAGCGCGCGCCCCGGCTTTATCCCTTCACGCAGACGATCTGCCTCAGGGTGTGAACGATCTCGACGAGATCGGCCTGCGCGGCCATCACGGCGTCGATATCCTTGTAGGCCTTCGGCGTTTCGTCGATCACGTCGATGTCCTTGCGGCACTCCACGCCCGCCGTATCCGCGATGTGATCGGCGACCGTGAAACGACGCTTGGCTTCCGCACGGGACATGACACGCCCTGCGCCGTGCGAGCACGAGCAGAAACTTTCGAGGTTGCCCTTCCCGCGCACGATGAAGCTCTTCGCGCCCATCGAACCCGGGATGATGCCCATCACGCCTTCGGCTGCACGCACCGCGCCCTTTCGGGTAATGAACACGTTCTTCCCGAAATGATGCTCGCGCGCGACGTAGTTGTGATGGCAGTTCACGGCCTCGAGATGGGCCTCGAACGGCTTCCCGATCACCCCGCGTGCGGCCTCGATGGCATGGCTCATCATCACCTGGCGGTTCATCATGGCGAAGTTCTGCGCCCATTCCACCGCCTCGACGTAATCGTCGAAATTCGGTGTCCCTTCCGGGAAATAGGCGAGATCCTCGTCCGGCAGGTTGATAAAGAACCGACGCATATCGGCCTTCGCCCGCTCGATGAAGTAGGTGCCGATGGCGTTGCCCACGCCGCGAGAGCCGGAATGCAGCATGAACCAGACGCGATCCTCCTGATCGAGGCAGACCTCGAGGAAGTGGTTGCCGGTTCCGAGCGTGCCGAGATGGTTCGCGGTGTTGGCGGAGGCGAGCTTCGGGTGCTTCTCGATGATCGACCTGAAGCCGGCCTCAAGGCCCGTCCAGCCTTCCTCTGTCGCCTTCGGCAGGTTGTGCCAGGCCCCGACATCACGCTTGCCACGCCCCACCGAGCGCCCATGCGGCACCGCGCGCTCAAGAGCCGAGCGCAACGGCAGCAGGGTATCCGGCAGATCCGAGGCGACGAGCGAGGTGCGCACCGCCATCATGCCGCAGCCGATATCCACGCCCACGGCAGCCGGGATGATCGCTCCGATCGTCGGGATGACCGAACCGATCGTCGAACCCTTGCCGTAATGGACGTCCGGCATCACCGCCATCCACTTGTAGATGAACGGCATGGAGGCGGTGTTGAGAAGCTGGCGCTTCGACGGTTCATCCACCGGCACGCCGCGCGTCCACATCTTCACCGGCGCGGCCTTGGCCTCGCGAGCAGCATCGAAAGCCTCGGTCAAAAACTCAAATGACCGTTCCATGGTCCATTCCTTCACAAAAGCCTGCCCGTTGGGCAGAAAGACAGAATTCGGCGTCGTGAGGGGCGTGGCGACAAGGGATGGTGAGACTGTCTCGCCAGCGGGTTGCCCCACCTGCGGGAGGAGTCGAACCTCAAGCCATATGGCCCTACCGATGTAGTCCCACCGGCATTCGCCACGCCGTCACGACGAAGACGGAAAGGGTGCGGCGACGAGATTTCGCGAGACGGTTTATTGAGCTACTGGCGCCTTGCGGCGCAGGGTGGATTTGAACCACCGACCGCTTCCCCGAAGGAAAGTGCTCTACCGATGGAGTCCCGCTGGCATTCGCCGCGCGAAGGGAAAACCGTGACGACAAGGGGTCGGCGAAACATTCCTGCTCTACCTGGCTGAGCTACAGGCCCCCAGTGATGGACCTGACGGGATTCGAACCCGCGACCCGGATCGTCAACAGCGATGTAGTTCCGCCTGCATTCGTCACGCTAATCCGCATTATTCCTTTCCTGTTCGAGGGCCATGGCGACGAGAGTGACGAGACCGGCTCCGGATAACGATGAGTCCGGTGGCGGTTTCCTTGCCGCCGCGCCTTGGTGGTGGATGTAGTCCCGTCGGCATTCGCCATGGTGTTCAGTTGGCCCGGGGCGCGGCCCAAGCCACGTCCCGAAGCCTTGTTCAATCGGCCAGTGCGATCTTCTCGATCTCGCCAACCCAGTGGTCGGGCGTGAGTTCGCCGCGATGGAACGCGCCGATCACATCGAACACCGCATCGGAGAAACCCCCGATATTGAGGATATCCGGCCGCTCCACCGCTTGCGTGGTGGTGGAAGGCTGGATGTTGATGCAGACGAGCTTTGCCTCCGGGTTGCGCACCTTCAGCTTCTGCCAGCTCTGCATCATCGCGGTTCCGCGATAGCCATTCGGATCGGCATCCATCCAGGACTCGTTATCCGAGACGAACACGACCAGATCGACCTTCGCCTTCTCGGCCACCAGCTTTTCGAGCGGGGCCGAGCAGTTGGTTCCGCCTCCGCCGATCGAAGCGAGCTTCGCTGCGTTGGTCAGCACCGTATCGCGCGGGTTGAGGTCGACCTTGACCACATCCTGCTCGAACGGGATGACCCGCGCCTCGCGGTTCGCCCTGAGGAAGGCCGCCGCCACGAGGCCCGCGACATCAATGCAGCGCACCGCTGTCGTGGCACCGCGACGATGCCCGGTGACCGGCGAAGACATCGACCCGGACACGTCCGGGCAGATGACGACCTTACCGTTCACCGCCGGGACATTGCCGACCGCGACTTCCATCGCGTCCTGCAAGGCCTCCCGGACAGGCACGGGCACGTTCGACGCCATCGCATGCGCCACCATCAGCTGGTACGGGAAGACCTTCGCCTTCCGGATCGCCGTCTCGTCGCGCAGACGTTCGGCCACGTGGCGGACGAAATCCTCATCCTCGAACGCCTTGTGGCGCGCAAAGGTGTTGAGGTTCATCCGCAGCATGTGCCAGCCCGCCTTGCGGCCGATGGCGATCCAGTGCTCCCGCGTGAGCGGCAGCGCCGTCAGCATCTGGAACGGTACGTCCGGCACCTCGCGGGACGGATCTGCCTTGAACGCCTCGAAATCCCGCACGATCTCCGGCAGGGCCGAGACATCATGCGGCTTCCCGATCAGGTAGCCATAGAGCGCCGCCCGCGCCGCGGAACGCGGCCTGGGATGAACCATCCTGATCACATCGGCCAGCGAGGGGTGATTTCCCACCGCCGCCCGCATGATCTCGCGGTCCGAGGCGTTCTCCAGCCAGAGCTGGACAAGGCGCTTGGGCCGGGTGCCGAGGGACTTCCGCCCCGTGGCACCCGAGCGCAGGATCTGCACGACGTTGCGCAACATCTTGCCGTTATCGACCACGCGGTTGAAGGCGAGGCTGAAATGCTCGGACTGCATCATGGAGAGATAGGCCAGCAGCAAGGCCGGCATATCCTTCATGAAGCCCTTCTCGCGGGCATAGATGGCCGTCTTCGCCATGAATTCCGGCTCGATTTCCGGAAGCAGGTGCATGATTTCGTCCAGCTGCTCCCGCGCCTCCGCGTAGAAGGTGCGGTTGAGCGTGCCCGTGGCCGCAAGCTGCGCCAGCTTGTGGCGCGGCGTGAGGCTATAGGCCGGAGCCCCCTCGTGGTTCTTCCCATCGGGGCGCGGGAGCAGCTTTCCAACGATCGATGCAAACACGGATTTGTTTGCCATTGCTCTCATCCTTCTTTTGACAACAGACCTCATTGCTAGGTTCGTGCCAAAGTCCTGACGGCACCCGCGGATGCTCTAAAAAACATTTATTTTCAATATATTGAGAAGGAAGCGGCGCTAGCAGGTGGAGATCGGCGTCGATTGCGCGCACCCATAAACTAATCTAAAGATATCAAAATTTATTTTTTAGGATAAGAGCAATGACCAAGCGTCGCGTCGTCATCGGCTTTCTCGGCACATCGCTTGATGCCGGCAAGCACAATCGCTGGGAACGCTGGCGGCCCACGGTCGCGGTTTGCCAGCATGAGGATATGGTCGTCGACCGGATCGAGATCATCCACGACAACCATGCCGAGACGCTCGCCCAGCGCATCACGGCGGATATCGCCCAGGTCTCGCCCGAGACCGAGGCGCGTTGCCATGTGATGAACCTCAAGAACCCGTGGGATTTCGGCGAGGTCTACGCCGCGATGCATGATTTTGCGCGCGCCTACCCCTTCGACCCGGATACCGAGGAGTATTTCGTCAACATCACAACCGGCACGCATGTGGCGCAGATCTGCTGGTTCCTGCTGATCGAGGCGCATTACATTCCTGCACAGATCCTCCAGCTCACGCCGCCGCGCCGCTGGCAGGATGGCGGGCCCGGCAAATACGACATCATCGACATCAACCTTGCCCGCTATGACCATATCGCGACCCGCTTCAAGGCAGAGCAGGCAGAGGGGTCATCCTTCCTCAAATCCGGTATTGCCACGCGGAATGCGGCTTTCAACCGGATGATCGACCGCATCGAGCAGGTCGCGATCCGGTCGCGCGCGCCGTTGCTGCTGACAGGCCCGACCGGTGCGGGAAAATCGCAGCTTGCACAGAGGATCTATGCGCTGAAGAAGGCGCGCCATCAGGTGCGCGGGGATTTCGTGGAGGTGAATTGCGCTACCCTTCGGGGTGATGGCGCGATGTCGACCCTCTTCGGCCATGCGAAAGGGGCGTTCACCGGCGCCTTGCAGGATCGTGCGGGCCTCCTGCGCAAGGCGGATGGCGGCATTCTCTTTCTCGACGAGATCGGCGAACTCGGCATCGACGAGCAGGCGATGATCCTGCGCGCCATCGAAGAGAAGCGCTTCCTGCCTATGGGCGCCGACAAGGAAGTGGCGAGCGATTTCCAGTTGATCGCCGGCACCAACCGCGATCTCTCGCAGGATGTCGGGCAGGGCAAATTCCGCGAAGATCTGCTGGCGCGTCTCAATCTCTGGACTTTCGAACTGCCCAGCCTTGCCGATCGCCGCGAGGATATCGAGCCCAATCTCGATTTCGAACTGCGCAGCTACGCCGCCCGAGAGAACGAGCACATCACCTTCAATCGGGAGGCGCGGGCCCGTTATCTCGCCTTTGCGACATCGCCCGAGGCAAGCTGGAACGCGAATTTCCGTGATCTCGGCGCATCGGTCACACGCATGGCGACGTTTGCGCCCTTGGGCCGGATCACCGAGGAGGTGGTCATCGAGGAGATTGCGCGCCTCAAGCGCAGCTGGTCACGCACGGGGGCCAATGACGGGCACACCTTGCTTGCAACACTCCTCGGTGAGGAGGAGCTTCGCGCTCTCGACCTGTTTGACCAGATCCAACTCGCTTCCGTGATCCGTGTCTGCCGCGAGCATTCGAGCCTCAGCGCGGCCGGCCGAACCCTGTTCGCCGCATCACGGGCGCGGAAGACCAGCGCCAATGACGCAGATCGCCTGAAAAAATACCTCGCGCGATTCGGCCTCGACTGGCAGACAGTTAGTCAGGCCTAGCTCGTCCGACCCAAGAGGTCTGGACCGTGATGTTTGCGGCAAACTGTCGATCTTGGGCCTAATCCGTCAGCCCAAGACCAGGCAGGATAGCGTTCCGTTTCAGATGCATAACGGGTCTTTAGCGCAGGCAAGGAGAGCTTTCCGCAGCGGCTCGTCAAGGGTGGTCGGGACCGGTGCACCTTTCCAATGACCATTCATCACCATGCTTCCCATGAGCGGCTGAAGGATCCTTTGGTCTTTCTCGAAAGCCTTGGCGAACTCATTGGCGACGTCGTCAAAGCGATTCAGTGATTTGAATATGATTGCCCTCGTGAAATGGGCTTGGGCGTCTTTGGGGGCCAACTCGATGACCCGACCCAGAATTTCCACAGCCTCCGGATATCGCTTGGCGCGCTCAAGCGCGAACGCACGCAGCCGAACAGCACGGATATTGTTTGGACTGATCGCAACAGCGTCTGCGGTCAGTGTTTCGAACAGCGCGACCTGGGTCGGGTCCATCTTGATATGCTGGGCCAAGGCCAAGATTGTTTTCTCGGAGCGCTCCCAAGCCAGAGCTCGTTCAAAATCGCGCTGTGCTGCCGAGTTGCGACCCAGTTCCTTGAACAGGTGACCTCGGGACAAAAGTGCCTCCGCATGGAAGCTGACAACCATGCTGTGCGCGTTCAAGAGGCCGGCCCTATCGACAACATGCGGTGGAATCTCGATCAACCGGTTGAGGTCATTGAGCGCATCGAGCGGCCGCTTCATACCTTCAAACAACTGCGATCGATGAAGCAAGGCAAACGGCTGCGCAGGGTCAATATCAAGCGCCGTTGCGTAAGCCTCCAGAGCTGCTTCGAGATCGCCAGTTTGCATCAGGGCAAAGCCAACGAGATCCCACATCCGTGGATTTTGGGGTGCCAGCTGATGAGCGATTTCGGCATGACGAAAGAAGGCCTCTGCATCGCCACTCGAAAAACCAGCCCAGGAGCGGCTGATATGGAGCTCAGGATTGTTCTCGTCTAGTTTCAGGGCTTCCTCGTAAGCTTGGATCGCCAGGGTCCGTTGGCCGCTTCGATGCAATCCGCGTCCCTTGAGATAAAGCAATCCGGATCTGGTTTTTGCATCAGCAGGCTGCTGCAAAGCCTTTTCGCAAAGCGCAACAACCTCCGCCGGCTTTATCTCCATATATTCTTGTGTGCATTCAGGCTTTTCCTGCGCGACGGCAGCGTTCATACAATTCATGATCATGAAAGTCAGACACAACAATAAGCCTGCCTGTCGATTGGATGTCATCTTATGAAATCCCATTACTGGTTCGACCGTAAGCCATTGATAGATGATGATCATTAATCAACATTGATGGGCGTGCAAAAAAATCGAAGATCGAAGAATATTGATATCCTTCGATGAAAGCAGGTTATTAAAAATATATTGATCACATTAAGCCTCATCAGGAGTCCACCCAAGGGGCGCAACGAATTTGCCCGAGCATTGCCATGATCCGGGCCACGCTCTAGGCCTTCGTGCTCGGTTGTATTGATCCCGATAGGCCGGTTGCCCAAAACGATCTTGATGAGCGTTCCGATACGCTACGTCGTTTTTCGTAAGGGCAGCTTCGCGCATCCATTGCGGTCGTTCAGCGTTGCATCGTCGATCTCCGAAACCGGACATTCACCGGTATCCAAACAAATCGGTGCTCTTCCGTTCATGCAGCCGGCAGCAGGCCAAATTTGTTATCGTCATGGCGGTGCGGCCGGAACACTTGAGGCGATTGAAGCATCAAGAACTTCGGCGGTGATGCTCACGTTTTCCCCTGTGAAACCGGCATCCATCAATTCACCTTCGACCAGCCGTTTTGCAAGCGCGTCGGCCTGTTGGGCCCGACCGGCATCAATCTGGAAGGTTGCACAAATCTGCTGATCACCGCCCCCCGCTCGCAACGGGCTACTCGTGATCTGGATATCGCCAACAAGTCCGGCCTGGAGCGGTTTCTCGCTATGCAGGGCATGGCCGATGGCGAGTGCAAGGGTTGTGAGCTGTTCCGGTTCCACGCCCATGTGGAAATCGATCGTTATCCGGCATGACATCAAGCGCCGGCTATGGTTGGTAATGGCGCCAAGATCACCAAAGGGGATCGTGTGGACCCTGCCGGTCTCGTCACGCAGGCGAACAGAGCGCGTCCCTATGGCCTCGAGGCGACCTTGCCGTCCGCTTGACTCGATCGTCTCTCCGAGCCGGAAGACATCCTCGAACATGTAAAACAGACCGGACACGATGTCTTTGGCCAACGTTTGCGAACCGAGGCTGATCGCGAGCCCCACAATGCCGGCTCCCGCGATCAATGGCGTAATATCGACGCCGATGATCGATAGCGCCATGAGCGCGACCACCAGCATGATGATCGTGATCGCGCCAAAGCGGACGATCGGGAGGACGGTGGCAAGTCGAGCGCGCAGCGCCGTGTTCTCTTGAGCGGCGTGTCCATGGCCACCCGGGAGCAAACGCGCATCAACCCAGACGTGGATGAGCGCCGACACCCACAGGCCCAGAACGACCAGGACCGATGCGAGCGAGAAACGCCGGGCAAAATCCGACCAACCCGGTGAGCCGAACAGGCCCGGAAAGCCACTGAACCAAAACTCGATCAGAATGCGCAGGATCAGCGCGACAGCAACCGCATCGACCAGAGCGCGAATGACAAAAAGGCGTCGCATAACCGAGGGCCTGCGCGAGGTGCGGATGCTCAAGGCAAGAACACGATCGAGAACCAGGGCAAGGATCACGATCGAAAGCGATCCGATCGCACCGCGGAACAAATCGGTCTCGCCAACAAAGGCACCCCAGATCCATAACCCGGTCAGCGCTGCGAAAATGCAGCAAGCCAGTGTTATCTGCATGGATCCAAGGCCATGCGCGCGCAACCGGCGGAAGGTCTGAAAACCGGCAAACATCATGATCATGGCCACGAGAACGCTCAGCGCTCGGGCCTTCTCAGCCGACACGCCTTCCCGCAGCCATGCCCCCAGGAGCACGGCATGCGCAAGACCGAAGGCGAGAACCCAGCGTGCCCGCCACATGACGAAACGGGCACCGGCATCATCCACGCTGACCAGCCGAAGCGACGGCGCATCGGGTTGGAAGAAGATGCGCAAAACGGTCAGGACGAAGAGCCAGCGCACCAGCGCCGCCGCCATTTCGACAGGAAACAGTGACGCGCCGGCGGGCAATCCCAGCCATTGCACCAGGAGCAGGCGTCCGATCACCGCAGCAGCGACAAGGGCAAGGGCATCAATTGCAAGCTGCCGAAACAAAGCGAAAACCGGGACAGGGTGCAGCAATGCGTTTTGCCAGAACCTGCCACCCAGCCGACGCGTGAGTGCATGCAATCCCAGCATGGCACTTGCGACCACCAGACACTGCACGAGCAGGGACGTGTCCGTCACCGGGACCCGACCAAGAGCCACGATTGAATCGCTCACAGCGCCCGGCAAGGCCAGCAAGGTCTTCTCGCCCTCGGCAGCCAATGTCGCCATGGCGTTGTCAAAAAGGTCAAACGGGGAAGCCGGAGCATGTCCTGACGTGGTTTGAAGCTGTGCCATTGGAGCCCCGATCAGTATTTCCGCGAGATTGCGAATTGAGCGGTGTAGCTGGGCCCCTTGGGGTAATTCGCCGGCCCAAACAGCTTGTCGATGGAGTAAACGCGACCTGCTCCCAGCTCCCACGTCAGATCGAGACCTTTGACGGGGGTCCAGACCAGATTGGCAGCGGCGCGCCCAACCTGAATGCTGCGACGTTGGGGAATTTCGGGGACTTTCAGATCCGCGAATGTCGCAAAGGCATTGAAGCGCCAGGTCTCGCTCCAGCCATGGCTGTAGGCGATCGCCGCTGTCCAGCCTTTCATGGTTTCAAGCAGAAGTACCGGAAGATTGCGCGGCAAGGTGAACCGCAACAAGCCTCCGGGCTGGGCAATGCCGAGATAGCCCGGTGCTGTATCGGCATAGGTCACCTGTGCAAGCCAGTAGTCGTTCACGCCGAAGCCAGTCACGTCACGCTGGATCGCCGCAGTCCCGGCAAAGCCGAAGCGCCGGATGGACGTGGGCTGAACGAGGCTGAGGGCGCGGAACGCCATCCCCAGATGCAGCGTCGTGCCCTCGACCTCGTAACGCCAGCGTGTGATAAGATCTGGCAGCGGATTCTTGGAATATCCAGAATCGCTCAACCAGCGTGCATCCTGGGCCTCGGCGCTAGCGGTCAGTGTGCCTGACTCGCTGAGGCGGAAGGCCAACGAGGCCAAGACTGTACTTGCCGAGGGCGCCGTCGCCTTGAAGCCAAATTCGTCTCCGGCCCAATAGTCAAAATTCGATCCCTTCAACCCGAAGGTCAAAGGGCCGGCACTCGCCCAGATCGAACTGACAGAAGCAGTGGTTTCGCCGTTGACCCGGTTCAATTCCAGCTCGAAGGCGGTCCGTACCCGGCCGATTTCTGTTTCCTCGAGGCTTTGAAGACCGATCGTTGCGCGGATTTCACTCTGCGAGGATTGCCGCCCGTCGGGTTTGAAACGCCCTGAACTCGCCGTCCCGTCGCTCAGCGTGACGGATGACGCCATGCCGGCGGAAAGGCGATAGCACGGCCCGCTCTGAAGACTGCTTGCACGGAGCGCGACGAAGTTTCGAACCGGGGGATCGGCTTCTTCATCATCGTCAACCTCGTCCTCATCATCCTTCGAGGCCTTGGGCGATGTCGGTTTCAACGACGTGGCAGGTGCTACGCTGTCCGGCATGGGCAATCCGACGCCAGAGGGTATTCGGAAGAAAGCGTCTGAATTGGCAGCAAAGTGGCAGATGGCCAAGCGCGGCATGCCCACAGAACGCGCCCTGAGCCAAGGATAGACCTGAGCCGAGGCGAAACCCGAAAATCCTCCTTCGAATGTGAGAATGAACGCGGCAACCATTGGGCCAGCGTTGGTCCGGCATATCCTTACGGTGATCACGAAAAGCCCCTTTCACGTATGGGCGCCTCGCCGCGGACACCCCGCACAGGGCACCATTGCTTCACCGAATGACATGCCGCCCCCGACCCCTTCATGCGCGCATGTGACGAGAATTGACGATCCGGCCATCCTCCAGGGTCACGATCCGATCCGCCAGATCGAGGATGCGCGGGTCATGGGTGACCATCACGGTGGTGGTGCCCCGGGCGCGGCCCAGATCCTTGAACAGCTGCACGGCCGCGAGGCCGCTCTCTGCGTCGAGCGCTGCGGTGGGCTCGTCGGCAAAAATGACATCCGGGTTCGAGACGAGGGCCCGCGCGATGGCCACGCGCTGCTTCTGCCCCCCCGAGAGGTTCGCCGGGAAATAGTCCAGTCGCTCGCCGAGCCCCAGCACCTTGAGAAGGTGATCGACAGCGCGGGACTGCCTCGTCGGATCGCCACGACCATGGACCTGCAAGCCCATCATCACATTCTGCCGTGCCGTCAGGCTGTCATGCAGGTTGTGCGCCTGGAAGATGAAGCCGAGGCGCCGACGCATGTCGATCCGGCGGGATTCATCGGAGGTCGACAGGTCCTGATCCAGCAGCCGGATCCTGCCGGCCTGCACAGCGCGCAAACAGCCCATGAGGGTCAGGAGGGTGGTTTTTCCCGAACCCGATGGTCCCATCAGGATGGTCAGCGATCCCCGGGCAACCTCGAGATTGACATCGAACAAGGCCTGCTTCCGGGCTTCACCCTCGCCGAAAAAGTGGTCGAGACCCGAAACGGAGATCGCTGCGTCGGTCATCAAGCGCTCAGAACAGTTCGGCCGGCTCGGCGGCGGCGAGCTTGCGCATCGCCAGGATGCCGGACACCGAGCAGGCGATGATCGTCCCGAAGAAGACCGCGACAGCCCGTTCCGGCGTCATGAAGATCGGAATGTTCGTCAGCGACGCGAGCGTCTGGTAGAACAGCTGGGAAAAGGCCAGCCCGGGCCAGAAGCCGATTGCGGCAAGAATGACCGCTTCCTCCAGGATGATGCCGACGAAAAACCGTTGCCTGAACCCCATGGCCTTGAAGGTTGCATACTCGCGGACATGGTCAGCGACATCAGCCGACAGGACCTGATAGGCGATCACGATGCCCACAATGACTCCGATCAGCACACCAAAGGCGAAGACGAGACCGGTCGGGCGCTTGGTCATCTGGTGGCGGATTTCCTGTCCTGTCGCCTGAGTGACAGTGCGGATCCGGACCGTATCCGGCGGATAGAGAAGCGCGAGTTCGGCCGCGACCCGCGTTGGATCGGCGCCCGGAGCGAGCGCCAGAAGGATATGGCTGGGCGTGGCGGAACTGCGTTTCGGAAAAAGACGGAAGAAGGTCTGATCCGAGACAAGAAAGACGCCGTCGCCACCGAACCCGCCGCCGATCGAAACCGTGCCGACGGCGCCAAGCTGGCGATTCTGGAATTCAAAGGATACCGGGGCCTCGGCATGCGCCTTGGCATAGCCTCGCATGTCGACAAAACGGGTCAACGTGTCGACAAGCGCCGTATCGGGCAGGGACAAGCTGACAAGGGGCGCGGCGAGCGCGTCATGAAAGAACGGCGTGGCATCCGGCGCGAGGCCGAAGAACTGGATGGACGAGGACGCATTCCGGCCCGAGATCCAGGTCGCACGGGCCATGTAGATGGATGTGCCGCCTTTGACGTCCAAGTGGGCCATGGCCTGGTAGAGTCTCTGCCTTGGGAGTGTCGCCGCATCGGACAACACCTCCGATTCGGCGGGCGACATGATGAGAAGATCCGGCTTGAACAGCCGGTAGGGAATGGCCACGGATTCCGCCATCGCTCCGGCAAGGCCCAGTTGAACAAAGACAAGGACATTGGCGAAGGCCACACCCGCCAATGCGGCCAGCAGCCTGCCCCTGTTATGCGTCAGTTGCAGATACCCGACAGGCAATCGGCCGAGGAGGCGCGTGAGGAAGGCTGTCATGGGCCGGTTGCTCCGCCCGCCATGTCGGTCGCAATGGCGATCCGGGCCACAACCTCAAGATTGACATAACGCGCGGCGCGCAGGCTCGACGCTTCGTCAAGGCCGACCGTCACGATCAGCACGCGGGCATCGGTATTGGCCGCCGGATCGTCCGCCGTGACATTCTGCCGTCCGACGAGCGTGCCGATGCGCGAAACCGTTCCGGTCAGTGGCATCGTCCCGAGTACAGGTGAGACGAGCGAAACACGCTGCCCGACCCTGACTTGCGGAACCATGGTCTGGAAGACCTCCAGTTCCGCTTCCATCCGGGCCGTGTTGCCCATCTGCAAAAGCCCGCCGGAAGGAGAGCGTTCACCCGCGCGCGCAGCCACCTTGATGATCGTGCCGTCCTGAGGCGCAAGGACCTTGGCGCGGTCGAGATCACTCCTGGCCTGTGCAACAGCAGCCTCCGCTGCGGATAGATTGGCGAGTGCGACAGCGATATCCACCGGCTGGCCGTCCGGCCCGGGTTGATACCGCATCAATGACGCCTGAAGACGCTCGAGATCGGCACGGCCAGTGTTGTATGACCGCTCGGCATTCTCAAGAATGGCCTGCGTCGTTGCTCCGCGGTCCAGCAGGCTGGTCATCCGCTCCAGTTCACGCTCGGCCTTTGCAAGCGTCGCTTCCGCGCCACGGATCTGCGCGCGAAGCTCGGCTTCCGTCGCCACGACCTGAACCCTCGCCTGCGCAAGTGTCGCGCGTCTGATCTCAAGGGTGCTTTCGGCACTTGTCAGGGCGGACTGGTACAGAGCAAGACTGTCCAGGACAGCAAACACGTCACCCTTGGCCACCTTGTCGCCCTCTGCGACGAGGATCCGGTCAATGCGAGCATCGCCAGCTCCCTGTGGCAGAGCGACAGAGACGATTCCGCCGGCAGGTTGCAGCCTCCCGAGAGCGACGACATCACCTTTCGCCATCGGAGCAACGCGCTCTCCGGGCGGCACCCGAACCGCACGGGATCCGTTTCCTGGCTTGGGCCCGGTCCAGTCGAAGGCAACGCGCATGACGGGCCCCTGGACATTGAGGCCGATAACGCCACCGAGAAGGAAGGCAAAAACGAGCGCGAGGATCCGCATTGGCCAAACCAGCCGCCAGCGGGGCGCTTCCTCCGAGGAAGACCGATCCTTGCCATTGTCAAGCAAAGGCAAGGCCTCGGCTGCGCCTGATTGCCCGGAGGTTCGATCGCGTATTGTCATTTCGCAAGGGCTTGCAACTCTTGCGGCGTCAACAGGCCATTGCGATCTGCATCAACCCGGTTGAAGGCCATGTCATAGCGGCCAAATCTGACGATCTGCGCCGCTTGACCAATGTTGGCCTGAGCGTTCAGCTGGATCAGCTTTTCAAACTCGCCGCGGGTGAGCATGCCGTCGCCGTTGGCATCGGCCTTTTTAAAGTTTTCTGCCACTTTCTGTCTGTTGGCATCAGATGTTTGCTGGGCATTGACGCCGAAAGTCGACAAGACAGCGATCGTGGCTAGCGTCAAGACGACGATGAGACTCTTTTTCATTTCACTGTTATCCCCGTGATATTGGGTTCTCTATGAAAGAAGCAGCCAGTTCTGCTTCTCGTTTTGTGCATTAAGGCAACGACCCATGGAGCTGTCGGGTATGCCGTATTGCCTGAGGGTCGCTTCACTCTGAGCGCGTGCAAACGATTGCCAGGCCGATGCCATTCGCGTGTTGCAACCGCATCGGCGCGCCAGGTCAGAAGCGACCGACACGGTTGACCGGGCCACCGCGGTTGCCCGGGACCCCAGGTGCAACGCCAACCCCGCGCGCACCCCGGTCGACACAGCCAACGGGGTATCCCGGTCGCGTGCAATAGATCACCCTCGCGCGCGCTGCCGGGCGTGCGACACAGCCGACAGGAACGCCAGGGCTGGTGCAGTAGATCACCCTGGCACGGGCCGCCGGGCGCACAACGCAGCCGACGGGAACACCCGGGCCGGTGCAGTAAACGATAGCCTGCGCCTGTGCAGATGGGGCGGATGAAAAAATTCCCCCGATGATTGTGATGGCGCCAAGAATCGCCGATGAGAAAATCGTCCGAACCATGTTTGCTTCTCCTTCGTTCTGTATCTGGCAGATCTTCAAACTGTCAGGTTGCGAATTATTCTGGCCGATTTCGAATAGAAAAATGCATTTCTATTGATGATTATTTATTCAATACATCACCTGTTGAAGGCCCGTGTCCTGGTTGCTGCGCCACCAAAGGGGCCAGTGCGCGTCAGGGAGCAGGAGCGGTCGCCTGCGCTGCAGGAGCGGACGCGGGAAGCGGTGTAGCCGTAGCGCCCCGTTGTCTCACGCGTTGCGGTGCATTCACCGCCTGCGCAATGGCGGGTCTGGAAGGTCGAGCCGCCGTAAATCCCTGTTGCCGAGCGTGTTCCGGTGCAAATGCCATCGAGGCAGGCCGCATCGAGGCTTCGGGAATTCAGCCGCGGGGCGCCGAGAGGATACGGCCGATAAAAGGCTGACCACGATCCGTACCACGGCTGGGCCGGGTAGTAGGTGTCCCAATAGAGGCGATTGAACTCCACCACGGTGAGCCCGACAATGGGAGCAAGCGCGGGGGTCAAGGCCACGGGTCTGCCCTGGAAGATCACCTGAAGATAGCTGGCCGAAATCCAACCCCGGTATGTCCCGAAGGCAACATCGCACCAGGCATAGTCAGCTGCGCAACCCTGCATCAGAATCCGGGCGCCTTGAGGCACAACCGTCACGACGGGGTACGTGGTCGATGGTCCGGCACGCAGGTTCACCTTCGCCGTCGCAATCGATACAGTCGCAGCGGAAGCTGCCGATCCCCCGGCGGTCAGGACGGCCAAAGCGACAAGAATTCTCTTCAGCATGGGTCACTCCCTGTCGGACGAACCAGATCGTTCGCCGCGTGAACCGGGATCTGAAGGGGCGGAATTTCACGAGTATTACGAAAATGGAGTAAGTTATGATGAGATGTTACAGGCATATCGAATTGTAACATCCTGAAACAACTCGGCATTGCGCGCGAATTCGCAACCGTGACAGGGTCGCTGCCATGATTGGCAAACCAGACAGAGTGATCGTCGTGGACGACGACGCTGAACTCCGCGCATTGTTGCGTCGGTTCCTGGCCGAACATGGCTTCGAGACCCGCGCTGTGGATGGCGGCGCTGCGCTCGACCGGGAGCTTTCGCGCAATCCCGCCGATGCTATCGTCCTGGATCTCATGATATCGGGCGAAGATGGGCTCGCCATCTGCCGCCGTCTGAGGTCCTCGGGCGACATGACCCCGATCATCATGCTGACCGCACGCGGTGATCCTATCGACCGGATCATCGGTCTGGAGAGCGGTGCAGACGATTATCTGGCAAAACCTTTCGAGCCGCGCGAGCTGGTGGCACGCCTCGCGGCCGTGCTGCGACGGACGCGCGGCCGAAACGAGGGTTTTGCCGACGATATCGTTTCAGCCGGTTCGCTGGAGATCAATCTCTCGACGCGAACGGCGACCCGCGACGGCGCCGTGCTCAAGCTGTCCAGCCGTGAATTTGACCTGCTCGCCGCCTTTGCACGCAGCCGCGGGCGCCCGCTCAGCCGGGCCCAGCTGATCGAGCGTGCACTCGGGCGTGATGCCGACGTTACAGACCGCGCGGTCGATGTCCAGGTGACGCGGCTGCGGCGCGCGATCGGGGACCAGGCTGATGACCCCGAGTTGATCAAAACCGTCTGGGGCGTGGGCTACGTTCTGGTGGCCGACCGTGCTTGATTCACTCTTCAAGCAGAGCATCGCGGTTCTCGCCGCCGCGACACTCGGCGCTTTGTTGATGTCCCTTCTCCTGATCGCAGCCTTCGTCCTTCGACCCCAGATCGAACGGTCGGCGGCGGACACCGCACAGATGACGCGAAGCCTGGAGTTTTCCTTCAGGCAAATGGACCCTGTGCAGCAAGAACACTTTGCGAAGGCACTTCGCGCCGGCGCAGAGCCGGATGCACAGGGCGGTGAAGCGGCACCCGATGACTCCGACTTCCAGCGGGCCTGGTTCTCCCACTATTTTCTCCGCGTGCTCTCGGACAAACATGGCATTTCGGGGTCGGACGTCACGGTTGACAGTAAGGGGCGCGTCTGGGTCCGGATCGTTACTGCGGACCAGCCCTACTGGCTTTCGCTCAGGACCTTGCCGGCGACTGACCCGGTTGTCGGTCTGGTCCTTGCCTCCGTGATTGCCTTGCTTGCTGCCCTTGCCGGCGGCATCGCGCTGCAGCGACGCATTGCACGCCCATTGAAGCGACTTGAGGCGGCGGTGGGCCAGTTATCCAGCCCGTCCGATGTGTATGACAATGATGTCCAGAGGCCACGCGAGATTGCTGCCGTGTCTCGGGCGCTGAAAGACATGTCCGAGCGGTTGCGATCGGCGGAAGCCGACCGGGCCTTGATGCTGGCCGGCGTGAGCCATGATCTGCGGACGCCCCTGACAAAGCTGCGCCTGTCTCTCGCGATGCTGAAAGATGCCGACGTCGACCTTGTCGCGGGGGCAGAACGCAACGTCATCAGGATCGAGAGCATGCTCGGCCAGTTTCTGGACTTTGCCCGCGGATTCGAGGCCGAAGAGACGCGGGCGGTTCGGTTGCATCCGCTTTTGCAGCAGGCCATCGAGGCCTGCGATCGGTCCGAGACCATCGCCCTCGAAGCACCCGCCGATCCTCTCGTCCGCGTGAAAGAGGCCGCCCTCCTTCGAGCGGTCGAGAACCTGCTTTCCAATGCGCTCCGATATGGCCAGCCCCCGGTCATGGTAAGCGCCTGCCTTCGGGGGGGCGATCTCACGATTGACGTGCAGGATTCCGGGCCCGGCATCTCGCCCGATGCCGCAAGGGAACTCCTCCGCCCCTTTGCACGCGGAGATTCCGCACGCGCCGGTGAGGGCACCGGGCTGGGGCTGGCGATCGTCAATCAGGTGGCCAAGGCGCATGGCGGCTTCGTCGAGTTCGAACAGGCCCCCGGGACCTTCACGGCCCGGCTTCGCATCCCGCAAGCGGGTTCCGCCAGTCCAACAAGGACAGGCTCTGAGGTGCATTCGGGACACTGACATTCCAACTGGACCATTCGACAGGGGTCGAGCAACCGAAAGGGAGGGTGCACCGCTGCGATGAGGACCCCCTATGATCCAGGACGCCAGAGCGAATCCGGTTACTCCGGCCATGCGCGTGATCGCATCCTGCGCGCGGCATCAGTGGCATTTTCGCAGCGTGGCTTTCAGGGTGTCACGGTGCGTGATCTTGCCCAGGAGGCGCGGGTCAACCTCGCCGCAGTGAATTACCATTTCCGATCGAAGAACGAGCTATATGCCGCCGTCATCGATCGTGCGCTTGAAACCTGGCTTGCCGAGACTGTCGTGCTCGATGATCTTCAAGGTCCGGTTGCCCTCCCTGATGTGATCCGCTTGCTCGTCTCGGCTTTGGTCGCACCGGTCATCGAGCGCGAGGAAGCGCCGTTGCTGCCTCGCCTGATTGCCTGGGACCTTTTGCAGGGGGTGAGCCAGACGCGCATCGGAGCCTCGCCCGCCATCACTGCGGGAATCCGAGACCGGCTTGCGCGCCATATGCCAGAATCAATGGACGCAACGATGCTGGATTTGATTGCAGACTGGCTTGTGTCCCAGTGTCTGCTGCTGACGCCAGTCTTTCGCTCCCCGCTGACCGGAACGCTACAAGACTACGCTTCTCTGCAAGGCCTGGCGGAACAGATCAGCGTCCTTGCGCTCAATGGTTTGTCCGGTCTCGCCAAGAGTCCGGGCTGAGCCGGACCGGGGTGCCCGGGCACCCCGGATCCAACGGGCTCAGGCCGCGAGCGTGCTGTCGTCCTCATCCGTTGAGGTGCCGCCGTCGAGCATGTCGAGAAGGCTGGACATCATGTCGG
Source organism: Beijerinckiaceae bacterium (assembly GCA_027533425.1). GTDB lineage: Bacteria > Pseudomonadota > Alphaproteobacteria > Rhizobiales > Beijerinckiaceae > Rhabdaerophilum. The sequence goes on along the minus strand of JAPZUD010000005.1, from coordinate 112,567 downwards.
ACGACGCGCCGCCCGTGACGCTCTTGCCGTAGGCCTTCATGCCGTGCAACAGCGCGTCCATACCGTGATCGCTCTCAGCCTTGTCGAACATCGCGGCCAGGCCGAGGCCGCCACCACCCATCATTTCCTGCATCTTCATCATCATCGACTGCATCGTGCTCGACATCTTGTCGCCAAGCGCGCTCATCTCGTCTCTCGAGAGCGAGCCGTTTCCGTCTTTGTCCAGCTTCCCGAACGCCTCTGCCGCTCTCGAACCATCGCCACCCTTGCCGATCGGCATTTTCTTGCCGGCTGACTGGAACTCCTCCAGCGAAATCCCCTTGTCCCCGTTCAAATCCGCCTTCTGAAACATCCTGTCGCGAATCGCCGATACGTTCGGCATGCCACCCGCGCCGCCCATCAAGCTGCTGATATTCATTGGAACTGTCCTTTCTGGTGCTTGACGCGGGCCAGCTGGCCACGCGGACGCCCAATGGGAGTCATGGATTGACGTTGCAGCGGATGGACCAAGCCCGTTTCAAACAGGTGTTTGAAATTGGTGTCGGCCAAGACTGTGTTTGTCCTTTGGCTGATCCTTCGACGCGTGAACGGCGCCCTTGGTCCGGCCAGAGAGAGCGCTGGATAACGGCAATGCCCCCTGAACGGTCGTTTTCAAGATTGCGTGGACCCCGGGATCTGGCGTTTTCCGGTTGCCGAAACAGCAACATTCCCCCTGAAGCAGCATCCCCGATTTCGGCTTGACTCATATATATAGGACTCCTATTAATTTGACATGAGCGCGCCTCACCCTTCCCCGCCGCCCCTTGCCCTCCGCCTTCGCGATGGCGTCGAGCGTGTTGCTGCCGTGATCCGGGCCGAGCAATGGTCGAATGCCCATGCATTGGGCCTCAATCCGACGCAGATGAGCATTCTCGCGATGCTGGCAGGCCGCAACGACGGCCTTCGGGTGAAGGATATCGCCCATCATCTCGGGGTTTCCGCGCCGACAGCCACGGATTCGATTGCCGCGCTCGAACGCAAGGGCCTGGTTGACAAAGCCGTCATGGCCGGAGATGCGCGCGCGGTCGCAATCCTTATCCGCGCCGAGGGACGGGCTCTGTTACAGGCTGCGGGCCTGGCGGCCTCCGCCTCGAATACGGCGCTCGCGGCCCTGCCCGAAGCTGATCAGACCCGGCTTCTGACGCTGCTGGTCAAACTCATCCGGCATTTGCAGGAAGCTGGCGCCTTGCCGGCGCAACGCCTCTGTGTGACCTGCCGGTATTTCCGTCCCAATCTCTATCCCGATGCGGACCAGCCGCATCATTGCGCCTTCGTGAACGCGGCCTTCGGCAACCGGGATCTCCGGCTCGATTGCGGCGAGCATGAAACGGCCGATCCCGCCGTCCAGGCTGCCACCTGGAAGGCCTTTGAACCGGGAGCGGTCGCCCTCCAGACGCCACCTAACCCCTGAGAAGGAGTTCCCGACCATGACCAAATCCACCCTGCGCAGCATGAGCTGCGCGGCGATAGCCCTGCTTTGCCTTGCCGGCGCGGCCCTTGCCCATGACATCCGGGCTGAGCGCAAACCCGCCATTCAGGCCTCGTTCGACATCATCGAAACCCGCGTCACAACCGACAAGGGCTTTGCAACCTTCCGGACACGCGTGCGTGCCGATGCGGGAAAGGCCCGACCGAAGGCCACGGGCAGATTCGAGGGCTCGGACGTCTATGCCTATGTCTGGCCGACGAGTCTCAACTCCGGCGATATCGGCTTTGAATCCGACCAGGGCATCGTTGCCTTGGCCGCGACGTTCCATCCGGATTTCGACGATGGCGCCAAGGGCGCGAAGAACCGGGATCGATGGCACGCCCATTGGGTGGTGCTGAATGAGGACAAGGCCTGCCCCGGCGGGTTGAAGGTGAGGGACATTCCCGCCGGCACCAGGCCGAAGGTGCCCGAGACCTGGCCCGGCGCGCCGATCCTGATCGATAGCCCGGATTATGAGACGACGCTCGGCGGCGATGTCGTCGAGGTCCGCGTGCCCCTGAAGGAGATCGGCGCGCTTGCGACCGCCCGATTTGATGGCGTCACGGCCGGGCTCAAGGTGAATGCCAACCTGCATGCGCCGCTGCTCTGTGTGCAGAACGTTCACAAGATCGCTTCCGGCAATCTCAGCCTTCCGGGCCGGGTGGCTCCGAAGAACTGACGGCGCGATGCAAAAGCGGCCCGGTGACTGCCATCACCGGACCGCTCCTTGTTCCCCCTCCAGACACGAGAGAAGGGCCTCCTGTATGCCACGGATAACCCGTGTTGATCCAGCCTTGGCTCCGGTCACTCTGATCCCGCATCTTGGGAGGCAGCCGGTCGCATCAGGTCCGGCTGTCGAAACAGCCCAGGTCCAAACGTCATTGTGATGGGAGGACGCATTCTGCGCCTTCCGGCATCACAAGGAGCAGTACCATGATGAAGATCGGGGTAGCAGCATGGGCGTCTGTCTTGCTCATCGGAGCGGCAGCTGTCGCGACAGCGCAGGAACCGTTCGGAGGGCAGGACCAGTTGGAACGCCTGTCGGGGGTCTATGCCAGCACCAGCCCGGAAGCCTGGTATGGCGGCCACGGCACGCGCCGCTTCACGTTCGGGAACGGCAAATGGAGCCTTGTCTTCACGCATGCGCTCGACCCGGGCATGCAAAAGAGAACATTCCAGTTCCGGACGGAAGGCCCCTACACGGTCGGAGCCGCGTCGCGGGTCGTCCCTGGGGCGTTCGAAACCGTCTTTTTCGAGGATGTGAAATACGTCACGTTGCTGACGGCTGACGCCGCCATTGTGAACGCTTTCGGCTTCGCGGATTGCGGCCTGAAGCTCAATGTCGAGATCGACATCTCCAGAACCGGTTGCGCGGGCTGGAAGCCGGTCTCGGAATGTCGTGAAGACCATGACCTTCTGGCCATCAGCGCACACGGACTGCATTTTGGTGTGCGCCCGCGCGACAACAACATGTGCACGCCGGACCGGCGGCCGACAGCGCTTCTTCAGCCTGTCGTCAAGCAATAAGGGGAATGAAACCATGCAATTCATGATCCTGAACTACGTGAAACCACACAATTTCGCTGACCGGCTCGCGGAAAACGACCCGGATGGCCCGGCCTGGGGCGCCTACACCAAGGCGCTCCTCGAGGCCGGCGTGATGGTGGGCGGTGCGGCACTCTCGTCTGCGCATACCGCGACCACCGTTCGCGTGACCAATGGCCGGCGCGAGCTTCATGATGGACCCTATGCCGAAACGAAGGAACAACTCGGCGGGTTCTATCTCATCGACGTCCCCGATCTCGACACGGCGTTGGCCTGGGCCGCGCGCAACCCGGCCGCCTCCAGCGGGGCTGTCGAGGTGCGTCCGCTCATGCAGACCTGACACCGGATGCAGGATCCGACCCGAAACGAGGCGGAGCGCGTTGCCCGCCTCAGCTACGGCAAGCTCGTGGCCATCCTGGCGGTACGCTCTCGCGATATCGCAGCAGCCGAAGACGCGCTCGGCGAAGCGCTGCTTCGGGCGATCTCGGAATGGGGGCGCTCCGGCGTCCCCGCCAACCCGGAGGCCTGGCTCGTGCAGGTGGCACGCCGCATCGATGCCGATCGCTGGCGGAGAACCGTCTCGGCAGCGCGGGGGTCCGAGCAATGGCTTCTTCTCGAAGACGAGCGCATGTCCGGATCTGCATTCGATCTGCAGGATGATCGCCTCCGGCTCATGCTCGCCTGTGCCCACCCCGCAATCGATCCGGAAATGCACACGCCGCTGATGCTCCAGGTCGTTCTCGGCATAGACGCGCGCCGGATCGCGTCCGCCTTCCTGGTTGCGCCGTCCACAATGGGTCAGCGGCTATCCCGCGCGAAGGCGCGGATAGCCGGGGCCGGGTTGAGGTTCGAGCTTCCGGATCGCTCCGTCCTGGCGGATCGGATCGACGCTGTGCTCGCCGCCATCTACACGGTCTACACGCTCGGGTGGGATCTGGCCTTCGTTGACGCTGATCGGAGCGCCGATCTCGTCGAGGAGGCGATCTGGCTGGTTCGGCTGATCAGCGACCTGGCTCCTGATCATCCGGACGCCTTTGCCTTGCTCGCCCTTGTCCTGTTCGCCGAGGCGCGACGCGGCGCACGGCGGGCGCCTGGCAACGGCGCCTTTATCCCGCTGGACGAGCAGGATCCGGCACGATGGAACCACACCATGCTGGCCGAAGCCGAAAGCGCGCTGAGGCATGCCGGGCGGCTCGGCGCCATCGGGCGGTTCGGATACGAAGCCGCGATCCAGGCCGTGCATGTCGCGCGCCGATCGACCGGCACGACCGACTGGCTCGCGATCGAGCATCTTTACCGGGGCCTGCTGTCAGTGTCCCCGACCATTGGCGCGCATATCGGTCACGCCGCAGCGCTCGCGGAGATCGGAGACGTCGGTTCCGCGCTGGAACGCCTCGAGTCTCTCCCCATCGAGCGCACCGCAATGCATCAGCCCTACTGGGTGGCCCGCGCGCATTTGCTGAACCTGAATGGAAATCGCAATGCGGCCCGTGAAGCCCTCTCGAAGGCCATCGGGCTGACCGAAGACCCGGCGATCCGGCAGTTTCTTCTGGAGCGGCGGGATCGGCTCGTCACGGACTGAAGAAGCGCTTTTCCAGGTCTGTCCGGGGGAGGGGATGCGCTGGCCGGCTCCGGCGCCAAGCCCGATCAAACAAAGCCGGACCTTGGCCGTTGTGCCCCTTGCTCGAGGATGCGGCTTGCCTGCGTGATATCCTCGACATGGAGGAGACGCCGATTGGCGCTGGCCGCCAGGGTGAGCGCCAGGGAGAGTGTCTGGCGGGCCTTTCGCGGATGGGTCTGCCGAAGCGCCTTCGCCAGGCTCCGGGGAAGACCGGGCGAAAACCACGCCCCCCAGGCGCTGACGAGATCGCGATAGAGGCTCTCCAGCACGACGATCATCTGCTCTTCGCTCGGCGGGGGAACCTCGATGATCAGGAAGCGGTCGAGGAGGGAAGCGGGCAGGGCGGCAAGATCGTTCGCTGTTGCAAGCCAGCAGGCCCGGCTGGCGTCGAACCGGATCTTGAGGAGCTCATCCTCGAAGGCCTGGGCGGTCGAGGTTTCAAGCAAATCATGCAGGGGGCCCTGCTTGGGATGGGGAGTGTCGTGACCTTCGCCTCCGTGGCCATGGCCGGAGCGATCATGCCGATGCCACGGGGCGAGAAGGGTGAGGACCGCTCGTCAGTATAGTCGATAACGGTCCGACCCAAGGGCCGGATTCCCGATCTCTCTTCCCGGCGAGCCCGAATGTTGGCCACTCCTCCGACTGGCATCTTGTTTGCTTGGCCAGAAATGCTGCTTTCGGTTGACTGCACTTGTGATGCAAAAGTCGCAAAGTGAGGCTAGACGAAAGATGGTGCGTCGCACAAAATGAAGCTCAGGGCTCATTTGTTCAGCAGTCAGGAATGTTTTCGGCCGATGCACAGCGCCGAACACAGCGAGGAAATTTAGAGTATGATCAAGGGTGCATTGGAAGTCGTTGCGGACGAGGCCGTGGCCGGCTGGCTTTATTCATCGGAAATCGAGCTGAAGGGGCGTGTCGTGCTTGCCTTCCAGGGTTCGCAATGCATCGGGGCCGGCAAGGTTTCGACGTTCCGGAAGGATCTGATGAGCGCTGGTCTGGGGGACGGGCATTACGGGTTCGAATTCCCGATCACGCGGGTCAAGGGCGGTCAGGAAGCGATCGTCGTGAAGCTTGAGGAGGGCGATCTCGTTCTGGCCCAGCCTGCTTTGTTCCGGTCTCCCGGGCCTGTGGCACCGCGGCGGAAGGCGACGCCCGAGGACATTGCCGAGCGACTGGCTTCGCTGAAATGGGAACTGGCCCACGGGAGCCTGCTCCAGCCAGAATATGATTTCCTCCGTACCCTTGCCCAGCAGGGTGTCTTCGAGCGGACGCTGCATGTCCGCAAGGGTAACGGCAAGGCGCAGCTTGCTGATCCGGCGAACGACCTCGAAGGGTTGTTCTCGCTCTTTGCCCGCCGTGACGTGAAGGTTGCGGCGCGTCCTGTCGAACGACCGGGAATGTTGGTCGAGCTCCAGAACACCGCACTGAACTCGCCTTGGCCGGTTTTCGCGCTTCAGGCCCGGCAGCCCTGTCCGCTCCGGATCCGTGAGACCTCGCATGTCTCGACCGGCCCGGCCTCGATAGCAGATGACCGGTATACGCTGCAGCAGCAGACCCTCGTCATCGTCGATGCCCGCGTTGATATCGCTGCCGACATGCGGGGCGAAGGCGATGCCGCAAAGGTCGATTTCGCTTCGCTCGGCGTGGTGGCCTACCTGCCGGTCCCGGACAGGATGCCTTGAACCGGGTCCATGGCGATGGCCTCCACCTATCTCCTCGCCCGGCATCGTGCTGCCACGATGCCGGTTTGCCTTCGGGCATGGCCTCGATGCAAATCTTTCCGTTCTGGGCAATTGTATAGCACCGGGCGATATGCGACATCGCATCAGGGACTTGCCTTCCGAAGGCAGGCAGCACCAGAGCGTGATCCGGCAGGGACTGATTGGCCATGAAAAAGGCGATGCGCAAGACTGCGGACCTGCCGTCTTCTTCCTTCGCGCCGGATATCGGGACTGTGCTGACGGGCGATATCTTCGATCGTCCCTCGACGGGCCTCTTCGGACACATTGACTCGGTCACGCCGCAGGCCGGCATCGAAGGCTGGGTACTCGATTGCGCGGCCCCGGATTCGGCTCTGGAGGTCGAACTCCTCGCGGGGGATCGTCTGATCGCCCGGGTTCCGGTCGAGCGGCGGCGCGAGGATATTGCCGATATTCTCAAGGCGCCCTGCGCGCCGGGCTTCCTCATCGGCCCGGAAGCCTTCGACACGATCCGGACGCTGGAGGACAATTTCGCGCCGATGGTGTTGCGCATCGCTGGCCGATCGGCGGTGTTCGACCTGTCCGGGCTGTTCCCGACGGTTGGCGCCTGCAAGCGGCTCTGGGTTGACCAGCGCCTCGCGCGCCTGAGCCGCGAGGATGTCGCGAGTGCGGAAGCAGCCGGACTTCTCGACCGGCTCGAAGCCCTGTCCGAGCGGGCCAACGCGATGGCGGAGCGGCCACTCTTTCCGCTGGCAGACCTCAAGGTCGGCCGGATCGAGGCATTCCATTCGTCCGGCGCCGGCGCCCTCTGGGTTGTCGGCTGGATGCGGCGCGATCTTGGTGCGGAATTTCCGCTCGTCGTTGTCGACAAGCGACGGTTCCCCGGCGCCACGGCGATGCTGCATTACGAGCGTGCCGATCTGCCCTCCGACCATGTCGGCGTGATCGGGTTCGTCCTCACCCACTGGAAGCCCGTCGCCGGATCCGGTGACTTCCATCTCTATGTCGACGAGCGCACCAATCTTCACCTCAGCGCCGCGCCGGGTGTTCGGGCGCTGTCGGCGGAAGAGCTTCTCGGCCAGCTTGAATCGGTGCGCAATGTGGTCTCCGGTGGGGCCATGGCTGCCCTGCGCGGCCTGCTCGCCTCGGATGGAAACTGGCTGCCGAACAATGCCCGCGCCGTCGGGATCGCCGCCGAGGCCGCGCTCGACAAGGTCGTCCTCCTTCCGGGCTTCGGCGCCTTCGTCGAGGGGTGGGCCATCTGCCCGACGCGGCGGCCCCGTGGCTTCGCGCTGAAGATCGGTGATTGCATCCTCCGCTCGGAGGCGCAGACCACCTATTTCCGCGAGCGCCCGGACCTCGCCTCCGTCTTCCCCGATGGCGGCCTCTATGTCGCGCGTGCCGGTTTCGGTGCTGTCCTGCACGGGCCCCTGACGACCGCCGATATCGGAACGGCGCTGCTGAAGGTCATCTACACCGAAGGCACCAGCTCCGTGCATCCGGTGGATGGCCGGGTCATGCGCCGTTTCAACGCCGATGAGGATTCCGCGCCCCTGCTGCATCAATGGCCGGCGCTCGAGCATGAAGGGTTCTTCCCCGCCTTCGCGCGGGCCGTCCATCGTGACTGGCTGGGCGAGTTGCAGCCGCCCTCGCCGGTGGTGATGCAGCCGGCCCGGGCCGCTTTGGTCGTTGTGCTGCCCCAGAGCGCCTCGAACATGCGGGCCCTGTTCGAAACCCTGTCGCGCCACCTGTTCGAGACCGAGGCGCCGGAATCGATCGTCTTCATCGCCGCCCGACGCGAGACCCGGTCGGAAAGCCTGCGCCTCGTCAATGAACTGGCGCGTGACCGCGGCGTCAAGGCGTCGCTCTACCTCATGGATGACGAGCGTGCAGCCCTGACGCTGCTGCCCGCCATTCTCGGCCAGATCGGCGTCGAAACCTTCGTCTATGTCGATCAGGGGCTCCTGCTGACCAGCCGGGGCTGGGTTGCGGCGCTCGCCTATCTCAAGCTGGAAGTCCGCGCGCCGCTTCTGCTGGAGGTTGTCGACCAGCATGGCGAGCCCGATCGCGTCACCGGGGCCCGCGGGGCCTCGTGCTTTGCATGGGATCTGTCCGATTTCTCGCGATGGCTCCAGACCGCCGAGGCCTATGTGCCCGGAGCAACCCTGGATGCACGCTTTTGCCGGGCGGTTCCGGGAGTATCGGTGGTCGAGAATGCCGCCCGCCGCATCGAGATCCGCCGCTCGCCGCGGCTGATCGAACTGGTGGATGCCGCATTGCATCGGCAGGGCGGGGAGTGATCCGATGAGTGAAGATGCCGAGATCGTCGAGAATCTCGTCCCGGGCGAGAAGATCGCGATCGTTTCGCACAGCCATCCCTCCATCTCGAAAGGCGGAGCGGAGATCGCTGCCTACACGCTCTATCGCGGCCTGCGCGGCCTCGGCGTCGATGCGATCTTCATTGCGGCCTGCGACCACGCCAATCGCGGCAAGCTGGTCCTCGATTCAGCCCGCGAGCACGCCGTGTTCTATCGGGGTGAGGAATATGACCATTTCTACCATCTCGCGCCGGCGGATGCCTCGCGGCAATTGCTGAAGATCCTGGAAGACGAAGGCGTGACGGTGGTGAATTTCCACCACTTCATCCATTTCGGGCTGAATGCCCTGCGCGCCGTCAGGCAGCGGGCGCAATGGAACTGCTTCTTCACGCTGCATGAATTCCTCGCCATGTGTCAGCACCATGGGCAGATGGTGACCCGGCCGGCCCAGATCCTCTGCGAGAAGGCCACGCATAACAGTTGCCTGGCCTGCTATCCGGAAAAGCTCTACACCCAGTTCCAGCTCCGCAAGGAAACCATCCTCGCCAGCCTCGGCGATTTCGACGGCTTCATCTCGCCGAGCCATTTTCTTGCGCGCCGGTTCGTCGATTGGGGTCTCAGCGCCGAACGCATGAGTGTGATCGAAAACGGCCTGGTCAACCTGCATGGCAGCACTCGCGCGATCCGGAGCGGTGACAGCTGGACCTTCGGGTTCTTCGGGCAGATCAACCCGTTCAAGGGTGTGGATGTGCTCCTCGATGCCGTGGAGCGGATCGCCGCGATCCCGCAACTGGCGCGTCGCGTGCGCTTCAAGATCCATGGCAACATCATCGGCCAGTCGCCGGAATTCGTGGCCCGGTTCGAGAAGGCGGTGGCCCGGCATCCCTTCCTTTCCTATTCCGGCCCCTACAACAACGCCTCGGTGCACCGGCTGATGGAGCAATGCGACTACGTGATGGTGCCAAGCCGCTGGTGGGAAAACTCCCCGGTTGTCATCCAGGAAGCCTATGCGGCCGGCAGCCCGGTGATCTGCTCGGATGTCGGCGGGATGGCCGAAAAGGTGCCGCATGGCGTCTCAGGCCTGAACTTCGCGCTGGGTGATGCGGCCGATCTCGTCCGCATCATCGACATGGCCTGCGACCAGAAGCGCTGGGACGGGCTGCGCAGCCGCATGCCCAAGGTGCTGACTGCGCGCGACATGGCTTTGCGCTACATCGATTTCTTCGAGCAGCGGCTCAACCCCGGGACGGCGGCGCTTTCGCCTGCCGAAGAGGTCGGCGCGTGACGGGCGGCAACCACCGCACGGCGCGGGCAGGGTAGGCGCACATGCTGCGGGGGCATATCGACCATGTGAGCGCGTCGCGCGTCGAGGGCTGGGTCCATTCGCCCGATTTCCCGGTCAAGGGACGCCGCGTCTTCGCGTTCATCGGCAAGACCTGTGTCGGCGGGGGCCTTGTCGATGTGTTCCGGCGCGATCTGGCCGAGGCGGGTCTTGGCGATGGCATTCTCGGGTTCGGCTTCGACATCTATCTCGAACAGCCCTTGCCCCTCTCCCGGCTTGTCGTGACCTTCGAGGCCTGCGACTTCATCCTTCCCCAGACCGGTGGGGAAATGCGTGGCCGCGACGAGACCGGCGCCATCATCGACTATGAGTCGGAGCGCGTGCAATGGCGCTTCATGTTTGGCCGGGGCTGGCTGGAGGAAAGCGCCTATCGGCTGCTCTCGGACCTTGCCCGGTTCGGGTGCCGGGAAATGCTGGTTCCGGAAAGCGGAGACGCCCCGGAGGAGGCTGCCCACGCCGCCGCAGCCGCGATCCTCGGACTGAATGCCCTGCGCAGTGCGCCGATCCTTCGGCAGGACATCGACTCGCTCGACATCCTGCAGGAACGGATAAGGGATGTTCCCCGGCTCGACGGCGTGCGCCCGCCACTGGTCGCGCTCTGGAGTGCCTCGACCTATCGGCTCAACGTGGCCGAATGGTCGCATCGTCTGGCCGATCCGGCCCAGAAGGAACAGGCGGCAGAGGGGGCGGTGGAATACAGCTTCGGCGGGGCCACCATGCTCTTTCTCAATGCGGAATGCGCCCTTCGCCTGCCGCGTCTTGCACAGGGGGATCAGCCGATCCAGCTCTGGCACGCCGCATCCGCCGATGCCGAGCCGCCGGGAGGATCGATCATCTGGGGCTAGGGGCCGGGTTGGGGGAGATCACGGCGGTCGTTCTGCTCAGGTGTGTCCGGCGCGGAAATTCAATTCAGCGTTGCCGATGTCCGGGGCATGGGCAACCAGCCATTGAGACCGCCTGAAAAAGCGATATATCAGGGTCAGGATCGCGGCTCGAATCAAACTTGCCGACCCCGTTTGTGTAAAACAGCTGCTGGCACAGGACTGGCTGAGAATGAAAACGAGACCAATCTTTGTCAAAAACGCTGGTCGTCGCGTCCGTTACGATGAAGTGAGTTGGTATGACTGGCCGTTCCGCCAGTTGATCGATTCATATTTCAATACTGGGGATTGTGCTGTCTGGGACAGCACGCTCAAGCTTCTCGCTTTCAACAGCAATCAGAATTATGATCTGAATATCCAGAAGTTTTCGGCCGCCGATATCGAGAAGGTCAGAGGTCAACATGACTTCATTGTCCTGCGCGGGTCGAATTATATCCATCCCCATATGGATTGGGAATGCTTCCTCCCCTGGCTCGAGGCGATCGAATTGCCGGTCATGTGTCTGGGTGTCGGAGCTCAGGCCGCCAGCCGGATGCGGATGGAGTTGCCGCCTGAAGGCAAGCGGATCTGGAAGATCATTTCGGAAAGAACAAAGTCGATTGGCGTGCGTGGCACGTTCACGGCAGAAGTTCTCAACGATAACGGCATCAAAAATGCCGAAGTTGTCGGCTGCCCCACGCTGTTCCGGCACCGCAAGGCCGAACTGAAGCTGAAACCGGTGCAACTCAGCCAGGAGGCGAAGGTATCGTTCAGCATCCGGCGCGAGACCGGCGCCGGCTATACAAACGATCCCCACCTGTTCCTCCGGCAGCAGCGCGAGATGATCGAGCGCCTTTCGCAGGAGGTCAATCTGTTCCTGACCGCGCATGGCGAGACGGAGGAGAAGGTCTATTACTACCGGGATCCGAAGCGTCTCGCCGAAGTCCGGGCCCGGCTGATCGCCGAGCAATGGTTTGCGCCGGATGGCGGGCTGATGGAGCATCTGTACCAGACGCGCCTGTTCTTCTCGGATGTCGTCGAGCATCTCGATGCGTTCATGACGGAAATGGACGCAACGATCGGCTACCGGGTGCACGGGATCCTGCCGTCCATGGCGCAGGGGATTCCCGGCGTGCTTCTCGAATACGATACCCGGTCGAAGGAGCTGGCGGAGTCGCTCGGCGTTCCCTGCCTTCCGGTCGAGCAGGCCCTCAAGATGCCCCTGTCGGAAATCTTCTCGCCGGACCGGTTTGCTGCCTTCGAGGCCGCTTTCCCCGCCAACTACCAGCGGATGAAGGACTTCCTTGATTCGAACGGCTTCGCGAACCGGATGTAACCGGTTCCGCTCCTGATCACGGTGCCAATCTGAATGGTGTTGCCATCAGTTTCCGGAAGGTGGCACCGGTTTCGTCAGTATAAGCCTCCATGTGCAGGACGTGGAAATTCTGTCCGATTTGACCGAAATTCCTGTCTTTTGAAGTCTCGTCGATAATCGATGGATAGCCCATCAGGAAAGACTGGTTCTTGATCGTCCTGGACTTGGCCAGTGGAATCCAGAGCATCATGGATGGCTCTGACCATTCCACCAGATCGCGGGATACGCGATAGAAAACTCCGCGACCGGGCGGATCCTTGGCCGTCCGGCTGTCATAAACGGCTATCCAGAGGTTCTTTTCCGGCAGGAAACTCAAGCCTCTTGCCGGAAAATTGCCACGTCCGCCGATCGGCGCGCATCTGTTCTTGCCACCATCGCGGATGTCCGCGAACGCGCGCCCGTTCCAGTATTCCCAGCTATAGGCTGATTTCGGCGAGACCCGCATGAGGCAGGTCTTGCTGACACCGTTATGCGTCCTCACGCGGACCAGAGTGTTCAGCCAGCCATCCCGGAGGACAAGGTTGGTTGTCCAGACATAGCCGCGCGGCACCCGCACCTGATCGGAAAACCGGTCATCAGGGGGAAGGACCAGATGGTTGGGCGGTGGCGAGATATAGCGGAAGCTCATGCCGCCATCGGAGGATTTCAGGCCAACGATGCCGTTGAGCCAGCAATCCGTTCTCGCGGGGCCAGCGGCACAGGTCCGCCCATGGCGATGGGGTATGTAACTCGCGCTGCCCAGCGCCGTGATGTTGACGCCGTCCTCCGTATAGACGCCGTCAATCCAGGTGCGGTCATCCAGCAGGTCGGGTTCGGGATTTCCTGCAGCGGCAAAGCCGGCGCCGCAGACTTTCCGCATCCGCGCGAGAGACGGGCCGGCCAGTGGCACATTCCGGTAGGACGACGCGAAAAGGACAATATCGCCTTTGGCATTACGGAACGCGACGGCCGGCGTATCGGGGCCATCGCGTCTGTCGCATTGGTCCCGCGCCTGGTCCATGACCACGAAGGAGGGGCCCGATTGCACCGGCTTCACAGGCAGAGCGGCCTGTCCGATGGCCGAATTCGCCTGCAGGGCCAGCCCCAGCAATCCGAGGACAGCCCCTGTTACCCTTGTCCGGTTCGCCCGGGCAAGTCCGGACACCTCAATGCGACTCGGCGATCTCGTAAATGAACCGCTTGGGCCGCAGGCCGTTGCCTTCGAGGAAGGCTGCATAACGTTTCGCGGATTCCGCTCGCTTCTTGTCATAGGCCACCGGATCAAAACGGATCGCATCCTTCAGTGACTTCCGCGTGATGGTCGAGGTCAGTTCCCGCGCCCGCAGGAACGGAACAGCCGTGTTCTGGCACAATTCTTCCGTGCGGGAATCAATCGTGATCGTCAGGCCCATACGTTCCGCCTGAAGCGCCAGGGCCACACCGTGATAGCGGCACCCGACGGACAGGTCATGGTTCCGCAACGTATCCATCCAGGCCGGCACATCGTAGAAGGATCGGGCATAGTTCCGGCACCAGGCGAAAAATTCGTCCCGCGTGTAATGCGGAACGGTATGGTCATGGATCTTCTTGAGTGCATCGGGCTCGATCGTATCGAACTCGCAGCGCGAGATCTTGACCATGTCCGACATCGACTGGACGACATATTGGCCCGGTGCGGCTGGATCCATCATCAGGCTGATCAGCGCATGCTCGATATGCCGGGTATAGCCCCAGGCCTGATGCCCGCCCGCGACAGAAATAGACCGCGGCAACGGCTTGCTCGTCCAGTTCTTGTAGATCCGTTCGCCAAGAGCCGGCCGTTGGTTCGTCAGGAAAGAGGGGCAGCCGAAGGGCAAGGTATTCTCGACGCCGAGACGGGTCAGCTGGTCTGTCGAATACTGGCCGCGTGTGGCGATGTTGGGCGAGGAGCCGGCGGCGTGGGCAGCGAGGGTCTTTGCCCAGTTCAGTGTTCCTTCCTTGACCACGACATCGGATTTCTGGTCTTCGTTCTGGACGCCGAGACCGATGGCCACGATGGGCTTGCCGACCTTCGTCAGTCGCTCGGCAGCGGATCCAAGATCGGTATGGCCACCGATCTGGTTGGCACAGGGAATGACAACGATATCGGCATTTGTCGCGATAATTTCCGGCCGCGCATGCCACGGAAAATATGTGATTTCGCCCTCGAGCTGGTTGGCAATGGCATGAACAAAGGCAAGATTGCCGTTATTATGTCCAACACCTTTGTAAAGCGCATCGAAATCGGAATTCGAGTACAGGCCGAAATCTCGAGTTTGCCACAGGAGCGCGATTCTCATTCAGTATATCCTGATTTTACGAACGTTGAAAAATCGTAGTGCATCGCAGCATAAGCCGCAAGCACCCAACGGTATCAATCCGCTGTAACTGTTTGATGGCGATCGGGCTGCAGCTCCCGCCGTGGCCTGAAAGGGACGATTGCGGACCTTCATGAGCCGGGTTCAGATCCATGCCGTCCGATACGAGGAGCTGGCTTGGCTATGCCGAACCGCGTCCTTCCGAAAGTCATTCAGGCGCGGATCGACAGTTCGCGCATGGATGGCAACACAATCAGGCAAACGCGATGTTGGCACAGGGTGTTGCGCTGTGAAGCAGGCGACTTCGTCTTGAATACGGGGATGAACGACGCTACCCACAATTGACTGAAACCAGAAGTGGCAAGACCTTGGCTCTCCGTCAGCCCGCAGGATTCGATGATGATCTCCGGACACGTTGACAAGCTGGATCACACCAAGGTCGAGGGCTGGGCCTGGAACCCCAAGGCGCCGGAGGAGCGGGTCGAGCTCGAGATCTTTGACGGCGAGAACTGCATTGCGCGGACACGGGCAGCCAATCTCCGGCCGGACCTGGTGAAGGCCTCTGTCGGCGACGGGCATTATGGCTTCTCCGTACCGTTTCCGCCCGATCTCTTTCCGCTGGCGGTTCACCGGCTCTCGGTCCGCGTGGCGGGCACGGGCCAGAATCTGAAAAACTCACCGCAGACGATCCATCCACCCCATGGGGGATCGCTGGCCAGTGTCGCGCAATGGTTCGAGAGCCGGGTTGAGGCTCTGTCGCGGGCGGCGGTGGAACCGGGCCAGCTGGCGCCTCTCTACGCGATGACCGTGAATGCGTTGTCGCGGATCCTCGAGGCGGAGAACCGCCTGCTGGAGGAGAACAGCATCACGCCGGCCGGCATGGTCAGCGATGCCAACCTGCCGGCGCGCCTGAAATATGTTCTCGAACGGGCGCAGGATCTTCTCAAGCCCTTTCATGTGCCCGGTTTCGCGCGGCCTTCCCTGTCGATCATTGTTGTCGCCGGGCCGGGCCTGGCGGAAATGCATGCCCTGCTGCGATCGCTCGTCGAGGGCGAGCGGATGCGGGATTTCGAGATCGTGGTGGTCGACGGCAATGCCGGCAGCGATCTTGTCGTCCTGCCGTTCCTCGTGCAGGGCGGGGGGATCCGCTTCGTCAAGACGCCGGGCCGGATCAATGTGTTCCGGGCCTTTGCGCTCGGGCTGGCGCAGGCAAGAGGTGAGGACATCGTGTGCCTCTCCGGCGCCGCCTCGGTATCCCCGACCGCGATTGCCGTCCTGCGCGAGACACTCCGGCAGCGTGGGGACAACGCCATCATCGGCGCCCGCCTGCTCTCGCGCGAGGGGCGCGTCATCGAGGCGGGATCGCGGCTTGAAGCCTTCGGGAACCGGGTTTCGATCGGCCGGTATGACAGTGCGGAGGCGATGCGTTTCCGCATCCTGCGCGCCTCGGATGACGTATCGGTGCACGGTTTCGCGCTCCGGCGCGCGCTTCTGGAGCCCGTCGGCGGGTTCGAGGCTGCCGAAGCCTTCGGATCGCTGGGCATGACGCATCTCTGCCTGGCCTTGCGTGAGACAGGAAAGGAGATTCTTGTCCAGGGAGGCGCTTCCATCGTGGTCGATGATGCCGGCCCCGCCACGGTTCCGGGCATCGAGCGCGCACAATTCATCTATCGCTGGGGGCATTGCCTTCCGCGTGCCGGAAAAGCCGGTGCAATACCCGCCCCCGCTCCGCCGCGCCGGGCTCTGGTGATCGACGAGCTCTGGCCCGATGCGGAACGCGACGCCGCTTCCGTGGCAATCATCTCGCATGCCGAAAGCCTGATCCGCCTCGGATACGACGTCGAGTTCCTGTCGACATCGCCCGGGGGCGGCACGGCACGGGATGCGGAACGCCTCACGCTGCGCGGCATCATCCCGGTCCTCGGGCAGGAAAACGTGACCGGATACCTGAAGTCGCGCGAGGACCAGTTCGATGTGGTCTACTTGCACCGGTTCGCCACGGCACGGGACTATATCGACGCCTGCCGCAGCAGCCAGCCCCGCGCCCGTCTGATCTACAATGTCGCCGATCTGCATCATCTCCGTCTGCGCCGTCAGGCCGGGATCGAGCAGAACGAGCGCCTCCTCCAGGAAAGTCAGCTGCTGGAAACGCAGGAAACCGCCACGATGGAGGCAGCGGATATCGTCATCACACATTCGGCAGACGAGGAAACCCTCATCCGGGGCCGCCTCACGAAAGCCCGGGTCGGGCAGGTGCTGTGGAACCACCCGCAGGCCCGTGAGGTTGCGCCGTTCGGCGGGCGGAGTGGTGTCACCTTCATCGGTTCCTATCGTCATGCCCCGAATGTCGATGCCGTCACCGCCTTCTGCAGCAATCTCTGGCCCCGCATCCGGGAAAAGATCGAGGGCGCTGTCTTCGATGTCGCCGGCTCTCATATCGAGGCGGCGGGCTTTGGTGATCTCGGAGCGGGCGTTGCCTTGCGCGGTTTTGTGGCCGATGCACCAGCCTATCTCGCGCAACGCCGGCTGATGGTCGCGCCTTTGCGTTTCGGCGCCGGCGTCAAGGGCAAGTTCCTGCTCGCCCTCTCGCAGGGCCTGCCCTGCATCACCACGCCCATCGGCGCCGAGGGCATCGGCCTGCCCGCCCGCCTCGTGGAACTGCTGGTGGCCCCCGATGATGACGGTCTCGTCCAGCGGGTGATCCGGCTCTACGTCAATGAATCCGCCTGGGTGGAAGCCAGCGAGGCGGGGCTGGCTTTCGCCCGGGAGCACCTCTCGGGTGTGGCGATCGACCGGCAGCTCGGCGCGCTGCTCGCTCCGGCCGCGCAACCCTGAACCGCCCCGTTCCCGGGCGCGGTTACCGTGCCGGGATCAGCGTTCGCGCATCGATCGGTCGTAGCGGTCCGTGATGGGCTGCAGCAGGTAGCTGGCTACACTGCGCTCTCCCGTGATGATGAAAACCTCGGCGTTGATCCCGGCAACGAGGCGGGTCCGGATTTCTTCGGGCAGGGTCGCGTTGTCAACGACGAGTTCGGCCGCGAAATACGGTTCCTTGCTGATCTCGTCGATCTGGCGATCCCGGGAGAGCGAACGGACCTTGGCATAGATCGTCGACCGGCCGAAGTATCGAAGGCTGGAGAACTTGATCTCCGCCCGCGCGCCCTGCGCGATGCGGTCGATATCATTGGGCGATACCTTCGCACGGATGACGAGGTCATCGTTTTCCGGGGCGATATCGAGAATCGGATCACCCGGCCGGATGACGCCACCCACGGTGAAGATCCGCATCTGTTGGACGGTGCCGCTGATCGGAGCGCGGATCTCGGCCCGCTTCTGCTGGTCCGAGGTCACGACCATCTGCTGGCGCTGGTCATTGATCTGCTTCCGGACCTCGACGAGCAGGGTCGAGGCCTCCTGCTTGTAGTCCTGCAGGATCTGCTGACGTCGCAATTCAAGCTCGCCGATCCGGTCCTGCAGCTTGGTGATGTTGATTTCGCCACCGGAAACGATGCCCTGCAGGCGCAGTCGTTCCCGTTCGAGCGGTGCCATCCGCGTGACCGGCACAAGCTTCTGGCGGAACAGGGGAACAAGGCCCTCATATTCCGAATTGACCTGTTCAAGCGTCGCCCGCGCCGTATTCATGTCGTTGCGCGCCTGCTCGATCTCCTTGCGGGTCTGCTCGATCTGCGCATCGCCGATGCCGACATTGCGGACAACCGCGTTGCGCCGGCTCTCGAAAAGGCGCTTCTGGTCCGCGATGACCGGCGCCACGGCAGGGTCATTCGCGCGGGCCAGCACTTCCTGCGGCCAGCGGATTTCGTCGGCATGGTTGAACTCGGCGAGCAGTCGCGCTTCCTGCGCCAGGCTGATCGCCAGTTGGTTGCGGAAGATCTCGTTCTGCGAATCGAACCGTGTCGGGTCGATCCGCAGCAGCAATTCGTTTTCCTTCACCGATTGTCCGTCACGCACCAGGATTTCCTGGACGATGCCGCCTTCGAGATGCTGGACCGTCTTCCGGTTTCCTTCAGCCGAGACGACGCCATGGGCAACGGCTGCGCCGTCTACACTGGCGAGGATTGTCCAGAGCAGAAAACCGCCGAACAGGCCGAATGAAACCAGGTAGCCGATGCGCGTCGCCGCGCCCCAATTGTCGGAAGGGCGGGGCGGGCTGGGCAGCGAAGCAGGGGGGCTGGCCATGGCAAATTCCCTCAGGCGCGGTTCCGGGCATCACCCGGCGGACGGTTGTCTGTAATCTGCTGTTGTGGCCGGTATGTGGTGATCCGGTCCAGGATCTGCTCGCGCGGACCATAGGTATGGACGGTACCGGCATTCATCACCAGAACCTGGTCGCAATAGGTCAGCATGTTCATGCGATGGGTCACGAGCACGACTATGGCGCCTGCATCCCGCAACCGCGAGATCGCTGCGGCAAGGCATTGCTCGCCGGTCGAGTCGATGTTGGAATTCGGCTCGTCGAGTACAACGAGGCGCGGATCGCCGTAAGCCGCCCGGGCGAGTGCAACCCGCTGGCGCTGGCCACTCGAGAGCACACGCCCTTCCGGGCCCATCACGGTGGAGAGGCCATCCGGCAGCTTGCTCACGATATCCTGGATGCCCGCCAGCTTCACGGCTTCGATCAGGCGCAGGCTGTTGTCGTGATCCAGCGGCTCGAACCGCGCGATGTTTTCCGCAAGAGTGCCCGGAAGCATGTCGATTTCCTGCGGCACATAACCGATATGGCGGCCCAGTTCGTCCTGGTTCCAGTGCGACAGTTCATTGCCGTCAAGCTGGATCGATCCGCGAACCAGCGGCCAGGCCCCGACAAGCGCCCTCGCCAGCGTCGATTTACCGGCCCCGGACGGGCCAACCACGCCGATGACAGTGCCCGGCAGGGCCGTGAACGAGACATCCTGTACCGTGACGGCATCCTGCCCCCGCGGAGCAACGGCGATCCGGGAAACCACCAGCGCGCCATCCGGGCGCTGGAGCGGGATCGGCGTCGGCTGCTGCATCGCCTTTGTCAGGACGATCCCGATCCGTTCGACCGAAAGGCTGGCGCTCCACATGCTGCGCCAGCCATTGGCAAGCGAATCGACCGGACCGATGACGCGGATGATGATCAGGACCGAGGCGAAGACTGCCCCGACACCGATCTGGTCGTACAGGAACAGGATCACAGCCACGACCTTGATGATCACCAGGGTCGAGTGGCGGAGGAGCCGGAGGGGGAAGGTGAAGGTCCGGGCGCGGTCGGTGGCCAGATGGTTCCAGCCGATGGCATCCACCTGATGGTTGCGCCACCGCGAAACCAGCCGCGGCAACATGCCCATGACCCGCAGGGCCTCGCCATTGCTCAGGACGGTGCGGCCGAATTCGGCGGCATTGTTGTTGGCGGCCGCCTGCTGGATCGCATCCTCGCGCGCCGCCCGCTGGGCAAGCAGGCTCAACGCGACGGAAACAATTGTCAGCACGACGGCAAGCAGCCCCAGCAACGGATGAAGGAGCGTTGCCGCGACGAT
Organism: Beijerinckiaceae bacterium; assembly: GCA_027533425.1. Taxonomy (GTDB): domain Bacteria; phylum Pseudomonadota; class Alphaproteobacteria; order Rhizobiales; family Beijerinckiaceae; genus Rhabdaerophilum. The sequence goes on along the minus strand of JAPZUD010000005.1, from coordinate 92,465 downwards.
CAGGATCGGGACGCACAAGGTGTCGAGGACATGGATCAGCATCATTCCGCCGATGAATTCGCGGAGATTGCCGAGATCCTGGATCAGCAGGTTGGATTGTTGCGGTGGAACGAGTTCCGGAAACCGGTTGAGCGTATCGAAGACCCGCGAGCTGATCTTCTCGTCAAGCCGGAACGCCATGCGGCGAAGGACGGTCATCCTGACTTCCTCGAGCACGGTCCAGATCACCAGCAGGAACACGCCGATCACGCACAGCACGAAAAGCGTGGTCGTGTTCCGGCTTGTCATGACGCGATCATAGAATTGGAGCGTCAGCAGGGCCGGGGTCAGCGAGAGGAACGTGATCAGGAGCGAGAACAGGAACAGGGATCTGAGCCCCGGGATAAACTCCCGGCACTCGTCAAGAAGTACCTTCGTGTTGCGGCCCTGGAAAAAACTCATGAATCACCCGGCGTCCGAAGCAGCCCCTGTTGCTCACGAAAACCGGCATGGCGCCGGTCTTTGCCGGTGTTGAACATTGGCTCCGGCCGAACGACACCTTGCCATCGGTTGCGCGTCGCCCAAGCGAGCACAACCATGGACAACGTTCTGTTTGTATAGGCGGTACGCACGACATTCCAAAGTGTTTTCTGCAATGCAGCAAGATATGTTCCATGGCGCTTGAACCAAACACGGCAGAGGCCTTGCCAACACGGAGCGATGTCGCCAATAGACAGGCAGGTATGCTTCGCTCCACATGGGAGAATGCAGTGAACGCAATGGGCGGCTCTACACCCCATGCTATGACCGATGCTTCGCCGGGGCCGGCTTCCGTACTCCATGTCGGCTGTGGCCCGCGGGGTCTGCGCCATCTGCATCCGGCTTTCCGCCACCCCGCCCGCTGGCGGGAGATCCGCCTTGATCTTGATCCGGCTGTCGATCCGGACATCCTTTGCTCGATTACCGATATGGCCGGGCATGTCGCCGATGCGAGCGTATCGGCAATCTGGTCCTCGCATAATGTCGAGCATCTTTTCGACCACGAGGTGCCGAAAGCGTTTGCCGAGTTCCGTCGCGTCCTGAAGCCGGATGGCTTCGTGCTGATCCGCTGCCCGGATTTCGCGGCTGTCCTCGAGGCGGCCATGGCGATCGGTCTCGAGAAGGAAGCCTATCGTTCGCCGGCCGGCCCCATCACGCCGCTCGACATGATCTTCGGGCACCGCGCATCGATCGCGCGGGGCAACCGGTTCATGGCTCACCACACGGCGTTCACGGATACACGTCTTGCGCAGCTCCTGATGGCGGCCGGCTTTACCGAAGTGCGCACGCGCCGCGAAGCCGGCTTCGATCTATGGGCAGTCGCGATGGGCCCCGGGGCCGATGTGAAGCATCGCCTGTTCGACCTGGCCGAGAGCGGACTGAATTTCATCGGATGATCGGGCCGGCACAGTTCCAAGCCTTTGCGGAGAAGCTGAAGGCCGAGATCGAGCGGGCCCAGGCCTCCGGCGAGCACGCGGCCTTGTTCCGGTTGGCGGATCGCCTGCTGGCGCTGGATGATGGTGGCGCCGGGATCGCTTACCTGTTCCGCGCAGCAGCGCTTCAAGGGCTGGGTGACGCCGCTGGCGCGCGCCGGGATCTCCTGGCCGGGTTCCGCGTGGCCCCGGAAATCGAATCCCTGGCGCGGGGCGTCATGGCCTTCCTTCGGCCAGCCGATCGCCGTGAGGCAATCGTCCTTCGCCTTGCCGCCGGTTCCGAACCGGATTCCGTCATGTTCTCCATGCTGCTGACGGAAGGGCTCGATGCGTTGATCGTCGCCGGCCGGAAAGACGCCGTGATCGAGGTGCGCGCCTGGTGGCGCGGTGGCCCTGCCTTGCGGGTCAAGGCAATGATCGAAGGCGTGGGCGATCGGGTGCTGGATGTGATGTCCGCCGGCCATCGGTCCAGCCTCCCTTTCGACCATCACGCAAACTTCACGCTTCCCGTGCCGCCCGAGGCGGAATTCGTCCGGCTGGACAGCCTGTCACATCGGGTCCTGGCGGTGCCGCAAGCGCTGCTGCCGGACCGTGCGCCGCGTCTTTCCCCCTCACCGGGCGGTCCCGGCCGGCTGATGGTGCTCGTCCCCGCCTACCGGGACTGGCCTTCCCTCGAGCGCTGTCTCGACAGCGTCGAGGCCGCTCTCGAACCGGGGATGCGTCTTGTTGTCGTGGATGATGCCAGCCCTGATGCGCCCCTGTCGGAGAAGCTGCGCGAGCGCGCATCCAGCGGGCGGCTGACGCTCCTGCGCAACGCGTTCAATCTTGGCTTTTCAGGATCCATCAACCGGGGTCTGACGCTGCGCCTGCGGGACGAGGATGTCCTTGTCCTCAATTCGGATGCGACGCTGCCCCCGGGCGCCCTTGCCCGGCTGGAACGGCTGGCGCGGAGCCGGGCCGGGCTCGGAACGCTGACCCCGCTCTCGAATAACGGCGAGGATTGCTCGGTGCCCGAGCATTTCCGGGTCAATCCCGAGCCAGACAATGCCCTGCTTGCCCGCCTCGATGCTGCCGCTGCCGCAGCATTCGGTGACAGGCTCATTCCGCTCGTCAACGGAGTCGGTTTCTGCCTCTATGTGCGCGCGCCGGTACTTGACGCGATCGGCGGCCTTTCGGGAGAGTTCGAGCGCGGTTATTTCGAGGATGTCGATTTCTGCCTGCGCGCAGCTGCGGCAGGGTTCCAGAATGCCTGCGCCCCCGGGATCTATGTTGCCCATGCCGGCTCGCGCTCCTTCGGATCCGATCGGCAGGCCCTGATCCGGCGCAACCTGCCGCGCGTGGTGGAGCGCCATCCCGACTACCTCCAGCGCAGCAGGCGGTTCGTCGAGAGCCATCCCTATGCCGGGCTCAATGCAGCCATGGTGCGGGCCTACCTGCTTGGCGGGGCACCGACGGGGGTGGTCGTGACGCCGAGGGGCTGCCCGGCCATCGTGGCGCAGGCCTGTATCGCGCCGGCGAGAGCGGCCCTGCAGATCGAGGTTCATGGCCCCTCGATGCGCTTCGTTTCGCTCGATCCGGCCTATCCGTTCAACGTGCTGATCGAGCCGGGCTCCGACCGCGCCGTTCTGCTCGCGCATCTGGCGAAGGGGCAGGGCTGGCGCCTGTCCATTGAAGGGACGACGCCGGACCGCCACCCTGCTTTTGCGCATTGGCCGGTTGTGTTTCCGGAAGCGCCACAACTGGAAGCGCTTCCCGAGGGAATGGCTGGCGCGGTCGGCATTCTTGCTCCGACCCTCACGAAACGATCCGAGCGTGATCTCCGCGCATTGGCGGCCCGTCGCTCCGGCCTGCGGCTCGTTCTTCTGGACCCTGTCCCGCTTGCCCGGGAAGTGCCGCTCCTGCTCGATTGCGGAATTCTCGGCTGCGGAAAGATCGAGCATGACGGATTCGAGCAATGGCTCGATCATGCGGGAATCGGGGTCCTGCTGGCCCCTGACCGGACCTATGGACGATTCGATCCCCGTATCGGCCCTGCGCGCGAGCGGGGCCTCCGGACTTACAGGCTTTCCTCGCGGACCGGCTGAGCGATCGCCTCTCCCTGCACCCGTTCGATCAGCGCCTCGTCGCGGCAATAGCGTCGAAGGAGGTCGACATGCTTGGGCCAGATGTTCCGCCTGAAATCATAGCGTGTGACAACGCTGGTCCGCGCGGCCTTGCGCAACCGGGCAAATTTCTTGGGGTTTGCCAGGGCCTCGGTCACCAGGTCACTCAGGGCCTTGGGTGAAAAGAACGGCACCAGCAACCCGTTGTAACCCGCCGTCACCACTTCGCTCACCGGCGCGGTGTCCGAGCCGATGATCAGGCATTCCATCGCCATGGCTTCCAGCATCGACCAGGAGAGCACGAATGGATAGGTGAGGTAGATATGGGCGTCAGAGCGTCGCAGGACGGCAAGATAGTCGTCATAGTGCGTCCAGCCGAGAAAATGCACCCGCTGGAAGTCGATCTCGCCGGCGATCTCGGCGAGCATCGCCATGCGCCAGCTGCCATGCTCGCGAGGGGGAGCCCCGTAGGACACCCCGTCATCCCCGAGGATCAGGACATGCGCCCTCGGCCGCGCCTTCAGGATCTCCGGCAAGGCCCGCATGAAAATGTGGAACCCGCGATAGGGTTCGAGATTGCGCGAGACGAAGGTAATCACCTCGTCCTCTGCCGTCAGGTGGAGCCCCTGGATCGACAGACCACGGATGGAATGGTCCGGCGTCAGCGTCCCGAAATCCATCCCGTCATGGACGACATGGATCTTGGAATGGAATTCCGGCGGAAAGACCGATTTCTGCCAGCGCATGGGCGAGATGGCATAATCCGCCTCGGCGAGCGCAAGCAGCGTGCCCGCGTTCCGCAAGGTAATGCGGACATCGCCATCGACGCCGAACGTGTCGAATTCCGTGTCGAACCCGACATCGCGCCCGCGTGCGGCATAATAGAACTCGGCATAGGAACAGATGGTCGCATGCGGAAAGACCGAGCGGAGCGGAAGCGCTTCGCCCCAGCCCGGATGGACATAGATGACCCGCGGCGAAAATCCCTCCTGCCGGAGCTGGATGGCCTCGTAGAGCACCATCTCGGCCCGGCGGCATTCGAGATCGAAGCGCTGGGCGAAGGGGTGGCAGCGTGCTTTCGGCACGGGCCGCATGCCGTACCGGACCGTCTCGATTCCGGGCAGGGAAGGGGCGCCCATGGCACCGATCGCTCGCACGCGGATGCCGGGCAGCGACGCGAACTGTTCTGCCAGATTGCGGAACTGTGCCGGAAAATTGTTATGAACGAACAGGATATCCAGCGAACTCATTCGGCTCGGTCCTTCGGGCTGGCAAAGCTATCGAGCGAAAACAGCATGCTCGAATCCAGCTCGTAAATCTGGGTCAGGTTGTCGGGAAGCGGTGAACCCAGCCGGTCTTGCGGGTTCCGCGCGAGGATATCAAGCGGTGCCTGCGCGGCAGCCGGTTCCTGCACGATCCGGCGCTTGCGATACCGGAGCGAGAACAGGCTCGCGGCGGCCAGGTCCAGTGGCAGCATGCCCATCGTGGTCAGACCCGCAGCACGGGACGGAGACAAGGCGCCGAGGGCATTGGCATTGATGACAAGAAACCGCTCGCCGGGATGGCTGTCGAGCGGCTCGAGCGGCAGGAGAAGATCTGCCGCCAGCAGCACCCGCGCGGCATCGGAGAGCCGGCGGGCGCCCTGTGCCAGCAGGCGGCCGAGTTCAACCACGTTGCGGAATTCCGGCGTATGGGCTCCGCCCGGATCCTTGACCCGTTGGGTCGATGTTTCAGGCGGGCCTGCAAACGCCTCGCAGAACAGCATGCTGCCATTCCGCGCCGGGCTGAACGGCAGCAACCTCAAGGCGAGAGGCGTGTAGGGCGCGACCCACTTTCCCCCGGCATCAAGCGGTGCTGCCCGCGTCAGGTCCGGATGGAGCAGCAGCGCCACGATCGGTTCGGCCGGGTAGGCGCGGGAGACATGCACGCCCAGCAGGGCATAATGCGCGGCATTGAGCAGTTCGGTATCCGCGAGGGGAACAACGTCGATCGGCTGGACCCCGGAATAATCCGACAGCGGCGTCCAGGCCGGGGCCTCAAGGGAGTCGACCGCAACGAAGCGCCCTTTCGGAAACAGCACATCGGTCATGGCGCGGCCTCGGTGCCACGGGCCTTGTTCCGGACAGCATTCCGCGCATTGGCCAACAGCCAGTTGATACGGAAAAGCGAAAGCCGGTGGTTGGCCACCAGCATGCCAGCGCCGATGCCATGGCGTTCGACAAGGGTAAACCAGACCGGATCCTGCTGTCGCGAGGCCTTGAGCACGAACAGGCCGTCGATATCGACCGATTCGCCAAAGCCGAGATCGAATTTCAGCGGCCACGGCTCAAGCAGGCCTTCCTCGGCGAGGTCGTCGGAGAGATCATCGGTGTCGTTCCGGCCTTTCGCGAGCTGGATCGCCATTTCCCCCCGCATCCGGGCCGCATTGGACAGACGCCCGTCTGCCATGACAAGCGGAGCCCCAACATCGGTCGGGCGGTCGGCGATGGCGGAATCAACCCAGATCTGCCGCTGGCTGAGCGTATCCTCGTCCGGGACAACGAAGGGATAGGCCTGGGCCGCCATCGGAAGGTCGGCATAGGGTGGTAGAATCGTGGCCTGTTCGCGCACGGCCATCAGCGCCACAAGGCGGTAACGCCCCTGATCGCGCCGCCAGCAGATCGGCACGGTCCGGGCAACCACCGGTGCCTCCCGGGCCAGGATCGCCACCTCGCGCAAAGCCCGGATGGCAGGATAGGCCTCCGGGGCAAAGATCCGGTGATGCCCCCACTCGGATGTCAGCAGTCGGGGCGCTTCATACAGGACGGACCACGGCGACATGTTTTCTTTTGGCATGCATCATCGAGGGCAGCAAGCAACACATGGCCCGAGCACCTCGCCCGAATTTCCATCTTCATCCAAATAAAAAAGGGGCCAGCGGCCCCTTTTCTTCTGCTTTCGAAGTCAAACCAGCCCTTACGGGTTGAACTTGATCTGCTCGATACCGCTGACCTCGATCTCGCTGCCATCGTTGAACGTGATGACGGTGATGCCGCCGGGCTGGTTCGTCTGGCCGGTGACCGTGGCAGTCGTGTAGATGTTGAGAACGTCGTTGCCCGAACCACCGCTGACCGTCGCAGAACCACCGCCAGCCATGGTGAGGAAGAAGTCGTCGTTGCCCGACCCGCCGGCGAGCGAGGCATTGCCGCCAACGCCCATCGTATCGGTGATCCGGTCATCGCCCGACCCGCCGAGGATCGTGTCATTGCCCGCGCCGCCGATGATCGTATCGTTGCCCGCGCCGCCGATCACGTAATCGTCGCCATTCCCGGCATTCACGAAATCGTCGTTGCTGCCAGCATCGACATAGTCATCACCGCCACCGGCCATGATCGTGTCATTGCCCGTACCGCCGACAATGCTGTCTTCGCCACCGCCGCCGACGAGGCTGTCATTGCCCGCACCGCCGAGAAGCGTGTCGTTGCCCGCACCGCCGGTCAACGTATCGTTGCCCGCACCCGTCTGGATGTAATCGTCGCCGGAACCGGTATCGATGTAGTTGTTGCCGGTCATGGCCGTCAGCGTGTCATCGCCGACATTGGTAAAGACGACCTTGTCGCCGCCACCGTTCAGCGTGGCATCAACGTCGCCATCCGTATCGAAGATCGCGATGCCGTTCGAGCCGGGAACGTTGAAGCCGGCATCCGGAGCATCGGTGTAGATGGTGAATTCCTCGCCCGGGATGACGGAGTCAGGGGTACCCGGCTCGACAAGGTCGCCATATCCGAACGTATCGGAGAAAACGCCCTTCGATGCCAGGAAGTCAGCGATCTTCTGGGCATCTGCCGGGCTGAACGTACCAGCGCCGCTTACGACACCCGTACTCAGGTCGGAAGCGAGGCCAGATTGGGTGTATGCATAAGTCGCCATGGGAAACTCCTAAGCGTGGCTTAATCGACAGAAAGGGGCGAGGGTTGAGCGGCCCGCGGAGCGCGGAAAACTCGGACGCGATGGTTCCCCGAAGAAGCGGGGGCAGCAGGCACCGGATCGCGGGCGAACGGCTTGTTTTCACCCGACCATTGGGCCGGATTCGGCAAGGCAGCCTCGATCTTGGCAGGGATGCTGGCAGGGACGGACTCATCGAGGTCCGGCCCCGAGACCTTCAGGCGAAGGCCGACGAGGGGTTCCATCCCGGTCGGTCCCGACAATTCGATATAGGGACCAGTTTTGGTAACGATCGGCGAGCCGAGGAAAAGTGCTTCCACGGTCAGCGAATAGAGATGCGTGGCGGCACCGGTCAGGTTCAGCGTGAGGCCGACAAGCGGCGATGCCTTCTGCCGCGTGCCGGCAAAATGACCGATCCGGACAGGCGGCTGCGGACGCCGGGTGGTGGTTCCGACAACCGCCGACAGGAGAATGTCGACCCCTTCGGGCGCCTCGGGCCAGAGGATTTGCAGGCCCTCGATCGCCATCGGCGCTTCGGGACCACAGATCCAGTTGCCATTGCCGACCTTGATATCGCCGCGGCGCGCCACATGCCCGATCAGGGCAGGCCCGCGTTCGGAAGCAACCGCTTCCGATGCCGCACCAGGATGCGCCGCCTCAGCCGTTGTGACGATCCGCTCGAGGGAGACCTGGGCATCCAGGCTGCCCCCGGGTGCGCCGGCAACGACAGTGAGGCGAAGCTCGGTTTCCTTCTCGACAATCACGACAAGGCCGCTTCCGGGACCGGACAGGACCGGCCTCGTTGCATTCGAATCGTGTACCAACCGGGCGGCTGCCGCATCCTCGACCTCGACGAGGACCGAGGGAACGACTCCGCGCGTATTGGCTGTCGAATAGCGCAGCACGAACAGGCCGGGTGTGACGCGCTGCTTGCGCATCATCCCCTTCACTCCTGCTTTTGTGACGGCGCCACTCACGGAAGGAACTCCTCGGATCAGCCGGTGATCAGGCCGCGACAGCCAGGCGGGTGGCAAGCCGGGCCTGGATGGCTTCCAGCTCGGCACCGCCCTCGACCAGCGGGAAGCGACGCGAGGTCACGGCATTGCCTGCGGTCTCGCCGTAAAGCTCGACATATTCCGCATAGTTGGCAAACATCTGCCGCGAACCTTCATCGACATAGCTCTCGGTCGGAGCGCCATTCGTCATCAGGACCTGGGGCGTGTCGAACTCGACATGGAAATATTCGATCACGTCGATGCCGGTAGCGGCCACGATGGTCGAGCCGTTGACCAGATGCTGCGCCGGAACCAGGACGCCATCAACGAGGACGGCATGTTCCGGCGAGACGAACAGGTCACGCGAGGGAACGTTGTCGCCGAGCGCGCCGGCCGAAATCTTGACCGGGGTCACACGGGCATTGCCGCGGGCGAACGGGCCGGCATAGGCGCGCTTGCCGATCCACTTGACCGGCTTGGCAACGCCATCGACCGTCGAGACAAGATCGCCGACCGCCAGCGCCTCGACAGCGACTTCGCCATCCGGCGTTGCCACCATCGTACCGCGCAGCAGGCAGGCAACCTGCAGGCTGCTCGTAACATCGGCCACATTGGTGTTCTGCAGCGTGATCTGGAAAGCCGGGTTGGAAGGGGCCGTGATGACGACATTGCCGCCAACCTGGGTAATCGTCAGGTCAGCGATGGTGAAGATACCGGCAATGTTGTCGATCTGCAGGACATCACCCTGGCTGGCCTTGAAGTCCGTGACGATGTCGTTGCCCACGTTCAGGAACCGGAAGACGTCACCGCCGGCCCCGCCTGTGAGGATGTCGCTACCGGCGCCGCCGTCGAGGATGTCGGCACCGCCGCCACCGAGCAGGATGTCGGCACCCCGGCCGCCGTTCAGGATGTCGGCGCCGCCGCCACCCGAGAGGATGTCGTTGCCCAGACCACCCGAAAGAATATCGGCGCCGGCGCCACCAATGATGATGTCGTCGCCGGCCTGGCCATCAACGATGCCACCACCCGTGAGAAAGTCGTTTCCGTTCGTCGGTCCTGCCATAATCCACCTCCTGCGGTTGATGACCCATTAATTCGATCATCAAGAATTGGCAATTGCTAAAACACCGTAGATTTACGTTTTTTGAAAAAATGCGACGGCGATGCATCGATGGCAGGCGGCGTGCCTAGAATATGGCCGATCTGCCGAAAGGCATACCGGCGGTCTTTGGCTTGGTCCTTCAGGAGTGATGTCCAGAAATCAGGTGTGCTAAATCTCACATCTTGTGTATGTCTGTTCAATAAGCTGGCAAATTAGGAAAATGTTAGCGAGAACAACCTCAATTATTGGCAGGTCAATACTTGCAGAGCGGCGAAGAAGTGCTGCCATTCGGGGCCAGCATGTGGGAGGTCGAAGTCGGAAAGCATTATGTGGACTGTATTATGCTGCGATGCAGCGATGCGAGTCTTCAAATCTGGCTGTCGTGGTCGAAATGCCGCCAGCGCGCTGGCTGAAAGGTAAAGATCTGGGAAACACTCAAATTCTGTGATCGTTGCTTGCGCCGTTATTCAAGGTGAAAAAGTCTTCAAATACCAATGAAGTGTTAAGCCTCTCCGCGAGGATGTGCGCCCCATGACGCCGGATCGCAGGCGGCAGGATGAGATGTCGTCGCGGAATCGGACGGATTTGAGGCAAAGTCAACAGCGAAAAGACCAAAGGTCGCACTCCGCAAATATCGTGTGTTTTCAATATTCCGGGCTGCCCCGGCTGCATTCGGGCATGGATATCAAGGGTGTGCGGTCAGAACGCCGATCGCAGTCCGGATGGTACAGATAACGGGCGCCCGTTGAATGGCGTCGGGTTTTACCGGTGGAATCGTGAAGGGGTAGGCCGCGCGGACGGGGCGATGCGACCGTTGGATGGGGTTTGCGTGCGCGCGCAGGGGTACCCGCAGCCCGACCGATCAGGCGCCGGCTGGGCGGATTGCTGGCGCCCAAGGGGTGGGCAGTGCCGCTCGACAATTGCTTCAGCCTGCAGCGATTAACCAAAAGTTAGCGAATTTGCCGATGGCGCCGTTTCTGTTTGACCGCAGCGCAGCAAATTTATACTATTAATAAAGTGATAACGCAGAATTAAGCATTGTAAGAGGGCGTGATGGCCGGAACGACAGTCTCGACGCAGGCAGGAGTGGCCGGGCGCGTCTTCGGTCTCCGTCAGCCGAATGCGGGGACGGCGGAGGTCATCCGGCTGGCTCCGGGCGATGCGCTCAATCTCTCGGCGATCGCGAATGATCCGATCACCATCCTCAAAGTTGATGGTCGACTCGTCATCCTGTTCCAGGACAAGGCGCATATCATCGTGGAAGGGTTGTTCCTTCCCAATGGCCAGCCGGCGCAAGATATTGCCGTCAATCTTGATGGCAATTCGACGGTGATGGCCGGCGAATTCGTGGCGCAGGCGCCCATCACATCGGATCTGCAAATCCTGACGGCAGCCGGCGTATCGCTGCCGCCCCGCGGTCCGCTTGGCGGTGGCGGGCCCTTCGGCAACGGGACGGGGTTCGAAAGTCTGCCGGGGCAGGCGCTGAATGATCTCAACCCGCAGGAAGAATTCCGCCGTGCCAGCTTCGAAGAGTTGCCGGATGTGACGCCTTTCCTCGCGCAGCAGCAGAATGGCGGGCCTGGCCCCGCCGCACAGGCGCCGGTCGCGGTGGCCAACCAGGCTGCTGTTTCCGAGGCTGGTGTGCAGGCGCCGGGCAACACGGAATTTCCAGGCCAGCCGAATGCGTCGGGCAATGTTCTCCTGAACGATACGACCAGCGGCGTGGCGAACGTGACGGGTGCAGGCGTCGGTGCCAGCGAGTCGGCAGGGAATGTCGGCGCCACGCTTGTCGGGACTTACGGGCAGATCGTCATCAACGCCGATGGCACATACACCTACGTGCTCGACAATGGATTGCCGCAGGTCCAGGCGTTGAGCCAGGGTCTTCAGGTCACGGATATCTTCACCTACCGCGTCACGGATTCCTCGGGCCTGTCGAGCACGGCAACCGTAACCGTGACGATCACCGGGACGAATGACCAGCCGGTGATCGATATCGATACCGGCGCTGCCGGGACGGGCTATCAGGGCTTCACGGCGGAGGAAGCGGCCCGCTCGACCGATACGGTCATCGCCGCGAATGGCGTCACGATTGTGCGGCAGGGGCAGGTCTCCGTTGCCGATCCGGATGGCGACACGTTCAGCCGCGTCGATGTGACGCTCTCGGCCACGGGCACCGGCGAAGCCGGCATGCTCGTCCATGGCGCGACAACCGGCCCGACCCTTTCCTTTATCGCCGGCCCGGGCGGCTTCTCCGCGGCCGAGGTGCAGGCCCTCGTCAGCGAGATCCGCTACGTCAATACCGAGCGCACCTTCGCGCTGGATATCGCCGACCGCGTCATCTCCGTGACCGTGACCGATGCCTTCGGCGCGACCGCGACCGTTCTGGCCTCGATCCCCGTCATTGCCGACGTCCGGGATACGACGGGCCTGAACGACTTTACCGGCACGCGGTTCGATGACCGCATCGAGGGGATGGGCGGCGCCGATACGATCCGCGCCGGCGACGGCAATGACACGATCATCTACCGCGCGGGTGACGGGGCCGACCTGCTTCTTGATGGCGGCGCCGGGACCGATACGCTCTCGATCCTGGGCAATGACTCCGACAATATCTTCCGCGTCACCTTTTCCGGAACAGCCCTCGATCGTCTCTCCAGTGAGTCTGATCCGCTGACCGCAGGGCCGAACCTCGTCAGCATTGAAGCCGTTTCCCTGCTGGCCGGTCTGGGTCAGGATACTCTGGACTATTCGGGCACCGGTGTTCCCGTTTCGGCCGATCTGCTCGCCGGGACAGCGTCCGGATTCACCAGCATTGGCGGGGTCGAAAACCTGACCGGTGGCTCGGAGAGTGACACGCTTGCCGGAGACAACGGGGCCAACATCATCATCGGTGGGGATGGCAACGATCTGATTGATGGTCGAGGCGGCGACAATACGCTCGATGGGGGAGCCGGCGCCGATACGATCAATGCCGGCGATGGTGACAACTCGGTCGATGCGGGCGAGGGCGACAATTCCGTCACGCTGGGCCATGGCAACAACGCGATCGTGGCGGGTGCGGGCGCTGACATCATCGTCGCGGGCAACGGCGACAATTCCGTCAATGCCGGCGATGGCGACAACATCGTCGATCTCGGCGGCGGCGCCAACTCGATCACCTCCGGCACGGGCCGGGATACGATCGTGGTCGGCAACGGCGATAACGGGGTCGATTCGGGCGCGGGCGACGATCAGATCACGCTCGGCAATGGCGCGAACACGGTCGCGGCCGGCGAGGGCGACAACACGATCCTGGCTGGCGATGGCGACAATGGCATCACGGCGGGCACGGGCCTTGACCGGATCACGGTCGGGAACGGGTCGAACACGATCGATGCCGGCGATGGCGACAACATCGTGCTGGCGGGCAATGGCGGCAACGCGATCACGGCCGGCAGCGGCGCCAACTCGATCACCTCGGGTTCGGGCGCGGATACGGTGACGGCCGGCGATGGCGACAACTCGGTCGATGCCGGCGGTGGCGACAACGTCGTCACGCTGGGTGGCGGCGCGAATGCGATCACCACCGGCTCCGGCGCGGATACGATCAATGCCGGGGATGGCGACAACTCGGTTCTCGCCGGCGACGGCGACAATGTGATCACGCTGGGCGGTGGTGCCAACTCGATCACCTCCGGCACGGGCCGGGATACGATCGTCGTCGGCGACGGCGATAACGGGGTCGATTCGGGCGCGGGCGACGATCAGATCACGCTCGGCAATGGCGCGAACACAGTCGCGGCCGGCGAGGGCGACAACACGATCCTGGCTGGCGATGGCGACAATGGCATCACGGCGGGCACGGGCCTTGACCGGATCACGGTCGGCAACGGGTCGAACACGATCGATGCCGGCGATGGCGACAACATCGTTGTTGCGGGCAATGGCGGCAACGCGATCACGGCCGGCAGCGGCGCCAACTCGATCACCTCGGGTTCGGGCGCCGATACGGTGACGGCCGGCGATGGCGACAACTCCGTCGATGCCGGCGGTGGTGACAACGTCGTCACGCTGGGTGGCGGCGCGAATGCGATCACCACCGGCTCCGGCGCGGATACGATCAATGCCGGGGATGGCGACAACTCGGTTCTCGCCGGTGACGGCGACAATGTGATCACGCTGGGCAACGGCAGCAATGTCATCGTGGCCGGCAGCGGCGATGATACAATCGTTGCGGGCAATGGCGGCAATGACATCAGCGCGGGCGGCGGGGTCAACCAGATCACCTCCGGCTCCGGTGACGACACGATCACGTTGTCCGGGACGAGCGACACGGTCAATGCCGGCAACGGAAGCGACCAGATCACGGTTACCGGAGTTGGCAATGCGACAATCGATGCCGGCGGCGGGGATGACACCATCCTTGCAGGGATCGGCAATGATGTGATCTTCGGGGGTCTCGGTGCCGATGACATCACGACCGGCCTTGGCGCCGATATCGTGGCGTACCGGCAAGTGACCAGCGAAGGGGGCGACACCCTGCGTGATTTCATGACAGGCGTGGACGCGTTCCAGTTCCTCGCTTCGGATATCGGTGCCGGGCTTGCCTTCGGTGGTGCCGATACCGGGACGCTGGATGCTTCGCGTTTCTTCTCGGGCGCGAACTATACCAACAGCGACCAGCGCTTCCTCTTCAATACCGGCGATCAGACGCTCTATTACGATGCGGATGGTTCCGGCGGTGGAGCGTCGATGATTGCCCTGGCGACTTTGGAAGCCGGAACAGTCACCGCGAGCGACATCAAGATCGTATGATCATAACGAGCATCCGGCGCTGTTTATGAGTGATCATTAATATGTTGGATGCTGAATTCTCCCTCTCCGGGGTCTCCGGAGGGGTGGATCGAGAAAAAGACGAGGGGTCAACCTTCGGGTGCAGCGTCACTTCTGCAACATCTCCGGATTTTCTGAATAGGCATCGGTGCGAGACTCAGGTCTTACGGGTTGATTGTTTGGGAGCCTTGGACAATGTTGCGGCCTGACTGTCAGAATGTAAGGTGGCTTCCTGTGCCAATCCGAGTTGGGCTTGTTCTTGCCGCGCTGGCCTTCGTGGCCCCTGCTTCCGCGCAGACCTTTTCGCTGGACGCGGCCGTCCGGCGTGCGGTGACCACCAATCCGGCGGTCGGGGAAGCAGCGGCCAATCGCCGTGCTACCGAGTTCGAGATGCGGCAGGTCCAGGGCGGCCTGTTGCCGCAGGTTCGGCTCCAGGCCGATATCGGCCCGGAGAGCCGCCGCCAGTATGACAGCCTCATTGCCTCGCAGCGCAGCGGTGATTTCGTGGCGGGGCGTCAGGCCAACGTTACCGTCCGCCAGCTGATTTTCGACGGTTTCGCCACGATCAACGAATCCTGGCGTCAGGCCTACAGGGTCGATGCCGCGTCCTGGCGGGTGAAGGAGCGGACCGAACTCATCGCGCTCGACGCCATCCAGGCCTATACCGATATCCTCCGTCTTCAGGACATGATCGCCCAGGCCAACCGCAACATCGCGGTTCACCGCGCGTTGCTGTCGAGCGTCAGCGCACGGGTTTCCGGTGGCCGTTCGGGCCGGGGTGACCTCGACCAGGTGCAGGAACGTGTCTATGCCGCCGAGGCGGCACGCGCCGAATTGCAGGTCCGGCTGGGCGAGGCCGTGGCCCTGTTCCGCCGCGCGATTGACCGCGAGCCCAGCAAGCTGGCCTGGCCTGCCCGCCCCAAGGGCTTGCCGGCCTCTCGCCAGGCGGCGCTCAATCTGGCGATCAGCAACAATGCCACGCTCCAGGCTGCCGGCTCTGACGTGAATGCGGTTCAGGCGCAGCGGGATGCCGCGCGGGGGACCAACCTGCCGACCGTGGCGCTCGAAGGGCGCGCCGGCTACGGCAAGAACACCCAGAACATTACCGGCCGCTATGACGAGTACAGCGCCAAGCTTTCCGCGTCCTGGCTGATCTATTCCGGCGGCACCGACACGGCCCGCCAGAACGAGCTGACCGAGCGCGTGGGCGAGCAGCGGATGCGGCTTTCGGTGCTCCAGCGGCAGGCGATCGAATCGATCGATAAGGCCTGGACGACCCGGCAGGCCCTGGGCGATCGCATCCGCGCGCTGACCGGGCAGATCCGGGCGGCGGAACAGGTTGTCAGCGCTTACCGGAACGAGTTCGAACTCGGCAACCGGACCCTGCTGGATCTGCTCAATGCCGAGCAGAGCCGGTATAATGCCGCCGTCGGGTTGATCAATGCGCGCGGCCTTGCCCTGTTCGCGGATTACCAGTTGCTGGCCGCCTCCGGCACCCTGCTTTCGGCGCTGAACGTGCCGCTGCCCGGCGAGGCCGCCAACAAGATGCGCGGCCTGAAGGAAAGCGGTGCGCTGCTCCCGCCGATTGACCTGGTGCCGCCCGCGCCCAAGGTGCCGTGACAGACAAAGCCGTGTCGAGCCCGGTCCCGGCCAGCCCGTTGCTGGCTGCGCTGATGTTTGTTGCCCGGTTCCATGGTCGCCCCGTCAGCGAGGCGGCCATCATGGCCGGGCTTCCGGCCACAGACGGGCAATTGCCCCCGGGCCTCTTCATCCGGGCGGCCGCCCGCGCCGACCTGGTGGCAGAACCGGTCCAGCGCAACCTTCCGGACATTCCCGAACTGGTTTTGCCGGTCGTTCTCCTGCTGCGGGACCGCAGCGTCCTTGTCCTGCTGGGCCATGATGCCGCTTCGGGTGAAGTCACTGTGCATGATCCGGCAGCCCCCGGGCAGGAACAGCGGCGGATGGCGCGCGCGGAACTTGAGGCGCTCTATTCCGGCTATGCCTTCTTCCTGAAACCGGCCGCCGGTCTCGGCGCGCGGACGGATCAGGGCGAAGCGTCGTCTTCGCACTGGTTCTGGATGACGCTGCGGCTCTTCCGGGCCAATTACCTGAACATCGCGCTGGCGGCCTTCCTGATCAACGTGTTGGCGCTCGCCTTCCCGCTCTTCACGATGAATGTCTATGACCGCATCCTGCCGAACGGCGCGGTCGCATCCTTAATCGCCCTGTCGATCGGCGTCCTGCTGGCCTTTGCCTTCGATGTCGCTCTCCGGCTGGTGCGCTCGCGCATGATCGACATTACCGGCAAGCAGATCGACGTGATCCTTGCCGCGCGGGTCTTCTCGCATGTCCTCGGCTTGCGGATGGAGCGCCATCCCGGCTCGGCCGGCGTGCTCGCCAACCAGATCCGGGATTTCGAGAATGTCCGCGAATTCTTCACCTCCGGAACAGTGATCGCCGCGACGGACCTGCTTTTCGCCTTCATCTTCCTCGGCTTCATGGCCGGTATTGCCGGCTGGCTGGCGGTCATTCCGCTGGTCCTCCTGCCGGTCACGATCGCGATCGGCCTCCTGATCCAGCGCCCTCTCGACGAGGCCGTGAAATCCGTGCAGGCGGAATCCGCCGCCCGGCATGGCATCCTTGTCGAGAGCATCGGCGCGCTGGAAACGATCCGCGTCCTCGGCGCGGAAAGCCGGGTCCAGCGGCAATGGGAGCGGTCGGTCGCGGCCTCCACCCGGGCCGGCGAATCGGTCCATCGCTGGGCCTCGATCGGCCTGACGCTGTCCGCCGCCGCGCAGAACCTCGCCTCCCTGCTGATCGTGATCTGGGGCGTTTTCCTCGTGCTGGATGCGAAGATCACCATGGGCGCGCTGATCGCGGCGACCATGCTGTCCGGGCGGATCCTCGCGCCCGTCACCAATATCGCCTCGCTGATGATGCGCGGCGCCCGCACGCTGCACGCGCTCAAGGCCATCAATGCCCTGATGGACCTGCCGGTCGAGCGGCCGCCGGGCCGGATCTTCGTCGCCCGCCGTGTCGAGGAGGGGAGCCTGCGCTTCGACGGCGTGTCCTTCCGCTATCCGGGTGCCGACCAGGACGCACTGACCGATGTCAGCTTCACCATCAAGGGCGGCGAGCGCGTCGGCATTGTCGGCCGGATCGGCTCGGGCAAGACCACCGTCGGCCGTCTCGCTGCCGGGCTCTACGCCCCGCAAGCCGGCCGCATCATGGTCGATGGCATCGATATCCGCCAGTTCGACCCGACCGATCTCCGGCAGGGCTTCGGCTTCGTGGGGCAGGATTGCATCCTGTTCCAGGGCACGGTGCGCGACAATGTCTGCCTCGGGCGCACGACCGCCACCGATGCGGAGGTGATCGAGGCCTGCCGCGTCGCCGGTGTCGAGGAATTCGTCGCGCTCTCGCCGCTGGGCTATGACCTGCCGGTCTCCGAAGGCGGGCGAAGCCTTTCCGGCGGGCAACGTCAGGCGATTTCGCTGGCCCGGGCGCTGATCCGCCGGCCGAAGATCCTCTTCCTGGACGAGCCGACCAGCGCGCTCGATCTCCGCACCGAGGCGGAATTCACGCAGAGGCTTGCCCGGCTTGACCGGACCGCAACCCTGATCGTCTCGACGCACCGGGTTTCGCTGCTCCAGATGGTGGATCGCCTGATCGTGTTCGAACGGGGCCGCGTCGTGGCCGATGGCCCGCGCGAGCCCGTTCTCGCCGCTCTGGCCGGCAAGCCGCAGAAAGTCGGGGCCGGACCTTCGGGAGCGTTGCCATGAAGGCCGATGATTTCGCCTTCGCCAATGATCTCGGCGCAGCGGACCGGCTCGAAATGCCGCGCACCCTGCGCTATTTCTCGCTCATCTGCCTCGCCATGCTGGTTGTCGGCTCGGTCTGGGCGGCTTTCGCGATCCTCGACGAGGTCACGCGGGGCCAGGCCAAGGTCATTCCCTCGCGACAGATGCAGGTCGTCCAGTCGCTCGAAGGCGGGCTTATCCAGGAAATCCTTGTCGCGGAAGGGCAACTGGTCAAGCAGGGCGAGGTTCTGGTCCGGATCGATGACACGGTCCTCGGCTCGCAATTCGGCGAGGCCCGGGAGCGGCGCGCCGCGTTGCAGGCCCGCTTCGCCCGGCTTGAACGCGAAGCCCGGTTTTCCGAGGCGGCAGGCCTGTCCTTCCCCGATGGCCTCGAGGAACGTTTCCCGGCCGCCGTCGCGGCCGAGCGGGCCCTGCACGAGGCGCGGGTCCGCAAGCTTGCGCAGGAACAGGAAGTCCTCGAGCAGCAGGTGGCGCAGAAGACGCGCGAACAGGAAGAGCTGGATGCCCAGCGCAAGCGGATGCTGGCGAGCAAGCCGCTCCTTGAACGCGAGCTGGCCATCACCCGGAAGCTCTTCTCCGATCGCTTCGTTCCCGAAATCGAGATGCTCCGGCTCGAGCGCCAGCTGGCGGAACTGAACGGCCAGCTCGAGGTCAACCGCGTCAATCTCACCCGGGCGGAGGGCGGTGTCCGCGAGGCGCAGCTGAAGCGGGAGGGCGCGCTGGTCGCCTTCCGGACCGGCGCCGAAGAAGAACTGACCAAGACGCGGGCGGACCTTGCCGTGCTCGATGAAGGGCTCCGGGCGGCCGAGGACCGCGTGCGGCGAACCGAATTGCGGGCTCCCGTCCGGGGCATCATCAACCGCATCCATGTCACCACGGTCGGGGCGGTGGTCCAGTCTGCCGCGCCGCTGATCGACATCGTGCCGCTGGATGACACGCTGCTCGTCGAGGCGCAGGTCCGGCCGCAGGATATCGGCTTCATCCGCCCCGAGCAGAACGCCATCGTCAAGATCACCGCCTATGACAGCGCCATTTTCGGAACCCTGAGCGGCAAGGTCGAGCGGATCAGCGCCGATACCACGACGGACGCGCGCGGCGATCCGTTCTACCGGGTGATCGTCCGGACAGAGCGCAACAATCTTGACCGGGCCGGGGCCTCGCTGCCGATCATTCCCGGGATGGTGGCCCAGGTCGAGATTCTCACCGGCCGCAAGAGCGTCCTGAGCTATATCCTCAAACCCGCGAGGATGCTGAGAGATGAAGCGCTCAAGGAACGATAGGTCCCGGTGGAGGCCCGCCCATGCGCGTTGAGCGCCTCGATCTCGACGGGCCTGTTCTCTTCACGCCGCGGCGTTGGGGCGATGATCGTGGCCATTTCGCCGAGGTTTTCCGCGAGGATGTGTTCGAGCGCGAGGTCGGGGTGCGCCGCTTCGTGCAGGACAATCACTCCGTTTCACGCGTGAGGGGAACGGTCCGCGGGTTGCATTTCCAGCGCCCGCCCATGGCGCAGGGCAAGCTGGTCCGCGTCTCGCGCGGGGGTGTTCTGGATGTCATCGTGGATGCGCGGGCCTCGTCGCCGACCTATGGCCGGCATCTCGCCATCGAGCTCAGCGAAGAAAACGGCCAGGTGCTCTGGGTGCCGGAAGGGTTCCTGCACGGGTTCTGTACCCTGACGGACCATGTCGACCTGCTCTACAAGGTCACCGCCTACTACAGCCCGCCGCATGATGGCGCGGTGCGGTGGAACGACCCTGATCTCGGCATATCATGGCCAGCGGAGACAGCCTCGGCGCGGCTCTCGGCGAAGGATGCCGCGGCGCCGTCCTTCCGGGATCTCGGCCCGGTTTTCGTGTAGTCGGCAGCGGGGAGCAGGGGAATGCGGGTTCTGGTCACCGGCGGCGCGGGGTTCATCGGTTCGGCGCTCTGTCGCTACCTCGTCTCGGGATGCGGCGACACGGTCCTCAATGTCGACAAGCTGACCTATGCCGGCAACCTTGCGTCGCTGACCGCGATCGCCAATGCGCCGGCCTACGCGTTCGAGCGCGCGGATATCGGCGATACGGAGCGGATGAAGGCGCTGCTGGCCGAGTTCCGGCCCGATGCCGTGATGAACCTTGCCGCCGAAAGCCATGTCGATCGGTCGATCACCGGGGCGCAGGCCTTTGTCGAGACCAATGTGATGGGCACGTTCTCGATGCTCGAGGCTGCCCGGGGTTACTGGCAGGGCCTGCCGCCGGAAAGCCGCGAGACGTTTCGCTTCCTCCAGGTCTCGACCGACGAGGTCTATGGCTCCCTCGGCGAGACCGGCGCCTTCCGGGAAACGACGCCGTATGATCCCTCTTCGCCCTATTCGGCGACAAAGGCCGCAGCGGATCATCTCGCCAGCGCGTGGGCCCGGACCTACGGCCTCCCGGTCATCCTGTCCGGCTGCTCGAACAATTACGGGCCATTCCAGTTTCCGGAAAAGCTCATCCCGCTGGTCATTCTCAATGCGCTGCATGGCAAGCCGCTGCCGGTTTACGGCGAAGGCACTCAGATCCGGGACTGGCTCTTCGTGGATGACCATGCCAAGGCTTTGCGGCTTCTGGTGACGCGCGGCCGGATCGGCGAGCGATACAATGTCGGCGGCCGGAACGAGCGCCGGAACGTCGACGTCGTCCGTCACATCTGCACCGTGCTGGACCGGCTCGTGCCGAAAGCCGGATCCTATAGCGTGCTGATCACTCATGTTGCTGATCGTCCCGGCCATGACCAGCGCTACGCGATCGACGCGACCAAGATCGAGACCGAACTCGGCTGGCGCGCCGAAGAGACGTTTGATTCCGGAATCGAAAGGACGATCCGCTGGTATCTCGACAACGAATGGTGGTGGCGTCCGCTCCGCGAGACGGTCTATGCCGGCGAACGGCTCGGCCTTGCAGGGCAGGAATAGGGCATCATGCGCATTCTCGTCACAGGGAGTCGCGGGCAGGTCGCCCGCGCATTGGCGGAGGAGGGCGCGGCTTCGGGCCACGCGATCTTCCATCTCGGCCGGCCCGAACTCGATCTCGCCGCCCCGGCCGACCTCGACATCCTGCTGGCGGCCTCGCACCCGGATGTGATCGTGCATGCCGCGGCTTATACCGCCGTCGACCGGGCCGAGGGCGAGCCCGATCTCGCCATGGCGATCAACGGGGTCGGGGCCGGGCTGCTGGCGGCTGCCGCCGCGCGGCTCGACCTGCCCCTCATCCATCTCTCGACCGATTACGTGTTCGACGGAACCAAGGCCTCACCCTATCTCGAAACCGATCCGACAGGCCCGCTCGGCGCCTATGGCCGGTCGAAACTGGCCGGAGAACAGGCTGTCTCTGCCAGGCATCCCCGCCATGTGATCCTGCGGACGGCATGGGTCTATGCGCATGAGGGCACGAACTTTGTCCTGACCATACGGCGCCTCGCGCGCGAGCGGCCGGAATTGCGGGTGGTCGGCGACCAGTGTGGCTGCCCGACCTACGCCGCCGATCTCGCCCGTGCCATCCTGGCCGTTGCCGGCCATTTGCCGGACAGAGCTGCCGGGAGCGACGTTTTCGGCATCTTCCATGTGGCCGGCTCCGGCGAGACCAGCTGGGCCGGCTTCGCCCGCGCCATTGTCACCCATGAAGCCGCCAAAGGCGCACCGGTGCCGCCCGTTGTGCCGATCCCGTCGGCGGAGTATCCGACTCCGGCGCGGCGGCCCGCGAATTCACGGCTTGATTGCAGCAAGCTCAACCGGATCTATGGTATCCGCCTGCCGCATTGGGAGGATGGCCTCTCCCGCTGCCTCGCGCGGGTGGATCGGGCCGGATCGGCGACAGGACATTCGGATACCCCATGAGCACGCGACCGTTGAAGGGCATCATCCTGGCCGGGGGCAGCGGAACCCGCCTCCATCCGATGACATTGGCGCTCTCGAAGCAGCTGATCCCCATCTATGACAAGCCGATGATCTATTATCCGCTCTCGGCCCTGTTGCTGGCGGGGATCCGCGATATCCTGATCATCTCCACCCCGCATGACCTGCCGCATTTCGAGCGCCTGCTCGGCACGGGCGAGCGATGGGGGGTCCGGTTCAGCTATGCCGAACAGCCCAGCCCTGACGGCTTGGCGCAGGCCTATCTCATCGGTGCCGATTTCGTGCGCGGGCACCGTTCCGCCTTGGTGCTGGGCGACAACATCTTCTACGGGCAGGGCCTCTCGACCCTGCTGCGCAAGGCTGGCGCGCGGGAGAAGGGAGCGACGGTCTTCGGTTATCATGTTGCCGATCCCGAGCGCTACGGCGTTGTCGCGTTCGATGCGGAAGGCCGTGCCGTCTCGATCGAGGAAAAGCCGAAGGAGCCGCAGTCGAACTGGGCTGTGACCGGTCTCTATTTCTATGACGAGGAGGTCGTCGATATCGCGGCCTCGGTCCGGCCCTCGGCGCGGGGCGAGCTGGAAATCACCGATGTGAACAATGCCTATCTCCGGCAGGGGCTGCTGAATGTCGAGCGCATGGGGCGCGGCTTCGCATGGCTCGACACCGGTACGCCGGACTCCATGGCAGATGCCTCGAATTTCGTCCGGGCTCTCGAAAAGCGCCAGAATTACCGGATCTGCTGCCCGGAGGAGATCGCCTTCGAGATGGGATTCATCGGGAGCGAGCAACTCAAGGCATTGGCGGATGCTCTCGGCAAGAGCAGCTACGGGCAGTATCTGCTTGATATCGTCAAGCAGAATGCCAGACGGAACTGAGGCGACGGGAAGAACGCCTCCTGCCCTTCCTTCGGCCGGAACCGGGGGAGAAGATCCAGGCGGGGCAAGGGAAGCGCCTTCTTGCCGCCGGATAGGGGCACGAGACCGGCCGGCGCGTTACCATCATGCGCCAGAGACGCGCTTGCCTCAATAAAAGGAAACCTCGCGGATTTCGATGGCGGCGTCGTGATCGCGGCCATAGGCGACGATGCCGATCGAGGTGAGGCTTGTCGCCCGCGGGGTGCCGGCCAGCATGGCGCCCGAAGGCGTGAAGCTTGAGAGAGGCAGGCGAACCTCTTTCCAGCTGGCGCCAGCCTCGAAACCCGCCTGATAATACTGCCAGGGCAACAGCGTACCCGTTGTCCGGAGATGGACGAAATACCGCTGCCGGTTGCCGCGCATGACCAGCTTCACGCCCTTGATCTCGCCCGGCGGCGGGCTGGCGAGATCCATCCGGATCTGGATGAAGCCGCCCCTGTTCGCCGTGCTGACCTTGCCCGTCATCCGGGCATGGACGCGTCCGCCCTCGGAGACGAAATCGAGGCGCCCGCTGGAGACGCCGCCCATCACTGTATCCGTGAAGAAGCGCCATCGCGTCTCGGGTGCGCCCGTAAACGTCTCGATCATCGGCTGGGCCCCGGAAGGGGAGGCGAGGGTCGCAAGACCCAGCAGGGCGGCGAGATGGCAGGCAGATCGCAAGAACATGGCATGATCCTCATGGGGGCGTATGATCCTCATGGGGGCGCATGGTCTTTCCGGGCCCCCGCCCCGGCGCTCAGCCGTTCAGGAACCGGGCGAGCACATAGCCGGCCATTCCGATATGGGCCAGCGTGATGAAAACGGAAAGCCCGTGCAGGATCCGGAAACGCGCCTTCTGGCCCTGATCGGTGGCACGGTTGATCGCGGGCATGAGCATCTGCCGCGTCGGCAGGGTGGTGGCCGCGATCAGGGCCAGCAGCAGGGCACCGGTCCCGTCATGGCCGGCGAGCAGACCGGCGGCCAGCGCGGAAACTGCCATGACGAAAAGATAGAAATGCGGGAAGGCCCGCCGGATCGTCGGGCCGGCCACATCCGGCGGCAGGGCCGTGAAGAGGAAGGCGGCAAACCCGAAGGCATACAGAACCATGCCGCCGAACAGCAAAGCGATTGTGAGGAGGGCGAGGGTCAGCATGAAAAACCTCCGGATCAGCGCTCGCGGGCAGCAGGCAAGCCATCCGCAGCGGCCTTGGTCGAAACGTGCCGATCCTTGCCGCGCCGTGTGGGCCAGCGGGGCAGCGCATAGGGGACGCTCGCCCGATACGCCTCGAACCGCGCGCCATAGCGCTCGGCAAACCGGCGCTCTTTCAACCGCGGCGCGAACAGGCAATAGGCAGTGTAGCAGAGCGCGAGCAGCAATTGATCCGGCGTCCAGACCGGAACGGTCCAGAGGGTCAATGCGAACGCGACATAGATCGGCTGCCGGATGAAGCGGAACAGCCCCGATACCGGCATGTCGGGGAAGACCGGGCGGATTTTTGCCAGCAGCGACATCCAGCCCAAAGCCCCGGATTGCACTTCGGCGCCGGCATCGAAGCTCGCCTTGAGGAGGAGCAGCCAGGCTGAGCCATAGGCGACCGTGATCGCCCAGAACGCCCATCCCTCGGCGCGCCACCAGATAATCCCGGAGGGGGTCCAGAAGGCAAAGAGCCCCAGCAACTGGGCCGAGGCGACGAGAGCATAGAGGGTGGTCGCCAGCGTCTGGCCATGGGGCCCCGGCACCAGCCGCGCCAGCAACCGGCCTCCGCGCGGCCTGAGCAGCAGCGAATGGGCCAGGGGAAACTGGAGGATCAGCGCCAGATTGGCGAGCCAGGCCCAAGGCTGCGGCACGCGGCCGAGGCTCTCGCTCATGCCGAAGAACATCGCCACCATCATGGCGAGGACGGCAAGCCCGAAGGTGGCGTGGCAGAGCAGGCCGATAGCAAGGGCGAGCGCGATCCGCCCGCGACCCGGTGGCGGCCTCGACGCGCCCCGGATGAGGCGGAGGAGGCCAGCCACGCGAGGGTCTGCCAGGCGCGGGTCTGCCAGCCTGTCATCGAGGCGCCGACGATCAGCCGGCATGGAGATGCCTCGTCAGCGCCTTGGCCAGGGCGGTTCCGCTTTGCCAGGCCGCCTCGACCCGCGCGCCAAGGCACCAGTCACCCCCGAGCCACAACGTGCCGTCCTCATCGGCAAGACAAGGCGTGCCAAGAGGCGTCGTCACGCGGGCATAGCGCCAGCGATGGGCCGAAGCATGGAGCGCCATTTCGGGCTCCGCGCCGATCGTCTTGGCCAGCAGCGGCAGCATGAGGCGCACGAGGCTGTCGGGAGCCTCTTCGAGATGCCCGGCGCTCCAGTCCGGGTCGGCCTGCGCGACCCAGCAGGTCAGGCCGGCATGACGGCCGGGCTTCGAACTGTCCTGCGCGATCCAGGCCAAAGGGTCGGTTCCGGAGGAGTGATGGAGGAAGGGCCGGGGTGCCGCGCCCGGAAACGCCGCCATCAGCGTCAGGCAGGGGGCCATCCTGACGCAATCAAGGCGCGGGACGAGCGGGTGATCGCGGCCAAGCAAACGGGCAGCTTGCGGGGCCGGCATTGTCATCACGAGGTGTCGTGCCATGACCAGCCCGCCTTTGGTCTCGAGGAGCCATGCCGATCCATCGCGGCGAAGGGCGAGAACCTCGACCCCCTGACGAAGATCGATCCCCTCCGCCATCGCCTTCGGCAGGCTGGACATGCCCGGCCGCCCGACGAAACGGGGCTCGCTCCCGCCATCATCCCATGGCGCGATCGCATCCGCCAAGGGTGACAGCGCCATGCGGAATTCCGGATCACGGATCGTGAAATACTGGGCACCATGATCGAAGCCGCAGGCCTGACCGGCTATCTCGACCCGACGGGTTGCCATGCGTCCGCCGATACCGCGCCCCTTGTCGAGGACCAGCGGTCGATGCCCGGCGGCGGCAAGCTGGCCTGCGCAGGCGAGCCCCGCCATGCCGGATCCGATAATGACGATGTTGCTGTCCAAGGGGGTAGCATTCCCGGTGCGTTTCACGGGACATGGACAGCGCCCCGGCAAGGACAAGGGGATGCGGCAACCGGTCTGGCAGAAACTTTCAGGCGCCTCGGTGTTGAATTGAGTTGCCTGTCCCCGCAAGCTGCTGTTCGATCGGCTTCGGTCATTCTTGAACATCGAGGATAGGCATGAACGCGAACCCGCAGGGGCTGTTCCGTCTTCTCATCATCAACGGTCTTGCCGGCGCCCTGCTGGGCGTTGCCTTTGTGCTTGGCATCCTGGCACTCGATGTCGCGCAGATCCGGACCATGCTGGTCGCCTCCGGGGAATGGCTCGTTCCCGTTGGCCTCCTGACCATGGGATCGGTCGTGACCTTTGCCTCGGTGGCCATGGGCGGCGCGATCATGCTGATGCCGCGCGAGGACGGGGATCGCCCGGGGCACCCCTTGCCGCCAGCGCAGCGATCGGGCCACCTGGCCCCGGTCCGGATCCGGGCCCGTCGCACCCGCTGAATCCGTCCGATCCAGAGATGCGCGCCCGGCAAGGCGCGCGATTGCCCTTTCAGGAAGCCGCATCATGGCCGTTTTCGAGATCCGGACCTACACGATCAGGCCCGGCAAGCTGCAGGATTATCTGAAGCTCTATCACGAGGAAGGCTTCGAGATTCACTGCCGCTTCCTCGGCCCTTCGGTCGGCTGGTTCTATACCGAGATCGGCGCCCTCAATCAGGTGATGATGATGTGGCGCTACGAGAACCATGCCGATCGGGAGGCTCGCCGCGAACGGCTTTATGCCGATCCGGATTGGCTGGCCTTCATTCCGAAGACCGGCGCCTATATCGAGAAGATGGAGAATTGCATCGTCCGGCCGACCTTCTTCTCGCCGATGCAATAGCCCGGGCGGTGCAACCCGCCTTTCCTGCCCGGCTCACCCGGCTTTTGCCGTGCTCGCACGCAGGCAGGGCAGGGCGGGAACCGGCCGGATGATGGCCGCCGGCATGGCATCCCGCCGGGCCTTGAAGGCCTCCCCGATGATGGCCCCGGCTTCGCGGCCGATCTGGCCTGCATCGATCTGGACCGTGGTGATCGCCGGCACGGCGATCCGCGCGATCTCGAAATCACCGAAGCCCGACACGGCCATCCGGCCCGGCACCGCCCAGCCCCGCCGCTGGCAGGCGGCAATCACGCCAAAGGCGAGGGGGTCCGACACGCAGGCGACCAGTTCGGTATCGGGATAGGCTGCGAGCACGGTCTCGAGCCCGCGTTCGCCATCGGACATCGTGGCCGGCGGGCGCCCGATCGAGCAGAGGCGCGGCGCGAGGCCTGCTGCCGCCATCGCTTCGCAATAGCCCAACCGACGGGAAGCGCCGCGTGTATCCGCGTCATCCGCCTCGCCGAGATAGGTGATCCGTGAATACCCCTCGCCGATCAGCGCCGCGATCAGCCCGCGCATCGCAAGCTGGTTGGAAAAGCCGACGACATGCTGGATGGGCCGGGCCGGCAGGTCCCAGATCTCGATCACCGGAATTTTCGCCTTGGCCAGCATCGGCAGGATGCGGGGATCATGGCCATCGCTGGTGAGGATGATCGCCTCGGGCTTGCGCGCAAGGAAGGCACGAACCAGCTCCGCCTCCTTGTGGCGGTCATAGTCCGTATTGCCGATCAGCAGCTGCATGGTCCGGTCGTGGAGGGCATTGCCGAGCGCCAGCACCGTCTCGCTGAAATGCGGATTGTTGAGCGAGGGCACGAGGATGGCCGCAAAGCCTGACCGGCTCGACGAGAGCGAGCCGGCAATCTGGTTGGGCACATAGCCCAGCTCCTCGATCGCTTTCAACACCGCCGCCCGCGTTGCCGGAGCAACCGACGAATCGGATTTCAGCGCGCGCGAGACGGTCATGGCCGAAATGCCCAGCCGCCGCGCAATGTCCTGCATCCGCATGGTCATGCTCCGAACCTGTTCCGATGGGTGGCCAAAGCAGAGGGCTTGTCAAGAACCGGGAATTCAGTCTACGATGTTATCGATAACATACGTAATCCCACTGGGTCTTCACCACGCGAAGCCCGGTCCGGACGGCAAGAGACGGGCGCAAGGCCCGCGATCAGGACGGGCAAAGGCCCGCCGGGGAGAGGAACCGATGCCGCATATCCGCATCCGGGATCTGCAAAAGCACTTCGGCGATGTCGCGGTGATTGCCGGGCTCGATCTCGACCTCGCGGACAAGGAATTCACGGTTCTTGTCGGCCCCTCCGGCTGCGGCAAATCCACGACCCTGCGGATGATTGCCGGCCTTGAGGAAGCGAGCCACGGCGAGATCTGGATCGGCGAGCGCGAGGTGAGCCGGCTCGAGCCGAAGGACCGCGATATCGCCATGGTCTTCCAGGATTATGCGCTGTACCCGCATATGGATGTAGCGCGGAACATGTCCTTCGCGCTCCGGCTCGCGCGCTACCCGAAAGCCGAGATCGATGCCCGGATCCGGCGCGTCGCGGACATGCTCTCCATCGGTCATCTGCTCGACCGGAAACCCGCCGCGCTCTCCGGCGGCCAACGCCAGCGCGTGGCGATGGGCCGCGCCCTTGTGCGCGATGCCGGCGTTTTTCTCTTCGACGAGCCTCTCTCCAATCTCGATGCCAAGCTGCGCAACCAGATGCGGGCTGAACTGGCGCTGATGCGCAAGCGCGTCGAGAAAAACATGATCTATGTCACGCATGACCAGATCGAGGCGATGACGCTGGCAGACCGGATCATCGTCATGCATGCCGGCAAGGTGCAGCAGCAGGGCCGGCCGGAGGATCTCTACCGCGCCCCGGCCAATCTCTTCGTCGCCGGCTTCATCGGCGCGCCACCGATGAATTTCCTGCCGGTCCGGCTGGGTTCGCAGCATGGCCTCCCGGTGCTCCTGGGCCGGGATTACACCCTGCCGGTTCCCTCGGCCCGCATGGCGGCGCTGGCGCCCTATGCCGGGCGCGACCTTGTCGCCGGCATCCGCCCCTCCGCCTTGCGGCAGGGCCGGGGCCCGGAAGGCGCGCCCGCCCTCGATCTTCATATCGAGCTGGCCGAATACATTGGTGCGCATTCTGTGCTGGTCACGCGGTGCGGCGGCGAACGCGTCATCGTCGAGGTCAATTCCGAGCAGCGCCTGGCCGGCGAGGGCGAGCAGCCCTTCTGGTTCGACCCCGACAGCCTTCACCTGTTCGACCCGGAGACGGAAGCGGCCATCCGGTAACCTCAAGGGGCCCCGCCAAGAACGCCCCGGACAATCCAAGGAAGGAAACCCCATGCAGACACGACGCGGACTTCTGAAGACCGGCGCTGCGGCCGCCTTCACCACGGCACTCTGGCCCTCCGCCGGCAGCGCCAATCCCTATGCGCGGTTCAAGGGCACCAGCCTCGTGGTGAATTTTCCGGCGCATCCGCATTTTGATGCGGTCACGAAGATCCTGCCGCAATTCACCGCCGAGACCGGGATCAAGGTCGAGGTGGATACGCTCCAGTATCTGCGCATGCGCGACAAGCAGCTGCTCGAGATGTCGAAGCCCGGCAAGGGCGACTACGATCTGCTGGCCTATGTCGTGTTCTGGAAATCCGAATACGCCAACAAGGGCCTGATCCGCGAAGTCGGGCCGATGTTCAAGGACGCCGCGCTTGCGGTGCCGGATTACGATTTTGGTGATCTCATCCCCGGCTATGTCGAGAATATCGGGCTGGTCGGCGGCCGGAAGGGGTATCTCGCCGGCCCCACGGCGAAGCTGATCGGCGTGCCCTTCGGCGCGGAAACCTCAGCTCTGGCCTACCGGGCCGATCTCTTCGCGCAGAATGGCTGGAAAGTGCCGGAGACCTATGCCCAGCTCGAACCGCTGCTGGCGCGCATTCCTGAAACGATGAAGGGCATGGGGGCGCTGGCCTCGCGCGGGCAGACCGGGCATCAGGCCGTCCATGCCTGGCTCCTGCACATGGCGCCGATGGGCGGCCGCATCTTCGATGACCAATGGCAGCCGACTTTCAACAATGCCGCCGGGATCCGCGCGGCAGGCCTGCTGAAGAAGATCATCGAGACCGGCCCGGCCGGCGGTGCCGCTTTCGGCTTCGACGAGATGAAGAATGCCTTCATGCAGGGCAATGCGGCGATGTTCCTCGATTCCATCGCCGTGGCGGGGGAAATGAATGATCCGGCAAAATCCAAGGTCGCCGGCAAGGTGGCCTGGGCCTATCATCCGGAGGATATCCGGCGCGGTTCGCAGACCGGCGGATTCGGCATTGCCATTCCGAGGAATGCCGCCAATGGCGAGGCGGCCTTCCTGTTGATGCAATGGCTGACCTCGAAAAAGGCGGACCGGCTGATCGCCGCGGCGGGCGGCTCGCCCTCGCGCTTCTCGACCTACAACGATCTCGACCTCCAGCAGAAGTTCAAGCATTACGTGACCTTCGCCACCGCGCTGAAATATGCCGATCCCGACTGGCGGCCGATCATCAACGAATGGAACGAGCTCAACGCGCCCGTCTTCGGTGTGGCGCTCGGCGAGATCGTCACCGGCAAGAAGGACGCGAAACAGGCGCTGGACGAGATCGTGCCCAAGGTCCGCGCCATCATGGAAAAGGGTGGCTATTACGGCCCGAATGCGCCGAAATAGCCCGGCTTCCTCCGGGGTGCCGGCGTCGGGCGCCCCTGCCTGAGGGAGGTGTCGGCTGTGCCGGCTGAAACCGGGCCCTGCCGGGCCTCCCTCGCTTCTTTTCCGGGATCGAACCATGCCGAGCCGTCACGGCCTCAACCGCGCCTCGCCCTATCTCTTCCTCGCTCCGGCTGCTGCCGTGGCGCTGGTCGGGCTCGTCTATCCGATGCTGCGCTCGGTCTGGCTTTCGTTCCACGAATGGTCGATCGGCACCCCGCCGGAATCGGCCCGGTTCGTCGGGCTCGAGAATTACCGCTGGCTGCTCGCCGATGATGCCTTCTGGGTCTCTGTCGGCGTCACCATGACCTTCGCCCTCGCGGTGGTGGTTCTGGAAGTGGTGCTCGGCGTCGCGCTGGCGCTTGTCCTCGACCGCGACCTGCGCGGCACCAGCCTGTTCCGCACGGTTTTCATCCTGCCGATGATGATCGCCCCGATTGTCGTCGGCTTGATCTGGCGCTTCCTCTACAACGAGCAGTTCGGCCCATTGAGCCAGCTCCTGAAGGCGCTCGGCCTGCCCGGAGTACCGTGGCTCTCCTCGCCCGACATGGCGCTGGTCTCGGTGATCATCGCCGATGTCTGGCAATGGACGCCCTTCATCTTCATCCTCGCGCTGGCCGCCTTGCAGGGGCTGCCGGCCTCGGCCATCGAGGCCGCACGGATCGATGGCGCCACGCGCTGGCAGACAACGCTCTACATCAAGCTGCCGCTCATCGCGCCGGTCATCGCGGTGGCGGCTTTGCTGCGGCTGATCGATGCCTTCAAGGTGCTGGAAGTGATCTATATCCTGACCGAGGGCGGCCCTGGTCTCTCGACAGAGATCCTGTCCCTCCACATCTACAAGACCGCCTTTGTGAGCCAGCAGCTCGGCCGGGCTTCCGCCCTGTCGAACCTGCTGCTGCTGATCGTCCTGGTGCTGACCGTCCTGCTCGTGCTGGCCCGCAGCCTGCGCGCAAGCCGGGCCGGGAAGGAGTAACCCCCATGTCCGGCACCGCCACCACCCGCCGCGCCACGCCCGTCTCCTATGCGGTCATCGTCGCCCTCGCGATTCTCTCGCTCGGGCCGATCCTCGTGATGATCGCCACCTCGCTGAAGGCCAAGCCGGAGATCTTCTCCGGCAGCTTCAGCCTGATCTTCATGCCCACGCTGGAGAATTACCGGGCCGTGCTCGGCGATGCCCAGAATGCGCGCTACCTCACCAATTCGCTGATCGTCGCCACGGTCTCGACCGGCCTGACGCTGATCTTCGGCTGCATGGCCGCCTATGCGATCGTCCGGTTCCGTTTTTTCGGGCGCGATGTCGTCTCGGGCGGCACGTTGCTGATGCGGATGGTCCCGCCGGCGGTTCTGACCGTGCCCGTCTTCATGATCTGGACCTACGAATTCGGGTTTTCCAATTCGCTCTCGGGCGTGATCCTTGTCTACACCGCGATCAACCTGCCCTTTGTGATCTGGATCCTCCAGAGCTTCATCGCGCAGGTACCGCCCGCCCTCGAGGAAGCCGCGCGGATCGACGGGGCGAACGATTTCCAGGTCTTCTTCCTCGTCGTCCTGCCGATGATCAAGCCCGGCCTTGCGGCGGCGGCGATCTTCACCTTCCGCATCGCCTGGAACGAATTCATCCTCGCGCTGGTCCTGACCAACCGCTTCACCCGCACCATGCCGGTAAAGGTCTCGCTCTTCATCAACGAGCACAATATCGAATGGGGTCAGATCATGGCGATCGGCACCCTGATCGCCATTCCGCCCCTGGTCTTCACCTTCCTCGCTTCGCGCCAGATCATCACCGGCATGACGGCCGGCGCGGTGAAGGGCTGAGCGATGGAATTCTGGCTCGTCCCGCTCGATCCGGCCCGGCCGCATCTTGTCGATGCCGCCATCGCCTGGCATGCGCGGCTGATGGTGCTGGCCTGGGCCATCCTGCTCCCCCTCGGCGTGATCCTCGCCCGCTTCTACAAGATCACCCCGTGGCAGGACTGGCCTGCCCATCGTGACAACCGCTTCTGGTGGATCGGTCATCTCGTCCTGCAATATACCGGCGGCCTCGCCATGCTGGGCGGGCTGGCCATGCTGCTGGCCGGGCCGGGGCTGAAGGGCCCGGGGGGCCATCCCCATGCCATGACCGGCTGGCTGGTTCTGGCCTTCGGGGCGGCACAATTCCTCGGCGGCTGGCTGCGTGGCTCCCGGGGCGGGCCGGGCGAGCCCTCCCTGCGCGGCGACCATTACGACATGACGCCCCGACGCATCCTGTTCGAAAGGCTGCACAAGTCGCTCGGCTATGTTGCGCTGGCCCTTGCCATTCTCGCCATTCTCACCGGATTATGGCTCGCCAATGCCCCGCGCTGGATGCCGGCTTTGCTCGGCCTCTGGTGGGCGTTCTGGCTCGTCCTCTTCATCCGGATGCAGCGGCAGGGGAGGGCGTTCGATACCTATCAGGCCATCTGGGGCCCGTCGCCCTGCCATCCCGGCAATGCCCGCACGCCGATCGGCTGGGGCATCCGCCGGCCGGGCGGGGAAGGGCGCGAGGAAACGAGAGGAAGCCGGTGAGCGAAGTCATCATCCACGACGAACGGTTCCGTGCGCTGGTTATCGGCCATGCGCGGCTGGAGCGGCTCTGGACGGGCGGGCGCTGGATGGAGGGCCCGGCCTATTTCCCGGCCGGCCGCTATCTCGTCTGGTCCGACATCCCCAACAACCGCATGATGCGTTTCGACGAGACGGATGGCTCGGTCTCCGTCTTCCGCGAGCCTTCCGGGAACAGCAACGGCAACACCACCGACCGGCAGGGCCGGCTCGTCACCTGCGAGCATCTGACGCGCCGTGTCACCCGGACGGAATTCGATGGCTCGGTCCGCGTCCTGGCGGATCGTTTCGAAGGCAAAAGGTTCAATTCGCCGAATGACGTCGTGGTCGCCGCCGATGGCACGATCTGGTTCAGCGATCCGACCTACGGCATTGACAGCGATTACGAGGGCATCGCAGCCGAGAGCGAGATCGGCGCATCACAGGTCTACCGGCTTGATCCCGTCTCCGGCCATATCGAGGCTGTCGTGCGTGACCGCATCAAGCCGAACGGCCTTGCCTTCTCGCCTGACGAGCGCCTCCTCTATGTCGCCGATACCGGCGCCTCGCACGAGCCGGGCCTGCCGGCGACGATCCATGCCTATCCGGTCCTTGCACCGGGGCAACTCGGCGCGCCGCGCCATTTCGCAACCTGCCCGGAAGGGTTTTTTGACGGTTTCCGCTGCGATGCCGCCGGCCATGTCTGGACCTCAGCCGGCACCTCGGTGCTTTGCTACCATCCGGACGGAACGATGATCGGCGAGATCCGGATCGGCGAGATCGTCGCCAATCTCTGCTTTGGCGGCCCGCGCTTCAACCGCCTCTATATCTGCGCCCAGACCTCGCTCTACAGCCTCTTCGTCAAGGCGCGCGGGGCCGTCACGCCGGCGGCCGGCTGAAGGCTCATTGCAGCCCGCGCGGCTCGGCGCCCTGCAGGGCATTCTGCCATTCGCGCAGGAAACGCTCGCGCTTGGCGCGGTCCTGCGTCGGCAGCAGGCCCGGCCCGATCACGATCGGGCGCAGCATGCCGGAGGTGAGCCCGCCCGGCGGCGCCTCGACCCCCTCCGGCACCGAGCCGTTGAGCCCGAAAAAGAAGGCCTCCTGCTGCACCACCCTTTGGCCGCGCTGGCTCAGCAGGTAGTCGAGGAAGCGTTTCGCGAGGTCCGGCTGCCGCGTCCGGGCGGGGATCATCACGCCCCGGCTCAAGGCCAGCACGTAATCATGCGGGATGACGATGCCGATCGGCGCGCCGGCCTTCTGGGCCGAATAGGCATAGGAACCGAGGATGTTGTAGCCGATGAAGAGCTCGCCCTTGCCCAGTTCCTCGATCAGGTCCGAGGAGCAGCAGCGCGTCAGGAGGCGCGTCCGCCCGAAGCCTTCGATCAACCTTCCATAGATCAACGCGTTGCGGGCATCGAAGGCGGCGAAGAGATAGCCGATCCCCGACCGGGCAATGTCGTAGCCGCCGATCCGGCCGGCAAACCGGGCCGGCTGTTCGCGCATCAGTTCGATCAGGTCGAGCCGGGTGCGGGGCACTTCCTCCGGCTTCAGCAGGGCACGGTTATAGACGATCACCGCCGGCTCGAAGGTGAAGCCGAACACCTCGTCGCGCCAGCGCGTCCAGCCCGGCGCGGCCAGCGTTTCCGGCGAGCGATGCGCGAGGGCGCAGCCGGCATTGGACAGGACGACGAGATGATCGACCGACGAGGTGATGACGAGATCCGCACCGGCTCGTTCAGCATAGCATTCGCCGCGCGCCTGCTGGAACAGCGCGTTGGTCACGAATTCCCGGTAACGGATGGTGACATCCGGTGCGATCCGCTGGAAATCGCGGATCAGCGGCTCGAAGGCCGAAAGGTCGGTTGCGGTGTCGAGCGTCAGGACCTGCCGCTCCGTGCCCGGCGCCGGGAATGTCGTCACCGCATCCTGCGCCCGGATGGGGGCTGCCAGCAGGCAGGCGGCCAGCAGGGTCAGAACCGCCCTCATGCCGCATCCTCCGTCAGGGCCTTTGCGTCCTCCGCCGGGGAGAGGAGCGGAAACCGCAGCGAAACCACGAAATGCCCGGATGCGTCCTGACGGAAGGTGAGCCGGCCGCCATGGGCCAGCACCACATCGGCCACGATGGTCAGGCCGAGGCCAGAGCCGGCAGCCTCGCTGTCGCCCCGCACGAAGGGCTTCACGACTTCCTCCCAATCCGCGGGGGGGATGCCCGGTCCGTCATCGACAATCTCCACGACCGCCTCCTCGCCATCCCGCGAGAGGCGCAGCGCCAGGAGGCCGGGCGCGCCATGGCGGATCGCGTTATGGACGGCATTGGCAATCACCTCGCCGATCGAGACCCGGTCCCCCCGGATGACGAGGCTCGGCTCGGCCGGCTCGAACACGACGCGGATATCCCGGTCGAGCGAGAGCGGCACGGCCTCCTTGAGCGCGGCCTGCGCCACCGGAACAAGATCGACCGGGCCGAGCTGCACCACCTCGCGGCGATGGATCACCATGGCATGGCTCAGCAACTGGCTGGTCAGCCGGCCGAGCTGCTCGATCCGCTCGCGTACACGCGCTGTCTGCTGGCGGCGCCGGTCAGCCCGGCTCTCGGTGGAAAGCAGGTCCACCTGCGCAGCCAAAGCCGTCAGCGGTGTCCGGATCTGATGCGCCGCATCGGCGATGAAGCGCTCCATTCCGCCCACCCGCTCGGCCAGCCGGCCGAGGAAGTGGTTGATCGAATCGACCAGCATGGCGACCTCCCGCGGCGCCTCGATCTCGACCGGCTGGAGGTCCTTCGGGTCGCGCGCCGCGATCGCCGCCTGAACGGCCTGGAGCGGGCGCAAGGCCACCCGCACCGCCAGGAGCAGCGCCACCAGGGCCAGCACGCTCATTCCGAGCACCAGCAGCAGGGATTTCAACGTCAGGTCGCGGGCGAGGTCGAGCCTTGCGAGGCGGGTCTGGGCCAAAGTCACCTCCACCCAGCCATCCACGCCCGGCCCGGTCACGTAGCGGCCGAGCGTGACAATCCGCACCGGAAATCCACGATAGGTTCCGTCCGCCAGAACGGGCTCGCGCCCCGGGCGGTCCTGCTTCCGCGCCGAGGCGAGGTCGTCCTGCCCGGTCAGGCTGTCGCCGGCCGGGTCGGTCACCCGGTAGAAGATGCGGTCATCCGTGGCGAGGGCCAGCGTCTCGAAAGCCGAGATCGGCGGATCGACCGTGACGCGCCCCGGCTCGGTCGCCACGCTTTCTGCAATCTGAAGGGCCGCCCCGACGAGGAGCCGGTCATAGGCCTCGTCGGCTGCAACGCGCGCATAGAGCCACGCTGCCCAGCCAAGGACCAGTGCCCCGATGGCAAGCACCACCGTGATCACCCCGGCGAGCCGGCCGTAGAGCGAAGGCCCGCGCGGCGTCACAGCACCACCATCTGGTAGCCGAGACCGCGCAGGGTGCGGATCTCGGCCGAGGCGCCGGCGATCTTGCGGCGCAGCCGGCCGATATACTGCTCGACGGCATTCTCGCTCGGCTCGTCCTCGAAGCCGAAAAGCTGGTCCATCAGCTCGTCCTTCCCGAAAACCCGGCCCGGCCGCGCGGCCAGGATTTCGAGCAGGGTCAATTCGCGCCGGGTCAGGTCCAGCGGCTTGCCATGGAGGGTTGCCGCTCGGGCAGCCTGATCAAGTGCAATGCCGCCGACCTCGATCATGTTGGTGGCAGACCCGGTCTTCCGGCGCAGCAATGCGCGCACGCGCGCCTCCAGCTCACGGAAATCGAACGGCTTGACGAGATAGTCATCCGCGCCGAGATCGAGCGCCGAGACCCGGTCCTCCACCTGGCTCCTTGCTGTCAGGACCAGCACAGGCGTGGCTTTCCTGCGCTGGCGCAGGGCCTTGAGGATGGCGAATCCGTCCATGTCCGGCAGCATGACATCGAGCACGACAAGGTCATAGACCTGGGCGCGGAGCAGGGCATCGGCCTCGCCACCATTGCGTTCCCAGTCCACGGTATGGCCGATCCGCTCGAGCGAGGCGACGATCGCCTCGCCGACATCGGCCACATCCTCCACCACCAGGATCCTCATTCCGCCCGTCCCTCCTGATTTTTCCTTTTTGGCGCGTCAGGTTCGCGACAGGTCGGAAGGGTATCCAGCAAGCATCGCCCCGCCAAGTGGGTGAGCCAAACAACGAACGGGGGAGGAAACGGGAGCGGCGGAGCCGAATCCCGTCATCGCGTCCCTCGCTCGCCAACGATGTGAGGAAGCACCATGCGCAAGACGCTCCTGTTCGCCACGCTCGTCCTGACCGGCCTTGCCGGCCCGGCGCTGGCCCAGCCCGCCAAGACCGAATGCCTTGCCGGCGCCAAGCCCGGCGGCGGTTTCGACCTGACCTGCCGCCTCGCCGGCAACGCGCTGCATGCCGCCAAGCTGATCAAGGATCCGATGGCGGTGACCTACATGGAAGGCGGCGTCGGCGCCGTGGCCTATAACCACGTGATCGGCACCCGCCCGGCCGATGGCGGCCTCGTCATCGCGGCCTCCTCGGGTTCGGCCTTGCTGATCGCCCAGGGCAAGTTCGGCAAGCATGACGAGAATGCCGTCCGCTGGGTCGGCGCGCTTGGCACCGATTTCGGCGTGGTCGCCGTGGCGCCGGACAGCCCGATCAAGTCGCTCAAGGACCTGATTGCCGCCTTCGGCAAGGATCCGGGTGCCTTCCCGGTCGGCGGCGGCGGGGCCGTCGGCAGCCAGGACTGGATGAAGATGGCGATGATCGCTCGCGAGGCGAAAGTCGATCCGAAGAAGATGCGCTATGCCGCGCTCGAAGGCGGTGGTGCCGTGACCACGGCCCTCCAGGGCGGCCATATCAAGATCGCCTCGGGCGATGCCTCGGAGATGATCAACCTCCACCAGCAGGGCAAGCTCCGCATCCTCGCGATCATGTCGGAGCGCCGCCTGCCCGGCGCCTTCAAGGACATTCCGACCACCTACGAGCAGGGCTACACGATCGACTGGCCGATCTGGCGTGGCCTCTATGTCGGCCCGAAAGTCAGCGATGCCGACTACAAGTGGTGGGTCGATACCCTGACCAAGCTCACCAAGACGGATGAGTTCGTGAAGGAGCGCGAGGCGCGCGGTCTCTTCGCCTTTGATTCGCTCGGCGCCGATTTCGACAAGCGGGTGAAGGCCGACGTGGCGAAGTTCCGCGCGCTGGCCAAGGAAGCCGGGCTCTGAGACGCCGGCATCATCCGTCGACCTGAGACAGATCGGGACAGGCCACGGCATTTCTCCGCCATGGCCTGTCCGCAACAAGGGGGGTGAAGCCCCCGGGGGGCCACCATGTCCGATCTTGCCCAACGCCAACGCCGGATCGGCCGCATCGCGGCCGGCGTGCTGATGGCTTTTGCCGTGTTCTACGGCACTTTCGGCCTGATGATCGAGTATTCCTTCTCGTCCGATCCGATCGGCCCGCGCGGCTTTCCCGCCGGCCTCGCCGTGGCCCTGTTCGGGCTCGGCGCCTGGTACTGGCTCGTTCCGGGTTCGACCGAGGAATGGCCGGGGCAGGAAGGCCGGATCGCGGCGCTCACCTTCCTCGTCGTCAGCGCGGCCTGCGTGCTGGCGATGGACTGGATCGGGTTCGTCCCGGCCATGCTCGTGCTGATGACCGTGATTGCCCGCCTCTTCGGAGCCAACTGGACGCTGGCGCTCGTCAATGGCGCCGGGCAGGCCCTGCTCTGGTGGCTGATGTTCGGCCCGCTGCTCGGCGGAACACTGCCGAAAGGCCCGCTCGGCTTCTGAGGCCAACCGGCCCCCCTTCTCGCGGAGAGATTCCATGTCATTCGATTTCCTCTGGCAGGGCATGGGCGTGGCCCTGCTGCCGCAGAACCTGCTCATCGGTCTGATCGGCTGTTTCCTCGGCACCATCATCGGCTGCCTTCCGGCGATCGGCCCGATCAACGGCATCGCCCTGCTGCTGCCCATCGCCTACACATCCGGCCTGCCGCCGGAATCCGCGCTGATCCTGCTTGCCGCCGTCTATTACGGTGCCGAATATGGCGGGCGCATCTCCTCCATCCTGCTCAACGTGCCCGGTGATGCCGGCGCGGTGATGACCGCGGTGGACGGCTACCCCATGGCCCGGCGCGGCGAGGCGGCAAAGGCGCTCGCCATTTCCGGCATTTCCTCCTTCTATGGCGGCATGATCGCCGTGGTGGCGATGACCTTCCTCGCCGTCCCGCTCTCCTGGCTCGCCATCAAGTTCGGGCCGGCGGAATATTTCGTGCTGATGGTCTTCGCCTTCGCGACCCTCGGCTCGATGGTCGGCCACGAGCCGGTCAAGACCCTGCTCGGCTGCGTGCTGGGCCTGATGCTCACCACGATCGGTCTTGACGCCACCTCGGGCGCCTATCGCTTCACCTTCGACCAGCCCGAACTGCATGACGGGATCGAGTTCATCATCCTCGTCATTGGCCTGTTCTCGATCTCCGAAGTGCTGCTGATGCTCGAAAGCCAGGTGAAGGGCACGCTCAAACCGCTGGCGGTCACCGGCAGCTATCCGAGCTGGGCCGAGATCCGCTATATCTGGTGGCCCTCGGTGCGGGCTACGGTGATCGGCTTCGTCATCGGCGTCCTGCCCGGCACCGGCGCCTCGGTGGCGAGCGCGGTCTCCTACACCACCGAGAAGCGGATCAGCGACAAGGACGGGACCTTCGGCAAGGGCGATATCCGGGGCCTCGCCGCGCCGGAAGCCGCCAACAACGCCGCCGCGACCGGCGCCTTCGTGCCGATGCTCACCCTCGGCGTGCCCGGTTCCGGCACCACGGCGGTGATGCTCGGCGCGTTGATGCTCTACAATATCCAGCCCGGGCCGCAGCTCTTCGTCGAACAGCCCAAGCTGGTCGGTGGCCTCATCGCCTCGATGTATATCGGCAATATCCTGCTGCTGATCATGAACCTGCCGATGGTCAAGCTCTTCGCCCGGATGTTGCTCATGCCGAACTGGATCCTGATCCCCGGCATCACCGCCCTGTCGATCCTCGGGGTCTACACCGCCTATTCGAGCGTGATGAGCGTCCTGATCATGTTCGGCATCGGCATTGTTGGCTACCTGCTGCGCAAGCTCGGCTTCGACATGGCGCCGATCGTGCTCGGCTTCGTGCTCGGCAAGGTCATGGAAGTGAATTTCCGCAATGCCCTTGCGCTTTCGGGCGGGGAATTCGGGATCTTCTTCTCGAGCACGCTCTCGATCATCCTCTGGATCATGGCCATCGCCATTGTCCTCGTGCCGATCTGGCTGAGGCGAAGGCAGGCCGCGCGCAACAGGGCCGGGCAACCGGCAGCCTGAGCGCAAACGGGAATCCCGCCATATCGCAGGGTTCCCGCTGGCCCCTGCGGGAGACGGCTAACGCCGGATGAACCGGTGCGGCAGGATCCGGTCCGCGACCGCCGCACCCTCCCAGCAGGCCCGGAGCTGTTCGACGACCACAGGGCCGAATTCCCGGTAGGGGATCTCGACCGAACTCAGCCAGGGCGCGATCCACTGGTTGAAGGCATTGTTGTCGATGCCGATGATCCGCGTCTCGCCCGGAATGGCGCGCCCGGTCTCGCTGGCATGGCGGTAGGCGGCATAGGCCATCAGGTCACTGGGGCAGAGCAGCCCGGCCGGCCAGCCATGCTGTGCCACCAGCGCCTGGATCGCGGCATAGCCCATCGCGAGATGGTCCGGGCCTGCACCCGCGGCGACGGGAATCGCTGCACGCTCCAGGCCATGGTCGCCGCAGCGATCCAGAAACCCGTCGATCCGCTCCGCGATCGAGGAGGACATGATCTCCGGCCGGATCGCCGCCAGCGCGGTGATGCCGAGGTCATGGAACCGGTCCGCCACATCCGCCCCGGCCTTCCGGTTGTCGATGCCGACGAAGGGGGAGGGGCCGAGCGGGTTGCGGCGGTTCACGCAGACAATGGCTTCCCCCCGCGCCATCGCCGCGCGCAGGCCCGGGCTCGGCACGGCTGAAACGAGGATATAGCCGCGGGCCAGCTGGGCCCGCATCGCCTCGAGATATTCGTCCTGCAGTTCCGGCCGGTCATGCGTGTCGCAGAGCACCATGACATGGCCCGCATCGCGCAGGGCCTGCTCGGTCGAGGCGGCAATCGCGGCCATGGCCGGGTTGTCGAGATTGGGCGAGAGCATGGCCACGATCTGGCTCTCCCGCCGGCGCAGGCTCCGCCCGGCATGGTTCGGCCGGTAGCCGAGCCCGGCAATCGCATCCTGCACCTTGCGGATCGTCACGCTCGAGGCGCGCCCGAAATCGCCGTTGACGATGCGCGACACCGTGGCGGCCGAAACACCGGCCGTGCGGGCGACATCACTCAGCGAGGGAGGGGCTCCCGGTCGTCTCACACCCGGCATCACCTGATCCGTATTCTTTCCCGGAACGATCACCAAAAAATCCGGCTTGGCAAGATTGACGTCTTGGCAAACGTTTGCCAAGCTTGATTTCCCGGTGAACAGCGCGAGGCCTCGCATCTGGCTGCCGGCAAACGAGAGCATGGCGCTGGACGAACCGGCTGCCCTTCCTGGAGGAAACGACATGAATCGCAGGCATTGGCTCGCGGGCGCGCTGGTTGCGGCCGCGCTGGCATCGAGCCCGGTCCAGGCGCAGACGACCCTGCGCATGACCTGGTATTCCGATGGTAATGAAGGGGAGGTGATGCGCGACCTCCTGAACCGGTTCGAGGCCGGCAATCCCGGTATCAAGGTCGTGCTGGACACGGTGCCCTTCAAGGCGATCAACGAGAACCTGCCTGTGCAGCTGGCGGCCGGGCAGGGGCCGGATATGGCCCGGATCGTCGATTTCGGCGGCCTTGCCAAATTCGCGCTCGACCTCCGGCCCCATCTCGCCAAT
Source organism: Beijerinckiaceae bacterium (assembly GCA_027533425.1). GTDB lineage: Bacteria > Pseudomonadota > Alphaproteobacteria > Rhizobiales > Beijerinckiaceae > Rhabdaerophilum. The sequence continues at coordinate 50,375 of JAPZUD010000005.1, read as the reverse complement.
GCGCCCTACTGGGAACAGAATTTCGGGCCGTTCCTCGAATGGATGCGCGAGCCGGGAAATACGACCGCCATTCCCGGCTACATGACCCAGCTCACGGTGACCGGCCCGCTGGTCAACAAGACGCTGTTCGAGCAGGCCGGTGTGGCCATTCCCGGCCCGAAGGCGACCTGGGATGAGTGGGCCAAGGCCGCCAAGGCTGTTGCGGACAAGGTCAAGGCGCCCTATCCGGTAGCCTTCGACCGATCCGGCCACCGCTTCTTCGGCCTTGCCGTTTCGCAGGGCGCGAAGATGATCGGCGCAGATGGCCTGCCGACCCCGGCGGATGAGGGCTTCCGCCGTGCCGCCCAGCTCATCGTCGACTGGCACAAGGCCGGCGTGATGTCGAAAGAGCTCTGGGGCTCGGTTTCCGGCACCGCCTATCGCGGCGCCAACGAGGAATTCAAGAACGCGCAGGTGCCGTTCTACCTCTCCGGCTCCTGGCAGATCGCGCAGTTCGACAAGACGGTCGGCAATGCGTTCGACTGGATCGCCGCGCCCACCCCCTGCGGCCCGGCCAATTGCTCCGGCATGCCCGGTGGCGCCGGCGTGATCGGCATCAAGGCGACGAAGCATCCGGCGGAAGTGGCCAAGGTGATGGACTTCCTCGCCAGCGAGCCGATCCTCTCGGAATTCTATGCCCGCACGCTCTTCGTGCCCGGCCATATCGGCATCGCGAAGAAGGGCGTCGCCTATCAGGGCGCTTCCGCCCAGGCCGCTGCCGCGCTCAAGGTTTTCGGCGATGCCGTCGGCGCGCTCGATCCCGCTGCCTATCGCATTCAGGGCAATGCCTATAGCCGCATCGTCTTCAATGCGGCGATCAGCCGGATCGGCCAGGCGGTGGCCGGCGAGATCACGATCGACGACGCCATCAAGCGCATCGACACGGATGTTGCCCAGCAGGTGGCCGAGCGCAACAAGAAGTGACCGGACGGGCGCGCGGCCATCCCGCCGCGCGCCTTCCGCTTCCTGACGCCTGACCGCAAAACTGACCGCGAAGGTCCACCAAGGTCCTCTCATGTCCGAAACCGGCTCCCCGCCTCGCGCGTTCCCGCGTGACAGCCTCGCCTCGCGCCTGATCCAGGCGGTGGCGGGCCTCGCTGACCGGCCGATGGCGTGGATCCAGCGCGCCGTGGGCGGGCGCGGCATGGCCTATGTGTTCCTCGCACCGAATATCCTGTTCTTCGGGCTTTTCGTCTTCCTGCCGATCGGGATCAACATGGCGATGTCGCTGACCGGCGGCACCAATCTCTTCCTGTCCGAGCGGCCCTTCATCGGCGGCGACCATTACCGTTCGCTGATGCAATGCGGTTCCTATCTCGACCCGGCCTCCTGCCGCGAGGACCATTTCTGGAAGGGCGTTTCGAACACGCTGAAATTCACGATTGTGCAGATGGTGGCGATGGTCGGCACGGCATTGGTGACAGCCCTCGTGCTGAACCGGAAGATCCGCGGTCGCGGCTTCTTCCGGGCGGTCTATTTTTTCCCCGTGCTGCTCTCGCCTGTCGTCGTGGCCCTGATCTGGAAATGGATCCTCCAGCGCGACGGCCTGCTGAATGGCGCGATCACGCTTGCCGGTGGCGAGAAGATCCTCTTCTTCGTCGAGCCCGGCTGGGCGATGTTCTGGGCCGTCTTCGTCTCCGTCTGGGCGCATATGGGCTTCTACACGCTCATCCTGCTCGCCGGCCTCCAGGCCATTCCGGCCGATCTCTACGAGGCGGCGGAAATGGACGGCACGAAGCCGATGCGCGTCCTGACGCGGATCACCTTGCCCTTGCTCTGGCCAAACCTCGTCGTGGTGCTGGTCCTCGTACTGATCAAGGCCGTGCAGACCTTCGACGAGGTCTTCGTGCTGACGGGCGGCGGGCCGGGCACGGCGACCCTGATGGTGGTGCAATACATCTACGAAACCGCCTTCGCCAATCAGGTCCAGAATTTCGGCCTCGCCGCCGCCGCCTCGATGATGCTCGGCACGCTGCTCTTCGCGCTGACCATGCTGCAGCTCTGGATCGCGAGGAGGAAGGCCGCATGAACCGCATTGCCATGAGCCGCGCCGCCTCGCTCCTCCGCCAGACCCGCCGTCCCGGCCGTCTCGGCTGGACCGACATCCTCTCCTATGCCTATCTCGCCCTCGGCGTCGTGCTGATGTTCGGCCCGGTTCTCTGGCTGGTCCTCTCCTCGCTGAAGACGCCGGCTGCCCTGCTGGAATTCCCGCCCTCCTTCCTGCCGCTGACCCAGAAGACGATTTCTGTCCCCGGCCATACGCAGCCGCTGGAGCTGCATCGTGTCCGGCTTCCGGACGGTTCGGTGAAGGAACTGGCGCAGATCCGCCGCATCGGCATCCAGGCGACGATGATCGACCCCGCGAACCCGGCCGCGCCGGCAATCCGCGTGCCGATCGAGGCGCGCGAGCCCGTGCGCGAGGTCGCCTTTGCCTGGTCGAACTATACCGAGCCGCTGAAGCAGTTTGCCTTCGGCCGCTATTTCGCCAACTCGCTCTTCGTGACCCTCGTCGCGACGATCATCACCCTGCTGATCAATTCCATGGCGGCCTATGCGCTGGCCATCTACGAGTTCCGCGGCAAGAACGCCGCCCTGCTGATGGTGATCGGCACCCTGATGATCCCGATCACCATCGTGCTCGTGCCGGTCTTCCTTGTTGTCACCGAGCTTGGCCTCAACAACTCGCTCTGGGCGGTGATCCTGCCCGGCGCCGCGACGCCGACCGGCGTCTTCCTGCTCCGGCAATACATGCTCACCCTCCCGCGGGATCTGATCGAGGCCGCGCGCATGGACAAGGCGTCGGAATGGCAGATCTATTCGCGCATCGTGATGCCGCTGACCCTGCCGGCCCTCGCCGTGCTGGCGATCTTCTCGATCATGTGGCGCTGGAACGAATTCCTCTGGCCGCTGGCGGTGCTGACCAAGAGCGAGGTCTACACGCTCCAGATCGGCCTCAACGCGTTCCAGGGCGAATTGCAGACGCAATGGCACTACCTGCTGGCCATGACGGTGATGACTTTGGCGCCGGTGGCCCTCGTCTTCGTGTTCCTGCAGCGCTTCATCACCACCGGCATCGCCAATACAGGGATGAAATGAGATGGCAGGTCTTGTCCTGACGGGAATCGGCAAGTCCTTCGGCCCGGTCGAAGTGCTCCGGGGGATCGATCTCGACGTGGCCGACGGCGAATTCGTGGTCTTTGTCGGCCCCTCGGGCTGCGGCAAGTCCACCCTGCTCCGCGTCATTGCCGGGCTGGAGGAGGTGACATCCGGCACGATCCGCATCGACGGGCAGGATGTCACCACCGAGCGCGCCGCCGAGCGCGGCCTCGCCATGGTGTTCCAGTCCTATGCGCTCTATCCGCATATGAGCGTCTACCGGAACATCGCCTTCGCGCTCGAGAACATGCGCCTGCCGCGCGAGGAGATCGAGGCCCGCGTCCGCCGCGCCGCGACGATGCTGCGCCTGACCGAGTACCTCGATCGCAAGCCCGGCGCCCTCTCGGGCGGGCAGCGCCAGCGCGTGGCGATCGGGCGCGCGGTCGTGCGCGATCCGAAGATCTTCCTCTTCGACGAGCCGCTCTCCAATCTCGATGCCGAATTGCGTGTCGCCACCCGCAAGGAACTGGCGAGCCTCCATGCCGAGATCGGCGGCACGATGATCTATGTCACGCATGACCAGGTCGAGGCGATGACCCTCGCCAACCGGATCGTGGTGCTTAACAAGGGCCGGATCGAACAGGTCGGCACGCCGCTCGAGCTGTATAACCGCCCGGCCAATCTCTTCGTGGCCGGCTTCATCGGCTCACCGCGCATGAACTTCATCCGTGGTCAGGTCGGGGCAGGGGGCAAGCTGGTCACGCCGGATGGCAAGGTGAGCCTGCCGCTCCCGCCCGGAACCGTGGCGACGGGCGAGGTCACGCTCGGCATCCGGCCGGAACATGTCGCGCCCTGCAGCGCGGCCGAAGCGGATGCCCGGATCGCCGTGGAACTGGTCGAACAGCTTGGCAGTGAATCCTACCTCTACGGCACTCTGGCCGATGGCACAGCCCTGACCCTGCGCTCTCCGCTGGAGGATCCGGCCCGCCGGGGCGAGGACGTGCCCGTCCGGTTCGACCCCGCCCGCCTGCATCTCTTCGATGCGGCCGGCCTCGCCATCCGCCCCTGATCCCTGATCCTGCTTCCGGAGCCAAGGCCCATGAAAGCCCTCGTTGATGCAACCTATCTCGGCCGGGAGGGCGCGTGGTTCCGCTTCGGCCTCGATCACGGCTTCGAGGCGCGCCTCGCCTTGCTCGACCACGGCCTTGCCCGCGTCGTGTTTCGCCGGCCCGGTGGCTACCGGCTGGATCGCGGCTGGGCTATCGCGCCGGATCGCCGCGAGCCGCCCTTCGAGGGCCGCCCGCGCGACGATCTCTCCGGATTCGCCCTGCCGGAGGCCTATGCCACGGCCGGAAAATCCGCGATCGAGATCACCGGGGCCGGGCTCTCCGTCACGGTCCGGCTTTCGCCCTTCGGATTTACCTGGCGGCGCGCCGGCGAGACGGCAGCCTTCCTCGAGGATCGCGGCACGCAGGCCTATCTTGTCTCGCGCCGCACCGGCGCCTTCGCGCATTTCCTCGCCCGCAAGGGCAGCGACCGGCATTATGGCCTCGGCGACAAGACCGGCCGCCTCGACAAGACCGGCCGCCGCTTCCGGATCGATGCCGTCGATCCCTGCGGCTATGATGCCGAGACGAGCGATCCGCTCTACAAGATGATCCCGTTCTACATCGTCGATGGCGAAGCGGGGGCCCATGGCCTGTTCTATGACAATCTCGCCACGGCCTCGGTGGATCTCGGCGCGACGCTCGACAATTACCACGGACTGTTCCGCTCCTATGCGGCCGATGACGGCGATCTCGATTATTACGTCTTTGCCGGGCCGCGCGTCGCCGATGTCACCCGGCGCTTCTCCTGGCTGACGGGCGGGCAGGCCTTCCCGCCGCTCTGGTCGCTCGGTTTCGGCATGACCAGCATGGCCATTGCCGATGCGCCGGATGCCGATGCGCGGATCACCGCCTTTCTTGCGAAATGCCACGAGCATGGCATTCCCTGCCGCAGTTTCCATTTCGGCTCGGGCTATTCCATGCATGACGGCAAGCGCTATGCCTTCCGCTGGAACAACGAGAAATTTCCCGATCCCGCCGCCACCATCGCCCGTATCGAGGCCGCCGGCATGCGGGCCATCACCAATCTGAAGCCCTGCCTGCTCGAGGATCACCCACGGCTCGGCGAGTTGGCAAAGGCCGGCCTCGTGCGCGATGGCGCCGGCGAGGCCCCGGCCACGGCGCAATTCTGGGACGGCCTCGGCTTCCATCTCGATTTCACCAGCCCGGAAGGCCGGGCCTGGTGGCGCGACGGCATGGAGCGGACCCTGCTCGCCCATGGCGTCACCACGATCTGGAACGACAACAACGAATACGAGATCTGGGACGAGGATGCGCTCTGCGCCGGCGATGGCCGGCCCTTCGCGCAGGGCCTCGCCCGGCCGGCCCAGGCCCTGCTGATGACCAAGCTGGCGGACGAGGCCCACCGGGCCCGCGCCCCGGGCGAGCGGCCCTACAATATCACGCGCGCCGGCTCGGCCGGGATCTGGCGCTATGGCCAGACCTGGTCCGGCGACAATGCCACCGCCTGGAAGACCCTGCGCTTCAATCTCAGCCAGGGCCTGACCATGGTGCTGAGCGGCATGTACAATACCGGCCATGATGTCGGCGGCTTCCATGGCCCGCGGCCGGGGCCGGAACTGCTGGTGCGCTTTGCCGAATTCTGCTGCCTCTGGCCGCGCTTCGTCATGAATTCCTGGAATGATGACGGCATCACCACCGTGCCCTGGCTCTACCCGGAGGTCCTGCCGCAGATCCGCGCCGCGATGGCCCTGCGCGAGCGGCTCATGCCGCTGATCTACACGCTGATGTGGCAGGCCGCGACGACGGACGAGCCGGCCATCCGGCCGCTGCTCTGGCACTGGCCCGACGACCCCGCCGCGATCGACGCCGATGATGTGTTCATGCTCGGCCCGGACGTGCTGGTCGCGCCGGTGCTCGACGTGGGCGCCACCACACGGCGCGTTTATCTCCCCGCCCATCCCGGCGGCTGGATCGGGTTCCATGACGGCACCTCCTATGCCGGCAGCGCCACGCATGAGGTGTCCGGCCCGATCGGGCGGCTACCGCTCTTCGTGCGGAGCGGTGCGGTCCTGCCGCTGGCCGGCGCAGACGGGCGGCCGGAAGCCCGCGCTTTCGGAACCCCGGTACGGCCGTTCTGCATGGTCTATCAGGATGACGGTGTCACGGCAGACTGGCGGGAAACGCCGCTTGTCCGGCTCGACCTCACGGCCTGACCGGGCCCGGCCCGATTTTGCGGCAGGCTGCCGGCTTTCCGGGCAGGGCCCATTCGGGGTTTCTGCGCCGGTGCCCGGAAATCGACGCGCCGGAGCCCTTTCCACAGGCGGGGCGGCCGTCCGGACTTCGCGCTTCCTTGGCACGGTTCTTGTGATAGCGTGCTGTATGCAGGGCAGGGAGTTCAGCGCATGAAGAACAAAGCAGGCAGCACAATCAAGGCCGGCCTCGCGGCCGCCATCCTTCTCGGGCTGGCATCGGGCCATGCGGCAGCGCAGGAGGCGCCGAAGCTGAAGGTGATGGGCATGCCCCTCGCCACCGGGAACATCCAGAAGAACCGCGAACAGCCCTTCTTCGAGAAGCTGAAGGAAACCACCGGCATCGAGGCCGACTACAAGGTTCTTGACCAGACCGGCATCAAGGAATTCGAGCAGCTCCGGATCGGGCGTTCGGGCCTGTTCGACATTATCGGCCTGCGCCTCGGCCAGGTCTCGCGCGACGAACCCACCATCCTGGGCCTCGACCTGGTCGGCCTGAACACGAATTACGATACGGCGAAGAAAGTTGTCACCGCCTTCCAGGGCACGGTGGCGGAACGGCTCGACAAGCAGTTCAACATGAAGCTGCTCGGCGTCTGGCCCTTCGGCCCGCAGCTGATTTTCTGCAAGCCCGCCATTTCGGGTCTCGCCGACCTCAAGGGCAAGAAGGTCCGCATCCTCGATGGCGTCATGGCCAAGGTGATGGAAAAGGTCGGTGCTACCCCGGTCACGCTTGCCTTCGGCGAAGTCAGCCAGGGCCTCGCGCTCGGCACGATCGACTGCGCCGTGACCGGTCCGTCCTCGGCGAATTCCGCCGGCTGGCCGGAAAGCGCGACCCATGTCTATCCGCTGGCTCTCCAGGTGGCGGTGCAGGGCTACGCCATCACCAACGGCGCCTGGGCCAAGCTCACGCCGGACCAGCAGAAGAAGCTCCAGGGCGCGATCGAGAAGCTGACCGACGATATCTGGGCCTATTCGAAGGAGCTCTGGGATGACGGCATGCGCTGCAATGCTGGCGCCGATCCCTGCACCACCGGCAAGAAGTACAAGCTCAAGACCGTCGAGGTGAAGCCCGAGGATATCGAGTTCGTCAAATCCGCCGTGAAGGAAATCTCCTTCCCGGCCTGGGCGGAAGCCTGTGACAAGGTCAACCCGACCTGCTCGGCCAGCTGGAAGGCCAAGGTCGGCCCGATCGTCGGCATGAACTGAACCATCCTGCCGGCCCGCGCGATCCCTTGAGGTCGCGCGGGCTTGCGATTGCGGGGGCGAACATGCCTGTCTTCGAGCGTCTGGCCGCGTGGGTCTTCGGCCTGGCCTTTGTTATCCTGGCCTTGCTGGTTGCGGTCGAGACCATCATGCGGCGCGTCTTCGTGCGTTCGCTGCAGGGGGTTGATGAGTTCGGCGGCTATGCGCTGGCCATCGGCGCGGCGCTTGCCATCGCCCTGGCCCTGCGCTCCCGCGCCCATATCCGGATCGATGTGGTGCATGACCGGCTCCCCCGCGCCCTCCGCGTCGCCCTCAACCTGATCGCCTATCCGGCGCTGGCTGTCACCGCGATCGCGATCTTCGTCATGGCCTGGTTTGCCTTCCGCGAGACGGTGGAATTCTCCTCCGTCGCGCAGACCCCCTGGGCCACGCCGCTGAAATATCCGCAGGGCGCGTGGCTGGCCGCCCTCGCGGTCTTTGTGATTTTCGCGCTGGTCGAGGCACTCAAGGTCATCGGCCTTGCCCTGTCGGGCCGTTTCCGCGAGGTGGACCGGCATTATGGCCCGCGCGGCGCGCAGGACGAGCTGGAAGAGGAACTGGCCGATCTCAAGGCGCGCGGCGGCCTCGCCGAACCGCCCGGCGGTGGAGCAGCCCGATGAGCACGGTCGCGGTCGGGATTCTCGGCTTCCTCGTCATGGTCGGGCTGATGCTGGTCGGCGTGCCGATCGCGGCGGTCATGCTGCTGCTGGGCCTGACCGGCGGCATGATGGCCTATGGTTTCGCCTTCTTCTCCTCCTCGGCCTCGGTGGCCTGGGGCGTCATGAGCGAGTACAACCTGACCGCGATTCCGCTATTCGTCATGCTGGGCGAATTGCTGCTGCGCTCGGGCATTGCGGACCGCATGTACACGGTCTTTGCGGCCTGGCTCGGCCGGCTGCCCGGCGGCCTGCTGCACACGAATATCGGCTGTTGTGCGCTCTTTGCGGCCACCTCTGGCTCCTCGGTCGCCACCGCCGCCACGATCGGCACTGTTGCCTTGCCCTCGTTGCGCAAGAACGGCTACCCGATGTCGGACTCCCTCGGCTCGCTCGCGGCCGGCGGCACGCTCGGCATCATGATCCCGCCCTCGATCAACTTCATCATCTACGGCTCGATGACGAATACCTCCGTGGGCAAGCTCTTCATCGCCGGCATCATTCCCGGCCTCGCTTTGGCCGGCTGCTTCATGCTCTGGATCGCACTCCGCCACCGCTTCGCGAAGGAGAAGATGGTCCCGGTCCATGTGCCGCTGGCCGAGCGCATCCGCCTGCTGCGCTATCTCATCGAGCCGTTGCTGGTTTTCGGCCTTGTCATGGGCACGCTCTATTCCGGCATTGCCACGGCCACCGAAAGCGCGGCACTCGGCCTCGTCACCGCCTTCATCCTGATCGGGGTGCAGGGCCGGCTGACGGTGTCGCTGCTGGAAACCTGCTTCCTCTCCAGCGCCCGCACCACCGGCATGATCCTGCTGATCGTGCTCGGCGCCTTCATCCTCAATCTCGCCTTGAGCCTCACCGGCATCGGCGAGGCGCTGACGAAATGGGTCACCGGTTTCGGGCTGGAACGGGTGCAACTGCTGCTCGCGCTGATCCTGTTCTATCTCGTCCTCGGCATGTTCATGGACACGCTCTCGATGATGGTGGCCACGATCCCGCTGGTCTTCCCGGTCGTCAGTTCGGTCGGGGTCGATCCGATCTGGTTCGGCGTCTTCATCGTGCTGATGTGCGAACTCGGCCTGATCACGCCCCCCGTGGGCATGAATCTCTTCGTCGTGCAGGGTATCCGGACCGATGGCGGGCCGGTGGCGGATGTCATCCGCGGCGCCGTGCCCTATGCGGTGATCATGATGCTTTTCGCCGTGCTGATCATCCTGTTCCCGGCCATCGTGACATGGCTGCCGAATTATATGCGCGGATAGCGATGTCAGCAGGCAGCCATGACGGTAAGCCCGTCCGGATCGGTGTCGATATCGGCGGCACCTTTACCGATTTCCAGATCCTCGATTCCCGATCGGGCCAGATCCGCGCCTTCAAGGTGCCGACGACGCCCGAGGATCCCTCCCTCGGGCTGATGGAGGGCATCCATGGCGCCGCCGCGCGCGATGGCTTCCGGCTCGACGAGGTCGGCTACATTCTCCATGGCACCACCATCGCCACCAATGCCGTGCTGGAAAACAAGCTGGCGCGCGGGGCGCTGGTCACCACCGCCGGCTTCGAGGATGTGCTGGAGATCGGGCGCCATAACCGGCGCGACATCTACGCCACCTGGCCGCGCCCGGTTCCCGCCCTCGTGCCGCGCAGCCGCCGGCTCGGCCTCCGCGAGCGGATGAAAGCCGATGGCCACGCCGAGATCGAGCCCGGCGAGGCGGATCTCGAGGCCATCATCACCCGGCTCGCCGGGCTCGAGGTCGAGGCGGTGGCGATCAGCCTGCTCCATGCCTATGCCAATCCGGCGCATGAGGCCCGGCTGGCGGCACGGATCGCGCAAAGCCTGCCCGGCCTCGCCATTTCCTGCTCCTCGACAGTGAGCCCGGAAATCCGCGAATACGAGCGCACCAGCACCACCGTGCTCAACGCGCTGCTCCAGCCGGTCGTCCGCTCCTATCTCGAACGGCTTGAACGGCGTCTCGCGGCCGAGGCTTTCGAGCCCCGCCTGCTGATCGTCCAGTCGAATGGCGGGGTCTGCGCCCCGGCCACGGCGGCGGCCGAACCGGTGCGCCTGCTGCTCTCTGGTCCCTCCGGCGGGGCCATGGCCGCGCTCGGCCTGTCCCGCACCCTCGGCGAGGCGAATGTCGTCGCCGTGGATATGGGCGGCACCAGCTATGATGTCTCGGTGGTGCGGGAAGACCGGCTGGAAATCGTCACCCAGAGCGAGATCGAGCGCCTGCCGGTCCGGGTGCCGATGATCGATATCCGCACCATCGGCGCCGGCGGCGGCTCCATTGCCCGGCTCGGTCCCGATGGCGGCCTGCGTGTCGGCCCGGAAAGCGCCGGCGCCCGGCCCGGCCCGGTCTGCTATGGTCGCGGCGGCACCGAACCCACCGTGACCGATGCCAATCTCGTCCTTGGCCGGCTCGACCCGGCCTTCTTCCTCGGCGGGAAAATGGCGCTCGACCTTGAGGGCGCCCGTGCGGCAATCCGCAGCCGGGTCGGCACGCCGCTTGGCCTCGCCGAGGATGCTGCGGCTGCCGGCATCCTCCGGCTGACCAATACCAGCCTCGCGGCGGCGATCCGCGTCAGCCTGTTCGAGAAGGGGCTGGACCCGCGCGATTTCACCCTGCTCAGTTTCGGCGGGGCGGGCTCCGTCCATGCCTGCGCGGTGGCCGAGGAACTGGCCATCCGCCGGATCGTCTTCCCGGTCGATGCCTCGACCCTCTCGGCGCGCGGGATTCTCGAAGCGGATATCGAGCATGCCTTCGCGCGCTCGCTGATCCGCCGCTTCGAGCCGGCCGCGGGCGAGACCCTGGCTCGACTGGCCGCGGAGATGACGGCCCAGGCCGGGGCCCAACTCGCGGCGGACGGCATTCCGCCGGAGCGGCGCCGCACCCAGCTGGCCATCGACCTGCGCTATCGCGGCCAGGCCTTCGAACTCACTGTGCCCTGCCTCGATTCCGGCTTCGACCCGGCGGGTATCGCCGCCATTGCCGGGCGCTTCCACGCCCAGCACGAGCAGCGCTTCTCCTATTGCAACCCGGGTGATGCGGTGGAGATGGTCACGCTCCGCCGTGCCGCGAAGGGCCTGCTGCCACGCCCGGCTGCTGTCGAAAGCCCGGCCGAGGCAGCCGGTTCGCCGCTCGGCAGCCGCCCGGTCTATCTTGCCGATCGCTGGGGCGAGGCTGCCGTCTGGCGCCGCGAGTCGATCGGCCCCGGCCTTGAGATTGCCGGCCCGGCCATGATCGAGGAGGCCTATACCACGATCTATCTCGCGCCGGCCTGGCGGCTGCGCCGCGCGGCGGGCGGGCATCTCGTCGCGGATTACCAGGGGGAGGGCGGGTGATGGCCGCATCGGGCACGATCGACCCGATCGAACTGGAAGTCATCCGCAACGCGCTTACGGCTGCGGCAGCGGACATGGATGTCACGATGTGGCGGACGAGCCGCTCCACCATCGTCCGCGAGATGCTGGATTATTCGACCGCCATTTTCGATGCCGCCGGCAACAACATCGCGCAATCCGCCCGTATCCCGCAGCATCTGAATTCCATGGGCTATGGCCTCCGCGCCATTCTCGAGCGCTTCATCCCGGCGGGCGAATGGCAGGATGGCGATGTCATCATCACCAACGATCCCTATTGCGGCGGCCAGCACCTGCCGGACATCCTCTCCTTCCGCCCGGTTTTCGAGGCGGGGCGCTGCATCGCGATTGTCGGCACGCTCTGCCACCATCTCGATATGGGCGGCATGTCGCCCGGCTCCTATGCCGCCACGGCCACCGAGATCTACCAGGAGGGGTTGCGCATCCCGCCGGTGAAGCTGTTCGAGGCAGGGCGGCGCAACGAGGCGCTCTGGGCGCTGATCGGCCAGAATGTCCGCCAGCCCGCGACCGTGATGGGCGATCTGCAATCGCAGGTGGCCTCGCTCGGCGTCGGCGTCGAGGCGATCACCCGCCTCGCCCGGCGCTATGGCGGCGATACGCTGCAGAAAGCGGCCGCGCGCCTGCTGGATCTGTCGGAAGCGGCCATGCGGGACTGCATCCGCCGCATTCCCGACGGCACCTACACCTTCGAGGATTTCCTCGACGATGACGGCATCACGCCCGACCGGCCCGTCCGCATCCATGCCGCGATCACCGTGGCGGGCGACCGGCTTGTCGTCGATCTCTCCGGCTCCGCGCCCGAGGCGGCGGGGCCGATCAATGCCACGCTCGGCTCCTCCAGCTCGGCGGTCTATTTCGCGATCATGGCCGCGGCAGACAGGCCCATCGTGCCGAATGCCGGCTGCTACCGCCCGATCGAGATCATCGCGCCGGAAGGCCTGATCATCTCGGCCCGGCATCCCGCGCCGGTCGCGCATCGGATCGCGCCCTGCCATGTGCTGCTCAATGTCGTTTTCGGCGCGCTCTCGCAGGCCATCCCTGACCGGATGCCCGCCGCCTATTACGCGGTGAGCTATGTCTGCTCCTTCCAGACCCGCGCCAAAGATGGGACCCGCAAGGTGCTCGTCGAGATCGAGGTCGGTGGCTGTGGCGCCCATCCGCGCGGCGACGGCGCCAATGCGCTCTCCTTCGGCATGCATAACAATGCCGCCATCCCGATCGAGATGATCGAGAGCGACGTGCCCGTCACTTATCTCGGCTATGCCCTCGCGCCCGGCTCGGGCGGGGCGGGCCGGCAGCGCGGTGGCCTCGGCCTGACGCGGATCTGGCGGATCGATTCCGAAGCCGCCACCTTCACCGCCCAGATGGACCGGTTCCGCTTCACGCCTTTCGGCCTGCAGGGTGGCGGCGCCGGCGCGGCTGGCCGCCTCACGCTGACGCGCGACGGTGCGCTGCAGGACCTGCCCTCCAAGGTCGCCAACATGCCGCTGCGCAAGGGCGATATTGTTCAGCTCGTCACGTCCGGCGGCGGCGGTTTCGGCCCGGTTGCCGAGCGTGATCCCGCCGCCATCGCCCATGACCGGGAGGAAGGCTATGTCCTCGACCGTTGAATCCGCTCGCCGCCGCATCGGCATGCTCGTGCCCTCGTCGAACACGGTGCTGGAGCCGGTCACGGCTGCCCTGCTGGCCGGGCTGCCGGGTGTCACCGCGCATTCCAGCCGTTTCCGGGTGACGGAAATCGCGCTCGATGCCGCCGCACTCGCCCAGTTCGATGACAGCGAGATCCTCCGCGCGGCCGAATTGCTCGCCCATGCGAAGGTGGATGTGATCGCCTGGAACGGCACCTCCGCCTCCTGGCTCGGCTTCGACCGGGACCGCCGGCTGGTCGAACGGATCGAGGCGGCCACCGGCATCCGCGCGACCACCTGCATCCTCTCGCTGCTCGACATTCTCGGCCGCCTCGGCGCAACGACCCAGGCTTTGGTCTCTCCCTATACGGAGGATGTGCAGGCCCGCATCATCGCCACCTATGCGGCGGCGGGCTTTGCCTGCCCGGTGGAGCGGCACCTCGGTATCCGCGACAATTTCGCCTTCGGCACCGTGCCACAGGCCACGATCGCCGCCATGATTGGCGAATGCCTCGCCGCGAAGCCGGACGCGATCACCGTGCTCTGTACCAACATGGATGGCGCCGCTCTCGCGCCGCAACTCGAGCCCGCCGGGGGCCCGATTGTGCTGGATTCGGTCTCGGTCACGCTCTGGGGCTGCCTGATGGCGATGGGCCTCCGCCCCGACAGCCTCGCGGGCTGGGGCCGGATCTTCACCGATCCCCGCCTGCAACCGGGCTGACCGCCCGCGCCCTGTGACGCAGCGGCAACGCCCTGTGGGCGGCGTCTCACGCAGGCGTTCCGCCGGGTCGCAATTCCCGATCGGGATGCTATCTCTGACCTGTCGTCACGAGGAACAGCATGGCCGCGCATTCCGCCTCCAATCCCCCCTGGACCTGGGTTGCCCCCGGGCTCGCTTTGCTGGTCCTCGGCCTGAAATTCGGCGGCATCATCCCCGCCGACGCGATCTGGGTGCTGCTTCTCGTTTCGGTCCTCCTTGGCGCCGCCGTCTTCGCCGCCGTCCATCATGCGGAAATCCTCGCGCTGAAGCTCGGCGAGCCCTTCGGCTCCATCCTGCTCGCCGTCGCCGTCACGGTGATCGAGGTCGGGCTGATCGTCTCGATCATGCTGTCAGGATCGGCCGGATCCGAGGGAGTTGCGCGGGACACGGTCTATGCAGCCGTGCTGATTGTTCTCAACGGGGTGATCGGCCTCAGCTTGCTCGCCGGGGGGCGCCGGCACCATGAGCAGCAATTCCAGCTGCTCGGCGCTTCCTCGGCGCTTGCCGTGCTCGGGACCCTCGCGGCCATCACGCTGATCCTGCCGAATTTCACGCTTTCGGCATCCGGCCCGGCCTTTTCCAATGTCCAGGTCCTCGTTATCGGCGCCGCGTCGCTGCTGCTCTGGGTTGCGTTCGTCTTCACGCAGACCATCCGCCACCGGAATTACTTCCTCGAGACGCCGACGGTGGGGGAGGCGGTCAAGATTGCTGACCGTCCGAGCCAGGCGCTGGCCCTGGCGAGCCTCGTGCTCCTGCTGCTCTCGCTCAGCGCGGTCATCCTGCTGGCGAAGGTCCTGTCGGTCCCCATGGCCAGCGCTGTTACGGCGGCGGGGCTGCCCAAGGCCTTTGTCGGGGTGATCATCGCGGCCATCGTGCTCGCGCCGGAAAGCATCG
Source organism: Beijerinckiaceae bacterium (assembly GCA_027533425.1). Classification (GTDB taxonomy): domain Bacteria; phylum Pseudomonadota; class Alphaproteobacteria; order Rhizobiales; family Beijerinckiaceae; genus Rhabdaerophilum. Next base: position 35,359 of record JAPZUD010000005.1, on the reverse strand, counting down.
CTGCGGTGAAATCCGCCCTCCAGAACCGCCTTCAGAACTCGATCAACCTGGCGGTGGGTTCCGCCATCGCCAGCATCGGGCTGACCATCCCCGTGGTCGCCGTGCTCTCGGTGCTCATGGGCATGAAGCTTGATCTTGGTGTATCGAACTCGGCCATGTCGTTGCTGGTGCTGACACTTTTCGTCAGCACCCTGACATTGGGCACCGGCAAGACCACCGCCCTGCACGGTGTGATCCATCTTGTCATCTTTGCGGTGTTCCTGTTGATTTCGGCCGTTCCGTGAGCCGTCCGGCAGCGGGCTTTACGAGCCGGCAATCCATTTCGGGCGAGGGGCTCGAAAAGCCAATATATTCAATATTTTAACCATATATTATACAATTCTAATCAAAAATTCCGTCTGATCGTGCTCAATCGACGGGAAATGTGATGACTCCGACTCGCCCTGCTGCCCGAAGCGCTGTCGCCGCTTTGCTTTGCGGTCTTGTTCTCGCGCCGGTCCCGTCATTCGCCGCCGATGCCAACCTCGCCGCCGAGCTGGCCGCGCTCAAGACAAGCCTCAACCATGTCTGGGTCATCACGGCGGCCGCGCTGGTCCTGCTGATGCAATGCGGCTTCCTGATGCTCGAAGCCGGCATGGTCCGCTCGAAGAACACCATCAATGTCGCCCAGAAGAACGTGATCGATTTCTTCGTCTCGGCTTTCTGCTTCGCCGTGTTCGGCTTCATGCTGATGTTCGGCCCCTCCATCGGTGGCCTGTTCGGCATGCCCGGGCCGGTCTGGTCCTATGAGGGGCTGGATGATTGGGGCCAGACCTATTTCGTCTTCCAGGTCGCCTTTGCCGGCACCGCCGCCACCATCGTCTCCGGGGCGGTCGCCGAACGCATGAGCTATGGTGCCTATATCATGCTGGCCGCCATGGTCGGTCTTGTGATCTATCCCGTCTTCGGCCACTGGGCCTGGGGCGCGGGCCTCGTCACCGACAACAAGCCCTGGCTGGCTGCACAGGGCTTCATCGATTTTGCCGGCTCCACCGTGGTCCATTCGATCGGCGCCTGGATCGCGCTGGCCGGCATCATCATGCTCGGACCGCGCATCGGCCGGTTCGACCCGAATGGCAAGCCGCTGCCGATCCATGGCCATTCGCATGTATTGACGGCCTTCGGGGCCATGTTGCTGCTGGTCGGCTGGATCGGCTTCAATGCCGGCTCCACCGTGGCCGCCAGCGGCGCCATCGGCAAGATCGCCGCCAATACGCTGCTGGCTGCGGCCGCCGGCGGCATCATCGCCGTGCTGATCGGGCGCATCCGCGACCGCTGCTACCAGACCAACCGCCTGATCAACGGCCTGCTCGCCGGCCTTGTCGGCATCACCGCCGGCTGCGATGCTGTCGGCCTGAAGGGCGCTATCGCCATCGGGCTCTGCTGCGGCGCGATGGTGGTCTATGTCGAGGATTTCGTGCTCAACCAGCTCAAGCTGGACGATGTCGCCGGCGTTCTCGGTGTCCATGGCGTTGCCGGCGCGGTCGGCACGCTGCTGGTGCCGTTCTTCGCCCTCTCGGGCAAGCTGGGCGACCTCACGGTGATGGGCTCCTTCCTCGTCCAGCTCCAGGGCGTCGCTGCGGCCTTTGTCTGGGCCTTCGGCATGGGCCTCGCCGCCTTCTGGCTCATGAAGAAGACCATCGGCATCCGCCTCTCGGCGGAGGACGAATTGCGTGGCCTCAACGTGGCCGAGCATGGCGCCCAGATCGGCACCGGTGCGCTGCAGGAAGAACTCTACCGCATCACGCAGGTCGACCGCGACCTGACCCGCCGGCTTGATGCCGGCTCTGGCGATGAGGCAGGCGAGATCGCCAAGATCATCAATCCCTTCCTCGATGAATTCCACCGTCTCCAGGCACAGATCGCGCGGGATGCCGGCCGCATCGCCCAGGCCTCGGGCTCGCTCAAGGGCCTGTCGGAGCGCTTCCGGGGCGATTCCGAGACGCTCGACCGCGAAACCGCCGAAGTCGGACGCTCGACGCAGGACCTGCAAGGCCGCTCGCGCCAGAGCGCCGGCCAGGCCGAAGACCTGCGCGACGATGCCGGCCGCGTCGCCGAGGCGGCGATGGGCATGAGCGAGACCATCAATGAACTTGCACGCCAGATCGGCGCGCTGTCCGGCTCGGTGCTGGATGTCGGGGAATCCGCCCGCCGGGGCCGGGAAGTCTCCCATTCCGCGAGCGAACTGGTCGGCCGCTCCGAGCAGCAGATGTCGAGCCTCGTCCTGGCCAGCGACCAGATCAACGCGATCGCCGATCTGATCGATGATATTGCCAGCAAGACCAACCTGCTGGCCCTCAATGCCACGATCGAGGCAGCCCGGGCGGGCGAAGCCGGTCGCGGTTTCGCCGTCGTCGCCACCGAGGTCAAGGCGCTGGCGCTCCAGACCCAGCGGGCGACCATGGAGGTCAAGGCCCGCGTGGCCGCCCTGCGCAGCGGCACCGCGGAAGCCAGCCAGAGCTTCGAGGCGCTCCGCACGGTGCTTGCCGATATCGGCGGCATCATCACGACCATCGCCGATGCCTCCGAAAGCCAGGCGCGCGTCGCCGGCTCGGTCCATGGCGCGGTGGAGGATGTGTCCGGCCGCGTCAATGTGGTGGCGCAGTCGGTCGGGCGCATGTCGGGCGATGTCGTCCATCTCGCGGCCTATATGAGCGATGTCGACCAGGCGATCTCCACGACGGGCCATGTTGTCGGGCAGATCCGCCAGACGGTCGGCGAGAATGTCCGGTCGGCGCAGGAACTCGACCAGCGTGCCGGCGATCTCACCGCTATCTCGGCCACGCTCCAGCAATCGGCGAAGCGCTACAAGGTCTGACCCTGCGCGAAAGCGGCCGGAACTTCTCCACAGCCATACATTTACAAACAGGCTTGACGGTTTGTTTCGATCGGTTAGCCTCCCTTCATCCGGGGGAGGGACGGGAATGGCACAGCAGCCGAAGCCGAGACGATCCCAGGCCGAGCGATCGGCCGAGACGCGCCAGCGCCTGCTCGATGCCGCCGTCACGCTGATGCATGAGCGCGGCCTTGCCGGCACCTCCACCAATGACATCGCGGAAGCGGCCGGCGTTTCGCGCGGAGCGCTGACCCATCACTTCGAGAGCCGCGAGGAACTCATCGCTGCCGCGATCGAGGACATGCTCGACAAGGTGATCGGCGAGCTGAAGAGCTACGCCACCCGGGTTGCCGAGGGCGAAAGTTCTTCCGATGCGCTGATCGAGTTTCTCTACGGCGTCATGTCGGACCGGCTCTTCTATGTCACGCTCGAATACCTGCCGGAGGCGCGCCACAATGCGATGTTCCGCAGCCGGCTCGTGCCGGTGGTCAGCCGCTGGCATGCCGCGCTCGACGAGATCTGGGGCGAACTGACCGCCCGCTACGGCATGAAGCCGGAAGCCGGGCGCGACCTGCTCAACGCCACCATGTGCCTGATCCGCGGCATGATCGCCCAGACCATCCTGCGCGATGATCCGCCCTATTACCGCCGGCTGCTCGATTTCTGGAAAGCCAGCATCCGCGCCCAGCTCGCCGCCGCCCGGCCGGACCGGGGCGGCCCGCGCATCGTCACGATTCCGTTCAGGGGACACTGAAAATGGCCATGCTTCTTCTCGCCAATGCCCGCATCGTCGATGGCACGGCTGACCGCCCCGGCGATCCGGTCCATGTGCTCGTCGAGGGCGGTACCATCCGCGAAGTCGGCCCGAAGGTCGCTTCCGCGAAGGCGAAGCGGCTCGATCTAGGCGGCCGGACGCTGATGCCCGGCCTGATCGATTGCCATGTCCATGTTGTCGCCGGCGTGGCCGATCTTGGCCGCAACGCCGCCTTGCCGGATTCGCTGGTGATGAGCCGGGCCATCGGCATCATGCAGGGCATGCTGATGCGTGGCTTCACCACCGTCCGCGATGTCGGCGGCGCGGATTTCGGCGTGAAACTCGCGGCGGAGGAGGGGCTCCTGCCGATGCCGCGGCTGGTCATTTCCGGCAAGGCCCTGAGCCAGACCGGCGGCCATGCCGATTTCCGCGGCCGCTTCGATTCCCGCCCCCCGCAGGCCACGGGTCCATTCCCGCTCGGTGCGCTGGGCCGGATCTGCGACGGGGTCGATGCCGTGCGCCAGGCCTCCCGCGAGGAGATCAAGGCCGGCGCCGATTTCATCAAGATCATGGCGAATGGCGGCGTCGCCTCGCCGACCGATCCGATCCATTTCTTCGGGTTCAGCCGCGAGGAGATCACCGCCATCGTCGCCGAGGCAGCGGCGGCGGGCACCTATGTCTCGGCCCATCTCTATACCGACGAGGCGATCCGCCGAGCCGTCGAATGCGGCGTGCATTCCCTCGAACATTGCAACCTGATCGGTCCGGAAACGGCCCGCCTCGCCGCGAAGGCCGGTGCGGTAGCCGTGCCCACGCTCGTCACCTACGAGATGCTGGCGCGCGAGGGGGCCTCGCTCGGCTTCCCGGCGGATTCTGTCGCCAAGATCGATACCGTTCGCCTGGCGGGCCTGAACTCCCTCGAGATCATGCAGCAAGCCGGGCTGACCATGGCCTATGGCAGCGACCTGCTGGGCGCCATGCATCGCCACCAGTCCGAGGAATTCGTCATCCGCGGCCGCGTGCTCAGGCCGCAGGATGTCATCGCCTCGGCGACGCATATCGCTGCCCGCCTCTGCCGCATGGAGGGTCTGATCGGCACGATCGCCCCCGGCGCCCATGCCGATCTCGTCGTCGTCGAGGGCAACCCCCTTGCCGATCTCTCGCTGCTGACGCGTCAGGGCCGGCACATGCCGGTCATCCTGCGCGGCGGCGCCTTCGTGAAGCGCAAAGCCCTGAACTGACGCAAGACCAAAAATAGACGCCTGACCGACAATCACCAACCGGGAGTTTACGTCATGAACCTGTCTCGCCGCACCATCCTCCAGGCGCTCGCCGCCGCCACCCTGACCGGCTCGCTGGGCCAGCGCGCCTTCGCCCAGGCGGAAAGCTTCCGCATCGGTGCGCTCAACCCGATCACCGGGGCCGGCTCGCCCTATGGCACCGGCATGCAGAAGATGATCGTCGCGGCGGTGGAGATGGTGAACGCGGCCGGCGGCGCCGGTGGCCGCCGCTTCGAGGTTTTCGCCGAGGATACCCAGACCACCCCGCAGGCGGCCGTTCTCGCCGCCAAGAAGCTGATCGAGGTCAACAAGGTCCAGGCCGTGCTCGGCACCTGGTCCTCCGGCGTGTCGCTGGCGGTGATCCCGCTGATCAACGACGCCAACATCTTCCTGATGAACACCTCCGGCGCGCCCGCGCTCTCCGTGCCGCCGGCCAATGCCAAGGGCCTGTCCTACCGGTTCCAGGCCACGAATGACCGTTTCGGCCGCGCCTTTGCCGAACTCTGCCAGAAGGAGGGTTTCAAGCGCCCGGCCACCATGGCCTTCAACAATGCCTCCGGCATCGGGAATACCGAAGGCTTCAAGAAGGCCTGGGAAGCCAAGGGCGGCAAGGTCCTCGAGGCGGTGGTCTACGAGCCCAACCAGCCGAGCTATCGCGCCGAATTGCAGAAGGTGCTCGCGGCCAAGCCGGATGTCATCGTCACCGGCTCCTATCTCGCCGATACCACCATCATCCTGCGCGAATGGTTCCAGACCGGCGAGACGACCAAATGGGTCATCCCGGCCTGGGCGGCCAACCCGCAGCTGGTCAAGGCGGTCGGCAACGAGGTGGCCGAGGGCATCTTCGCGGTGGACAGCATCTCGAACGAGGGGTCGGAAGCCTTCAAGGCCTATGATGCCGCCTACCAGAAGGCCATGGGCAAGCCCGGCCTCGACAATGTCTATGCCGCGATGACCTGGGACATGGTTGTCACGCTGGCTCTTGCCATGGAAGCGGCCGGCCCGGGCGCCACGATCGCTGCGATCAATGCGAAGATCCGCGAGGTCGCCAACCCTGCCGGCACCAAGGTCTCGACCTTCGCCGAGGGCAAGGAAGCCCTCAAGAAGGGCAAGATCAATTACGAGGGCGCCTCGTCGGTGCTCGATTTCGACCAGTTCGGCGATGTGACGCCCGACTTCTCCGTCAGTGTCGTGTCCAAGGGGAATATCGACCGCAAGTATATTGTGAAGATCTGACCCTTGAATGGCCCCGGAGGTGTTCTCTCCCGCCTCCGGGGTTCCCTTTCCCCCGACCGTCAGGGTGCCATGATCGCCTTCGCCGAACTTATCCTCAACGGGCTGGTTTCTGGGCTCGTCATCGGCCTTGCCGCGCTGGCGATAACGCTGGTTTTCGGCATTGCGCGTTTCGCCAACGCCGCGACCGGCGACGTCATGACGCTCGGCGCCTATGCGGCCCTGGCCTCGTCCGGCCTGACCGGCTCCCTCATCCTCGGTGGCCTGGCCGGCGCCGCCCTCGGCGCCCTGGCCGGGCTCGCCGGCTATCTCCTCGTCTTCCGGCGGCTCTCCGGCCGCTCCTCCGTGGCCGCCCTTCTGGCCTCGATCGGCGTGGCCTTCGTGATCCGGGCCTTCATGGGCGTGGCCTTCGGCCATCAGCAGCAGGTCTTCCAGATGCCGCTCGTCCGGCCCTGGCGCATCCTCGATATCCGCATCCATCCGAATGACCTCAAGCTCTCGCTCGTGGTCCTGCTGGCGCTGGCGGCGGTCTTCGCGCTGCTGCATCTCACCCCGATCGGCCGCCGCATGCGCGCCGTGGCGGATGATCCCGCCCTCGCGCGCGTTTCCGGCATCTCGCCGCACAAGGTGATGATGGCGCTCTGGCTGCTGGCCGGGGCCGTCTCCGGCCTTGCCGGCACGATTATCGGCATCAAGACCGTGGTCAGCCCCGAAATGGGCTGGGAATTGCTGCTCCCCGCCTTCGCCGCGGCGATCCTCGGCGGGATCGGCCATGCCGGCGGCGCCATCGTCGCCGGGATCGCGCTGGGTATCGTCCAGGAAATCGCGACGCCCTTTGTCGGCTTCACCTACAAGATCGCCCTGTCCTTCGTGGTGCTGCTGGCCGTCCTGCTGGTGCGCCCGAAAGGCCTGTTCGGCACCGTGGCGGGGGCGCGCTGATGGAAGCCTATCTCGTCGCGATCGGCATCATCTCCGGCATCTATGTGCTGCTGGCCCTCGGGCTGACGCTGCAATACGGCATGACCGGCATCATCAATTTCGGCCATGTCGGCTTTTTCGCCATCGGCGCCTATGCGACGGCCCTGTTCGCTGGAGCTGGCTGGCCGCTGCCGGTCGGCTTCGTGGCGGCGGCCGTGCTGGCCGCTCTCGCGGCCTGGCCGCTCGGCATGATCTCGCTGCGCCTCCGCGAGGATTACTTCGCGATTGTCAGCCTGGGCTTTTCGGAAATTGTCCGCCTTGTCGTCACCTCCGAGAAATGGCTGACCAACGGCGTGCAGGGCATTCCCGGCATCCCGAAGCTCTTCGGCGGGCTCGGCGTCGGCCTCGCCAATGGAGCCGCCGTGCTTGCCCTGCTGGTCCTCGTCAATCTCGTCGCCATTCTCGCCATGCGCCGGATCGTTGCCTCGCCCTTCGGCCGGATGATCGAGGCGATCCGCGACAACGAGGAGGCGGTGAAGGCGCTTGGCAAGGACCCCGCCCGGTTCAAGGTGCAGGTCCTCATGCTCGGCGCCGCCCTGGCCGGCCTGTCCGGCGCCTTCTACGCCCATTACATCGGCTATATCTCGCCCGACCAGTTCGTGCCGCTCGTCACCTTCCAGATCTGGATGGCGATCATCATGGGCGGGGTTGGCCGCGTCTCCGGCGCCCTGGCCGGCACCTTGATCCTGATGCTCTTTCTCGAGGGCTCGCGCTTCCTGCGCGATGTCATGCCCTTCATCTCGGAGGTTGAAATGGCCAGCGTGCGCCTCGGCCTCGTGGGGCTGGCGCTGATCCTGTTCACGATCTACCGCCCGCAGGGCCTGATGGGCGAGGCGCGGCGCCAATGACCCTGGTCCTCGATGGTTTGACCAAGGCCTATGGCGGCCTGAAAGTGGTGGATGGCGTCAGTCTCGCCATTCCGGAGGACGGGATGACCGGCATTATCGGCCCGAACGGCGCCGGCAAATCGACGCTCTTCTCGCTCGTCACCGGCTTTATCGAGGCGGATTCCGGCAGCGTGCGGCTTGGCGATTCCGTGCTCGACCGGCTTCCCGCCCATGCCCGCGCACAGGCCGGCATGGTGCGCACGTTCCAGGTCCCGCGCGAATACACCCATCTCTCGGTGCGCGAGAACCTCGCCGCCGCCGCGCCGGGCCAGACCGGCGAGAGCCTGGCCGGCCTGTTCCTCCGCCCCGGCCGCGTGCGGGACGAGGAGAAAGCCCTGGCCGCGCGCGTGGCCGAGGTGCTGGCCTTCCTGCGACTCGATCCTGTTGCCGATCTGGCGGCCTCCAGCCTGTCCGGTGGCCAGAAGAAACTGCTCGAACTGGGCCGCGCCCTTATGACCGGCGCGCGCCTCATCCTGCTCGATGAGCCCTTTGCCGGCGTGAATCCGGTCCTGATCGAGCAGCTTTCGGCGCGGATCCGCGAATTGCAGGCCCGCGGCACCGGGTTCCTGATCATCGAGCATGATCTCGGCGCGCTGTCGCGTCTGGTCTCGACCATGCATGTCATGGATCGCGGCCGGGTCATTGCCTCGGGATCGCCGGCATCCGTGCTGGCGGACCGGCAGGTCCGCGAGGCCTATCTCGGCGGGGCGATCGGGGGAGACGCCGCATGAGCCTGCTCGAGATCCGCGACCTGCGCGGCGGCTATGCCGAGGTCGATATCCTCAACGGCATCGACCTGACGCTTGATCCCGCCGAGATTCTCGTCGTGGCCGGCACCAATGGCGCCGGCAAATCCACCCTCGCCAAGGCCGTGCTCGGCCTCCTGCCGCGCCTCACCGGCAGTGTCCGGCTGGATGGGCGCGACATGACCAGCCTGCCCGCCGAGGCCCGCGCCCGCGCCGGGATCGGCTATGTGCCGCAGGTGGCGAATGTTTTCCCCTCGCTGACCATCCGCGAGAATCTCGAGGTGGTCGAAGGCGTGGCGCAGGCCCGCCAGCGCATCGACGAACTCTTCGCCCTGTTCCCGGCTATCGCCGAACGGGCGCGCGCCCGCGCCGGTTCGCTCTCGGGCGGGGAACGGCAGCAACTCGCCTTTGCCCGCGCCCTGATGACCCGTCCGCGCATGGTCGTGCTGGACGAGCCCACTGCCGCACTCTCGCCGGCCCTCGTGGAATCGAGCTTCCGGCATATTGCCCGTCTGGCCGGAACGGGCACCGCCGTTCTGCTCATCGAGCAGAGGGCCCGGCAGGCTTTGGCCATCGCCCATCGCGGTGCGATCCTCGATGGCGGGCAGGTGGCCCTTGCCGGCCCAGCGGCCGAGCTGCTGGCCGATGACCGCGCGGCCGAACTCTATCTGGGTAGCCACCACGCGCCGGCCTCTCCGGCCTGACAAGCCCGGGCAGGGGGCTAACCGGTCCGGCCTCCGGTCCCCCCCCTGCAAGATGCCCGAAGACCGGGGGGAGAAAAGCCCCGCCGCTTGCGGCGACGGGGCAGGACCGGCCCCGGGAGGAGCAAGGCCGGTCAGTCAGGCGGCACAATCAGGGCGCGACCAGCTGGATCAGGCTCGCATCCAGCGTGCCCTGGAGCAGCTGGCAGACCGCCAGCTTTTCTGACGCCGCTCCTGCGCCATCGGCGTCGAAATAGAGGGTATTGTCCTGGGTGTTGAACAGGAAGCGCTGGTCCGAACTGGTGAAATCCGTCCCGGAAATGAAACGTGTGGGGTCAAGCGATCCGGTGGCCGAGCCGCCGGTTCCCAGCGATTCGGCAAACTCGGTTGAGTAGAAGCAGATCCGATCCCCCTCGGCCCCATTGAAATCCGTCACGCCATGGTTGCCGTTCGCCACGGGATCTCTCTGGATTATGGAGATGGTGAAACGGAACTGATCGGCGCCCGAGCCCCCGGTCAGCGTGTTATGGCCGAACTGCACAACCAGCCGGTCATCGCCATCGCCGCCATCGAGCAGGTCATCGCCTCTGAACCCCGCCAGGAGGTCATTGCCGGCCCCGCCGAAGATCCTGTCATTGCCTTCCTGCCCGAACAGGCGGTCATTGCCATCGCCACCGAAAAGGATGTTACTGCCACCAAAGCCGACGATGTAATCGTTGCCGGCTCCGCCCTCGAGGATATTGTCTCGGTCATCGCCCCAGAGGGAATCGTCGCCGTCACCGCCGATCACATGCTGGAACCCGACCACTTCGCTGAAGCCGGTCGCCGTGCCCTTGCCATTGCCGAAGGCTGGGCCATCGAGATCGACATTCACCCCTGTCGTCACGCCGGAGAAATCGAGCGTGCCATCCGCCGTACCCAGGTGATGCAGGGCGAAAGTTTCCACGCCCTCGACATTGAGGTTGCCCTGCGCGTCTGCAGCAATCACGTGCTCGCTGACGCCGTTTGCATCAAGCGTCAGCCCGGTCAAGACGCCGTTCGCGTCGAGTTGGATTGTCGCATAGGTTGAATTCAGATCGGTTTCGATGCGCATCACATCGTTTCCGGCTCCGCCCGAGATCCTGCTGTCGAGGCCGTCGCCGATGACATGCAGGATCAGGTCATTGCCATCGCCGCTATCGACATCGTCATTTCCGACCGCGCCGCGGATCCTGTCATTGCCGGCGCCACCGAGGATCACATCGTCACCGTCTCCGGTATAGATGCGATCATCGCCGGCCCCGCCATCGAATTCATTGCGGTTTACATCGCCGCTGAGCGTATCGTTTCCGGCCCCGCCGATAACATGCTGGAAACCGTAGACTTCGGCGAATCCTGTGGCGAATCCGGTGGTTCCGTTGCCACGCCCCTGCCAGTCAAGATCAACATAGATGCTGGTCCGGGTGGCGGAAAAGTCGAGCGTGCCATCCATCGGGAACCACTGGATGAGTTCGAAACTCTCGATCCCTGTTACATTGCTCTTGCCCTGGGCATCCGTCACGATCACGTCCCGCGAAACGTTCGGGCTGAACTGTGACAACGAGCGGATGGCAGTGCCATCAAGCGTGATGGCGAAGCGGGTGCCGGGTGAATTGGATTCGATCAGCATCGAATCGAAGCCAGCCCCCCCATCGACATGCGAATCGAAGCCATCGGAGATGTTGGAGCGGATGAAATCGTTCCCGTCACCGCCATCGATCCTGTCATCCCCCCGGCCGCCGGTGATCGAGTCGTTCCCGTCGCCCCCGAGGATGTCGTCATTTCCCCGGCCGCCACTGAGCCGGTCGTCACCGCCATCGCCATCGATCCGGTCATTGCCGGAATTGCCCACGATCTCGTTATCCTGCTGGTCCCCGATCAGCGTATCGTCGCCCGATCCGCTGATGACATCTCGGAAGCCGGCGATCGAGAGAGAGCCGGTCGCCTCGCCGATCACAACCATCCGCTCGAAACGGACATCGAGATCTAGCGAGATCGCGGTCTGCGTGCTCGAAAAATCCAGAATGCTGTCCGGCGAGCCGAACTTCTCCAGATGGAAGCGCTCCACCCCCTGGACATTCCGGTTCCCCTGCGCATCCGTCAGTACGATGTCGGCAACGATGTTGGCGCTGTCCAGCGTGATCTCGCGGATCTGGTCGCCATCGAGCGTGACGGAGAACCGCGTCTGCGGGTCCTCCGACGTGATGGCGAGCGTGTCGGTTCCGGCACCGCCATCAATGTGGCTGTCGAACTCGTCCTCGATTTTCGACCAGATGTGGTCATCGCCGGCGCCGCCCTCGATCCGGTCATCCCCCGTGCCGCCGACGAGGAAGTCATCGCCGTCGCCACCCTCGATCACGTCGCTGTCTGCTGCGCCCATGAGCCAGTCATCACCGGCATCGCCCCGGAGAAAATCGTTGCCGTCATCGCCATACAGGAAGTCGTCGCCATCGCCGCCGATAAGGACATCGTTGCCGCCCCAGCCATCGATGGAATCATCGCCATCGCCGCCGAACACAACGTCCCTGCCGCTTCCGGCAGAGATGGTGTCGTCGCCATCGCCACCCTCGATCAGGTCGTCGCCGTCGCCGCCCTCGATCTCGTCATCCCCGTCACCACCCATGACATGGTCCGCGCCCGCGCCGGAATGGATGGTGTCGCGGCCGGCGCCGCCGTCGATCCGGTCATAGCCGCTGCCGGTGCTGATCGTATCCCGCCCGCGGCCGCCATCGACACGGTTATTGCCATCGCCGGTCTCGATCCAGTCATGCCCGGCGCCGCCATCGATGACGTTGTTCCCGTCAAGCCCGAAAATGATGTCGCTGAAGCGCGTTCCGACGAAGACATCGACATTCGTGCTGTCCTCGACATAGGCGATCACGGGCACGAAGCCGGTTGCTGTCGAGATCTGGCCCTTCTCGTCGATGGCGGTGACCGTGATCTCGCGGTCCGCATTGTCCATCAGGAAGGTGGCCTCCGTGTTGAAATAGCGGATCGAGGCGAGCAGGGTCGTCATCTCCTCGAAGGTGAGCGGCTGCCCGGTTTCAAGTACGATGCGCCCCGTCCCGTCACCCGAGACCGAGGCACCGAACCGCGCCAGAACAGCGGGATCGACCTGCATCAGGCCGGGATCGCCCATCCGCGTATCCTTCAGCTCGATGACCAGCCGGACAGGCCGCGGACCGCCATCCGGATCGGTGACCGAGACATGCGCGACACCGTCGGCCGAGGAGATCTGGACGATTTCCACCCCGCTCCCGGGCGAGGCGAAGGCATCCGAGCCGGCCGCCTCGATTTCGTAAAAGCCATAATAGGTGTTGGTCGTGTCGTCCCGCGTGTCGAGATCGATGATGACGGGAGCATCGACAGGCACCTTTCCGTCAAGCGCGCCGATCTTCTTCTCCGGGAGTGGCAGGGAGGAGCCGAATTCCTCGTTCGCCAAAAGGTCAAGGCCGCTACGGTTCCCCGGATCATGATCGATTGCGGGTGGCAGAGCCGCCAGCGCGGAGCTGATGACCGGCGGTGTGATCCCCGCCTGTGTCAGGATGTCGGCCGTGTGGAGCGGGCCCATGCTGGCCAGCAATTCGCCAAGGGGGATGACCTTGCCCTCGGCCGGGCTGGTCAGGATGCTGTCGACCGGCAGCCCCTCGGGCGTCAGCGCGCCCTCGATCACGATATGGCCCTTGTCCTCGAAGAGCAGGACCAGACGGTGATCCAGCCGGACAACGGTGATCTTGCGATCCGCCACGGCGGAAAGGTCGAGCGTGTCGCCCGGCGAAACCTGCAGGACAATCGCCTCATGCCCGGCCGGGGAAGCAACCTTGATCTGGCGCGCGGCAACAGGAACAGCGCTGGCCGCAGCAAAGGGCTTGAACATGGCAATCTCTTCTTTGAAACTGATGTATTAGTGGAAAATAATCTAAAGGAATTGAGAAAAAATACGTCAAGAGAGAATAAACATTTCCCCGTTCTTGGCAAGCGGCGAATCGCGCGGCGCGAAAACTTCAACCCTTGCGCGCAATTGGCCGGCATTCATTGCCGTCGCGCATGACCGTGCGCGAACAGCTGCGAATCATGCAGCAGGTGGTCAAGCTTGACCATGCGCGCCTCCGGGGCATGGCGCGGGAGATGGCTGGGTCCGGCGTTCAGCTGCGCTGGTAGACATCCTCGAGGCGGATGATGTCATCTTCGCCGAGATAGGAGCCGGTCTGGACCTCGATGATCTCGACATCGATCTTGCCCGGGTTCTCGAGCCGGTGAACGGCCCCCAGCGGAATATAGACCGACTGGTTCTCGGTGAGTTCGCGCAGGTCGTTGTCGACCGTCACGCGGGCGGTGCCGCGCACGACAACCCAATGCTCGGCCCGGTGGAAATGCTTCTGCAGCGAGAGCTTGCCGCCGGGATAGACGACGATCCGCTTGACCTGGAACCGGCCCTGCAATTCCAGCGTCTGGTACCAGCCCCAGGGGCGATACATCCGGGCATGGTTGTTGGCCTGCGGCTTGCCGTGCTGGCGCAGGGTATCGACAACCTGCTTCACCTCGCCTGCGCGGGACTTGTCGGCGACGAGCACGGCGTCGCGCGTGGCGACCACGACGAGATTGTCGATGCCGAGCGTGGCCACCAACTGGTTCTCCGAGGAGACATAGCTGTTCCGTGTATCGACCAGCACGGCCTCGCCGGATGTCGCATTATTGGCGCTGTCACGGTCCGATATATCCCAGAGCGCATCCCAGCTGCCGATATCCGACCAGCCGAAATCCCCGCCGATCACGGCGGCGCGGCGGGTCTTCTCCATCACGGCATAGTCGAACGAGATCTTCCGCGCGGCGCCGAACGCCTCGGGGTCGAGCACGGGCATGCCGAGATCCTGCCGGGCTTCCGCCAGGGCCTTCCGGATTGTCGCGACGCTGGCGGCATCGCCGGCCTCGTATTCGGCAATCACCGTGGCCGGAGCGAAGAGGAAATTGCCGGAATTCCAGAGGAAGCCCTGTTCGAGATAGCGGATCGCGGTCGGCAGGTCCGGCTTTTCCACAAAGCGCTTCACGCCCTTCACGGCGCCGGAAACCGGTTCGCCCGGCTCGATATAGCCATAGCCGGTGGCCGGCCCGGCGGGAACCACGCCGAAGGTCACGATCGAGCCGGAAAGGGCTGCCTCGCGCCCTTCGGCCACGGCGGCGCGGAACGCTTCCGGCCGGAGCACGAGATGGTCCGCCGCCAGCACCAGAGCCAGCTGGCCGGGGCTCGCCTGTTCGCAGAACAGGCTGCCCGCGACGATGGCCGGCCCGGAATCCCGGGCGACGGGCTCGAGCACGAGATCCGCCACGGCGCCGATTTCGGCCATCTGCCGCTCGATCAGGAAGCGGTGGCCCTGGTTGGCGATGATGATCGGCCTGCCGAAGATCGCAGGATCCTTCAGCCGCAGGATCGTTTCCTGGAAGGTCGAGCGCCCGTCGAAAAGCGGTGCGAACTGCTTCGGCACCGCCTCCCGGGAAAGGGGCCACAGCCTAGTGCCGGAGCCGCCGCACATGATGATCGGGCGGACGAGAGGGAGAGAAGCGGACATGACGACCTGCACGAAGGATTTCCTCGGCGTTTAAAGGCACAAGCCTCGGCACCTGACAAGCCTTCCACGGCCTCCCGCAGCCGGTTGCTTGGGAAAAGACGCCGGGAAGGCCTCGCCCCCTGCAGGGCGGCGGCGTCAGGCGGCCAGCGGCTTCGGCCGGCCGGGAAGGGCGGTCCGTCCGCGGCGCCGTGCCCCTGCGAGCAGGTAGACGGCGGCATCGGCCAGCCGCATCGGGCGGGCAAAGAAATACCCCTGCAGGTAGTCGCAGCGTATCTCCTTCAGGAATCGGATCTCCTCGGCCGCTTCCACGCGTTCGGCGGTCAGTTCCACGCCAAGCTGACGGGTCAGCATCGCGATGGCCTGCACGATGTCCCGCGCGGTCTGGTCCTGCGTCATGGCGGCAATGAAGGCGCCGTCGATCTTGATCTTGTCGAAGGGGAACCGCCAGAGGTAGGAGAGGCTCGAATAGCCGGTGCCGAAATCATCCATCGCGATCCGGACGCCGATCGCCTTCAGTTCGCGAAGGCACTCGATGACCGCATCCGGGTTGTCGATCAGCACGCTTTCCGTCACCTCGAGTTCCAGGCGCTGCGGGGCAAGGCCCGTCTCGGCCAGGATGCCTCGGATATCGGCCGCGAGATGGCCGGGCTCGAATTGCCGAGAGGACAGGTTGACCGCTATCACAAGGCCGCCCGGCATCGCGGCGGCCGCGCGGCAGGCCTCGCGCAGGACCCAGTCGCCGATCCGGTTGATCAGGCTGCTCTTCTCGGCCAGCGGAATGAAGATTGCCGGAGGAATCATGCCGCGTTCCGGGTGCTGCCAGCGCAGCAGCGCCTCGAACCCGGCCACCGTCGCCCGCGGGGTCCGGACGAAGGGTTGGTAATGCAGTTCGAGTTCGCCCCGTGTGATGGCCTGTGCAAGATCCGCCTCCAGAAGGGCGCGGTCGCGCTGGCGGTCCTCCATGTCCGGCCGGAAGATCCGGAAGGTCCGCCGTCCCGATTCCTTGGCGATGTACAGGGCGAGATCGGCCCTGTGCAGCAGCGTCTCGGCATCGCTCGGGGTCTCCGCCACAACGATGCCGAGGCTCGCGCCGATGGTCAGGCGCGCCTCGCCGATCTCGAACGGCTCCGAGAGATGGGCGATGATCCGGCCGGCAAGGGCCGCCAGTTCGTGCTCGCCGCCCGGCGCATCGAGGGCAAGGGCGAATTCGTCGCCGCCCAGCCGCGCAACGATGGCCTCGGGCGGCACCAGCGCGCGCAGGCGCTCGACCACGGCTGCCAGCAGCAGGTCGCCCGTCCGGTGGCCGTGCCGGTCGTTCACCACCTTGAAGAAGTCGAGATCGACATAGACAAGCGCGAACGGCGTCTGGCGGAGCGAGGCCCGCGCCGCGCGTTCACAGAGAAGCTCGCCGAACCGGCCCCTGTTCACCGCACCGGTGATATTGTCGTAATGGGCGAGGTAGGAAAGCCGGTCGGCGGAGTCCCGCGCCTCGGTCACATCGGAGCCGACACCGCGAAACCCGACCAGCCTTCCGGCATTGTCAAAGGCCGGTTCGCCCGACAGGCGCCACCAGCGCGGCTTGCCCCCGATCGTCAGGCCGATCTCGACATCCCGGAACGCCTTTTTCCGCCGGAAAGCGAGCATCAGACGCGCAATGCTGCCCGGCCTCGCACCGGCCCGGTGGAGAAGGGCCGGCGCAAACTCGCCTGCCATATCGGCCGCCGGCAGCCCGGCCGCATCGGCGAAGCGCTGGGAGACATGCCGGAACCGCCCGGCATCATCGATATGCCAGAGCCAGTCGCTGGCATGGTCCTCGAAGCTCTTGAGCAGCAGCCCGATCACGCCCTTCTGCTCGATGGCGTCCCGCTCGGCCCGGAGATGGGAGACCAGCATCCGCGCGTGATGATGCGAGGCCATCAGCGCAACGCCGACCAGCGCGAATTGCAGGACACCCAGAAGCAGGTCAACGGCGGTCATCCGGGCCAGCAGGGCCAGCGTCGAGCCGAGCGTGGCCGGCAACAGGAAGACCAGTGTCGCCCGTGGCATCGCGGAAAGGGCGAAACTGCCGGCGCCGAGCATGCCGGTCAGGACCGCCGTGACGACGAGACGCTGCCCATCGCCGGAATCCGGGCCGGAAATCAGTGGCATCATGCCCCAGACGATCCCGAAAACCGCCGCATTGGCTGTCGCCCGGCGGATGGCGCGGGCCGAGGCCCAGTTGCGGGGCGGGGCCCTGCGGAAGGCCCGCCAGGCCCGCAGAGACCGGAAGACGAGAAACGAAAGCACGGCGCTCCAGAGCACCAGCAGGGGCAGCGCGGCATGCGTGGAATACGAGACAAGCAGGACGGCGATGCTGAACACGTTGCCCAGCATCATGGCCGGCGTCAGCCGCACGACGGCGCGGATCTGCTCGGCATGCGCCCGGCCGACAAATTCGGGATCCTGTCCCGCTAGGCCGATGAACCGGTCCTGCAGTCTGAATATTGCTGAAAGCAAGCCTAACCCCCGCCAAACGCGGGAGGACCCTAGGCCCCGAGTGGTTACCGGGAAATGGCGAGATTTTTCGACAAAGGCCCCGGTTTGGCGACGTGCTTAAGGCCGTGTTGTCACGATTCCCGGCGTTTGGAGCAACCCGGCAGGAAGTCGGCAGGGGTCTTCCCGCGCAATGTCGTGTCCCGACGGCGTGACACCCGCCGCAAGCCGGGGGGAAAAGCGGAACCCGCTCAGGCGCCTGCGCGGCCGCCAACTCCGGCGATGCGCCCCGGCCCGGGAGGCAGCCCTATCCTCCGCATCTCTGTCAGAACACGAGGACCGCCATGGACGAGACGCCCCTTCTTTCCTTGCCCTATCTGGCCGCCGGACAGGCCCAGAAGCATGTCACGCTGAATGAATCGCTGCGCCGCCTCGATATGCTGGTGCAGCTCTCCGTCCGCTCCCGTTCGATCGGCGCGCCGCCGGAGGGGCCGGGCGAGGGCGCTCGCTTTCTGGTGCCGGAAGGCGCCACCGGCCTGTGGCAGGGCCGGGGCGGGCAGGTGGCGGCATGGCAGGACGGCGGCTGGGTGCTTGTCGCGCCGGGACAAGGCTGGCTGGCCTGGATCGAGGACGAGGCGCGGCTGCTCGCCTTCACTCCGGCCGGGTGGATCCCGGCCATCGGCCCGCTTCAGGATCTCGACAGTCTCGGCATCGGAACCCGGGCCGAAGGGGCTGACCGACTCGCGGTCCGCGGCAGGGCCACGCTGCTGACCCATGATGGCGAAGGCCATCAGCTCAAGCTCAACAAGGCGATGGCAGCGGCGACGGCCAGCCTGCTGTTCCAGACCGGCTGGTCCGGCCGGGCCGAGATCGGGACGGTCGGCAATGACGCGCTGGCCTTCAAGATGTCCGGCGATGGCCAGGCATGGCTGACGGCCCTTGCCATCCAGCCCGATGGCCGCGTCGGTCTCGGTGGCATCACCGCCCCTTCGGTGGCGCTGCATCTCGCCGGTGCGCTCCGGCTCGGCGCCGTCGCGCGGGCAAACCTGCCCGATCCGGTCGCCAGCGGCGCCGGGGCGTTGATCCATGTCACCGATGCGCCCGGCGGGGCGGTGGTCTGCTTCTCCGACGGGGCGCTCTGGCGCCGCGTGACAGACAGGGTGCCGGTTTCCTGAACAGCCGGCCCAGGGGGGG
This sequence comes from Beijerinckiaceae bacterium, assembly GCA_027533425.1. Classification (GTDB taxonomy): domain Bacteria; phylum Pseudomonadota; class Alphaproteobacteria; order Rhizobiales; family Beijerinckiaceae; genus Rhabdaerophilum. The sequence goes on along the minus strand of JAPZUD010000005.1, from coordinate 16,654 downwards.
GCTTTCAGGAAATCCTTGACCTCGGGGCCGGTTAGCAGGAAGAACCGGCCGGGAATACCGAACAGGCAAGGCAAGCGGGGCACGTCGATGGGTATCGCCTTCCGGCTCTACACCCCCCCGAGGGTAATCGAGGAATGCGGCGACGGCTATTTCATTGCCCCGCATCCCGAGCCGCGCAAGGACGCGCCAAGCCTGACCGCCATCGTCCTGGGTGCCCGGCACAGCCTGCTCGGCAACTGGATGGTGGACAGCTACCGCGCCGGTCTCGACCGGTTCGATGTGCTCGGCCGTGAAGTCGTCGTGGTCAATTCGCCCGAACACATCAAATACGTGATGGTGACGCGCCACCAGAATTTCGAGCGCAAGAGCCCGCAGATGCGGCGCGCCCTCGAGGTCCTGCTCGGTGACGGCCTCTTCATCTCCGAAGGCGAGACCTGGAAGACCCGCCGCCCGCTTGTGGCCGACATCGTCCACAAGAACCGCGTCCCGGCTTTTGGCATCACGATGGAGCAGGTGACGCTGGCTTTCGCCGAGCATTGGCAAACCCTGCGCGCGGACGCGGAGTTCGAGCTCACCGCCTCGATGGCCGAACTGACGGCCGAGATCATCGCCCAGACCGTGTTCGGCCGGAATCTTGGTGCCGCCGCGGCCCGGCGGGTGATCGAGGGCTTCACCAGCTACCAGAAGTCGATCGACAACTTCAATCTTGGCTATTTCCTCGGCTGGGACGAGGGCTGGCCGGTTCTGCACGGCCCGGGCAAGCGCCGCTCGGTCGAGATGGTGCATTCGGTCGTCGAGGATGTCATCAACGCCCATCTCGCCGGTGACGGCGATTCCGGCTCGATGGTCGACCTGCTGATCAAGCGCCAGCAGCGCAATCCGGAACTCGCGCTCGATGTCACGGCCCTGCGCAACGAGGCCGCGACCATCTTCATGGCGGGCCACGAAACCACCGCCACCACGCTGACCTGGGCGCTCTATTGCGTGGCCAAATCACCCTGGGTCGAGCAGAAGCTGCTGGCCGAGCTGGACACGCATTGCCCCGGCCGCACCCCGACGATCGAGGATCTCGACAAGCTCGACTATGCCCGCTCGGTCATCATGGAGACGCTACGGCTGTACCCGCCGGTCCCGCTCCTGCCGCGCCAGGCGCGCGAGGCCGACGAGGTGGGTGGATTGCCGGTGGCCAAGGGCGGCCTCGTCATGATCGCCCCCTGGCTGATCCAGCGCTGCCCCGACATCTGGGAGAACCCTGCGCATTTCATGCCCGAGCGCTTCGAGAACAACGCGCGCTACAATCCCTTCGCCTTCATTCCCTTCTCGGTCGGGCCGCGGATCTGCGCCGGGCTGAATTTCGGCCTCTCGGAGGCTATCCTCTGCCTGGCGATCCTCGTCCGGATGTTCCGGGTGGCGCCGCGCCCGGGCTATGTCGCCGAGCCGGTCTGCCGGCTCACGCTGCGTCCGGCCGGCGGCATGCCCGTCACGGTCCATCCGCGCTGAGCCTCGCATGAGCACCGGCGAGCGGAACGCGGAATACTGGGCCAAGCGCGCCATCTATCATGCCCTTGGCCTGCTTCCGACGGATTGGGCCTCGAATATCGGCAGCCATGGCATCCGCCGGAATGTCCGGCTGAACCGGCCGGAGATCATGGCCAATGCCCGGGCCAATCTCGCCCGGCACCGCCCGGGTGCGACGCCGGAACAGCTCGATGCCTGGATCGAGGAGTTCCTCGACGGAGTCGGCCGGATCATGGCCGAATTCTCGGTCATCCACCGGTTCCACCGCGAGGGCCGGCTGGCTATCGAGGGGCTCGACGCATTCCGCGTCCTGGCCGGGCGTGAGCCTGTCATCGCCATTGGCCTGCATACCGGCAACTGGGAAACCTTCGGCCCGGTCTTCCAGCAGGCCGGCATTCCGCTGACCTCGTTCTACCAGCCGCCCGACGATTTGCTGGAGCGCGAGGTGGCGGTGAAGACCCGCAGGCGATTCGGCGTCGACCTGCTCCGGCCCGATGCCTCCGGCGTGCGCGAGGCGATGCGCCGGCTGCGCGCGAATCGGGTGGTCATGATTTTCCCCGACGAGGCCCGCGACGGCCGCACGATGGGCCCCCTCTTCGGGCGGGAGCCGCACGAGGCGGGCAATCTCTCGATTGCTGCCCGGCTTTCCCGCCATACCGGCGCGCGGTTCGTGATCTGCCACAGCGAACGCCTTGCCGGTGCCCGGTTCCGGCTGCGTTTCGGCGCGCCTTTCGCGCTGCCGGAACGGGCCCGGCCGGACCGGCTGGCCGATGTCGCCTTCCTCAATGCCGAAGTCGAGCCGATCGTGGCGGCCAATATCCCCCGCTGGTACTTCCTCGACGATTCCATTGCCCCGATTGACCAGAAAACATGATGAATTTCATATGGTTAAGCTGGCATTAAACCTGTTGCGAAATTGCGTCAGGGAACCACAATCGTGTCACGGATCATTTGCTTTCGGCGTGCGACTGTGTAGTCAGGGTGCGTAAGACGTGACGGGTTGGGTTTGGTAGACCGGATGATTTCCAGCTTCAGGACTTGGGCAGGCTTTGTTCTCGCGGCCATCGGCCTCGCGGGATGTTCCGCCCTGCCGTCATCGGGTCCGACTTCGGCCGAAGTCACCATGGCCTCGTCGAACGAGACGCAGATCCGCTATATCCTGCGTGACGTGAACGAGGAGGTCGTGACCATCCTCTCCGGCACGCGTGCCCGCTCGTTCAACGACAGTTTCGGTGATCGCCGGCCACCGCCCTCGCAGCGGATCGGCATCGGTGACACGATCCTCGTGACCATCTGGGAAGCGGCGGCCGGCGGTCTGTTCTCCTCGCCCGCCATCGACCGCAATTCCACCGGCGCGCGCTCGGCCGTCATTCCCGAGCAGGTTGTTGCCCGCGATGGCTCGATCACGGTTCCCTATGCCGGCCGCGTTGCCGTGGCCGGCCTCACCACGCCGGAAGTCGAGCGCCGCATCGTCGAGCGCCTGACAGGCAAGGCCATCGAGCCGCAGGTGCTCGTCACCGTGCCGCGCGGCATGTCCAATGCGGTGACCATCCTCGGCGAAGTCACCAATGGTGCCCGCGTGCCGCTTTCGGTCCGCGGGGAGCGCATCCTCGATGTGCTGGCCACGGCCGGCGGCATCCGCGCCCCGGCGCATGAAACCTTCGTCAGCCTGCAGCGCGGCGGCCGCGCCGTCACCGTTCCGATGCAGCGGCTGATCCAGAACCCGTCCGAGAATATCTACGCCCATCCGAGTGATGTTCTCACGGTGATCCGCGATCCGCAGACCTTCTCGGCCTTCGGCGCCACCGGCCGCAATGCCGTCGTGCCCTTCGATGCGGCCGGCATCACGCTCGAACAGGCCCTCGCCAAGGCCGGCGGCCTGCTCGATTTCCGGTCCGATCCGGAAGGCGTGTTCCTGCTTCGCTACGAATCGGCCGATATTGCCCGCCAGCTCGATCCGAATTTCGCGCTCGCCGCCCGCGATACCCGCGTGCCCGTCGTCTATCGCGTCAACATGCGGGATCCACGCTCGTATTTCCTCGCGCAGAAGATCGACGTCCGCAACCGCGACATGGTCTACATCGCGAACGCGCCGCTGAACGAACTCCAGAAGGTTCTCGCCCTGTTCAACACGGCGGCCCAGCCGGCCCTGACCGCCTCGGCCCTCGCCAGCGGATTCTGATGGCATGGCCGGCGATACCGGCCCTCCCGTCGCGGTCATTTCGGGCGGGTCGAGCGGCATCGGCCTTGCCCTGGCCCGGCTTCTCGCCCGCGAGGGCTGGCATCTCCACCTGATCGCCCGCCGTGCGGCCGTGCTCGAGGAGGCGAAGGCCCGTCTCGCCCCGGAAGGCGCCGCCGGTATCGATCTTCACAGCCTCGACGTGACCGATCCCGACGCCGCCGCCGCCGTGATCGTGGCCATCGGCGCCCGTCATGGCCGGATCGACTGGCTGGTCACCTCGGCCGGCATGGCCGAGCCGGGCCTGTTTGCCGAGACGCCGCTTGCCTCCCATCGCCTGCATATGGACGTGAACTATTTCGGCACGCTCCATCTCGTCCATGCGGCCTTGCCGTTTCTCGGCCGCGGCAGCTGGATCACGCTCGTCTCCTCGGCCGCGGCCTTTGTCGGCATTGCCGGCTATTCCGCCTATGGCCCCGGGAAATTCGCATTGCGCGGCCTTGCGGAATCGCTTCAGCTCGAACTGGAAGGCGCTGGCATTGCCGTGAGCCTGGCCTGTCCGCCTGACACGGATACCCCGCAATATGCCCACGAGAATCTGACCAAGCCGGCCGCGACCCGCGAGATCACGGCCGGTGGTGGCCTGCTTTCCGCCGAGGCCGTGGCCCGGTCGATCCTCGAGGGCGCGCGGGCAGGCCGGTTCATGCTGTTGCCCGGCTGGCCAATCCGGCTGCTCGGCCTGTTCCATTCGCTCTACGCACCTGTCTTCCGTTGGCAGCAGCGGCGGATCCTGAGGAAGCATGCGACGCGGTAGATGTTCCTGCCCGGCGGCGTCCGTAGGATTTTCCATAACTATTTCAGGATATGGTCCGCCGGACAGGCTGGATGACGGATGCCGGATGGCAGCCGCCGGCAGGGAATTTCGGGGTCAGGGATGCAGAATCGGGTGGCGCGGGAACTGGATATGATCGAGCGCAGGCTGCTGGATCAGCCGCAGGATCGGAGCCTTGGCGTCCTCATTGCCTGTTCCGGCGCGCGCGGCACCATTCTCGCCGATACGGCGGAGATCCAGGCTGAACGCGCGAGCCGCTGGTCGGTCGGCAGCCTGATCACACTGCTGGGGCGCTCCAGCCGCATTGTCGGCTTCGTCTACGAGATGCAGGCCGAGGGCACTGGCACGGCGGCGGGCCTGCCCCCCCGCACCCATGTCCAGATCGAGCTGGTCGGCGAGATCCAGGACAATGCCGAGGGCAGGCCTGTCTTCCGGCGCGGCATCCGGGAATATCCGGGCCTCGGGGCAAAGGCGCATGTCATCCGGCAGGATGATCTCGAGGCGATCTATGCCGTGCGTTCCGGCCATGGCGCGGTGATCGGGGCGCTCGCCCAGGCGCCTGACCTCAAGGCGCATGTCGATCTTGACGCAATGCTGCGCCAGCATTTCGCGCTTGTCGGTTCGACCGGCGTCGGCAAGTCCACCTCCTTCTCGATCCTGATGACGGAAGCCATTGCCACCCGCCCGAACCTCCGGGCGCTCATCCTTGATCCGCATAACGAATTCGCTGCCGCCTTCGGCAAGGATGCCGTTGTCCTGGACCTGCGCAGACTGTCCTTCCCGTATTATCTCTTCAGCTTCGAGGAATTCACCCATGTGCTGTTCCGGGGCCGCGAGGCGCCGGAGGGCGAGATCGAGTTCCTGCGCGAGGCAATCACCGAGGCCAAGGATGCCTTCCGGGCCGAAATCAGCACGTTCCAGAGTGGCATTCTCAAGCGCCAGTTGCGCGGTGAGAGCCAGGCAACCTCGGTTGACGCGCCTTCGCCCTATCGCCTCGGCGATATCATCGCCTCGATCGACGAACATCTCGGTCGCCTGGAGCCGCGCTACAAGCGTTCGGACCTGCGCAGCCTGAAGACCCGCCTCGACAGCCTGAAGAACGATCCGCAATTCGAGTTCATGTTCGCCAGTGGCGAATCAGGCGACGTGCTGGAAGACCTGCTCCGCCAGATCTTCCGCATCGCCGATCCCGGGCGGCGGATCACCATCCTGCAGCTGGCTGGCGTTCCAGCCGATGTCGTCAGTGCCATCGTCTCCGTGCTGGCGCGCTTCGCCTTCGAGACGGCGATGCATGCCGGCGCGGGCTACGAGATCGTCCTCGCCTGCGAGGAGGCACATCGCTACATCCCGCAGGACGAGCGCAGCGCCTTTGGTCCGGTGCGCCGGGCCATCGCGCGGATCGCCAAGGAAGGCCGCAAATATGGCTGTTATCTCGGCCTGATCTCGCAGCGCCCGAGCGAACTCGATCCGACCATCTTCTCGCAATGTTCGACCATCTTTGCGATGCGGCTGGCCAATGAACGCGACCAGGATGTGATCCGCAGCGCCTTCCCGGATACATCCGCCCATGTGCTGAGCTTCCTCGCCGCCATCGGCAACCGCGAGGCCATCGCTTTCGGCGAGGCGCTTGTCATGCCCATGCGGATGGTCTTCGCCGAGCGTGCCGTCGGGACGTTGCCGGCCTCGAACCACGCGCCGCATGCCGACCAGCAGGGGCTCAGCATCCACATGCTGGTCGAAAGGCTGCGCGGCCGGCTTTGACCGCTTCCGGCCAGCGCATATCCGCCAGCGCTGTGCATGCCCGGTATTTTCGGCTCCCGGCCTGCGGCAAATCGCGCTAGACGGTGGTCCGGGTCCGCGCTGGCGGGCAAGCCAGCACTCAACCGGAGCTTGACCGGAATCCGATGTCGTCGTCCCGCGTGATCCTGATGCTGCATGGCCCGACCGCCCCGTTCTGGCGTGAACTGGGCCGGGGCTTCGAGGCTGCCGGTCATCGCGTCGTGAAGGTGCATTTCGCGCTGGGCGAATTCATCTATTGGGGGCGCCTGGGTGGCATCCATTATCGGGGCCGTCTTCGTGCCTGGCCCGATTTCCTCCGCCGCCTGGTCCGCCGCGAGGGCATCACCGACATCGTTTATTACGCCGATCGCTTCGCGTATCACGTCGTGGCCCGCCAGGTGGCGGAGGAGGCTGGCCTGCCGGCCTATGCCGTCGAGAACGGTTATCTCCGGCCGGACTGGATCACGCTCGAACGGGGCGGCATGGGCGCCTATTCGCATATGCCGGTCGATCCGGCGCATTACCGCGCGCTCGCGGCCGAGTGCCCGCACCCCGATCTCGTCGTGCGCTACCCAGTCGGTTTCTGGACCGAGATCCTCCATGAAGTGACCTATTCCTGGTTCAACTTCTTCTGGCGGGCCCTCTATCCGGGCTGGCAATCCGGCAAGCACTACAATTCCATCCTCGAAGTGCTGGTCGGCATTCCGCACCTGATGCGCCAGAAGGCGCTGGCCCGGGCGGCCGAGGCGACGATCGAGGCCCATCTGGCATCCGGGCAGCCCTATTTCGTCCTGCCGCTGCAATTGCAGGGCGACTACCAGATCCGGGACAACTCGCCCTTCACGCATATGGGCGAGATGATCGAGATGGTCTTCGCCTCCTTCGCCCGGCATGCGCCGGCCGGGGCCGATCTCGTGGTCAAGCAGCACCCGCATGACAACAACGCGGAGGATTTCGCGGGCCTCGTTGCCCGCGCCGCACAGCGGCATGGCCTTGCCGGCCGCGTTTCCTTCATCGATGGCGGTGATCTCGGGCGCCTGCTGGCCAGCGCGCGCGGCTGCGTGATGATCAACTCGACCGTCGGTCTGTTCTCGCTTCGCAAGACGTGCCCGACCAAGATCCTCGGCATGGCAATCTACGATATGCCAGGCCTGACGCATCAGGGCACGCTGGACAGCTTCTGGCAGTCACCCGAACCGGTCGATGCCGCTCTGGTCGAGGCCTTCATCCGCGTGCTGGCAGCGACGATCCAGGTCAAGGGCTCGTTCTACCATCCCGAGGGGCGCCGGCAGGCGGTGGAGACCGTCATCCGCCGTATCCTCGACCGCAAGGTCAACGAACCCGGCAGCTTCGTCGATCCGCCGCCCCGGCTCGAGGCCGCGCGCCGCCTCGGTGTGCCGGTCGACCGGGACCCGGTGGGTTGAGCGAGGGGCGGGATCAGGAGTTTGAGAATTCCTGAAGCACTTGGTTGAAGTCGCTCATGTAGTCCGGCCAGCGACGCGTCGTGAACCCGTCTATCGCTTGTCGCCGGGTTGCAAGCTGTTCGTCGGAAAGAAGGCTTTCGATCGCCTCGATCCAGGCCGGGGCGTCGAGGGGATGTAAGAACATTCCATAGGGCCCTGCAGCATCGCGGTGTGCGGGTATGTCCGAGAGGATGACAGGCGTTCCCACAGACAGGGCCTCGATAGGCGGTAGTCCAAATCCTTCTGTGAACGATGGCATGAGAACCCCGCGTGCACTGGCCATCAGGCGAGCCAACGATGCACTGGACAGTCCCTTGGCAAGCACAACCCGGTCTCGCAGCACTTCAGACCTTTGCAACTGGTCCAGCAGTTCCTCGGAACCAAAACCTTTCCTGCCCGCGAGGACGAGATATGGCGCTTCCGGTCCGAGTCGGGCGATCAACTCGCGCCAGACATGCAGCAGAAACAATTGGTTCTTGCGGCGCTCGAGCACGCCGCAGGCGACAAGAAACGGAACCTTCGCGAGGACGGGGTCCGGCTGGACCTCGCGCGAGAAGTGCCCGTCGATCGGCAGGGGAATGGCGCGGACCGGGATGTTTCGTTCGCCATATCGATAGAGGTGCTTGCCGACAGGCGCGTTCATTGCCTCGCAAGGAACGATCACGCCCGACGCGAACCGGGCAACCAGCTTGAACACCTTTCTTTGCAGTCTGACCGCGCGCGGATGCAGTAACTCGGGTGCTTCGAACGGGATGGCATCATGGACCATGAAGATCGGATCAATATCCGGTCGACGTCTGAGCCAGCCCAGCATGGCTGAACGGACGATTCCCATATGCCCGATATCGAGATAGAGAGCATGCTGTGGGGCCTCATCCACAGCCGTGCCAAGCCCAAAGCCATCCGAGAAAAGCAGGTCGACAACGCGGCCCCAGCCACGAGGCATCGGAATGGCCTTGCTCACGTCAACTCGTCGCGAAGGTCTAGGCGGCGCTGAGACCTTGCCGAGAAGCGCATCGGCGACCAGTTCATAGACCGGATCGCTGGCTCTGTCGCCTTCCTCCCGCCAGAGGCCAATCAGACGCCGGCGGGCCGCTTGGATCCGCTCCCGCGAATAGAAGCGCATCCCAAAGACGGTCGGCAGCAGGCCGACCACATCCGCCGGCCAATGATCAAGCAGGTAGCTGATACAGCCGAAATCCACCCGTTCGACGCCACGGAGCGCCGGCGCCCGCGCGGCAAGCAGCAACGGCGCCACATTGTAGACAATCGGACGGTAGGCATGTGGCATTCTGGGAACGACCCAACTGCAAGGATGAGATTATGTGCTGGAAGCCACACCCGGCCGCGGCTCGCAAGAACGATCCGAAAGCCCGACTTCCTGAGCACGATCGGCCGAACTATTTCTCACCAGGAACCCAGAACAATCGACAAGGCAAATCACGCTCCACCGACAATAGGCAATTCCATGGCTAGGCAACGAGTTTGCCCTCGACCATTTCCGTTTGAAATCCTTTTGTCTGTCATCCTGAAGAAACGCAACAGGTTTGCACTCGGGATCCAGTTCCGCGCGCTGTCTGCGCGCCACGCTTTGGCCGTTCAAGCATGGTCGGCAGCACGCCATGTATCGCGCCGGGCCAGCCCAGCCCTCTAAAAGATGAGACAGATCGCCAAGATCCACCCGGTCCACGCTGCATTGTATATTATGTAAGGCGCCCTGTGCCAGTCGGAAAAGACTGTTGGCTAAATGTCTTTTATTCATTTTCTGTGCCAGCAAGAACCTACATTCGAATTTTTATTTTTTGATCGCGAGTTCGATCATTTTTTTATATGTATCAACATTTTTTCTGAATGAAGAACCGGGAATATTTGTTTGACTGGAAAATTCTTGCGCTGATTGAATCTTCGAAGCGAGATCTTGAGCATTACCTTCCGAAAAAAATTGAAGCTGTCCCGGAAAATAGTCGGGCAGGGATCGGAATGCTAAGATATCTGATGCAATGACACGCTTTCCGAGTTCGAGCGCGAGACTGGCTGGCCCGGATGACGATAGCCCTACCTCCCGATAAGGCATCAACACAGCATCACATGTAGAGATTGCGTCAAGAAACAGATCTTCTGGCTGTCCTCCACAAAAAACAACTCTTCCGCCAAGTTTTCTGGCTTCTTTCTCCAACATATCCCGATAACTCGTTTCCTTGTTTCCCGGAGCGAGGTCTCCAAATATTGCAAGGTAATGATCATGTCCGAGATAATTCATCGCTTGAATAGCCACTTCGATCCCTTTATACGGTGCCAAGAAGCCAAACAAGCCATAAATTTTTGAATTTTCTGGAATCAAGGATAGGCAAGGGAATGAATTGCGGCTGGCACGATTTTGAATAACCTCTATCTCATCTTTCGTAAGATAGGAGACCGGATGGTCATAAATCTGATTCAAGCCGAATTCATCTTGAAGCCTTGATCGATCACGTCTCGAATGTGCGATAAACCCCACGAATTTTCTCTGCTGATGGGCTTTCAGTTCCTGCCCATAAAGCGAGCTTCCGACCAGATTGTAATGATACCTCTGGTCAAAGTACCGATAGATTCTTGTAAATCTAAAAGAAAGTGCATCAGTCAAAAAGCTTTGAAAGTCAAAAGACGGCTTTGGTGATAGCCAATGCATCGTAAGGAAAAGAGGCTTTTCGATGCCGAAAAGACGCTTAAGTCGTCGTGAAACGTCAATGCTTTTTGAGCCAAATAAGCCATTCTCAACGTGAATATTGACAACATCAAAATTATTTAGAGATATAATGATTTCTTCAATGTGATTATCGCCCAAAATTCGGTCAGAGTTTGACGTTTTTCGAAGCAAATCTACATCAATTTTTATAATTTCAACGATAAAATCGCCGCTAAGTGCTGCCTGAAGGCGCGCTACATATTTAGCGATACCGCAAAGTGTATTGTAACTGCTGACGATAGCTAATTTCGTCACGCGATATTCCTTTTATTGGCCGAGGATGTAGGCATAGGGCCCAGTTGTCATTGGATGGGGCAGAATCCAGCGATCAAGGTTCCCGACCTGTTCCTAAACAAGCCGCCGAGATTGCCAGATGGAGGTTGGAAGATGCGAACGGAATGGGCTGCAGCCAAGGTGGGAGCAGGGTGCCAGCCCGCCTTTGGAAGCGTCGCTTGCCTTGAGGTTGGTCAGGGCCTCTCGGCGCTTCTGGCCATTCTCGCGCCCCACGGAAATCGAAATCACCCCGCTTCATTAGCGTGTGTCCTGACCATCGATGATATCGCATATGCGTCGCTTGCCCTGACAATCTCGGCTTTGTGTTCCTCGTACCGGTCACCCCTCTCCGAGAAACGTTAGTGCATTGCCCATGATGATGCCAGCGTTCGCGGGATTGTCAGATGAGATTGCGATGAGGTCATGACTGCTTCGGTGCGCGATCGGCCGCCTCGCAAGTCTTGTTTTCGAGATCGCCATTGTCGAGCCTTGCCCGCTCCGCAGTCCTGCAGGCCGACCGTCCATTTTTGGATGCCGACGGTGTTAAGGCTGCCGCGACGGCTATGGGTCAAGCGCGACCCACGCCGCGGGCAAACTCAGCGACTTTGTCATAAAAGGATGTCCAGCTATACGTACCATGGTGCAGTATTGGTGCAGAAAATCCAGTATGACCGTAGTCAACTTCACAATGCTTCACTACTTCTGAGGCCCATCGTCCAACATCACTATAGTCAACAAATGTAGCATATTCGTTGGCTATCTCACGGAAGACAGGTATGTCTGAAGCGATAACGCGAGTTTTTGTACGCATTGCTTCGACAACAGGCAGACCAAAGCCTTCATTGAAAGACGGCATCAAGAGTGCTCTTGCTCCGCTCAAAAAATAAGCCAAGTCGTCAGTTGAGATATCTGAGATTTCGAGGAAATGAGATTTTATAGATGGATCGTTGTCGAGAATTGAAAAAACATCGTTATTTCTCCATCCACGCTTACCAAAAATAATGAGCTTTGGTGCACGATAATTTTGAGCAATAATTTTCCGCCAAACGTCAATGATAAGCTTATGGTTCTTTCTAGGTTCAATAGTGCCGCACATCACGAAATAAGGAGTATCGTATTTTTCGGAGTTTTTTGCTCTTTGAAAGGCATCTCCGGCCGGCAAATGTATCGCACGGACAGGGATTGGTTTGTGCCCATGCTGTCCAAGAAACTGTCGCAGGTTGCACGCAACCGTTTCGCTCGGCGTCACGATACCATCCGCTGCGGCCAGAATGCATTCAATCTGCTTCAAAAACCTGGTCTTCAGTCCGTCCCAGAACCAATCGGGATTCTCGAGAGGCAAAAGATCGTGAACGACAAAAACGGACCGAAGGCCTCGGCGCCGGCGAAGCCAAGCCAATGAACGCCAGCTCCGTGTGTTGGCATAAGATGTATTGATATAACAGGCGCCGTTGGGAAGCGTAAACCTGACGTCGTGCCACGGCCATTTACAAGTGAGATCGAGCGCCTTGCGCGAAAGGGGAGCCTCGTGTTCGTGGCGAACTTGCCGAGGCGGATGAAGACCTCCATTCAGCCAGACATTTATGGCAGACCGACGATCCTCGTCTGGAAAATCGCCCCACGCATGGTCGATATCCTTCACCATACGCGCCAAGCGTGCAGCGGAAAAACGGGTCCTGATACCAAACAACTGATGCAATCCAACAGTCCTGTCAGCTGCTACAGACGAAAAATACCGCGCGCCCTCGAGATCAACGCGTGAAATACCCGTCGGGCCGCCCTGAAACAAGCTGATTGAAAAGCTGGAATAATCGTATCCAAACTCGATCGGCACAGATCAGCACTCCGAACCCGCGGCTACGAGGCCCGTTAAACATGCCGTCGGACAATTTCCTGGTTGGCAAGATACCAATCCACGGTTCTTTTCAGGCCAGCTCGAAGATCAAACTTCGGCTCGAAACCGAGTGAGGCCAGCCGTGACACAGAGTATTGGCGTTCGCGCTGCCCGGATGGCTTTGAAGTGTTCCAGAACGATTCGCGACCTGGGAACAAATCATGCAAGCAGGCGACAAGCTCGGAAATGGCAACGCTCTTCCCGGTTGCGACATTGTACGCCCCGTCTCCCTTCTCCATGAGAAGAACGAGGGCTTCTGCAGCATCGAGCGCGAACAGGAAGTCGCGTGTCGGCGAGCCGTCTCCCCACAACTCGACCTTTTCATCTGACCCTGCCGATGCAAATTTCACGACCAAAGAGGGGATTACATGGCCATATACTGGGTCAAACCTGTCGTGCGGTCCATACATATTTGTCGCCACTGCGAAAGCAAACTGCAAACCGAACTGCTGCTTGTAGGATTCGAGTTGAATGAGCATCGCGCGCTTGGCAAATCCGTATGCCAACTCTGAGTCGTGCGGCAGTCCCATCATAAGAACGTCCTCGCTAAAATAAGGAGGATCACGATCCGCATACATCGCTGCCGAGCCCATGGCGACGATCTTCTTTACGCCCGCGCGACGGCATGCCTCGATAACATGCGTATTAATAAGAACGTTCCGCCTGAAGGCATCGCCTGGAAAGCGTCGATTTCCGCCAAGCCCAAAAACGGCTCCGGCGAGATGATAGACTAACTCGGGCTTCTGCCGTTCAAAAAACTGAACCGTTTCGTCGAGGTTCTCGAGGTTGACACCACTCCTACCGCGAAGAGCAAGGGCATCTTCACCGCGTGCAGAAAGGCATTCCATGAGGGCCTGCCCAACGACACCAGTCGCACCCGTTACAATAATCCGAGCCATTCCACGATCCCGCCATAGGGATGATTTGTGGCGCCGCTGGAACGTGCAGGGGCGCAGGCAGATCAAGCCCTCACCGCAGCATCGTCAAGTTGACACTGCTAAGGCTGGGGTGCTACCAGCACCTGCAGGAATCGTCAAGCGTGGTATTTGTGATGAAGAAGCTCGCCATTATAAGTAGCTATAATGAAAGCTGCGGCAACGCATCCTATACGCATGTTATAAAAAAAGCGCTCTCTGCTGAGTTTGACGTAGAAGTGATTCCTCTTGATCTGTTCTTTATTCAAAAGACAGGAGCGCTTTTCAAGAAACAAGCGGACAAGCATTTCAGGCAGATTGCAGACAGACTGCAGTATTTTGACTACGTCAACATCCAGTTTGAAGCGGGACTCTACGGCACAAGTCCGGCCGATATTTTCAAGCATGTCGAATGGTTAATTGACGCTTCCAAAAATGTTATCGTCACAATGCATCGCGTGGATCCATTGTCGGTGACTTTGCCACGCGCGTTGGGAGCTTGGATTTCTTCAGGTTCAAAGCGCGAATTCGACAGACTGATGAATCGTCGTCAGTACGAGCAACTATACTACAAGATAATCAAAAAGGTAAAAAAGGCTTCTGAGTCAAAGAACGCTTGGGTTCTGGTGCATACAAACCGCGACAAGCGCATCATCAAGCAGATGTACGACTTTGAGAATTGTATCGATCATCCCCTGTCTTTTCTTGAGCCCGAAGAAAGAGCAAGCGTTCACCAAATGGTCGATAAGGGCGACTTTTTGAAAAAGCACGGGTTCGATCCGGGCAGTAAGATTGTTGGCGTTTTTGGTTACATTGCCGCATACAAGGGCGTCGAGACGGCTGTCGCGGCCATGGAATATTTGCCGAAAGAGTATCAACTTGCGATCTTCGGATCTCAGCACCCGCAAACCATTCGTGAATTCGTCGATATTGATCCGTTCCTGTCCAAGGTGCTTAACGGTGTCAAACGCACGGAGGCGCGTGGCAAAACGAACTCCGAATGGAAAAATCGCGTCCGCTTCATGGGCAACCTGTCAGATCCGGACTTCATTGAGGCATTGCGGCTTTGTGATGCCGTTGTCCTTCCGTATATGGAAGTCGGACAAAGTATGTCAGGTGTTTTGGTGCTCGCTCTGGAAGCAGGGGCGAGGATGATTGTTAGCAACAATCTGGCCTTCTTCGAAGCTCAAAAATACTTCGGAGAAGTGTTTGAGACCTTTGATATTGGTAACGCTCTTGAGCTTGCTCAGAAAGTCCAGTTTGGCCAAGAGCGATATGAAGAACAAAGAGAAATAGCTTTCAAGAGCTATAACATTGGGACCCTATCGACCCTCATGAGCAGCACGTACGGTCTGCGGGCGGCAACCGAAAGAAAGTGATTATGAAAAGAAACGTCGCATTGATCACTGGCGTTACGGGCCAGGATGGCGCTCATCTTGCCGAGCTGCTTCTCGATAAGGGGTATGAGGTCCATGGGATCGTTCGTCGATCATCGGCTCCTAATACGCATCGATTGGCAACGAAGCTCGGCAGTCAGTCCCTCGCTGACCGAGTTCACTTGCATTATGGCGACTTGACGGATTTCCCTTCGCTCTGTCGGATTGTCGCTGATGTCCGCCCCACAGAGCTTTACAATTTGGCGGCACAAAGCCATGTCGCCGTCAGTTTTGAGCTTCCGGAATACACGGCGAATGCAGACGGGATCGGTACCCTGCGTTTGCTGGAAGCTATCCGGTTTGCTGGGCTGGCCGAAACATGTCGCTTCTACCAGGCATCGACATCTGAGCTTTACGGCAAGGTGCAAGAAGTGCCCCAAAGGGAAACGACACCCTTTTATCCGCGCAGCCCGTATGGTGTGGCCAAGCTTTATGCATACTGGATCACAGTGAACTACCGTGAGTCGTACAAGATGCACGCGTCCAATGGCATCCTGTTCAATCATGAGGGCGCCTTACGCGGTGAGCTTTTCGTAACGCGCAAGATCTCCAAGGCAGTCGCACGCATTGCCTTGGGGTCAAAGGAGATCCTGTCCCTCGGCAATTTGGATGCCAAGCGAGATTGGGGTGATGCGCGAGACTACGTTTACGGTATGTTTCTGATGCTCCAGCAGGACCATGCCGATGACTATGTGTTGGCAACCGGCGAAATGAACTCCGTGCGAGAATTTTGCGATGCTGCCTTCGGATACGTTGGCAAGACGATCGCTTGGGAAGGAAGTGGCCCAGACGAACTGGGCCGTGACAAGGCGACCGGAGACGTCTTGGTCAAAGTGGATCCGTTATTCTTCAGGCCAGCTGAAGTTGATCTTCTTGTTGGAGATGCGTCGAAGGCGGAGCGTGTTCTTGGCTGGAAGCCAGTCACGACCTTCAGTAAACTCGTGGAAGACATGGTGGAACAAGATATGAAACGGTTGGGTCGGATCCATAACTCGGATGTTATGCTCTCTGACTTCGTTTAACCGAAGGCATTTTGCTTCACACAGTGTGTGTTGTGCCGCCCTCGGCTGGCTCGACGAAAGGCTTGATGCTCGACCGGATCGCGTTGTGGTTGAGCTTTAAAATTTCGCAGTCTTTGTGCTACTGCGTAGGTTGAAGGTAGGCTTCGGCCCGCCTGACGCTGCCGTAGGTATGGGGTGAACGCGCCACGCTTCTACGTTCGATGGCCGAGTTGAGTAGGTTGAGGCCTTAGAAGGCAAGCGGCAATAGCGATTGAGAGCAATAGCCTCAAGACTGAAGCGCGATTTGAGTGGTAGCTAGTTTGCTGGTTTCGCACCGAAGGGTTGCCCGCCTCCCCAAGATAGGAAGATGCCTCCGCTTCGATAGGTCTGCCAAAATGATTGCATTACGGGGGCGGTCCTGCCGGTCGATCGACAGATAGACCTTTCCGTGACAAGGTGCACAAGCGTTGATTGCTGCGCCAACAGTCATCTTTACAGGTGACCTGAGACCCGACTTTCCTCCGGTTATGGGGAGAGTCCTTGGGTTGATTTAGGGCCTATGCGGCCCTGGTTTCCAGAGAGATTTGTGCGGCGAACTCGGCGGGCGTTCTGTTGCCGAGGGCCGAGTGGGGGCGGTGCT
>JAPZUD010000002.1 GCA_027533425.1 Beijerinckiaceae bacterium | reverse complement strand
TGACCTGAGACCCGACTTTCCTCCGGTTATGGGGAGAGTCCTTGGGTTGATTTAGGGCCTATGCGGCCCTGGTTTCCAGAGAGATTTGTGCGGCGAACTCGGCGGGCGTTCTGTTGCCGAGGGCCGAGTGGGGGCGGTGCTGGTTGTAGTCCTCCTTCCATGATCGGATCGCTGCGCGGGCCTCCGCGAGCGTCGTGAACAGCGTTTCGTTCAAGCATTCATCCCGGAAGCGTCCATTGAAGCTCTCGACAAAGCCGTTCTGCATCGGCTTTCCCGGCGCGATGTAATGCCATTCGACGCCGGTTTGCTGACACCAGCGCAGGATG
Organism: Beijerinckiaceae bacterium; assembly: GCA_027533425.1. Classification (GTDB taxonomy): domain Bacteria; phylum Pseudomonadota; class Alphaproteobacteria; order Rhizobiales; family Beijerinckiaceae; genus Rhabdaerophilum. The sequence goes on along the minus strand of JAPZUD010000002.1, from coordinate 466,270 downwards.
GCCATCGATGTCAGTTCGGTGCCGTTGTCAGACACGATCGCCGATGGCCGGCCGCGCCTGGCGATGACCGCGTCCAGCTCTCGCACCACCCGGATGCCCGAGAGCGAGGTATCCGCGACGAGGGCTAGGCATTCGCGGGTGTAGTCATCCACGACTGCCAGGACGCGGAAGCGGCGGCCGTCTGTGAGGGCATCGGACACAAAGTCGAGGCTCCAGCAGATATTGGCGCGATCCGGAACCAGCATCGGGCGCCGTGTGCCCAAGGCGCGTTTGCGACCGCCACGCCGGCGCACCTGAAGCTTCTCCTCCCGATAGAGCCGGCGGAGCTTCTTCTGGTTCATAGTGATGCCCTGTCGCTCCAGCATGACGTGGATCCTTCGATAGCCAAACCGTCGCCGCTGGGCGGCCACGGTCTTCATGGCTTCACGCAACGCGTCGTCATCGGGGCGGATGCTCCGGTAGCGCACGCTTGTGCGATCGACATTCAGGGCCTTGCACGCCCGACGCTGGCTCACCCCATGCGCGTCACAGGCATGAGCCACAGCTTTGCGCTTTGCGTCAGGCGTCACCATTTTTTTGAGGCGACATCCTTCAGGATCGCGTTGTCGAGCATCTGCTCCGCGAGCAGCTTCTTGAGCCGGGCGTTCTCTTCCTCGAGGGCCTTCAGCCGGCGGGCGTCAGAAACGTCCATCCCGCCATACTTGCCCTTGAACTTGTAAAACGTGGCGGCCGAGATCCCGTACTTCCGGCAGATATCGGCGGTCTTCGCACCCGCCTCCTGCTCCTTCAGTATCCCGATGATCTGCTCTTCTGAAAAACGTGATGGCTTCATCCGTCGTCTCCTTCGCGACGGACTCTACTCATTCCTGGAGGAAGTTCAGGGTCTCAGGTCACAGGCAGCATCAACATCGTGGCAGCGATCATGAAATGGTTCGTCTGCCGCTCAGATCAGATCGGCAGACCAGTGGCAGCTCATTTGGTGAAGCCGGACCACGCGGACCGACAGGACACCTGTATCCCAGGATAACAGACCGGAATCCTGGCAGGGAGATGCTGGTTCCGTGGGCTGTATAGTGATGTGAGGAGTTGCCGCCAAACTCGGTGCAAATGGTCCATAGGCTCGTGCCCTACATGTGATCCCGAACCGATGAGACGACGAGCAAGCCCAGGCCCCAAATTCCAAATGCAATAGCGATAACGGTCAGGGCGCTACGTGTTCTTTTTGGATATAGCGGATCTTCAGGAAGACTCGGTCGAACGAAGGTTGCCAGGTATTTCTGCTGACGCTCTGCCTCGATCCGAGCTCGTTGAAGCGCTTCCAATGTCGTGGCGTAATAGCGCTCCGCAAATTGCTTCTCAATTTCCGCGTTTTCATAGTCGCTGATGACTCGAGACAAAACCTCGCGTCGTTCAACATTTGGAGAAGAGGTGACCTCAGCCTGCAATTTCGCGATTTCAACTTCGAGGGATGCAATGCGTTGACGCAACACATTCAGAACAGGAGAATTGTAGGAAAGGAACGTGTTCTGTGCCTGCATTTCAGTTTGCGCAAGCGTGAGTTCACCGCGAAGCTTTGCAATGAGAGCCATAGTCGCTTCGGCATTCTTTCTTGGGTCAAGAATGCCTTCCTTGTCCCGCAGTTGCCGCATGGCAAGCTGCGCGTTTAGCAAACGCTGCTCCGCTTTTCCGACTTCCTTTTCGGCAAACTGAACGGAATCCTGCCGGGCTTTTGCAGAGAGTTCGTTGACAAGCGCTTCGGAGAGAGAATGAACTTCTTGTGAGATCTGAAGCGCGTCCTCGCGCGTGAATGCGCGTATCCGGACCACGACGGTCCCGGTTGATGTCTCGTAGAAACTGTCCGTTTGTCGATCCCAGTACTCAACCAGATCTTCAATCGACCGGTTCCGGTTGAATCGAGACAAGAAATCGGCGCTGTCTCGAGAAAACATGGCCCTTATATTGATTCGCTCCTGCAGTTGCGCAATGATTTCACGGCTTTGAATGTACTGAACAAGCGCGTGCGAATCTGTCCCGGACTGGTCGGCAACCCCAAGCCCTCGGAGCAACCCGGAACTTGACGCTGCGCTCGACTCGACCGAACGGATGCCGAACCGCATTTCCGAAACAAACTGATCAGATGCAATCCCGTAATAATAGAGCACGCCAATCAAGCCAGGGAACAACACAAAAACAAGAAACGTGATGGCTTTCCATCTCGCGCGGCGCCCACCGGAGGCCGGCGTATAAAGAAGTGCTTGCCGGAGCGGAGAAAGGACGCGTTGGGAACTGTCGACTTCAGTCAAGGTATCAATGGATCGTGTGTTGTCAGCCCGCTCAAGTTCTGTTGAGCCACGGACTTGCGAAGCAGCATTGCCTTTGGCCACTGTTTCAGAATGGGCTACCAAGATCATCTCCAAATTCGTCTAGCCGGACATCAGCCAGCAAGAGACTTATATTGCACCATCGCATCCTCGAGCTTATCGAAGAGCGTCAGTGAGCCATCGTGCAAAACCGCGCCCATATCACAGTAGTTTCGGATCGTGTCGACATTGTGCGAAACGAGGATGATGTCGGCGTGGAGTGCGCGCTTCTGGAACTCCTGTAAGGCCTTTCGCCGAAATCGGCTATCGCCGACCTCGGTGATTTCGTCGATCAAGTATACGTCAAAATCGACTGCGAGGCACGTACCGAAGGCCAATTTTGACCGCATGCCGGACGAGTAGGTGCTCATAGGCATGTCAAAGTAAGTGTCGATTTCAGCAAACCATTGAACATATTCAATGGTTTGGTTCACATCGAGGCCGTACACCCGGGCAATGAATCGAACGTTTTCACGCCCGGTCATGGATTGATGAAAGCAGGAATCGAACCCGAGAGGGAACGAAACGAGGCCGCGGCGAACAACTCGCCCTCGATCCGGAGCCTCCGCGCCAGCCAGAATCTTGATGAGGGTTGACTTGCCAGCGCCATTCAATCCAAAAATCCCGATATTTCGTCCAACGGGAAATTCGATGGAAACATTGCGCAATACAGTTTTGCGCCCGCTGTGGGTCTTGAAGTCTTTGCTCACGCCTTCAAATATTATCATTCGACCTCAAGAAGCTTGTGCCGGAAGATGCGCTCTAGAACGACGCCGAGAACTACAAGGCCCACACTCACAACCGTGAGGTACTCCAAGCGGAGCCAAGCAGGATTATGAGCTTCGAACATGGATGTGCGGAACAACTCAATACCTTGAAAGATGGGGTTCCATTCAAGGACTTGCCGAATCTCTACAGGCATCATTGAGGGAACGAAAAAGATTCCGGACGTGAAGTAGAGAATTGCTATCACAATGGACCAGATTTTTTCCCAAGTGTGAAAAAAAGATAGAATGATTGCATTGATCACGCCGACGCCAAAGGCGCAGCCACCAATCAGCAAAAAAGTAATACCGAAAGTCAGTATATCATATGGTATGACGTTGAAGCCAATGATGGCGAACAAAAGAAGCAAGATGATTGCAACGCCAAATTCGGTAACGATTTCGAGTATTGCCCTCGCAACAAAGACATCAAGCGTTGTTACCGGAGGAAGCTGAAGGAGTTGACGATTGGCCCGGATCGCAAACATAAGTGCGCCACCCGTATGCGTAAACAGGTGGTATGGAATAATACCAGTGAAATAGAACAAGGCAAAACTTGTTCCGATTGGTGGATCGCCTTTTGCAGTTAATTGAATGATAGCAACAAGCAATGAGATATGCGCCAATGGCTCAAAAAGTGCCCAAAGATATCCTAGCTTTGCGCGTCCAAAGCGACCTTGAATTTCTCGGAGAATCAATGCGCCAATGACACGAAACTGGGTGCGGGCGGCCTCGAATGCAGTGAATTTCCTACGCGCTGGCCTGCTTCCGATTGCCTGCCTCTTTAGGGTGGCGAGGCTGTTGCCATCGAGGGGCGACGCGCCATCAACCAGATATCTGCGCGTCAGAATGTGCAGCATGGTCCGGCCGATGGATTCGTCGTCCGGCTTGTTTCTCATCACAGCAGCGCCAAAAGGCACGGCTTCTGCGTATCGGCCAAGTTCTGTGTTCGCCGCGAAACTGCCCCTGAGGGCATCATCATGGTTGGGATCAATGTCGAGGACAGCGCGCATATCGACCAGCGCATCTTCATAGCGCCCAAGTGCGCATAGAATGATGCCTCGGTGGAGCCGGAGAACGGTATGCCCCGGCTGAACAGCAAGGCCGCGAGTGGCGGCGTCTATCGCTCCCGATGGGTCATGAGCAAGATTGCGCGCAACGCTCAGAAGATACCAGAGATCGACCGTGTGTGCTGGTTCTGCCTCGAGCGCCTCTTCAAGGCAAGTGACGGCTTCGCCATGCCTTTCGGTCTCAAGCAGATTGTGAATATGGGCATGGAGGAACGTAAAGTTATCCGGTTCAAGTTGCCAGGCCTTGGCTGCAAACGTTGCGGCGCGTGTTTTATGCTCGAGACCTGCAGCTGCAACGCTCAGGTGATAGAAAATCAATGGGTCATTGCCCCGGACTTTGGCGGCTCGGACAAGATAATTCGCCGCGTCCAGGTTCCTGCCGAAGAAATTCAACAGGACGCCGCAGTGGCGGGCATATTCCCAATTGTCGGGATCTCCGTCTGAGGCCTGAAGAGCATGACGAGTTGCGGCCTCCATCGAGCCTTGATCCGCGAGGAGGCCGCTCAGTTTCCGATGTTGAGCAGGGGTAAGGAGGTCGGCATCGCTTCCGATCAGCAGCGCCGCCATGAGCTCTTCACGAAATTCTGTTTCGTCAAGTATCTCAATGCAATGGACGGCCACCTGAAGATTGTCGGGTGCGAGGCGCTGTGCCTGTTTGGCTTTATCTGCTGCAATCGCAGAATTGCCGTCACGCAGGGCATCCAGTGATTCCTGGATCAAGCGGAGCACGTCTTTATCTCGCGGCACCAATGGTCCCGCCTTGAGACCCGTGTCGTTCATTAGGGTGCCTAGCTGTTTGGTCAATTCCGAACGGTCTGTTTCGCAAGCCTTAGCAGATAATAGGGGATGTCAGCAAAATTGTGATGGAACCTGCCCATACCCAAAAGTTTCATCGTGACTGCGGGCCTGCTGGCACGAACGGTTATGGTGAAACAATTCGGCGGTTTAGCTCTTGCTTTAGCCACAGAATGCGTGAGCGACCACAAGTTCAGATCAGAATTTGTCGCCCAATCTCCGCTCCTATGTTGCCCTCTCATCTCGTCTTCGCTGCCATTCATTCAGGACAAACGGCCTTTGGAGGGATCAAGTGCGGCCTAGGCTGCTCACAGGAAGATAAAGTCAGAAGCCTGCAAATTTGGGTTATTGAGCAAGAAAGCGACGACATGGGGCGAGCCGGCGTTGTTCCCATCGCCATCAAACCAAAGGGCCTTCGTGCTTGTGTCGTAGAAAAAGGTGGCAGTAGCGCTATTCGGGCGTGAGCCTGATCCGTAGAAGAAATTGACATTCAAAGACAGCGAGAAGCTTGCTGAAAGCCCAAAGGCGTCCTTGGATACAGCAACGCGATCCCCCTCGGCTGAGCTGAAGTCATAGACCACATCGGCTGCGTCGGTATATCGGTCAAAGTAGAAGATGTCATTGCCAGTGCCACCAAAAAGGAAATCAGCGCCTGCCCCTCCGATTAGGAAGTCCCCGCCCTCTTGGCCGTATATCGTGTCATCTCCGGCGCCACCAAACAACGTATCGTTGTTGATTTCACCAAAGAGTGTATCGTTTCCTTCCTCACCAAAGGCAATATCGTCACCGAATCCACAGATAATGACATCAGAACCATTCCCGCCATACAGTCGGTCATGGTCGTCCTCACCGTGCAATCGATCATTCCCTTCTTGTCCATAGAGAACATCGGCGCCGGATCCTCCGGCTAACGTATCATGACCATATTCACCGAAGAGTGTATCTGAACCTGCTTGGCCGAGTAACGTGTCGTTGCCAAAGCCGCCAACCAGAATGTCATGACCATCTTCACCAAAGAGAACGTCGTCGCCATCCTCGGCATATAAACTGTCGTCACCAAAGCCCGAGATAATTGTGTCGTTACCTGTACCGCCGAAGACGGTGTCATTGCCGTCATTGGCGTAGATTGCGTCATTGCCACCACCGCCTCTCAGCACGTTGTGGGCAGAGTTCCCATAAATCGTATCATTCCCACTCCCACCGACGGCATTCTCGATCACGCTGGTCGTGTAGATGCCGATATTGCCGGTCAGGCCGCCGATATTCGAGAAGGCCCCGCCGGCGAGGTTGATCACCTGGCTCTGGCTGTAGCCGGATACATCCAGCGTGTCCGTCCCGCCGCTGTCGTAGATCGTCAGCGCCGGCGCCATGCTCCAGTTCCCGAACGTGTAGAGCTGGGCGGTGGCGGCGTCCAGCCCGGTCACGTTGAACCCGTAGGTCGTATTGCCGGACCGTGCCGTTCCTGCACCGTAGACACTCTGCACGGCATAGATATCGGCCATCATGGGCGTGAAGTTGTAGCGGTAGGAGGCGCCGCCATACTCGTCCTGGCCGAAATACGACATGATCGTGTATTGCGTCGTATCGTTCCGGTAATGGTTGTCGACGCCGTAGGTGGCGTTCCCGTTGTAATTGCCGCCATGCCCGAGGCCGAGTGTGTGGCCGATCTCGTGGATGAACGTGCCGAAGGTATAGCTGTCGACGCCGCTGGACCCGCTTTCCCAGTTCGCAGCGACGTTGATGTTCGCCGTGGTGATGTTGTTGTTCCAGGTGCTCGAATAGGCATAGGCGCCGCTGGCATTGTCATCCACGGTGATCTCGGCTGTCCCGCCGGTTTCCTGGAAGGTCAGGCCGCTGACTTCCTGCCAGGTCGCGAAAGCGAGGCGGGCCAGGGTTGCCCGGGCCGCCGAGAGGCCGGCGACATTGTAGGTGATGGTTGTGTTCCCGGGCGCCCAGCGGAAGGCCGAGCCGCCCTGATCCTGCCAGTAGCCGTTGAGCAACTGGTCGGAAATCTGCGCGATCGAATAGACGGGCAGGCTTGAATTGGCAGAATAAACACCGCTTCCGGCCTCGGAGACTGGCACATCCGAAACGAAGCCGCTGCTTTCACGCTGACCGCAAACCCAACACATCGACGCCATCCTCAAGGCAATTCAGCCAGAGTTTGTATCACTTCAGCCTTAAACAAATCGGCAGCATTGTGCTTCGAATGCTGGAGGGCTTGGCAACGGATGCGCTACCGAACGGGGCAGGCCTCAGCCGGGAACCGACACCTGCCCCGACAGGATGGCCTTCACCGAGACATCGCGGATCTCGTCAAGCGTGGTGGCGACAGCCTCGACGACCCCTGCGATCTGCGCCTCGCTATGGGTCGCGTTGATGAAGAACCGCAGCCGCGAGGATTTTTCCGGCACGCCGGGCGGCAGGATCGGGAAGGCGTTGTAGCCCTTGCGCTTCAGCTGTTCGGACAGGACGAGCGTCCGCGCCGTCTCGCCGACGATCACCGGGATCACCGCGTAACCCCAGGCATCGCCGGTATCGAGGCCTCTGGCCTTGGCAAGGCGCAGGAAGAGTTGGCTGTTCGCCTGCAGCTTCGCCACCCGCTCCGGTTCGCGGTTCATGATCTCCAGCGCCTTGGCCGAGGCGGCGGCGTTGGAGGCGGGCATCCCGACCGAATAGACGAAGCCCGGGGCGTGGCATTTCAGCAGGTCGATGACGATGGCATTGCCGGCGACATAGCCGCCGCAGCCAACCAGCGTCTTGGAGAGCGTGCCGAACCAGAGATCGACCCCGGCCGGATCGACATTCTGATGCTCGAAAATGCCCCGGCCGCGTGCGCCCAGCACGCCGAGCGCATGGGCATCATCCATCATCAGCCAGCAGCCGAATTTCTTCTTGAGCGCGACGAGGCGGGCCAGATCCGGCCCGTCGCCATCCATCGAGAACAGGCCCTCGGTGATGATCATGGCCCGATCGAAGCGATGCCGCTCGCTCTCGAGCAGCGTTTCCAGCGCATCGAGATCGTTATGCGCGAAGTTCCGCCGCGTCGCGCCGGAAAGCTGCGCGCCGACGACGATGCAGTTATGGCTCAGCACATCATGGAAGATGATGTCCTTCGGGCCCATCAGGCTGGCAATGGTGGAGACGCCGCCGGCATGGCCGGAATTGAACACCACGCAATCCTCGGTGGCATAATTCTCGGCGAGTAGGCGCTCGAGATGGCGATGGATCGACCGCTCGCCCGCGCTGATCCGGCTGGCGGAAACCGAGGTGCCGAATTCGCGCGTTGCCTCTTCCGAAGCCGCGACAATCTCGGGATGACCGTTGAGCCCGAGATAGTCATACGAGGCGAAATTGGTGAGCTTGCGGCCCTCGAGGATGGTCTCGGCCCCGGCACGCACGTCATGCTGGCGGTAATAGGGCACTTCCAGCCGCGCAAATTTCGCGAATTCCCGCTGGAAGGTGATCTGCTGGTATTGCGGCAGCGAGTCGAAGCGCATGTCGTAGTTGCGCTCCGGCAGGTCCGGCCGGGCCGTGGTGGCTGAGGGCGCCTTGCGCATCATCGACAAGAGCGCGTTGACGTCTTTTCCACCCGCTCCGCTCATGGTCCTTTTCCACCCGCTCCGCTCATGGTCCGCGCCGGCCTCCCGCAATCTTAAGCTTCTGCGAAAGGGCTTCCGCTTCCTCGCTGGTGATGTTGCCGCCATGCAGGCCCGACATGGCCAGCGCGATATTCGCGCCCGGATCCACGGCCTCCTCGTCACCCCCGCCGCCGCCGCCAAGGCTGGTATGGATCATCGCCGCGATATCGCCGAGGCGGCGATCTCCCGCGCCGACCAGCGGCACATCGGTGCCGCAAAGCCGCTCGATCGAGAGCTGCAGTTCCAGCGCCATAAGCGAATCGAGGCCGAGTTCGCCCAGCGGGCGGCTGACATCGATCTGCTCCTCCGGCATCCGCAGGATATGCGAGATCTCGCGCTTGAGCGCCCCGACAATGATCGTGACCGCTTCGCTCCGGCTCTTGCCCTCGATCGCGGTGACGAGATCGCCTTCCTGCTCGCCATCCTCCTCGCGCCGGGCGAGGCCCAGGCCGGCAAAGGCAGGGCTGTTGATCAGGCGGAGCTTTTCCGCCGCGGCGCCGGGCGAGATATTGGTGTAGAACTGCATCGGCCCGACCTCGTTGCCGAGCACCAGCAACCGCCCGAGATGCGCAAGGCTCTCGGAGGAGGAGATGCCGACCACGCCGGTTGTGCGCCGCAGCCGGCGGCCGAGCTGCTTGTCCCGCGCGATGATGCCGACATCGGAAATCGCGCCCCAGCCGATGGCCAGGGCCGGCTTGCCCTGCTTGCGCCGCTCGCGGGCAAAACCCTCGAGCCAGGCATTCGCGGCGACATAAGCGCCCTGACCCGGGCTGCCGATCACCGTCGTGGCGGAGGAATAGACGACGAAGAAATCGAGCGGCTGTCCGGCCGTTGCAGCGTCGAGATGACGCGCCCCGTCGATTTTCACCTTGAGCACGGCCCGGAGGCGTTCCGGCGTCAGACCGCTGATCATCCCGTCATCCAGCAGGACGGCGGCGTGGATCACGCCGCGGAGCGGCCCATGGCGCGCGGTGATCTGCTTGACGAGGGCCTCGACAGCCTCGCGGTCCGAGACATCGAGCGCGACAATCTCAACCGTCACGCCGCGGGCACGCAGCGCTTCGACCTCGCTTTCGAGGCCCTCCTCGACGCGGCCGCGCCGCGAGGCCAGCACCAGCGTGCCGGCACCCTTGCCGGCCAGCCAGCGCGCGGTAGCGAAGCCAAGGCCGCTGGTGCCGCCGACGACGAGATAGGCGCCGGGCTTGGCCCGGAATTGCAGCCCGTTGATCGAACGGCTTGCCAGCTTCGACGGTCGGACGACGATCTTGCCGACATGCTCGGAGGCCTGCATCAGCCGGAACGCCGTGCCGACATCCTCGCCTTCGAAGACCCGGTAGGGCAGCGGCTTCAGCGCGCCGGAGGCGAACTGTGCCGAGATGGTCTTCATCATCGCCTCGACCAGCGGCCGGTCATGCGCCAGCAATTCGTCGAGATCGACACCGTAATAGGCGATATTCCGCACGAAAGGCCTCAGGCCGAGCTGCGTATTGTCGAGATAGTCGCGCTTGCCGAGCTCGACGAACCGCCCGAATGGCTTGACCAGCCGGAAGCTCGCCACCATGGCCGGGCCGGCCAGCGAGTTGAGGACCACGTCAACGCCGCCGAGCGTGTTGCGGATCACCTCCGCAAACCGCTCCTGCCGCGAATCGAAGGTCAGGTCCGCCCCCATCGCCCGGGCAATGGCGCGGCGCTCTTCGCTGCTTGCCGTGGCGAGAACGCGGCTGCCGGCCTGCTTCGCGAACTGGATGGCTGCCAGCCCGACGCCGCCGGCCCCGCCATGGATGAGCACGTCATCCCCGGCGGCGATCTGCGCCCGCTTGACGAGCGCGAACCACGCGGTCGCGAAGGCAACCGGGATGGTCGCCGCTGCCTCGAGGCTCACGCCTTCCGGTACCTTGAAGAAATGCCAGGCCGGCGAGACGAGATGCGAGGCGAAGGTATTCGCTGCAAAGCCCATCACGGCATCGCCGACGCGGAGATCGCCGACATCTGTGCCGACGCGGGTGACGATGCCGGAGCATTCGAAACCGAGCGCGGCCGCCGTGAGGCCGGCGCCGAGAAGGTCATCGTCCAGAATGCCGAGGCCCACGAGAATGTCGCGGAAATTCAGCCCGACGGCCGCAACTTCGATCTCGATTTCGCCGGCGCCCGGCGCCTGCCGCGTCTCGCGCAGCCAGGTGAAGCTGTCGAGGCGGCCGGCCTGCTCGAATTTCAGGACGCTGCGCTCGTTCTCGGCAAGGCGCGCCGGCGGGAAGAGGTTCCGCCGCATCCGGAGGGCCTTGAGCCCGTCCGCACGCACCACAACCTCCAGTTCGCCGCCGGAAAGGGCAAGCAGGGCTTCCATCGGCGCACCGGCATCCGGCAGGGCCGGATCGAAATCGGCGAGCCGCAGGTCGACCGTCGGGAATTCGTTGATCGCGACGCGCAGGAAACCCCAGAGGCTGCTGGCCGTGGCGGCGGGAACGGCATCATCGTCATGCGCGCCCTGCGTGCAGATCGTGACGCGGATACCCGTATCGAGCGGCTCCAGTGCCTCGGCGATCCGCTTGAGTGCCTCGAGATGCGTGGCGACGCGCTCGACGGCATCGGTGCCGTCAAGGCTGACCGGATAGACCAGATGCGGCGGCAGGCGCTTCTCCTGCGCCAGTTGTGCAAGGCGCTCTCCCAGGGTCCCATCCGCCGCGAGCATGAGGTCGGCGCCGCGGGCCAACGCCTTGTCGAAGGGCGTGAGGCCCGAAACCACCACGGCATAGGCCGTGCCGGCTGCCTCGCGAGACGGGGCCGGCACCTGGCCGGTGATCAGCCCGCCAAGCCCGTCACTGGTCGGACGCGTGGCGAGCGTGACGGCGCCGAACCGTTCCAGCGCCTCGCGCGTGCGCTCCGGCGAGGGCGTGCGCGGCAGGCCCGCTTCGCCCTTGCCGGCGGGCGAGAACCAGCCGGCCCAGAGGCCGAGCAGGAAATCCAGCGTCGCATCGGCACCGGGCTGCGCCACGAGCACGGTTGCATCCGGGCGGAGCACGCCGCGCAGCGAGGCGGGAATACCGTCCTCGCCGCCCAGCGGGGCCGAAGCCACGCCAGCCAGCACGTCGAACCCGACCGGCGAGGCCAGATGCAGGGCATCCTCGAGATTGAGGAACTCGATCTCCGGATCGACCTTGCCCATCAGGCGGGCATTGTCGATCGCCTTGCGGTTCTGGGCGACGAGCGTCACCTCGACCGATCCGGCCCGGACCAGCGGCGTCACTGCGGTCAGCAGGCCGGCGCTCCACGGCTCGACCGCGAGCACACGCAGCTTCCGGCCGGCCTGGCCGGCCATCGCCTCGAGCGCGTCGCGGAGGGCAACCAGCGCCGGATGGATCAGCAGGCCGGATGTCTCGATCTGATCCCGCGCGGATGGCGGAACGGCAAGCCGGCCCCCCTGCCGGATCAGCCGTTCGGCATGGGCCAGCGCCTGAGCGGCGAGGCGGATCTCGAGATTGGCATCGGCAAAGTTCGTGACCAGCGTGGTGAGGACTTCCTCGGCCGGCGGCAGCGGATTCTCCGCCACCAGCACGCCACCCTGCACGAGCCCGAACCCTTCGAGGATCACGCGGGCGGCCTCGAGCAGCGGCAGCGCATCCTCGGCCACATGGCCGCCGGCGACGAGGCCGGCCGGATCGAGCTTGCCATCCGGCGCGAGCCCGATCGCGATACGATGGGCGAGCGAGACGGCGAAGGCCCGGGCAATGAGCCAGGCCGGCGGCACCTCACGGTCATCCGTATTGTCATTCGAGGCCATCTCGGCCTTGGCCAGACGGGCCAGCGCGCCGCCGGGCAGGGTGATCGGCAGCGCTTCGATCCGGAAGGTCCGGTCGGCTGTCGTCGCCTGTCCGAGATAGAGCGCGCGCAGAACCGCCGCCTCGACGAAGGCGACAACCTCGCCGGCCTCGTCCATCAGCGTGATCGCCACGGTCTTGAACCGGTCGGTCTCGTTCGTCAGCCGCGTGATGGACTGGCGGATGACTGCACCATGTTTCCAGACCCGGATGCCCCGGAAGCGGACCGGAAGATGCGCCTTCTTCTCGCCCTCCTTCTGCGGCCGGGAAATGAAGAGCCCATGGAACGCCGCATCCAGCGAGACAGGGCTGAGCACGTGTCGATCAAGGAAGGCACCGAGGCCTGCTTCATCAGGCGCGCGCAGCTGTGAATCCGTGGTCACATGATCCCGCTCGGACGAAGTGACAAGCTGGAACATCGGGCCGTAATCGAGGCCGGCCAGGGTCGCTTCGGCATAGACTTCTCCGGCCGTATCCTGGAAGAAGCCATCGCCCCTGATCGGCGGTGCCAGAGGCGCCACGACCGGCGTGGCGAGCGGCTCGATGCGGCCGCGGGCATGAAGCACCCATTCCTGCGCGGAAAAGCGTTTGCGGCTCCAGACCTCGATCGTGTTCGTGGCCTCGGCATAGCGGGTCGAGATCTCGCGGGTCTCGTCCTGCGCGATGGCGAGGGCGCGGAGCACGTCGAACTCGGCCATCTGCAGCGGTCGCTCGCCGAACAGGTCACGCCCCGCCGCCAGCGCCATCTCGATCAGCCCGGCCGCGGGGACAATCACCCCGCCATCGACGCGATGGTCGTCGAGATAGGGCACGATGGCCGGGTCAAGCAGGGCGCGCCATTCCGGCGAACCATCCGCCATGCGGGCGCCGAGCAGCGGATGCCGCGCGTCCGAATGGTTCAGCTTGCCAAACGCGTTGAAATGCTCAGCCGTGCCCGGCAACTGGTAATCCTGCCGCTGGAACGCATAGCCGGGCAATTCAGCCATGCGCACCGGACGCGGACCGAACACGGCCTCGCGGTCAACGCGCGCGCCATGGGCGATCAGCCGCGCCACCACAAGCGCGACCGGATCCAGCCTGTCCTTCTGGGACAGGCTGGCCAGTGTCTCGCCGGCGCGGCCGGCATCGCGCAGGGTTTCCGCGATCGGGCCTGTCAGGATGGCACGGGGGCCGATCTCGAGATAGACCCGACCGTCCTGCGGGGCGGCGGCGAGCAGCGCCTGCATGAAGCGGACAGGCCGGCGGATATTCTGCCACCAGTATTCGGCATCGAGCGTTTCGCCGGCCTTCACCTCGCCGGTCACGGTCGAGCAGAACGGAATTGCCGACGTGCGCGGGGAGAGCCCGGCGAGATCGGCCACCATGGCCGGGCCGATGGAGTCCAGCACCGAGGAATGGAACGGATAATCGATATCCAGCGCCACCGTGGCCACGCGGGCGGCACGGCAATGCTTGGCGAAGCTCTTCAGCAGGTCTGCCGGGCCGGAAACCGTAGTGGAGGTGCCACTGTTATAGGCAGCGATCTCGATCGCCTCGGCACCGAACGCCTGAAGCAGGCGCTCGACCTGCGTCGCTTCTGCCGCCACGACCATCATCCGGCCGAGGCCGCGCACTTTCTCCTGGTGCTTGGACCGGAGATAGATCAGCCGCACCGCTTCGGCGCGGGTCAGTGCGCCGCTGGCTTCCGCCGCCGCGACCTCACCGACCGAATGGCCAAGCACCGCAGCCGGGCGGATTCCCGCTTCGGCGAGGCAGCCGGCAAGCGCGGACTGGATCGCGTAGATAAGCGGTTGTGCAATCGAGGTCTGCTCGAGTTCCGCCGCCGGGATGGAGGTGGTCAGCTTGTCGGTCAGCGACCAGCCCGAAAGCGGCTGGAACAGCGCGTCGATCGCGGCGATCTCGGCCCGGAACCGGGCATTGCCGGCATAGGCGGCATGGCCCATCTCGGCATATTGGCTGCCGTTGCCCGAAAACACGAACACGACCGGCGCATCGGCCGAGGCCGCCTGGCCGGAGGCATGGCCGGCAGAATCCGCCTGGCCCTCGGCAAACTGGCGCAACGCGCCGGCAGCATCCTGGCCTTCGACCAGCGGCACGACCAGCCGCGCCTTGAGCGCGTCCCGGCCATGGGCCAGCGTCGAGGCGGCAAGGCCGGCATCGAGCCCGGCTTCGAGGGCGCCCGCAACGCGCTCCGCCTGCCGGGCGAGGCTTTCCCGGTCGGCAGCCGTCAGCATGAGATGGGTGGCCCGGCTGGCGCCGGTCGCCGCCGCGGCAGGCGGCGCGGCCTTGACCAGCACATGCGCGTTGGTGCCGCCGAACCCGTAATTGCAGATCGCGGCGTAATCGGCGCCATTCTCCAGTGACAGCGGCCGTGCAGCGGCGTTCGGCACCAGATTGAGCGCCTCGAAATCGATCATCTCGTTGGTCTGCTCGAGGAAGAGCGACGGCGGCAGCAGCCGGTGTTCCAGCGCGAGGATCGATTTCAGCAGCCCGGCCAGCCCGGATGCGGCCTCGAGATGGCCGATATTCGACTTGACCGAGCCGACGGGAAGCGGCGCCTTGCGCTTCTGCCCGAGCGACTGGCCGATCGCATTCGCCTCGATGGGATCCCCCACCTTGGTGCCGGTGCCATGCGCTTCGACAAAGGCGAGTTTGTCCGGCGAAACGCCGATATCGGCGTAGAAGCGATCGATCAGATCGCGCTGGCCCTCGATCGAGGGCAGCGAGATGCCGGTCGTCCGGCCATCGGAATTGACCGAGGCCCCGACGACGAACCCGCGGATCCGCTCGCCCCTGGCGGTCGCATCCGACTCGCGGCGCAGCACCAGGACAACCGCGCCCTCGGACCGGACATAGCCGTCGGCCTTGGCGGAGAACGGCCGGGACAGGCCTGTCGGCGAAAGCATGCGCGCCTGGCTGAACCCGATAAAGGGCACCGGCGAGAGCAGCATGTTGACGCCAGCGACGACGGCGAGGTCGATCTTGCCTTCCTCAAGGGCATCGGTCGCCTGCTTGAGCGCGACGAACGAGGAGGAGCAGGCGGAATCGAGCGTGAAGCTCGGGCCCTTGAAATCGTAGATGTAGGAGATTCGGTTCGACAGCACGGCCAGCGAGTTGCCGGTCATGAAGTGGCTTTCCATCACCGCCGGATCAAGCGATGCGGTGCCCTGGTAATCCACCATCGACGCGCCGACATAGACGCCGACTTGCGTCCCTGCCACGCTCGACGCGGGAATGCCGGCATCCTCGAGCGCTTCCCAGACCACTTCGAGCAGCAGGCGCTGCTGCGGATCCATCTGCTGCGCCTCGCGCGGCGAGACGCCGAACGGCGCCGGGTCGAATCCCAGCGGATCATCAAGATAGCCACCGGCAAAGGTATAGGCGAACCCGGGCTCGGGATTGCCGGGGCGCAGGAACCGCTCGACGCTCCAGCGATGGTCGGGCTGTCGCCGCACGGAATTGCGGCCTTCGACCAGCAGCGACCAGAACTCGGCAACCGACGATGCGCCGGGCAAGCGGCAGGCAGCGCCGATGATCGCGGAGTGTGAGGATTTGCGCTGTGACGTCATCAACCAACTTCACTCATGGCCAGCCGTCCGGAAACATCCGGCCGGTGACGATTATAAAGATTCAATACAGCCAATTCGGAATTGCACTGCATTTGTCAACCATCGCTTGTCCGAATGCAGGCCCTGCTTGTGGGTGGAGCGCCGCACCGGGTCAATTCTTGCCGGCCTGATCCTGAACAAATCCATGCTGGCCCGTGGTTTCGACTGTGCCGGCAGCATGCCGGCGGCGGAAGAATTGGCGGAGAACCGCGAAAGAACACGTAAGACGCAGGGAGAACGCGTTGTGCGTTATCGCACAGTTCAGCGGGGTGCAAACGGTGAGTGTCGATACCATTCGACGAAACGGGCGATCCCGGTGGCGATCGGTGTGTCCGGCTCGAAACCGGTCAGCGCTTGCAACCGGCTGACATCGGCATAAGTGGCCGTGACGTCGCCCGGCTGGCGCGGCAGGGCCCGGCGGATGGCCTTCCGGCCGCAGGCCTGTTCGATGGCGGCAATGAAATCCGACAGGCGCTCCGGCCGGTGGTTGCCGATATTGAGAATGCGGTGCGGGCTGGCCGCGCCCTCACGCTCCGGTGGTTTGTCGAGCAGCAGCCGGATCGGCGTGACGATATCGTCAACATAGGTGAAGTCCCGCTGCATGCTGGCTTCGTCATAGACATCGATCGGCCGGCCCGCGAGGATCGCCTCGGTAAATTTCCACAGCGCCATGTCCGGCCGGCCCCAGGGGCCGTAGACGGTGAAGAAGCGCAAACCCGTGAGCGGAATGCCGAAGAGATGGGCATAGGTCTCGGCCATCAGCTCGTTCGCGCGCTTGGTGGCGGCATAGAGCGAGACCGGGTGGAGAACCGGGTCATCTTCGCTGAACGGCACCTTGGTATTCGCGCCATAGACCGAGCTGGACGAGGCATAGAGGAAATGCTGCACGGGCACATGCCGCGCCGCCTCCAGCAGCGAGAGGAACCCGTCGATATTCGCGCGCGTATAATCAAACGGCGCATCGAGAGAGTGCCGCACGCCGGCCTGCGCGGCGAGATGCACCACCGAATCGGGCCGGAACTCCTCGAAAATCCGGCGCATGCCGGCCGCATCCTCGATGCCCATGCGCTGGAAGGAAAAGCCGTTCCGACCCTTCAGCGTCTCCAGCCGCGCTTCCTTGATGGCGGGATCATAATACGCGTTGAGATTGTCCACACCCAGCACCTGGCAGCCGGCATCGAGCAGGGTCCGCGTCTGGTGCATGCCGATGAATCCGGCCACGCCGGTCACCAGCACGCGGCGGGGCGGGGAGGGAGAGGACGGGGTGCCGGCATTCATCCCCCGTCTCTAGCCAAGCCCCCGGCCGGCAGCAAGCCGGCTTCGCCGCCCCCCGCTGCAAGGGGGGTGGCAATTCCGCCGCTTTTGGTGTTTTACGCTGGGCCCGAGGAGAAGGATCGAGCTTTGCCCGATTGCGGGGCCCGGTGGTTCGGTCCGAGACAGGATGAGTGCCAGTTTTGATCTGAAGGATCGCCGGATCTTCGTGGCCGGCCATCGCGGCATGGTCGGCAGCGCGATTGTCCGCGCGCTCCGCGAGCGGGGCATCGAGCCGCTAACGGCGGATCGCGACGGGCTGGATCTCGAGCGTCAGGCCGAGGTCGAGGCCTGGCTTGCGGCCAACCGGCCGGAGGTCATTATTCTCGCGGCGGCCAAGGTCGGCGGAATTCATGCCAATAACAGCTTCCCGCGCGATTTCCTGTACCGGAACATGATGATCGCGGCCAATGTGATCGATGCCGCCTGGCGCAACGGCGTGCAGAAGCTGCTCTATCTCGGTTCGTCCTGCATCTACCCGCGCGAAGCGCCGCAGCCGATTCCGGAAACCGCGCTGCTGACGGGAACGCTGGAGCCGACGAATGAATGGTATGCGATCGCCAAGATCGCCGGCATGAAGTTAACGCAGGCCTATCGCCGGCAATGCGGTGCCGACTACATCTCGCTGATGCCGACCAACCTCTACGGCAAGGGCGACAATTACCACCCGGAAAACAGCCATGTGATTGCCGCCCTGCTGCGCCGCTTCCACGAGGCCAAGGCCACCGGCGCAGCCGAGGTGGCGATCTGGGGCACTGGCACGCCGCGCCGCGAATTTCTCTATGTCGATGATTTCGCGGAGGCCGCGCTGTTTGCGCTGGAACGGCATTCCTCCGAGGATTTCATGAATGTCGGCACCGGGCAGGACCTGACGATCGCCGATCTCGCGCGTGAGATTGCCGGCGTTGTCGGCTTCACGGGGAAACTGGTCTTCGATACGTCCCGGCCGGACGGCACGCCCCGCAAGCTGCTCGATGTCTCCCGGATCCAGGCGTTGGGCTGGCAGGCCCGCACGCCGCTCCGCGAGGGGCTGCGGATCGCCTATGCCGATTTCCTCGCCGGCGGCGGCCGGAACCATTGAGCGCCGCTTTGGGGCTGGACGTCGCGACCCTGATTGGCCAGCATCTGCCGGATTCGACGGAATCTTAGCGATTGCCGGGGTAAATGCATTCCCGGGGGCTTCTGCTTCCCGTTCCGGATGATGCCCCGGCATAAGGATCCATCATGGCGCCACGCGGCCGCAAGCCGGTTTCCCCGCTGACCGAGAGCCTCGCCCGGCTGCGCGGGCCGCTGGCCTCGGTCGGGCTGTTTTCCGCCGTGGTGAATGTGCTGGCCCTGACCGGGTCGCTCTACATGCTGCAGGTCTATGACCGCGTGCTGGCCAGCCGCTCCGTGCCGACCCTGGTGGCCATCTCGCTGCTTGCGCTCGGCCTCTTCGCGCTGCAGGGCCTGCTGGAAATCGTCCGCGCCAAGGTGATGTCGCGCGTGGGCAGCGCCCTCGAGCGGGACCTCCTCCAGCCTGTCCATGACCTGCTGCTGCGTCTCCCCCTGACCGGGCGGAGTGCCGTCGAGGCCAGCCAGCCTGTCCGTGACATGGAAGGGGTGCGCAACTTCATGTCCGGCCCCGGGCCGATGGCCTTCTTCGACCTGCCCTGGATGCCGCTCTATCTGCTGGTCATCTACCTTCTGCACCCCTGGCTCGGCGTCATGGCCACAGCCGGCATGCTCGTTCTGGTGGCGATCGCGCTGCTGACCGAGCACCGTCTAGCCGGTCCGACGCAGGAGGCGACGCAGGCTGCGGCCCGCCGTGCCCATGCGGCGGAATCGGCCCGTCGCAATGTCGAGATGCTCACCGCCATGGGGTTCGCGCATCGCGCGGCCGCGCGGTTCTTCACGGCCTCCACCCGGCTTTTCGCAGCGTCCGAGCGCCTCTCCGACACGGTCTCGACGCTCGGCGCCCTGTCCCGGATCTGCCGCACCATCCTGCAATCCGCGATTCTCGGCCTCGGCGCCTATCTCGTCCTTGGCAACCAGATGAGCCCGGGCGCCATCATCGCGGCCTCCATCCTGGCCGGACGGGCCCTGGCGCCGGTCGAGGCCGCCATTGGCCATTGGCGTGGCTTTGTCGCGGCGCGTCAGGCCCGCCGGCGCCTCGAGGATCTCCTCGCCCTGCTGCCGGCCGAGCCGGACCGGATCGCCCTGCCCGAGCGGCGTCAGGCACTGGATGTCGAGGGCATCGTCGTTGCCGCGCCCGGTCAGCGCCAGCCGATCCTCCGCCCCGCCAGCTTCAGCCTCAAGGCAGGCGATGGACTCGCCGTGATGGGGCCGAGCGGCGCCGGAAAATCCACGTTGGCCCGCGCATTGGTGGGCGCTTGGCCGCTCCTGGCCGGTGCCGTGCGGATTGACGGCGCGCCGCTCGAGCAATGGCCGGAGGCGGCCCGGTCGCGGCTGATCGGGTACCTCCCGCAGGATGTCGAGCTTTTCGAGGGCACGGTGGCCGAGAATATCGCCCGGCTGGATCCGGAGGCTGACCACGCCGCCATCGTTGCTGCTGCCGAAGCGGCCCATGTCCACGAGCTGGTCCTCCGCCTGCCCGAGGGCTACGCGACGATGCTGGGGGAGGGGGGGCACACCCTGTCCGTCGGCCAGCGCCAGCGTATCGGCCTTGCGCGTGCCCTCTATGGCGAGCCCTTCCTCGTCGTGCTGGACGAGCCGAATGCCCATCTCGACGAGGATGGCGAGAAGGCCCTGACCAAGGCCATCGGCCATATCCGGGCGCGCGGCGGCATCGCCGTCATCGTGTCGCATCGTTCGGGCGTGCTCGAGGCCGTCAATCTCGTGGCCGTGGTGGTCGATGGCGAGGTGAAGGCCATGGGCCCGCGTGATGCGATCCTGGCGCAGATCATGAACCGGTCGCAGGCTGTGCCCCCGCCTGTCCGCCCGGTTGCCGCGCCCGAGGCGCCTGCCGCCCCCTTCCGGACCGGCATGAGGCTGACAGGCCGCATGGGCGGAGTTGCCCGGACGGATGCGCCCCGGCCCGGTCCGAAAAGCTCGACAGGCGGGACTTCCGAAGGATGAGTGCCGCCCCGCCGCTCTCCCCGCGCGAACAGGCGCAGCAGGCCCTGCCGCCCCGCCCGGCCATGGCCCGCCATATCGGGATCGGCGCGGCAACCGTCGGCCTCGGCTTCTGCGGCTTCGTGCTCTGGCTCGTGGTGGCGCAGCTCTCGGGGGCCGTCATGGCGCCCGCGATGGTCGTCGTCGAGGGCGAGGTGAAGAAGATCCAGCATCTCGCCGGCGGCATTGTCGGCGCCATCCCCGTCACCAACGGCCAGCGCGTGGCGGCGGGCGATATCCTCGTCCGGCTTGATGACACAATCCCGCGCACCAACCTCGCCCAGATCGTCTCGCAGCTGGTCCAGCAGACCGGCCGCCGGGCCCGGCTGGAAGCCGAACGCGATGACCGCGCTGACCTGATCCTGCCGGCCGGATTCCGCGACATGGCGCCCGATGCTCCGGCCGTGGCCGAGGGCGAGCAGCGCCTGCTGACGGAAAACCGCGCCCTGCGTGACCGGCAGGCGGACCAGCTGCGCGAACGCGCCGGCCAGTACCTGCGCGAGATCGAGGGGCTCGAGGCCCAGCTTGCCGGGAAGAGGGAGGAAGCGCGCCTCATCGCCGTCGAGCTCAAGGGCGTTCTCGAGCTTTTCGAGAAGAACCTCATCCCCATCAACCGCGTTTCCGCGCTCCAGCGCGAGGCGGCACGCCTTCAGGGCGAAGCCGGTTCGCTGATGGCGGCCATGGCCAAGGCGCGCGGCCAGATCGCCGAGATCAACCTCCAGCTGCTCTCGCTCGACAACCGCATGCGCACCGAGGCGGTGAAGGAACTGCGCGAGGTCGAGGGCGCCATCGCCCAGCTGGTCGAGCGCCGCGCCGCCGCCGAGGATGTGCTGGCCCGGATCGAGATCCGCGCGCCGCAATCCGGCTATGTGCACGAGCTGGCGGTGCATACGATCGGCGGCGTGGTCGCGCCGGGCCAGACCGTGCTCGCCATCGTGCCGGATAACGAGAAGCTGGCTGTCGAGCTGCGCCTCAGTCCGATCGATATCGACCAGATCCGCCTCGGCCAGCGCGTCATGCTGCGCCTCTCGGCCTTCAACCAGCGCACGACGCCCGAATTGCCGGGCCGGATCACCCGCATTGCCGCGGATGCCACGCGTGAACCGCAGACCGGCATGACCTTCTTCGTCGCGCGGGCGGAGCTTGAACCCGGCAGCCTCGCGCGGCTCGGCTCGCTGGCGCTCACACCCGGCATGCCCGTCGAGGCTTTCGTCGAAACCGGCGAGCGCACGGCCCTGTCCTATTTCGCCAAGCCGCTGACGGATGCCTTCCATCGCGCCTTCCGCGAGGAGTGAGGCGGGGTACCCGCGGGTGACAGGGCGTCATCCCTCCGGATAGCGATGGACCTGCCCGCGCGAATCCCTGACCAAAGCCACCCCGTCCTCGCGCCCGATCACGGCATCCGGGCCGATCTCGACCTTGCCATGCCCGCCCGGCAGATCGAGCACATAGGCCGGCAGGCCGGGCCCGGAGATCCGGCCACGGAGCCGCCCGTACAGCGCCTGCCCCTCGGCAAGGCTCATCCGGAAATGGCCGGTGCCCGGCGCGAGATCCGGATGGTGCAGGTAAAGCGGCACGATGCGATGCGCGAGCATGGTGGCGAACAGGTCGAGCAGGGCCTCCTCGCTGGCATTGACGCCCTGGAGCAGCACACTCTGCCCGAGCAGGACAATTCCCGCCGCATGAAGCCGCGCCAGGGCGGCGGCGGCCTCCGGCGTGAATTCCCGGGCATGGTTGGCATGCACGGCCACGTAATTGGCCTTGCCCGAAAAGGCGAGGGCGGAGGCAAGCTCCGGCGTGATCCGCCCGGGCGCCACCACCGGCACGCGGCTGTGCCAGCGCACCAGCCGCACATGGGAGAGCGGCGCCAGCCTCTCGCCCAGCACGCGGATGCGGCGGGCCGAGAGCATCAGCGGATCGCCTCCGGTGACGATCACCTCGCGCACGCCAGGCTGGCCGGCGAGATAGGCGCCGATCGCGTCGAGTTCCGCCGTGGTGAGGGTGCCATCGCCGGCGGGACCGACCATCTCGCGGCGGAAGCAGAACCGGCAATAGACCGGGCAGCTATGCGTGATCTTGATCAGCACCCGGTCAGGATAGCGGTGGACCAACCCCTTCACGGGGGAATGGGCGTGATCGCCGATCGGATCCGGACTTTCCTCGTCGAGCGTCACCGCCTCTTCCGGCCGGGGCAGGAACTGCCGGCCGATCGGATCGTCCGGGCTCCCGATCAGCCGCGCCATATCCGGCGTGACGGCGACGGCATACCGCTCCGCCACCGCTTCCAGAGCCGGCACGGCCTCGGCGGGGATCAGCCCCGCTGCCGCGAGATCCTCGAGGCGTGTCAGCGACCGGGCGCTCATGCCGGGTCCTCCGGAAAGGGCCAGGGCGTGAAGATCACGTCGGCCACGTCCTCCGCGCCCGTGGCCAGCATGGCCAGCCGGTCGAAGCCGAGCGCGATGCCGGAAGCGGGCGGCATATGGGCGAGGGCGTCGAGGAAATCCTCGTCGAGCGGGTATCGCTCGCCATACAGTCGCTCCTTCTCCGCCATGTCGGCCTCGAACCGGCGGCGCTGCTCGGCCGGGTCGGTCAGCTCGCCGAAGGCATTGGCCAGCTCGACGCCGCAGGCATAAAGCTCGAACCGCTCCGAAAACCGCGGATCATCCGGGCAGGGGCGGGCGAGGGCAGCTTCCGAAACGGGGTAGCGGTCAAGGATCGTTGCCCGGCCGAGGCCGAGAAAGGGCTCGATCCGCTCGCTGATCACCCGGCTGAACATGTCGGTCCAGCCATCATCGGGCGCGATCCGCAAACCGATGCCGCGCGCCGCTTCGGCAAAGCTGTCGCGATCCGCGAGATGGGCATCAAGATCGATCCCGGCATGGCGCTGGAACGCCTCGCTCACGCTCAGCCGTTCCGGCTCGACCTGCGGGTCGCAGGTCCGGCCGCGGAAGCGGAACTCCCGCTGCCCCCCCATCTCCGCCGCGAGGCGCAGCAGATCGGCGCAATCCGCCATCAGCACGGTATACTCCTCGCGGCTGCGATACCATTCCAGCATCGTGAATTCCGGCGCATGGAGCCGCGAGGCCTCGCGCGCCCGGAAAACCGGCGCGAACTGGTAGATCCGCCGCTCGCCGGCGGCGAGCAGCTTCTTCATCGCGAATTCCGGCGAGGTATGCAGATAGCCCCGCTGCGGCACGTCGCCCGGCGCCAGCCAATGCGCCTCGAAAGCGTGCAGATGCGTCTCGTTCCCGGGCGAGACCTGCACGATCCCGGTCTCGACCTCGAGGAAATCCCGCGCGTCGAAATACGCCCGGATCGCGGATTTCAGCCGCGCGCGCGCGACGAGGCGATCGCGCCGTGCAGCATGCCGGTCGGGGCGCCAGAACGGGAGAACAGGTGACGTCATGCGGGAGGACGGGGCCCTTGCCGGATTTTCATGAGGCCGGTGGCTTGGCCTTTCGATGCGAATTGGCTATGCAGCGCCACGAAATTCATTTGGAACAGGTCCGGCCCCGCGTCAAACACGCGCGGCTTTCCCTGTGCCGTTTCCCTGAACCCGCGCGGTTCGCGCGTCAAGAAACCGAGGACAAACGTGGTCAAGGTCATCGCCTCTTCCATCCGCAAGGGCAATATCATCGAGCTCGAGCACGGGCTCTATTCGGTCATCTCCGCCGAAAGCTTCTTCCCCGGCAAGGGCACGCCGACGACGCAGATCGACTGCCGCCGCCTCTCGGACGGCGTGAAGACGCAGGTCCGCTACCGCACGACGGAACAGGTCGAGAAGGCTTTCGTCGAGGACAAGGACTATACCTATCTCTATGGCGACGATGACGGCTTCACCTTCATGGACCAGGAGAATTTCGAGCAGGTCATCGTCCCGAAGGACGTGATCGGCGATCAGGCCGCCTATCTCCAGGAGAGCATGGTCGTCCGCCTCGGCCTGTACAATGGCGTCGCGGTCACGGTCATCCTGCCGCAGCGTGTCGTGCTCGAGATCGTCGAGACCGAGCCGGTGACGAAGGGCCAGACGGCCTCGTCTTCCTACAAGCCGGCCATCCTCTCGAACGGCGTCCGCACGGCCATCCCGCCGCATGTCACCGCCGGCACGCGCGTGGTGATCAATACGGAAGACGGCTCCTACGTCGAACGCGCCAAGGATTGACGAGCAAAGGGTGGAGGGGTCAGTCCGGCGCATCCGGCCGGCTCACTCCCCGCCTGATTTTGCCCCTCACCCGGTCTCGGGCATGGCCCTCGACCTCCCTCTCCCCGCAAGCGGGGCGAGGGGAAGCGCACCGCCGTTCACACCTTCCTGTCAGATCGCTGGATCGCCTCTTCAGCGCGCACCCCACCTCTCCCTGCCGGGGAGAGGTCGCCGGCGCGAAGCGACGGCGGGTGAGGGGTCTGCCCCCCGATCGCCTTCGCGTCTGCCCATTGCCTTCTCCCCCACCCCCTTCAACCTCCCGTTAGCCAAGGCCGAAACCTCTCGCTCTCCGTTCAAGCCGCCTTAGGACCTTCTCCCTACCGTCGCGCCCCGGTGGACGAGCGAAGGGAAAGACCATGGCGGATGAAGCGATGACCACGGGCAGCGGCGCGGCGTTGCGGCCGGTTTCCGGGCCGGCGCGCGCGGCGATGACACTGGCGGTCTTCACCCTCGCCATCTTCACTTCGGCTTTCCTGCTTTTCGCCATCCAGCCGATGTTCACGAAGATGGTGCTGCCGCTCCTCGGTGGCTCGCCCTCGGTCTGGTCGGTGGCGATGGTGTTCTTCCAGGGCTTGCTGCTGGCCGGCTATCTCTATGCCCATCTCCTCTCGACGCGCCTCTCGCCGCGCATTGCGGCCTTCGTGCATCTCGGCCTGATGGCGATCACGCTTTTCGCCCTGCCGATCGCGATTTCCGACCGCCTCGGCGCGCCCCCGGGCGAGGGCCAGGCGCTCTGGCTGATCGGCCTGTTCCTCGCTTCTGTCGGGCTGCCCTTCTTCGCCATTGCCGGCAACGGCCCGCTGCTGCAGGCCTGGTTCGCCCGGACCGGCCACCCGCATGCCAATGACCCGTATTTCCTTTACGGCGCCTCGAATCTCGGCTCCTTCGCCGCCCTTCTGCTCTACCCCGTCGCGATCGAGCCGCTGCTCAACCTGCGATCGCAGACGCTGGGCTGGTCCGCCGGCTTCGTGCTGCTGGCCGGCCTGATCGGCCTCGCCGCCCTGCGGCTCGGTACCGTGGCGCCCTATACCCGCGCCGAAACCGATGCCGCCGTGGCCGATCGTCCCGGCCTCGGAGCCATCCTCGGCTGGATCACCCTGTCCTTCATCCCCTCGGGCCTGCTGGTCGCGGTCACGGCGCATCTCTCGACCGATGTCGCCGCTGCGCCATTCATGTGGGTGATGCCGCTGGCCCTGTTCCTTCTGACCTTCGTGCTGATCTTCCGCGACCGGCCCCTGGTGCCGATGGCGGCGATCGAGCGGATCCTCCCCATTCTCGCGGCGGGGCTCGTGCTGTTTTCCTATTTCGGCAGCCGCGTCTTCCTGCTGGTCTTCGCGGTCCATATCGCTTTCTTCTTCGCCGCGACGCTGGTCTGCCATGCCCGGCTCTATGCCGCCCGGCCGGCTGCGCGCCACCTCACCACCTTCTATCTCTGGATGAGCTTCGGCGGCGTGCTCGGCGGGCTGTTCTGCGGGATTCTCGCCCCGGTCATCTTCGACCGGATCATCGAATATCCGCTGCTGGTCATCGCGGCAGTACTGGCCCTCCCGGCGCTCGGGCAGATCCGGCGCGCGGACCTGCTGCGCCAGGTCATTCCGGTGCTCGTCCTCGGCGCGGTCTATCTCGCCGCGCTCTTCATCGTCGCCAGCCAATGGGGCGCCGAAATCGGGCCGGCCTTGCCCTCCATCTTCATTGTCTCGGGCTTTTTCTGCCTCATCGCCTATCGCCGGCCGGCCATCGTGGCGGCGATGCTGCCTATCCTGTTCATCGCGCTCAACGTGATGCAGCAGGTCGTCAACCAGCGCGAGCACGAGCGGTCCTTCTTCGGTGTCCACAAGCTCGAACTGCGCGAGAACGGCCAGCTCCGCATCCTCTCGCATGGCACGACCGTCCATGGCGCGATGCGCATCCAGAATGCCGACGGCACACCCTATACCGGGCGTCCGAAGCCGCTGACCTATTACCATCCCGAAGCGCCGATTGCCGAAGGACTCCGCGCCGTCCCGCCCCGGCCGGAAGGCCGCCGCATCGGTGTGGTCGGCCTCGGTGCCGGCGCCCATGCCTGCAACGGCGAGGCCTCGGATCGCTGGACCTTCTTCGAGATCGATGCTGCCGTGGTCCGCATCGCGAAGGACCCGCGTGAATTCCGTTTCCTCTCGGAATGCGCACCCGCTTCCCGCATTGTCCTCGGTGATGCCCGGCTGACCTTGGTCAACGAACCGAAAGCCGCTTTCGACAGCCTTCTGATCGACGCCTTCTCGTCCGATTCGATCCCCACCCACCTGCTGACGCGCGAGGCGGTGGCGCTCTATCTCGACCGGCTGGCCGAGGATGGCGTTCTGACGCTCCACATCTCGAACCGCCATCTCGAACTGGAAAGCGTTGTCGCTGCCCTGGCGCGCGATGCCGGCGCCGTCGCCCTTTACAAGGCCGATCCCGGTGAGGGCCGCCCGACGCTGGAGGCGCGCATTCCCTCGATGGTTGTGGTCATGGCGAAATCCGCCGCACCGTTGAAGCCCTTCGAGGCGATCGAGGGTTGGCGGCCGATCCAGGATCGCGGCGTCGCGGTCTGGACCGATGACTTCTCCAACATCGTGGGTGCGCTGATCCGGAATTATCGCCGGCAGTGAAATTCCCCGGGCCGGAACGGCCCGGATGCGTTGCCCCGCCCCGGCCTGCCGGCTATCGTGACGCGAGTCAGGCAGGGGAGCGGGCCATGGATCGGACAACAGGACAGGCCCTGCGCCTGCCAATTCTGGCATGCGCCTTTGGCCTCGCGGCTGGCGCGGCCCTCGCGCAGGCCCCGGCCGCGCCGGCGAAGGTGGATCTGAAGCTTTTCGACCGCGCCGAGATCGACCGCTCGAAAGGCTGCACATTCGTGCTTTGGCAGGATGATCGCGATCCTGACAAGGATCGCTACGCCCATCTCTTCATCGAGACGCTCGGCCGCAACCATGTCCGGGAAAATGCCCGCATCAAGGTGGGCGACACGGTACTCTCTTTCCGGCGCATCGCGGTCGGCGGGGCGAAGGAATTCGGCTACAAGACCTTTCCGTCCGCTCTGTACAAAATGGACAAGGAAGAGAGCTTCCTCATCATGGACCTCAAGCTGGAAGATTCCCCCGGCGAGGTGGTCGATGTGGTCGGTGGCACGATGACCGTCATCCGCCCGAAGCTCCCGCCGTTCATTGCCGAGGTGAAGGGCAATGCCGGCTGCAACACACCGGCGGCTCCCGCACCGGCGCCGAAAGCCCAGGTGCCTGCTCCGGCTCAAGCACCGGCCGCCGCTGCGCCAGCCAACCGGGCACCGCCTGTCACACCGCCGGCCATGTTCGAGAAATATGCGGTCCGCCCGGCCAGCATTCCTGCGCGGCTGCGCAACGAGGCGATCAAGTCGATCGGCTGCAATGACAAGCTGACGCGCCTGCCCGTCACCGGCTATTCGCTGAGCGAGGAATCCGCGATCTGGGAGATCACCTGCAACGAATATGCGGGCGATACACCCTCCAAGATCTTCGTGCTGGTCTACACGCCGGATCCGGGCAAGCAATACACGATCCTCAAGCCGCCGATCCCGAAGGGCAAGCAGCGCCAGGGCAACATCGCCGAATTGCTGGATGTGAAATGGGACATGCGGTCGCGGATTGTCACGGCCACCTATGTCGAGGGCAACAGCGCCTGCGGCATGTATGAACGGCACCAGCTGGCTGAAGACGGCAGCTTCGTGCTGCTGGAATACCGCGAGAAGATCGAGTGCGGCGGGAACCCGATGAAGCCCTCGGATTTCCCGCTCGTCTACCGCCGGTAATCAGCCCATCGCCTGCCGCACCGCTTCGGCGCGCGGAATCGGCGCCACGGCGCCGTAGCCCTCGGTCGAGAGCGCGGCGGCCACGCCGGCATAGCGCGCCGCCTCTTCCGGCGAATCTCCCGCTACGAGCCTGGCGACGAAGGCCCCGCCGAAGCAATCGCCGGCGCCCGTCGCGTCGATCGGCATGCAGCGATGCGGTGGCACACGATGGCGCGCCCGCGCATCCGCCACGAGCGCCCCCTCGGCACCCAGCTTGAGCGCAACAAGCTTTGCCCCGCGGGCGAGGCACCAGTCGGCCAGCGCATCCGGGTCGGTCAGGCCGGTAATCGCGACGATGTCGTCATAGCTCGGCAGGACGAGGTCACTCAGCCCGATCACATCGGTCATGATCGCGCGGGCCCGGTCCTTCGACCAGAGCTTGAGCCGGAGGTTTGTGTCGAACGAGACAAGGCACCCTGCCGCCCTTGCGGCGTGGATGGCGGCATAGGCGGCATCGCAGGCGCTGTTGGAAATGGCCAGCGAGATGCCGGAGAGATGCAGCGCCTTCGCCCGGGAAATCGCCTCCACCGGCACATCGCCGGGGCTGTAGAGCGAGGCGGCGGAGCCGGCGCGGGCGAAGGAGAATTCATGCCCGTTCGGTCCATGCGTGACGAAATACATCCCCGTCGGCGCGGAAGGATGTTCGTGGACGAGGCTGTGATCGACCCCCTCCGCATCCCAGAGTGCCCGCAGCATCGCGGCATTCGCATCGCGGCCGAGCGCGCTGACATAGCCGGCCGAGGCGCCCTGCCGTGCGGCGGCAATCGCGAAATTCGAGGTATCGCCGCCGAAACCCTGCAGGAAACTGCGGCCATCGCCGCCCTTCACCTGGTTGAACTCGATCATGGGCTCGCCCATGGCGAGAATGGCGGGGAAAGCAGGCGCGGACATGACAGGACAACCGGTGCGGGAGAAATCGGGGCGGAAGACTCGGAGCAGGATAACCGTGAACAGCCGCCAAGCCGGGTGGAAAGACGACGCGAAGACTTTTATGCCAGAAAGGCTTTTATGCGTATTGGAAACGCGATGAAAGGGTCCGGCAGAAAGAATGACCGGCCTGAACCCGTCAATCCCGGGAGAAGACGATGATGAATGATCCGGTCCTTGTTGAGGTTACGCGCGGCGGTATCCCCGAATCGGTACATCGCGGCGCACTCGCGGTGCTGGATGCCGATGGCGCGGTGGTGATGGCACTGGGCGATATCGACCGGCCGGTCTTCCCGCGTTCCGCCGTGAAGGGCCTGCAGGCCCTGCCGCTGATCGAGACCGGCGCGGCTGACCGGTTCGGCCTGAGCGAGGCCGAACTGGCTCTGGCCTGCGCTTCGCATTCCGGCGAGCCGGGGCATGCCGAAACGTCGGCCTCCGCCATTGCCAAGGCCGGGCTCGAGGTCACCTGTCTCGAATGCGGCGCCCATTGGCCGATGGGCGAGAAGGCTGCCCGCGCCTTGGCGGCTGCTGGCGGTCAGCCCTCCGCGCTGCATAACAACTGTTCCGGCAAGCATGCCGGCTTCCTCTGTGTGGCCGTGGCCGAGGGCAAGGACCCGAAGGGCTATATCCAGCCCGATCACCCGGTGATGCAGGTGGTCAGCGGCGCGTTGGGCAGCATGACCGGCTATAACCTGCGCAACACGGCGCGCGGCGTCGATGGCTGCTCGATCCCGACCTATGCGATCCCGCTGCGCAACCTCGCCCGCGGCTTCGCCCGGTTCGGCACCGGCCATGGCCTCGGCCCCGAACGCGCCCGCGCGGCAGCCCGGCTGCGCGCAGCGGTTGCAAAGGAGCCCTTCATGGTCGCCGGCACTGACCGGTTCGACACGGTGGTGATGACGGCGCTCGGGTCGCGCGTCTTCATGAAGACCGGGGCGGAGGGCGTCTATTGCGCCGCGATCCCCGAACTCGGCTATGGCATCGCGCTCAAGATCGATGACGGCGCAGGCCGCGCCGCCGAAACGGTCATGGCGGCCTTGCTGCGCCGGTTCCTGCCGCTTTCGGAGGCCGAGGCGCGCATCGTCCTGCCGCGGACGGACCATGTCATGAAGAACTGGAACGGCATCGAGGTCGGCCGGATGCGGCCGGCGCCGGTGCTTGTCAGCTAACGGGCCCGCCCGATCTCGGCCCCGACCAGAGCCGTGATCGCGCGGATCATCGCCGGCAGGGTTGGCCGCGGCTCGTGCCGGCGCTGACCTGCCTTGCCGGGCAGGGGGATATGCACGAAGACCACACGCGTTTTTCTCGGCATGGCGCCGAGCATCCACCAATAGGCGGCGTTGCAGACATAGCGTCCGGCATCGAGCGAGGTCCGGGCCGGAACGCCCGCCCGGCGGAGATCCCGCACCAGGGCGGCCCCGGCATGGCGGCCCGGGCGGATCGTCTCCACGCCCGGCTCCAGCACCCGCCGGCTGACCTTCCGCCCCGACGCATCCCGCGCCGTTGCGGAAACGCGGTTGCGCGCCACCATCTCGACCCGCAGCCGCTGTGAGCGCGCCGCTACGCCGAGCATGATGACAAAGGCCGGCGGTGCAGAGGCAAAGGCCTTGATCCATCCGAGAACAACCCGGTAATCCGTGGGAAAGGGCACGCCGTCCACCTGCCATCCCAGCCGCGCCCAGCGCCCTGAACGGGTGACCGCCTCGGCAATCACCCCGCTCGGGTTGTGTGGCACACCCGGGAATGGCCCGAACCCGGTAACCAGCGCGCGCAGCGGTCTCGCCTTCTTCACGGGCCTCTCCTTGTTTTGGCCGGATTTTGCCGGCACCAGCGGCACCGGGGGCAACGCGGCGGGACGTCTTTACCAATCCTCAACCTTTGCCCTCCTAGTTCTTCATCGGGCCGATTGATCGCGGCGCTTTGAAAACGATAGTAAAATCATAAGCTTGATGCCGGGGGCATCAGCCGGCGCAGTCTGCACGAGGCCGCGCCGGAGCACAACCGGCAGGAGCAGCCCCGCTCCTGCATGACAGCACAGGGAATCCAGGATGCGCCCGCCCGCCATCGCCACCAGCCCCGCCCGAACCGGCCTCTCGCGCCGGCGTGTCGTGCTGGCCGGTTTGTTGGGCCTGCCTCTGGCCGGCTGTTTCGGGCGTGGCACGCCGATGGAGGCCCGCGCCGGCGCGGAAACCCTTTCGGCGGATCCGGTCCTTCATGTCGTCACAACCCGCCGGCTGGTGAAGGGTGGCGAGAAATCGCCGTTCTTCGATGCCACCCGCGCCGGCCTTTCCTACGCCCGGGCCAGCCTGTCAGCGCCCGATGGCTCCGTCCTCGGCCAGCTCAATGCGCTGGTCAGCAGCGAATTTGCCGTCCGCCGCGTCGAGCCGCAGGGCGGTGCCGCCGCCGCAAGCTTCGCCGAGGCTTTGCGCGGCCGCGACACGCTGCTCTTCGTCCATGGCTACAACCAGACTTTCGAGGCGGCGGGCCGTGATATCGCCCAGCTCTCGCAGGGGATCGGCTTTCGCGGCAACACCGCGCTCTTCTCCTGGCCGTCGCGGGGCGGCCTGCTCGATTACGGCTATGACCGGGAATCGGCCCTGCTCGCGCGGGATCCGATGGCCGAGATCCTCGCCGCGCTCCTGCAGGATGATTTCGGCGCCCGGTTGCATCTGGTCGCACATTCCATGGGCACGCTTGTCACGCTCGAAGCCCTGCGTATCTACCGCGACCGCTTCGGCGACAAGGGGCTCGACCGCGTCGGCGCCCTTGTGCTTGCAGCCCCGGATGTCGATGTCGATGTGTTCAAGGCGGCATTGCAGAGGCTCGGCCCCTGGCGCGAGCGGATGACCATCATCACCGCCACGAATGACCGCGCGCTGGATCTCTCGCGTCGCCTGGCCGGCAATGACCGCGTCGGCGCCCTGCCGCGCGAAGCCCTGGCCGATACCGGCGTCCGGGTGATCGACGCGACCGATTTCGCCTCGGGGTTGATCCGCCACGATGTCTTCGTTGCCAATGCCGATGTCCGGGCCGCAATCCGCCGCGCCATCGAACGCGCCTGACAGCCGGACAGGGTTAACAGGCGTTCATTCATTTTCTGGTAATACATTAGTGCCGGCGCAAGTTATATCGAATACAAGTTTAGACAAATGCATGTCTAACTTGAGCGATCAACGCCATGTATTACCTCGATCGGGAAGCTCTGACACGGAACAGCACAGCCGGGCGATCGCTTGGATTGTCGGTTCCGGCGCTGCTGCTGCTTTTCTTCGTGCTGTCGCTGGCACCGGGCATGACCAAGGGGAAAGTCATCGGTCATGAATTCGGAACGGCAGCCATGGTCGCCCCCTTGCGTCTGCCCATGGTCCGGCCGGTCTATCTGAAGGCGGGCGAGAGCCTGCGTTTCGAATATTCTGCGACGATCCGCTCCGGCCATATCATCGTGACCAGCCAGTTCGGGCGTAACCTCATGGATGTGCTGACGGCAGATCCCGACGATCCGGCACTCTCCCTGTCGGCCACGCAGAACGGCGCCACCCGGTTCACGGCGGCAAGAACGGGCTATTACCTGTTCTGGCCCACCGTCCGTGCAACGGGAGGCTATCGCCGCGACTGCCGCGAACCCTACACGGCCTTCTGGCGCGCGCTCATCAACGAATCCACCGACTGCGCCACCTACAATGTCAGCTATTCGATCCGCTGGCATTGAAGAGCGCGCTGGCGCAGGGGCGCCGGTGCCCCCGAAGCGTCAGACGAACTGGCTGAGGCCGGGAATGGCACCGACAATGGCGCCCATCGTGTCCTCGCCGGCCTTTTCCTGGCCATAGGCGAAGACTTCCTTGGAGAGGGCGGTGATCTGGCCCATGCCGATGCCGGCGCTCATCAATTGCTGGCCGAGCGCCATGACACCGCCGCCCTGGCCCATCATGTTCATCAGCCCGCCCATCAGGCCACCGCTTTCGCCGGCATTGGCGGCAGCGAGCTCGGCCGCACCCGGCATGGCGGCCATCATCTGGCCGATTTCCTCGGCGGGACCGTTCTTCTGCAGGAAGCTCAGGATCATGCCGACAGCCTGCTGCGCCATCGCCGGTTCCAGCCCGACATTGGTGGCCACGCGGTTGATGAGCTCGTCCATGGTCATTCTCCCTGTCACCGGCCCGCGCCGGATTCTCTCCCCGGGGAATTACGACAGACCCGCCCCGCTGGCAAGCCAAAATAGTTTAGCCATGAACTATTCTGCGGCGGCTGGCGCCTCACTTGTCGGAAAGGAAGACCTCCGGCCGCGGTTTCGCCCTGGCCGTTCCGCCGCTGCGGACCATGGCGAGGAATTCGACCGCCATCTCGCCGATCAGCCGGCCGACCGCCGGGTTACGCCGCCCGCCGAGATCGCCATGCGTGGCCTCGTTGATCACGGCCAGCCGCTTGCGGCCCGGCGGCAGGCCCTCGAAGGTGCTGAGCCGGTTCTCGTAGCCGCCGCCCTCGCCCTCGTCGCGCGTGCCGGTGACCATCAGGACGGGCTTGCGGATGCCGGCCATCGCCCCTTTCGGAAAGAGCCGCGAATTCTCCCCGGCCGGCGAGAGCGCGAGATAGGCATCGAACCGGTCGGCGCCCTTCATGCCGTTGCGATTGGCTGCACCCGCCTCGAGCAGCGCCGTCCGAGCGCCCATGGAATGGCCGCCCAGAACCTTGAACGGGACGGCGCAACGCCGCATCTCGGCGGTCAGGATGGCGGTGACATCGGCCTCCCGTGCGCCGAGCAAGGTCGGATCGGCGGCGAGATCGAGGATGCGCTCGCGCGGGCGGCCATTGCCCAGCGAGCCAAGCAGGGCCCTCGGGCCTGATTCGGGGTGGCTCGGCACGATCACCCGGTAGCCGGCACGGTTCAGGGCCTCGGCGAGCTGCGGATTGCCCTTCGAATTGCCGCCGAACCCGTGGGAAATGATGGCCAGCGGCGCGCAGCCCGGCGCCTCCAGCACGCGGGCCTCGATCCGCGTGCCATCGGCGCGGCTGTAGCTGCCGGATGTCCCGGCCAGAGCGGGAGGCAGGCTGGCGATCAGGCTGGCAAGCAGGGCGGTAGCGAAACGTCCGGACATCATGCCGTTTTCTTTCCTCGAAGACCCGCATTCCCCGCAGGCCATCCTCGTGGCCCGTGGCAAACCGCAGGATGGAGAGGAGATGACAATCCGGAAAGGAATTGCGTCTCCGGGGCCTTTTCGCCAGGCGCGAGTTCCGGTTATAGCGATGAGGGTTAACGATCCTTTTGGAGAACGCGCCGTGGCGGCACCTTCTGGCACCATCCTTATCGGCAAGAGCGAAACCAAATACGAGCAGCTGGTGCTGAAACTGGCCAACCGGCATGGCCTCGTCACCGGCGCCACCGGCACCGGCAAGACCGTGACTTTGCAGAAGATGGCGGAGGGTTTCTCCGCCGCCGGCGTGCCGGTCTTCACCGCCGATATCAAGGGCGACCTCGCCGGTGTCGCGGCCATGGGCAATGCCCTGCCGCCTTTCGTCAACCGGGCCAAGGAAATCGGCGTCGAATACAAGGCTGAGCAATTCCCGGTCGTCTTCTGGGATCTGTTCGGCGAGCAGGGCCACCCGATCCGCGCCACCGTGGCCGAGATGGGCCCGCTGCTCCTCGCCCGGCTGCTGGAACTGAACGACGTGCAGGAAGGCGTGCTGAACATCCTGTTCCGCTATGCCGACGAGCAGGGCCTCCTCCTGCTCGACCTGAAGGATCTGCGCGCCATGCTGGCCGAGCTCGGCAGCAACAAGGAATTGCAGGCCCAGCTCCAGGCCGCCTATGGCAATGTCTCGCCGGCCTCGGTCGGGGCGATCCAGCGTCAGTTGCTCGTCCTCGAAAACCAGGGCGGGCAGAACTTCTTCGGTGAGCCCGCGCTGGAAATCGCCGATTTCATGCGTGTCGACGAGGAGGGCCGCGGCCATATCAACGTGCTCGCCGCCGACAAGCTGATGAAGTCGCCACGGCTCTACGCCACCTTCCTGCTCTGGATGCTGTCCGAACTCTTCGAGCAATTGCCGGAAATCGGCGATCCGGAAAAGCCCAAGCTCGTCTTCTTCTTCGACGAGGCGCATCTGCTCTTCGAGAATGCGCCGGCGGCGTTGCTCGATTCGATCGAGCAGGTCGTCCGCCTCATCCGTTCGAAGGGCGTCGGCGTCTATTTCGTCACGCAGAACCCGCTCGATGTGCCGGACAAGGTCGGCGCGCAGCTCGGCAACCGCGTGCAGCATGCCCTCCGCGCCTTCACCCCGCGCGAGCAGAAGGCGGTGAAGGCCGCGGCGGAAACCTTCCGCGCCAACCCGAAATTCCGCACGGCGGATGTCATCACCAATCTCGGCGTCGGCGAGGCGCTCGTCTCCGTCCTCGAAGGCAAGGGCGCGCCCTCGATGGTCGAGCGCACGCTCGTCGCCCCGCCCGGCGGCCGCGTCGGCCCGGTCACCCCGGAAGAACGCAAGGCGCTGATGCGCGAGAGCCCGTTCCGCAACAAATACACCGAGACGATCGATCGCGAGAGTGCCTTCGAGATGCTGGCCAAGAAGGCCGAGGCTTCGGCCAAGGCCGCCGAGGAGGAGCAGGCCGGCAGTGGCGGAATCCTCGGCAATGTGCTCGGCGGTATTCTCGGCGGGGGCGGCAGCACGGCCGGCAAGCCGAAAGGCCGCCAGCCGCAATCCATGACCGAGAAGATCGTCACCTCGGCCGCTCGCTCCGTCGCCACGTCCGTTGGCCGGCAGATCGGCACCGCCATCGTGCGCGGCGTGCTCGGCAGCTTGCTGGGCGGGCGGCGGTAAGCGTTGCTCCTTTCGTCATGGCCGGGCTTGGCCCGGCCATCCACGACTGCCCATTATCACAGCCAAGTCGTGGATGCCCGCCCCGAGGGCGGGCATGACGGCGATGAGTCCAGCCCTCTCCCACCTCTCCCCCTCGGGGAGAGGTCGCGAGCGTCAGTGAGCGGGTGAGGGGGCCTCCCGCCCGCTGCCTTACTCGGCCTTCGGCTCTGCCGGCGGCGCCCAGACAGTGATTTCCGCATCGATCAGCCGCATCTGGCCATCGCTGAAAACAAGGCCATAGCGCGTGCGCTGGAGGCCCTCGGCCTTGCCCGACGCCTCGTAGGCGACCTCGACGGCGGCAATCTCCCGCTGATTGCAATGGTGCCGCGGATTGTTGTAGCCGAAGCCCGGCCGGGTTGTCGTTTCCCGGAGGAACAGGCGCCCCTGTGCCGGCGGTTCGATCATCGCCAGCCGGATCTCGCCGCTCCGGGTGCAATCCCGCTCGGCGTGATAGGCGATATAGACCCGCACGGTCTCGCCGGGCAGCACCGAGCGGACGATCTTCTCCGGTTCCGCGGCCATGCCGGGAGCAGCCAGAAGCGTCAGCAGTGCCAGTGCGCGGGCCCGCCGCATCACTCGTCCTCCGGCGCCTGCGCGGCGGGCCGCGCGATCCGGACGGTGACCGTATAGTTCCAGACCGTCCCGTCCTGGAAGAGCACCGCGAAGCCGAACCGGTCCTCGCCCGTGTTGCCGGGCCGGGTCGCATAGCGGATGTCGAGCGACGCGACACGGCGGGTGCCGCATTTCCGCATCAGGTCGCTGTCATCCCCGTCGATGAAATCCTCGACCGGCACCGCCTCCAGCGTGCCCTTGCCGGCCGGTTTGGTCACGACCATCCGGATCGGGGCGGTCGGCGTGCAATTGTCGTTGAGATGCCAGACATTCTGCAGCCGGATTTCCTGCCCGGCCACGGCATGGAGCGCGAGCGTGTTGTTCTCGACAAGGCCCGCCGCCGCGCCCATCGAGAGCAGCAGGGTCGAGAGCATCTCGGCTGCAAGGTTCGCCATGGCCTTCCTACCAGACCTTGATATCGACGGTGTAGAACTCGGCAGTGCCGTCATAATAGACGAGCGCGAACCGGAACCGGTCATTGCCGCGGAAGCCGGGCTTGGCCTTGTAATAGGCGCCGACGCCCTTGATCCGGCGTTCGTTGCACGGGAAACGCGGGTTGTCGGCCTTGTAGGTGGGGAACATGTCCACTGGCCGCTCCGTCAGCTTGCCGTGCTTCGGCGCCTCGATGATGCCGACCCGCGGACCTGACCGGGCCACGCAGTCCCGCGCAAGGCTGATGCCGTTTGTGACCTGGATATCCTGGTCGCCAACCGCGTTGAGCGAGAGCTTCTTCGGCTCGTCCGCCACCGCCGCACCGGGGCCCGCAAGCCAGACCACCAACGGAACCACACCCCAGCCACGCATGACCATCTCCCCCCGGAAGGCGGCAGGATTTGGCAGCGGGCAGGCCAAGTCAAGCCGGTGCCGGCCGGTCCCCAACGGATAAACCGGATGTCGCGCGCGGCACTGGCCTTTTGGCTGTTGCCGGTGTAACCCGCGCCCATGCTTTCGCCCTTCCTTTCCGGCTTCCTCATTGGCGGCGGGCTGATCATCGCGATCGGCGCGCAGAACGCCTTCATCCTGCGGCAGGGCATCCGCCGCGAGCATGTCTTCCCGCTGGCGTTGATCTGCTCGCTCTCCGATGCTGCGTTGATCGCGCTCGGCGTGGCCGGGCTCGGCGCACTGATCCAGCTTGTCCCGGCGCTGCTGGTCGGCGTGACGCTGTTCGGCATCGGCTTCCTGCTCTGGTACGGCTGGAAGGCAGCCCGCCGGGCCCTGGCACCCCAGGCGATGGAGGTGGGCGAAGGCGGCCCCGTGCCGCTCGGAGCGGCGATCCGCACCTGCCTCGCGCTCACCTTCCTCAACCCGCATGTCTATCTCGACACGGTGATCCTCGTCGGCGCGCTGGCCGCACCCTATGCCGGCCTGCCGCGCTTCGCCTATGCGTTCGGGGCGATGACCGCCTCCTTCGCCTGGTTCTTCAGCCTTGCCTATGGCGCCCGCGTGCTGACGCCGGTCTTCCGCAATCCCGTGGCCTGGCGCATCCTCGATGCGTTGATCGCCCTGGTCATGGTTTCGATTGCGGGGAAGCTGGCGCTCTGGCTATTCTCGCGCTGAAACGCCGCGCCCTTCCGGCGGCCTGCTTCCCGGGACGATGTCCCGACACAGACGAGACCCGATATGAATGCCCAGATCCTCCCGCTCGATTCCGTTCTGGCGCGGCTTGACCGCGACCTCGACAAGAGCCTCGAACGCCTGTTCACGCTGCTGCGCTTCGAATCCGTCGGTGCGGATTCGGCCTATGATGCGCAGACCCGCGCCTGCGCCGACCATCTCGTGAAGGACCTGCAATCCCTCGGCTTCGAGGCTTCGGCCCGGCCGACCCCCGGCCATCCGGTCGTGGTCGGCCATCGCCGCCGGCCCGGCAAGCCGCATGTGCTGTTCTATGGCCATTACGATGTCCAGCCGGTCGATCCGATCGAGTTGTGGGAGGATCCGCCCTTCGCCCCGAAGGTCAAGGAGCTCGAGCCCGGCCGCAAGGTCATCACCGGCCGCGGCGCCTGCGATGACAAGGGCCAGGTCATGACCTTCCTCGAGGCCTGCCGCGCCATCATCGCCGAGACGGGCGACCTGCCGATCTCGCTCTCGGTGATGATCGAGGGCGAGGAGGAGAGCGGCTCGGTCAACCTGCCGCCCTTCCTCGCCGCCAACAAGGACGAGTTCAGGGCCGATATCTGCATCGTCTGCGATACCGGCCAATGGGACCGCAACACCCCGCAGATCACCTCGTCCCTGCGCGGGATGCTCTATGAGGAGATCATCATCAAGGCGGCCGACCGCGATCTCCATTCCGGCCATTTCGGCGGCACGGCCCAGAACCCGATCCACATCCTCTCGCGCATCATCGCCTCGATGCATGATGCCGAGGGCCGGATCCAGGTGCCGGATTTCTATGCCGGCGTGCATGACACCGGCGCCAACCGCCTTGCGCAATGGGAAGCGCTCGGCCTGACCGAAAGCGAGTTTCTCGGCCAGATCGGGCTGAAATTTGCCTCCGGTGAAAAGGACCGCACCCTGATCGAGAAGATGCAGTCGCGCCCGACCTGCGATGTCAACGGCATCTGGGGCGGCTATACCGGCGAGGGCACCAAGACGGTCATTGCCAGCGAGGCCCGCGCCAAGATTTCCTTCCGCCTCGTCCATGACCAGGACCCCGTGGCGATCCAGAAGAATTTCCGCGCCTATGTGGCAAGCCAGGTCCCGCCGGATTGCTCGGTCGAGTTCATCGGCTACAAGGGCAGCCGCGCCACCCAGGTGCGCGAGGAAAGCCCGGAGCTGAAAAAGGCCACCGATGCCCTGCGCGCCGAATGGGGTACCGAGCCGGTGGTGCTGGGCGCGGGCGGCTCGATCCCGATCGTCGGCGATTTCAAGCGCGTGCTCGGCCTCGACGCGCTGCTGATCGGGTTCGGGCTGGATGATGACCGCATCCATTCGCCGAACGAGAAATATGACCTCTCGAGCTTCCACAAGGGCCAGCGCAGCTGGGCGCGGATCATCGCGGCTTTGGGGGCTTGAGGGGCCTACACCGCCTCCAGCCCCGCCAGCCCCGTCCGCGCCGCCGCCGGCGGGAAGCCGGAATACTCCTCCGGCTGCCCGGTGCGGTTGATCCAGAAGGCGCGCCAGCCGCAGGCGCTGGCGCCGGCCACATCCCAGCGGTTCGACGAGGCGAAGGTGATCTCTCCCGGCGCGCCGGCGCCGGCCTCCCGCGCCGCATGGGCGTAAACATCGGGATGCGGCTTGAAGCAGCCGACCGGCTCCACGGTCACGATTCCCGCGAGCAAAGGGCCGATCCCTGCTGCTGCCACCGCCGCCTCGATCATCCCGCGCGTGCCGTTGGTGAAGATGAAGGCGCGATGCCCGTCGGCCTTCAGCGCCTGCAGAAGCGGGGTCACGTCCGGGTAGGCATCGAGCCGTTGATAGGCCGCCAGCAGGCCCGCGCGCAGCGCCGGATCGGCGAGGCCATGCCGCGCCAGCGCGAAATCGAGCGCCGCTGCGGTCAGGGCGGCGAAATCCGCCGACGCGCCACCGGCCTTGCCCATCAGGCTGAGCGTCCAGGTATATTCGAGCTGCTTTGTCCGCCACATCTGGCTGACGGGTTCGGCCTTTGGGCCGAGCGCCTGCCCGGCTTTGGCCACCGCGCTGTGGACATCGAACAGCGTTCCATAGGCGTCGAACATGAAAATGCGGGACATCGTTTCCTCGTGATCTTTTGTTTCGCGCTTCGACAGCAGGAGAAAAAAATTCTGCCAAGCGACCCTGCGCGGATTGACCGGCCCGGGGGGAGACTATCGAATGCTCCGATATATCCAATTCCTCTCTTCCGGAGTGCAGCATGGCCTGGTCGGAAACCTGGACCTATTTCAACGGCGACTGGCACGAGGGCAACCCGCCCATTCTCGGCCCGCGCAGCCATGGTTTCTGGCTGGCCTCCTCGGTCTTCGATGGCGGCCGCGTCTTCGAGGGGCGGATGCCCGATATCGAGCTGCATGCGAAGCGGGTGATCCGCTCCGCCGCCGGGATCGGCCTCAACGCGCCGGTTGACCCGGATACCATCATCGGCCTTGCCCGCGACGGCGTGAAGAAATTCGCGCCCGGCACCGCGCTCTATGTCAAGCCGATGATCTGGGGCGAGGGCGACAAGGGCTCCGCCATCCTGCCCGATCCGGATGATTCGCGCTTCCTGCTCTGCCTCTTTGCCGCGCCGATGCCGGAGCCGAAGGGCGGCTCGATCACGCTCTCGCCGTTCCGCCGCCCGACCATCGAATGCATGCCGACCGATTCGAAGGCCGGCTGCCTTTACCCCAACAATGCCCGCGCCCTGCGCGAGGCGAAATCCCGCGGCTTCGACAATGCGCTGGTGCGTGATTTCCTCGGCAATGTCGCCGAACTGACCACCGCCAATGTCTTCATGGCGAAGAACGGCATCGTCTACACGCCGGAGGCGAATTCCTCGTTCCTCAACGGCATCACCCGCCAGCGCGTGATCCAGCTCCTGCGCGACAGCGGCGTGACCGTGGTCGAGAAATCGCTGACCTATGCCGATTTCGAAGCGGCCGACGAGATCTTCCAGTCCGGCAATTATGCCAAGGTCATGCCGATCACCCGGATCGACAGCCGCGACCTGCAGCCCGGCCCGTTCTTCGCCAAGGCGCGCGAGGCCTACTGGGCCTATGCGCATGGCGGGTAACGCGGATCATGGCCGACCCCTATGAACCGCCACAGCAGAGCAAGCCTCTCGCGCTCGTCCTGCTGGTCATCACGACGGTTCTCTTCGCCGTGGGCGACACGATCGCCAAGCTGGCGGTCTCCTCCCTGCCGCCGGCGCAGATCCTCTTCGTCCGCTGCGTGATCGTGGCGGGGCTGACCGTGCCCTATGTCTGGTGGCGGCGCGGGCCGGAAGCCTTCCACAGCGCCCATCCGAAGACGCAGATCTTCCGGGGCGTCGCCATCCTCGTGTCCTCGCTGCTCTTCGTCAGTGGCCTTTCCTATCTGCCGCTGGCGGATACAAGCGCGATCAACTTCATCTGGCCCGTGCTGATCACGGTCTTTTCGGTGGTCATCCTCAAAGAGCAGGTGGGCCTGCGTCGATGGGGCGCCACCCTGGTCGGTTTTGCCGGCATGCTGCTGATCATCCGGCCCGGCACCAGCGCTTTCCAGATGGCGGCCCTGCTGCCCATAGGCTCTGCGATCGCCTGGTCGATGGCGGCTGTCGTCACGCGCTCCGTTTCCTCGAAGGACCGGGCCGAAACCACCCTCGTCTGGACCAGCCTCACCATGCTGGCCGGGGCCTGCATGATCATCCCCTTCTACTGGACCAATCCGACGCCCCGGGAATGGCTGTTCATGGTGCTGATCGGCCTGATTTCCGTGGCCGGCCATTCGATGCTGGTCTTCGCATATGAGCGCGCGACAGCCTCTTTCCTCGCGCCCTTCGCCTATATCCAGCTGATCTGGGCCACCCTGCTCGGTTATCTCGTCTTCGGTACGCTGCCGGATGAATGGATCGCCGCCGGCTCGGCCCTCATCGTCGCCAGCGGGGTCTATACCGTCCACCGCGAACGGGTGCGCTATCGCGAGCGGATGCGGAGCCTCGCGAACCCGCCCTGAGGATTGTGCCAAACTGAACCACGGCCCGGCGCGGCACCTTACGGCTCCTTAAAGCGGGCCTGCTAGACCGGTATCCGTGGCTTCGGGTCTCAAGCCCCCCAATGAATTCCCGGTGCCACCAAAGGTTCGAGACCCTTTGACGATTGGCCGCGACCTTCCCGGGTCGCGGCCTTTCTCGTTCCGGAGCAGGGCTTACTGCCCCTTCTTCTTCAGCCAGTCACGCATGAAGGCGATTTCCTTCTCCTGCGCGGCGATGATCTCCTCGGCGAGCTTCCGCGTCTCCGGGTCCTTGCCATGGGCCAGCACCACGCGCGCCATGTCGATGGCGCCCTGGTGATGCGGGATCATCCCCTTGATGAAGTCGATATCCGCATCGCCGGAGAAGCGGATATCCATGTCCTTGTGCATGCGGTCATTGGCT
Source organism: Beijerinckiaceae bacterium (assembly GCA_027533425.1). Taxonomy (GTDB): domain Bacteria; phylum Pseudomonadota; class Alphaproteobacteria; order Rhizobiales; family Beijerinckiaceae; genus Rhabdaerophilum. The sequence goes on along the minus strand of JAPZUD010000002.1, from coordinate 423,328 downwards.
TCACGGAAGGCCTTGGTCGAGGCCGGCTCGTTCGCGGCGGCAGGCCGGCCGTGCTGGCCATGCTGACCATGTTGACCGTGCTGGCCATGTTGGCCATGTCCGCCGCCGGGCATCGCGCCCGGTCCGGGGCCGTGATGGCCCCCATGATGTCCGCCGTGATGGCCGCCATGCGGCTGGGCGGAAGCGGACAGGGTGAAGAGCGCCAGCACGCAGCCGGCAAGAAGCGTCGTTTTCATAAGAATCTCCTGATCAAAAGGGAAACAGCCGCGCAAGGGCGGCGGGATCAGGTGAATGGGCGGGGAGGGCGTTCCTGCCGGGGGGGCGCCAGCCCGTCGCCCGGCGGCATTTCCGCCGGCCGGAGCGCCTCGATGGCGAGGCTGTGCGGTGCGGGCACATCGACCGCCCGCACCGGAACCACCATGCCGGCAGTTGCGCAATGCAGGCTGGCATGGGTTGCCTTGCCGGCGGGCGCCGGACTCTCCGGCATGTCGGTATCCGGAGAAGGGGCTACCGGAACAGGCTGATGCGGCTCATGTGCTGCCGGGAGCGCATGCCCGGGCGCATGGCCTTCCGCGTCATGGCAGGGTGGTGCCGCCCCGTGCTGGCTGGATGCGGCATGGACAGGTCCGGCCAACATCAGCCCGTGCAGCCGCATCGGCAAGGCGAGCGCCAGCACGAGCAGGACCAGCATCAGGGGGCGAATGCGCAACAGCATCCCATAAAGATGGGGGAGGACGGTGCAGACTGCAAGTTTCGGGCAGCATGCCTCTTCACCCTGTTTCGAGAATCCGGCAGGAGGGATCAGCAATCCGGCCCGGATCGGGCGATGTTCGGCTATTATGCCGGCAATCGAACAGGATGGATGACATGAAGACATTTCGTTCCGTTGCGCTCGCGCTGGCTTTCGCCGGCCTCGCCATGCCGGCTGCCGCCTGGTCGCCGCCTTCTGTCGGCACGGCCTGTTCCGGTACGCGCGGTTCCGGGCCCGAGCGCGCCGCCATTGCCGGGAATTATCTCGGCGGGCGTGCCCTTCGCCACGGCATCGTGGATCGCAAGAGCTTCCAGGGCTGCTTCCGCTCGACGGCCGATTGCGAGCATTGGCTGGCCGGCAAGGCCCGGCATTTCCCGCTCCAGCCGGGCTTCGCCACCTGCACCCGCGTCGTGCTGCGCTGATCGCTGCTACCGGAGCCGGAGCGGCAGCCTTGCCATGATGAAAGCGAGCGTCACCGCGCTCGCATAGAAGATCGCCCCGATCACGGCGATCACCGGCAGCCGGGCCAGCGGCGTGAAACTGGCATAGGCCCGGTCTGCCGCGACCAGCATGCCGGCCATCAAAACGGTGCAGACCGAGAGCGCCAGCGCGGTCTTGGCCACCATCCGGTCCGGTGCGGCCTTGCCCTGACGCTTCGCCAGCACGAACAGGATGCCGAAATTGACGATCGCGCCGATCGCCGTTGCCAGAGCGAGCCCGGCGGCGCCGAGCCGGTTCCACACCACCAGCTTGATGATGAGGTTGAGGCCGATCGCCGTCAGCGAGGCATAGAGCGGCGTCTTCGTGTCGCCGCGCGCATGGAAGCTCGCCACCATCGAGCGGATCCCGACAATCGCCGGCAGCCCGATCGCATAGGCTGCCAGCACCGCCGCCGTGGCGGCGCTGGCGCGGGCATCAAAGGCGCCGCGCTCGAAAAGGGCCGCGACAATCACCTCGGGGATGGCGAGGAACCCCGCGAAGAACGGCGCAGCCAGCAGCCAGCTCAGCACCAGCGCTCGGTTCTGCTGGGCATGGGCCTCGCCGGTCCGCCCTTCCGCAATCAGGCGGCTCATTTCCGGCAGAAGCACCGTGCCGGCGGCGATGCCGATCACCCCGATGGGCAGCTGGTAGAGCCGGTCGGCGTAATACAGCGCCGAGGCCCCGCCCTGCGGCAGGAAGGTGACGAGGATCGTATCGGCGAACATTGCGATCTGAACGCCCGCTGCGCCGATCACCGCCGGGCCGAAGGCGCGGAAGAACCCGCGCACATCCGCATCGAGCCTCGGCCGCGCCGGCGGCGCGATCAGCCCGGCCCGCCAGGCGGCAAAGCCGAGCAGCCCCGCTTCGAGGATGCCGGCCAGCAGTACGCCCCAGGCGGCGGCATGGGCGAGCGTGGCGAAGGCCGCCCCGGCCAGCAGGGTCGAGATCATCGCGAGGTTGAGCAGCACCGGCGCCGCCGCCCCGGCGACGAAGCGCTTTTCGGCATTCAGCACGCCGGTCCAGAGCACGACGAGGGTGATCAACGCGAGATAGGGAAAGGTGATCCGCGTCAGCTCGGTCGCCAAAGCCATCGCGCCCGGCCGGGCCGCGAAACCCGGTGCGAGCAGCCCGACAAAGCCGGGCGTGAAGGCGAGGACCAACCCGAGCAGCAGGAGCTGCGTCACCAGCACGAGGCTGAGGATCCGCCCCTGGAACAGGGCTGCGGCGGCCTCGCCCGATTGGGCGCGGATGCGGGTATAGGCGGGAATGAAGGCCGTGGAGAAGGCGCCTTCCGCGAAGATCGCCCGGAAATGGTTCGGCAGCCGGAAGGCGACCGCAAAGGCATCCATCAGCAACCCGGCCCCGAGCACCCGCGCCAGCAGGATGTCGCGCAGGAACCCGGTCAGCCGGGAGAGCAGGGTCCAGGCCCCGACGGAGAGGAAAGCGCGGATCATCGATGCCGCGCTCCCGGCGGCTCAGCCGGCAGGCGGCACCGCATCGGGCGCGCTGCCCGCTGCCTGTGCCCGCGATGCGCCGGCCTCCCTCGATCCATGCCGCCCTCCGACCTCCTCCGCCACGATATAGAGCGGCCGCCGTTTCACCTCGGCGAAGATTCGGCCGACATATTCGCCGATCACGCCGAGAAAAACGAGTTGAATGCCGGAAAAGAACATGACGGAGACGATCAGGCTGGGGAAGCCGGGCACATCCACGCCCAGCACCATCGTGCGGAGCAGCATGGTGATCGCGTAGGTGAAGGCGAAGATCGAGATGCCGAGCCCGATATAGGTCGCGAGCTTGAGCGGCAGCGTGGAAAAGGACGAGAGCCCGTCAAAGGCAAAGCGCGTCAGCTGGCGGTAGCCCCATTTCGATGTGCCGTGCAGGCGTTCCTGCACCTCGAAGGGCACGCCGATGGATTTGAACCCGACCCATGCGTAAAGCCCCTTCGAGAAGCGCGCCCGCTCGCCGAGCCGGCGCAGGGCCTCCACCACCTTGCGGTCCATCAGCCGGTAATCGCCCGCCCCTGGGGGGAGGGGCGTTTCGCCGAACCGCGCGAAAAGCGTGTAGAATTTCTCGGTCATCCAGCGCCGGATCGGGCCGTCGGTCGAGCGGTCGACGCGCTGGCCATAGACCATGTCATACCCTTCGCGCCATTTCGCCACGAAGGTCGCGATCGTCTCCGGCGGATGCTGGAGATCGGCATCGATCATCACCACCGCCCGGCCCTGGGCATGGTCGAGCCCGGCAGCGAGGGCGATTTCCTTGCCGAAATTCCGGCTGAACGAGACCGCCCGCAACCGGCTGTCCGTTTCGGCGGCGCGTCGGATCCGGGCCAAGGTGTCATCGCGGGAGCCGTCATCGACGAAAACGATCTCGAAACTCGCGACGCAGCCTTCGAGCACCGGCACCAGCGCGCCGACCAGGGCCTCGATATTCTCGCCTTCATTGAAGACGGGCACGACGACCGACAATTCGGGATGGGCACGATGCGGCATGCTCGGACTCAGGTTGACAACAGGACGGCTTTCCGCGGCCGCGCAGGCAGGGTAAGCCCCTGAAGGCGGCCGGCATTCCCCTGTTACTCTCATGGACCGCATGAATGGAAGCTTGATGGTGCCGCTTGTTCTCTGTGCCGATGATTATGCGATGACGCCCGCCGTCAGCCGGGGCATCCTCGCGCTGCTGGAAGCCGGGCGCATGACTGCCACAGGCGCCATGACCAACCGCCCGTCATGGCCAGAAGCCGCACGCGATCTCCGCGCCATGGCCGGCACGGCCGATCTCGGTGTCCATCTCTCGCTGACCTGCGGCGAGGCCCTGACGGCGGGCGAGGGCTGGACGGAAAACCGTGCCCAGCCGAAGTTGCCCGCCCTGCTGGCGCGGGCCGTGGCGGGGGCGCTGCCCCTCGACGCGATCATGCGCGAGATCGAGGCCCAGCTCGACGCGTTCGAGCAGGCCATGGGCATGCGCCCGGATTTCATTGATGGTCACCAGCATGTCCATGCGCTTCCCGGCATCCGCCGTGCGCTGCTCGCCGTGCTGGCGCGGCGCTATCCCGGCCGCGAACCGTGGATCCGCGATCCCGGCGACAGCCCCGCCGCGATCCGCGCCCGCGGCCGTTTCGCCCGCAAGGCGCGGCTTCTGGCCCTGCTGGCCGGGCCGTTCAGCCGCCGGATGGCCGAGGCAGGCTTCCGCCTCAACCGGGGCTTCGCCGGCTATTCCGCCTTCGACCCCGCGGCCGATTATGGCGCCGATTTCGCCAGCTATCTCGTTGCGCCCGGCCCGGCTCATCTCGTCATGTGCCATCCCGGCGAGGTGGATGATGCCCTGCGCGCACTCGACCCGGCCACCGACAGCCGGCTGACCGAACTCGCCTTCTTCCGTTCGGACCGCTTCAGCGAGATCTGCGCCGCTGCCGGGATGCAGCTCGCGCGGATGGCAGGGTAGGGGCCTCGCCCGCGCCCCCATGACAAGGAGGGGCAAACCCGCCACGCTCTCCGGGTGATTCCCTCGTCTCCGGAAACCCCATGCCCTCCACAATCAATCCTGCCTATCTCTGGCCGATCCTGCTGCTGCTGGCCTCGAATGTCTTCATGACCCTCGCCTGGTATGGCCATCTGAAGTTCAAGACGACAGCCCTGCCGGTCGTGATCCTCGCCAGCTGGGGCATTGCCTTCATCGAATATTGCCTCGCCGTGCCGGCCAACCGGATGGGCCATGCGGTCTATTCCGCGGCGGAGCTGAAGACGATCCAGGAAGTGATCACTCTGGTGGTCTTCGCCGGTTTTTCGGTGCTCTATCTCGGCGAGAAGCTGACGCTGAACCACGGGATCGGCTTCGCGCTGATCTGTGCCGGCGCCTGGTTCGTATTCCAGGCAAAATAGCACAACACGCCATCCTCTCCGCCAAGGGGAGGATTGCGGCCCGCCCTTCAGGGCTGTTAAGGGAAACCATCGCCGGAATCGTTCGGCACGCGGTGAGGAGACGCATCATGAGCCAGATTTTCGACCGGCCCAAGGAAATCATCGACTATTGCCTGAAGCCGCTGAACCTGCCGAAGGAAGACGCGACCTACCAGGAAGTCTATCGCCGCCTCGAACACGTCATCAAGACCTATCAGGTCCAGATGATGAAGGCGAAAGCCCCGGTTGCGGTCGATTTCTCGCAGATGCGGACGATCACCATCAACGAGGACGCGCACGGCCACGATTGAGGCCTGGCTCCGCCGGGCCGGACGCCGGGCGCTCGTCATCGCGCGATGCCTTGTTCCTGACGGACAGCAAAAAGGGGCCCTGAGGCCCCTTTTCCATGTTCCGGCCTGGCCGATGCGGTCAGGCGGTCGCCTTGGCATACATCTCGGCCACGTATTCCCAGTTCACGAGATGCTCGACGAAGGCCTTGAGGTAATCCGGCCGGCGGTTGCGGTAATCGATATAGTAGGAATGCTCCCACACGTCGCAGCCGAGGATCGGGCTGGCGCCCTGAACGAGCGGGCTTTCGCCATTCGCGGTCTTCATCACGACGATCTTGCCGTCCTTCACGGCCAGCCAGTTCCAGCCCGAGCCGAACTGGGTGATGCCGGCCTGGATGAAGTCTTCCTTCATCTTCTCGACCGAGCCGAGATCCTCGATGATCTTCTTCTCGAGCGCGCCGGGAATGGCACCTCCGCCATTCGGCTTCATCCAGTTCCAGAAATGGATGTGGTTGTAATGCTGGCCGGCATTGTTGAAGAGGCCGGCATTCTTGCCGAACGAGCCCTTCACGATCTCCTCGAGGCTCTTGCCCTCGAATTCCGAGCCCTTCAGCAGGTTGTTGCCATTGTTCACGTAAGCGAGGTGATGCTTGTCGTGATGGTATTCGAGCGTCTCCTTCGACATGTACGGCTGCAGCGCGTCATAGGCGTAGGGGAGGTCGGGAAGCGTGAAGGACATGGGGAAGGTTCCTCGAACATCTGAATCCGGTAAAGCCGGCCGCAACGGCCGCGCTGCCTTCATGTAAGTCGGCCCGGGCCGAAGGGCAATCGGCTGTTGCCCTTTGTTCCGGAGGATCGGCGTTTCGGGCTGTCCTCCAGCCCGGAACAGCCGGGTCGCGGGGGCTGTTTGCGCTGTCTTTGCGGAATGTTTACCTTGACCTGTCGTTCTTGATGGAATTCAGGCCGGTACATAAAAGGCGAGCCGATGATTTTCGCGATTTTCCTCGTCGCTGCCCTTCTTGTCCTTGGTGGCATCCTGGGCCTCGTCAGTGCCCTGAACCTGATCCCGACCGATCTCGGCCTCGTGCATTTCCAGGCCGGGATCCTTGCGCTGGTCGCGGGCATGGTGACGCTGGCGATCGGCTTCTCCACCCGCGCGCTTCTGGCCGCCCTGCGCCGGGTCGCGACACCGCATGCCCTCGCGGCGACGCTGGATGAACGGCCTCGCATGCCGGAGCCGGTGGTCGAGGCTGCGCCCCGCCATGGTCGAGAGCCCGCCATCGCCGCCGGCATGCTCGCCGCCGGTGCTGCGGCCGGTGCTGCGGCCGGTATTGCCCTTGCCGCCCCGTCCGTGCCTGAACCGGCGGTCGAACCGATTCCGCCAGCGCCGGATGACGCTGCTGCGCTCCCGCCTGCTGGTCCGGACCCGGTATTCGACCTGCCGCCGGTCGCGCTTCCGGAGGCTCTGGATCTTGGCGCAGAGGCTGGCCCCGGGAAAGACGGGCCTTCCCCGCCTTTGGCCGAACCTCAGCCCGTCGACAGACCGGCATCTGTCGATCATCCGGTGGCCGAGAGTCCGCCGGTTGACACCGTCGTCGATCCGGAGCTGCCGCTGGCGCCACCGGTCCTGCCGGAATTGACGCCGATTCCCGTACCGCCGGACTTGATGCTGCAGGCGATCCCCGAACCGCCTGTCCTCTCGGTCGAGCAGGAAATCCGCGCCCAGCTCGGCCGGGCCCCCGCCCCGGAACCCGAGCCGGCGCCACTGCCGGAACCGGAACCCGCGCCGGTGCCCGGCCTCATTGCCGATGCCGATCTGGCTGCCCTCGATGACGGCCGGCCTCCGCTCCCGCCGCTGGAGACGCTGGACGTCGTCGGCGCCTATGATTCCGGCGGCACGCGGTTCACGATGTATTCGGATGGCTCGGTCGTGGCGGCGGGCCCTGAAGGCGAAACGCGCTATCCCACCCTGCAGGACCTGCGCCGCCATCTCGACCAGCTCGCGGGCTGAGCGGCAGGCGGCGCATGGCCGTTTCTGTAGCACTTGGCGTCATGGCCGGGCTTGGCCCGGCCATCCATGACTTGTCCTGGTAAAGCCGAAGTCGTGGATGCCCGCCCCAAGGGAGGGCATGACGGTCATGAAGTGTCGGGACTATCCCGCCGCCGCCAGCCCCGTCACTTCCAGCGCAAAGGCGAAAACCCGCGCGATATCATCGAGCTGCTCGAACCGCCCGGACGAGCCGCCATGCCCGGCGCCCATCTGGGTGTAGAGCAGGACCGGGCCACCGCCCGTCATGGTGGCGCGCAGCCGCGCGACGAATTTCGCCGGCTCCCAATACGTCACACGCGGATCGGTCAACCCGCCGATCACCAGCATCGGCGGATAGGGTTTCGCGGTGATATTGTCATAGGGCGAATAGGCCCGCATGGCGTGGAAGGCGGCCTCGTCGGTGATCGGGTTGCCCCATTCCACCCATTCCGGCGGCGTGAGTGGCAGGGTCGGGTCGAGGATCGTGTTGAGGCTGTCGACAAAGGGCACATCGGCGATGATCCCGGCGAATTTCCCGCCGGCGAGATTGGCAACCCCGCCCATCAGCATCCCGCCCGCGGAGACACCCTGCGCTACGATCCGCCTTGGCGCGGCATAGCCCTCCGCGACCAGGAAATCCGCCACGGCGATGAAATCGGTGAAGCTGTTGATCTTCTTCTCGCGCTTGCCCTCGCGGTACCAGCGGAAGCCCTTCTCGGTGCCGCCGCGGATATGGGCGATGGCATAGACGAAGCCGCGATCGACGAGGCTCAGCCGTTCCGTCTCGAAATCGGCATCCATCGCATAGCCATAGGCGCCATAGCCGTAGAGCAGGGCAGGGGCCGTGCCATCGACCGGCGTATCCTTGTGCCTGAGGAGTGTCACCGGCACGGTTTCCCCGTCCGGCGCCGGAGCGAAAACCCGCTCGGTCACATAGGCGGAGGGGTCATGGCCGGAGGGCACGTCCTGCACCTTGAGAACCGTCTCCACCCCGGTGGCGAGGTCGAGATCCAGCGTCACTTCCGGATCGACCGGCGAGGAATAGGCCAGCCGCAGGATGTCGCTGTCATATTCGAGCCCGACCGTCGCGGCGATATCGCCGATCGCGGCCTTCGGCGCCAGCACGCGCTCGGCGCCGCTCTCCCAGTGGCGGATATGGATGCGCGGCCCCTCTTCGCCGAGGCTCGACCAGATCAGCCAGTTCTTCAGCACATGCACCGAAAGCAGCATCCGCCCGGGCGTTTCGGGCACCAGCACGCGCGCCCGCTCGAGATCCGTCTCGCCGACCGGCAGCGCGACGATCCTGAAATCCGCCGCCCCGCCATGATTGGTGCGGATGATCAGCGACCCCGCATGATGGTCGATCTCGTATTCCACGCCCTGAACGCGCGGGAAGACCGGCACCGGCACCTCGGCGGCATCGTCAAGATCGAGCAGCAGGACTTCGCTGGTCTCGTGGTCATGGATCGAGATGAAGCCGTAGCGGTCATCCTGCGTGACATCGAGCCCGACAAACCAGCCCGAATCCGCCTCGCGGTAGATCTCGATATCGTCGCGCTGCTTCTCGCCGAGACGGTGCCGCATCACGCGGTAGGGCCGCTGCGAGGAATCGAGTTCGATATAGTAGAAGAAGCGGCCGTCGCGGCCCCAGACCACCTCGCCATTGGTCCGCGAGAGGCGGTCATGGTCCTTGCCGGTGGCAAGATCGCGCACGCGGAGGATATAGCTTTCCGAGCCGGTCGTATCCGCCGCCCAGACCATCAGCCTGTGGTCGGGCGAGGGCTGGGTCGCGCCGATATCGAAGTAGTCGACGTCGCGCGCCTCCTTCGGCCCGTCGAGCAGGATCTGCTCGCGGCGGGATCCGATTTTCCGCCGGCAGAAGACCGGATATTGCTGACGCTTGCGGAACCGCTCGTAATACAGCCATTCGCCATCCTTCATCGGGGGCTCGGCCTCATCCTCGCGCATGCGGCCGCGCATCTCGGCCATCAGCTCCTTCTGCAGGCCGGCCAGCGGTTTGAAGGCCTCCCGCGCGAAAGCGTTCTCGCGCCGGAGATAGGTGCCGATTGCCGGCGGTACGCGCTTGGGATCCTCGATCACCGCCTGCCAGTTCCGGGCGCGGAGCCAGGCATAGTCATCGACCAGCGTCACGCCATGCACCACGCGTTTCACCCGCTTCCGGGCGGCCATCGGCGGCTGGCGGGTGAGATGGGCAAAAGGCGGCAGGCGAGACATCGGCGAATCCTCATCACTCCGCCGTATCTAGCCGGATTCCGGAGCCCGGCGATACGGGGGAGGGACAAGGGAGGAGGTCTTACTCTCCCGGATCGGCACGGAAGGTGAAGGCCGCGCCGTTGGTGCAATAGCGCCGCCCGGTCGGCTTCGGGCCATCCGGGAAGACATGCCCGAGATGGCCATCACAGACCGCGCAGCGGATCTCGATCCGCCGCATCCCGTAGGAGCGGTCCTCGTGATAGCTGACCATGCCCTCCTCCACCGGCTCGAAGAAACTCGGCCAGCCCGTACCGGATTCATACTTGCTGTCGGTCCGGAACAACCCGGTATCGCAGCCGGCGCAATGGAATGTGCCTGTTCGCTTTTCTTCGAGGAACGGTCCGGTGAACGCGCATTCGGTGCCATGCTCGCGCAGGACGCGGTATTGCTCGGGCGTCAGCAGGGCGCGCCACTCCGCTTCGGACTTGATTACCTTCTGAACTGCTTTCATCCCACGGCTCCATGCTTGCGAGAGCCGAAAATGGGCCACGCAACGTGAGACAGCAAGTGTACAAACGACAATGTGAACTGCGAACCGGTCGCGCCTTCACTGGGGAATCCCTGATGCAAGAGGGAAAATTATGTGATATTTGTCACAAAACCGCTTGCAACTATCCGAAAATATTGCTGAAAGAAAACTGGACGGCTGAAATCCTCGAATCGAGTGTTCGCAAGATATCTTGTCCTACGACCAATGTATCATCATTTTCAACATTTGGCCCGAACAAAAACAAGGAATAGGGTGGCACGCTCTGCCCGGCCACAAGAGAAGGAAACATACTCATGGCGAATACAATCGAACAGGGTGATCTGATCGAATTGGCGGCGGAGATCGTGTCTGCCTATGTCAGCAACAATTCCGTTCCCGCTTCGGATCTTCCGAGCCTGATCAACGAGGTCTACACCGCGCTGACGCGGGTGGGCACCCCGATCATCGAGACGGCCGCCGAGCCGCTGAAGCCTGCCGTTTCTGTCAAGAAGTCGGTGCACAACGACTACATCATCTGCCTGGAAGACGGGAAGAAGTTCAAGTCGCTGAAGCGCCATCTTCGCACGCAGTACAACATGTCGCCCGAGCAGTATCGCGAGAAGTGGGGCCTGCCGGCTGACTATCCGATGGTGGCGCCGAACTATGCAGCCGCCCGGTCGCGGCTGGCGAAGGAAATGGGCCTCGGCCAGCAGCGCCGCCGCGCTCGCTGAGGGATGCGCTGTTTCAGCGCTTCCACGGGATAGTGTCCATGAACCGGAAAGAGCGCCCTGCGGGGCGCTTTTTTTGTGCCTTCTTCCAACCCGGCCCGAGGCCGATTGCTTGCCGTTTGCTTTGATCCGCGTTGCGGCCTGTCCCTCCTCCTGGCGGGCACTGTCCACAAGGCGGACGAAAGCGGGGAATTCTTTTTTTCGGGCCGGTTGCCGGGCCCGCTTCAGCATTGAGCTTCGCCCCGGCCGGGCCCTAGCCTTCGCGCGGGGAGATTGGTTGCGGAGCAAGCATGATGGAGCAATTATCCAGTAATTCTATAATATTCGGAAGCTTTAACTTAATGGAACCGCGGAGCCGTCGCCGGTCCGTTCCCGCTGCGGATGACCCCGCCGGGCGATGTGTCCGGGCCCTGCAGCGCCAGATGCAGCATCAGATCTGCCGCGCCTCGGCTGCGGCGTGGAAGGGGGTTCCCGCTTCGGCGCTCCTGCGGCCGGAACGCAATGCCGCCGCCATCGTGCAGGCACGGCACACGGCGATCTACCTTGCGCATGTCGTCTTCGGCTGCTCGTTGACCCGCGCGGGCGCCATGGTTGGCCGCGACCGCACCTCGGCGCGCCATGCCTGCCTCAGGATCGAGGAACGGCGCGAACTGCCCCGGGTCGACCGGGCGCTCGATGCCCTCGAGGCTGCCATCGACATCTGGTTCCGCACCTTCGGCACGGGAGAGGCGACATGACCCGGCTCGGTGAATTGCCCGCCTGCAACAGGCCCGGCCGGAAAGCCGCGCCCCGGACCCGGCCCGCGCCGGAGCCGGACCCGCGCGAGACGGCCCGGCTCCTCGAACGACTGGCCGAGCCCGGCATGCGCGTCGAGGCCCAGCGCGGCCGGCTTGTCTTCCGCGACGAGCGCCGTCGCGTCTCGCTGGCCAGCCGCTTTCCGGCGAGCCTGCTCGCGCCCCTCCTGGGTGCGGGGGCTATCCGCGCTCTCCCCGGCGGGGGGCATGTCATCACCCCCGAGGGGCGCGCGCGGCTGAAGCGCGAGATGGCCGGCGAGGTGGCGGCCCAGCACCGGGAGATTGTCTTCCGGCCCGAACCCTCCCTTGCCGGGCAGATCGTCGCCGTCAACCTGCGCGAGGATCCCCTGCAGATGCTCCGGCGGCAGCGCCAGGTCGCCCATCTCGTCGGCCCTGCGGAAATCGAGGCCGGCCTTCGCCTTCGGTCGGACCTGCGCCTCGCCGGCAGCATCCCTGCCGTCACGATGGACTGGACGCGCCCCGCCGTCGATGGCTCGGGCGGGGAGGGGCTGGCCGAGGCCGACCGGGTTGTGGCGGCGCGTCAGCGCGTTGACCGTGCCCTGCGGGCGGTCGGGCCGGATTTCTCCGGGATCCTCGTCGAGATCTGCGGCTTCGGCAAAGGGGTCGAAACGCTGGAGCGGGAACAGGCCTTGCCGGTCCGCTCCGGCAAGATCGCGCTGGCCTTCGCGCTCCGCGAACTGGCCCGGCATTACGGGCTGGACAACCTGGCCACCGGCCTCCGGGCCGGCCGCATCCAGGCGGTGACGCTCGGAAACTGAGCCTCGGCGATCAGGTGGCGCGGCTGGCCTCGGCCTTGATCCGCGCCACCATCGAGGCGAGGCCGTTGGCGCGCTGCGAGGTCAGATGCTCGCGCAGCCCGATTTCCGCGAAAAAGGCCTGCGCATCCATCGCCGCGATATCGTCCGGCAGCCGGTTCGAGAACATCGCGATGACAAGGGCGACGAGCCCCTTCACGATCAGCGCATCGCTGTCGCCCCGGATCGCAAGGCGCCCCGTCGCGGCGTCACGGTCCATCATCAGCCAGACCTGGCTCGCACAGCCCGGCACCTTGAACGTGTCGGAATAGGCTTCCGCCGGCAGGGCCGGCAGGGTTTTCCCCAGATCGATCAGATAGCGGTAGCGATCATCCCAATCGTCGAGAAAGGCGAGATCGTCGCGGATGGTCTGGAGCGCGGGCGGGATATCCATGCCGGTCACGTGTCGCGTGGCGGCGGGAAGGTCAAGCCCCTTTTCGCGCAGGGAGCGGCCCTGGCCGGCGCGGCGGCAGGGGAACGCCCTCGACGACCCGGCGCTCGGGCGCGGCTTTCCCCTGCGGTTCGGGGCTGGCCGGGGGAAGCGCAGCAGGCAGGGGAGGCGCGGAGACACGTGCAGCCGGCGCGAGCACCGTGCCGGCCTGCCTGGCCATCTCGGTGCAGAGCAGCGGCTTTTCCTGGCACAGGGTGAGGGCGTGGCCGGGCAGCTGCCCGGCCGCCGCGCGCAACTCCGCTTCAGCCTGCCGCCGGTCCTCGGCCGGAACTGTCACGTAGTAGAGCGCCGCGATCGCCAAGGTGGCACGCCAGAACATGGTGCATCTCCCATTCCCGCTTCCGGCATAAAGCAGGGACCTCACGATTCTGTTGGTCATTTTCGTCGAATTTTATCGATCCGGTGTTCTGCGCGGAGCCGCAACGCGTTTGCGGCCGACAGCGCGGATCTGGAGAGAGGTTGTTCACCATAGTCACGGAAAGGCCGGAGCCCGGGCATCTCGGAGGCCGAAACCGGGGCTGCGTCACGCTGCATCTTAGCACCCGTTTAAGACCGGACGACGCATGGTCGGATCCGGGGAAAAGGACCAAACAGAACGGGACGTGACGGGCCGATGACGATCGACTGGACCCAGACCTTGATGGGCGCCTCCGCCCTCGCCAGCCATGGCGGGTCGGGCATGGCTGCGTCTCTGGCCGGGCGGCGCCTTCTTGGGGTCCTCGCCGGATCGCTGGCCATGGGTCTCTCGCTCGCCACCTTGCCCTTCCGTGGTCTCGGCGCCGTCCTGCCGGAATGGATCGGGCTCAGCGGCGTCCTTGCCGCCTCGGTCTGCGGCTTTGTGCTTCTGACACGCGAGGGCCCGGTGGCCCGGCTGGCGGGCCTGTTCAGCGGGCTGCTTGTCCTGCCCTTCGCAGCCTTTGCCGGTGCCGAACTGCCGGTCCTCGCGCTGCTCTCGCTGCTGGCCGCGGCCCTCGGGCTGGCCGACTGGCTCGTTCTCCGGAATCGCCCGGGTCCGGCGCGCGCCATTGCCGGCATCGCCGTGCTTGCGACCATCGCCTGCTTCCTGCAGGGCCCGCTTGATCTCGCCGCCGTGGCTCCGGCCATCGCGATGACCGTACCCCTCGTCCTGGGGGCGCTCCGGCAGCCGGTGGCCGAAACCGCCGCCGCCGAGCCGGACCCGCGCCGCCGGCTTGGCCGCCTTGAGGCCCTCAACGGCCTGCTTCTTCGTGGTGGTGCCCGGCAGATCCTCGTGGTGGATCAGGTCGGTGCGCTCGATGCCGAGGGCGAGGCCCCGTTCCGCCGGCATCTGCTCGAAACGCATTTCCCCGAACGCTCGGTTGTCGCGGCGACGCTGATCGCCGATCGCGTGCCACTGCTCCAGGCCCTGTCCCGGGCGATCCACGAAGACCGGACAACCGAAGGCCTCGTGCTGCGCCTCCGCCGTGACCCCGCTGGCGCCGGCTTCCCGCTGCCGCCGCGCTATGATCGCTACACCTGCACGGTGGCGCCTTTGCCCGGCGAGGCCGGCCTGGCGGTCTTCCTGTACGAGCCGGCGGAGAGCGTCGCGGCCGAACCGTCTCCCGCCCGCAAGGGCGATCCGGCCCTGCTCTCGCGCGCTTTGCATGACAGCGTGGCTCCGTTCAATGCCGGCCTCGGCTTCCTCGAGATGCTCGCCGATCCGCGCCTCGCCCCGCGCGATCCCGCCACCGCCAGGGATTTCGCCGCCGAGGCCCACAAGGCCATCGGCGAGGCCCATCGCAATACGCATCTGATGGGCCGCTGGCTGCGCGCCCTTCAGGACGGGCCGGACGAGCCGGCCGACATCCTGCCGCATCGCCTGCTCTCCGACGCGATCCGCGCGCTCAATCTGCGCGATGCGCAGGACAAGGGCCTGCTCGCCGTCACGGCCCCGGCGGGCCTGCCGGCCGCGCGGCTGCCGCTGCCGGCCGCCCGCTTCGCAGTGGAGATCATGCTGCGCCGCGCCATGGCCCGCGAGGGCGCGCGGCTCGAATGGCTGCGGGACGGCACCGACCTGCTGGTCACCTGCCATGCCCCGCCGGCGGATGAAGCCCCGATGGCGGATCCGTTCGAGGCGGCCTTGTGCGAGGCCCTGTCCGGCGAAAGCGGCATCGGGTTCTCGGCTTCGGGCGGGCGGGACCTGACCTTGCGCTTCGCCGGCGCCTATGCCGGGCGACTGCCGGTGACCACCGGCCACGAGACCATTGGGGAAGAGCCGGTCCGCATCGCGGGATGAACGGGATCGCGAGACGAACGGGATCGACAGGGGGTAGTGACCATGAAGCAACGGAACCGGGCCCAGGAACGCCGGCTGCCGGAGGACGAGGATCGGCCGCGCCGTACGCGCCGCCGCCTTGTCACGGGCGGCCGCGCGATCGCAGCCCTGGCCTGCCTGTTCGGCGGCACGATCATCGTGAACGCGGTGATGATGCAGAACGAGAAACACCCGACGCCCCTGTTCCGCAATGCCATCCGCGAGGCTGAATCCTTCCCCGCGCCGCCCCTCCGGCCGGAACCGGCGGCCCGGCAGGCAGCCCTTGCCCAGCCCGCCCCCCCGACGACGCGCCCGGTACAGGCCCCGGCAGCGCCTCCGGCGCCCGTGGCCGCGAAACCGGCCGAAACGCCCGCCGCTGCCGCACCTTCCGATCCGCTTCTCGCGGATATCCAGCGTGAACTCGCCCGTCGCGGCTTCTACAAGGGCGAGGTCCATGGCCGCCCGGGTACGGCGACCACGCAGGCAATCCGCGACTACCAGTTTTCCCAGCGTGTTCCGGTCGATGGCCGCCCGAGCGAGGCGCTGCTGAAAGACCTGCAGACCGCCTCGCGCGCGGCCATGCGCGACGAGCTGGCCGACCTGCTCAAGCGCAACGGGACCGAGCGCCCCGCCGCCGAGGACAAGCCGAGCCGCACCGTGCTCGATGTCCAGCGCGCGCTCAACAAGGCCGGCTACGGCCCCTTGACAGAGGATGGCCAGATGGGCCCCTCGACACGCAACGCGCTGTCAAAATTCGAGGCTGACCGCAAGCTGCCGCCCCGGGGCGAGCCGAAGGGCCCTGTCCTCAAGCTGCTGGCCTCGACCACCGGCATTGCCATCGCCAATCCCTGACATGCGGCTGACGAGTGACTTCTTCGTCTCCGCCTATCTCCGTCGCGCCGCGATCGAAGGCGCCTTCGGGGCCCTGCGCCGCCGGGGCGGAACCGAGGCCGGCACGGTTTTCGTGGTGGTCGACCATCTCGACGGCACGGCGGCACTCTATGGCCCGGCGCCGATGTCGAGCTACGAAGGCAAGCCCGAGGACAGGGTCTTCACCCGGCTCCATGCCGCGCCGGTGCTCGAGCGGCCGGCCATCGAGGCGCGGCTGGACAAGGAAATCCGCTTCGATCCGGATTGCTGGATCGTCGAGATCGAGGACCGGCAGGGCCGCCATTTCCTCGATCCGGTGATCGAGCCCGGAGGCTGACCCCGTGCGAGCGGCCCGTTTCGGCACGCTCCTTAAGCACCTCTTAAGACATTGCCCGCAATTTCCTCAAGGAAGGGTTGATTCGACGCCGCGTGCCGGCGTGCGGCATCCCTTCCGAAGGAGTTTTGGCCATGGGCGAACTGATCCGCTTCCGGCCTCGTCAAGGGGCCAAACCGGGCACGCTGCCGGCGGGTGAACCGCTGGGCAACGGCGGCTCCGGCGCGACCATCCTGCTGTTCACCGGCGTCCGCTACGAACGTCACGACGACCCCCCCGCTCGCGCCCCCAAGAGCCAGAGCCCCCGCTCCGGCCGGCGCAAGCGCGCGTAACCCTGCGTACCCCGTTCCCGCCCTGAGCCCGCTTGCCGGCGCGACAGGGAAAGCCCAACCGCATGCGCGCGGTGGGCCCGCCCTCGCGCGTGCTGCCGCACGCCCGGCCCGGCGCGGCCTGCTGGCGAGGAGGCCCGATGCAGTCCGTTTCCGCCCCGTTCTTCCGCCTTTTCCGTGCGCCCGGCCTCGCTGCGGTCCTCACGCTGCCACTTCTTGCCTGCACGCCGACCACCGGCGATTTCGGGCGGCCGCAGCAGGGTTTCACCAATGACGTGCTGCTGCCTTTCACCGGCACGGTCTCGGCGCGGATGCGGGGCGAGCCCTCGTCCTTCTACGCCTACACCGAGGACGAGAAGGAACTGCGCAACCGCGCCTGGAACTTCCTGATGCCGGAAACCGATGCCCCGCGTGGCACCTGGCAGGAACGAAACCTCGCCTTCCATCGCATCATCCCCCCGCGCGAGCATGACGTCACGCTGTTCCACAGGACCATCATGGGCGGGCCGCATTTCGGCGCACGGAATGATTCGCCGATCCTGCGCCGGGTCGCCAATCCCGGCCATGCCTTTTCCTCGCTGGTCTCGCGCTACAACCGCGTGAAGGATACGATCTCGGCCGATCACGCGCTGGTGCCGCATTTCCGGCTCGTCGCCTCGCAGGTCATCCAGGCCGATCACGTCCGCGCACGCAGCCTCGGCCAGGTCGGCCACCTGACGGAGGAGCAGCGCAACGAGGCGCTGGAGCGGATCTGCGAGAACGCGCTGATCATCGCCCGGGTGAACTGGTCCTTCTATGACCGCGCGGCGCAATACCGCTATTCGCTCGAGCATCTGCTTGTCGAGGGGCCCGAACGCGAGGCCATCCCCTCCGAGCGCACGTTGATGGCCTTCGAGGCCGATATCGGCCGCTTCACCAAGGGCGCGATGCAGATCCCCGGCCATTGCCTGCGCGAGGTCGAGATGCCGCCGGTCATGACCCCGCGCCCGCTCGTCCGCAAGGGCTGAGGGCTAATCCGGCAGCCGCTCGCTTTCGCAGCGGGCGGCGCGCAGCACGTCCTGCGCCCGGGCGCGGCTGCTGGGCCGGTCCACGAAAACCTTCATGATGGCGAGGCCGGTAATCTGGCGGGCCGGCATGCGGATCTCCTCGATCGCCTGCTCCTCGTCATCGAGGCGGGTGATCCGGTCGAGCTGTGCCTGTGTTGCCACCACGAGGTCCAGGCTGCCGCCGGTGGCCGCCCGGTCGGAGACGGAGGCATAGATGCCGCGATGCCGCTCGGCGAGGCTGATCGAAAGGAACGTCTCGGAGAGCGGCACGCGCAGGCGCACCGGGCCCGCGGAGAGATCGTAATGGCAGACCGCCATGGCCACCGCCGGATCGACATAGGGCAGGCCCTTCAGATCCTCCGCGTCGATCAGCGCGATCATGTTCGTGGCGGCGCCGCGCTCGAGCCGCGAGAACACGTCGTCCTTCGTGCCGAAAGGCAGGATGAACAGGCTGATGATATGCGCCAGCGTCGCCATCAGCACAAAGACCAGGGCCAGCAGCGAGACCGGCATCACAGGCACCGGATCCGGCTGAGCCGCGGGATGGTGCGCGGGTCAAGCTGTGTTGCCGTGGCCGCAAGCGGAGTCTCGTAGAGCCGGAGGATGACCTGGATCTCCTGCGCCTCGCGTCCGGTCGGCAGCCAGTTGCCTGCCAGGGGCTCGGGCCCGATCTCGATCGTGAACGGCCCTTCCGCCGGCCGGATGATCTCGGCCGACGTGAATCCATGCCGCTCGGCGAGGTTGGGAACGAGCCGGCCGTTCGCGTCGACGAGGGTCACAGTCCAGTAGCGGGCAGCCGGGAAGGGCGCCCAGAGCCGGTATTCACAGCGGGAGGACAGGGTGTTGCCGTCGCTGTCCGCCCGGGCCCGCAAGGCGAAGCCCTCGCCTGCGGCAAGCGGCAATTCGCCCTCGTAGAACATCCGCGCCCGCGTATAGGGGTCGATCTCCGGCGCCCCCTGCCGGGGCAGGAACAGCCAGCCGCCGGTCAGCGCATGCGGAAAGGCGGTCGGCCCGGCCACGGCGAGGAAGGTCAGGGCTCCGCCGCTGGCCAGCCCCGCCAGGGCCACGATCAGGAGAAGAAGCAGGCGCATGATCCGGGGCCGGCCCTTATGAACGTGGAGCCGGTGCCGCGCCGAGCCCGGAAACCGGCCCGGCCGGCTTGTCCTCGCCGTCAGCCTCGATCTCGCGCAGGACCGCCTTGCCACGCGGCGAGAGCCGGTACAGCCGGCCGGCCTGCGGCAAGCTGGTCTCCAGAGCGCCGGCCAGCTCGGCCAGCTTCGGATCGCGCACCGGCTTGTCCTCGTCGCCGAGGCCGGGAATGTTCAGCGCGTCAATATCGAGATGCGCGAAGGCCATGGCCTGCTGGAACAGCATGGCCGGCAGCGAGCCGCCGGTCATGTTGTTGGTCGCGGTGTAATCGTCATTGCCGAACCAGACCGCCGTGGTGAAATTGCCCGAGTAACCGACGAACCAGGCATTGCGGTATTCATCGGTCGTGCCGGTCTTGCCGGCAGTAGGAATGCCCGGCAGCGCCGCCCGCCTTCCCGTGCCGGCCGTGACGACCTGGCGGAGCATGCGGTTCATGTCGAGCGCCACATAGGAGGGCAGCACCTGCGGCCGTTTCGCGAGGTCCTGCTCGGCGCGGTAGATCACTTCCCCGGCAGGGGTGAGGATCTCGCGGGCGACATAGGGTTTCGCCAGCTTGCCGCCATTGGCGAAGGCATTGAAGCCGGTGGCCATATCCACCACCGTCACCTCGCTGACGCCCAGCGGCATGCCGGGAATGTCGCGCACCTCGTTGGCGAAGCCCACCTTGCGCATCACATCATGAACGCGTTCCCGCCCGGCCTTGTGATTGCCCTTGCCGAGCTTCTCGTTCAGCTGGATCGGGATCGTATTGATCGACTTGGCGAGAGCCACGATGGCCGTCATCGAACCGGCATAGGAACGGCCGTAATTCTGCGGGCACCAGGGCCGGCCGATATTCACGCAGGTCGGCCGGTCGACGACGATGCTCTCCGGCTTGATCACGCCGTCATTCAGCGCCGCCGCATAGACGAAGGGCTTGAACGACGAGCCCGGCTGCCGCATCGCCTGCACGGCGCGGTTGAACTGGCTCTGCCCGTAATCGCGCCCGCCGACCATGGCGCGCAGCCCGCCGGTATGATCGAGCATGACGAGCGCTGCCTGCTTCACCCGGTAATTCGGCCCGTGCTGGCGCAGGATCGATTCCGAGGCCCGCTCGACATGCTTCTGCAGCCCGGGATCGATCGTCGCCCGGACGATCAGCGTCCGGTGATTGCCGAGCTTGCCGGCCGCAGCGAGCTGCTTGATCTCCTCGAAGCCGAAATCGAGCGCGTAATCGGCGATGTTCTGGTTCGCCCGCTCGACCGGCGTCGCGGGGTTGCGCAGGGCAGTGGAGACCTGGCCCTGCGTCAGGAACCCGGCCTCGACCATGTTCGAGAGCACATCCGCTGCCCGGGCGCGGGCCGCCGGCAGGTTCACATTCGGCGAGAATTTCGACGGCGCCTTGAACAGGCCGGCAATCATCGCCGCTTCGGCGAGGGTCAGGTCGCGGACATTCTTGCCGAAATAATGCTCGGCGGCGGATTGCACGCCGAACACGCCATTCCCGAGATAGGCGCGATCAAGATAGAGCTTCAGGATCTCGCGCTTCGAAAGGCGCGATTCCAGCCAGAGCGCGAGGAAGGCTTCCTTGATTTTCCTCTCGAGCGAGCGCTCGTTGTTCAGGAACAGGTTCTTGGCCAGTTGCTGGGTGATGGTCGAGCCGCCCTGCACCACGCCATTGGCCCGGGCATTCGCGACAACCGCACGGAAAAGCCCTTGCGGATCAATGCCCCAATGCTCGTAGAAGCGGCGGTCTTCGGTGGCAAGCGCTGCCTTGACAAGATGTTCCGGCAGGTCCTCGATCGCGATCGCCTCGCTGTGCAGGATGCCGCGCTTGCCGATCACGGCGCCGGTCTGGTCAACGAAGGTGACCGCAAGGTCCTGCTGCTTCAGCCAGTCATCCTCGTTCACGGCCCGGAAAGCCGGCTTTGCCAGCGCGGTCATGAAGATACCGCCGATCAGGCAATAGGTCAGGACTTCGCAGGCCACCGTCACCGCGACCCGCCCGCCGGGCGAGGGCTCCAGCCGGTCCGAGGCATGGCGGATCCGCCAGAGCCCCTCCTTCACCCGCTCGCCGAGCCGGTGCAGGGCATCTTCCAGCCAGGCATCGGCATCGCGCAGGCGGCGCGCCAGTTTTTCCCGGAGGGAGAGGGTGCGGAACTCGGTCATGGGGCCGGCATACGGGCAGGGAGCGAACGGAAACCATCAACATGATGAATGTCCAATATATCCATAACACAGCCTGCCGGGCGCGTCCAAAACGAGGCGCGCCCTTGACGGCCACGGCCCGGCTTGCACACAAGAACAGATGACCGCGCCGCCGCCTTTCTGGAAATCCAAGACTCTCGCCGAGATGAACGAGGCGGAATGGGAAAGCCTGTGCGATGGCTGCGGCCGCTGTTGCCTCATCAAGATGGAAGACGAGGATACCGGCAAATACTATTTCACCGACGTGGCCTGCCGCCTGTTTGACACGACCGGCTGCCGCTGCCGCGACTATCCGAACCGCGACCGCGAGGTGCCCGATTGCGTGCGCCTGACGCCTGACAATGCCGGCAGCTTCGGCTGGATGCCGCCGAGCTGTGCCTATCGCCTTCTGGCAGAAGGGAAATCCCTTCCGGATTGGCACCCGCTGGTCAGCGGCCGCGCCGAGAGTGTGCGCGAAGCCGGCGCCAGCGTGGCCGGTCGGGTCCATGCGCATGAGGACGAACTCTCCTTGCCCGAACTGGTCGAGCGGATCCGCGCCTGGCCGGGCCGCTGGCCGCGCCGCCCCCGTCGCCGCGATCCCGCCGGGCAGGGACAGGGGCAAGCCCCTGAAAGCACAAAGAAATAAGAAAATAGTCCGCTTATACGAAAAAAGTCCTTGACGACGTCACGGCCTTGGGGCATAAAAACCGCACGTTCCCGGACTGCGCCACGGCGCCTCACCACCACCTCTCCCGCCGGGGAGCCTGCCGATGCGTAGCTTTGGCGGGTGAGGGGATGCTCATGGTGCCGATCCAGCGGGCACCCCGCCTCTCCCCCTCGGGGAGAGGTCGACGCCGCAACGCGGCGGCGGGTGAGGGGGCCTCGCATCACGCCCGCTTCTGCTCCCCGCGGGGGCGGGGAGAAACACACCGCCCTTCGCATCCGTCACTGTAAATCCGGCCGCTGCCGCCCCTTGGTCAGCGGCCATGCCGATTGCCGGTTGCCAACCCCCACTCCCATTTCCCACTCCCCATCCCGGAGGCCCCCATGCCCCCTGATCCTGCCCGGCCGCGCCGGCGGGCGCGCCGCCCGCTGATCCGCCGGCTCTGGTCCGCTGCCGAGAAGCAGGTCGCGGAAATCGAGGCGCGGCTCGCCACCTTGCCCGGCGATCCGGCCCTGCTCGAACGCGATGCCCGCACCCTCGCCCTGATCGCCAAGACCCTGCGTGATCTCGTGGCGCTCGATGCCGAAACGGGCCCGGTCCATCGGGCGCCGGAAAGGGAAGATCATGCCGGAAATGCTGTCCGATCCCTCGAGGCGTTCCGTACCGAGCTTGCGCAACGCCTTGATGCATTGCGTCGAGAGCGGCCAGGCCCGGACGCTGCTGGAGGGGCTGGGGCCTGAGGCTCTGGCGCGGTTCCTGGCTGACTGGCCGCTTTTCGCCCGGCCCGACCAGCTGCCGCCCGAGAGCGCGCAGGGCGGCGGGCCCTGGTCGACCTGGCTGGTCCTCGGCGGGCGCGGCGCGGGGAAAACCCGCACCGGTGCCGAATGGGTGCGCGGGCTGGCCCTTGGCCTGCCGCCTTTCGCCGGGCGCCCGGCGGGGCGGATCGCCATCGTGGCGGAAACCCTGCAGGACCTGCGCGAGGTGATGGTCGAGGGCGTGTCCGGCCTGCTCGCCATCCACCCGCCCGGCCAGCGCCCGCTCTGGCTTGCCTCGCGCCGTCGGCTTGAATGGCCGAATGGCGCGGTGGCGCAGGGCTTCTCCGCCGAGGATCCCGAATCCCTGCGCGGGCCGCAATTCGAGGCGGCCTGGTGCGACGAACTCGCCAAATGGAGCCAGGCCGAGGCGACCTTCGACATGCTGCAATTCGGCCTCCGCCTCGGCGACTGGCCCCGTCAGGTCATCACCACCACGCCGCGCCCGACGCGGCTGCTGAAGCGCCTTGCCGCCGATCCGCGCACGGCACTCAGCCGCGCCGCGACCCGGGCCAATGCCGCGCATCTCGCGCCGCATTTCCTCGCCACCATTGTCGGCCGCTATGCCGGCACGGCACTCGGGCGACAGGAGCTGGAGGGCGATTTTGTCGAGGAACGGTCCGACGCGCTGTTCCGCCGCGAGGCCATCGAGGCCGGACGCGTGGACGCCGCGGAGGATTGCCGCCGGATCGTCGTGGCGGTCGATCCGCCGGCCGGCGGGGTGCGGGGCGGGCGCTGTGGCATTGTTGCCGCCGGGCTTGCGCCGTCCGGCCTCGCCTATGTGCTGGACGATGCCTCGCTCGAACGGGCCACGCCCGAAGCCTGGGCGGGCCGGGCCATCGCCACCTATCGCCGGCTGGAAGCCGATGCGCTGCTGGTCGAGGTGAACCAGGGCGGCGAGATGGTGCGGAGCGTGCTGGCGACAATCGACCCGGCCGTGCCGGTCACCATGCTTCGCGCCCGTCGCGGCAAGCATGCCCGGGCCGAGCCGGTCGCCGCGCTCTATGCGCAGGGCCGTGTCCGCCATGCCGGCGCCTTCCCGGCGCTCGAGGAGGAAATGACGATGTTCGGCCCCGATGGCCTGCCGGGGGGCCGCTCGCCCGACCGGCTCGATGCCCTCGTCTGGGCCATCACCCATCTCTGCCTGCAGGGCGAGGCCGCCGCGCCGCGCATCCGCCGGCTGGATTGAGCGGGCGAGACGGCCCGACGCCCAACGGTTCACCCCACCCGGAGATTCCCCGATGCTTCCCTGGCTGACCCGGCGCTTCGGCCGGCAGGCGCCGTCGCGCCGCAAATCCACCATCCCGCTCGTGGCCCTGCACGGCCCCGGCGGCGGCTTCCTGCCGGCGCGGCAGGGCGCGGGCCTCGTCGCGGCAGGCTTCCACCGCAACGCCATCGTCTATCGCTGCGTGCGGCTGGTGGCCGAGGCGGCGGCGAGCATCAGCTGGACTTTGCTGATCGATGGCCGCGAAGCGCCCGACCATCCGCTCGCCCGGCTGCTCGAGCGCCCGAACCCCGCCGCCAGCGGCACCGATCTCTTCGAGGCGCTTTATGGCCATCTCCTGCTATCCGGGAATGGCTATGTTGCCCGCGTCACCGGCCATGCCGGGCCGCTGGCGCTCCATGCCCTCCGGCCGGACCGGCTGAGCCTCGTGCCCGGCCCGGATGGCTGGCCGGTCGCGTGGGATTATGCCGCCGGCGGTGCGGCGATCCGCTTCCCGGCCGGCCCGGACGGTGCGGGCGATCTGCTCCATATCCGTCTGTTCGACCCGCTGAATGACCAGCTTGGCTTTGCCCCGCTGGCAGCCGCGGAAACCGCATTGGCCATGCACGAGGCCGCCCATCGCTGGAACAAGGCCCTGCTGGACAATTCCGCCCGGCCCTCCGGCGCGCTGGTCTATGCCGCGTCGGACAGCATGACGGAAACCCAG
The DNA here is from genome assembly GCA_027533425.1 of Beijerinckiaceae bacterium. Taxonomy (GTDB): domain Bacteria; phylum Pseudomonadota; class Alphaproteobacteria; order Rhizobiales; family Beijerinckiaceae; genus Rhabdaerophilum. Next base: position 398,772 of record JAPZUD010000002.1, on the reverse strand, counting down.
TTCGACCGCCTGCGCGACGAGCTGGAATCCGCCTTCCAGGGCGCCGGCAATGCCGGCAGGCCGATCCTGCTCGAGGGCGGGCTCGACTGGAAGCCGCTCTCGCTCAGCCCGCGCGACATGGATTTCCACGCCGCCCAGGCCGGCGCGGCGCGGGAAATCGCGCTGGCCTTCGGCGTGCCGCCGATGCTGCTGGGCCTGCCGGGCGACAATACCTACGCCAATTACGCCGAAGCGAACCGCGCGCTGCTGCGGTTGACGGTGCTGCCGATGGTGCAGCGGATGCAGGCGGCCTTCGCCCATTGGTTGCAGCCGCCGCAAGGCGGGCTCCTGCGCTTCCGGCCCGATCTCGATGCGATCGAGGCTTTGGCGGAGGAACGCGAGGCACTCTGGCGCCGCGTCTCGGCCGCGCCCTTCCTGACAGATGACGAGAAGCGCGAGGCGCTTGGCTATGGCCGGCAGGTGCGGGGGGCGGCCCGTGCCCCGAATTCTCCAGACAGCGCATGAGCGACATCCTCGCCGCCTTTCTCGAGCGGGGCGACCTCGCCCATCTCGCTTTGTTCCTCTGGGCTGCCGGCGCGTCGGCGCTGCTGGCCCGCAGCCTCGCGGACATCGCTGCCGCCCATCGCCGGTTCGATACGTTCCTGCGCGAACTCGCCCGGTTCAATACCCGCTACGGAGATGACAATGACCCGCCGGACGCCTGACGCCGCCGCCCTGTTCCGCCGCTTCTTCGCCCTGCTGGCCCGGTTCCAGCCGCCGCCCGGCAAGGCCCCTGGCAACAAGGCGCCGCCTGCCCCCGAGATCAAGGGCCGCATCACCCGGATCGACCCGACGGCCCGCCGCGGAAAGCCGCGCGCATGAACGGCCGCGTCGACCCCGCTTCCCCCCCTTCCGGCCGGCGCCTCCCTCCGCCGGCCGGGCGGGATATCCGCCCCCGGCCCCTCTCCCCCGAGGGGGCGGATATCCCGGCTTCTTCCCCGCCGGATGCCGGCCTGTTCGAAGGCTATGCCAGCCTGTTCGGCGTGATGGATCTCGGCCGCGACGTGGTCATGCCCGGCGCGTTCCGCCACTCGCTCACCCGGCGTGGCGCGGGCGGCATCCGCCTGCTCTGGCAGCATGACCCCGCCCGGCCGATCGGCCGCTGGACACGCCTTGCCGAGGATGGCCGCGGCCTGCACGTGGCCGGCCGGCTCGATCTCGGCCAGGCGCTTGCCCGCGAGGTGCATGGCCTGATCCGGCGTGGCCTCGTCGATGGCCTCTCCATCGGCTACCGCGCCGAGCGCGAGCGCCGCGACCCCGAAACCGGCCTGCGCCGGCTCGACGAGGTGGATCTCTGGGAAATCTCGCTCGTCACCTTCCCGATGCTGCCGCAGGCCCGGATCACCGCGATCAAGGCCTTGCCCGGCCCGCTGCCTGCCTTCCCCGCGATCCGTCCGCTGTGACGGCCGCCCCCTCCCGCCAAAGGACCCTCGCCATGGAACCGACCGAAACCCCGATCCGTGCCCCCGAAACCAAGATCATGGAAACCTACGAAGCCTTCCGCCAGGCCAATGACGAGAGCCTCGCCGAGGGCCAGCGGAAATCCGCGCCCGACATCCTCCTCGAGGAGAAGGTCGAGCGGATCGGCCGCGAGCTGGACCGGCTGAGCCTGAATGCCCAGCGCCCGCCGCTGGCCGGAGCCGGCGGGGCGATCTCGCCCGAACGGCTCGAGCACAAGCGCGCTTTCGACGCCTATCTCCGCAAGGGCCAGAACGAGCCCTTGCGGCTGATCGAGGCCAAGGCGCTGAACGGCGCCATTGGCCCGGATGCCGGCTATCTGGTGCCGCCGGATATCGAGGCGGCGGTGCTCTCGCGCATGGCCGGCCTCTCGCCGATCCGCGGCATCGCCTCTGTCCGGTCGCTGGCTGGCAGCAGCCTGAAAAAGGCCGTCTCGCCCGAAGGCGCGCATCAGGGCTGGGCCAGCCTCGGCGCGCCTTCCAGCGCCATCACGCCCGGACTCTATGCGGAGCTCGGCTTCCAGACGATGGAGCTTTTCGCCCAGCCGGCGGCGACGCAGGCCATGCTCGACGATGCGGCGGTGGATGTGGAATCCTGGATCGGCGAGGAAATCGAGCTGACCTTCGCCTCCGCCGAAAGCGAGGCTTTCGTGAAGGGCGACGGCGTCAGCCGGCCGCGCGGCTTCCTCTCCTATCCGCAGGTGCCGGATGCCCAGTGGAGCTGGGGCCAGATCGGCACCGTCGCCACGGGCGCGGCCGGTGCCTTCCCGGCGGCCAATCCCTCCGACATCCTGATCGAGCTGGCCCATTCGGTGCGGTCGGTCTACCGGCAGAATGCCTGCTTCGTCATGAACCGCCGGACGCAGAGCATGATCCGCCGCTTCAAGGATACGACAGGGAACTATATCTGGGCGCCACCGACCCTGCTGGGCGGCAAGGCGACCATCCTCAACTTTCCCGTTATCGAGGCGGAAGCCATGCCGGATATCGCCGCGAACAGCACTGCCATCGCCTTCGGAGATTTCCGCCGGGGCTATCTCGTGCTCGACCGGGTGGGCATCCGCGCCTTGCGGGACCCGTATTCCGCCAAGCCCTATGTGCTGTTCTACACGACCAAGCGCGTCGGTGGCGGCATGCAGGATTTCCGGGCGATCAAGCTGCTGCGCTTCGGGGTGTGATGTGACCGAGCCAGACTTTCTGTCGTCATGCCCGCCCTTGGGGCGGGCATCCATGACTTGGGCTTGGTTCGAACGAAGTCGTGGATGGCCGGGCCAGGCCCGGCCATGACGATGAGGCAGGCCAATGCGGGGTGAGGGGAACCCTCAATCCGACAGCGAAAGCGGGCGCCCGCCGGCCAGGTTGCGGCCACCCCAGCCGCGCACCACCTGGTCGATCCAGGCGCGCTGCGGCGCGATCCGCACGGCCTGCGCCGTCGTGCCGCAGCTCTGGGCGTTGCCGAATTTCTCGCGGCCATAGACGACGCCGACCACGGTGCTGCCATTGAGCACCGGCCCGCCGGAATCGCCGGTGCAGACGGCGAAATCCCCGAGATCGGCATCGAGGCTGTATCCGAGCCGCAGGAAACGCGGATAGAGCCGCGGCAGCACCGTCACCGTGGCGCTGCGCAGCACCCCGGCGCTGGCCTCGTCGCGGTCGGCGGCGAGGCCAAACCCGGCAATGGTGCGGCGCACGCCGACCTGATGTCCCGAATCATCCGATTCGAGCACCATCGGCCGGAACCGCGCGGGCAGGGGGCTGTCGAGCCGGATCAGCGCCAGATCGATCGAGACGCGTGCTTTCGGCGAGAAGCCGGGATTGATCGCCCGGGCCATCACCCGCTGCAGCACATGCGAGCCGTCTTCCTTGTAGGCCACCGCAACCTGGCGGTTGCCGGCCACGCAATGCGCAGCCGTGAGGATGATGTCGGATGTGAGGATCGTGCCGGTGCAGGCGCCGTGCTTGTTGCCTTGCTTCGAAAGAACCATGACGAGATGCGTCGTCAGCCCGCCATCGGGGCTGGCGGCCTGACCGCCCAGTGCCTGGGCAGCGCCCGGTACAAGGCAGGCCAACCCCGGAACAAGGGCAGCGCAGAAGGCGACAGAGGCGCGCGGGGAGGAGCGGAACGGCTTTTTCACGCCGCGGACCATTGCACCGCCCGCGCTCCGGCGCAAGCGCGAAGGATCGCGGTCCTCATGGGGCCGTGCCGGGGCGCGGGCCGGCCCAACACTGGAATGAAGGATACGGAATGATTCCCGTCATGATCGAGGGTCCCGCCCTCGAACCCGTCTCGCTGGCCGAAGCCCGGCTCTGGCTGCGCGTGGACGATCCCGCCGAGGACGAGCTGATTACCGGCCTCGCAGTCGCCGCTCGGCTCATGGTCGAAGCCGAGATCGGCCAGGTGCTGCTCGGCCAGACCTGGCGGCTGATCGGCCATGCCTGGCCCGCCGATGGCCGCATCCCCGTCCGCACCGGACCGGTGCTCGCCGTGCGGGGCGGGCGCGTCTTTCACGGCGAGGGCCACGTCACCGATTTGCCGCCGGCCGCGTTCCGGCTGCTGCCCTTCACCGATCCGCCGGTCGTCGAGGCCCTGCTCACGCCCATGCCGGGCCGCCCCTCGGCGGGGATCGAGATCGATCTCCGCCTCGGCCATGGCGAGGCCCCGGCCGATGTGCCGGCCCAGATCCGCCTCGCCATCCGCCGGCTGGTGGCGCTCTGGTACGAGAATCGCGGCGAGGGCGGCGAGGGCCAGCCCGGCATGCCGCCGCAGATCCGCGCCCTGCTCCGGCCCTTCCGCCGGGCGCGGCTGGGGGGGCGCCCATGACGGGAAGCCATCGCCCGCCGCGCATCGGCGAACGCCGCCTCCGCCTTCTGCTGGAAATGCCCGTTGCCGCGCTCGACCCGCTCGGCGGGCGGCAATGGCTCTGGCAGGCGGTAGGCCCGGTCTGGGCAAGGGTCGAGCCGGTTGAACCCAAGCCGCCGCGCGCCGGCCCCGCTTTGCCGGCCGCGCCGGAATTCCGCATCACCCTCGCCTGGCAACCGGGCGTCACCGCCGGGATGCGCCTCGTGCGGGGTGCCCAGCGTTACCGGATCCGCGCCGTGCTCGACCCGGCGGGAACCCGCCGCCATCTCGTCTGCCTGTGCCGGGAGGAAACCGGATGATCCCGCACCCGATCGCCACGCTCAAAGCCGCGCTCCGCGCCCATTGGCTCGCCCGGCCCGACCTCGCCGATGCGCTCGGTGACCGGATCGTCGAAACCCTGCCGCCGGGGCTCGGCCTGCCCTTCCTCCTGATGGGCGAGGCCCTGTGCCGCGACGGGCCCGGCGGCAGCGAGGTGGAACTCGTGCTGCACCTTGTCCGGGCGGAGGAGGGCACGTCCGGGCTGCTCGCCCTGCTTGCCGGGCTGGAATCCGCCCTCGCGGAAAGCCCGCCCGCGAGCCCGCATCACCGCATCGTCTCGGCCCGGATCGCCGAGGCCCGCATCGACCATGACCCGCGCGAAGGGCGCAGCGAGGCCCGGCTTCGCCTGCGCGCCTTCCTCGAAACCCCGGAGGAATGACCCATGGCCGCCCAGAGCGGAAAGGACCTGCTGCTCAAGCTCGATGACGGCACCGGCCGCTTCATCACCCTCGCCGGCTTGCGCAGCCGGCGCCTCGTCTTCGATGCCGAGACCGTCGATATCACCCATGCCGAATCCGCCGGGCGCTGGCGGGAACTGCTCGATGGCGGCGGCATCCGCCGGGCCAGCCTGCAGGGGCAGGGCCTGTTCCGCGACACCACCTCCGATGCGCGGGCCCGGCAGCTCTTCTTCGATGGCCAGGTCCGGAACTGGCAGGTGGTGATCCCGAGCTTCGGGATTGTCAGCGGCCCGTTCCAGATCCGCGCGCTCGAATATCGCGGCGACCATGCGGGCGAGGTGCAGTTCGAGATCCAGCTCGACAGTGCCGGTGCGCTGGCCTTCACCCCGGCATGACATCATGACGAACCTGCATCGTTCGGAATTCGCCCTCGAGATCGGGGGCGAGCGCCTCGTCCTGCGCCTTTCGTTGCAGGCTTTGGCGGAAATCGAGGCCCGGCTTGCCCCGGAGGGGCTGGAGGCGCTTGGCCGCCGCCTTGCCGGAGGAGGCCTCGCCATGGCCGATCTGATCGTGCTGGCCGGCGCGCTGGTCCGTGGCGGCGGGCAGCGGGTCGCCGATACCGCCCTCGCCGAACGGCTGGAGGCCGCCGACCTGCCCCGGCTGGTCAGCGCGATTGCTGCCGTCTTCGCCACCGCGTTGCCGGAAGGGCCGGCCGCGCCAAACCCTCCGTGGCCGCAGCCGCCGGACGCCGCTGGGGCGAGCTTCTCGCTTTCGGCCTCGGCCGGTTGCGGCTTTCCCCCGATGCCTTCTGGGCGATGAGCCTGCCCGAATTCCGCGCCGCTGCCCTCGGCCTGTTCGGCCCGCCCGCCTTCCCGCCGGACCGCGCCGCCCTCGACGCCCTCATGCGGCAATTCCCTGATTCCCCACCGGAGACAGACCATGTTCGAGACCGATGACCCCACCCGCCCGCTGGCGCGATCCATGGCCGAACTGGACGGGTTGACCCGCCGTTTCGGCCAGACCCTGAGCCGCAGTCTCGCCGAGGGCATCGTCGAGGGCCGCAACCTCGGCGAAGTGATGCGCGGCCTCGGCGACCAGCTGCTTCGGCTCTCGCTCCGGCAGGCCGAGGGGGCGCTGGCCGGCGGCCTCAATGCTGCCCTGGAGACCGGCCTTTCGGGACTGGCCGGCCTTGTCCGTCCGGAAACGGGCGCGGGCGGGCTCTTCGGCGGCGGCCCATCCTGGAGCGCCCCCGCCGCCGCGCCGGCCAGCCCGGGGCCGATCATCCAGATGCAGGTCCATGCGCAGGATGCCGGCTCCTTCCTGCGCGCGGAGCATCAGGTCAGCGCCGCGCTCGCCCGGGCCGTGGCGCGCGGCCAGCGCAGCCTGTGAGGATGCCATGGCCGGCTCCTTCCATGAGATCCGCTTTCCGCTCGATATCGCCCTCGGGGCACGGGGCGGGCCAGAGCGCCGCACGGAGATCATTGCCACGGCCTCCGGTGCCGAGCTGCGCCTCCAGCGCTGGGCCCATGCCTGCCGCCGCTACGAGGCCGGCTATGGCGTGCGCGGCCTCGACCGCCTCGCCGAACTGGCCGCGTTCTTCGAGGAACGGCGCGGCCGCCTGCACGGCTTCCGCTTCCGCGACCGGCTGGACTGGTCCTCCGCGCCCGGCAATGCCGCGCCGACGCCCCTTGACCAGCCGCTCGGCACCGGCGATGGCACGCAGCGCGTTTTCGCCCTCGCCAAGACCTATGGCGGCGCGTTCGAGCCCTATCGCCGGCCGATCACCAAGCCGGTGGCGGGTTCGCTCCGCCTCGGCCGTGACGGGGCCGAGCTTCCCGCCAGCGCGGCCAGTCTCGATGCAACGCGCGGCCTTGTCACCTTCGTCGATGCGCCGCCCCCCGGCGCGGTGCTGACGGCCGGCTTCCTGTTCGACGTGCCCGTCCGATTCGATACCGACCGGCTCGATATTGACCTCTCCGCTTTCGAGGCTGGCGCCATCCCCTCGATCCCCCTCATCGAAATCCGGATCTGACCCATGCGCATCCTCCCACCCGACCTTGCCGGAGCCCTCTCCGGCGAGACGGCCACATTGTGCTTCGCCTGGCTGTTGAAGCGTCGAGAGGGCGACGTCCTCGCCTTTACCGATCATGATTGCGCCTTCGAGGCCGGCGGCCATGTCTTCGAGCCTGCCGCCAGTTTCGAAACGACCGCATCCGAACAGGGCGCCGGCCTTGCCACGGGCGGCGGCGAGATCCGCGGCGTGCTCGACAGCGACCGCCTCTCGGAGCGCGCCATCCGCGCCGGCTTGTTCGACGGCGCCGAACTCCGCCGCTACCGCGTCAACTGGCGTGCGCCGGCTCTCGACTTCCTCGAGGATGTGACGATCCTCGGCGAGATCCGCCGGGTCGATGGCCGCTTCCTCGCCGAGACGCGGCTGCCCTTCCTCGCCCTCGATGAGGAGCGCGGCCGCCGCTACACGCGGAGCTGCGATGCCGAGTTGGGCGATGCCCGCTGCGGGGTTGATCTCTCCGGCCCACCCTTCCGGCTGGCTGCGACGATCATCGAGGCGACGGCCATCGCCCTGCGCTGCGCGACTCTGGAGGCGGCTCCGGATGGCCTGTTTGCCCGGGGCCGGATCCGCCTGCTGACAGGATCGCTGGCCGGGGCGGAAGCCGCTGTGCGCGATCATCCGGGTGGCGGCTGGCTCCGGCTCTGGCAGGCGCTGCCGCTGGCGCCGGAGCCGGGCGATACGCTGCTCGTCCATGCCGGCTGCGACAAGAGCCTGACAACCTGCCATGCCCGTTTCGGCAACGCCGCCCGGTTCCGGGGCTTTCCGCACATCCCGCCGGCCGATGCGATGCTGGCCTATGCCCGGCCGGGGGAGGGGCGGCATCTCGGCCGCCCGCTCGTGCCGTGAGCGCGGCGTTCCGCCCGGCCGATCCGGACCGCGTCATCGCCGAGGCACGGCTCTGGCTCGGCACACCCTATGCGCATCAGGCCTCGCTGGCCGGAATCGGCTGCGATTGCCTTGGCCTGATCCGCGGCGTCTGGCGTGCCCTGAACGGGCCGGAACCGGCGCGGATGCCGGCCTATACGCCGTTCTGGGCCGAGACCGGCAGCGGCGACCCGCTGCTCGCCATGGCGGAGCGTCATCTCCTGCCTGCCGGGCCGGGGCCGCTGGCGCCGGGCGCGGTGCTGCTCTTTCGCTGGCGCGACGGCCTGCCCGCCAAGCATTGCGGCATCGCCACCGGGCCGGGCCGCTTCATCCATGCCCATGACGGCACGGCCGTTGCCGAGGTCGCATTGCTGCCCGCCTGGCGCCGCCGCATCGCCGGCCGCTTCCTCTTTCCAGACCGGAGATCCTGATGGCCACGCTTGCCTTCCGCATGATCGGCTCCACCCTCGGCACCCTGCTGGGCGGCCCTGTCGGGGGGATGATCGGCGGCACGCTCGGCGCGCTGGCCGGCGCCCCGATCGACCGCGCCTGGCTCGGCAGCGGGCGGATCGTCGAAGGGCCGCGCCTTGATGCGCTCGCGGGCATCACCGCACAGGAAGGCGCGCCGGTCCCCCGCATCTGGGGCCGCGTCCGGCTCGGCGGGCAGGTGATCTGGGCGACCGAATTCGAGGAGGAGCGCCATGTCGAACGGGCCGGTGGCGCGGGCGGCAAGGGCCTTGGCGGTTCCGGCCAGCCGCGCGCGGCGCGCTATGCCTATTTCGCCCATGTCGCAATCGGCCTCTGTGAAGGACCAGTCAGCCTGGTCCGCCGGATCTGGGCCGATGACCGGGAACTCGATCTCCGGCAGGTGACATGGCGCTTCTACCCCGGCGACGAGGAGCAGCCGGTCGATCCGCTCATTGCTGCGAAACAGGGCGGAGCGGCTTTGCCGGCCTATCGCGGCCTTGCCTATATCGTCTTCGAGCGTTTCCCGCTGGCGGATTACGGCAACCGCCTGCCGCAATTCCGCTTCGAGGTGATCCGCGCCGCGGGGCCCCTGGCCGGCCGACTGCGCGCGATCAACCTGATCCCCGGCTCGACCGAATTCGGCTATGCTCCGGAGGAACGCCGCGAGGATTTTGGCTATGGCGCAAGCCGTGCCGTCAACCGGGCGCAGACCTTCCGCGCGAGTGACTGGGAAGCCTCGCTCGATACGGTGCAGGCCCTCGCGCCCCGGCTCGAACGCGTCACGCTCGTCTCCGCCTGGTATGGTGACGACCTTCGCGCCGGCCGGTGCCGCTTCCAGCCGCGCACCGAACGGGCCGACAAGGTGATGATCGGCGCGCCCTGGCAGGTGGCCGGGCTGACGCGGGAAACCGCCTTGCCGGTTTCGCGCATCGACGCAAGGCCGGCCTATGGCGGCTCGCCCTCGGAGGACAGCCTTGTCGCCGCGCTGCGCGATCTATCCGCGCGCGGGCTGAAGCCGATGCTCCATCCCTTCGTGCTGATGGATATCCCGCAGGGCAATGCCTTGCCGGATCCCGCCCGGCCGGGGGCCTTCCAGCCGGCCTATCCCTGGCGCGGGCGGATCACGCTTGATCTTGCGCCGGGCCAGCCCGCCACCGCCGCGCAGGTCGCAGCCCTGATGGGCAGGGCGCGGCCCGAGCATTTCACGCTGCAGGGCGAGAGGATCATCTATGCCGGACCCGAAGACTGGGGCTATCGCCGCATGATTCTCCACCATGCCATGCTGGCGCGCCTCGCCGGCGGCGTCGAGACGTTCCTCCTCGGCTCGGAACTGGTTGGCCTGACCCATGCGCCGGGTCCGGACGGGCGCTTTCCGTTTGTCGAGGCGCTGGCCGCACTGGCGATGGATGTCCGGGCGATCCTCGGCCCGGCAACGCGGCTGACCTATGCGGCCGACTGGACCGAGTACGGCGCCCGGGTGCGGGAGAACGGCGCAGAGATCCGCTTCCCGCTCGATCCGCTCTGGGCCCATCCCGCCATCGATGCGGTGGCGATCGATGCCTACCCGCCGCTCTCTGACTGGCGGCCCGAACGCGACCATGCCGATGCCGCCCTCGCGCGGGGCCCGGCCGATTCGGCCTATCTCCGCGCCCGGCTCACCGATGGCGAGGCCTATGCCTGGTTCTACCCCGACGCGGGCGCCCGCGCCGCGGGCAACCGCCTGCCGATCACCGATGGCGCCTATGGCAAGCCGTGGATCTTCCGCCCGAAGGATATCGCCGGCTGGTGGCTGAACCCGCATCACGAGCGGAGCGGCGGGGCGGAAAATCCGGCCCCGACCGCGTGGCAGCCGGGTATGAAGCCCGTCCTGTTGGCGGAGATCGGCTGCCCGGCGGTGCAATTCGGTGCCAACGGGCCCCATCTCTTCCCGGACTCGAAATCGGACGAAGCCGGGCTGCCGCCTTTCTCGCCGGGCGGGCGGGATGATCTCGTGCCGCTGCGGCTGATCGGCGCCTGGCTCGATGGCTACGGTGCGGGCGTAACACCGGAAAACCCGGTCTCGCCTGTTACCGGGCAGCCGATGGTCCCGGCGGATTTCGTCGCCCCCTGGGCCTGGGATGCTCGGCCCTTCCCGGCCTTCCCGCGCCAGACCGATCTCTGGAGTGACGGCGCCAACTGGGCGCGCGGCCATTGGCTGAACGGGCGGCTGGAAGCCCTGCCGCTCGATGCGCTGGTCGCGGCACTCTTCGCCGGTTTCGGCCTGCCGGTTCCGCTCTGCGAGGGCGTCGACGGCATGGTTGATGGCTATGTGATCGACCGACCGATGGGTCTGCGCGCCGCGCTCGAACCGCTGGCCCGGCTCTTCGGGCTGAGCTTCCATGCCCGGGCCGGGGAGATTGTGGTGAGGGGCCGGCCTGTCGGTCCGGTCCTCACGCTTTCCAGCGAGGATCTTGTGCCGTCGCCGCAGGGTAACGCGCTGGCGGAACGCATCCGCCAGCCGGATTCCGAGCTGCCACGCCGGCTGTCTTTCGGCTTCATCGAATCCGGGGAGGATTTCGAGCCGGCCGCCGTGGTGGCGGAGCGTCCGATCGGCCAGAGCCGGCGCGAAGCGGGCGAGAGCACAACGCTGCATCTGCCGCGCGCCCTGGCGCAGGGCCTGGCCGAGCAGCGCCTGCATGATCTCTGGTGCGGCCGGGAAACGCTGACCTTCCGGCTCTCGCCCCGCCATCTCGCGCTGGAGCCGGGCGACGGGCTCCGGCTGGTGCTGGAGGAGGGGCCGCTCGACCTGCGGGTGACCCGCCTCGTCGATGGCCCGTTCCGCGAGGTCGAGGCCCGCCTCTACGAGCCAGCCCTGATCGAAGCGGCGCCCGTGCCGGCCGACAGGCCGCGCCCGCCGCCGGGCCCGCCGGCCGCCCCGGGCCAACCGCATGCCCGGCTGGTCGAGCTGCCGCTTGATCGCGGCGAGGGCCTGCTTGCCCTTGCCCTGCGTGCGGAACCCTGGGGCGGCCCCTACCGGCTCGTCGATCTCGCTGCCGGAGGAGCGCGCGTCGTGCTGGAAGCCGGCCTCGGCGCAAGGCTGGGCCGCACCCTCTCTCCCCTGCCGCCGGGCCCGCTCTGGCGCTGGGACCACCAGGCTGTGATCGACCTGCATTGCGAGGGCGGCATCCTGGCGAGCCTGCCGGACGAGGCAGTTCTCGCCGGCGGCAATGCCCTTGCCGTGACGGGGCCGGACGGGCTGACCGAAATCCTCCTGTTCCGCGAGGCCGGAAGGCTCGATGCGCGACGCTTCCGGCTCTCGGGCCTGCTGCGGGGCCTCGGCCTTTCCGAGCCGGCGGCGGGGCGCAGCTGCCCGGCAGGCGCGGAGATCCTTCTGCTCGACGAGGCGGTTCTGCCGCTCGGTGTCGAAGCGGCCGCGCCCGGGCAGCCCGGCCGCTGGCGGCTGATCGGCGCAGGAGCGGATCTCGCCGATCCGCATGGGCTGGAACTCTCCGCGACGCCCGCCGGCCTTGCCCTGCGCCCGCTGCCGCCGGTGCATCCCCGTGCGCGACGGGAAGCGGCGGGAATCCGCCTCCGCTTCTGCCGCCGGACGCGCCGGGGTGGCGACAGCTGGGACCTGTTCGAGGTGCCGCTCGGCGAGGATCACGCGGAATTCCGCCTTGCCCTGCTTGCCGGTGGCGAGGAACGCCGCGTCGTCACCCTCGGCGAGCCGGAATGGCTTTACCCCGCTGCTTGGGAGACCGCCGATTTCGGTGCCCCGCAAAGCCGGCTCGAACTCGAGATCCGGCAGGTCAGCGCCGCTGTCGGGCCGGGCCTGCCCTGCCGCCGAACCATCCCGATCCACTGAGAAGGAGCCGCCATGGCCCGGACGACATTCGAACCCGCGCTGGCTTTCGTGCTGCGCCACGAGGGTGGCTTCGCCGACCATCCGGCGGATCCCGGGGGTGCGACAAATCTCGGCATCACTCTCGCCACGCTCTCGGCCTGGCGCGGCCATGCCGCCACGGTTGCGGATCTCCGTGCGCTGACCCGCGACGAAGCGGCCTCGATCTACCGCGCGCGCTACTGGGACGCGATCGCCGGCGATGACCTGCCCGCCGGGCTCGACCTCGTCATTTTCGACGCGGCAGTAAACTCCGGCCCGACCCGCGCCGCGCGCTGGCTGCAGGCCCTCCTTTCGGTGCCGGTCGATGGCCGGATCGGCCCGGTCACGCTGGAAGCCGCCCGCGCTTTTGCGACCGCAGGGCTGGTCGCCGGCTTCACCGCGCGGCGGCAGGCCTTCGTCGAAAGCCTGCCGACCTTCCGCACCTTCGGCCGCGGCTGGAGCCGCCGTATCGCCGCCGCGCGGGTGGCCGGCCTTGCCCTTGTCACGCCGGATCCCTCCATCACCAGCCCCTCCGGAAAGGAGATGCCCATGACGACGGAAAACCCGATGAAGACGGAAAATCCCCCCGCGCCGGTCGACCCCGCCAAGCCCGCTTATGCCAGCCGGACCCTCTGGGCCAATGCGATCGGCCTTGCGGCCCTGCTGCTCTCCTGGGCGGGCTTCACCATTCCCGGCCTCGATACGGCAGTCCTGACCGAAAGCCTGCTTCAATACGTCGCCGGACTCGGTTTTGTCGCCTCCAGCCTGTTCCGGCTCATCGCAACGCGGCGGTTGATGCCCTGATCTCGGCCCTGTCGCAATTCTGTCGACCTGATATATGACAAGCACGATCCGCGTCGGCCTCCGGGCCGGCGCCCTGCTGCCCGGAGTGCCCCATGCGCCTGCTCGTCGTCGAGGACGATCGCGATCTCAACCGCCAGCTTGCCACGGCGCTGGAAGATGCCGGTTATGCCGTCGACAAGGCCTTCGACGGCGAGGAGGGCCATTTCCTCGGCGATACCGAGCCCTATGACGGTGTGATCCTGGATATGGGCCTGCCGCGCATGGACGGCATCCGTGTGCTGGAGAAATGGCGCCGCGACGGCCGCACCATGCCGGTGCTGATTCTCACCGCGCGCGATCGCTGGAGCGAGAAGGTGCAGGGCTTCGATGCCGGCGCCGATGATTACGTGACCAAGCCCTTCCACATGGAGGAGGTGCTGGCCCGCCTGCGCGCCCTGCTGCGCCGCGCGGCCGGCCATGCCACCAGCGAGATCAGCTGCGGGCCGGTCCTGCTCGATACGCGCTCGAGCCGCGTTGTCGTCGATGGCTCGGCCGTCCGGCTGACCTCGCATGAATACCGCCTGCTGGCCTATCTGATGCATCACCAGGGCCGCGTTGTCTCGCGTACCGAGCTGGTCGAGCATCTCTACGACCAGGATTTCGACCGCGATTCCAACACGATCGAGGTGTTTGTCGGCCGCCTGCGCAAGAAGCTCGGCGTGGAGATCATCCAGACCGTGCGCGGCCTCGGCTATATCGCCGCGCCGCCCGAGGCGCCGGCCAAGCGCGGCTGATCGGGCGCGGATGATCTGGCGCCGGCTCTCGTTCAACGCGCTCCAGCCGGCCTCGCTGGCCGGCCGCCTTGTTGCCTCGGCCATCGTGCTCTCCGTGCTGGTTCTCGTGACGGCAGGGGGTATCCTCTCCGCCTTCAACCGGCGCACGGTCGAGGCCGCGTTCGACGAGCGGCTAAAGCTCTATCTCAAGGTGCTGGTCGCTGACGTCGCCTCGCTCACCGATGGTGGCAATGTCGAGCCCGGCAATCTCGGCGAGCCGCAATTCCAGATCCCGCTTTCCGGCTGGTACTGGCAGATCGTGCGGGTGGACCGCGAGAGCGGTGCCAGCAACACGCTGCGCAGTTCTCGCTCGCTCTTCTCGAACCGCCTGCCGGCCCTTGTCGAGCCGGGCCTGCCTTCGCCGCGCGGGGATTTCCGCGATGGCTACCGGACCGGGCCCGAAAACCAGCGCCTGCGGCTGGTGGAGCAGGAAATCGATCTCGGCGAGCAGAACCGGTTCATCATCTCCGTCGGCGGCAATGCCAAGGAAATCGCCGAAGAGACGCGCCGGTTTGACATCACCCTCGCCGTGGTTCTGGGTATCCTCGCCCTCGCGCTCGGGGCCTCGGCCCTCGTGCAGGTGCATTACGGCCTCGTACCCTTGCGCCGACTGTCCGAGGCTCTCGGCCAGGTCCGCGCCGGCGCGCGCGACCATGTCGAGGGAACCTTCCCGGTCGAGGTGGCGCCGCTCGCACAGGAGTTGAACCAGGTGCTCGATGTCAACCGCGAGATCGTGGCCCGGGCGCGCGGGCAGGTCGGCAACCTCGCCCATGCCCTGAAGACGCCGCTCAGCGTGCTCATCAACGAGGCAGGCAGTGATCCCGGTCCGCTGGCCGGCAAGGTCCGCGAGCAGAGCGCGATCATGCGCGACCAGGTGCAATACTATCTCGACCGCGCCCGCGCCGCCGCCCGCGCCGCGACGATCGGCAACATCACCGAGATCGAGCCGGTCATCGCCTCGTTCATCCGGACATTCGAGAAGATCTATTTCGAGCGTGACCTGACCTTCCGCGCCGAGATCTCGACCTCGCTCCGCTTCCGGGGCGAGAAGCAGGATCTCGAGGAGATGATCGGCAATCTGGTCGACAATGCCGGCAAATGGGCCAACACTCAGGTGCTGATCTCGGTCATCCGGGATGAACCGGTAGCCGCCATGCCGATGATCAGCATCATCGTCGATGATGATGGCCCCGGTCTGCCGGAAGAGGCCCGCAAGGAAGCTACCAAGCGTGGCCGCCGGCTGGACGAGACCAAACCCGGTTCGGGTCTCGGCCTGTCCATCGTGGTCGATCTCGCCGTCCTCTATGGCGGGGCCTTCCTTCTCGAGGATTCACCGCTCGGAGGCTTGCGCGCCCGCCTCGTGCTGCCGGCCCTCTGACGCGACCGCCGGTCGCGGTCCCCTGCCTTAGTCTCGTCGGGATTCCGTTGGATCGGAGAGGTGTTCCTGCTATGCGAGCCCGATGATGTTCTGGCTACCCGTTCTCGTCCTGATCCTTGTCACGATCCTGCTCGCGCTCTGGCCGTTGCTGCGCGGGCGTGGGCGGGTTGATCCCATGGAACAGGCGGTGGCCTTCTACCAGGCCCGCAAGACCGAGCTGGAGCGCCAGCATGCCGCCGGCCAGATCGGCGATTCCGATTTCGAGGCCGCGATGGCCGAGCAGGGCCGGCACCTGCTCTCGCTCGGCCGTGGACGCGGCCAGGTTTCGGGCGATGCCGCTGCCCGCCGGCGGCGCAAGGTTGCGGCCCTGGCCATGCTGGTGCTGGTTCCCGGCATCACGCTGGCCGTCTATCTCCGGATCGGCCAGCCCGGCCTGCCGGACCTGCCACTCGCCAGCCGCCCGATCACGCCGCAGAACATGGATGTCGCCTCCGCCCTGCAGCGGATCGAGCAGCATCTCGCCCGCAACCCGGATGACGGGCGCGGGTACGAAGTGGTCGCGCCGGTCTATCTCCGCGCGGGCCGTTTCACGGATGCTGCCTTTGCCTATCGCCGCGTCATCGCCCTGCTCGGGCCCAGCGCCACGCGCCACGCCGATCTCGGCGAGGCGTTGGTGGCCGAGAAAGACGGCATCATCACCGCCGAGGCGCGCGAGGCTTTCGAGAAGGCCGTGGCGCTCGAGCCCGGCTATGCCAAGGCGCGGTTCTATCTGGCGGTTCTCCTCGAGCAGGATGGCAACCGCGCCGGCGCGATCGAGAAGCTGGCCGCGCTCGCCGCCGAACTCGGCACTGGTCCTGGCCGGATGCGCGTCGAGGCCGAGATCGCCCGGATGCGGACGGAAACCGGCGGGCCTGCCAGCGAGGCCGGCCAGAGCATCGCCGCCCTGCCGGAAGCAGAGCGCCAGGCTGCCATCCGCTCGATGGTCGATCAACTGGATACCCGCCTCGCCGGCGGGAGCGGCACACTCGGCGAATGGCAGCGGCTGATCCGCGCCCGCCTCGTGCTGGACGAGCCGGACAAGGCGCGCGAGGCACTCGGTCGCGCCCGGGCTGCCCTTGCCGGCGAGCCCGATTCGCTCAAGGTTCTGGACGAACTCGCCGGGGAGATTCCCGGCAAGGCGCCGTAAGGGCAGGGCAGGAGCATGACGCGCAAGCAGAAACGGCTGGCCATGATCGGGGCGATCGGCCTCGTCCTTGCGGTGGCGACAGGGATGATCCTTGTGGCCCTGCAGGACCAGATCATGTTCTTCC
This sequence comes from Beijerinckiaceae bacterium, assembly GCA_027533425.1. Lineage (GTDB taxonomy): Bacteria > Pseudomonadota > Alphaproteobacteria > Rhizobiales > Beijerinckiaceae > Rhabdaerophilum. The sequence continues at coordinate 382,131 of JAPZUD010000002.1, read as the reverse complement.
GCTCGCCGACCGAAGTGGTGCAGGGCAAGGTCAAGCCGGGCGAGGCCTTCCGCCTCGGGGGGCTGGTCGAGACCGGCAGCGTCGTCAAGGAGCCGAACCAGATTGTCCGGTTCGTCGTCACCGATGGCGCGAACACGGTCCGTGTCACGCATCAGGGCATCCTGCCGGATCTCTTCCGCGAGGGGCAGGGTGTTGTCACGGAGGGGAAGCTGGATCCCGGCGGCGTGTTCAATGCCAGCACGGTGCTCGCCCGCCATGACGAGAACTACATGCCGCGCGAGGTGGCCGACAGCCTGAAGCAGCAGGGCCACTGGAAAGACGGCAAGGGCGAGAGCAAGGGAGCGAAGCCGTGATTGTCGAATTCGGGCATTTCGCCCTGATCCTCGGTTTCGCCGTGGCGCTGTTCCAGGCGACGGTTCCGCTCTGGGGCGCCATCCGTGGCGATGCCGTGCTCGCCCGGCTCGGGGTTCAGGCCGCGCTCGTTCATTTCGCGCTGCTCGCGCTGGCTTTCGCCGCGTTGACCCATGCCTATCTCGTCTCGGATTTCTCGGTTCTCAACGTCTTCCAGAACTCGCATTCGCTGAAGCCGCTGATCTACAAATGGAGCGGCGTCTGGGGCAACCACGAGGGCTCGATGCTGCTCTGGGTGCTCATCCTCGCCCTGTTCGGCGCGGGCGTCGCCGTGTTCTCGAAGCGCCTGCCGGATGACATGCTCGGCGCGACGCTGGGGATACAGGGCCTGATCGCCAGCGCCTTCTGCGCCTTCCTGATCTTCGCCTCGAACCCGTTCCTGCGCATGCCGAACCCGCCGATCGAGGGGAGGGACCTCAACCCTGTCCTGCAGGATCCCGGCCTCGCGATCCATCCGCCGCTTCTCTATCTCGGCTATGTCGGCTTCTCGATCGTCTTCTCCTTCGCGGCGGCGGCGCTGGTGCTCGGCCGCGTCGATGCCGCTTTCGCGCGGATGATCCGGCCCTGGACCCTGGCGGCCTGGATCACGCTCACGCTCGGCATCGCGATGGGCTCCTACTGGGCCTATTACGAACTCGGCTGGGGTGGCTACTGGTTCTGGGATCCGGTCGAGAATGCCTCGCTCATGCCCTGGTTGACGGGCACGGCCTTGCTGCATTCGGCCATCGTGCTGGAAAAACGCGAGGCCCTGAAGACCTGGACGATCCTGCTGGCCGTCGTCACCTTCTCGCTCTCGCTGCTCGGCACCTTCCTCGTCCGCTCCGGCGTGCTGACCTCCGTCCATGCCTTCGCGGTCGATCCCGAGCGCGGCCTCTTCATCCTGCTGATCCTGATCGCCTTCATCGGCGGCAGCTTCGCGCTCTTTGCCGCGCGCGCCTCGGCCCTTCAGGGCGGCGGGCTTTTCGCCCCGGTGAGCCGCGAGGGTGCGCTGGTCTTCAACAACCTCTTCCTGTCGGTGGCCTCGCTCGCTGTCTTTGTCGGCACGCTCTATCCGTTGCTGCTCGAAGCGCTGACCGGCGCGAAGATCTCGGTCGGCCCGCCCTTCTTCAACCTCACCGCCGTCCCGCTGATGGTGCCGCTCTTCCTCGCCATTCCCTTTGGCCAGAAACTCGCCTGGAAGCGCGGCGACCTGCTTGGCGCTGGTCAGCGGCTCTGGATCTGCATGGTTCTGGGCGTCGTCGGCGCGGCGATTTCGGCCTATGCTGCCGGCGGCGGCCCCGTTCTCGCGCTGGCCGGGATCGGCCTTGGCATCTTCCTCGTACTCGGTGCGCTGGATGACCTGCTCGAACGCGCGCTGCGCGGCGGCACGGGCATGATCCTCGCCCGGATCCGCGCCATCCCGCAATCGATCACGGCCATGGCTCTGGCCCATGCCGGCGCTGGCCTGATGGTGATCGGTATCAGCGCCACCGCGTTCGAGACCGAGAAGATCGCCGCGATGAAGCCCGGCGAGACATTGGCGCTGGATGGCTACACGCTCCGCCTCGAGGGGATCGGCCCGGTAACCGGCCCGAATTACAACGCCATCGCGGCGGACTTCTCGCTCAGGGATCCTTCCGGCGCCGAACTGGCGCGGCTTCGTCCGGCCAAGCGCGTCTATATCGGCCGGCAGATGCCGACGTCGGAAGTCGGACGCTATCGCCATGGACTGAGCGAGATCTACATTGCCATCGGCGAGACCTCGGATGGCCAGCATGTCGATCTGCGCGCCTATCACAAGCCCTATGTGCTGCTGATCTGGCTGGGGCCGCTGCTCATGTCGATCGGCGGCATCCTCTCGCTGCTCGATCGCCGCCTGCGCATCGGCGTGCCCGCCCGGCGTGCGCGCCTGCGACCTGAACCGGCGGAGTGAGCCCCATGCGACACCTGCTCGGCCTGCTCCTCGCTGCGGCCCTGTTCGCGACGCCGGCCCTGGCCGTGCGCCCGGGCGAGCAATTGCCCGATGCCGCGCAGGAAAACCGGGCCCGCAAGCTCTCGGCCGAATTGCGATGCCTCGTCTGCCAGAACCAGTCGATCGATGATTCCGATGCGCCGCTGGCGGTGGATCTGCGCCGCATCGTTCGCGAGCGCATCCAGGCCGGCGACAGCGATGCCACGATCCGGGATTTCCTGGTGGCGCGCTACGGGGCCTTCGTTTTGCTGAGACCGCCGGTTTCCGGCCAGACGATCCTGCTCTGGAGCCTGCCGGCTCTCGCGCTTGCCCTTGGCGGCTTTACCGCCTGGCGCCTGTTCCGCCGTCGCCCGGAGGAGGTGGCAGGGGATCCGGAAGAGCGGCTCAGCCCCGAAGAACAGGCCGAATTGCGGGCCCTGATCGAACGGCAGGGCCGGGGCGGGCCAGCCAGTTGAACATTACCGTCATTTAATGCGCCCGACAGCTTCGGTTTAATCAGGCAGCGCTAAACCATCAGCGTGTCTCGCGGTGCGGTGTTTCGGTCAAACCCCGTCGCCCCCCGCTCCGGAATTCCACCGCGAGACCGCCTTCCTCCGGCTTGACCTTGCCGGCCCGAAATGGCGATGGTACCCGTCAATGCCGCTTCCGATCGAGTTCTCCCGATGAAAATCCTGGTGGTCGAGGACGATGCCGAGGCAGGTCGCTATCTCACCCGCGCGCTCGGGGAATCCGGCCATGTTGCCGATCTCGCGATGGATGGCGAAGCCGGCCTCGAAATGGCCCTGGCCGGCAGCTACGATGTCCTGATCGTCGATCGCATGCTCCCCAAGCGGGACGGCCTCTCGCTCGTCATGGCCTTGCGCGCCGAAAAGCGCACGACGCCGGTTCTCATCCTGTCCGCGCTTGGCCAGGTCGATGACCGCGTGCTCGGCCTCCGGGCCGGCGGTGATGATTACCTGACCAAGCCCTATGCCTTCACCGAATGTCTGGCCCGCGTCGAGGCTCTTGCCCGGCGGCAGAACCCGCAAAGCGCACAGCTCACCTATCGCGTCGGCGATCTCGAACTGGACAGGCTCGCCCATCGCGTCACCCGCGGCGGCGAGGAGATCCCGCTCCAGCCGCGCGAATTCCGGCTGCTCGAATACCTGATGCGGCATGCCGGGCAGGTCGTGACGCGCACCATGCTGCTCGAGAATGTCTGGGACTATCATTTCGATCCCCAGACCAACGTGATCGATGTCCATATTTCCCGCCTCCGGGGCAAGATCGATCGTGGGCAGGGTGGCTCGCTGCTCCACACGGTCCGGGGCGCGGGCTACATGATCCGCGACAATGCCCGCTAGGTTCGGCGCGTTCCGGAAGGCGCTCGGGCAGGTCATCCGCACCAGCGCCTTCAAGCTTTCTGCCGCCTATCTGCTCATCTTCATCATCTTCGCGGTTTTCGTCCTCGGCTATCTCTCCTGGACCAGCCGCCGCCTGCTCGACGACCAGATCACCGCCACGATCGAGACCGAGATCAACGCGCTGGCCGAGCAATATCGCCAGGGTGGCGAGAGGCGGCTCATCACCGCCATCGAACGGCGCAGCCGGCAGAGTGGCAGCTTCATCTACCTTCTGGTCGACCGGCGCGGTGATTCCGTGACCGGGAATGCCCTGCTGCGCGTGCCGGCCCTCGACCAGCGTCCCGGCTGGATCGAGGTCAATTTCGGCGCGCCGGACGAGCCGGCCGAGGTCAATCGCCTCGCCAAACTGCGCGTTTTCCTCCTGCCCAGCGGTTTCCGCCTGTTCGTTGGCCGCGATCTTGAGGACCGCGCGCGGTTGCAGGAAGTGATCCGCCGCGCCCGGCGCTGGACGGTGCTGCTGGTGCTGGTGCTGGGCGGCTTCGGCGCCTGGTTCGTGACCCGCCGTGTGCTGGCGCGTGTCGACGCCATTGCCGCCTCGAGCGCCCGGATCATGGATGGCAACCTCGCCGAACGCCTGCCGGTGACCAATGTCGATGATGAATTCGACCGGCTCGCCCTGCATCTCAACCAGATGCTCGACCGGATCGGCGAGTTGATGGCCGGCCTGCGCGAACTCTCGGACAATGTCGCCCATGATCTCCGTACCCCGCTGACGCGGCTGCGGAATGGCGCCGAGGAGGCCCTGCGCAAGGCGGGCACGCTCGAGGAAAGTCGCGAGGGCCTGCTCCGCGCCATCGAGGAATCCGACCAGCTCATCCGGATCTTCGATGCCCTGCTGATGATTGCCCGCGCCGAGACCGGCAACCTTGCCACGAGCCTGCAGGATCTCCGTCTCGATGAGGCCTTGTCAGGCCTTGCGGAACTCTACGAGCCGCTGGCAGAGGAGGCCGGCCTGCCGCTTCGCGTTTCGATCGAGCCGGGGCTGACCCTGCGCGCCAACCGTGAATTGCTCGGCCGCGCCGTGGCCAACCTGCTCGACAACGCGCTGAAATACGGCCAGCCGGCCGAGACAGGCCTTGGCCCGCCGCCCGAGATCCGCCTGGTGGTCCGGCGGGCCGGGGAGGCGATCGAGATCCTCGTGGCCGATCGCGGCGCCGGCATTCCCGAGGCCGATCGTGAACGGGTGACGGAACGCTTCGTCCGTCTGGACCGCAGCCGCGCCAAGCCGGGTTTCGGGCTCGGCCTGTCGCTGGTCAATGCGATTGCCCGCCTGCATGGCGGTGTGCTGCGGCTGGAAGACAACGCGCCGGGGTTGAAGGCTGTGATCTCGCTGCCGGCCGGGGTTGCACCGGCCGGGGCGGATGCCCACAATCCGGTCTGATGAAAAAAACGGCATCTCCTTCGGTCTCTCTCGCAGCCTCCCTGGTCCAGGCCCCGAAATCCGGCAAGCCAGGCCGGCAGAAGCTGACGGATCTGCTCGCCGAGGATGAGGCCGCCGCGCTGGCGCCACTGGTCGAGGCGCATCCTCTGGCCGCAAGCCTTCTGGCCGGCCTCGCCGAAGGTTCGCCCTATCTCTGGCGGTTGGTCCGGCGCTGGCCGGCATGGGTGCCGCTGCTGCTGGAGGCGCCGTTTTCGGAATCACTCGCCGGGATTCTTGCCGAAACCCTCGCTGCAGGCGAGGAGGGCGAAGCATCCGTTTCGATGCGCCGCCTGCGGCAGGCCAAGGCCCGGGCGGCCCTGCTGATCGCGATGGCCGATCTTGGCGGCGTGATCGACACGGTGGGCGTGACAGAAGCCCTGTCCGATTTCGCCGATGCGAGCGTCCAGGCCGCCCTGCGTTTTGGCCTGCGCGAAGCCATGGCCGCGCGCCGTTTCACGCCGGTCGATCCGGATCGGCCGGAAAAGGAGTTCGGCCTCTTCGTGCTGGCCCTCGGCAAGCATGGCGCGCGGGAACTGAACTATTCCTCGGATATCGACCTGACGATCTTCTACGAGCCCGATGCCCCGGGAATCGCCTCGGCCGCCGATCCGCAGGCCCTTGCGATCCAGCTGGTCAAGGGCATCGTCCGGCTGCTCAACGAGCGCACCGGCGATGGCTATGTCCAGCGCGTCGATCTCCGCCTCCGGCCCGATCCCGGGCTGACGCCCATTGCCATGCCGGTCCATGCCGCGCTCGGCTATTACGAGAGCGTCGGCCAGAACTGGGAACGCGCGGCCAATATCAAGGCGCGGCCGATTGCCGGCGATATCGAGGCCGGCCGCGCCTTCCTGAAGGAACTCGAGCCCTTCATCTGGCGGAAATACTTCGATTATGCCGCCATCGCCGATATCCACGCGATGAAGCGGCAGATCTATGCCGTGCGCGGCCATGATCAGATCACCGTGCCGGGGCACGATCTCAAGGTCGGCCGCGGCGGCATCCGCGAGATCGAGTTTTTCGTCCAGACGCAGCAGCTTGTCTATGGCGGTCGCCGGCCCACCCTGCGCGGCCCCCGCACCCTCGACATGCTGCAGGAACTGGCGCGCGAGGGATGGGTGACGCCGGAAGCGGCCGACGAACTCGCCATGGCCTATCGCTTCCTGCGCGATCTCGAGCATCGCGTGCAGATGGTCAATGACGAGCAGACGCAGAAGCTGCCGCGCAGCGACGATGAACTCGCCAGCCTCGCGCGTCTCGCCGGCTTCACGCGCGGCGAACTCGACAAGGCGCTGATCCGCCAGATGCGGATTGTCGAACGCCACTACGCCCGCCTCTTCGAGGCGGTGCCGGGGCTGGCCTCCGAAGCGGGCAGCCTCGTCTTCACCGGGGTCGAGGATGATCCGGAAACGCTGAACACCCTGCGCCGCCTCGGCTTCCAGCGGCCGGACATGGTGGCCGAGACCGTGCGCGGCTGGCATTTCGGCCGTCGTCCGGCCATCACCACGCCGCGCGCGCGAGAGATCGTGACGGAGCTGGTCCCCGGCCTGCTCGAGGCCTTCGGCAACTCGTCGGACCCGGATGGCGCGCTGCTCGCCTTCGACAACGCGCTCCAGCGCATGCCCGCCGTGGTCGAACTGTTCTCGATCCTCAAGAACAATGCTGATCTGCGCCGGCTTTTCGCCGAGATTCTCGGCTCCGCGCCCCGCCTGTCGGAGATTGTCGCGCAGTCGCCGCATGTGCTCGACGTTCTGGTCGATCCGGAATTCCTGCACGGCCTGACCATCGAGGCCGCCCGCAGCCGCATCGCTCCGCGCCTCGAGCGGGAAACCGACATGGAGCTCTTCCTCGAGCGCGCCCGCGAACTGGCCCGCGCCGAGCGCTTCCTGTTGGGAACACGGGTCTTCTCGCGCGTGTTGCCACTGGCCGAGGCCGGCCATGCCCATACGGCGATCGCCGGGATCTTTGTCGATGTGGTGCTCAGGCGCGTCCGGGCGGAATTCGCCAAGGCGCATGGCGTGATCGCCGGCGCCGAGATGATCCTCGTCGCCTATGGCAAGGCCGGTTCGCGGGAAATGACCGCCAATTCCGATCTCGACCTTGTGGTGATCTACGATGCGCCGCCGGATGCGGTCTCGGACGGCACCCGGTCGCTGATGCCGGCGGAGTATTTCGCCCGGCTGACGCAAAGGCTCGTCTCTGCGCTGTCGGTCCAGATGCGGACAGGCACGCTCTACGAGATCGATCTCCGCCTGAGGCCTTCCGGCCGCAAGGGAACCGTGGCGACGTCGCTCAACGGGTTCCGCGAGTACCAGCTGAACGAGGCCGAGACCTGGGAACGCATGGCGCTCTCCCGCGCCCGGCCGATGGCCGGCGATTCCGGGTTGGGTCGGCGCTGGCGAGAAGAGGCCCAGGCCATCCTCGCCGCCCCGCGCGAAGCGAGGGCCGTGCTGGCCGATGTCGCCGCCATGCGCGGGCTGATGGCGCAGGAAAAGCCCGGTCGCAACCGGTTCGACGTCAAGGACTGGCCGGGCGGGCTTGTTGATTGCGAATTCATCGCCCAGGCGATGGTCCTGATCCATGCCACGCGACATCCCGCCTTGCTGGAGGGGGGCACGCTCGGCGCCTTGCAGGCGGCCGGCGAGGCAGGCCTGCTGGCGGCTGCCGATGCCGAAACGCTGATGGCGTCCTGGCAACTGCAATCGGCTCTCACCCAGGCGACCCGGCTGTGCATTTCCGGCCCGTTCGACGAGGCCGAGGCCAGCCCGGTCTTCAAACGACGGCTTGCCGCGTTGCTGGACAAGCCGGATTTCGCCTATCTCGCCGCCGAGCTGGTCGATCTCCAGAAGCAGACCCGCCAGATCTTCGAGCGCCTGATCGGCAAGGTGAAGCCGGGCAGCTGAAGGGCTCAGGCGCCGGCGGCACTCATCGGGAGCGAGAGCTGCACCGGTTCAAGCGAGACCGGCAGATGGATCAACACCAGCGAACCGATCTGCGGTGCCGAGCGCAGGCGCATCGTCCCGCCATGCAGTTCCACCAGCGACCGCGCGATCGCCACGCCGAGACCGGAGCCCTTGCAGCCATCATGGAGCATCCCGTCGATATGGCCGAACGGGTCGCCCATCGTCCCCAGATCGCCCGGGGAGAGCCCGCCGCCGGAATCCGCGACGAACAGGTTGATATGGTCGCCGGCCATCCGCGCCCGGACGGAAACCCGGCCGCCAAGCGGTGAAAGCCGGATACCGTTCCGCAGGAGATGGGCGAGGGCCTGGGATATGGCGGTCGCATCGACATGGATCAGCCGTTGGCCGGCCTTGTCCTCGAGCTCGGGTTCGATCTCGATTGTGATGTTCTTGGCCTCGGCAGCATCGCGGACATCATCCGCCGCCCGGGCAAGCAGGGCGCCGAGCGGCGTGGCGGACCGGTCCAGCGCCACGCGGCCGGCCTCGATCCGGGCCATGTCGAGGATATCGGAGATCAGCGAAAGCAGGGTGATGCCGCTCAGCCGGATATCACGGGCATATTCGAGATAACGGTCGGAGCCGCAGGGACCGAACACCTCGCCCTCGATCATCTCGGCAAAGCCGATAATGTGGTTCAGCGGGGTCCGGATTTCGTGGTTCATGTTGGCGAGGAACTCGGCCTTGATCCGGTTGGCGCTGATGGCCTCGGCCTTCTGCTCGAGATAGCGGTCGGCCAGCTCCGCCAGTTGCGCTGCCTGCTTGCGGAACGCCTCGCGGGAATTGCCGAGATCGGTCACGGTGATGCGGAGCTGGCGCTCGTTTTCCATCAGCCGTTCCTCCTGGAGCTTGCGCGCAGTGATATCGGTCCCGACGGAAACATAGCCGCCATCCTTTGTGTGCCGTTCACTGATCAGCAGCCAGCGGCCATCCTGGAACTGGGCCTCGTAGGCACGGGTTCCGGTTTCCGGTTCGGTGCCGCGGTCGATCTCGATCAGGACCCTCGGCTCGGATGCTGCCGCCATCAGGGTCTTGTACCCAGCGCCACGCTGCACGAGTTCCGGCGAAAGGCCATGGAAGGACTGATACTTTGAGTTGCACATGACGAGGCGGTTATTCTCGTCCCAGAGCACGAAGGCCTCGGAAATGGACTCGATCGCATCGCGCAGCCGGGCATCGGCCCGATGGCTCTCTTCCTCGGCAAGGCGCTCCTGCGTGACATCCATGACAATGCCGAGCAGCCGGGCGCTCTGCCCCGCCGGGGCGGGGTCAATCACCGCCCGCATCCGCAGCGCCACCCAGCCCTGGCTTTCGTGCCGCATCCGGAAGAGATAGTCGAATTCGCTGTGGCCGGCCCGCGCGCTGTCCTCGATCCGCTGGAAGAGGTCATGGTCCTCGGGATGGAGCCGCGCCTCGATCCCGGTCCGATCGAGCAGGTCACGGTTCGTCAGGCCCAGCATCCGGTACATCGAATTCGAAAGCGTCGGTGTGTCGTCGCCCAGCCGCCAGTCCCAGAGGCCGCAATGGCCATGTTCCAGTGCGTTCTCGAATTGCAGACGGAGCTGCCGCGCCCGCGCCTGTGCCGTGTCGGTATGTTCGCGCTGGGCGTAGAAGACGAGTGTGAAGGCAATGGTCACCGCACCGAAGCTGAGCAGGATCCCACCCAGCACGCCGGCATGGTGGCGCCAGGTGCGAAGCTCGTCATCCACCGGCTGCAGGGCCAGCACAAACCCACCGAACCCTGCCGGCTGGCGAACATAGACACTGGCGAGATCCCCCGTATGCAGCGGCACACGGAACGCGCCGCCATGGCGGAGTCGCCCGGCGAAAAGGCCGGGCTCCTGGAACAGCGCATCGACCGGCAGGGCGATCTCGCCCGGGGCAGCATGGCCGCCGCGGATTGCGCCGAGCATGTCGAGCAGGACGAAGCGGCGGCCCGGCTCATGGATCTCGGTCGGCAGGACCGGCAGGGAGAAGATCGTATCGCCGGTCTCGCGGCTCTGGCGCGACATTTCCGACGCCAGGAAATGGGCTGCCACCGCCAGCGCATCCTCGCTTGACCTGAGCTGGGCATTGCGGCTGGAGGTGAATTGCAGCGTGATGCTGATCGCGGCGACGGACAGAAAGATCAGGACCAGGATCGGCACCGCGCGATCGAGCCGGGTTGGTCCTGATGTCACAGGGGAAAGGCCGGATCTGCCGGTGGCCTGTCCCTGTTTTTCGCGCAAACGAATAGCGCTGGCCGCGAATGATCGCACCATGCTTGCCCCCTCGAAACATCCCCCAGATGAGCCGGGGAATGTGCCGCATCACCCCGAATCACCCCTAGTAGAATCGCGGGGAATCGCGCTGGCAAGCGCCTTTCTAAGAATTTGTTTACCATTTGGCCCTGGCAGGCCCTTGCCGGTCGGACGTCAGACAGAAAACACGAAGATGTTTTTTAAATATTCTTCTTATGTTCGCTTTTGTTCCTGTTTATTTGTTTACATCAGACTTGACTGAAGCATAGGCGCGACCGCCGGGCTCCGCAGCTTCGGCGTGCTGATGGCGCCGGATGCGCGTCATGAGAGTGTTCGCTCGAGAATGTCGCCGAGATCGCGCGAGAGATTGGCCTTGCCGGCAAGGCTCCGCAGCGCGGCTCCTGCCTTGTCCCGGCGGCCACTCTCGAGATTGCGCCAGGTCCGGAAGGCCGTGGCCATGCGCGCCGCGATCTGCGGGTTCCGCGCATCCAGCGCGTCGATGATCTCGGCCACCAGCTGGTAGCCGCTGCCATCGGCAGCATGAAAGCCGCGCAGGTTGCCATTCGCAAAAGTCGCGATCAGCGAACGCGCCCGGTTCGGATTGGCGAGCGTGAATTTCGGATGGCCTGTGAGTGCACGGACGCGGGCCACCGCACCCGGCCCCGGCACGCGCGCCTGCAGGGCGAACCACATGTCAAGGATGAGGGCATCCGACCCATAGGCCTTCTCGAATGCAGCCAGCGCCGTTTCACGCTCCGGCCCCTCGCATGGCAGCAGGGCTGTCAGCGCGGCGACGCGGTCCGTCATGTTGTTGGCCTGCTCGTACTGGCCAAGAGCGATCCGCGCACCGGCCTCCGGATCGGCCGCGACGAGGTAGCGCAGCAATTGCGCCCGCAACGCCCGCCGGCCGGCGCTGGTCCCGTCCGGGCTGAAAGGAACCGGTTGCGAGAGGGTGTCATAGGCCCGCGAGGTCGGCTCGCGCACCAGCCGGCCCATGGCGCGGCGGAGATGGTCAATGGCCAGCCCGATCGCCTCCGGGTCGATCTCGGTCGCAATCTCGCGTGCGAGATCGCCTTCCGTGGGCAGGCCGATGGCGAGGGCGGCAAAGGCCGGGTCCTGCTGGCTGCCGGAGATCAGGCTTGCCACGGCCTCGGCCAGCCGGGCGCTTTCGAGCGGCGGCTTGCCTTCGCCAATGGCCCGGACCGACCGCGTGAGGAGATCGATCGCGGCATCCTGAAGGGCCTGCCAGCGGTTGAACGGATCGACATCATGCCGGGCCAGGGTAAGGAGATCGCCCTCCTTGCGGTCGATGACCACCTTGACCGGCGCCGAGAAACCCCGGAACAGCGAAGGGATCGGTCTCTGCGTCAGCCCCGTGAAGCTGCGGCTGCCGGTTTCGCCGTCGAGCACGAAAAGTTCGTCCGGCACAAGCTCGGTGCCATCCTCGCCGATCAGGCCGAGCCGGATCGGAATGACCTGCGGATGCTTGTCGGGCTGGCCGGGGGTCGGCCGCGTCTCCTGCCGGAAATGCAGCGTGTAGCGGCCGGTCTCCGGATTGTGGTTGCTGGTGACGGTGACGACAGGCGTGCCGGCCTGATCATACCAGCGCATGAAAGGCCCGAAATCCCGGCCCGACACATCGGCGAAGCACTGGATGAACTGCTCCACCACCGCCGCCTCACCGTCATGGCGCTCGAAATAGAGATCCATCCCGGCCCGGAAGGCCTCCGGCCCGATCAACAGACGGATCATCTGGATCAGCTCGGAGCCCTTGTTATAGACCGTTGCCGTATAGAAGTTGTTGATTTCCTTGTAGGTCTGCGGCCGCACAGGATGGGCCAGCGGCCCCGCATCCTCGACAAACTGCGCCGCGCGCAGGGTCTGCACATTGGCAATCCGCTCCACTGCGCGCGAGCGCTGGTCGGACGAGAATTCCTGGTCCCGGAAAACCGTCAGCCCTTCCTTGAGGCAGAGCTGGAACCAGTCGCGGCAGGTGATCCGGTTGCCGGTCCAGTTATGGAAATACTCATGCGCCACGATCGCTTCGATATTGTGGTAATCCTGATCTGTCGCCGTCTCGGGCGAGGCCAGGATATAGCGGTCGTTGAAGATGTTGAGGCCCTTGTTCTCCATCGCGCCCATGTTGAAATCGGACACGGCGACGATATTGAACAGGTCGAGATCATATTCCCGGCCGAAAGCCTGTTCGTCCCACACCATCGAGCGGATCAGGGCATCCATCGCATAGGCCGCACGCTCGGCCTTGCCCTTCTCGACATAGACATTGAGCGTGACCGCGCGGCCCGATGGCGTGACATGCCGGCCGGTAAAGGCATCGAGATCGCCCGCCACCAGCGCGAAGAGATAGCAGGGCTTCTTGTGCGGATCGTCCCAGACGGCGAAATGCCGCCCGGTGCCGGGAACGGCGCCGGTCTCGACGGGATTGCCGTTCGAGAGCAGCAGTGGCGCCTCGGCTTTCTCGGCTTCCATCCGCACACGCCAGGTCGACATCACATCCGGCCGGTCGAGGAAATACGAGATCCGCCGGAACCCGTCTGCCTCGCATTGCGTGCAATAGACGCCGTTCGAGCGATAGAGCCCCATCAGCTTCGTATTGGCCGCCGGGTTGATCTCGGTCTCGACCGTCAGGGTGAAGCGATCGCCCAGCCCCTCGATGGTCAGGCTGTCCGGCGTGACGGAATAGGCCTGCGCCGGGACCGGCGCACCGTCCACCGCAAGGCCTGTGAGGGTCAGGTCATCGCCGTCGAGAACAAGGCTGGCATCGGGGCGCCCGGCCGGGTTCCGCCGCATGGCGAGCCGGGAGGTGACCGTCGTCCGCTCCGGCTGGAGCCGGAAATCAAGATCGACATGGTCGATCAGGAAATCCGGCACGCGGTAATCGGTGAGGCGGATGATGGGTGGCGTTTCGGTACGCATGGGACCCCCGGCACGTCTGCAAGACAAAGTGGCCCGCCAACCCGGAAGGGCGGCAGGACAGGGTGTCGCAGGCTAGGCTTAGTTGAGGCCGTGTCTAGCGCAATGGTGTCGCAGGGCGAGCATGGTCACGAGGGCCAGCCCGGCCGTGGCCAGCATCAGGTCAACGAGCATCTCCGCGCCCAGCCTGTCGAGCAGGAATCCGCCGAGGATCGGCGCCACGGCCCCGGCCAGATTCTGCGAGACGGTGATCCGGTTCAGGCGCTCCCCATAGCCGCGTGATCCGAAGATCGAAAGCGTCAGCCCGCCTCGTGCGATCGTCATCAGCCCGTTCGAGATGCCGTAAAAGGCAGCGAAAGCGAGGCCGGCGGGGATGCTCCCCTGAGCCTGGATCAGGAAGAGGAACGAGACCGGCAGGAAGGCGGCGGAGACAAAGGCTGTCCACATGATGCTGAAGCGCTGCGCCAGCAGCGCCTCGCCCATCCGGCCTGCAACCTGGAACACGCCGACCATGCTGCCGACGAGCACTGCAGCCGTGGCGGCGAAGCCCAGCCCCTCCAGCAGGGGAAAGACCAGCAGCGACCAGGAATTGAAGATCAGGCCGTTCATTGCCAGCATTGCGGCGAACAGCGCGAACGCGACCGGGAACGCTGCGGCGGGAATTCCGGCTTCCACCGGATCGGCCGCCGGCACTTGGGCGGCTTTGCCGGCCTGCCCGGGAAGGAGGGTCAGGTGGATCGGCAGGCAGATCGCGAGGTTCAGCCCGGCGAAGAACAGGATGATCGTCCGCCAGTCGAGAAACGACATCAGCCAGGCGGTGAAGGGCCAGAACGAAGTCGAGGCCAGCCCGCCCATGAAGGTAAGGTAGGAAATGGCGCGCCGGGCCTGTGCGCCGGAAACCTGCGTCAGGGCCGTGAACGCGGCGGAATAGAGCGACATCGGGGAGCCGATGCCGATGATGGCCCAGCCGAGATAATAGCTGACCAAACCCTTCGAGAAGGCGAGAACCACGAGCCCCGCCGCCATGATCACGGTGCCGGTGGCCATGACGACGCGCGATCCGGACCGGTCCTGCCAGCGGCCGACCCGCGGCCCGATCAGCGCCGCGGCACCGAGGGTGAGCGACGTTCCGCCCAGAACCCAGGCGATGGACAGGCCGAGCGAGGCGCCGATCTCGCTGCTGAGCAGCGACAGCAGGTAATAGGTCGTGCCCCAGCCGATGATCTGGCTGACCCCGAGGCCAAGGATGGCCCGCCGCACAGCGGGCGGCATCGGCATCGACTGAGGGGAGGGCACGCAAGCAGGCCTGAAGGAGGGGTGACGCCGGATCGGTCACGTTGAATGCAGAATGCCGCCGGAAACCGGCGGCATTCAAGACAAATCCTGAGATGGATCGATCAATAATTGTTATTGCTTGACCTTCGCCTTCAGCAGCGGGATCCAGCGGTCATTCTCGGACTTCACAAGAGCCGCGAGGGCTTCCGGCGAGGCGCCCTTCGCATCCGGCACCACGCCGCCGAGATCCTCGAGCTTCTTCTTCGTGGCCGGATCGGTGACGGCCTTGGTGAGCGCGTCGCTCAGCTTGGCGACGACGTCGGCCGGCGTGCCCTTCGGCGCGAAAACGGCGTTCCAGGCCGAAACCTCGAAGGCCGGCAGCCCGGCTTCCTTGGTGGTCGGGACATCCGGCAGCGACGGCGAGCGGGCTGGCGTGGCGATCGCCAGCGCCTTGATCGCATCGCCCTTCACCTGGCTGCTGACCGAGACGATCTGGTCACACATGTAATCGACCTTGCCCGAGACGAGGTCTGTCAGGGCCGGGCCGGTGCCGCGATAGGGGATCTGGTTCGGATCGATCTTCATCATCTCGTGCAGCAGCACGCAGGTGATATGCGAGACCGAGCCCGAGCCGGCATTGGCGTTGTTGATCGTCTTCTCGTTCTTCTGCGCCCAGGCGATGAATTCCTGCAGGTTCTTCACCGGCAGGTCCTTGCGGGTGACGATCACGATCGGCGTGCCTGCGGCGAGGCCGATCGGCGCGAAATCCGTCTGCGGATTGTAGGCGATGTTCGGGTAGAGGCCCGGCGCCGCACCATGCGTGCCCATATGGCCCATGGCGATCGTATAGCCATCCGGCGTTGACTTCGCGACGCGGGTAATGCCCGTCGTGCCGCCGGCACCGGCAACATTCTCGATGATGACAGGCTGGCCCAGCGTCTTCGACATGTGCTCGCCGACGATGCGCGCGACCACGTCGGTCGGACCGCCGGCAGCGAACGGGACCACCATGGTGACGGGCTTGTTCGGAAACTGCGCCTGCGCCGAACCGGCTCCGAGCGCGAGAATCGCCCCGATAGCCGCTGCTGCGGTCAGGCCTTGGCGTTTGGTCATGGTCATCTGGTCACTCTCCCTTGGTTCCAGTCTTGGTCTTGACATCCGGCCCCTCAGCTGGAGCAGGGGGCCGGTTTGTCCAGCATGCCCGATGCCGCAGCCGTTGCCGGCTGCCGCAAGGGCGTCTGTCACTCGACGAACACTTCGTCGCGCTTGCGGCGGATCGATGGCAGCAAGGCCACGATCAGCAGGATGATCGACACGATCATCAGGGTCGCCGAGATCGGGTGCTTCCCGAAATCGAAGAAGGTCATCGGATCCCCGCGCGACAGCAGCATCGCCTGGCGGAGCTTCTCTTCCATGATCTTGCCGAGCACGAAGGCAACAAGCATCGGCGCCGGCTCGAAGCCGAGCTTCAGCAGCAGGTACCCGACAAGCCCGAAGAAGGCGGTCAGCACCACATCGAACGGCTGGTTGTTGATGGAATAGACCCCGATGGCACAGAAGATCAGGATGGCCGGGAACAGCATGCGGTAGGGCACCCGAAGCAGGCGCACCCAGAGGCCGACCATCGGCAGGTTGATGATCACGAGCATCAGGTTGCCGATCCACATCGACGCGATCATGCCCCAGAACAGGTCGGGCTGCTTGGTCATGATCTGCGGCCCCGGCACGATGCCATGGATCGTCATCGCACCCACCATGATCGCCATGACCGCATTCGGCGGGATGCCGAGCGTCAGCAGCGGGATGAACGAGGTCTGTGCCGCGGCATTGTTGGCGCTTTCCGGGCCGGCAACGCCGCAGATCGCGCCCTTGCCGAATTCCTGCGGCTTCTTCGAGATCTTCTTTTCCAGCGTGTAGGCGCCGAACGCGGCAAGCACCGCACCGCCGCCCGGCAGGATGCCGAGGACCGAGCCGAGAAGGGTACCGCGCGCCACGGCCGGCGCCGCTTCCTTCAGATCCGCCTTGGTCGGCATCAGATTGGTGATCTTCTGCTCGACGACATCGCGGCTCTGTTTCTGCTCCAGGTTTCGGAGGATTTCGGCGAAACCGAAAACGCCCATGGCCAGCGTGACGAATTCGATGCCATCGGCCAGCGGCAGCAGGCCGAAGGTCATGCGCTGCTCGCCGGTCTCGAGATCGGTGCCGATCGTCGACAGCAGCAGCCCGAGGAAGATCATCGTGATCGCCTTGAGCACCGAGCCCGAGGCCAGGACGACTGCGCAGACAAGGCCGAGCACCATCAGCGCGCAGTAATCCGCTGGCCCGAAGGCCTGCGCCACCTGCGTCAGCGGCTTGCCGAGCGCGGCAACGAGAATCGTGCCGAACGTGCCGGCAATGAACGAGCCGATCGCCGCGATGGCCAGCGCCGTGCCGGCCCGGCCCTTCTTGGCCATCTGGTGGCCGTCGAGTGCCGTGACAACCGACGAGGATTCCCCGGGCAGGTTCACGAGGATCGCCGTGGTCGAGCCGCCATATTGCGCGCCGTAATAGATCCCGGCGAGCATGATGAGAGCGCCGGTGGGGTCAAGCTTGTAGGTGATCGGCAGCAGCATCGCGATCGTGGCGATGGGGCCGATTCCCGGCAGGACGCCGATCAGCGTGCCGACAAGGGCGCCGATCAGGCACAGAAGCAGGTTGGTCGGCGTCGCGGCAATCGAGAAGCCGTAAGCCAGGTTGCTGAGAAGATCCATGGACGCATTACCTCAGGAAAGTCGGCCAGAGCGGAATCGGTTGCCCGAGCGCGATCGGGAACAACACGGCACAGAAGGCGGTAATGCCGATCGCGAAGATCAGGGCTTCCTTCCAGCGGTAGCGCTCCTGCGCCGCAGCCGTGGAGATGAGCACCATCGGGATGCCGGTCATGGCAAGGCCGAACGTGCGGATCGAGAAGGCGAAGAACAGCACAGAACCGAGAATGGCAACCGGCCCCCGGATCGACAGCGCCTCGAGGCGCGGACCCGAATTCAACCAGCCGATGATGGTAACGGCGAGGCCGAGGCCGATCAGGCAATAGGCGAAAATTCGCGGTGCCGTGCCCGAGGCGAAACCGACGCGCCCCGCTGCCGGCAGGTCCTTGACCAGATACAACGCGAACACCCCGATCAGGACCATCGCGATCCCTCCCAGAATGTCCTGTGGCGAGCGGGCCGCCTGCTGGCGGCGAGCTTCCTGACTCATTGATTTCCCCCCGAATTCGTCCGGCTCTTGTGCGAGTTTTGCAACAAGCAGGGCTGGATGCAAATGCGCTGCTAATGACTTTCGCCGGCCATGTAAAGCGTTAATATATGACCAAGATAATTTTGTATTCAATAATGAATAAGCCATATAGACCTGAAATGCGGAGAAAAAGAGTGTGTAAAGTTTTCGTATTGGGATTTATACAAGACCCCGAAGACAGGGATGAACTCACAGAGAATGTGCCGGGCAATGCGATGACACGGCAATGCCATCATTTGCCACAAAATTGCCGTTTTTCGATCCTCGACGCGCTATTCCTTTATTGTGCGACGCAGCAAAGGTCCTTTGCTCTGAACGGAATGAATAGCGCGGTATCCGAATTGCCACGCCGCGCCCGTTCCGGTAGGCGGAAGGAAGGTGTTTGGGGAAATCAGGGCGATGTTTGGCATTCCCGTCTCGGATCTTTTGCCGCTGGTCATCGCCCTCCTGGCAGCCGGCCTGCTGACCGGCCTGCTGGCCGGCATGTTCGGCGTCGGTGGCGGCGCCGTCATCGTGCCCGTCCTTTACCAGATCTTCGGGCTGCTCAACGTGCCGGAATCAGTGCGGATGCATCTTTGCGTCGGCACTTCGCTGGCCATCATCATTCCGACCTCCATCCAGTCTTTCCGGACGCATTACGGCAAGGGCAAGGTGCTGATGGAGGTCCTGCGGCTCTGGGCCGTGCCCGTGGTGATCTCGGTCCTGGCCGGCGGCGTGATCGCGGCCTATGCCCCGGCCCTGGTGCTGAAGCTCGTCTTCGTCGCGGTGGCCGGCGCCAACGCGATCAAGCTGCTCTCGGGCCGCGATGACTGGCGTATCGCGCCGGACCTGCCCGGCCCGCTCGGCATGCGCGCCTATGGCGTGCTGATCGGCCTCGCCTCCTCGCTGATGGGCATCGGCGGCGGCGCGATCTCCAACATGATTCTCGCCTTGCACGGCAAGGCGATCCACAATGCCGTGGCCACCTCGTCGGGACTCGGGGTTTTGATCTCCATTCCCGGCGCGCTGGCCTATATCTGGGCGGGCTGGCCGCATCTGTCCGAATTGCCGCCGCTATCCCTGGGCTTCGTCTCGATCCTCGGTTTTGCCCTGATCGCGCCGACCTCCACCTTCGTGGCGCCCTATGGCGCGCGGCTCGCCCATTCCATGCCGAAACGCCGGCTGGAGATCGCGTTCGGCGTGTTTCTGCTGCTGGTGAGCCTGCGCTTCCTCTACGGCGTGGTCACCTGAGGCGATCTGCACCGGAAGGGGGTTGAGCTTCGCTCGGCGGGCAGTATTCTGCAGGCAGCGAGGGAGCCTCTTCGGATGCCGGAAAACCCGGGCCGGCCGGTGCCGCCGGAACAGATTGCCCGAATTTTCCAGCGGATCGATGCCCTGTGCGACGATCTCGTCGCCCTGACGCAGCGGTTGATCCGCTTCCCGACCATCAACCCGCCCGGCGATGCCTATGAGGCCTGCGCTCGTGATATCGGCGCCTGGCTTTCGGCCCGGGGCGCGGCGGTATCCTACTTCCGGGGCGAGGGCGAGCCGGACGATACCGACCTTCACCCCCGGATGAACGTGATCGGCCGGATCGAGGCGCCGGAAGCGGGGCCGTGCCTTCATTTCAACGGCCATATCGATGTGGTCGAGCCCGGCCTCGGCTGGACGGTGCCGCCCTTCGAAGGGCTGGTGCGCGACGGGCGGGTTTATGGCCGCGGCGCCTGCGACATGAAGGGTGGCATCGCGGCTGCGATGATCGCCATCGAGGCGATCCTCGCGGAAGGCGCCCTGACCCGCGGCGCAATCGAGTTCTCCGGCACGGTGGACGAGGAATCCGGCGGCTTCGGCGGTGTCGGCATCCTCGCCAGGCGCGGCCTGTTCGACCGCAGCCGCGTCGATCATGTCATCATTCCCGAGCCGCTGAACCCGGACCGCGTCTGCCTCGGCCATCGCGGCGTCTGGTGGGCCGAGATCGAGATGCGCGGCCAGATCGGCCATGGCGCCATGCCCTTTCTCGGCGTGTCGGCCATCCGCGGCATGGGCCATTTCCTGCGCCTGCTGGAGGAGGAATTGCTGCCGGCCCTCGGCGCCCGTGTCACCCGGATGCCCTGCGTGCCGAAAGGGGCGCGGCAGGCGACGCTGAATCTCAATTCCATCCATGGCGGCCAGCCCGAACCCTTCCATGGCCTGCCGGCGCCGGTCGTGGCGGATCGCTGCCGCCTCGTCATCGACCGCCGCTATCTGATCGAGGAGGATCTCGACCAGGTCCGCGCCGAGATTGTCGCGCTGCTCGACCGGGCCAAATCGCGCGAGGCCGGCCTTGATTATTCGGTGCGCGAGATCATGACCTTCGCCCCGACGATGACCGAGCCGGATGCGCCGCTGGTACGGCAACTCGATCACTGGATCGAAACCCTGTTCGGCCGCCCGGCGGAGCATGTGGCCTCGCCCGGCACCTATGACCAGAAGCACATCACGCGCTTCGGCTCGGTGCGCGATTGCGTCGCCTACGGACCGGGCATTCTCGATCTGGCCCACCAGCCGGATGAATGGGTGGGAATCGACGACATGGTCATCTCAGCCAAGGTGATGGCGGCGACCACCTTGTGTTTGTTGCACAACCGGGGAAATCCGGCCTAGTTTCGAGCATCAGGGCCCGGAAGGGCAGGGGAGTGACGATGATGATATCCATCCACCGGCTTGCCGGACCCGCAATCCTCGCTCTCGGGCTTGCCTTGCCCGCGCTTCCGGTCGCAGCCCAGCCGCGCGATACGCTGACGCTGTGCCAGACGCTCGAGCCGCCGATCCTGGATCCCTCCGGCGGAGCGGCTGCGGCCATCCGCGAGGTGACCTACGGCAACATCTTCGAGGGGCTCGTCGCCTATGACCGCGACGGCAAGGTGGTGCCGGCTCTGGCGCGGGAATGGACCACCAGTGCCGATGGCCTCGTCTGGCAATTCCGGCTCCGACCGGCGCAATTCCATGATGGCAGCGCCGTGACCGCCGCCGATGTGAAATTCTCCTTCGAGCGCGCCGTGGCGCCGGATTCGAAGAACGCCCAGAAATGGATTTTCGAGCCGATTGCCGCGATCACGACGCCGGCGCCGGATCTTGTCGAGATCACGCTGAAAAGCTTCACGGCGGATTTTCTCGAAGGCCTCGCCATGGGCGATGCCACGATCTTCTCCGCCGCCTCCGTTGGCAAGGCGGCCACCGAACCGGTCGGCACCGGCCCTTACCGGTTCGTGCGCTGGCAACGCGGCGACCGGCTGCTGCTGGAGCGCAATGACAGCTGGTGGGGAGCGAAGCCGGCGGTGAAATCCGTGACCTTCCGCTTCATTTCCGATCCGCAGGCGCAGGTCTCGGCTTTGCTGGCCGGCGATTGCGACGCCCATACCAATCTCGGCGCGCATGAGGCTGTCGCACAATTGCGGGCGGATCCGCGCCTTGCTGTCACCATCGGGCGGACCGAAGGCGAGACCATCGTTGCGATCAACAATGCCAAGGCGCCGTTCTCGGATCTCCGTGTCCGGCAGGCCATGGCGATGGCGGTGGATCGCCGCCTTGTCAACGAGGGGGCGGTATCCGGGCTTGGCACCCCGATCGGCAGCCATTTCTCGCCCAACCACCCCGCCTATCTCGACCTCACGGCCGAACGCCCGGTCGATCTCGCCAAGGCGAGGGCGCTGCTTGCGGCGGCCGGCTATCCCAATGGTTTCGCGACCACGCTCCGCCTGCCGCCGCCGGCCTATGCCCGCCGGAGTGGCGAGATTGTCGCGGCGATGCTGGGGCAGATCGGGATCCGCGCCACGATCGAGCCGCTCGAATGGCCGCAATGGCTGGAGCGTGTCTTCCGCAACAAGGATTTCGACATGACAATCGTCGCGCATGTCGAGCCGCTGGACGTCAATATCTACACGCGGGACAATTACTATTTCGGCTATCAGTCGCCCGTGGTGAAAGAGGCCTATGCCCGCACCAAGACCGCGCGCAGCGAAACGGAGCGGCTTGAGGCATTCCGGACGATCCAGCGCCAGATCACCGAGGATCAGGCAAACCTCTTCCTCTTCATGCTGCCGAAGATCACCGTGGCGCGGAAGGGCCTGACCGGCCTCTGGCCGAACTGGCCGGTTCCCGCCAATCCGCTGGCCGAACTGCGCTGGGAATGATCCTGCGACAGGGCCTGGCGGCATGGCGTTGTTCCTGATCAAGCGGCTTCTCGGACTGGTCCTGACGCTGCTTCTTGCCGCTCTGGTGATCTTCCTCGTGCTGGAAATCCTGCCGGGGGATCCGGCTGCCATGATGATGGGCGTCAGTGCCACCCCCGAATCGGTCGCAGCGCTTCGGGCCGAACTCGGTCTCGAAAGGCCGGCCGCCGCACGCTTCCTCGAATGGTTGGGCGGCTTCTTCACCGGACGCCTCGGCCTGTCCTACACCTATCGCGTGCCGGTGGACGGCCTGATCGCCGAGAGGCTCGCGGTCACCGTGCCGCTCTCGCTGCTGGCGCTCGGCCTTGCCGTGGCCTTCGGTGTCACGCTGGGGACGCTCGCGGCCGCCAAGGCCCATCGGTCGGCGGATGCGATCATCATGGGGATCACGCAGCTCGGCCTCGCCATCCCCAATTTCTGGTTCGGCATCCTGCTGGTCCTTGTCTTCGCCATCGGGTTGGGCTGGTTCCCGGCCGGCGGCTTCCCGGGCTGGGCGGCCGACCCGATGCTCGCCTTCCGCGCGCTGCTCCTGCCGGCCATCGCGCTGGCCCTGCCGCAGGCGGCGAGCCTCGCGCGGATCACCCGCTCGACCATGCTGGAAACGCTGTCCGAGGATTACATCCGCACCGCCCGCGCCAAGGGGCTCTCGCGCAGCCAGACGATCCGCCGCCATGCGCTGCGCAACGCTCTGATTCCGGTGCTGACGATCCTCGGCCTGCAATTCTCCTTCCTTCTCGCCGGAACCATCGTAGTGGAAAACGTCTTCGCCCTGCCGGGCCTCGGCCGCCTGTTGATCCAGGCCATCGGCGGGCATGACCTGATCCTCATCAAGAGCCTCGTCCTGTTCTATGTCGCCACGGCGATCATCGTGAATGCCCTCGTCGATCTCGCCTATGGCCTTGCGGATCCGCGCCTGCGGGTGGGCCGCGCATGAACCCGGCCTGGCGGCATCCCTCCTTCGGGGTCGGCGCTGTGCTGATGGCGCTTGTCGTCGGCGCGGCCCTGCTCTCGCTGGTCTGGACCCCGCATGACCCGACGGCGATGCGCATCATGGCGCGGCTGCGGCCGCCTTCCGCTGACCATTGGCTGGGTACGGACCAGTTCGGCCGTGACATTGCCTCCATGGTGCTGGTCGGCGCCCGGAATGCGCTGCTGGTCGGGCTTGTCGCCGTGGGGATCGGCCTCGTCTTCGGCGTCGCGCTCGGCATGTTCGCCGCGCTCTATCGCGGTCGGCTGATCGACGAGGCGGTGATGCGCGGCCTCGATTTCGTCTTCGCCTTTCCCGCCGTGCTGACAGCCATCCTGATCCTGACCTGGTTCGGGCCCGGCCTTGTCAATGCCGTGGTGGCCATCGGTATTTTCAACATTCCCGTCTTTGCGCGGCAGGCACGCGGTGCCACGCTGCAGGTCCTCGCGCTGGATTACATCCGCGCTGCGCGGCTGGCGGGGCTCAGCCGCGGAGCGGTCATGCGGCGGCATATCGTGCCGAACATCACCGGCCTGATGATCGTGCAGGGCTCGACGCAATTCGCCTTCGCCATCCTCGCGGAGGCCTCGCTCTCCTATCTCGGCATTGGCACCCAGCCGCCGAACCCGTCCTGGGGACGGATGCTCAATGATGCCCAGACCTATCTGGCCACCGCGCCGCATCTCGCGCTGGTCCCCGGGCTCGCCATTGCCATCACCGTCCTGGCCTTCAACCTGCTCGGCGACGGACTGCGCGATCTGCTCGATCCGCGCATGAAGGAGCGCTGAGATGCTGGTCCTGCGCGATCTCTCTGTCAGCTTCCGCGGCCGGCCTGTTCTCCGGAACCTTTCGCTCGATCTTGCCCCGGGAGAGACGCTGGGCCTTGTCGGGGAATCCGGCTCGGGCAAGTCCATGACCGCGCTTGCCCTAATGGGCCTGCTGCCGCCGGGCTTTGTTGCCTCGGGCAGCATCCGCCTCGACGGTCACGAATTGCTCGGCCTTGCCGATGCCGATCTCTGCCGCCTGCGCGGCCGCGCGATGGCGATGATCTTCCAGGAGCCGATGACCGCGCTGAACCCGGTCCTCAGCGTCGGGGCGCAGATCGCGGAGGGGCTTGTCCTGCATGGCCTGATGGCGCCGCGCGCTGCGCGCGAGGAGGCCATCCGGCTGATGGAGCGGGTCGGCCTGCCGGACCCGGTGCGAAGGGCACGCTCCTACCCGCATGAGCTTTCCGGCGGGCAGCGCCAGCGGGCGATGATCGCCATGGCGATCGCCTGCCGGCCGGCCCTCCTGATCGCCGATGAGCCGACCTCGGCGCTCGATGTCTCGCTCCAGGTCGAGATCCTCGCGCTGCTGCGCGAGATCCGGGACGAGACCGGCATGGCGATGATCTTCATCAGCCACGATCTCTCGGTGATCCATGCCATGGCAGACCGCGCCCTCGTGCTCTATGGCGGGCTCGCCATGGAAAGCGGTCCAACCCGCCATGTGATCGGTCGGCCGTCCCATCCCTACACGCAGGGCCTGATGGCCGCGATCCCGCGCGGCAATGCCCATACCGGGCGCCTCCGGCCGATTCCCGGGCAGGTGCCCGATCTTTCCCGCCTGCCGCCGGGCTGCCCCTTTGCCGGGCGATGCGCCCTCGGCGATACGCGCTGTGCCGAAATGCCGCCGCCGCTGCGTACGGGGTTGACGGCGCTCCATTGCCACCACGCGGAGCCTGCCCCGGCATGACCCCCGTTCTCGAGGCCATCCATCTCCATCAGGCCTATCCCCTGCCGAGGCAGGGACTGTTCGAACGCCGGCAGCGTGTCCAGGCGGTGCGCGATGTCTCGTTCCGGCTGGAAGAAGGGCAGACGCTTGGCATTGTCGGCGAATCCGGTTCGGGCAAGTCGACACTCGCGCGTCTGCTGGTGGCGCTGGAAAAGCCGCGCTCCGGCGAGGTGCTTTTCCGCGGCGAACGGATTTCCGGCCTCCCCGAACGGAGCATCCGCCCCGTTCGTCCGCTGATCCAGATGATCTTCCAGGATCCGTTCGGTTCTCTTGATCCGCGCATGCGCATCGGCGAGAGCATTGCCGAACCGCTCGGCGTTGCAGAACCCTGGCTCGAGGTCGGGGAACGCGCCGGACGCGTGGCGGCCATGCTCGAAAGGGTCGGCCTGCAGCCGGATATGGTGGCGCGCTATCCGCACCAGTTCTCGGGCGGGCAGCGCCAGCGTATCGCCATTGCCCGGGCGCTGATCACGAAGCCGGCCCTGCTGGTGGCGGACGAGCCGGTCTCCGCGCTCGATGTCTCGGTTCAGGCGCAGATCCTGAACCTGCTCTTCGACCTCAAGCTGGAATTCGGCCTGTCCATGGTGGTGATCAGCCATGACCTCGCCGTGATCCGCTATCTCTGCGACGAGGTCATCGTGATGGCGAGCGGCCAGGTCGTCGAGCAGGCCGCGACCAGCCGGCTCTTTGCCGCTCCGCAGGCGGAGTATACCCGCGCGCTGATGGCGGCTATGCCGCTTCTGCCCGACGCCAGACCGGAAACGGATCCGGCAGGTGGCGATATTTCTCCGGGTTGAATTTCAGCGGCATGCTCTCGCCGAGCAGGCAGAGATCAAGTGCGGTGCGCATGGCCGCCTCGTCGAGATTCTGGCCGATGAAGACCAGCTCCTGCCGGCGGTCGCCCCAGACCGAATTCCAGTGGCGGTTGAGGATCTGCCGCCATTCCGCGCTTTTCGGCCAGCGGTCCTTCGGCACATGCGCCCACCAGAAGCCGAGCGCCTCCGTCCGGCAGATCGCCCCGGCGAGGCTCATCTCGCCGACCCATTCCGGCCGCGTGGCGAGCCAGAAATGGCCCTTGGCCCGGATCAGGCCCGGCCAGGTCGCGGCGAGGAATGCGGCGAATTTCTCCGGATGGAACGGCCGCCGCGCACGATAGACGAACGAGGAGATGTTGTATTCCTCCGTCTCCGGCACATGGCTGGCAAAGCCGTAGAGTTCCTTGGCCCAGAGCGGGTGCCCCTGCGCCTTCTCGTAGTCGAACAGCCCGGTCTCCAGCACCGCCTCGAGTGGCACGCGCCCGAAATCGGCGAAGACCACGCGCGCATCCGGGTTCAGCGCCCGGACAATGGCCTCCGCCTGCGCGCGCTGGTCGGGCGTCGCATCGGACACCTTGTTGATGACAACGACATCGGCAAATTCGATCTGCTCGACCAGCAGGTCGACCAGCGTCCGCTCGTCCTGCGATCCCGCCACCTCTCCCCGGTCGCGCAGGAAGTCGCGGCTGCCATAATCGCGTGTCAGGTTGATCGCGTCGACCACGGTCACCATCGTATCCAGCCGCGCGACATCGGAGAGGGAGTTGCCCTGCTCGTCGCGGAAATCGAAGGTCGCGGCGATGGGCAGCGGTTCGGCAATACCGGTCCCCTCGATCAGGAGATAGTCGAACCGGCCCTCGCTGGCGAGGCGGCGCACTTCCGCGAGCAGATCGTCGCGCAGGGTGCAGCAGATGCAGCCATTCGACATCTCGACCAGTTTCTCCTCGGTGCGGGAAAGGCCGCCGCCCTCGCGGACGAGATCGGCATCGATGTTCACCTCGCTCATGTCGTTGACGATCACGGCGACGCGCTTGCCCTCGCGGTTGTTCAGGACGTGGTTGAGCAACGTCGTCTTGCCGGCGCCGAGAAAGCCGGAGAGCACGGTGACGGGCAGGCGGTGATCGGTCATGTCCATCCTGTCGATCCTCCTTGGAAACGGGAGAATTTGTTACAGTATAACATAACAGGCAGGCAAGGCAGAAATCGTGCTGTCCCTGCCGCAGGCCTTACTGCGCAGCGAGGGCGAGCCGGACCTGACGGATCACCACCAGCAATGCGAAGAGCAGCGATTGCACCACCACGATCATCGGCCCCGTGGCCGCATCGAGATGGAAGGACAACAGGGTCCCGAGCAGGCAGGATCCGGTTGCCGCCAGCACCGCCACGATCATCATTGGCCCGAAGCGCCGCGTGACAACCAGCCCGATCGCACCGGGGGCGATCAGCATGGCGATGACGAGGATGATGCCGACGGCCTTGAGCGAGGCCACGATCGTCAGGGCCAGCAGCACAAGCAGTCCGTAATGCAGGAACCCCACCCGGAGGCCGATCGCCCGGGCATGGGCGGGATCGAAGCAATAGAGCATCAGGTCGCGCCGCCGCATCAGCAGGAAGACCATGGCTGGCAGGGCGATCAGCGCCGTCTCGGCCACGTCGCGCAGCTGCACGCCGAGCATGTTGCCGAACAGGATATGGTTGAGATGCTGGTCGGTCTCGATCTTGACGAACAGGACCAGCCCCAGCGCAAACAGGCCGGAAAAGACGATGCCCATCACGGCATCCTCCCGGACCCGGCTATGCGCCTGCAGATAGCCGGTGGCGAGTGCGCAGCCGAGCCCCGCCGCGAAGGCGCCGAGCGCCAGCGGCAGCCCGGCCACGAAGGCGAGCACGATCCCGGGCAGCACAGCATGGGACACCGCATCGCCCATGAGAGACCAGCCCTTCAGCACGAGATAGCAGGAGAGCATCGCGCAGATCGTGCCGACCAGCAAAGCGACGACAAGGCCGCGCTGCATGAAATCATGCGCCAGCGGCTGCGTGACAAAACCCAGCAGGGCGTTCACGGGGCGGCCTCCCGCAGCCTTGCTGCCCGGCGCGCAGCGAGCCGGCCATGCTTCGGCGCGAAGACGAAGGCCAGCAGGAAGAGCAGCGTCTGGAGCAGCACGATCAACCCGCCCGTGGCCCCGTCGAGGAAATAGCTGAGATAGGCCCCGCCTGCCCCGGTGCCGGCCCCGAGTGCCATCGCGATGCCGATCATCCGGCCGAACCGGTCGGTCAGGAGATAGGCCGTCGCGCCCGGCGTCACCACCATGGCGATGACAAGGATCGCGCCCACCGTCTGCAGGGCGGCGACCGTGCAGGCGCTGAGCAGCACGAAGAAGAGCAGCTTGAGCCGCTCCGGATTGAGCCCGATCGACCGGGCATGGCTCTCGTCGAAAAAGGCGAGCAGCAGGTCCTTCCACCGTGCAGCGAGAAGGGCGAGCGAGGCGCCGGCAATCGCCACCACCTGCCAGACATCCTCGTCGGCAATGGCGAGGATATTGCCGAGGATGATCGATTGCACATTCACCGCCGTCGGGTTGATCGAGACGATCAGCAGCCCGGCGGCGAAGAAGCTGGTGAAGATCAGCCCGATCACCGTGTCTTCGCGCAGGAAGGTGATCTTCTTCACCAGCGCGATGGCGAGGGCCGCCAGCAGCCCGGAGGTGAAGGCCCCGGCGGCATAGGGCAGGCCGGCGAGATAGGCCACGGCCACGCCGGGCACCACGGCATGGGCCAGCGCGTCACCCATCAGCGCCCAGCCTTTCAGGATGAGGTAACAGGAGAGGAAGGCACAGACCGCTCCGACCAGGGCGCTGACCCAGATCGCGCGGACCATGTACTGGTAGCCGAAAGGCTCGAGCAGCCAGTCGATCATGCCTTGGGCCGATCCGGCGCAACCACCTTCTCGCGGTCGCGCTCGCCATAGAGAACCAGCGGCCGCTCGTCATCGGTCAGTACCGTGACGCGGCGCGCATCGGCATCGTCATGCAGGTCCGAGCCATCGATCCGCACATGCCGCAGCACGCCGCCGAAAGCCCGGATCAGGTTGGCTTCGGTAAACGTCGTCTCGATCGGTCCGGCGGCGATCACCGTCCGGTTGAACAGGATCACATGGTCGCAGAAATCCGGGATCGAGCCGAGATTATGCGTCGAGACGAGGATGAGCCTCCCCTCGTCGCGCATGGCGCGCAGCAGGTCAATGATCGCCGTCTCGGTGCGGGCATCGACGCCGGTGAAGGGCTCGTCGAGCAGGATGATCTGCCCGCCTTGCGCCAGCGCGCGGGCGAGGAAGACCCGCTTCTTCTGCCCGCCCGAGAGTTCCCCGATCTGGCGCTTCCGCAAGGCGGACATGCCGACGCGCTCGAGCGCGGCATCGACGGCCGCGCGGTCCGCTTTCGAGGCGAGGCGCAGCAGGCCCATATGGCCGTAGCGCCCCATCATCACCACATCCTCGACCAGGACGGGGAAATTCCAGTCGACATCCTCGCTCTGCGGCACATAGGCGACGAGGCCCTGCTTGAGCGCATCCGCCACCTTCTGCCCGGCAATGCTCACGGCCCCCTTGGCCGGTGCGAGAAAGCCCATCAGCGTCTTGAACAGGGTGGATTTGCCCGAGCCATTCACCCCCACCAGCGCGCAGATCGAGGCCGGCGCCAGCCGGAAGCTGGCATCATCGATGGCGGTGACGCCATTGGCATAGCGCACCGAGATCCCATCCACCGTGATGGCCGGCCGGTCGCCGGGAAGGCGCGTCGGGTTCATGCCGGCTCCCGGCAGGCAGCGGAGCGGGGCGTCATGTGCCAAATCCCTTTGCAATCGTCTCGACCGTCGTTTCCAGCAGCTTCAGGTAGGTCGGCACCGGGCCGCGGGCATCGCTGAGGGAATCCACATAGAGCACGCCGCCGTAACGGGCACCCGTCTCGCGGGCGACCTGCCGGGCCGGCTTGTCGGACACAGTGCTTTCCGAGAAGACCACCGGCACCTTGTTCTTGCGGACAAGGTCGATCAGCCGCCGCACCTGCTGTGGCGTGCCCTGCTCGTCGGCATTGATCGGCCAGAGATAGGCCTCGCGGAAGCCGAAATCCCGGGTGAGATAGCTGAAGGCGCCCTCGCTCGTCACAAGCCAGCGCTGCGCCTCCGGCACGCGGGCGAGCCGGGTCCGCAGGGGCGCCTCGATCGCGCGGATCTGCGCAGAATAGGCCTCCGCATTGCGGGCATAGATCTCCGCATTGGGCGGATCGGCCTTGGCGAGCGCCTTGCGGATATTCTCGACATAGGCGAGCCCGGAGGAAGGTGACATCCAGGCATGCGGGTTGGGTTTGTCGGAATAGGGCCCCTCGCGGATCGGCAGGGGCGTGATCCCCTCGGTGACCACGGCGCTCGGCACCTCTTTCACATTGGCGAAGAACTTCTCGAACCAGCGTTCGAGATTCATGCCGTTCCACAGCACGAGATCGGCCGATTGCGCCTTCACGACATCGAGCGGCGTCGGCTGGTAATCATGGATCTCCGCCCCCGGCCGCGTCACGGATTCGACGATCGCGGCCGTGCCCGCGACATTCTGCGCCATATCCTGGATGATGGTGAAGGTTGTCACCACGCGGAGCGGCTTGCCGGCGGGCCGGGCGGCCTGCGCCCGAAGAGCGGGGGCGGGCAGGGCCAGCCCGCCCAGCATGCCAAGGCCGGCAGCCAGCATCAGGCGGCGGGAGGGGAGGGAAGCGAAATCAGGCATCGGGTAAACCTCTGTCGAGTTTCAGATCTTCTGGTCCAACGCTATTGCGAATGAACTGCATCTGTCAATCGCTTCTGCGAATTATTTGCAATAAGCGCGGGATGAGGGGTGCCGGGCGGAAATTAATTTGACTCCGCCGGTCAATTTAACATAAGTCTATGAAAGAAATGTAGTTTTTAAACGTTCTAAAGAAGCGCAAGACTCATGGTGACGCCCCTTTCCGTTCCGAAGTCGCTTTCCCGCGAGATCGAGGCGACGCAAATGCCGCAGCCGATGCAGGCGCTCGCCGGGCAGAAGGGCTGCCCTGTCGCGGCGATCCGCGACCGGCTTCGCGCCGCCGGCCTCCGCCCGACGCGTCAGCGGATGATCCTTGGCTGGCTGCTCTTCGCCGGCGGGGACCGGCATATCACCGCCGAGGCCCTGTTCGGCGAGGTCAGCCGGGTCCGCGGCCATCTGTCGCTGGCCACGGTCTACAACACGCTCAACCAGTTCCGGGATTCCGGCCTGATCCGGCAAGTGCCGACCGGCGGCACGCGCGCCGTCTACGACACCAATACCGGTGATCATCACCATTATCTGGTCGAGAGCGACGGTACGATCATGGACCTGCCGGATGATGCGGTGTCGCTGGCCGTCCGCCCGCAGGCGCCCGAGGGCTACCGGATCGTCGGTGTCGATGTCGTTGTCCGGTTGGAAAAGATCGCCCCGCAAGGCTGAACCCGACGAAAGAAGCATGGCCCTTCCGCGCATGCCCCCCTTACGCCGAATGCAGGCCCGGGGGGATTTCCTGCGCGAATCCATTTGATTAGAGACAGGCCAGTCCTTAGCGTGCCGCGGGAAAGGGTTGGGCGGTCCCGACCCGGCGCAATGACAAGGCCTGAACGGCCGGGGAAAGTGACCTATGAGAGAAACGATCACCTGCATCGACGATCTGAAGCGCCTCGCCCAGCGCCGCGTGCCCCGCATGTTCTACGATTACGCGGATTCCGGCGCCTGGACCGAGGGCACCTACCGCGCCAACGAGAGTGATTTCCAGAAGATCAAGCTCCGCCAGCGCGTGGCCGTCGACATGCGCAACCGCACGCTCGAATCCGAGATGGTCGGCCAGAAGGTCGCGATGCCGGTGGCGCTCGCCCCGACCGGCCTGACCGGGATGCAGCATGCCGATGGCGAGATCCTCGCCGCCCGCGCCGCCGCCAAGTTCGGTGTGCCGTTCACGCTTTCCACGATGAGCATCTGCTCGATCGAGGATGTGGCCGCCAATTCGCCAGCGCCGTTCTGGTTCCAGCTCTATGTGATGCGCGACCGCGATTTTGCCGGCCGGCTGATCGACCGGGCCAAGGCGGCGGGCTGCTCGGCCCTCGTGCTGACGCTCGACCTGCAGATCCTCGGCCAGCGCCACAAGGATGTGCGCAATGGCCTCTCGGCGCCGCCGCGCCTGACCCTGCCGAACATTATCAACATGGCCACCAAGCCGGGCTGGTGTTTCGGCATGCTGGGCACGAAGCGCCGGACCTTCGGCAATATTGTCGGCCATGCCAAGGGCGTCTCGGATATGAGCCAGCTCGCCTCCTGGACCAACGAGCAGTTCGACCCGGCCCTGAGCTGGGAGGATGTGGCCTGGATCAAGGAACGCTGGGGCGGCAAGCTGATCCTGAAGGGCATTCTCGATGCCGAGGATGCCAAGATGGCCGCGAAGACCGGCGCGGATGCGATCATCGTCTCGAACCATGGCGGCCGGCAGCTTGACGGTGCGCTGTCCTCGATCGCCATGCTGCCGCGCATCGTCGACGCCGTGGGCGACCAGGTCGAGATCCATATCGATGGCGGGATCCGCTCCGGCCAGGATGTGCTGAAATCGGTCGCGCTCGGCGCAAAGGGCACCTATATCGGCCGCGCCTTCCTCTACGGGCTCGGCGCCGGCGGCGAGGCCGGGGTGACCAAGGCGCTCGAGGTCATCCGCAAGGAGCTGGATGTCACCATGGCCCTGTGCGGCCATCGCGATATCCGGAATATCCGGCATGACATGAACGATACGATCATCGCCGAGAACCCCTTCGCGACCCGCAAGGGGATGTGAGGCGGGAACCGTAGCGACGCCATCCGGCGGGGATGCTCAGGCCGTCGCCGCCGGAGCTCTCCGCCGCGTGACCGCGACCAGCGCCCGGCACCGGGCATCCGGATCACGCGCTTTCGCGATATCCGAGATGATGGCGATACTGTCCGCCCCGGCATCAAGACAGGCACGGGCCGTTTCGAGCGTGATGCCGCCGATCGCCACCAGCGGCGGCGCGCTCTGGCCCTCCGGCAGGGCGGCCGCGATCGCCGCCTTCCATTCGCCGATCCGGGCCACGCCCTGCGGGGCAAAGCGCAAGGCCTTCACCGTTGTCGGGAAGATCGGCCCGAGGGCGATGTAATCCGGCCGCACGGAGAGCGCCCGGGTCAGTTCCTGCCCGTCATGGGTCGAGACGCCGATCCGGATGCCGCGGCCGCGGAGGGCGGCGAGATCCGCGCCATCAAGATCCTCCTGGCCGAGATGCACCCAGCGGGCACCTTCGTCGAGCGCGAGCTGCCAGTGATCATTGATCACCAGCGTGATTCCCGCCTGCTTCGCCATGGCCAGAGCGGCCCGGATCGCCACACGCAGCTCGGCTTCCGGCCGGTCCTTCATGCGGAGCTGGATCAGCCGGGCACCGGCGCGGCCAAGCCGGCTGATCCAGTCCGGATGGTCGATGATGGGGTAGAGCGGATCGAGCATCATCCGAATGCGGCCTTTCCTTCTTCGGGCGTCGAGGCCCTGGCGGCATGCCGGGGTGCCACGAGACCCGCCTCGAAAGCAAGCCGCCCGGCTTCTACCGCCGAGGCAAAGGCCAGCGCCATGCGCAGGGGATCACCGGATTCTGCAACAGCCGTGTTGAGCAACACGGCGTCGAAGCCGAGTTCCATGGCTGCCGCGGCATGGGAGGGCCGGCCCAGCCCGGCATCGAGGATCATCGGAATGGCGGGGAAGGCCTCGCGCAACCGCATCAGCCCCGTCGGGTTCTCGAGCCCGCGCCCGCTGCCGATCGGGGCGGCCCAGGGCATCAGCACCCGGCAGCCTGCCCGGAGCAGCCGCTCGGCGATCGCCAGATCCTCGGTCATGTAGGGAAACACCTCGAACCCCTCCTGAACGAGAATCCCCGCCGCGTCGACCAGCCCGACACCATCCGGCTCCAGCCACCGGCGCGAGCCGATCACTTCCAGCTTGATCCGGGCGGTGCCGAACATTTCGCGGGCCAACCGGGCAGTCGTGACTGCCTCCTGCACCGTATGGCAGCCGGCGGTGTTGGGCAGGAGCGGGATCGCCAGCACCTCCAGCATGTCGGCGAAGCCACGCGCCGGGATGGGCCCGGGGGTGGGGCGCCGCACCGAGACGGTGATCATCCCCGGCCTTGCGGTGATCAGCGTCTTCGACAGCAGCTCGATCGAAGGGAAGCGGGCGGTTCCGAGGAAGAGCCGCGACGCGAGGGGTTCGCCCAGCAGGGTCAGCATGTCAGCCTCCCTGCATCGGCGCGAGGATCTCGATCCTGTCACCGGGGGCGACCCGGCACAGGCGCCGCTGGCCCCGCGGCACGAAGACGCCGTTATGGGCCGTGCCGATGGCCATCCGCGAGCGCGGATCAAGATCGCCCCTTTCGATGAGGAAATGTTCGACAATCTCGGCGAGGGTTTCTCCGGCCGGCTGGCAGGGCCGGCCATTGATGTAGATCTGCATGGATTTTCCCTTGGGCTGCACCCGGCGGGCCGGGCCTGGGGCTGTGGGAGGGCGCACGACAGGGTCCGAACTGGTGGCATTCGGATCCGGACGGGCACAGATTCGAGCCGGCGCCGTTTGATTCCGGCGCTGGCGGGAAGCGGGTGGTTCAAGGCACGGAGCCCGGGGGTGGCAAACTCGGAGGGCCTGCGCTGGCAGCGGGCCGGCTGCGGCAGGGCCCAGATTGGAGAACAAAAATGAAAACAGGGGGTTGGTTAAAGCAATCGGGATCAGTCAGGTCATCGTTCATCCTGTTCCTCCGCCGGCATGATCCGGATCAGGTTCGAAGGATTCCGGGCGACAGAGCCCGATCTCGGCCCGCTGCGGCGGGCACTCCCCGGATAAGACAGATGTAGGACAAAGAATCGGGCCGGTCAACCGCCCTCGCACGACGGTGTGCCGCGCGCGGGCGCCGGAAGCATGAACCATCGGTCATGTTTTGGTCATGCTTCCGCAAGAGCTTCTGTGAGAACATGCTAATGTAGCGGCGGTGCACTTGCCGCCTCTCGTGGAAGGACAACGCGATGGCGCGTCCGGAAAAGCTTTTCCAGATCGGCATCCAGCGCTTCGGCCTCGGCGCCGGGCCGGCGAGCCGGGACATGTTGGGCCCGGATATCCGCGCCGCCCTGCTGGACGAGATCCGCCCTGACCGTGCCCTGATCCGGGGTGAGGGCTTGCCGACCACGGCGCGCGGCATCCAGATCGTCACCCAGATCGAGGACAAGCGCCGGATGGAGCGCGAGGCCCGCCGTCAGGTGGCGCAGCAAGCTGCGTCCGGGCCCGCGACGGGGGACGGGGCGCCCGGCGCGATGGCTACGGCCGGCATGCAGGCCAGCCCGTCCGCCAGCCCGCCACCCGATCCGGAAGCGGTCCGCCTGCGGGATCTCCTCCACCTCGACCTCAAGGCCCGGATTGACCAAGGCCTCGCCGCGCCTGCGGGCTTTGCCGAGCGCTGGGTGATGTTCTGGTCCAACCATTTCTGCATCGCCCTGCGGCGCGGCCAGCTCATGCAGGGCGTGGCTGGTCCCTATGAGCGCGAGGCGATCCGCCCGCATGTCTTCGGCCGCTTCGCGGACCTGCTCGTCGCGGTCGAGGCGCATCCGGCGATGCTGCATTATCTCGACCAGCGCCAGTCGATCGGGCCGAATTCCCCGGCCGGCCAGCGCCGCCAGCGCGGCCTCAATGAAAATCTCGCGCGCGAGATCCTTGAACTGCACACGCTCGGCGTCGGCGGGGGCTATTCCCAGGCCGATGTCACCGCCTTTGCCCGCGCCCTGACCGGCTGGTCGATCACCGGCTTCGAGGAGAATATCGACGGCTACGGTGCCTTTGTCTTCGCCCCGAACCGGCACGAGCCGGGCCCGCAGCAGGTGCTCGGCCGCAGCTACGGCCAGGAGGGCAAGGAGAAGGGCCTCGCCATCCTGCGCGACCTGGCGCGGCACCCCTCCACCGCCCGTTTCCTCGCCACCAAGATTGCCCGCCATTTCGTGGCAGACAGCCCGCCGCCGGCCCTTGTCGGCGCGCTCGAGGCCGAGTTCCTCAAGAGTGATGGTGATCTCGCCGCACTCGCACGGGTGTTGCTGACGCATCCGGACAGCACCCGGGTTCCCCCCGGCAAGATCCGCACGCCCTATGAATTCCTTATGGCGAGCCTGCGCGCCACCGGAGCGCCGGCGGACCGGATTCCGGCCCTCGCCAATGCGCTGAACCTGATGGGCCAGCCGCTCTGGAACCCGCCCGGCCCGAATGGTTTCCCCGATGACGAGCCCGCGCTCGTCGCGCCCAAGGCGATCAAGACCCGGCTCGAGTTTTCGATGCAGTTCGCCCGGCCGCTCGGCGGGCGGATCGACCCGCGCGACCTTGCGGAAGCCCTCCTCGGCGAGTCGCTGTCGGTGGAGACGCGGCAGGCCATTGCCAGGGCAGAAACCCGGCAGCAGGGGCTCGCCCTGCTGCTCATGGCACCCGAATTCCAGCGCCGCTGACGAGGAGGCTCCCCGATGGATGCCCGATATTGCCAAGCCATGCCGCTTTCCCGCCGGGGCCTGCTCGGGGCGGGGCTGTCCTTCTTCGCCTGGGCGCATATGCCGAAAATCGCCTCGGCCGCCGGAGCGAAGGATCCCCGCTTCCTGACCATCATCCTGCGCGGGGCGATGGACGGGCTCTCCGCTGTCGCCCCGGTTGCCGACCCGGATTATGCCGCCCTGCGTGAAGGCATGGCCCTGACCCGCGAGGGTGAGAGCGCCGGCCTGCCGCTGGATGGCTTTTTTGTGCTGCACCCCTCGATGAAGACCTTCGCGCGGCTTTATGCCGAGAAGAAAGGCCTCATCGTCCATGCCGCCGCGACGCCCTATCGCGAGCGCTCGCATTTCGACGGTCAGGACGTGCTGGAAACAGGTCTGCCCGGTGTCGGCAAGGTCGAGACCGGCTGGCTCAACCGCGCCCTTCTGGCCCTGCCCAAGGGCGAGCGGCTGCCACAACTCGGCGCGCTCGGCGTCGGCATCTCGACGCCGCTGGTCCTGCGCGGGGAAGCGCCGGTCATGGGTTGGGCGCCACAACGCCTCGCCGAGACGAATGACGATCTCGCCCGCCGCGTGCTCGATCTCTACACCCACCGTGATCCGGCTCTGGCCCGCGCCCTCAAGGCCGGGCTGACCGCCGATGATCTCGCCCGCGGCGGCGCGGCCATGCCGCCCGGCGGCGGAGATCCCGGCATGATGGCGCGCGCCGCAACCGGGGCCGCCCGGCTGATGATGAAGGAGGAGGGGCCGCGCGTCGCGGTCCTCTCCTTCGATGGCTGGGATACCCATGCCAACCAGGGTGGCGTGCGCGGCCGGCTGGCTGACCTGCTCGGCGGGCTCGATGGTGCCTTTGCCGCGGTCGAGCGCGAATTCGGCGAGGCCTGGAAGGAAACGGCCATCCTTGTCATCACGGAATTCGGCCGGACTGCCCGGATCAATGGCACCGAAGGTTCCGATCATGGCACGGCGACCGTGGCGTTCCTCGTCGGCGGCGCCGTGCGCGGCGGCCGCATTCTCGCCGATTGGCCGGGCCTCAGGGGTCCGCAGCTCCATGAAGGCCGCGACCTGCGGGCAACAACCGATTTGCGTGCGGTGATGAAGGGCGTGCTGGCCGGCCATCTCGGTCTGTCGCCGGTCGTGCTGGGCGAGACGATCTTCCCCGGCTCCGGCCTCGTGAAGCCACTACCGGATCTCGTCGTCTAGGCAGGGGTCGTTTTTTCGCGGCAATTCGGATATGGATGGCCGCGAAAATGACGAGCCTCCCGATGGATATCCCCGCTTCCCCCTGGCGCTTTTCTGTCGCCCCGATGATGGACTGGACCGACCGGCATTGCCGCGTCTTCCATCGCCTGCTCTCGCGCCGCGCGCTGCTCTATACCGAGATGGTGACAACCGGCGCCGTGCTGCATGGCGACCGCCAGCGCCTGCTTGGCTTCTCGACGGGGGAGCATCCGGTCGCGCTCCAGCTCGGCGGCTCGGACCCGGCCGATCTCGCGGCTTCCGCCCGGATCGGCGCCGATTTCGGCTATGACGAGATCAACCTCAATTGCGGCTGCCCGTCGGACAGGGTGCAGAATGGCCGCTTCGGCGCCTGCCTGATGCGCGAACCCGCTTTGGTGGCTGACGGCGTCGCTGCGATGAAGGCGGCTGTTGCTGTTCCGGTCACGGTGAAATGCCGGATCGGCGTCGACGACCAGGATCCGGAAGAGGCGCTGTTCACGCTCGCCCGGCAGGTCGTTGCGGCAGGTGCCGATGCCTTGATCGTCCATGCCCGCAAGGCCTGGCTGAAAGGCCTGTCCCCGCGCGAGAACCGCGATATTCCCCCGCTCGATTATGCCATTGTCCGCCGGCTCAAGGCGGAATTCCCGTCCGTGCCGATCGCGATCAATGGCGGCATTGCCAGCCTCGATCTCGCCGAGGTGTTGCTCGCGCCTTCGGATGAGGGGCCCGGCCTCGATGGCGTGATGCTCGGCCGCGCGGCCTACCAGAACCCGTCGATCCTGCTCGGCGTCGATCCGCTCCTGTTCGGCGAGGCCGCGCCCGTATCCGGCCCGGCCGAGGCGCTCGAGGCGCTGATCCCCTATCTCGAATCGGTGGTCTCCGGCGGAACTTCGCCGCATGCCGTGACACGGCATGTGCTGGGCCTGTTCCAGAGCCAGCCCGGCGCGCGGGCCTTCCGGCGGCATCTCTCGACCGAGGCGGTGAAGCCCGGTGCCGGGGCCGGAATCCTCGCGGAGGCGCTGGCCCTGCTGCGGCGGCCCCAGCGGGCGGCTGCATGAGTGACGATCCGCTTTTCCACCGCATCGAGGCGAGTTTCGCCAAGCAGGGGCTGATGCAGACACTCGGCGCCATCCTCGGGCATGTCGGTCCGGGGGAGGTGACGATCCGCATGCCCTTCTCGCCGGCCATCTCTCAGCAGCATGGCTTTGCCCATGCCGGCTCCATTGCCACGATTATCGACAGCGCCTGCGGCTATGCCGCGCTGACATTGATGGCCGAGGACAAGGCTGTGCTGACAAGCGAGTTCAAGATCAACCTGCTTGCTCCCGCCCTCGGGACGCATTTCGAGGCGAAGGGCCGCGTGCTCCGCGCCGGCCGGCGTATCCATGTCGTGCAGGGCGAGGCCTGGGCCATCGAGGGCGGGAACCGCAAGCAGGTAGCGGTAATGCTTGCCACCATGATGGTGATCGACGGCGAGACCGGCTTGCGGTCCTGAGCCCGGCGCCTCAGAACCCGAATTGCGTCTTGTAGCTGTAGGCGATCGCCACCACCGTCACGATGCCGCCCCAGATCAGCAGGTTGCGGATTGTCTCGCCCATATTGCCGCGCATCTCGGCCATGAACCACGAGGCCCACATCGTCAGCAGCAGCCCCCCCGCCGCCAGCCCGGCAATCTCGCTGCCACCGAGTTTCGGCACGCCGAGCACGGCAAAGACCAGCACGATGGCGAGCCCAACCAGCAGGGCGATGGCGATGCGGGGCGAATTCATTCGGGGCTCCTTCCGGTCGCGTTGAGAGAAGGGTGGCCCGCCGCGGCCTGCTTTTCAAGACCCCGGTCAGAGCGGCCCGCGCCAGTTGGCGGCAGAGGACAGGGTCAGCAGCAGCGCGATTTCGGCGATCTGCTGGCAGGCCCCGAGGATGTCGCCATTATGGCCGCCGATCTTGTGACGGGCCAGCGCGGCAAGGGCCGGCATCAGCAGCAGGGCGACAAGCCCGCCCACCATCCCGCCGAGGGGCAGGTCAAGCCAGAGGCAGGCACCGGCATGGACCAGCACGCCGATCGCCGTTGCCAGCAGCCAGGCGGGCAGGTCCGGCAGGGGCACGCTGGCAGCAAGGCCCTGGCTGCCGGCTGGCGGCAGCATCAGGACAGGCATCAGCGCCACCGCTCGGGACAGGGCGGCGATGCCAGGCAGCAGGGCGAGGGCAGCCGGGCCCATCAGACGGAACAGCTCGGCCAGCGCCAGCACCCGCAGGAGGAGGACGAAGACCAGGCCGGCGCCGCCGAACGTGCCGATCCGGCTGTCTTTCATGATCTCGAGCCGCCGCTCTCGCGTGGTGCCGCCGAACAGCCCGTCACAGGAATCGGCGAGGCCATCCTCGTGGAAGGCACCGGTGATTGCCACCTGGACAGCCAGTGCGATCGCCGCTGCGATCTGGGGGGAGAGGCCGGCGAGATAGGCGAGGCCGCCTGCCAGCGCGCCGCAGGCGCCGACCACCGTGCCGGTGACCGGGATCGCCCAGGCCGCGCGCCGGAAATCAGGCAGGGAATGGGCTTCCCGCTCGAACCGGAAGACCGGAAGCGGCAGGCGGGTATAGAAGCGCATCACGTTGAGCAGGTCGCCCGCGAGGACGTTCAGGCCGGGCATGGTCAGTCTTTCGCGGTTGCGAGAGGAAGCGCCGCCATGTTAGCCCCGGCATCCATGTCCGGCCAGCCCTGACTCGGCCGGTTTCCGTATCGACAGTCCAGCCAGCGAGCCCGCCATGTCCACCACCGGCCTGCCTTTTGATGATATCCGAGCGCTGGTGGCAACCCTGCCCGGCCCGGACGAAGCCGCCCGCGCGGCGGTGATGGCCCGCGAGAACGAGCTGATCAAGCCGCGCGGCGCGCTCGGCCGGCTGGAGGCGATGACGGCCCATGTCGCGGCCTGGCAGGGCCGGGCGCGGCCGACGGTCAACCGCCCGGTCGTTGCCATTTTCGCCGGATCGCATGGTGTCGCGGCACGCGGCGTCTCGGCCTATCCCTCCGAGGTCAACCGCGCCATGCTGGCCAGCTTCTCGGCCGGCATCGCCGCCATCAACCAGATCTGCAAGGCGCAGGATCTCGGGCTGAAGGTCTTCGATCTCGCGATCGACCTGCCGACCGGCGACATCACCGAAACCGCCGCGATGGAGGAGGCCGCCTGCGCCGCGACGATCGGTTTCGGCATGGAGGCGATCGCCAACGGGACGGACCTGCTCTGCCTCGGCGAGATGGGCATCGGCAACACCACCCCCTCCGCCGCCATCTATGCCGCGCTCTATGGCGGGCCGGTTGCGGGCTGGGTCGGCCTTGGTACGGGCGTGGACGAGGCCGGCCATGCCCGCAAGGTCGCGGCGGTCGAGGCCGCGCTCGCCACGCATGCCGGCCATCTCGATGACCCGCTGGAGATCCTCCGCCGGCTCGGCGGCCGCGAGATCGCGGCGATGGCCGGCGCCATCCTCGCTGCCCGCGTCGAGAAGGTGCCGGTGATCCTCGACGGCTACGTCGCGACGGCTGCGGCTGCCATCCTGCACGCGCTGCGCCCGGATGCGATCGACCATTGCCTCGCCGGCCATGTCTCGGCGGAAGGCGCGCATCGCGCCGTACTCGGCCGGCTGGGGCTGGAGCCGATTCTCGATCTCGGCCTTCGGCTGGGAGAAGGTTCCGGCGCGGCGCTTGCGGCGGGGATCGTCAAGGTTGCCCTGGCCTGCCATGCCGGCATGGCGACATTCGCCGAAGCGGCAGTGCCGGACCGCACCTGACACTTGGCTCAGGCGGCTGGCTCAGGCGGCCCGTCCGTCCCGCACCACACGCGAGATGATCAGGCCCGGCCGCTCGTGCACGGCCGGCATGGCGGCCATGACCCTGTCGGGCGGGAAGAGGGCCGTTGCCTCGGTGCCTTCGCGCAGCTTCGAGCGGAGCCGGAACGCCCCGCCATGCAACTCCACAAGGCTCTTGACGATCGGCAGGCCGAGGCCGGAGCCCTGATCCGCATTCTTGATCGCCTGCGAGCCCCGCCCGAACGTGGAGAGGACGATCTCGATCTCGTCCTCGGGAATCCCGGTGCCATTGTCGCGCACGGAGAGATATTGTCCGCCGCTGGCAGTCCAGCCCACCTTGACGAGGATCTCGGCGCCCTGCGGCGTGAACTTGATCGCGTTCGAGAGAAGGTTGAGCGTGATCTGGCGGAGGGCGCGCTCGTCGGCCCAGAGGCGCGGCATACCCTCGGTGAAGGCGGTTTTCAGGATCAGCCCCCGGCCGGTCGCCCGCAATTCCAGCATGCGGCAACAGGCCTTGACGACGCCCACAAGGTCGATTGCCTCCTCGACAAGCTCGTGCTTGCCGGCCTCGATGCGCGACAGGTCCAGCACCTCATTGATCAGTTGCAGCAGATGCTCGCCGGATTGGTGGATATCCTTGACATAGCTCTTGTACTGGTCGTTTCCCAGCGGGCCGAACAGCTCGTCCTTCATCACCTCGGAAAAACCGAGGATCGCATTGAGCGGCGTGCGCAGTTCATGGCTCATCGTGGCGAGAAAGCGCGACTTGGCCGCGCTGGCCTCCTCCGCCTGCCGTGTCGCCTCGCGCAGGCGCAGGTTCGCCTGCTCGACCTCGGTGAAGAGCTCGTCCTTCTCCGCGCGCGCATGGAGATTGTCCAGCGTCGAGGCATAGAGGCGGTTGGCGAGCCCCACGAAGAGCAGCAAGGCCGTGAGGCACAGGCCGGCAATCATCCAGCGCTCGGTCGGCTGGCTGTCCAGCACCAGCTGCACGATAACCGAGGCGAGCGGCAGCGCCGCGCCGTAGACGGCGGTCGGCAGCGTATGCGACAGCACGGTGCTGACCGCGCCGATCATCAGCACGGCCACCAGCAGGAACACCCTCAGCACGTCCGTCTCGGGAATGCCGACCACGGTGGGCAGCAAGGCCCAGCTGGTGACGAAGGCGATCTCGCCGACGATCAGGCGCTTGATCCAGGGCTTGATATCCATCGCCGGCGTGCTGGCTGCGATGAACCGCCGGCACAGCATCGTCTGGTAGAGCAGGGCGCCCAGCACAAGCACGAGCCACAAAACGGCCCGGGCCGGCGATGACCACGAGAGCGTGGTGCCGGCAATCACCAGCGCATAGGGCATCAGCGCGAGGCTGGCGCTGACATGGTTCTGTGCGAATTCCCGGGCCAGTTCGAGCTCGAAGGCCCGGCTGAGGCCGGAAGCCGAGGTGATCTTCTCGCGCACGTCCTTGACCGCCCGCTGCATGCCCTGCTTGTTGCGGGATGCGCGTTCGGCATTCGCCTGTTTCCGCTCGATCTCGGCAGCGGTGGGGATATGCGCGGTCATGGGTTCGGATCTGGTTTGCAGCGGCCGAATATGCCTGACGATTGGTTAAGCGAAGGCTGACAGCGCGACTCGAACTTGCCGGATCGTGCCGATCGCTTGCGGCAATCCGGCCCGCGCGCCTTGGCGGGAATCAGCTAGAGAGGGGCATGTCCTCCCGCCGCATCGTTCCCGCTGTCGCGTTTCTCGCCCTTGCGCTTGTGGTGCTGGCTCTGGTCGGCCGCGTGCGCGAGGAGAGCATCACCGGAACGGCCCATGTCATTGACGGGGATTCGCTGGTGGTGAACGGCCGCGAGATGCGCCTGAAGGGCCTTGACGCCCCTGAATCACGGCAGACCTGCCGCGTCGCCGGAAAAGACACGCCCTGCGGTCGCGAGGCGAGTTTCGCGCTCCGCCGCTGGCTGCAGCGCGGGCCGGTCACCTGTATCGGCCACGAAACGGACCGTTATGGCCGCCTCCTCGTTGCCTGCCGGGTGGCCGGGCAGGATGTCGGGGCCGATCTCGTCCGTAACGGCCATGCTGTCGATGCCGGCGCCTATCCGCGGGAGGAGGCTTTTGCCCGGGGGGATGGCCGCGGCGTCTGGGCCGGCGAGTTCGAGCGCCCCGAGGACTGGCGGCGCCGGCATCGCGCCGAAATGCCGCCCCGGCCTTGACCCTGCCGCGATCCTCGTGTCCGTTGCCTGCCATTCGTGGCCCGGGAGGCAGGAATCCCCGGGAGGGAGGAATCGATGCGCTTGTTCGATGGCG
Organism: Beijerinckiaceae bacterium; assembly: GCA_027533425.1. GTDB lineage: Bacteria > Pseudomonadota > Alphaproteobacteria > Rhizobiales > Beijerinckiaceae > Rhabdaerophilum. Next base: position 338,614 of record JAPZUD010000002.1, on the reverse strand, counting down.
GGCGCGTGCCGAATGCGCGGCGCGTGCGGGTGTTTCTGGCGGAGAAGGGCATGTCTGTGCCGCTTGTGCCGGTTGATCTCGGAAAAATGGAGCACAAATCCGCCGAGTTCACCCAGCGCAATCCGTTCCAGCGGGTGCCTGTCCTTGAGCTCGATGATGGCACGGTCCTGACCGAATCGGTCGCGATCTGCCGCTATTTCGAGGAAATCCAGCCCGAAAGGCCGCTTTTCGGCACCGGCGCGCTGGGGCGTGCCCGCGTCGAGATGTGGAACCGCCGGATCGAGCTGGAACTCTACAGCCAGGGCCAGGCCGCCTTCCGGCATGGCCATCCGGGCATGGCGAACCACGAAGTGCCGCAGATCGCGCAATGGGCCGAGGTGAATCGGGGCCGGGCGCTCGAAACCTTGCGCCTGCTCAATGACCATCTCGCCGGCCATCGCTATTTTGCGGGCGATGAATACTCCATCGCCGACATCACCGCGCTCGTGACGATCGATTTTCTCAAACCCGCCCGCATCGCCGTTCCGGCTGATCTGGCCCATCTCGCCCGCTGGCATGCCGAATGCTCGGCGCGCCCCTCTGCGCAGGCCTGACGATGCGGCCCTTCCTTGCCCTGGCGCTGATGCTCGTGCTGGCCCTCCCGGCCCGGTCCGAGATGCTCACCGGCGCCCAGATCCGCGAGCTGTTCACCGGCAACACGGTGGCCGGGCATTATGTCACCGGCGGCCCGTTCAGCGAGTATCACGCTCCGGATGGCCGGGCTCTGGGCGATAACGGGCTGACGCTGAATGTCGATGCCTGCTGGAACACCGATGGCGACAAGGTCTGCTATCATTACGGGCCGGCCAAGGACCGGCGGACCTATTGCTTCACGGTCGAGCGCAACGGCAACAATCTCGCCCTGAAAGTGGCGGATACCGGCCGGCTCAATGCCCTGGCGACGATTGAGAAGGGCAATCCCAAGGATCATGGCGATGGCGGTCGGCGCTGGTCCTGCGATGACCTGCTGGCCAGCCGCCCGGCAGATCGCCTGCGGGCGCTCGCGCAGGTCGGCCGCTGACCCAAGGGACCTGCCTTTCTTTAGCCATCGTGCATTCAGCGCAGGTTTAGGCGCCATCACAGACTCTGCCCGAGCAAAGGAGATCGCGATGAATGATCGTTCCCCCCGGGATCGCGGCTGGATCAGGGTCATCCTGACAATTGCCCTCTTCGTGCTGCCCGCCGGCGCGATGGCGCAAGGCAAACGGCTCGGCCTCGTCATCGGCCTTGCCGATTATGGCGAGGTCAAACATCCGACCGCCCTGCAGGATGCCGGGCTGGTGGCGCAGAGCCTCCGGCAGGCCGGCTTCGAGCTGACCGAATCCGCCAACCTCAACCAGACAGAGTTCCGTACGACCTTCCGGGATTTCACCGAGAAGGCGCAGGCGGCCGGCCCGGATGCGCTGATCGCGGTCTATGTTTCCGGCATCGGCTTCCAGGATGATGGCGAGAACCTGCTCATTCCTGTCGATGCCCGTCTCCGCCAGCGGGCCGATCTCGCGCTCGAGGGGATCCGGATCAACGATCTGATCCGCACCATCGGCGCCATCCCCGCTGCCGGCCGGGTTGTCATTCTCGATGCCGCCTATACCCATCCCTATGGCCAGCTGACCGGCGAAGGCGCGCGGGGTTTCGCTGCCGGCGAACGGCGCGAGGGCATGCTTGTGGCCTACAACCAGGCGCCGGACCGCGTCTCGCCGCTGCCAGCCACCAGTTACGGCCATTATGCCATGGCGTTGGCCGAAGTCCTGCGCGAGCCGGGAATCGATCTGGGCGCGATGTTCGAGCGCATCCGCCTCCGCACGCACGATCTGAGCCAAGGCGTGGAAACGCCCTGGGACATCAACGGGCTGGGCCAGCCCGTCGTGCTGTTCCCGGGAACGGCCGCGCCAGCCGCCGCGGTGGCGCTCGAGGCCAAGCGGGCCCGCCCGATCCGGGAATTGCCGGGTGACGAGGCCTATGCCCGCGCCGTCGAGATCGACACGATTGCCGCCTACGAGGAATTCCTCGGCGCCTATCCGCGTCATGCGCAGGCACGGCGCGTCCGGGCCATGGTCGCCACGCGGCGCGAAGCCTTCTACTGGCAACGCGCCCGCCGCACGAATACCGACCGGGCCTACTGGTCCTATCTCCGTCGCTATCCGCGCGGTGCCCATGCGGTCGAGGCGCAGGCCCGCCTGACGCGCCTCTCGGCGCCGATCGTACCGCCACCGCAATTCGACGAGATCATCTACGAAGACCTGCCGCCGCCGGATATCGAGGAGATCGAGGTCTATGAAACCGTGGTGATCGAGGAGCGCTGGGACGTGCTGCCGCCGCCCTCCGGCTATGCCGTGCATCTCCTGCCGCCGCCGCCGGTCGAGATCATCGAATTGCCGCCGCCGCCGCCCAACCCGCAGGCCCGCACGTTGCCTTCGGTGGGGATCGGCGCCGCGATTGTCGGGGCCGGCGTTGTCGGCGCCGCGATCTGGGCCAACCGCGAATGGCGCCGCCCGCGCGAGGTCCGCCCGGCTGTGGCTCCGCCGCCGCGTCCGCCGCGTCCTTCCGTCCTGCCGCCGGGCACGGTGCTGCCGCCGCCGCCGCGCCCCGGCACCCGCCCGGTTGGCGTTCCGCCACCCGTTGGCCTACCTGTCGGCAACCCGACGCGCCCGATCGGGCAGGGGCCTGTGACACCGCCGACCGGCGGCCCGACCCCTCCGCCGGCTGTTCCGCCGGGCACTCGCCCACCGGGAGCAACAGCTCCGGTCGTATCCCCGCCCGTTGGCACGCCGCCGGGGGCAATCCGGCCAACCAGCCCGCCGGCACCGCGGCCTGTCGGCACACCGCCACCCTCGCAACCGGGTGCGGTTCCTCGTCCTGCCGCGCCGCCGCCGGTTGCTACCCCACCGGCCGTCACTCCGCCGGCGGCACCGCAGGCGCCGAGGCCGATCGGGGCGCCGCCGCCGCAGAGCCCGCCACCGCAATTCCGTCCTGTGCCACCGCGGCCGGGTCCGGGAGAGCCGCCGCCGCAATTCCGGCCGGTGCCGCGGCCGCCTGGTGCGGCCCCGCCGCCCTCGGCCCCGCCGCCGCAGGCAAGGCCCGTCCCGCCACCCGCGCCGCCGCCTGTGGCCCGACCTGTACCGCCTGCCCCTCCGCCGGCGGCCCGACCGGTCGCGCCCCCGCCACCGCCGGTTGCCCGGCCGGCACCGCCGCCCCCGCCCGTGGCGCGTCCGGCACCGCCGGCGCCGGCCCCTCCGCCCGGGGCCCGGCCGGCACCGCCCCCCCCGCCACCGGCGGCCCGACCGCCGGCCCCGGCTCCGCGTCCGGCGCCCATCGGGCAATGCACCCCTGAACTCAGGGCTCGCGGCGCCTGCTGAAACAAGGGAAGGCCGGAGCATCGCTCCGGCCTTCCCATGTCCATTATGGCGTCAATCCAGCGTCAGCGGCGAGGCGACGGCCTCACTTCTCCAGCCGGGCAACGAGGCTGGACGTATCCCAACGGTTTCCGCCCATCTTCTGAACCTCGGAATAGAACTGGTCGACCAGGGCCGTCACCGGCAGATGGGCCCCGTTGCGGCGGGCCTCGGCGAGGCAGATATCGAGATCCTTGCGCATCCAGTCCACCGCGAAGCCGAAATCGAACTTCCCGGCGACCATGGTCTTGCCGCGGTTCTCCATCTGCCACGAGCCGGCCGCGCCCTTGGAGATGACCTCCAGCACCGCCTCGACATCAAGCCCGGCACGCTTGCCGAAATGCACCGCTTCCGACAGGCCCTGCACCAGCCCGGCAATGCAGATCTGGTTCATCATCTTGGCCAGCTGGCCGGACCCGGACGGTCCGAGCAGCCGGCAGGCGCGCGCAAAGGCCATGATCACCGGTTCGGCCTTGGCGAAGGGCTCGGCATCGCCGCCGCACATGACGGTCAGAACGCCATTTTCGGCGCCGGCCTGCCCACCGGAAACCGGGGCGTCGATGAAGGCAATGCCGCGCGCCTTCGCCGCTGCGTGCAATTCGCGGGCGACTTCGGCCGAGGCCGTGGTGTTGTCGACGAAAATCGAACCCGGCTTCATCGCCTGGAAGGCACCGTCGGGACCGATCGTCACGGCGCGGAGATCATCGTCATTGCCCACGCAGGCGAACACGAAATCCTTGCCGGCCGCAGCTTCCTTCGGCGTCTTCGCGGCGGCGCCGCCCTGCTTGGCGACCCAGGCCTCGGCTTTCGCGAAGGTGCGGTTATAGACCGTGACGGCATGGCCGCCCTTGTTCTTGAGATGCCCCGCCATTGGCGCGCCCATCACGCCCAGCCCGAGGAAAGCCACTTCCGCCATTTCTGATCTCCCGTTCGGCCGCGAGGCCGATGCCCGGCGGTCTCACCGCAGGGCCAGATGCCGGGTGAGCCGCGTTTCCAGACCATCCCAGACGCGCCGGATGATCTCCACCAATGCGAGATAGATCAGTGCCGCCACAAGGTAAATGGAGAGGTCGAAACTTCGCGCGAAGGCCAGCCGGGTCGCCCCCATCAGATCGAACAGGGTGACCAGCGAGGCAAGGGCGCTCGCCTTGATCATCACGATCAGCTCGTTGCCGAGCGGGCGAAGCGCCACGATCATGGCCTGCGGCATCTCCACCTTGAGGAAAATCGCGAAAGGCCGCATGCCGAGTGCCCGCGCCGCTTCCGCCTGGCCATAGGGAAGCGATTGCAGCGCCCCCCGGAAGATCTCGGCCTGATAGGCGGCAGTGTTGATGGTGAAGGCCAGCAGGCAGCAATAAAGCGGATCGCGGAAAAACCACCACAGACCCACCTCCTGCCAGAACGGCCGGAACGAGCCGAGCCCGTAATAGATCAGGAACAGTTGCACCAGCAGCGGTGTGCCACGGAAGAAGGTCATGTAGCCGTGCAGGATCATCCGGACGGGCTTCGGCCCGCGCAGGCGCAGCACGGCGAGGGTGAGCCCGATGGCAATCCCGAGTCCGAACGAGATCGCCACGAGCTGCAAGGTGAGCCCGAGGCCGCTGGCCATCCGGCACCCGTAGTTCTGGAAGACCTCGAGGCCCATCCATGCGCCGGGATATTCGCACCAGGTCATCGCGAGGCTCCCGCGCGGGCATGGCCGCGATTGGCCCGGTCCTCGAGCCGGTCAAAGCCCCAGGTCGAGATGATCGAGAAGAAGAGATAGATCAACGCCGCGGCGCCGAAGAAGAGGAACGGCTCCTTCGTCGCGACATTGGCCCGGGTGGCGATGAACATCGTGTCCTGGAGCGTGATGACCGAGACCAGCGAGGTCTCTTTCAGCAGCACCATCCAGTTATTGCCGAGGCCGGGCAGGGCGACGCGCATCAACTGGGGGAAGACCACGAGCCGGAACGCCTGCCATTTCGTCAGCCCGAGCGCGGCTGCCGCCTCGCGCTGGCCCTTCTGGATCGCGTTCAGCGCCCCGAGCCAGACCTCGGCCGAGAACGCCGCCAGCACGACGCCGAGTGCCACCATGCCGGCAAGGAAGGGCGACATGTCGAAATTGCCGGAAAGGCCCATCGCGCTCCAGAGGCGCTGCGCCAGCACCTGCACCCCGAAATAGATGATGTAGAGTGTGAGGAGTTCGGGAACGCCCCGGAAGATCGTGGTGTAGAGCGTCGCGAAGGTGCGCAAGGACCAGGAGCGCGAGCGCTTCGCCACGGCGATGGCGAGGCCGAGCGCCAGACCGAAGGGCAGGGTCGCCAACGCGATCGAAATGGTGACCAGCGCCCCGGCGAGCAATTCATCGCCCCAGCCTTCCGGTCCGAATGAAAGAAGATCGAGATAATATTGCATGATCAAATGGGGCCGGCGACACGGGAACCCGTGCCGCCGGAACGCCGTTGCTTACTGGATGGCCTTCTTGCCCAGCCACTTCATCGCGTGCTTATCGAGGCTGCCATCGGCCTTGGAATCGGCGATCGCCTTGTTCAGCATCGCGGCGAGTTCCTTCTCGCCCTTGCGCATCGCCATGCCGACGCCCGGGCCATGGATGGCCGCATCGCGCTTCACCTCGGCGATGATCTTGCAGCAATCCTTGCCCTTGCCCTTCACGAAGGTCTCGAGCGCCTCGAGATCGGCGACGATATAGTCAAGACGGCCGTTCAGCAGGTCGAGATTGGCCTCTTCCTGGGTCGGATAGGGGCGGGCCGTCGACTGCTTGTAATACGCCTCGAGGTAATTCATGTGGATCGTCGAGCCCTGCGCACCGATATTCTTGCCCTTCAGCGCGTTCGGCGAGATGTCGGTCGAGGTGATCGACTTCGCACCCGCCATGGCGATCGGCGTCGAGGTATAGACATCCGTGAAATCGACGCGCTTCTGGCGCTCCGGCGTGGCATTCATGCCGGCGACGATGACATCATACTTGTTCGACAGCAGCGCCGGGATGATGCCATCCCAGTCCTGGACGACCCAGGTGCACTTCACCTTCATCTTCGCGCAGAGATCGTTCATGTAGTCGATCTCGAAACCCTCGAGTTCCTTCTTCGCGTTGAGATTGTTGTAGGGCGGGTAGGCGCCCTCGGTGCCGATGCGGATTTCCTTCCATTCCTTCGTCTGCGCCATGGCCGCACCGGAAATGGCGACAACGGCAGACGTCACGAGCACACGCAGCAACTTCATTTTCTCTCTCCCTGCTGGATTGCACAGCCCCGTGTGCAACGGCTTTGAACCCCGCCTTCTGGCGGCCCTTGGCTAGAGTGAGATAAGTTCAGGGCATTTGGCAATGTCCCCGTCCCACTATTTTTGTCGCGGCAGACGCCCATTTTCCATGATCCCGCAGCTTTGCGCCTCCCGCGCGAGCGGAATGCCCGCTGCGCGTTCCGCATGCATGCTGATTGACCAATCCCACCCCCGCGCCCTATCTGCGCTCGTCCGCCGTAGACGCGCGGACGGCAGGCACGAGGCAGGAACGATGGCAGACAAGGAACAGGTCCGGCGGGCTTTGGCAGGGGTGACGATGCCGGACGGCCGCGGCTCGCTGGCGGAATCCGGCGCGCTCTCGGAAATCGTCATCCATCAGGGCAAGGCCTATTTCTCCATCACCGTCCCCGCCGCACAGGTGGCCGGGGCCGAGCCGCTGCGGAAGGCCGCCGAGGAAGCAGCCCGCGCCGTGCCGGGCATCACCTCCGCGCTTGTGACGCTGACCGCCGAGGCCGCGGCGAAACCGGCAGCATCGGCCGCACCCGCCAAGCCTGCCCAGCCCGGTCCGGGCAGCCAGGCCAAGGTGCAGGTGGCCGGAATCCGCCACATCATCGCGGTCGCCTCGGGCAAGGGCGGTGTCGGCAAGTCGACCACGGCCTGCAACCTGGCGCTCGGTTTCGCGGCCCAGGGCCTGCGTGTCGGCGTCCTGGATGCGGATATCTATGGCCCCTCGATGCCGAAACTCTTCGCCATCCATGGCCGGCCGACGCTGAAGGAAGGCCGCACGCTCAACCCGATGCAGGGCTATGGCATCAAGGTCATGTCGATCGGCTTCCTGGTGGATGAGGAAGCGGCGATGATCTGGCGCGGCCCGATGGTCATCTCGGCGATCCAGCAGATGCTGCGCGAGGTTGACTGGGGCGAGCTCGACATCCTGGTGGTCGACATGCCGCCCGGCACCGGCGATGCCCAGCTGACCATGGCGCAGAATGTGCCGCTGGCCGGCGCCGTCATCGTCTCGACGCCGCAGGATCTCGCGCTGATCGATGCCCGCCGCGGTGTGGCGATGTTCCGCAAGGTCGAGGTGCCGATCCTCGGCATCGTCGAGAATATGAGCTATTTCATCGCGCCCGATACCGGCAAGCGCTACGACATTTTCGGCAATGGTGGCGCCCGCGCCGAGGCGGAGCGCCAGGGCGTGCCCTTCCTCGGCGAGATCCCGCTCACCATGTCGATCCGCGAGAAATCCGATGCCGGCACGCCGGTCGTTGTTTCCGAGCCCGACAGCCCCCATGCCGTCGCCTATCGCGGGATCGCCGCGAAGGTCTGGGGCATCCTCGAGGGCGGAGCAACGCAGAGGCCGGCGCCCCGGATTGTTTTTGATGCCTGATCCGCGCCATGTGCATTGCACATATGCGGAAATCACATAATACTCATACTGAAAACGCCGGGCACCTCCGGGTCGGGGGGGCATGAAAAAGGTTGCGAAAGATTGGATGTTCCCTACAACTTCCCCGGCGTTTCCAAGGGTAGGGACTGTCCCGTTCGTGGAAAGCACGCGTTGAAAGAGGGAGAAAACGCATGAAGCGTCGTCAGTTTTTGACTGCTGCGGGGGCCGGGCTCGGGACCGCTGCGATTGCCGCGCCGGCCATCGCGCAGAGCGCACCGGAAGTGAAATGGCGCCTGACCTCGAGCTTCCCGAAGTCGCTCGACACGATCTATGGCGCCTCCGACACCTTCTCGAAGGCTGTCGCGGAAATGACCGACAACAAGTTCCAGATCCAGGTCTTCGCGGCCGGTGAAATCGTTCCGGGCCTGCAGGCGCAGGACGCCGTCACCAACGGCACGGTCGAGGTCTGCCACACCGCCTCGTATTACTATGTCGGCAAGGATCCGACCTTCGCCTTCGGCACGGCCGTTCCGTTCGGCCTGAACGCCCGCCAGCAGGATGCCTGGTTCATGCATGGCGGCGGGATGGACCTCATGAACGAGTTCTATGCCGGCTACCAGATCCACGCCCTCCTCGGCGGCAATACCGGCACCCAGATGGGCGGCTGGTTCCGCAAGGAAATCAAGACGGTTGCCGATATCAACGGCCTGAAGATGCGCATCGGCGGCTTTGCCGGCCGCGTGCTGCAGAAGCTCGGCGCCGTCCCGCAGCAGATCGCCGGCGGCGACATCTACCCGGCCCTCGAAAAGGGCACGATCGATGGCGCGGAATGGGTCGGCCCCTATGATGACCAGAAGCTCGGCTTCAACAAGGTCGCGCCGTTCTACTACTATCCGGGCTGGTGGGAAGGTGGCGCTGCGCTGCACTTCTTCATCAACAAGGCGAAGTGGGATGGCCTGCCGAAGGGCTACAAGGCGATCCTCGAGGCGGCCGCCCACCAGGCCAATACCGACATGATGGCCAAGTACGATGCCCGCAACCCGGGCGCGCTGAAGCAGCTCGTGGCGGCCGGCACCCAGCTCCGCCCGTTCTCGCAGGACGTTCTCGAAGCCTGCTTCAAGGCGGCGAACGAGCTCTATGCCGAAACGGCGGCCGCGAACCCGCGCTTCAAGAAGGTCCATGACCAGATGATGGCCTTCCGCGGCGACCAGTATCTCTGGTGGCAGGTGGCCGAATACACCTTCGACAACTTCATGATCCGCGCCCGCGCTCGCGGCTGATCAGGGTTTTCGAACCGGAACAGGAACGGCGGCCTTCGGGCCGCCGTTTTTCGTTGGGACGTTGCCGTCACAACGGAGAGACCCGCCATGCCGGACTGGACCATACGCCGCCTCGCCCCGGGGGACGAGGCCGGCTTCACCGCGATGCTCGACCTCTTCGCAGCGGCCTTCGAGGACCCTGCTTCCTATGCCTCCCGCCGCCCCGGTGCCGCCTGGCGCGAAAGCCTGCTCGCCAGCCCGGATTTCGTGGCCCTCGTGGCGGAACAGGGCGGCGCCGTGGTCGGCGCACTGGCCGGCTACATTCTCCGGAAATTCGAGCAGGAGCGCAGCGAGGCCTATCTCTACGATCTCGGGGTCGCCGAGGCCGCTCGCCGGCAGGGCATCGCCACCGGTCTGATCGAGGCGCTGAAGCCGATCGCGCGGGCGGCCGGCGCCCATGTCATCTTCGTGCAGGCGGATCTCGAGGATGAGCCCGCCATTGCGCTCTATGCCCGCCTGGGCCGCCGCGAGGATGTGCTGCATTTCGATATCCCGGTCTGATCCGGCCTCCGGCCGGCAGCATGGGCCGGCTCTCCCAACGAAAAAGCCGGGCGCGAGGCCCGGCTTTCCTGATCGTTGGCGAGAACCGCTTATTGCGGCTTCGGCGGCTCGAGGCCCGGCGGCGGACCCGCCGGCGGCGTCAGGCCCGGCAGACCCGGCAGCCCGCTTCCACCCGGCGGGGTCAGCCCCGGCAGCCCGCCCGGCGAATCGAGGCCCGGGATCGTCAGGTTCTTCAGCTGCTGCTCGATCTTGGCCGGATCGATCTGCACCTGGCTGCCTTTGTAATGCATGACCATCTGCGGGAAGATGATCACCAGCGCCACCATGATGCACTGGATGACCACGAACGGCACGGCACCCCAGTAGATCTGGCCGGTCGTGACTGGCTCGGTCTCCTTGCCGGTCACCTTGTCGATATAGGCGACTTTCGGCGCCACCGACCGCAGGTAGAACAGCGCGAAGCCGAAGGGCGGGTGCATGAAGCTGGTCTGCATGTTCACCCCGAGGATGACCCCGAACCAGATCAGGTCGATCCCCAGCCGCTCTGCCGCCGGGCCGAGCAGCGGCACGACGATGAAGGCCAGCTCGAAGAAGTCGAGGAAGAAGGCCAGCAGGAAGACCATGATGTTGACGACGATCAGGAAGCCCGTCTGGCCGCCCGGCAGCGAGACCAGCAGCTCTTCCACCCAGACATGGCCGTTCACGCCGTAGAAGGTGAGCGAGAAGACGCGCGCACCGACCAGGATGAAGACCACGAAGGCCGAGAGCTTGGCCGTGGAATCGAGCGCCTGCGAGACAAGGTTGGTCGTCAGGCGGCGCTTGGCCAGCGCGATCAGTATCGCGCCGGTGGCGCCCATGGCGCCGCCTTCCGTCGGTGTGGCGAGACCGATGAAGATCGTCCCCAGCACAAGGAAGATCAGGCCCAGCGGCGGCATCAGCACCATGATCACTTCCTGCGAAAGGCGGGAAATGATCTTCAGGCCCATGAACTTGTGAATGAGCGCCAGGACATACACGACAATCATCGCCGCGAAGGCCGCAAGGATCATTTCCGAGCCCGGCTGCACATGGCCGACAAAGCGGTCCTTCAGGAAATAGGTGAGCGCAACGGCGATCACGAGGCAGACGATCAGCGAGCCGACGCCGCCTCCGAGGGTGCGGGCTTCCTTCGGCAGGGCCGGCACATAAGACGGCCGGATGATCGAGACGAGGAAGATATAGCCGGCATAGAGGGCCGAGAGCACCATGCCCGGGATGAAGGCGCCTTCATACATGTCGCCCACCGAACGGCCGAGCTGGTCGGCCATGACGATCAGGACGAGCGAGGGCGGGATGATCTGCGCCAGCGTGCCCGAGGCGGCGATGACGCCCGAGGCGACGCGGCGGTCATAGCCGTAGCGCAGCATGATCGGCAGCGAGATCAGCCCCATCGAGATGACCGAGGCCGCGACCACGCCCGTGGTGGCGGCGAGCAGCGCGCCGACGAAGATGACCGCGTAGGCGAGGCCACCGCGGATCGGCCCGAAAAGCTGGCCGATCGTGTCGAGCAGGTCTTCCGCCATGCCCGACCGTTCGAGGATCAGCCCCATGAAGGTAAAGAACGGAATGGCAAGCAGCACGTCGTTGTTCATCGTGCCATAGACGCGTTCCGGCAGGGCCTGCAGGAAGTTCGGCACGAACAGGCCCAGCTCGATGCCGATCACGGCGAAGAGCAGGCCGCAGGCTGCCAGCGCGAAGGCGACCGGGTAGCCCATCAGCAGCAGCGCCACGAGCGAGGCGAACATGATCGGCGCCATGTAATAGGTGACGAAGCCCGCAAAACCGGGCTTCCGCTCGGCCGCCGCGAGGGCGACCTCGGTCCCGAACCCGGTCAGGAAGACAAGGGCGAGGGCGATGCTCAGCAGAGATCCGCCGAGCCAGAAGGAAAGACGCTTGGACATCGGAATTCCTCGAAAAGGGCGGATCAGGTGCGGTTCGCAGCTTCGGCCTTGGCCACTTCCAGCAGACGGGCAGCTTCCGCTTCCGCCGCGGCATGGTGGCCGACCGCTGCATTCGGATCCTCGATCACGCCCTTGATGATGGCGTAACGCTTGATGAGCTCGGAAATGGCCTGCGCCAGAAGCAGCACGAACCCGGCCGGAACCAGCAGCTTCGCCGGCCAGACGGTCAGGCCGCCGGCATTCATCGAGGCTTCGTTCAGCTCGAAGGAGCGCATGAAGAACGGCCAGCCATGATAGATCATGATCCAGCAGAACGGGATCAGGAAGAAGACATGGCCGAACACGTCGATCCAGTCGCGCGTGCGCTTGCGGAAATTCCCGGTCACGATGTCGATGCGGATATGCTCGTTTTTCAGGAAGGTATAGGCCGCGCCGAGCATGAAGACGGCGCCGAACAGATACCATTGCAGCTCCAGCCAGGCATTAGAGCTCTGGTTGAAGACTTTCCGGATAATGGCATTGCCGGTCGAGACAATGACAGCCGCAAGGATCAACCATTTGATGAATTGGCCGATCCGCTCATTGATCGTATCGATCAGCGAACTGATTTTCAGTAGGTTTTCCACGCCACTCTCCCCTTGGGCACAGAACCGGCCGGTTCTCCGGCCTGTTGCGTTCGTTATCAGCGAAGCCATCCAGGATTTCACCGGACCGTTTCGCATTGGCACAGAGAGGGCAACGCAACAACGCGCCCAGCCCCCGGCTTTCGGCATATGAGCCATGCTGAATTGTGATAGCTGACCCCTGCAGGCCCTGCAACTTGACGGGATCGGAGAGAAAATCAACCCCTGTCGGGTGCCGGTGTGCGGAGTTCCTCGCGGTGCCGGACCCGTTCCCTGTGGAGGGTGTAGAGTCCGCTCGCCCCGATCAGCGCGATCCCGAGCAGGGCGATCGGTGCCGGCCATTCACCGAAGACGAAGATGCCCAGCAGCACCGCCCAGACGATCACCACGTACCGGAAGGGGGACACGACCGACAATTCGACATCCCGGCAGGCCTCGATCATCGCAAGATTGCCGAGAATGACGAAAGTGGCAGCGCCGGCCGTGTAGAGCAGCTCGGTCACGCCGAACGGGCGCCAGATGCCGGTCGCGATCACCAGCACCAGCCCGCCGAGCAGGGTGCCGACGGTACTCGTCAGCGCGATGACCACGCTGGGGATATCCATCGGGATTCCGCGGGTCAGCAGGTCGCGCAGGCCGACCCCCAGCACCGAATAGATCGCCAGCGCCAGCGCGAGCAGCGGAATGTCGGTCCCGCCCGGCCGGACCACGAGCAGCATCCCGCCGAAGCCCACCACCACGGCGCTCCAGCGCCGCCAGCCGATCCGCTCGCCGAACAACACCATAGACAGGGCGGTGATGATCAGCGGCGCCGCCATCAGGATGGCGGTGATGTCCGCCAGAGGCATGACGCCGAGCGCGGTGATGAAGCTCATCGCGATTGTCGCCTCGATCCCGCCGCGGGCCAGCAGCTTCGGGTGGGCCGCATCGCCAAGGCGGCGCATCATGCCCGAGGCGCGGAGCCAGAGCATCAGCAGGATCAGTGCGAAGAGGCCGCGGATGACAAGGATCTGGCCGGCGTCAAGCGTGACGCGTGCCAGCTTCACCAGCGTGTCGTTCAGCACGAAACACGCCATGGCCAGCACCATCATCAGGATGCCGCGGAGATTTTTCTGGGATTGCAACACGGGAATTCGAGGGATGCGAAGCAGAGTGCTTCCAAGTCCGGTATCTGTAGCGGCTTTGAATGGCCATGACTATCCCGGACCTTTGGCCATCCTCCGGGCTTTGCGTTCCTGCAAGCGCAGCAGGTGTTGTTAACGACCCATTATGCATGTTGGGCTAGGATAAAGACAGAAAACTGTGACTATTTTTGAAGTCAGGGACAAAGATGAAGAACCTGAAGGCCCGCCTGTTCAGACGTGCCGGTTCCGACATGCCGCCTGCCGCTTTGCCCGAAATCGTGGCGACAGAAGCCGTGGCCGCTTCGGGGATCGATACCGAAGCCGCCATGCGCGAGGCGCTTGACCTGTTCGAGGATGACGTCCTGCGCGTTGTCCGCAATCTCGGCCATTCGGTCCAGGATGCCCGCGACCGTTCGGTGGCGTCCGTCGAGCGCCTCGACACGGTCCGCCACGCCATGACCCGGTTGCTGGATTCGAGCAGCCGCGTGAATGCCGAGATTTCCGGCATCGCCGCCTCCACCGACGAAATGGGCAAGGCCGCCGACGAGATCACCGCCACGGTCTCGAATGTCCAGCAGCGGGCCCAGACGACTTTGGCTTCCGCCGATGATTCCGCCGGCCTGATGGCGCGGCTCGGTGCCGTTGTCGCCGAAATCGGTGGCATGCTCAACAGCATCAGCGAGATCTCGACCCGCACCAACCTGCTGGCCCTGAATGCCACGATCGAGGCGGCCCGGGCCGGAGAGGCCGGCCGCGGATTCGCGGTCGTCGCCGGCGAGGTGAAATCGCTCTCGGTCGCGGCGGCGCAATCTGTCAGCGCCATCCGCAACCGGATGGACGACCTGCGCGAGGCCAGCCAGAACGCCATCAGCAACATGGAGCGGATTCGTGCCGAGATCGGCGGTCTCGCCCCGGTCTGCGAGACCATTGCCGGCGCCGCCAACGAACAGCGCACCACGATCCTCGACCTCTCGGGGCGGATGCAACTGGCGCGGAAGGCGCTCGAGGAAGTCAACGGCGTCGTCGAGGAGGTCACCGGTCTCGCCGACCATGCCGCGCAGACCTCGAAGGATGCCGGCGAATTGTCCGGCATGGCCTATGACGAGGCGCAGGAACTGGGGCGCCGCGTCGTCACCATCCTGCGGACGATGCCGGCGGCCGACCGGCGGGATGAGCGCGTCCCGATCGACCTGCCGGTCCGGCTGCGTTTGGGCGGCAATACCCTGGCCTGCCGGACCTTCGATATCAGCGAGGGCGGCATGCTCATCCGCGCGCAGGATGGCCTGGCCCCGTCCGTCGGACAGCGTGGCGAGGCGGATGTTGCCCGCATCGGCGAGGTCCGGATCGAGGTGGTCAATGTCTCCAGCCTCGGTGCCCATTGCCGCTTCATCGAGCCCTCGGGCGAGGTGATCGCCAAGGTCCAGGCCGTCATGGAGGCCTTCCACCACGAGAACCAGCCGGTCATCCAGGCGGTCCAGTCCTTCGCCCGCGAAATCACCGCCGCGATCGAGGGCGAACTGGCGGCCGGACGGCTCAATCTCACGCAGCTTTTCGATACTGACTACAAACGTATTCCGGAAAGCGATCCGCCGCAATTCTCGACGGCCTATCTGCCGCGCTTCGAGGTGATCCTGCCCCCGATCATCGAGCGGACAATGGCGGCTTTTCCGAGCCTCGCCTTTTGTGCGGCGGTGGACCGCAACGGCTATCTGCCGGTGCATATCAAGGCGGTCAGTCATCCGCAGCGCAAGGGCGAGCGGGCCTGGAACATCGCCAATAGCCGCAACCGCCGCATCTTCGACGACCGGGCGGGGCTGCTGGCGGCGCGTGTGCTGAAGCCGTATCTGATCCAGCCCTATCACCGCGATATGGGCAATGGCGTGAAGGTCGCGATGAAGGAGGCCGATGCGCCGCTGATCATCGCGTCTCGCCATTGGGGCGGCGCGCGCATGGCCTTCAAGATCTGAGGCAGACCAGAACCGGGCCGACGCGACCGGCTCAGCCGCCGGTCACGCTCATATGGCGGCCCACGGCCGGCTGCCGCGTCGTCCGGTCAATCACGAAATCATGGCCCTTCGGCTTGCGCGCAATGGCCCGGTCGATCGCTTCCATCAGGGCGTCGTCACTCTCGCTGGCCCGCAGCGGCTTGCGCAGATCCGCCGCATCCTCCTGGCCAAGGCACATGTAAAGCGTGCCGGTGCAGGTCAGTCGCACGCGGTTGCAGCTCTCGCAGAAATTGTGGGTCAGCGGCGTGATGAAGCCGACCTGGCCGCCGGTTTCCACGCTCGTGAAATAGCGGGCCGGGCCACCTGTCCGGTGGCTGCTTGCTTCCAGCGTCAGCGCCTGTGACAGCCGCGCGCGCACCTCGCTCAGCGGGAGATATTGATCCACCCGCTGGCCGTCGATCTCGCCCAGCGGCATCACTTCGATGAAGGTGATGTCCATGTCGCGGCCATGCGCCCAGCGGATCATGGGAAGAAGCTCGTCCTCGTTGAAATCCTTCAGCGCGACGGCATTGATCTTGACCTTGAGCCCGGCGCGCTGTGCGGCATCGATCCCCTCCAGCACCTTGTCGAGGGCGCCCCAGCGCGTGATCTGCCGGAACTTCGCGGCATCGAGCGTATCGAGGGAGACATTGATCCGCCGCACGCCGCAGGAGGCCAGCTCCCCGGCAAAGCGCGACAGCTGCGAGCCATTCGTCGTGACGGTGAGTTCCTCGAGCGCACCGGTCTCGAGATGGCGGCCGAGATTGCGGAACAGCGTCATGATGTCCCGCCGGACCAGCGGCTCGCCACCGGTCAGCCGCAGCTTGCGGACGCCCCGGCGGATGAAGGCGCTGCAGAGCCGGTCCAGCTCCTCGAGGCTGAGCAGATCCCCCTTCGGCAGGAAGGTCATGTTCTCGCTCATGCAATAGACGCAGCGGAAATCGCAGCGATCCGTCACCGAGACGCGAAGATAGGAAATCGACCGACCGAACGGGTCGATCATGGGCGGCGAGGAGGGGGGCAGCATGGCGGGTTGACGCTCCGTCTTGTCCTGCAGGCCTGTCACTGGGCTCTTCTACAGATGAGACCGGACGGGCGAAAGGGCAAGTGGACAAACGACCTCGGCCTGCAAATCAGGCCAATGGCCGGATGGCGGTGCCGCGAAACAGCCCGGACTGCACGGCCGGGGGTTGATCCCTCCCGCCTGCCGGTCCATCTGTTGCCGGGCCGGACGTGTCGGGCCGGCAGGGGATCTGGGATGGAAGAAGGCAGGAGCACAGCCTGGCCCGTCGAGCTGCGGGTGCGGGCTGATCGCAAGGCGTTGCAGGTGAGTTTCGATGACGGGTTTTCGGCCGAGATCCCCGCAGAGATGCTGCGCGTGATGAGCCCCAGCGCCGAGGTGCAGGGGCACACGCCGGATGAACGCAAGACGGTGCCGGGCAAGCGCGATGTCCTGATTCTCGGCGTCGAGCCGGTCGGCAATTACGCGATCCGGATCCGCTTCGACGACCTGCATGATTCCGGCATCTATGGCTGGCCGCTGCTCTATCGCTTTGGCCGGGACCGCGAGACCCTGTTTGCCGAATACCTGGCAGAGCTGGAGGCGAAGGGCCTCAGCCGGGAACCGCGCCGGCGGGGTTGAGGGCAACCGCAAACAAAAAAGCCGGCCCGAAGGCCGGCTTGCAGATAGTTTGTCCCGGCAAATCCTTCTGCCGGGAAAGCGCTCAGCGCATGACGACGACGCGGGTGCCGACCTTCACACGCTCGTAGAGGTCGATCACGTCTTCGTTGAGCATGCGGATGCAGCCCGAAGACACGGCCTGGCCGATCGTCTCCGGCTCGTTCGAACCATGGATCCGGTAGAGCGAGGTGCCGAGATAGAGGGCGCGGGCCCCCATCGGGTTGCCTTCGCCGCCCGGCATGAACCGCGGCAGGTCAGGGCGGCGGCGCAGCATCTGGGCCGGCGGCGTCCAGGAGGGCCATTCCGCCTTGCGGGTGATGGTCTTCGTGCCGCCCCACGAGAAGCCCGGGCGACCGACGCCGACACCATACTTCATGGCGCGGCCATTCGGCAGCACAAGGTAGAGGCGCTTTTCATTGGTATCGACCACGATGGTGCCGGGACCGAACTTGCCCTTGTACTCGACTTCTTCCCGCGGGATCGGCGTGGCACGGATCCGTCCGTCATCGGCCATTACCAGCGGCATCCGGGTCACCGGATCGATCTCATAGGCGGAAACCGCCGGAACAGCCGCAAGACCAAGCAGGACCGCAACGCTCATCGTCTTGAGTAGACGCATCTTTATTCCCCATGCCGTTTGAAGCTCGCCGCATCGACTGCGACGCGAAAAATCTGAAGCCACCTATGACTCCTGTGCGTTAAAGTTGACAAGTGCGCTAGCACACAACTGCGTGATCGCGGCGGGTTCCTGCCTCCTTCTGGTACCAATGTTGCGCCGTCGCAACATCGGCTGTTGTTTCCATCACGGGGCCCGCCATGCTTCGCCTTGACGTCCGTTTCCGCTTGGCCTATCCCCAGCGCTCTGGGGCGCGTAGCTCAGCGGAAGAGCACTTCGTTCACACCGAAGGGGTCACAGGTTCGATCCCTGTCGCGCCCACCATTTTCCCCGGTCCTTCCCGTGTCTCCGGCCTATCCCGCGCTCAGGCCGCCCGGATGGAGCCGAGGAATTCATCCACTGCGCTTCCCAACGCCGCCCCCTCGCGGGACAATTCGCGCGCAGAGCCGAGCACCTGATCGACCAGGGAGTTCGAATTCGAAATGGCCACGCTGACATTCGAGATGTTCTTGGTGACCTCGACTGTCCCGCGTGCCGCCTCCTCGATATTCCCGGCAATGACACCCGTGGTCATCATCTGCTGGCTGATCGACCCGCCCACGGCCTCTGCCAGCGTGTTGACCTCGCCCAGCGTTTCCGTGATGGCGTGAATGGCCTCGATCGCCAGCGAGCTGGCCTCCTGGATTGCCCGGATCTGGCCGGCAATCTCATCGGTTGCCTTTGCGGTCTGGGCCGCGAGTTCCTTCACTTCCTGCGCAACGACGGCGAATCCCCGGCCGGCCTCGCCGGCACGGGCCGCCTCGATCGTCGCGTTCAGGGCCAGCAGGTTCGTCTGGCTGGCGATGTCGCTGATCACCTTCGCGACCGTCCCGATCGATTCGGCCGCCGAACCCAGCGTCTTCATCTCGTGGTCGGTCTGCAGGGCCTGTTCCGTCACGGCGCGGATCCTGTCCGTGCTCTGGCCGATCTGGCTGCCGACCTCGTTCATCGCGGTCGAGAGATCGGCTGTCGCGCCGGCCACCGCCCGCACATTCTCGGTCGCCTGTTCTGAGGCCGCAGCCACGGCGGTCGCTTCCATCGTGGCGGAACCTGCCTCGCGGGACATGGCCTCCGCCGCCGTTTCGAGCAGCCCCACTGCGCCGGTGACGCTGGACACGACGCGGCCGACCCGCGCCTCGAACGCCTCGGCCAGCGCATCCATCTCGCTCTTGCGACGAGCCTCGCTGGCAAGTCGCTCCGCCTCCTGCGCCTGCCGGAGCGTCTCGGTTTCCTCGAGGCTCCGGTGGAAGGCCCGGACCGTCTCGGCGAGCTGGCCGACTTCGTCGCGGCGCTTCGTCTCCGGCAGCACGACATCACGCCGGCCCGCGGCCAGCGCGGCCATGACGCGCGTCATCGCCGTGACCGGGGCGATCATCCGCCGCTGGATGACCAGCGCCGCCATCCCGACCAGGACCAGCAGCGCCAGCCCCGCCAGCATCAGCCCCTTCATCGCCTCGGCGGCACTGGCCTCCATCTTCTGGTGCACGCTCTGGATGCGGGCGCGCATCGTCACGAGCATGGACTCGATCTGGTTCGCCAGCGCCTGCGTCTTCGCGGCCTGCGCGGCAATCGCCTGCGCCCGTGGCTCGAGACCAGTCGCGGCATCGGCGGATTTCATCAGCGCGCCGATATCCGTGTAGAAGCCGGCAATGGCCTTGTCGGTTGCCTCGACGGAGGCCTTCACATCGGGTGGGAAATACGGTGCGAAAGCAGTAAGTTCCTTCCACTTGGCTTCCGATGCCTGCCGACGCGTCTCGATCGCGGCCCGCAATGGCCCCGCCTCGGCAGGGTTAAGCACGGCACGCACAGCGTCCTGATGGTTGCGCCAGAGGCTGTCCTGCAGCGCAAAGACGATCGTGGGCGGCACCGAAGCTTCCCATACCGCGTCACGGGCATCACCCACCATGGTGCCGCTGAGATTGCGCACCATGACACCGACCAGCGCGAACACGGCGAGGATCACGGCAAAGACCGCGTAGATTTCGAAGGCCACGGAGCGGCGCGAAAACATGGATGCCACGGAAGGCTCCTGCCACAGAAACGGGGATTGCAGGATCGCACAGGGCCGTTGAGCAAGCGTTAACCACAGGACGCTGCGGACGGACGCCGTTACTGAAGGCGGATCGTCACCCGCTCTGTCGCGCCGGTCGCGTCGATCACCGAGATCTGCGCGAAGCCGAGTCCCTCCGGCCCGATCTCGATCTCGCGGCGCAGGCGCTGCCCGCCAACCGGTTCACCGTTGAGCAGCAAGGTGAAAGGCGGCAGGCCACCGGCAATCTTGACCATCACGCTCGGGCGCGCATCGGCTCGCTCGGCCTTGGTGTCGATGGCGGCGCCATCGGGCGGAAAGGCGATCTGCAGCGCCTGCCGGCTGCCGAGCAGGGCGGTTTTCGGAATGTCCTGCCTGATATGGCGCAAGGGCGGTGGCAGGCTGGCATTGCTGGCGACCAGCGCCTCGCGCGGGCGCGGCATCGGCCCGCTGGCAAGCCCGATCCGGGCGAAGGCATCGAACAGCACCGGCGCGGCCACCTTGCGCCCGATCAGTCCCGGAACGGCGCCGTTATCCGCCTGCCCGACCCAGACCCCGATCGTGTGCTTCCGGTCGAAGCCGACCGCCCAGGCATCGCGATAGCCGTAGGAAGTTCCGGTCTTGTAGGCAATCCGCGCCTGCAGCGCGTTGTCCGGGGGCGGTGCGCCAAGAAGGATATCGCCGACATACCAGGCCGGCACAGGCCCGACAAAGCGGGAGGGAAGGCCCTGGCCCTGCGCCTGCCGCTCGGTCGAGGGCAGCATCACCCCGCCGCGGGCCAGGCCGGCATAGAGCATTGTCAGGTCCTGCAGCGAGATGCCGAGCCCGCCGAGCCCGATCGCGAGCCCCGGCGCGCTTTCGTCCGGCGTCTCGACCACGGCGCCGGCCTGGCGCAGCCGGGAAATGAAGCGCTGCGCCCCGACCAGTTGCAGCAATTCCACCGCCGGCAGGTTGAGCGACATCTGCAGTGCCTGCCGTGCCGTGACCATGCCCTGGAAGGCATAGTCGAAATTGTCCGGCGCATAGGCTCCGAAGCGCTGCGGCCGGTCCTCCAGCATCGTCTCGGGATGGGCAAGGCCGTTCTCGAAGGCGAGCGCATAGATGAAGGGCTTGAGCGCCGAACCCGGCGAGCGGCTTGCCCGCGTCAGGTCGATCCCGCCCCAGCGTGCGGCGTTGAAATAATCCGCGCCGCCCACCGAGGCCCGGACCTGCCCGGTCTCGTTCTCGACAACGACGATGGCCACGGAAACCTTCGGCCCCTGCGCCTCGGCGCGTTCCAGCGCCAGCCGTTCGAGCACCACCTGCCAGTCGCGGTCGAGCGTGGTCTCGTGCCGCCGCCGCGCCGGCTCTGCCGCCACCAGCGTTTCCGCGCGATGCGCCGCAAGATGCGGGAAGGGCCGCCGCTTGTCCGGCACGGGCTCACTCTCCGCCCGGGCCAGTTCGGCCTCGGCCAGCGTGTTCTGGCTGCGCATCCGCTCGATCACGCGCCGCCTTGCTGCCTCGGCGCGCGCTGGGAAACGGTCCGGACGGCGGCTTTCCGGCGATTGTGGCAAGGCAACCAGCAAGGCGGCTTCCGCATTCGAGAGGCGGGTCGGCTCCTTGCCGAAATAGGCGAGGGAGGCGGCGCGCAGCCCTTCGAGATTGCCGCCATAGGGCGCGAGGCTGAGATAAAGATCGAGGATGCCTTCCTTGCCGACGCGGCGCTCCAGTTCGATCGCACGGGCCATCTGCCGGAGTTTCGCGCTGAGGCTCCGCGCCTCGCGCGGCTCGACCAGCCGCGCAACCTGCATCGACAGGGTCGAGCCGCCCGAGACGATCCGCCCCCGCGCGAGCCATTGCCACCCTGCCCGAACGAGCGCCAGAGGATCAACCCCGGCATGCTGGTGGAAGCGCTGGTCCTCGTAGGCGATCAGCATCGTCAGGAAACGTGGATCCACCTCCGCCGCACTCACCGGCATCCGCCAGCGGCCATCCGCCATCACAAAGGGCCGCAGCAGCCTGCCGTTCCGGTCGACCACGATGGTGGAGCGTTCTTTCAGCGCGTCGAGATCGAGCGGCGGCAGGCTCCGCGCATAGAGCGCGAAGCCGAGCGGAAGGCTGGCGAGCAACGCCAGTCCGCCGGCCGCAACCGCGAGGCTCCGCCGCCAGCGCATCTCAGTTCCGCTTCGCCGGCTTGACGGCGAGCGTTCCGAAGGCGGTGCGGCCGAACCGTTCGGGCCGGTACATGTCCTCGGCGATCGCCGCCGGATGGACATAGGTCCCCGGTGTCACCGCCCGGACGAGATAGCCGGTGATGAAGGGCGTGTTGCCGCCACCATCAGCAAGCGTGATCGAGGCGACGAACCGGTCATCCCGCGCCTCGGTATGCTCGGGCACGAGGTCCGACTTCAGGAAGTCGAGCCCTTCCGTGCTGCCCTCGGTCAGCTTGGCATTCTCGATCTCCAGCCCGGCGGGAAGGGGGTCGACGACAAGCAGCCGCGCACCGGCACGGCCGGTCTGGGTGATCTCCAGCCGTACGGCATAGCGCTCGTTCTGCTGGATCTCGTCCGGCTGCACTTCCTCGCCGTCGAGCGTGTGGATCGTCCGCTTGACGGTGAAGCCCTCCGAAACCGCCGGCGCCGGAGAGGTGGGGATGCCGGAAACCGACAAAACCACGCGGGCCGGGGTCTGGCCGTTATTGCGCAGGGTCACGGGCTTCGCCTCCAGCGCCGCCTGGCTGACATTGCGGTAATAGGCGCCGCGCCGTTCCTGCCCGTCGACGGTGAGGGAGAAGCTCTCCACTTCCTTCTGCAGGGCCTGCGCCGCCAGCACCATCCAGTTCTGTTCCTGGGTGGAGGTGTAGCGCCGGTTCTGACGGGCATTGTCGAGCACATTGGCCACGCGGGTGATCCGCGCCCGCTCGGCATTGGTCTCGGCCAGCAGGGCCAGCAGGCCGGCACTGTCGCGCAGGCGCGAGCCGTAATCGTCGCGGAAGATCGTGTCATCCGCCGCCGCGCCGATGGCGGTCAGCGCCTCGTTGAACACCCGGTCGGCGCGGCCCCGGTCTCCCAGCAGGGCGAGCGCCGCGGCGATCTGGCCCTTGGCGAGCGGCGAGCTGAACTCGCCGATCTTGTTGTCGGCGAGATAGCGCAGGTCGCCCATGACCGGGCGCCCGTTCCGGGCCAGCACATAGATGGCATAGGCAAGGCCTGCCGCCTCTTCCTTCCGGATATCGGTGGTATTCGCCACCTGGTTGCGCAAGCGGTCGAGCGCCAGCCCGAAGGCGAGTTGCGGCACGGCGATATTCTGTTCCCGCGCGCGGGTCAGGAAATCGGCCACGAAGGCATCGAGCCAGAGATCGCCGCCGCCGATGCCCCAGAGGCCGAAGCCGCCATTCGCGCCCTGCCGGGCGATGACCCGCTCGATGGCCGCGCCGATCCGCTTCTCGGCGCTGTCATCCAGCTGCAGCTGCTCCATGGAGGCCAGCCGGTTGACATAGAGCAGCGGCATGGCCCGGCTCACGGTCTGCTCGGTGCAGCCATAGGGATAGCGGTCGAGGCTCGCGAGCAGCGAGGGCACATCCAGAGCCGCGAAGGGCGAGGCCGTGATCGAGACCGAGCCGGAACGCGGCACGAAATCCGCCAGCAGCTCGCTCGAGACTTCGAGCGATTGCCCGCCCGGCAGCGGCCGGACGATGCGGTTGACGATACTCGGCGCCGAGGGCTTCACCTGCACCCGGACGGTCTGGGGCAGCGTTTCGCCCCCCCCGCGCAGGGTCAGGTCCAGCTCCGCGAGGCCCAAGCCGGCCGCGATGACCGGCAGCGCGAAGGAAACCTTCTTGCCCTTCTCGAGCGCGATCTTGCGCAGGGCTGGATCAAGGCTGACCGAAACCGGCCCGCGCATGTCGACATCGAGGATATACTCCCCGTTCTGCCCCTCCACATTGTTGATCTCGATGTGGAATTGCGACCGGTCCCCCAATGCGAGGAAGCGCGGCGTCGTCGCCTGCACCACGATCGGATCGCGGATGATGACGTCGCTGCTGGCCTCGCCGGTCTTGTCGGCGCTCCAGGCCACCGCCATCACCCGGACAGTCCCGTTGAAGGCGGGGACCTCGAAATCGATCCGGGCGGTGCCGTCCGGGTTGACCTTGACGACACCCGAATAGCGCGCGAGCGGCTCCTGCGTCGGCTTCTCGCCCTTCGCTTCCGGCGCGGCATCGCCGCCCGAACGGATCGCGCCGCGCACGCCCTGCATCCCGTCGATCAGGTAGCCATAGAGATCGCGCAGATCGCCGGCGAGCTGGCGCTGGCCGAAGAAATGCGCCGTGGCATTCGGGCTCTGGTAGCGCGTCAGGTTGAGGATGCCGACATCCACCGCCGCAACGGTGACGAAGGCCTCCTCGCCGGCCTTGAGATTGGCGAGCGTGATCGGCAGCGAGAGCGTGCCGCGCGGCCGCATCTGCGCCGGCGCATTGAGCGCGACGCCGATCTTGCGCGCTTCCTGCCCGATGCCGAACCAGGACAGGCCCAAAGCCCGGCCGGGCATGCGCTTCGCCGCCTCGTCGAGCGGGCGATGCGCCAGCACGGTGAGATAGGCGCCGGCGCCCCAATCGGCATTGACCCTGAGCGAGGCTGTCTGCCCGCCTTCCTTGAGGTCGATCGTCTCGAGATGGGCGATCCGGTCCGAGACAACCGCCAGCGTCGCCTTGCCCGAGAAGCGCGAATTCAGGCGGATCTGCATCGTCTCGCCGGCCGCATAGCCTTTCTTGTCGAGCGCCACGTCGAGCACATCCGGCGTATCGGCCTTGGCATCGGCGACATAGCCGACGGTGAAGGTATGCGCCGTCTCGGCATCGTCGGCGCCGCTGCTGCGCACCTCGAGCCGGTAGGTGCCCCAGCCGACACGCGCGGCGATCTCGGCCACGGCCGTCTCGGAGACGGCCACCTCGCCATCCGCCACGCGGCGGGAGGTCCGGATCGATTCATACGCCCAGCGGCCTTCCTTGAAGAACCACTGGTAGTTGCGGGTGATCCGCGAGAGCTGCCATTTCAGGCCGGGCTTCGTCAGGCGCTTGCCCTGGCCCGTGGCCATGATCACGCCGAATTTCGCCGTGCCGCCATCGCCGATCTCGCCATCGCCGAAGAGCGGCTTCACGCCGATCACCACGCCCTTGGGCACGATCGGCACGGTGATGGAGCGCGCGACGCCACGGCCGCCGGTTTCCGAGGCCGTCACGTTGAACTGCGCCTCCAGCGGCAGGGTGGTGGCCGGTTCGGTGAGGGTGATCGAGAGCTTGGCCTTGCCATCCTCGTCGGTCGTCGTGCCCTCGAACTCGCTGCGCATCGTCTCGAAGGTCTCGTCCGACAGCCCGACCGTATAGCCCTCGAAACCGGGAATCGCGCTGCCTGCCGCCTGGCGGATCGTCCAGTCGCCCGAAACGGAGAGATCGCTGCCCACGGCGCCGTAGAGATAGCGCACCTCGACATCGATCTCGGCATTCTCGCCGGATTTGATCGCCTTGGCCGGGCTGTCGAGCTTCACCTCCAGCCGTTCCGGCACGTAATCCTCGACGAGGATCGTCGTCTCGCCGATGGCCGGCCGCTTCGGATCGGAATAGGCGGCGATCCGCCAGGTGCCCACCGGCACGCCGGAGAGGAGCGGGATCGACCAGCTCCGCCCGCCGGCGCCCTGGTCGGCCACCACCGAGCGGCGATATTCCATCCCGTCCGGCCGCCGCACCACCAGCGTCAGCGGCAGTCCGGACACGGCCGCCCCGCGCGCATCGCGGAGGAGCGTGGAGAGATAGACCGTCTCGCCCGGGCGATAGACCCCGCGCTCGGCATAGAGGAACGCGTCGAGCCCGGTCGGGGCGACGCGGCCCGAAACACCGCGATCGGTCAGGTCGAAGGCGCTCTGCTGCAGGTCGAGGAAGCCGTAATCCTCCTTGAGCTGCGCCGTGACCAGACCGGGCGCGAGCCCGCCTTCCCCGCGCGAGAGGCCGGCATCGAACTTCGCATGGCCGCGCGCATCCGTCCGGGCCGTGCCGAGGATCTCGTTGTTCCGGGCGATCAGCCGGATCTCCGTATCGGCCACCGGCTCGGCAGAGGCGAGCGAGCGCACCAGCACATGCACGCCGTCACGACCGGAAAAGGCGGTCAGGCCGAGATCGGACACCACGAACCATTGCGTCGCCACCTGCTCGCCGCCGGTATCGACATCCCCGTCGACATTCGGCGTCGTCGCGCCGCTCGCCGTCTTGAACTCGCCGGCCTGCGCCGCGATGAGATAGACGCCGGGCTCGAGCTTGCCGGTGGCTTCCGTCACCGGAAAACCGGTCGTCACGTCCTTGTTGAGCTCGTTCTTCACATCCATCGTGCCGCGCCAGACCTGCTGGCCCGTCTCGCCGATGATCCTGTCGAGCTGGGATGTGTCGATCTGTTCGAGGAACTCGGAGGAGCGCACCGTGTTGATCAGGTTGCGGTCGCCGATCCGCAGCACGCGGATGCCGATCTTGTCGGTATTGACCGAGATCAGCGGCACGCCCTGCTGGCCGGAGCGCGGCAGGACATAGGTCTTGCCGCTGGCGCGGACCGAAGGCGTGCGGTCGCGGACATAAATCTCGTAATCCGCGTTCTTGAGCAGGGTTTCGCCCGGAATCGCCGAGGGAATGCCCTGGCGCAGCACCACGGCATAGCGCTCGCCATGGCGCAGGCCGTCGACGCAGATCTGCTGGTCCTCGGCCACGACGGCGAAATCGCCCCGCCCGGATACCGCGACATAGGGCGCGAAATCGACGCGGCCGCGCGCCAGCGGTTCGGAGAAGGTGAAGCAGGCGCGCGGCGAGGCGGCATCGGCATCCACCTCGTTGCCGGTCAGCCGGAAGCCGCGCTTCTCGCGCAGCGCCTCGTAGGCCGTGCGGATGCCGGCATTGTCATTGGCCTCGAGGCTGATCCGGTAGGCGGTCAGCGCCGGACGCCACATTTCCCGCCATTCGAAGATCTGGCCGAGCAGGCCGAGCGAGGAAGCTTCGTCCTCGCGGCTGCGCGACCGCTGATACGCGAGATAGGCTGCATTGACCGCACGCTCCTGCAGGTCATAGCGCTCGCGCCAGTCGCGCGGGGTGATGCCGCGCGCTGCCCGGGCCATCAGCCGCCAGGCCGCCGGGTTCGACGGCGCCGCAAGCACCGCCTGGTTCGCCAGCGGCAAGGCGGTCCGGGCATCGTTGCGGGTCATCGCCGCCTCGCCCGCGGCGAGAAGGCGCTGGACCTCGGCATTGGCGGGCAGCGTCACCTCGCGCTTGAGCCGCTCCTCCATCGCGGCACCGGATGTCGCGAGATCATCCCGCGAGAACGGCTTCTGCGGAGTCTGGGCCAATGCCGCGCCCAGCATCAGGCCGAGCCCGAGAAGGCCGCCGGCGAGCGTTGCAAGACGTCCGGACCGGGAGCCGCGGAAGGGGAGGGGGGCGACGCGCATGCCGGTGGCTCCGTTGATGGGGAGAGGGGGAGCGTCAGACTATCACCTTGCGCCCGGCCCGCAATGTGCGACAGCGCACGGAAATCCGTTCGCGCCCGGGTTGCCATGGGGCGGGAGCCCGTGCCACGCTGGGTTTTCCGCGTCCCGGGAATGACCGAACGGAGCTGTCCCATGTCGCTGTGGAAAAACGATTTTCCGGCAAGGCTTTCGGCCGGCGCCCTGCTGGCGCTGCTGATGGCGGTTCCCGTTCCGGCCATGGCGCAGGCCCCGGCCCCGAAGCCGGTCGACCCGCTCTTCGCAGCAGCCGAGAAGACCTATCTCGCGCTCGATGTCGAGATGCGGAAGCAGATCCAGCGTGACCTGATCTGGGTCGCGAAATTCCCGGGCTCGGCCACGGGCGATTTCGGCCCGCTGACCTTCGCCGCCCTGAAACGCTTCGAGGAGGCGGAAAAGCTCAGGCCCGGCGAAAGCCTGTCCGAGCCGGCCCGCCGCCGCCTCGCCGATGCGGCCAACCGGGCGCGGGCAGCGCTCGGCTTCGCCATCCAGACCGACCGCGCCTCCGGCATGCAGGTCGGTATCCCGGTCAAGCTGCTCTCGAAACCCGGCACCAACGGCTCCGGCGGCCCGCGCTGGCAGGATGCGGCCGAGAAGGTGACGGTCGATCTCTCCGTCCTCAAGCCGGAGGATACGTTGCCCGCCCTGTTCGAGAAGGGCACCGACCCGAAGGTCCAGGGCCGGAAAATCACCTACAAGCTGCTGCGTCCGGATTTCTTCGTGATCTCGGGCGAAACCGAAAAGGGCAAGTTCTTCCGTCGCGTTGCCAGCGATGGCAAAGGCCCGCCCCGCTCGCTCTCGATCGGCTATGACAAGACAATGGCGGCTACGCTCGACCCGCTCGTTGTCGCCATCGCCGCCAGCTTCGAGCCCTGGCCCTCCGCCCGGCCTGCCACGACCCCGTCGGATCCGGCCCGCCCGCCGCTGGTCGCTGCCGCGCCATCGCGCCGCCGCGCGACCGGGCTGGTGCTCGGGCCCGATCTCGTTGTCACCGGCGAGGCGGCCCTTGCGGGCTGCACCGAGTTCCAGGCCCGGACGGCACCCGATGCGGCGCCTTTGGTCCTGCGCAACCCGCGCAAGCTGGAGGGAACCGGCCTGATCGCCCTGTCGGGCCGGATCGGGACGCCGCTGGCCCTGCCCTTCGCTGCAGCAGGGACCGAGGGGGCGCTGGTCCAGCGCGATTCCGAAGGCGAGCTGCTGGTGGCCGCGGCGGAGATCGCCGGCAGCACGGTGTCCACCTCGCTGCAGGACGGTGGCGCCGGCGCGCTGGTGCTGGCCCGGTCGGGCCAGATTGTCGGCGTGATTGCCGCCAGCCCGGTCACCAAGGTGCGGGTGGCCGGCATCGTGCCGGTCCTGTCCTATCCGATGCTGCCTGCGGCGGATCTCGCCCGCGCGGCCGGAATCACGCCGCCATCCGGGGCAACCACGACGGTTATGAAATCCGGCGCGGAACTGGGCGAACTGGTCCGTGCCGGGATTGTTGGGATCACCTGCGCGTCGGATCGCTGATCAGGGCATCACCTGCTCGTCTGATCTTTTTGTCAGGGCATCAACCGGGCGATTTCCGCCGCCAGCCCGTCGAAATGGCCGATCACCCCATCGGGGCCAAGCTGGTCCACCGGCGTGTCGGTATAGCCGAACGTGACCGCCACCACCGGCAGCGATGCGGCGCGGGCCGTATCGATGTCGGTCCGGGAATCCCCCACCATGACCGCGCGGCCGATATCCCCGCCGGCAAGGCGGATCGTCTCGGTCAGGTGGCGTGGATCGGGCTTGCAGAAGGCAAAGGTATCGCGCCCCGCGATCGCGGCGAAGCGGTCGGACACGCCGAGCTTCTCGATCAGCGCGCGCGAATGCCGTTCCGGCTTGTTCGTGCAGATGGCGAGGCGATGGCCCTCTTCGGCCAAAACCGTCAGCGCCGCTTCCACGCCCGGGAACAGGAAGGAATGATCGGCGACATGGTCGAGGTAATGGACGAGGAACGCCTCGAACAACCGGTCGAGCCGCTCCGGGGAGAGCGGCACGCCCGAAGCACGGAAGCCGCGTTCGATCAGCGCGCGGGCACCCGCCCCCACAAGATTGCGTGCGGCCGAGACCGGCAGTGCAGCCAGCCCCTCGGCCTCCAGCAGCACATTGAGCGTGGCCATGATGTCGGGCGCAGTTTCGGCGAGGGTCCCGTCGAGATCGAAAACCACCGTGCCGCGCATGACCTGCCCTTTTTGCCAAAACCGTCCCGCCTCCTACACTGGCCGGGGCGATTCGCAAGAACCATCGCGCCCGGGGCGAAAGGGAGGTCTTCCATGCCTGGTTTCAGAACCGGTGCCGCTTTCGGTCTTTGTCTTGTTGCCCTTGGCGCCGCCCGCGCCGAGAATTTCGCCTTCGCGCCGGCGCCGCAGCAGGATCTCAACCGCATCTACCGGGTCGATCGCCAGACCGGCGAGGTCATTGCCTGCCAGTTCGCCGTCAAGGATGACAGCCCGATCGGGCTCACGCTCTGCTATCCGGCGGGGGAGGGCGCGCGTGCGGGCGAGGCGGGCGATTACGGCCTGATCGCCTCCAGCCACCGGCAGGAATCGGGCATTTTCCGCTTCAACCGACGCAACGGCGCGGTGAGCATCTGCTATGTCCGCGACGATCAGGAGGTTGTCTGCACGCCGCCGGCCAAGTAGAGCCTGCAAGAAGAGCCCGCATGGAGAGCCTGTCATCATGGCGGCGGGCAGGGAAGAGGCGGCACGATGAGCGACCATCTGAAGCGGCTGGCGGCGGAGGCGGCAGCCTCGGCCGAATTGCGCTCCGGCATGAAGCTGGGGCTCGGCACCGGCTCCACGGCGAAGCATTTCGTCGACATTGTCGGCGAGCGGATCCGCGCCGGCGAGACCTATCTCTGCGTGCCGACCTCGGAAGCCACCCGCCGGCAGGCCGAGAGCCTCGGCATTCCGCTGACCAGCCTTGACGAGGCCGGCGAGCTTGACCTCACCGTCGACGGGGCGGACGAGTTCGATCCTGCCTTGAACCTGATCAAGGGTGGCGGCGGGGCACATCTGCGAGAGAAAATGGTCGCGGCCAATTCGCGCCGGATGATCGTGATCGCGGATGCCTCCAAGCGCGTCGCGCGTCTCGGCGCCTTCCCGCTGCCGCTGGAGATCACGCCCTTCGCGCAGGGAACAACGGTGCGGGCCATTGCGCGCGCCTTCGCCGATTCGGGGATCCGCGCCGAAATCCGCCAGCGCCACCGGCCGGATGGCTCGCCCTATATCTCCGATAACGGCAACCTGATCTTCGACGCCGTGAATGACGGCATTGCCGATGCCGCTGCGCTGGCCGACCGTCTCGACCGGATTCCCGGCCTCGTCGAGCACGGCCTCTTCGTCGGCCTTTGTTTTGCCGTTTATCTCGGCGCAGAAGAAGGGGTTGCCGTGATCGGCAAGAAGACGTAACAGGCGCGTCGTTACATGCCTCGCGGCGGCAGGCCGCCCCGCGCCCCGCCGCGCAAGGTCATCAGGAAGGTGCCTCATGCCGAAGCCCGTCTCCCTCATCCGTTCGTTCCTCCTGGCCGCGACACTGCTCGCCCCGGTCGCCGCGCCGGCCCAGCAGGTGAGCAAGGAAACGATGGAGGAAATCCAGAAGGCGCTGCAGGCGCCGATCGTTCCCTCGCATCTCGCCCTCGCCACGGATGTGCTGAAGGCCTCGGGCATGGTCACCATGTTCCAGAACGCCATGCCGAACGTCGTCGGCTCGCTCCGCGTCAACGTCACGCGGACGCGCCCTGAACTTGCCCGCGATATCGAGGAAGCGCTCAAGGTGGTCGAGGCGGAGCAGGGCAAGATCTCGGCGGATGGTGTCAGCGGCGCTGCCCGGTTTCTGGCCCAGCGGCTCAACGAGGCTGAACTGAAGGAAATCAACACCTTCCTCACCTCGCCTGCCGGCAAGAAGTATGTCGATACGCTGCCTGCCTTCATGGACCTCGTTGTGCCCTATCTCGAGATCTGGAACCAGGAAGCCACCGGCCGGATGATGAACCTGTTCCAGCAGGAAATGACGAAGCGCGGCCACAAGCTCTGATCGGCCATCCGATTGCGGATGACAGGGGGCCTCTCCGGCCCCCTTTTTGCTGGCCGGCTGTTCCATGCACAGACTTGTGATGGCCCGGCGCGCTTTCGCCCCGGCTGCTGCCTCGCATTCCCGTCGGCGAGCGCATAGGTTCTGCCACAATCAAGGCTTGGAGTTCCCGTCATGTCTGGCTCATTCGATGTCGACCTGTTCGTGATCGGCGGCGGATCCGGTGGCGTGCGCGCGGCCCGGATCGCGGCGGGCCATGGCGCCCGCGTCATGCTGGCCGAGGAGTTCAGGCTCGGCGGGACCTGCGTCATCCGCGGCTGTGTACCGAAGAAGCTGTATGTCCTCGCCTCGCGCTTCGCGCAGGAATTCGAGGCCTCGCGCGGCTTCGGCTGGAAGCCGGGACCGGCCAGCTTCGACTGGCAGCGCCTTGTCGGCGCGAAGGAAGCTGAAATCACCCGGCTCGAAGGCCTCTATGCCAAGGGCCAGCAGGGCGCTGGTGTCGAGGTGGTGAAAACCCGCGCCGTGATCGAGGGCCCGCACGAGATCCGCCTCGTCAGTGACGGCCGGCTTGTCCGGGCGCGGCACATCCTGATCGCTACCGGCGGCCGGCCGAATATCGATCCGGCCTTGCCGGGGCGCGAGCATGTCGTCACCTCGAACGAGGTGTTCGATCTCGAGACCTTCCCCCGCCGGATCGTCATTGCCGGCGGCGGCTATATCGCGCTGGAATTTGCCGGCATCTTCCGGCTGCTCGGTGCCGAGGTCACGGTGATCTATCGCGGTGCGGAGGTGCTGAAGAATTTCGACCAGGATCTGCGCGAAGGCCTTGTCGCGGCCTATGAGCGTGCCGGCATCCGCTTCATCCTCAACGATGTCTTCGCCCGGATCGACCGCACCGAGGAGGGCCTCGTCGCCACGACGCGCGGCGGGGTGCGGCTCGAGACCGACCAGGTCCTGATGGCCATCGGCCGTTCGCCGAATGTCGAGGGCCTCGGGCTCGACAAGGCCGGCATCGCGCTGGCCGCGGATGGCGCGATCGCGGTCGATGCGCAATCCCGCACCAACGTGCCGCATATCTTCGCGGTGGGGGATGTCACCAACCGCGTGACGCTCACACCGGTGGCGATCCGCGAGGGCCATGCCGTGGCGGACCTGCTCTTCGGTGCGGCGAAGGGCATCGCGCCCTGGCAGGTCGATTACGCACATATCCCCACCGCCGTTTTCACCACGCCGGAGATCGGCACGGTTGGCCTGACGGAGACTGAGGCCCGCAAGGCCTTTTCCGTGGTCGATATCTACAAGACCAGCTTCCGCCCGATCCGTGCCACGCTGAGCGGCGGCGAGGACCGCACCGTGATGAAGATCATCGTCGACGGCGAGACCGACCGCGTGCTCGGTGTCCATATCCTCGGCGAGGGCGCGGGCGAGATGATCCAGCTAGTCGGCATTCCGCTGCGCATGGGGGCCACCAAGGCCGATTTCGACGCGACCATGGCCGTCCACCCCACGGCCGCCGAGGAACTGGTGACGATGCGCAGCCGCACGGCCCGGCATACCCGGTAAGCCGGCATGCTGACGGGGCTTCTGGCCGGGTTGGCCGCCGGCGCGCTCTGGGGGCTCACGTTCGTCGCGCCCAATCTCGTCGCGCCGTTCACGCCGTTCGATCTCGCCTTCTGGCGGAACCTGATCTTCGCCGCGCTCTCGCTGGGGCTGCTGCTGGCCTTCCGCGCGGCTGCCCGACGGCTGGATCCGGCCGGATGGCGGATCGCACTCGCCCTCGGGCTGATGGGCTATTCCGGTTATTACCTTTTCGTGGCCTATGCGGTCGCCTTTGCCGGCCCGGCCATTCCCGCCCTCGTGATCGGCGCCCTGCCGGTCCTGCTGGCGATCGCCGGGAACTGGCAGTCGCGCGATGTTGCCTGGTCACGGCTGGCGGTGCCTCTGGCCCTGATCACGCTCGGGCTGGTGATCGTCAATCTCGGCTCGCTCCGCGCGCCGGTCATGGGCCGCACGGGCGGCGAGATCCTGCTCGGCTTCGTGCTGTCCCTCGGCGGGCTGGCGCTCTGGCTGTGGTATGGCCTCTGGAATGCCGCTGCGCTGAAAGCGCGCCCCGGCACCGATACGCTGGTCTGGACATCCCTGCAGGGGCTCGGCGCAGGGCTCGGCATGCTGGCCGTTCTGCCCTTCGGCCTCGCCATGGGCTGGTCCCGGATGGGCGCGCTGCCGCTGGCCGGCGCGGAGGCCCTGCCGCTCTGGCTCTGGGCGCTTGCCACGGGCCTGTTCTCGAGCTGGGTCGCAACCTTCGCCTGGGTGGTTGCCTCGCGGCGCCTCTCTGTCGCATTGTCGGCGCAACTGATCGTGTCGGAAACCCTGTTCGGGTTGTTCTACGGCTTCCTTGCCGAGACGCGCTGGCCGGATTGGCATGAAGGCCTCGGCGCCGCCCTGCTTTTCGCGGGCGTGATGGCGGGGATCCGTGTGCTGATGCCGCCGGCAGAGCCCGAACCCTCTCCGGCGTGATCGTTCCGGAAACAAAAGACAACCTGCAGGAAACGTCCATGCCTCTCATCACCTACCTCACCACGATCCGCTTTGATTTCGGCGCGGTTGCCGGCCTGCCGGAGGATATCGCCGCGCTCGGCATGAAGAACCCGCTGCTTGTCTCGGATCGCGGCCTTGAAGCCACCGGCCTCGTCGCCCGGATCGCGGCCCTGATGCCGCGTGGCGGCGAAACGCCGGTTTTTCTCGATACGCCTTCCAACCCGACCGAGGAGGCGACAGAACTTGCCGTTGCCGCCTATCAGGCGATGGGCTGCGACGGCATTGTCGCGCTGGGCGGCGGCTCGCCGATGGATCTGGCCAAGGCCGTCGCCATTCTGGCGACCCATGGCGGCACCCTGCGCGATTATGTGCTCATCCTCGGCGGCGGGCCGAAGATCACGGCGAAGGTCGCGCCGGTCATCGCCATTCCCACCACCTCGGGCACCGGCTCCGAGGTTGGCCGCGGTGCAGTGATGAGCTTCCGCGACGGCCGCAAGATGTCGGTCATTTCGCCCCATCTCATTCCGAAGCGCGCCATCTGCGACCCGGAACTCACGCTCGGCCTGCCGCCGGGCCTGACGGCCGCCACCGGCATGGACGCGCTGACCCATGGCATCGAATGCTTCATCTCGAACACGCCGAACCCGCCGGCCGGGGCGATCGCGCTGGAATGCGCGCGCCTTGCCGCCCGCAATATCGAGACGGCGGTGCGCGATGGTGGCAACCGTGCGGCACGGTTCGACATGATGATGGCCTCGATGATGGGCGCCATGGCCTTCCAGAAGGGCCTCGGCGCGGTGCATTCGCTCTCGCATACCCTCGGCGGGCTGAAGCAGGTCCAGCTCCATCACGGCACGCTCAATGCCGTGCTCCTGCCGGCGGTCCTGCGCTACAATGCGGGCATCCGCACGGAAGAATATGCCCGCCTCGCCCATGAGATGCAGGTCCCGGCCGGGCAGACGCTCGACCGGTTCGTCGAGGAGCTGAACCGCCGCCTCGGCATGCCGGCCAGCCTTTCGGCTATGGGCATCCGGCGCGAATGGCTCGACGATGTCGCGCGGATCTCGATGGAAGACCATTGCACGAAAACCAATGCCCGCACGCCGACCGAGGCCGATTACCGGGCCATTCTCGACGAGGCCTTCTGAGGGGAGGGGCAGTCGGAATTCGGCAATCGGCAGTCGCCGGCCATTTCGACTGCCTGCTGCCTGCTGCCCATTGCCCTTCCCCACCTCTCGCCAAATGCGCCTTCAGGGTGTAAGGAACCGCGCTCCGGCTCCGAGCCGGCCGATCTGTGCCTAGTCAAGGAAAAGCACCATGAGCACGCAAGGAAACCTCACCTCCCGGCAGACCTGGAATCCGGGCAGCTGGCGGTCGTTTCCGATCGCCCAGGTGCCGGATTATCCGGACAGGGCTGTTCTCGAGGCGACGGAAGCCCAGCTCGGCACCTTCCCGCCGCTGGTTTTTGCGGGCGAGGCGCGCAAGCTCAAGCGGGCGTTGGGCAAGGTTGCCAATGGCGAGGCCTTCCTGCTGCAGGGCGGCGATTGCGCCGAGAGCTTCGCCGAGCATTCGGCTGACCATATCCGCGATTTCTTCCGCGTCTTCCTCCAGATGTCGGTGGTGCTGACCTATGCCGGCTCCTCGCCGGTGGTGAAGGTCGGCCGCGTTGCTGGCCAGTTCGCCAAGCCGCGTTCCTCGCCGGTCGAGAAGGTGGGCGATGTCGAATTGCCGAGCTATCGCGGCGACATCATCAATGGCACCGAATTCACGCCGGAAGCGCGCATTCCGGATCCGCGCCGGCAGATCGAGGCCTATCGCCAGTCTGCCGCGACGCTGAACCTGATCCGCGCCTTCGCGACCGGCGGCTATGCCAATCTCGACAATGCGCATCGCTGGATGCTCGGCTTCGTGAAGGATTCGCCGCAGAGCGGGCGATATAACGAGCTGGCCAACCGCATCACCGAAGCGCTGGATTTCATGCGCGCCATCGGCATCTCGGCCGATACGCATCCGGAAATGCAGATCACGGAATTCTTCACCAGCCACGAGGCTTTGCTGCTCGGCTACGAGCAGGCACTGACGCGTGTCGATTCCACCTCGGGCGACTGGTATGCCACTTCCGGGCACATGCTCTGGATCGGCGACCGCACCCGCCAGCCCGATCATGCCCATGTCGAGTTCTTCCGCGGCATCAAGAATCCGATCGGCCTGAAATGCGGCCCGTCCATGACGCCGGACGGCCTCATCCAGATGATCGATGCGCTCAACCCGGACAACGAGGCCGGCCGCCTCACGCTGATCACGCGCTTCGGCGCCGACAAGGTGGGCGACCATCTGCCGGGCCTGATCCGCGCGGTCGAGCGCGAGGGCCGGAAGGTCGTCTGGTCCTGCGATCCGATGCATGGCAACACGATCAGCCTCGCCGGATACAAGACCCGGCCATTTGACCGCATCCTCTCGGAAGTGAAGAGCTTCTTCGCCATCCACGAGGCCGAGGGCACCTATGCCGGCGGCATCCATCTCGAAATGACCGGCAAGGACGTGACGGAATGCACCGGCGGCGCCCGGACCGTGACGGCCGAGGGCCTCGCCGACCGCTATGACACGGCCTGCGACCCGCGCCTCAACGCCGAACAGGCGATCGAGATGGCCTTCCTCGTGGCGGATCTGCTCAAGCACGAAAAGGCCGCCCGCGGTCCGGCAGTTTCAGCCGCGGCGGAGTAGCCAACGGCGCTTTCAAAATCGTCATGCCCGGGCCTGGCCCGGGCATCCGCGACCATTCGCGCCGCGGTGGCACAGCGTCCCGTGCATTAACCAATTCCTGACAATTCGAACGCTCGCGTAAGGGTTTCGTTAGGGAATTCGGCCAGCCTGTCCGCTCCTCAAGGGAGTTCCGACATGCGTTTCGCAACCACCATTGCCCTCGCCACGGCTGCCCTGGCCGCCGCCCTCGCAACTGCCCACCCGGCCCGGGCGGCGCAAGGCCGCAATGCCGCCCTGATCGGCGGCCTCGCCATCGGCGCGGCCGGCGCGGCGATCCTGCTCAACCGTCCGGCCCGCGCCGCGCCGGTCGTGGTCGAGGAGGAGATCATCGAACGGCCTGCGCCGCGTTACGTCCCGACCTGCCGGATGGAGCGCCGCCGCGTCTGGATCGACAGCGAGAGCTATACCTATCGCCGCGTCGAGGTCTGCGAGTAAGGCGCGATCCGGCGGCCAATGCTTGGCCGCGTCAAAGGATGAACATCAGGCAACATGGCGCGTTCAGCTTCGCGCCATGGCCGCAGGGTTAATGTCTCCCCATCGAAGTCGGAGCCCGGCAGGGGCCGATGGCCCGGACTTCCACAAGGAGACAGAGACGATGGCTACCCTTTCCCCCCTCGGCAAGAAGGCCGCTGCGGCGGCGTTGGTCGCCCTCACGCTCGGCGCCGGCATGGCGGCCTCGACCGGCGAAGCGGAAGCCCGTGGCGGCCGCAAGGGCGCCATCATTGCTGCCGGCATTATCGGTGCCCTGGCCGTTGGGGCCATTGCCGCCAACAGCGCGCATGCCGCGCCGGGCTACTATGCCGATGCGGGCTATGACTATGTCCCGCCGGCGCCCGTCTATCACCAGCCGACCCCGGTCTACTACCATGCCGGCCCGGGCTATCACGGGCATGGCTATTACGGCCATCGCCGGCATCATCGCTATCAGGATGATGCCTATTACGGTCATCGCCGGCATCATCGCCGTCACGGCTATGTCGAGACCGGCTACAGCTATCGCGGCCCGGTCTGCACGATCCGCAAGCAGCGCTACTGGGACGGCTATGGCTGGACCTTCCAGCGTGTGCAGGTTTGCCGCTGATCGCCTCACATGACCTGACGGCTGCAGCGTCAACAGGAAAGCCCGGCCGAGCGGCCGGGCTTTTTGCGGTGTCGAGACCCACCGACAAGAGGTCTGATCGGGAATCCGCTCAGAATTTCACGCCACCGGCAACGCGCGCGCTGTTGATCGAGACGTTCGGCCTGAGGCCGCCCGAGGCGAACTGGATGTATTGCCATTCGCCGCGCAGGAACGTGTTGGGCAGGAACTGCATGTCCACGCCGGCACCGATCGCGCCACCATAGGTCACGCCGCTGCGTCCGACCACGCCGGCGAAGTTGCTGGAGCCGACGAGCGGGCGGGCAGGGGGCGTGCTGATATCGTAGCGCTGCCAGGAACCGGATGTGGTGGCGCGGCTGTTGAGATTGCCGACAGCAACACCGGCGGTGAGATACGGCATGAAAATGCCCATGGCATAGCCGATACGGCCGCGGATGGTGCCCCATTCCTTGATCTCGCCGCGCGAGGTCGAGGTGCTGTTCAGCTGCCACTCGTCGGAGCCCTGCGTCCGCATCAACCCGTTCGGACCGGTTGTGGAATTCGATTTGATGTTCGAGCGGGAGTAATCGACTTCCCAGCCAAGGACGACATCGTCCCATTGCCAGTTCATGCCGACAAAGCCGCCATAGCTCATCCCCTGCTTGTTCGTCTCCTTGAAGAAGATCGTCTGTTCGAGCAGGTCGGTGATCGAGGAATTCGGCAGGGCGTTCTGGGCGAGGGGGCCGGCCAGCGGGCGCGGATCGGTCTGTCCGGAGGTGATGCCGGCATGGACGCCGCCATACACACCGGACCAGTCCACCTGGTGCTGTCCGGAGAAGCTCCCGCGCAGCCAGTCGAGCGCGGAGGCGGGGCTTGGTGCCGCAAGGGTGGCGATGGCCGCTGCAAGGGCCATTCCCGTGCTGGACAGGATGCGCGATTCCGACATAACCCAACTCCACGTCCGGGTTTGACCCGGTTTTCGAATCCTCGAATGACCGAACTGTAAAAAATTAACGTTACCCGCCGGTTAAGGGCGCAGATAAAAGCATGACCTGAAACGGCACACCGTTCTCCCGCCGGCAGGCCATTGCCGCCGGGCGCGACAGGAGATATATAGTCAAAATGAGCAAAACTCCCGACCGCCTCGTCATCGCCCTGGCCCAGCTGAACCCCGTGATGGGAGACATTGGCGGCAATCTCGAAAGGGCACGGAAGGCCCGGCAGGTCGCGGCGGAGCAGGGCGCCGATCTCGTGCTCTTCTCCGAGCTCTTCCTGACCGGCTATCCGCCCGAGGACATGGTGACGAAGCCGGCGCTCGAACAGGCCTGCAGGCAGGCGCTCGACACGCTCGCCCGCGAAACCGCCGATGGTGGCCCGGCCTTGCTGGTGGGCCTGCCCTGGCGTGAGGGCGGCCGGCTCTACAACGCCGTGGCCGCGCTGGATGAAGGGCGGATCCTTGGCGTGCGCTTCAAGGTCGATCTGCCGAATTATGGCGTCTTCGACGAGAAGCGCGTCTTCGCGCCCGGGCCGATGCCCGGTCCGCTGGCGGTGCGCGGCGTGCGCCTCGGCCTGCCGATCTGCGAGGATATCTGGGGCACGGATGTGGTCGAGTGCCTCGCCGAGACCGGTGCCGAGATCCTGCTGGTCCCGAACGGTTCGCCCTACGAGCGGAACAAGGCCGATATCCGCACCAACATTGCCGTGGCGCGCGTTAAGGAAAGCGGCCTGCCGCTGGTCTATCTCAATCAGGTCGGCGGGCAGGATGAACTGGTCTTCGATGGCGCCTCCTTCGGCCTGCAGGCGGATGGTTCGCTGGCCTTCCAGTTCCCGGCCTTTGTCGAGCATTGCGCGACGATCGTCTTCGAGCGGCAGGGCGGGGTCTGGCGCATCGCGCCCGGCGAGATGGCCATCGTGCCGGAAGGCCCCGAGGCGGATTATGCGGCCTGCATGCTCGGCCTGAAGGATTATGTCGAGAAGAACCGCTTTCCGGGCGTGGTGCTTGGCCTGTCCGGCGGCGTGGATTCCGCCCTCTGCGCAGCCATGGCCGTCGATGCCCTCGGGCCGGATCGCGTCCATGCGGTGATGCTGCCGTACCGCTATACTTCCGAAGAGAGCCTGCGCGACGCGCGCGATTGCGCTGCCGCGCTCGGCCTGCGGTATGACATCCTGCCGATTGCACCGGCGGTCGAAGGGCTCGAATCAGTGCTGGCCCCGCTCTTTGCCGGCCGCCCGCGCGACGTGACCGAGGAAAACCTGCAATCCCGTGCCCGCGGCACCCTGCTCATGTCGATCTCGAACAAGTTCGGGTCCATGGTCGTCACCACGGGCAACAAGAGCGAGATGTCGGTGGGCTATGCCACGCTCTATGGCGACATGAATGGCGGCTACAATCCGATCAAGGACCTCTACAAGATGGAGGTGTTCCGTCTTTCGGCCCTGCGCAACCGCTGGAAGCCGCCGGGCGCCATGGGGCCGGATGGCATCGTCATCCCCGGGAACATCCTCACCAAGCCGCCGACAGCCGAACTGCGCGAGAACCAGAAGGACCAGGATTCGCTGCCGCCCTACGAGATCCTCGATGATATTCTTGAAGGTCTGGTCGAGTTGGAACTCCCCGTGAGCGCCATCGTTGCGCGCGGGCATGATGTCGCCACGGTGCGGCGGATCGAGCATCTGCTCTCGATTGCCGAATACAAGCGCCGCCAATCGGCTCCTGGGGTCAAGATCACCCGCCGCAATTTCGGCCGCGACCGCCGCTACCCGATCACCAATGCCTTCCGTGACCGGCTGGAGGTGCCCTATACACCGGATCCGGCCCTCGCGCCTGGCCCGGCCGGTTCGATCAACGAGGCTTTCGACGGCTGAGCCGTTGCCGCCCCTTTGCCGGGGCGGGCGCATCGGCTAAGGACAGGGCCAGCTGCCCGGGCCACCCCCGGGCCCTTCCTCCCTTCCATCGAGATCCGCCGGCATGGCCCCGATTTTCCGCTTCGCACCCTCGCCGACCGGCTACATCCATATCGGCAATGCCCGGACAGCGTTGTGGAACGCGCTGCTGGCGCGCAAGGCCGGTGGTACCTTCATCCTGCGTTTCGACGATACGGATGTGGAGCGCTCGCGGGTCGAATATGCCGATGCGATTCTCGAGGATCTCGCCTGGCTCGGCATCGTGCCCGACCGGATCGAGCGGCAATCCGACCGCATTGCCCGCTACGCCGCGGCGCTCGAGGATTTCAGGGCGCGCGGGCTGATCTATCCCGCCTACGAGACGGCGGAGGAACTCGACCGAAAGCGGAAGCGCCAGCAGGCACGTGGCCTGCCGCCGGTCTATGATCGGGCGGCGCTCGCCCTGACGGCGGAGGATCGCGCGCGGCTGGAAGCCGAAGGGCGTGCGCCGCACTGGCGGTTCAGGTTGTCCGGCAAGACCGTGCGCTGGCTCGATGGCGTGCGCGGCGAATGCCATATCGAGACCGCATCCCTGTCCGACCCCGTCCTCGTCCGGGCCGATGGAACCTTCCTCTACACCTTCGCCTCGGTGATCGACGATATCGA
Organism: Beijerinckiaceae bacterium; assembly: GCA_027533425.1. Lineage (GTDB taxonomy): Bacteria > Pseudomonadota > Alphaproteobacteria > Rhizobiales > Beijerinckiaceae > Rhabdaerophilum. Next base: position 297,194 of record JAPZUD010000002.1, on the reverse strand, counting down.
TATGGGTGTCACCGATATCCTTCGCGGTGAGGATCACGTCGCCAACACGGCCGTACAGATCGAGCTGTTCGCGGGTTTCGGCGCTGTACCGCCGCGCTTCTCGCACCATAACCTCATCACTTCGGCCACGGGCGAGGAAATGTCGAAGCGTACCGGAGCGCTTTCGATCCGCAGTTTCCGCGCGGAAGGGGTGGATCCGCTGGCCGTTGCCCTTGTCGCCACGCTCACCGGCACGGCCGAGCCGGTCCAGCCCCTGCCGGATCTCGAGGCCCTGGCGGAACGGCTCGATCTTGCGAAATTCTCGCGTGCGCTGACGAAATTCGATCCGGCGGAAATCCGAGACCTCTCGAAGCGGCTGCTCCATGCCCGACCCTTTGCCGCCGTGGCGGAAACGCTGGCCGCTCTGGGCATTGCCGGCCCGCAGGCAGAGGCCTTCTGGCAGGCGATCCATGGCAATGTCGACCGGATCGAGGAGGCGGCGGAATGGTGGTCGCTGCTGATGGCGCCGCAGCATTTCCCGGCCGAGGATCCGGCCTTCCTCGCGGAGGCGGTGGCCTGTTTGCCGGAAGAACCGTTTGACAGCGAGACCTGGTCACGCTGGGTACAGGCGCTTCAGGCGAAGACGGGGCGGAAGGGCAAGGCCCTGTTCATGCCGCTGCGGCTGGCGCTGACCGGCCGCGATCACGGGCCGGAACTCAGGGCCGTGCTTCCCCTCTTAGGTCGATCGGCCGCTCTTTCCCGGTTAGCTCCGGCGCCACGTTCCTGACGACCCGCACCGTTCCGTCGGCCCCGACCACCTGCTGCTTCGTGCCGCCGGCGGACGAGATGACCCGGTCGCGCTGGACGCGCGGCCCGATTCCGGCCGAAGCATTGCCGCCTGTCGGCAGGGCGCTTTCCGGCAGGCTGGCCGGCGCCTCCGATTCCGCAGCATTGGCCGGCTTCGGCGCGGGTTGGTTCTTCGCATTGCGCTTGTCAACCGGGTTGGGCGTCGCCTTCGGCCGGGACATGGCCAGCGCCTGCTCCTGCGAGACAACGATATCGCCCTTGCGCGTCTCGACAATATCCTCGACGCCCTTCATCGCACTGGCCCAGGTTTGCTGCGGCGGCTTGCAGAAACAGGCGGGATCGCGCGATTGCTGGAATTTCTTGGCCGTCGGCAGCGACATATAGGGCGTGCCATCCCGCGACGCCGCGCGCTCGATATCCGCACCGGCCTGCATGAAGAAGACGCGCGTTTCCGCGGCAGGGCAGAGCGACTGGCAGACGGTGGCATATTCGTCCCGCGCACCGATTCCCTCGAAATTCACCGGGAAGAAAAAGCCGTCGCAGGTCCGCACACACACGGCAAGGCGGCCGCCGAGCCGCTCCTTGAACTCCGCATCGGGGTCGATCGGGGCGTCATTGGCGTAGCGGTTGTTGTCACGCGGGCTGTCATCGCCGAACAGGCGCTCGAAAAGGCTCGGCGAATTCGGGGCGGCATAGATCACGCCGCGCTGCGGCTGGGCTTGCTGTTGGCCGCCAAGGCAACCATACCGGTCCAGCGCTGCGACAAGCTGCGCCCGGCGCGGTGAGCCGCCCTCCATCTGCCGGATCTGGGCCTCGTAGGCTGCGGCCTGGTTACGAAGCGGGGTACAGACGGGCGGCGGGCCACCCAGGCCAAGGAAGCCGGACCCGCGTCCGCAATCATTCTGCTGCATCGCCAGACGGATACGGCCGAGTTCCGAACGCAGCCGCGATGAATCCCGCGTCGGTCCGCCGGTATTCGGCATCGTCGCCAGTTCGGAACGGATCTGGGCACAGACGGGGGATTGCGCGTGGGATTCGGTCGCCAGAACGGCGCCGGCGGCGCCCAGAAGCGCCAAGGCAAGGAACCGGAGCCTGGATCGAAGCGGAATCATGCCAGAAGCGTACCCGACGAACGTAAACAAACGACGGATTCGCAAATGGAATCACGCGCCCGCTGTCATGCCGGTGAAACATGGTCCAAGCAAGGCAGGATTTCCGTCCGGAACGCCCTATCCGTTGCCCAGAGAGGCAACCCGTTCGGCCAGCTTGTCGATCAGCGTATTCATCTGCCGGAGTTCGGTCTCGGACAGGCCCGCGCAGAGCGAATCGGAAAAGGCCCGCGCCATCGGAACGATCTCATGGTAGATCGCCGTTCCGGCATCGGTCAGCGCCAGGAAGGCTTCGCGCATGTCGGCGCGGTTGGCCCGGCGAACGATCAGGCGGCGCTTCTCAAGAGCGGCGACAGCGCGGCTGACCGTCGTCTTGTGCATCCGCGAATGCCCGCCGATGTCCCGCGCCGTCATGACGCCGAACTGCCCCAACGTGGCCAGGACACGCCATTCGGGAATGGAAATGCCGAATTTCCGGCCATAGGCACGGGCCAGCGTCTGGCTCACCTCGGTCGCCAGCATGTTGAGGCGATAGGGCAGGAACCCTTCGAGACGAAGGGGTTCGGCTTCGGCATGGATATCCATTGCGCCGGAGGGCAATCTCTCGCCGGAGGCCATGTTAATCAAAATCCGTCAGTTTGTTTCAGCTGAAACGATCAAGTTGCGGCGGATGATCGGGGCGAGGCCCCGATCTGTCCAGCCCAATCTTGAACAATTCGCCTAATACCAAAGGCGCATCCGAAGGATCAGCCCCGCAGCCGGGTCCGGATCATCATCGAATCGTAGGAATATTCGCCGACCTGCCACCACAGATACTGTTCGCCCAGATAGGCGTTCACCGAATCCAGGGCCTTCTTGAACAGCGGATTCTGTGCGGCGATCTCGGCAAAGTAGGTTTTTGACGTTTCGTAGCCCGCATCCATGATGGCAGCGCTGAACGGGCGCAGCTCGGTGCCCCGGCTGACGAGGCGCTTCAGCGCCGGTGCGTTGACCGTGTCATATTTCGACAGCATCCAGGTGTTCGCCGCTTCCGAGGCCTGCCGGATGATGGCCTGGTAATGCTTCGGCAGCCGGTTCCACTGCTCGAGATTGACCACGAGATGCAGCATGGCGCCGCCTTCCCAGAAGCCAGGATAATAGTAGTATTTGGCGACCTTGGAGAAGCCGAGTTTCTCGTCGTCATAGGGGCCCACGAATTCGATGGCGTCGATCGTGCCCTTCTCGAGTGCCGGATAGATATCGGCCGGCGCGATCTGCTGCGGCACGACGCCCATCCGCGCGAGGATCTGCCCGCCCGTGCCGCCGATGCGGAATTTCAGCCCCTTGAGATCATCGAGCGTGTTGATCTCCTTCCGGAACCAGCCGCCCATCTGCGTGCCGGAATTGCCGGCGGCGAACCCGATCGTGTTGAACTTGGCGAGCGATTCATTGACGATCTCGGCCCCGCCACCATTGTGCCACCAGGCATGCTGGAGCCGGGCATTCGGCCCGAAGGGCATGCCTGTCCCGAAGCCGAGCACCGGGTCCTTGCCGCCATAGAAATAGGTCGGCGTGTGGCAGCATTCGAGCGCGCCGGAAGAAACCGCATCCAGCGCCTGCAGGCCGGGAACGATTTCGCCGGCAGCGAAGGTCTGGATCTGGAATCGGTTATCCGTGGCCTCGGCAACCAGCTTGGCCAGGTGCTGGGCTGTGCCGAAAATCGTGTCGAGCGATTTCGGGAAGCTTGAGGTCAGGCGCCATTTGATTTCCGGCATGCTCTGCGCGACTGCCGGCTTGGCCAGCGTGCTGGCCGCCAGGGCGGTTCCCGCCCCCATCCCCGAGAGCAATACTTCACGCCGACGCATCGTCCTGACCCCTTTCATGACGGAATTAGTTCCGCGTGAAACTTTTTGCTTGCCCTTCACGCGTGTCCCTTGCGAGAATTGCACAGAGATGCCGGGTCGTCATCCCGAACTCCGTTTCATTTTGATGTGAAACGCAGAAAGATGGCGAAACAAGGCAAGCGCGGGAGGAACGGAATGAAATTGGCATCGCTCAAGGGCGGGCGGGATGGCCGGCTGGTCGTGGTCTCGCGGGATCTGACCCGCGCCACCGAGGCATCCCATATCGCACCCACCCTGCAGGCCGCGCTCGATTCCTGGGACCGGGTTGCCGCACCGTTGGCCGATCTCGCCGAGAGCCTCGAACACGAGGCCGTGCCCTCGTTCCGCTTCCACGAGCATGATGCCGCGGCTCCGCTGCCGCGCGCCTATCAATGGCTCGACGGTTCGGCCTATGTGAACCATGTCGAGCTGGTCCGGAAGGCGCGGGGCGCGGAATTGCCCGCCAGTTTCTGGACCGATCCGCTGATGTACCAGGGCACGTCCGATGCCAATCTCGGCGCCCGCGATGCCGTGCTGGTGGCCAGCGAGGAATACGGCATCGATTGCGAGGCCGAGATTGCGGTGATCACCGGCGATATTCCCGCCGGCGCCGATGCCGCTACCTGCCTCGCGGCGATCCGTCTTGTTGTGCTGGTCAATGATGTCAGCCTGCGCAACCTCATCCCTGGCGAGCTCGCCAAGGGGTTCGGCTTCCTCCAGTCCAAGCCGCCTACGGCCTTCTCGCCCGTCGCGCTGACGCCGGACGAGCTGGGCCCGGCCTGGTCGGGCGGGAAACTCGCCCTGCCGCTGCTCACGGCGATCAACGGCCGGCCGCTGGGCTGCCCCGAGGCGGGAGAGGAAATGACCTTCGATTTCGGGACCCTGCTCGCCCATGCGGCGAAGACGCGGCCGCTCGGCGCCGGCACGATCCTCGGCTCGGGCACGGTCTCGAACCGCGATCCCGATGGCTCGCCCGGCCGACCGGTGGCGGAGGGCGGGCGTGGTTATTCCTGCCTCGCCGAGCAGCGCATGGTCGAGACCATCCGCGATGGTGCGGTCCGGACGCCGTTCCTGCGCTTCGGCGATGTCGTCCGCATCGAGATGAAGGACAGGAAGGGCCATTCGCTGTTCGGCGCGATCGAGAATCGCATCGAGCCGGCGGCGCTGGCGGGAGGCGGCCGATGAGCGGCCCGGCTTTCGCCTCGGCGGCCGATCTCGCCGAGAAGACCATCACCTTTGCCGAGATCGGCCCCGGTCTCTACGCCTTCACCGCCGAAGGCGACCCGAATACCGGGGTCATCATTGGCGATGACGGCGTGCTGATTGTCGATGCCCAGGCCACGCCGGCCATGGCTCAGGCCGTGATCGACCGGGTCCGCTCCGTGACCGACAAGCCGATCACCCATGTCCTGCTCTCGCATTACCATGCGGTGCGGGTCCTCGGCGCCTCGGCCTATCGCGATGCGAAGATGATCCTGGCCTCCGATGCCACCCGCGACCTGATCGTCGAACGCGGCGCGCAGGACATGGATTCCGAGATCGGCCGTTTCCCGCGGCTGTTCCGAGGCAAGGAGACCATTCCCGGTCTTACCTGGCCGAGCATCACCTTCGCAGGCGAGATGTCGGTCTGGCTCGGCAAGCGCGAGGTGCGGATCAAGCATCCCGGCCGCGGCCATACCGCGGGCGATACCATCGCCTGGGTGCCTGACGCTGGCGTGATGTTCTCCGGCGATCTCGTCGAGTATCGCTCCGCCTGCTATTGCGGCGACGCGCATTTCGCCGACTGGCCGGAAACGCTGAAGCGCGTGGCCGGGCATGATCCGGTGGCGCTCGTGCCCGGGCGCGGCGATGCCCTCGTTGGCCGCGACAAGGTGGCCGCCGCCATTGCCGGCACGACCGATTTTCTCGAGACGCTGTACGGCACGGTGCGGAAGGCTGTCGCGGCCGGCAAGGACCTGCGCGCGGCCTTCGCCGATGTCCGTGCCGCCATGGACGGGCCTTTCGGCAGCTATGCCATCTACGAGCATTGCCTGCCCTTCAATGTCAGCCGCGCCTATGACGAGGCGCGGGGCATCGACCATCCCGTGATCTGGACCGCCGAGCGCGACCGCGAGATGTGGGCGCGGCTGCAGGGGTGATCAGGCCGCACGGGGCTTGATGGTGGAGTAATCAACTTGCGCACTGGCCTTGGTGAGATCATGGGCAATCTGGAGGTTCAGCCAGAGTTCCGGGGTTGTCCCGAAATACCGGCTGAGCCTGATGGCCGTATCCGCCGTAATATCCCGCCGCTCCCGCACGATCTCGCTGATGCGGTTGGCCGGGACGTCGAGCGCCTCGGCCAGTTGGCGTGCGCTCATGCCGAGCGGAACCAGGAATTCCTCGCGCAGGATCTCCCCGGGATGGGTCCGGACCCGAATGGTCGACGGTCTTTCTTCAGTGATAGTCGACGATTTCGACATGGCTCGCCCCTTTTCCTGTCCAGATAAAGCAGAGGCGTCATTGATCATTGATCCGGATGCTCCACTGCCCCGCCCGATTGCCTTGCAGGCGCTCGAGCCGGTTTCCCGGCGGATGCAGCAAGTCCAGGATCGACTTGGCAGCATCCAGGTAGTCAAGTTTTCGCCGGGCAATCTTCGCGAAGCTCTGCCATCGCGGATCGCACAACCCGGCATGGAAGAACCGCTCGGTTCTCCGATCCGCAAAACTGATGATCAAAAACGCCTCGAATATCAGCATAAAATAGTACATGATACGTATCACGTATCGGCGTCCCCGTCAACCGAGCTCGTGCCATGACCGCCGTTTTCGCCACCTTTCCCTACCGGGCATCGCCCGATCAGTCCCGGCCCGAGCCGGCCCGCCACCCCGTCGTGGTGATCGGCGCCGGCCCGGTCGGGCTCTCGCTCGCGATCGATCTCGGCCAGCAGGGTGTGCCGGTCGTCCTGCTGGATGACAGCGACCGGATCGGGGAGGGCAGCCGCGCCATCTGTTTCGCGAAGAAGACGCTGGAAATCTTTGACCGGCTGGGCTGTGCCGCGCCGATGGTCGAGAAGGGCGTATCCTGGAGCCGTGGCCGCGTCTTCCAGCGCGAGGGCGAGCTTTACGCCTTCGACCTCCTGCCCGAGGCCGGGCACAAGATGCCCGCCTTCATCAATCTCCAGCAATTCCATGTCGAGAAGATGCTGATCGACTGCGCCCTCGCGGTGCCGGGGCTCGACCTGCGCTGGAAGAACCGCGTTGTCGGGGTGGCCCCGGCGGACGACCATGTCGAGATCCGGATCGAGACGCCGGACGGCCCCTATCGCCTGCGGGCCGATCATGTGGTGGCCTGCGACGGCGCCCGCTCGCCTGTCCGGGGGCTGCTCGGCCTCGATTTCGCCGGCGAGGTCTTCGAGGAGCAGTTCCTCATCGCCGATGTGCGGATGCAGGGCAACTATCCGACCGAGCGCTGGTTCTGGTTCGATCCGCCCTTCCATCCCGGCGGCTCGGCCCTGTTGCATCGCCAGCCTGACGATATCTGGCGGATCGACCTGCAATTGCCGGCCAGCGCCGATCCGGAGTTCGAGAAGCGGCCGGAGCAGGTGCGGCCCCGGATCGAGCGCATGCTCGGCCATGGCCATTTCGACCTCGAATGGGTCTCGATCTACCGGTTCCGCTGCCTTCGCCTCGCACATTTCGTGCAGGGCCGGGTGATCTTCGCCGGCGATTCCGCGCATCAGGTCTCGCCCTTCGGTGCGCGCGGCGCGAATTCCGGCGTGCAGGATGCGGAAAATCTCGCCTGGAAGCTGGCCGCGATCCATCAGGGCCGCGCCGGCCCCGGCCTTCTGGCGAGCTATGACCGCGAGCGCGGCGAGGCCGCAGACGAGAATATCGGCCATTCCACCCGCTCGACCGATTTCATCGCGCCGCAATCCCCCGCCGAACGGGGGCTGCGCGATGCCGCGCTCGCCCTGGCGCGGAACCATGAGTTCGCCAAGCGGATGGTCAATTCCGGCCGCCTTTCCGCGCCGACCGCCTATCGCGATTCGCCGCTCTCCACGCCGGATGCAGGGCTCTGGCACAGCGGCCCGGCACCGGGCGCCCCGATCCCCGACGCGCGCGTGACGCGGCCGGATGGCACCGCTTCGTTCCTGTCGGATGAACTGCCCGCAGGCTTTGTCTGGCTCGAGGCCGGGCCGGCTCTGGCGGACCTGCCGGACGGAGTGGCGAGGCTCCGGCTGGGCACCGGCGGTCTCGGTGATCCGGCCGGCGAGATCGCCGCGCGCTTTGGCCTCGATACGCCCGGTGGGTATCTCCTCCGCCCGGACCGCCATGTCGCGGCGCGGTTCCGAGAGCCCGATCCCGCCCGCCTTCGCGCCGCTTTCGCCCGCGCCCATGCTTCCGGAGGCTGATCCATGGCCGAAACCCTTGTGACCCAATCGCGTTTTCCGGATCCCGACCGCGCCTTCCGGCTTCTGGTCGAGGCCCGGCGCGGGCTGACGCCGGACGAGGCCGCCGCCCTCGATGCGCGGCTGGTCCTGCTGCTCGCCAATCACATCGGCAGCGAGGACGTGCTCCGTGCAGCCATCGCCGCCGCCCGCGAGGCGATGCCAACCCGCTGAACCGGCCTGCAGGCGAGGCAGGACACGGTCCGGCCTTCCTTTCGACGCGCGCCATGCTTATCTGCGGTCCAACCCGAGAGGAGAACCGCCATGCGCCTGATTCCGGCTGTCCTTGTTGCCCTTGCTGCCGCCAGCCCGGCTCTGGCGCAATCGCCCGACCTGATCTTCAAGAAATCGACGGTGTTCCGGCTGCTGACGCCGGATGACAAGCTCGCCACCTACGCAATCGACGATCCCGAGGTCGAGGGCGTCGCCTGCCATTATACCGTGCCGGAGCGCGGCGGCGTGGCGGGCGGACTCGGCCTTGCGGAAGAGGTTTCGGATGTTTCGCTGGCCTGCCGGCAGGTCGGACCGGTGAAATTCAAGGCCAAATTCGAGCAGGGCGATGTGATGTTCCGCCAGTCCCGGTCCCTGCTCTTCAAGCGGATGCAGATTGTCCGGGGCTGCGACGAGAAGCGCAACGTGCTGGTTTATCTCGTTTATTCGGACAAGCTGATCGATGGCAGCCCGAAAAACTCCACCTCGACGGTCCCGATCATGCCGTGGGGTTCGGCCGAACCGCCGCGCTGCAAGGACTGGCTGAAGTAAGGGCAGGGGGAAAGGGCCGCGCGGGTGCCCGGCGGGGACGAGAGGCAAGCCGTGCAGGCGCAAGCCTTGTCGGCTCAGTCCTTGCAGGAGATGAGGAAACTGTCGACCGGCTTGCCGCGCGTCGTGCTGGCCGAGCCGGTGATCTCGTCGCGGTCAAGCTGCCGGTAGGCGAGGGCAGATCTGAACCCCTTGGCCTCGCACCAGGCATCCGCGACGATCCGGCCGCAAGAGGATTGGCTGGCGAGGCATTCCTGCGTGCCATAACCATCGCTGCCCGCGATAATGAAATCCCGCTGTTTCGGCCGCGCCTCGGTTTCAATCCCCGAGGAGGCGAAGATCACCGCCGAAGTGATGCTGACCGCCAGAGCGGCAAGAATGCTGACGCGTGCGCGCATCGCTGTGCCCCCAGTTGATACGCATGACCCAAGCTCGACCATCCTGCGGCAAATCTCTTAACGAAGGGTTGATTTCGCGGGCCCGATGCCCTCCCGGACTGCATATCGCAGGGCCGGTTTCCCCCGTTGTGATTCGTCAGCCATGACGGGAGCGGTGACTTGACCCGGCGCGTCTCTTCGCGCAAGGATTGCGCATGAGACATTTTCGGTCGCACCTGATTTCAATTGCGATTTGTGGCTAGCGCGCAACGCTCGCTGGCCAGCCGTCTCGTTCAACCCGCAAGGTGACAATCCCGAGAGGCGCCCCCGGCGAGTGGCGGCGCTTAACCTCGTGAGGGCTGAACCATGGCGGAGCTGATGCTCTACAATACGCTGACGCGGCGCAAGGAGCGGCTGGAGCCGCTCGCCCGGCACCCTGAAACGGGCAAGGAGCTGGTGCGGATGTATGTCTGCGGCCCGACCGTCTATGATTATGCCCATATCGGCAATGCCCGCCCGGTCATCGTTTTCGACGTGCTGTTCCGCCTGCTGCGGCACCTCTACGGCGAGGACCATGTCGTCTATGCGCGGAACATCACCGACGTCGATGACAAGATCAACGACCGCGCCGCGCGGGATTATCCGGACCTGCCGCTGAACGAGGCGATCCGCAAGGTCACCGAGGGCACGAATGCGCAGTTCCAGGCCGATGTGAAGGCGTTGGGCTGCCTCGAACCCACGCATCAGCCGCGCGCCACCGAGCATATCGAAGGCATGCGTGCGCTGATCGACCGGCTTGTCGCGCGCGGTTTCGCCTATGTCGCGGAAAACCACGTGCTGTTCTCGCCGGCAGCAATGGACGCGGCGAAGGATTCCACGAAGGGCCGCCTGCCGCGCTACGGGGCGCTCGCCAATCGCAGCCTCGACGAGATGATCGCCGGCGCCCGCGTCGATGTCGCGCCCTACAAGCGCGACGCGACCGATTTCGTGCTCTGGAAGCCCTCGAAGCCGAACGAGCCGGGCTGGGATTCGCCCGCCGGCATTCCCGTCCCCGGCCGGCCCGGCTGGCATATCGAATGCTCGGCCATGTCGATGGCCAAGCTGCTCGAGCCTTTCGGCGGCGGCCTTGCCTGCGACGATCCGCTGAAGAACACCTTCGATATCCATGGTGGTGGCATCGATCTCGTCTTCCCGCATCACGAGAACGAGATCGCGCAATCCTGCTGCGCCTTCGGCTCGGAGTGCATGGCCGCGATCTGGATGCATAACGGCTTCCTGCAGGTCGAGGGGCAGAAAATGTCCAAGAGCCTGGGGAATTTCTTCACGATCAACGAGTTGTTGGCGACCGAGAGTTTCGGGGGCAGGCGTTGGACAGGTGATGCCCTGCGATTTGCTATGCTGAAGACGCACTACCGACAGCCTATCGATTGGACAGAACAAAGTTTGATCGAGGGCACGGCTGAACTTTTGAAATGGGCAAAGATTTCGGAAAGCGCACCAAAATGGGAGGAGCATCGTGATGACTATGTCTCATCAAGAGCAACTCCATACCCGGCATACAAGCCTTCTCATGAAATTCTTGAGGCGCTAAGCGACGATCTGAACCTGCCGGGCGTATTGTTCGTTCTGCGTAACCACTATCGACGTGCTGCAACCCATGGAGTTACTAGAGAAGACGTTATTCTTGCGCAGGATGCAGCCTATCAATTGTGGGTGGATTGCGTGTTTCTGGGTATCGATCTCACGCGATTCCGCTCTTCAGAGCTTTACTTGGAGCGGCGTGATTTGAATGAGGTTTACATTGACTCCCTCATCAACGCCCGTCTTGCCGCCCGCGCGGCGAAGAACTGGGCTGAGTCCGACCGGATCCGCGATGAACTCGTCGCCATGGGCATCGTGCTGATGGACGGCAAGGACGAGGCCGGCAACCCCGTCACCCGCTGGGAGGTAAAGCGGTGAGGGGGCATCAGGTCATTGCGCCGGTCATTGGGACCGCGTCATGGCCGGGCTTGGCCCGGCCATCCATGACTTTGTGCTGCGCTGTTTCCAAGTCGTGGATGCCCGCCCCGGGGGCGGGCATGACGACGAAGACCGGTGCCCGGACATCCGAAGGCCAGCGACCATGACCACCATCTCCTTCCGCCCCTATCTCCCGCGCGATGCGGCGCCTCTGGCTGATCTCTTCGCGGCCTCGATCGAGGAGCTGACGGCGGAGGATTACGACGAGGGCCAGCGCGCGGCCTGGGCCAGCGCGGCCGAGGATGTCGAGGCCTTCGGCGAGAGGCTGGCCGGCTGGCTGACCATCCTCGCCGAGGCAGAGGGCGAGATCCTCGGTTTCGCCGCCCTGCGGGATGATCCGAAAGTCAAGGAGAACCGGATCATCGAGATGCTGTATGTCTCGCCCGATCATGCCGGGCAGGGCATCGGCAAGGCGCTGCTCGACGTGATGGAATTGCTCGCCCGCCAGCGCGGCGCCGAGACCGCGACCGTCGATGCCTCGGAAACCGCCCGGGAATTCTTCGCCGGTCGCGGCTACGCGATGCAGGCCCGGAACACGGTGATGCGTGGCGATGAATGGCTGGTCAACACCACCATGAAGAAGACCTTGCCGGAAAGGGCGAAGGCCGATGGCTGAGACGAAAGACCGCCTGTATCTGTTCGATACGACCTTGCGCGATGGCGCCCAGACGACCGGCGTCGATTTCAGCCTCGCCGACAAGCAGAAGATCGCCGCCATGCTCGACCGGCTCGGCGTCGATTTCATCGAAGGCGGCTATCCCGGCGCCAATCCGGTCGACACGAAATTCTTCGAGAAGCCGCCGGCGACGAAAGCCTGTTTCACGGCCTTCGGCATGACCAAGCGCGCCGGCATCTCCGCCTCGAACGATCCCGGCCTTGCCGCGCTGCTGCAAGCGAAATCCGGGGCGATCTGCTTCGTGGCCAAGAGCTGGGACTACCATGTCGAATTCGCGCTCGGCTGCACGCTGGACGAGAATCTCGAGAGCATCGCGGATTCGGTGCAGGCGGCCCGGGCGGCCGGCAAGCGCGCCCTGATCGATTGCGAGCATTTCTTCGATGGCTTCAAGGCCAACCGGGGCTATGCGCTTGATTGCGCCCGCACCGCGCACGAGGCCGGGGCGGAATGGGTTGTGCTCTGCGATACCAATGGAGGCACCCTGCCGCATGAAGTCGAGGCGATCGTCGCCGAGGTGATGGCAAATGTGCCGGGCATCCGCCTGGGCATCCATGCCCATGACGATACGGGCCAGGCCGTGGCCAACAGCCTCGCGGCCATCCGGGCTGGGGCCCGCCAGATCCAGGGCACGCTGAACGGGCTCGGCGAACGATGCGGCAATGCCAATCTCGTCAGCCTGATCCCGACGCTGATGCTGAAGGCCGGCTATGCTGACCGCTTCGAGATCGGCGTCACGCCCGAGGCTCTGGCCGGGCTCACGGCCCTGTCGCGCAGCTTCGACGAGATTCTCAACCGCGTGCCGAACCGGCAGGCGCCCTATGTCGGCGCCTCGGCCTTCGCCACCAAGGCCGGCATCCATGCCTCGGCCCTGATCAAGGATCCGAAGACCTACGAGCATGTCGAGCCCGAACGCGTGGGCAACCGCCGCATGGTGCTGGTCTCCACCCAGGCCGGGCGGTCGAACATCCTCGCGGAGCTGGAGCGGCTGGGCATCACGGTCGAGAAGAATGATCCGCGCCTTGCGCGCCTGCTCGACGAGGTGAAGGAAAAGGAGGCGAACGGCTATTCCTATGAAGGCGCCGATGCCAGCTTCTACATCCTCGCCCAGCGCCTGCTCGGCCGCGTGCCCGATTTCTTCAAGGTCGAGCGGTTCAAGGTCAATGTCGAGCGCCGCTACAATGCCAAGGGCGATCTCGTCACCTTCTCCGAAGCGGTGGTGAAGGTGCGCGTCGGCGACAAGACGATGATCTCGGCCGCCGAGGGTGACGGGCCGGTCAATGCGCTGGACAAGGCCCTGCGCAAGGATCTCGGCCGCTACCAGAGCTACATCAAGGGCCTGAAACTGACGGATTTCAAGGTCCGCATCTTCCAGGGCGGCACCGATGCGGTGACGCGCGTCCTGATCGATTCCACCGACGAGGCCGGCGAGAGCTGGACCACGGTCGGGGTATCGCCGAACATCATCGACGCCTCGTTCCAGGCGCTGACGGATTCGATCATTTACAAGCTGATGCGGAGCCAGGTCCCCGCGGAGTGAGGGCCAACGGGGCGAGGGCCGGCGGACCGGCCCGCCGCGCTCAATCCGTGAAGCGGACCGTCTTGTCCATGCAGAGATTGACGTCGGTCTGGTCGAATTCCGCGTCATCCGAGAAGGAAGCGTTGACCGCGAAGGTGCACCCCGAATTCTTCGGCAGCTTGATCGTGATCTTCTTGCCCGGTTCAAGCGGCTTCTTCAGCGTTGCGACGGACTTGCCGGCCGCGCTCGTCACGGAAATACCGGTTACGACCGCGCCGCTTCGGGCATTGGCGAGAACGATCTCCGCCGCGTTTTTCGGCACGGCCCGCTGGGCCGTTCGAGGGGCAGCGGGGGCCGCTGCCGGCGCATTGGCCTGCTGCGCCACCGCGCCGCCATGGCCCAGACCCATCACAAGAACGACGCTCGCCAATCCGGTCACGATCCGCATGGCTTTCTCCACTCAGGCACGATGCCGCTGGAATGGAAACGGCGCTCCTTCGTGCCCTGAGCGCGTCCCGTACCCCCGTGCCCCGAAGGGCTTCCCACCACAAGTCATGGCGCAGTTGTTGGAGTTGCGCAACTCACGATAAAGCACGCGGGAAGTGGACGAGGCCTCAGGCGCTCTGCCGGCTCTTCATCAACGCACTCTGTTCCAGCATCGGCACGATCTCGGGCACGGATTCAGCGACCAGGTACTGCACTTCGAGCCCGGCGCGGATGAACTGGAACTCCCGCATATGGGCAAGCAGGACCAGCAGGGGCTTCCAGAAGCCGGCAATATTGGCAAGCAGGATCGGCTTGTTGTGCTGGCCGAGCTGCGCCCAGGTCAATTGCTCGACCACTTCCTCGAGTGTCCCGATCCCGCCGGGCAGGGCGACAAAGGCGTCCGCCTTCTCGAACATCAGCCGCTTGCGCTCGTGCATGTCGTTGGTGACGATCATCTCCTGGGCGCCTTCCAGCATAACCTCCTTGTTCTTGAGGAAATGCGGAATGATGCCGGTGACATGGCCGCCATGACCGAGGACCGAGCGCGCGACGGCCCCCATCAGCCCATGCGAGCCGCCGCCATAGACGAGTCGGATGCCGTTCTCGGCCATCACCCGGCCCAGCATTTCGGCCGATTGCAGGAAGATGGGCTCGGAGCCGTTGCCGGAGCCGCAGAAGACGCAGACAGATCGAATCAAGGTATTTTTCATGGGCTCAAGGTCTCGCGAAGGCCGGAAAAAGGCAAGCAACCGCAAAGAGCGGAAGCAGGATTTCGTGACGTTTCGAACACGGCCCGCCGGCATTTCTGCATCGGATCGCGAGGAAGGCTTGGATTCGTCGGAGCGACAGACCAGATTAGAAAAAATCCGAACTCACCGGTCGGCGCCGGCCGGCCTGCCAGCCATTGCCGAGGGACAGCCGGTCCCGAAGCGGTGGGCAGGACCCTCCGCTGCCGGGCCAGCCTGAAAGGCATCATCTTGTCCAATCCGTCTCCTTCCCTCCGTCGCGAGGCGTCGCTCGTCTCCACCTTGCGCACGCTCTGGCCCTTCTTCTGGCCGCAGGATCGCCCCGATCTGCAGCGCACCATCGCCGTTTCACTGGCCCTGATCCTCGTCGCCAAGGGCTTCACCATCCTGATGCCCTTCACCTTCAAATGGGCGACGGATGCGCTCGTCCTTGCCACCGGCGGCAAGATGGAGGCCGGCGCGGTCTGGCCCTGGCTGGTCGGCGCGCCGATCCTGGCCAGCGCGCTGTATGGGCTGACGCGAATCCTGATGGTCGTCTTCACCCAGGTGAGAGAAGGGCTGTTCGCCAAGGTCGCGATGAATGCCGTGCGCCGGCTGGCCCTGCGCACCTTTACCCATATGCACCGCCTCTCGCTGCGCTTCCATCTCGAGCGCAAGACCGGCGGGCTGACCCGGGTCCTCGAACGCGGCCGCAACGGCATCGAGGAACTCACCCGGATGACGCTGATGACGCTCATCCCGACCATCGTCGAGTTCAGCCTCGTCATCCTCGTCTTCGCGCTCGAATTCGACTGGCGCTATGTCGTCATCGTCTGCGTGATGATCGTGATCTATCTCGCCTTCACGGTGCGCGCCACGGTCTGGCGGATGGAGATCCGCCGCGCCATGAATGACAGCGACACCGACGCCAATGCCAAGGCTGTCGATTCGCTGCTGAATTTCGAGACGGTGAAGTATTTCGGGGCGGAAGCGCGCGAGACGGCCCGCTATGACCGGAGCCTCGCCACCTACGAGAAGGCCTCGATCAAGACCTATACCTCGCTCGCCTTCCTCAATACCGGGCAGGCGGTGATCTTCACGATCGCGCTGGCGGTCTGCATGGCCATCGCCGCGGTGGATGTCATGGCCGGCAAGAAGAGCGTCGGCCATTTCGTCATGGTCAACGCCCTGATGATCCAGCTCTACCAGCCGCTCAATTTCATGGGCATGGTCTATCGCGAGATCAAGCAGGCCATCGTCGATATCGAGAAGATGTTCGATGTGCTCGAACGCGAGGCCGAGGTCGAGGATGCGCCGACAGCCCGGCCCCTCGAGGTTTCCGACGGGCATATCCGCTTCGAGGATGTGCACTTCCATTATGTGCCCGAGCGCGCGATCCTCAAGGGCGTGACCTTCGATGTCCCGCCCGGCCAGACTGTGGCGATTGTCGGCCCCTCCGGCGCCGGCAAGTCGACGCTCTCGCGGCTGCTTTTCCGCTTCTATGATGTCATCGGCGGCCGGATCCTGATTGACGGGCAGGATATCCGCGAGGTCACGCAGGGCTCGCTGCGGG
This sequence comes from Beijerinckiaceae bacterium, assembly GCA_027533425.1. Taxonomy (GTDB): domain Bacteria; phylum Pseudomonadota; class Alphaproteobacteria; order Rhizobiales; family Beijerinckiaceae; genus Rhabdaerophilum. Next base: position 280,879 of record JAPZUD010000002.1, on the reverse strand, counting down.
CGGCGATCGGTATTGTCCCGCAGGATACCGTGCTCTTCAACGACACGATCCTCTACAATATCGGCTACGGGAAAGACGGGGCGGACGAGCATCGCATCGCCGAGGCGGCCACCATGGCGCAGATCGATCCGCTGATCCGCCAGCTGCCGGATGGCTATAACAGCCAGGTCGGCGAGCGCGGCCTGAAGCTCTCCGGTGGCGAGAAGCAGCGCGTCGCCATTGCCCGCACGATTCTCAAGGGCCCGCCGATCCTCGTGCTCGACGAGGCGACCTCGGCGCTCGACAGCTATACCGAAAAGGAAATCCAGGACGCGCTGGAACGGATGAGCCGCGGCCGCTCGACTTTGGTCATCGCGCATCGCCTCTCGACCGTCGTGAATGCGGACCGGATCATCGTGCTGGACAAGGGCATTATTGCCGAGAGCGGCACGCACGAGCAATTGCTGGCCTCGGGCGGCATCTATGCCGGCATGTGGAACAAGCAGCGCGAGGCCGACCTCGCCCGCGAGACGCTGAAGCGCGCCGAATCCGGCGAGGAGCCGAGCCTGCGCCAGAAACTCGAAGTCTGAAGACGCTCGAGGTCGGGCACGACACAAAAAAAGCGCCCCGGGGGGACGGGGCGCCATCACGCGGGCGGGCGGGGGGGGATGCTCGCGTGAACTCAGGGGATGCGGCCGCGCCGGGCTTCGTCGCGCAGACGGGCATGGATGGCGATGCGGGTTTCCTCGTCGATCTTTTCCACCCAGTCAGGATGCTCGACTTCGAGAGCTTCGAGGCAGAACTGCACCGGATCCGGCTTTTTCAGGATCCAGTTGGCCGGCAGCAGGAACGGGTCGGTCGAGAAGTCACGTTCGCGCAGCACCCGGACGGAGCCGTAGCCGACAGCGGAGAGGGCCAGATTGTGATCCATGGTTCTCCTCCTTTTATTGTGTTGAGACTATATACCAAAGACGGAAGACAATTAAGAGACAAGTTGGCAAAGCCGGCAGAAAGTTTCGGCACGAATGGCTGATCTCCACCTGTGAATGTGCACATTCACCGGAGCCCGACCGGCCATTCCTTGATGTGCGGTGCAGCACTCCGCGAAGCTGAACCTTGCCTGCCCCGCAGCCTGCCGGTAAGGGTGCGGCGGAAACAGGGCAGAAAGCCGCCCGCGTCATGACCTCACGCGCTTGTGAGCCGGGCGCCGAAGAAAGAAGGAACGGCATGTCGGTTGTTGATTCGATCCGGAAATTCGTGGTTCCGGTGCATCCCGAAGGCTATCTCTTCATCATCGCTGCGGTGCTGCTGGCTCTGTTCGTCCATTGGCTGGTGCCGGCCATCGGCTGGCTCTTCTGGTTCCTGCCGGCCTTCGTCGCCTATTTCTTCCGCGATCCGCCGCGGGTCTCGCCGACGCGGGACGGGCTGGTCCTCTCGCCGGCCGATGGCCGTGTCAGCATGATCGGCTATTTCCCGCCACCGGCCGAACTCGGACTTGGCGATGCGCCGCGCCTGCGCATCTCGATCTTCCTCTCGGTCTTCGACGTGCATATCAACCGCACGCCCGCGGGCGGGAAGATCCGCAAGATCGCCTACACGCCGGGCCTCTTCCTCAATGCCGATCTCGACAAGGCCAGCCAGGACAACGAGCGCAACGCGCTGGTGATTGATTCGCCCGCCGGCCCGATCGCCTGCGTGCAGATCGCCGGGCTGATCGCCCGCCGCATTCTCTGCTTCGTCCGCGAGGGCGAGGATCTGTCCCCGGGCCAGCGGTTCGGCCTGATCCGCTTCGGCAGCCGGACCGACATCTACCTGCCCGAAGGCGCCCAGGCGCTTGTGGCGGAAGGGCAGCGCGCGATTGGCGGCGAGACCGTTCTGTGCGACCTTTCCTCGAAAGAACCGCCGCGCAGCTTCCGCGTGGCCTGACCGAGCGCCATGGACCCGATCTTTCCGCCCTTCGAGCCTGATCCGGCCCCGCCGCAGCGGCGCTTCCGCCCTGTGCCGATCCGCCTGCTGATCCCCAACATGATCACGCTCGCGGCTCTGGCTTCCGGGTTGACCGCGGTGCGTTTCGCCATCGAGGGGCGGTTCGAGGCGGCCGCCATTGCGATTCTTGCGGCCGCGATCCTCGACGGAATCGACGGACGGATCGCCCGGATGCTCAAGGGCACGTCGCGATTCGGGGCTGAACTCGATTCGCTGGCGGATTTCGTCAGCTTCGGCTGTGCGCCGGCGCTGATTCTCTATTTCTGGAAGCTGCATGCCCTGAAAACCGCGGGCTGGCTGGTCTGCCTGCTTCTCGCGTTCGCGATGGCCCTGCGGCTCGCGCGGTTCAACGTGATGATCGACGGGCCGGAGCGTCCGGCCTGGCAGAAAGCCTATGCTGTCGGCGTTCCGGCGCCCGCCGGCGCCATGATGGTGATGCTGCCGCTCACCTTGTCCCTGTCCGGAATTCCCGCTTTTGCCGGCGATTCGGTGATGATTCTCGTCTGGACGGCTGTTTCCACCGCGCTCATCATCTCCCGCCTGCCGACCTTCTCGGGCAAGGGCCTCGGCACGCCGGTACCGCGCGAATGGGTCCTGGCGATTCTCGGCGGCGCGGTCGTGGTCCTGGCCTTGGCCTTCAGCCATCCCTTCGAGACGATCTCCGCCCTGACGCTGCTCTATGTCGGGCTGATTCCCGTCGCGATCCAGCGCTACCGGCGCCGGGAAGCCCAGGATCGGGCCGTGTCGCCGCCGAATCCCGCCGGCTGAAATCCGGCGCCTTTACGGCCTGGAACCGCTGCGCGGCGGTGAAAATGCGGCCATCCGTGAAGAATTCCTTACCATTCGACTCGTTTTGACACGGAATGCGGCTGGCCTGTTCACAGGGGCGTGACTTATCCGCAACATGGGTTTGAAAAGCCGTCCCGGAACCGGGCCAACCCCGTTTCGAAGGTTGAACGACAATCCCGCATGAGTATGGTGCCAATCGCGACGGGAGTTTCCGGTCGCTGACTTGCTTTCTCTTTCGGGGGGTCCGGGGAGAGAGCGGGTGACAAGGGAAAGCGGGCTAGGCAGCGGTTCTCCAAAGCCAAATTCGTAAACTCCCGATTGGTCTCGAAATCTTTGGAGGTACCACCATGAAGCTCGTTAAGAGCCTTCTCCTCGGTTCGGCGGCGGGTCTCGTCGCTGTGGCCGGCGCCTCGGCTGCCGATCTCGGCGTTAAGAAGCCGACGGCTGTTGAATATGTGAAGACCTGCCCGACCTACGGTGCCGGCTTCTTCGTCGTTCCGGGCACCACGTCGTGCCTGAAGATCGTCGGCCGCGTTCGCGCTGACTACATCTTCAACAACGGCCTGACCCGCGCTGCGGACAAGAACACGTTCCGCGCTCGTGGCTACTTCGGCTACGATCACCGCACGGCCACCGAATACGGCCTGCTGCGCACCTACGTCCGCGGCTTCATCGGCCGTGACAACAACGCCGCCTATGCTCCGGTCATCGAGTACGCCTTCATCCAGTTCGGCGGCCTCACCGCCGGTCGCGTGACCCCGGTTTGGGAACACGGCTGGTCCTGGTCGTTCCTCGGCGGCGGCGGTCTCGGCGTCTTCTCGGATATCTCGTACGTGAACTCGATCGGCTACACCGCCTCGTTCGGTGGCGGCTTCTCGGCCACGATCGCCCTGGACGACAACGCCGAGCGCCGCACGGCGATCACCGGCGGCGGCGGCTACGGCGGCCAGGCCATGCCGGACGTCGTTGGCAAGCTCGCCTATGACGCTTCCTGGGGTTCGGCTTACGTTGCCGGTGCTGTCCATCAGCTCCGCACGGTTACCCCGGGCATCAGCACGAAGTACGGCTGGGCCCTCTCGGGTGGCGTGAAGTTCAACCTGCCGATGCTCGCCAAGGGCTCGAACCTCTGGTTGAACGCTGCGTATGCTGACGGCGCCTCGAGCTACACCGGCTTCGGTGGCACGACGGTCGGCGGCTTCGCGATCGCCACGTCGGACGCGGTTGTCGTTGGTACCTCGCTGCGCACCACGCGCACCTGGACCATCGGCGGTGGTGTGCAGGTTTACTTCATGCCGACCGTTTGGGCTGGTATCGTTGCCGGCTACGGCCAGCATGACGCGACCGGCGCTGCCAACACGATCCGCACGGCTGAAGTCACCGGTACCGTTGGCTGGACCCCGGTTCCGGGCTTCCTGATCGGTGGTGAAGTGACCTACCGGAACGTGTCGGCTTCGGCTGGCGTGATCCCGGCCGGCACCCAGAAGGACAACTTCCTGGGCCGTATCCGCTTCCAGCGCGACTTCTAATCTCCTGACGGCGCGGGCAACCGCGTCGATCGCGAGATCAAGGATTGGGGAGCCGAAAGGCTCCCCTTTTCTGTTTTTGTCCCCGATCGTGATTTCGCCGTTGAACGGTCGTGTTTCGGACGCTCTTGACCTTCCCGCTGCCGCTGCGGAGAGTGCATCCGCACCGTCGGTCGGAAGGGGAGCATCACTTGACCATGGCACAGCCACGGAAATGGATTTCGGGGCTTTTGCCCCTCGCACTTCTTGTCGTCCTTGCCGGGTTCTGGAACCAGGGTCGCGTCGAGCAGGATCTGTTGGCCCGCGCGACATCCGGGCTGGCCACGGCCGGGCAGGGTTGGGCCAAGGCGGGGCTCGGGGGGCGCGATGCTATCCTGACGGGCGAGGCGCCGTCGCCCGAAGCGCGGGCCGCTGCGCGCGGCCAACTCGAAGGCCTGTTCGGGATGCGCCAGGTCGCGGACCGGACGACCCTTCTTCCGGAGGCTGCACCCTTCATCTTCACGGCCCTGCGCGATGGCGCCAAGGTGACGTTGACCGGCGCTGTTCCGCCCGGAGAGGCTCGGCAGGCCCTTCTGGATGCCGCGAAGGCAGCCTTCCCCGGCGCCGCCCTTGTCGATGAACTCAAGCCGGCCCGGGGGGCTTCGACCGGCTTCGCTGCGCTGGCGGCCTTCGGCCTTGCCGAGCTGGGCAAGCTCAGCGAAGGCACGCTCACCCTCTCCGACACGAATCTCTCGATTTCCGGAAGGGCGAAGGATTTCAACGCCTTGTCCGAGATCAGGACGCGTCTCGCCGCGCTACCGTCTGGCAGCCGGCTCGCCAAGGGGCTGGCGCCGGGTGACATCCTGCCGCCGATCGTCCGGCCCTTTACCTTCACGATCGAGCGCAGTGGCAACGCCCTCACGCTCTCCGGCCATGTTCCGTCTGAAGCGGCCTTGGCGCGGCTGGTTGCCGATGCCCGTGCGCTGGGTGGAACCTTCCGGGAGAGCCTCCGTGTGGCCGATGGCGCTCCGGCTGGGGATTGGACTGCTGCGGCCTCGCTCCTTGTCCGGGAAATGGCCAAGCTCGAAAGCGGCCGCGCCACCCTGACCGATGACAGGGTGACCCTTCAGGGCAAGGCACGCGATCTCTTCACCGAGGAGGATATCCGGACAGACCTCCGCACCCTGCCGACCGGCTTCGCCGCCACGCAGGTGGCGGTCGAGTCCCGCGTTGTCAGGCCCTACGTCTTCGGCGCGACCCGGCAGGCCGGCGGCGTGGTCCTTACCGGCTACGTCCCGGATGCCCGCACGAAATCGGATATTCTTGAACTGGCCGCGCGCTACTTCGAGGGGGAACGCGTCGAGGACCGACTGGCCGAGGGCCTCGGTGCGCCGGCAGATTTCCTCGGCGCCATTCGCGCCGGTTTCCATACTCTGGCACGCCTGGCGCCGGGCGGGGAATTCGCGCTGTCCGGCACTGGCCTGTCGGTGAAGGGCGCCGCCCTGTTCGACTTCGCCCGCAGCGAGATTGCGTCGGAACTGGCCCGCCTGCTGCCGGCGAGTTTCCGAGCGACACCGGAAATCGGGACCTTGCCGCTGCCGCCTCCCATCACGCTCTCGCCGGAATGCCAGTTGCTCTACAATCAGGAATTGGCCCGCGGCACGGTGCGGTTCCGCTCCGGTTCGGCCGATCTGTCTGACGAATCCCGGGCCATTGTCGACCGGTTGACCGTTGTCACGCTTCGCTGTGTCAATTCGAGGATCGAGATCGGCGGGCATACCGATACCGACGGGAATTTCCAGTCCAATGCCGAGCTTTCCCGGCGGCGCTCGGAGACGGTCGCGGCCTATATGGTCCGGGCCGGCGTGCCGGCGGAGCGGCTCGAACCGGTCGGCTATGGCCAGACCGTTCCGGTCGCGCCGAATGATACGCCCGAGAACAAGGCGAAGAACCGCCGCATCGAATTCGTCGTGAAGTGAGGGCGGAACCATGATCTACCTCCTGCAAGTCTTCTGGATCTGGCTCCTTCTCGCGCTCGTCCTCGGTGTTGCTGTCGCCTGGCTGACCGCCCGCCGCGACGGAGGCGCTGGTCTGTGGCCGGCCCTTCTGCCCTGGGGTCTGGTTCTCGGGCTGGGCGGCCTCGTCGCCGCCTTCCGTGTGCTGCCCACCCGCGCGGGGTACTGGCTGGATCTCGCTCTGCTGATGTTTGCCGCTTATCTCATCGGCTGCCTGCTCGCCGCACTGTTGCGCCGCTCCGCGTCGGAGGCCGGACCGGCCCTGGCGACAGAACGCGTCGCGCCGGCTTTCGCGCCGGCTCCGGCCCCGGTCCCCGCCGCCGCGCCTTTGGCTGTGGCAAAGGAATTGGCCGTCGAGCCGATGAAGGCCGAGCCGGCCGCTGCCCTGCCGGCGGAGCCGATCGAACAGGCGATCACGGGCCTGTCCGCGCCGAGGGGCGGCAAGCCCGACGACCTGACACGCATTTACGGCATCGATGGCGATGTGCAGGCGAAGCTCAATGCTCTCGGCCTTTATCATTTCGACCAGATGGCCAGCCTCTCGCCCGGCCAGCGGCGCTGGCTGTTCCGCCAGCTCGGCCATGCAGGGCGTTTCCCGAGCTGGTGGTGGCGCTGGCGCTTCGATGCCGAGCAGATCCTGGCCGGCGGGCAGGCCATCCCCGGGCAGGCTACCTCCGGACAGGCCATCTCCGGGCCGGTCACGGCCATGGGCCCGGCCGAGGCGACGGCTTTGGAAGGCACCAAACCCGCCGGACTTGAGGCGCCGAAGGACGGGAAGGCCGATGATCTCAAGCGGATCAAGGGGATCGGCAAGCAGAACGAAGGCCGCCTGCACGGCCTTGGCATCTGGCATTTCGCGCAGATCGCCGGCTGGAATGCCGAGGAGGTGAAATGGGTCGGCGGCTATCTCGCCTTCCCGGGCCGGATCGAGCGGGAGGATTGGGTCGGCCAGGCGAAGATCCTCGCCGCAGGCGGCACCACCGACTTTGCCCGCCGGGCCGATGCCGGCGAAGTCGCCAGTTCGCGCGATGACACCAATGACGATGGCCAGGGCAATGTCATCGTCCCCGTGGCCGCGCCGAAGAAGGGCCGCAAGCCGGCGGACAAGGCCTGATCAGGCGACGGAGGCAACGAAGGCGCGCACGGCCTCGATGGTCGGCGCGTCTTCGAGGATCGGCGCATGGCCCTGATAGGGAACCTCGTGCAGCCGCGCATCCGGGTGCCGGGCGACCATCTCCCGCGCGGTCTGCTCGCCGAGAATGTCGCTCAGTTCGCCCCGGATCACCATCATCGGTGCGACGGCCAGCGTCTCGAACTGCGTCCAGAGCACGGGCAGCGGCTTCTCGAGATCGAGTTCCGCCAGCGGGCGCATGAGGTTGGGGTCGTAGCGGGGTTCGAGTCCCTTCGGGCCCTCCTTCCACGTCCGCCTCGCGAACCGGGCCCAGGCCTCCGGGGCCATATCCGTGAAATGCGTTCCGAAAACCTGTCGCAGCACCTGCGTCGCCTCGTCGAACGTTGTCGGGCGCGGCAGCTTGCCGACATAGCCGCGGATCCGCGCGAGGCCACGCCCTTCGATAATCGGTCCGATATCATTGAGGATGGATCCCGCGATCAGGGCAGGGCGGGTGATTGCGGTCAGCGCCGTGAGCAACCCGCCACGCGAGGTCCCGAAAAAGATCGCGCGGCCGATGCCGAGCGCGTCGATCACGTTGAACAGGTCGTCCAGCTCGACCTGAAGATCATAGCGGCGCCAGTCCGGATCATATTCCGAACCGCCGCGCCCGCGGGAATCCAGCGCGATGACCCAGCGGTCGCCGGTCTCGGCCAGGGCGCGGCCGATCACCTCGAAATCATCGGCATTGCGCGAAAGGCCGGGCAGGCAGATCACCGGCAGGTCCGCACCGGCCCGGTTGCCGATCTCGCGGAGATGGAGCCGCAGCCCGTCACGCGCCAGCACATGGCGGCTCCGCCATTCCGAAAGCGTATCGACAAGCTGGAGATGGCTGGCGGCGGCTTTTCCGGATCTGCGCGGCATGGTTGCTCCTGTTCCGGATGTTTGTAGCAATCTGGTGCCGTTGCGCAACGCGGCGGAACCGCGACGATAGTTGACGGAGCGCCGGATTGGGGGGAAAAGCGTTGCTCCGGCAATCCTGCCGCGTCCCGCATGGAAAGATCATGACCAAGCCCGCCAATGCCGCGCTGTTTCGAGGCTCCTTCACCGCTCTGGTGACGCCCTTCAAAAACGGCGACCTGGATGAAGCGGCCTTCCGGTCGCATGTCAGCTGGCAGATCGAGCAAGGCACCATGGGGCTCGTTCCGGTCGGCACGACCGGGGAGAGCCCGACCCTCAGCCATGACGAGCACAAGCGCGTTGTCGAATGGTGCATCAGCGAAGCCGGCGGTCGCGTGCCGGTCATGGCCGGCGCCGGTTCGAACAACACGGCCGAGGCGGTCGATCTCGCGCGCCATGCCGAGAAGGCCGGAGCGGAGGCGATCCTCGTTGTCACGCCCTACTACAACCGTCCGACGCAGGAAGGTCTCTACCGGCATTACAAGGCGGTGAACGACGCCGTCGGCATCCCGATCTTCATCTACAACATCCCGCCGCGCTCGGTGGTCGACATGTCGAACGAGACGATGGCCCGCCTCTACGAGCTGCCGAACATTGCCGGCGTGAAGGATGCCACCGGCAATATTGCCCGCGTCTCGCAGCAGCGCGCGATTGTCGGCAAGGATTTCATCCAGCTCTCGGGCGAGGACATGACAGCGATGGCCTACAATGCCGCCGGCGGTGTCGGCTGCATCTCGGTCGTCTCGAATGTCGCGCCGCGCCTCTGTGCCGACCTGCAGGCCGCCTGCCTCGCCGGCGACTATGCCCGCGCTCTCGCGATCCAGGACCGGCTGATCCCGCTCCATGATGCGGTCTTCAGGGAGCCGGGCCTTGCCGGTGCGAAGCACGGATTGAGCCTGCTCGGCCGGATGAACGAGGAAATCCGCCTGCCCATGATGCCGGTGCAGCAGGACGCCACCAGACAGGCGATCCGTGCGGCAATGGTGCATGCTGGCCTGCTGAACTGAGCGGGGTCATGTACCAGCCGCCCCATTTCAGGATCGAGGACCGGGAAGAGATGCTCGCGTTGATCCGCGCGCATCCCCTCGGCATGCTCGTTTCGGGCGGTGCGGCGGGCCTGATGGCGAACCCGATTCCCTTCCTCGTTCAGGAGCGGCCGGATGGCACAGCCTGCCTGCGCGCCCATCTCGCCCGGCCCAACCCGCAATGGCGGGCGTTGGCCGACGCGCCGGAAGCCTTGGTCGTCTTCCAGGGCCATGAGCATTACATCACGCCCTCGTGGTATGCGAGCAAGCGCGAGCACGGCAAGGTCGTGCCGACCTGGAACTACATGATGGTTCAGGTGCGCGGGCAGGCCGTCATCCATGATGACCGGGCCTTCCTGATGGACCAGATTTCCGCGCTCACCGCCCAGGAGGAAGGGGCTCGCACCCAGCCCTGGGAGGTGACGGATGCACCGGAGCCTTTCATCGAGGCGCAGATGCGCGGCATTGTCGGCATCGAGATCGAGATCCGCGAGATCAGCGGCAAGTACAAGCTGAGCCAGAACCGCCAGGCTGCCGATCATGATGGCGTGGTTTCCGGCCTTGCCGCCGAGCCGGATCCGGCCGGTCCCGCGATGGCCGAGACGATGCGCCGGCGTTCGGGGAAGCCGGGGTCATGAATGGCCGTGACGAGGCCCGCTACCGGATCGCGGCGGATAACCGCAAGGCGCGGTTCAACTTCGAGATCCTCGATACCTATGAGGCGGGCCTTGTCCTGACGGGCACCGAGGTCAAGTCGTTGCGCGGCGGCAAGGCGACGATCGGCGAATCCTACGCCGAAATCGATGACGGCCAGCTCTACCTCGTCAATTCCTACATCCCGGAATATCTGCAGGCCAACCGGTTCAACCACGAACCGAAACGGCCCCGGAAACTGCTTCTCCAGCGCAAGCAGATGAACCGTCTGGCCATCGCCGTCGAGCGCGAGGGCATGACGATCGTGCCGCTCAAGGTCTATTTCAACGAGAAGGGCCGCGCCAAGGTCGAGATCGCCCTGGCGCGCGGCAAGAAGCTGCACGACAAGCGCGAGACCGAGAAGGCCCGCGACTGGAAACGCGAGCAGGGCCGCCTGCTCCGGGATCGCGGCTGAGCGTTCAGCCGAGAAAGGCCCGGAGATCGGCGAAGACCGCGCGGAACATCGGCTCCGTCAGCCGGCCGGTATTCGTGTTGTAGCGCGAGCAATGATAGCTCGAGAACAGCGTCACCCGGCCGAGCGGGACGCGCCCGCCATGGCGGAATGGCGCGCGCGAGACCGGAACCTCCAGCGCCCGCAGCACCGAATCATGGGCGATCTTGCCTAGGGCGAGGATGGCCTGAAGCCGGTCCATGCCGGCGATCGTGGCCGAAAGGAAAGGCCGGCACGCGCCGATCTCCGCCCCGACCGGCTTGTTCTCCGGCGGCACGCAGCGGACGGCATTGGTGATCCGGCAATCGACGAGGCTCAGCCCGTCATCCGGTGATTCGGCATATTCGCCTGTCGCGAAGCCGAATGTGCCCAGGGTCGCATAGAGCAGGTCGCCGGCATAATCGCCGGTAAAGGGGCGGCCGGTCGCATTGGCGCCGCGCAGGCCTGGCGCGAGACCGACAATCAGCAGCCGGGCCTCGCGCGGGCCGAAGCTCGGCACCGGTGCATTGTGCCAGGTGGGCTCGCGCCCGCGCCAGCCCATGCGGAATTCGACAAGCCGCGGGCAGAGCGGGCAATCCCGCCCCGGTTCAGCCTTCATCTCGTTCCTTGACGCGCGTGCCCGCGGGCCGCTCGATAAAGGACGGCATGGCCGAACGGGTTTCGACCGGGCGACCCTCGACCCGCGGCTCGCGGCCTTCGGGGCGAAGCTCGCGCTGCGTCCGTTCGCCGGGATCGCGGCCGATCTTGCCCTGCAGATCGGCGAGATCGAGGAAGATATCGGCCTGCCGCCGAAGGTCATCCGCCACCATCGGCGGCTGCGTCGCGACGGTGGAAATCACCGTGACGCGCACACCCTTGCGCTGCATGGCCTCGACAAGGCTGCGGAAATCGCCGTCGCCGGAGAACAGGACCATGTGATCGATGAACGGCGCCAGTTCCATCGCATCGATGGCCAGCTCGATATCCATGTTGCCCTTCACCTTGCGGCGGCCCATCGCATCGGTGAATTCCTTCACCGGCTTGGTGACAACGGAATAGCCATTGTAATCGAGCCAGTCGATCAGCGGCCGGATGGACGAATATTCCTGATCCTCGATCAGGGCCGTGTAATAGAAGGCGCGGACGAGATAGCCGCGCGTGTTGTACTCCTTGAGCAGCCGCCGATAATCGATATCGAAACCGAGCGTCTTCGAGGTCGCGTAGAGATTGGCGCCGTCAATGAAGAGGGCGATTCTTTCGGTCTGGTTCATCCTGCTGTCCTGGCGGCAAGCGATCCGGGTTCGCGGTCGTTTCTCAATTCGTCATTGAAAAGATGGGCGACGTCGCAATAAGGATCGGCTAACATGTTGGAATTAATCAAAATTCGAAGTCTGGTTTGGCAATAGCAAGGGCAAAAAGGCAGGCTCGCATCCCTTGCAGCAGCATGGATCCTTGATGGCACAGATGATCCAAAATGTCATCCCAAACAATGATGATGCAATTTAGTTACATCGGATAGGTGTCCGGGGCGGGCCCGTCCGTCGGGGGAGGGCGCGGGTCCGGAGGCGATTCGAGGTTGAAGGCCCGGGCCGGATAGTGTAACAGGCACGCTCTTCTGGGAATTTCTGGAAAAGGAGTGCGTGAGACATGGCTCGCGTCACTGTCGAAGATTGCGTCGACAAGGTTGAAAACCGCTTCGAACTGGTCCTCCTGGCCAGTCACCGGGCGCGCATGCTCTCCAGCGGAGCATCGCCGCTCGTGCAGCGCGACCGCGACAAGAACCCGGTCGTGGCCCTCCGCGAAATCGCGGACGAGCGCCTCGCTCCCGGCGACCTGAAGGAAGACTTCATCCATTCGCTCCAGAAATTCGTCGAGGTCGACGAACCGGAGCCGGAAGCCGTGCCGCGCCTGCCGGGTGCCCCGGCCAAGATGTCGGTCTCGGAAGTCGATGACAGCGAAGTCACGTTTGACCGCATGTCCGAGGAAGATCTGCTGCGGGGCCTCGACGGTCTTGTGCCGCCCACCGAATCGGACGACGAGGACTGATCTTTCGGCGCGCAACGGGTTGCGTTGCGGCTGAATGACGGCATACTGCGGAGAGGCGGTGCGGAGAGTCCGGCCGCCTTTTTTGATTTCCGGTGCCGAAAGCAGGCTGATCCGCGCATGATGCGGCAATTCGAACTCGTCGAGCGGGTCAAGCGCTATTACCCGGAGGCAAACGAGGATCTGCTTAACCGGGCCTATGTGTATGCGATGCGGGCGCATGGCAGCCAGAAACGCGCCTCGGGCGATCCGTATTTCTCGCATCCGCTCGAAGTCGCCGCCATCCTCACCGACCTGCATGTCGACGACCAGACGATCGCCGCCGCGATCCTGCACGACACGATCGAGGATACCGGCACCACGCGCGAGGATATCGCCAACCGCTTCGGCGAGAATATCGCGGATCTGGTCGACGGGCTGACCAAGATCAAGAAGCTCGACCTGGTCTCGAAAAAGGCCGCGCAGGCAGAAAACCTGCGCAAGCTGCTGCTCGCCGTCGCGGCCGATGCCCGCGTCCTGCTCGTCAAGCTGGCCGACCGGCTCCACAACATGCGGACATTGCATTTCGTGCCGCCGGACAAGCGCGCGAGGATCGCCGAGGAAACCCTTGAGATCTATGCCCCCCTTGCCGGCCGGATCGGCATGCAGGACATGCGCGAGGAACTGGAGGATATCTGTTTCCGCGTGCTGATGCCGGATGCGCATCTGATGATGACGCGCCGCCTGCAGGCGCTGCGCGAGCGGGCCGGCGGCCTGATCGAGCTGATCGAGCGCGACCTCAAGGCCAAGCTCCTCGCCGATTCCATCCTTGGCGAGATCAAGGGCCGCGAGAAGCGCGTCTATTCGATCTGGCGCAAGATGGAGCGCAAGAGCATTTCCTTCGAACAATTGTCGGATGTGTTCGGCTTCCGTGTGATCGTCGGTACGGCCGAGGATTGCTATCGCGCCCTCGGCATCATCCATCAGGCCTGGCCCTTCGTGCCGGGGCGCTTCAAGGATTACATCTCGACGCCCAAGCAGAATGATTACCGCTCGATCCACACCACGGTGGTCGGGCCGAAGCACCAGCGCGTCGAATTGCAGATCCGTACCCGTGAGATGGATGCCGTCGCCGAATTCGGCATCGCTGCCCATGCCGCCTACAAGGAAAACGGCTCGCTGCCCAACGGGGGCGGTGAGTCGAACGCCTATCGCTGGCTCCGGCGCACCATCGAATTGCTGGCCGAGGGCGACAATCCGGAGGAATTCCTCGAACACACCAAGCTCGAATTGTTCCAGGACCAGGTCTTCTGCTTCACGCCCAAGGGCCTGCTGATTGCCCTGCCGCGTGGCGCGACGCCGATCGACTTCGCCTATGCTGTCCATACGGATATCGGGAACAATACTGTCGGTTGCCGGATCAATGGCCGGAACTCGCCGCTCATCTCCGAATTGCAGAATGGTGACGAGGTCGAGATCCTCACCACAGAGGGGCAGGTGCCGCCGGCCGCATGGGAGAGCCTGGTCGTCACCGGCAAGGCGCGGGCGGCGATCCGCCGGGCAACCCGGGAAGCCGTGCGCAAGCAGTTCGTGGGCCTTGGCCGCCGGATCGTCGAGCGTGCTTTCTCGCGGGCGGGAAAGACCTTCTCCGAGGAGAAGCTGCTCGCCGCCTTGCCGCGCCTCGCACGCGCCACGCTGGATGATGTCCTCACGGCGGTTGGTCGTGGCGAGATGTATTCCGGCGATGTGGTCAAGGCGGTTTTCCCCGATTTTCGCGAGGAAGTCTCCAAGGCTGCCGCTCCGGGAACCGGCGCCGGCTGGTTCGGAGTCCAGGGTGCCGAGAAGCTGAAATTCAAGGTTCCGGGCCAGGAGAGCAGCACCGGCTCGATTCCCATCCGCGGCCTGTCGGATGACCTGCCGGTCCGCTTCGCCCCGAATGGCGGCGCTGTGCCGGGCGATCGCATCGTCGGCATCCTCACACCCGGCGAGGGCATCACCATCTACCCGATCCAGTCTCCCGCGCTGGTCGCCTATGACGAGGAACCCTGGCGCTGGCTCGACGTGCGCTGGGATGTGGACGAGCACGACCCGCGCCGTTTTGGCGCACAGCTCATCATTTCCGTCATCAATGAGCCCGGCAGCCTCGCCGAGATCGCCCGTGTAATCGCCGATACCGATGCCAATATCGACAATATCGCGATGCGCGCCAAGACGGCGGATTTCCGCGAAATGATCCTCGATATCGAGGTCTGGGATCTCAAGCATCTCACGGCAATCATCTCGGAACTGCGCGCCAAGCCGCTTGTTGCCAGCGTGGAGCGGGTGATCGGGTGAGGGGCTTGACCACGGCCTGTGGTCATCGACACTCGCCTGGCCCCGATCCTCCTTCCCGGAATTCCCATGTCCCGCTACGCCCCGCTCCCGCCCGATACGTTCGACCGCCTGTCGGGCCTCGACACACTCCGTGCCATGATCGCCGGTGACCTGCCGGCCCCGCCCATGGCCGGAACGTTGAATTTTGACCTGATCGAGGCAGAGGAGGGCCGCGTCCTTTTCGCCGGAACGCCGCTCGAGGCGCATCTCAACCCGGCGGGAACGGTCCATGGCGGCTGGGCGGCGACAATTCTCGATTCCGCCCTGGCCTGCGCCGTCCATGCCACGCTGGCAGCGGGCGAACGCTATACCAGCGTCGAGATGAAGCTGAACTATCTGCGCCCCATTCTCGTGGGCAAGACCGGCCGTCTCTCCTGCGAGGGCAAGGTCATCCAGCGCGGGCGGACGCTGGCGCTGAGCGAGGCGAGGCTTGTCGATTCGGGCGGAAAGCTCTACGCCCATGCTTCCGAAACCTGCATGATTTTCCCCAAGGCCTGAGGCGGGAGCAAGACGATGACGAAGGACGAGGTGCTGGCCGTTTTCCGCGAAGCGGGAGCCTTGCTGGAAGGGCATTTCATCCTGTCCTCGGGCCGGCGTTCGGGCTTCTTCATCCAGAAGATGCGCGTCTTCGAGAGCCCGGCCCGGACGGAACAGCTCTGCCGTGCGCTGGCCGAAAAGATCGTGGCGCGCTTCGGCAAGGTCGATGTCGTTGTCTCGCCGGCCATCGGTGGCATCGTGCCGGGCTACGAGATTGCCCGCGCCCTTGGCGCCCGCGCCCTGTTCGTCGAGCGCGAGGATGGCGATTTCCAGTTGCGGCGCGGCTTCGCCATCGAGCCCGGCGACACGGTCCTCGTGATCGAGGACATCATCACCACCGGCCTTTCGGCCCGCGAATGCATCAATTCGCTGGCCGACCAGCCGGGCACGATCATCGGCGCGGCCTGCCTGATCGACCGTTCCGCCGGAAAGGCCGATCTCGGCGTCCCGCTGGTGGCGCTGTGCGAATTCGCCGTGCCGGATTATGACCCGCGCGAATTGCCGCCGGAACTCGCCGCCCTGCCGCCGGTCAAGCCGGGCAGCCGCAGCATCCAGGGCGCGAAGGCCTGAGCGATGCAGAAGCTCGACCGCATCCGCCTCGGCGTCAATATCGACCACGTCGCCACGGTCCGCAACGCGCGCGGCGGTACGCGGCCTGACCCTGTCCGGGCAGCCCTGCTCGCCATCGCAGCGGGCGCGGATGGAATCACCGCGCATCTGCGCGAGGATCGCCGCCATATCCGCGACGAGGACATGGCGGCGCTGAAATCCGGCATCGCCAAGCCGCTCAACTACGAGATGGCCGCCACGGCCGAGATGCTGGCCATTGCCAGCCGCATCCGCCCGCATGCCTGCTGCCTCGTGCCGGAAAAGCGCGAGGAACGCACCACCGAAGGCGGCCTCGATGTCGTGGGCGGGCACAACCATCTCCGGCCATATATTGCCGAACTGAAGGCTTTGGGCATCCGGGTCTCGCTCTTCATCGAGCCGGACCGCGCGCCGATCGAGATGTCGCGCGATCTGGGCGCCGATATCGTCGAACTCCATACCGGCACCTGGTGCCATGCCGTCGAGGCGGGCAACGCCGCGAAGTCCGAGGCCGAGTTCCGCCGCCTCGCCGAGGGGGCGGCCATTGCCCATGCGGCCGGGCTGGAGGTCCATGCCGGCCATGGCCTCGATTTCGACACGGCCGAAAAGCTTGCCTCGGTGCCGGAATTCGTCGAGTTCAATATCGGCCATTTCCTGATGGGCGAGGCGATCTTCGTCGGCCTCGCGCAGGCCATTGCCACGATGCGTCTCGCCATGGATCGCGGGCGCGGTCTCGTGCCGCCGCATGTCAATCTCGGGCCGAGGCCGAAAGGCCACGCATGATCATCGGGATCGGCGCCGATCTCTGCAATATCGACCGGATCGCCGAGACGTTGGACCGGTTCGGCGAGCGCTTCATCAACCGCGTCTTCACGGAGACCGAGCGCACGCGCGCCGACAAGCGCGTCGAGCGGGCCGCCACCTATGCCAAACGGTTCGCGGCGAAGGAAGCGTGCGCCAAGGCGCTCGGCACCGGCTTGCGCATGGGCATTGCCTGGCGCGAGATGGGTGTGGTCAACGCGCCCTCGGGCCAGCCGACCCTGCGCCTGACCGGCGGCGCGCTGGAGCGGCTCAGGGCGATCACCCCGCTGGGCCATCGCGCCGTCATCCATCTGACGATCACCGATGACAAGCCCTATGCGCAGGCCTTCGTGGTGATCGAGGCGCTGCCGGAAACCGGCTGACCGGATGAGGGGGGCTGCCCCTGCACTTTCAGGCTTGCCCTTTTCGCTCCGGAGGAGGAACCTGCACCCAACAGAAAAGCGGGATCGGAACGTGCCCAGAGATCTGGAGGGAATGCTCGTCGTCGCGGTCGAGCAGGCGGTGGCTGCGCCCTATTGTACCGCGCGCCTCGCCGATGCCGGTGCCCGGGTGATCAAGATCGAGCGCCCGGAAGGCGATTTCGCGCGCGGCTATGATCGCCATGTCAACGGCAACAGCACCTATTTCGTCTGGCTCAACCGCGGCAAGGAATCGATCCGGCTCGATCTCAAGACCGAGAGCGACAAGGCCCTTCTCGGTGCCATGATCGGGCGGGCGGATATCCTCGTGCAGAACCTTGCCCCCGGTGCGATGGAACGGCTCGGCTTTCCGGTCGCGGCGCTCCGCATGCGCCATCCGCGCCTCATCACCTGTGAGATTTCCGGCTATGGCGATGCCGGGCCCTATCGCGACATGAAGGCCTATGACCTGCTTGTCCAGGCAGAAACCGGGCTCTGCTCGGTGACCGGCAATGCCGACGCGCCGGCTCGGGTGGGCGTCTCTGTCTGTGATCTCGCCGCCGGCATGAATGCCCATGCCGCCATTCTCCAGGCCCTGATCGCCCGCGAGAAAACCGGGCAGGGCCGGTCGATCAAGGTCTCGCTGTTCGGCGGCATGGCTGACTGGATGAACGTGCCGTATCTCCAGCGTCGCTATGGCGGTTCGATCCCGCCGCGGCCGGGGCTGAAACACCCGTCCATCGCGCCCTATGGTGTGTTTTCCTGCGCCGATGGCGAGATCCTGCTCTCGATCCAGAACGAGCGTGAATGGGCGCGCTTCTGCGCCGAGGTGCTGGGGGATGCTGCCATGGCGAGCGATCCGCGTTTCGCCTCGATGACGGCGCGCGTGGCCAATCGCGCCGATCTCGATGCCCGGATTGCCGGGCTGTTCGCGCCTGAACCCAAGGCCGGCATGGCGCGCCGCCTCGAACAGGCCGGTATCGCCTTCGGGATGCTCAATACCGTTGATGGCCTGATCGGCCATCCGCAGCTGCGCACGATCACCTATGAAACGCCGGAAGGGCCGGTCACGCTGATCGCCCCGGCTGTCGAGACCGATGCCGCCGAACCCGCTTTCGGCCCGGTGCCGGCCATTGGCCAGCACGACGACGCCTTGCGGGGGGAATTCGCCCCCGCGCCCATGCCTCAGGGGAGCCTGTCATGAACCAGATCCTGCGCAGCGAAGCCGCCAAGACCCAATTGGGGAATTCGGGCGTCTTCATCAACAATCGCTGGCTGCCCTCGCTGTCGGGCCGGACCATCCCGATGATCGCCCCGGCCGATGGCCAGGCCTTCGCGGCCATCGCTGCCGGCAATGCCGGGGATGTCGATCTCGCGGTTGCCGCTGCCCGTGCCGCGCTGGAAACCGGCGCCTGGGGCCGCCTGACGGCGACGGAGCGCGGCCGGCTGTTGCTCCGCCTGTCACGCCTCGTCGATGATCATGCCGAGGAACTGGCCCAGCTCGAGGCGCGGGATACCGGCAAGCCGATGAAACAG
The DNA here is from genome assembly GCA_027533425.1 of Beijerinckiaceae bacterium. Lineage (GTDB taxonomy): Bacteria > Pseudomonadota > Alphaproteobacteria > Rhizobiales > Beijerinckiaceae > Rhabdaerophilum. Next base: position 262,113 of record JAPZUD010000002.1, on the reverse strand, counting down.
GCCCGGGCCGATATCGTCGCGGTCAGCCGCTATTTCGAATATTACGGCGGCGCGGCGGACAAGGTCCATGGCGACACGATTCCTTTCCTCGACGGCTTTCTCGTCAACACGCTGTATGAACCGCTCGGCGTGACCGCCCATATCATCCCCTGGAACTATCCCGGCCAGATGTTCGGTCGCACCGTCGCCCCGGCCCTCGCCATGGGCAATGCCACCGTCATCAAGCCGGCCGAGGAGGCCTGCCTCGTGCCGCTGCGCCTCGCTGAACTGTCGGCGGAGGCCGGCTTCCCGGATGGTGCGGTCAATATCGTCCCCGGCCTCGGCGAGGAGGCGGGCGCCGCCCTCGCCAATCATCGCGGGATCGATTTCATCTCCTTTACCGGCAGCCCGGAAGTCGGCACGCTTGTGCAGATTGCTGCTGCGAAGAACCATATCGGCTGCACGCTGGAACTCGGTGGCAAGTCACCGCAGATCATCTTCGGCGATGCCGATCTCGCGGCGGCCGTGCAATCGGTGGCGGCCGCTGTGGTGCAGAATGCCGGCCAGACCTGCTCGGCTGGCAGCCGCGTGCTGGTGGAACGGCGGATCTGGGATCGCTTCATGGCGGATCTCAAGCTCCGTTTCGAGCAGATCCGCGCCGGGACGCCGGAAATGGATCTCGATCTCGGCCCGGTTATCAGCGCCGGCCAGAGGAGCCGGATCGGCGCCATGCTGCAGCGGGCCGAGCAGGAGGGCGCACGTATCCTTGCGCAGGGTGAGATCGCCACCAACAGCCCGGCCGAGGGCTTCTATGTCCGGCCGACCGTCTATCACGAGGTCAATCCGGTCTCCGAACTCGCCCAAACGGAAGTGTTCGGTCCGATCCTCGCCGCCATGCCCTTCGACAGCGAGGAGGAGGCGATCCGCCTCGCCAATGGCACGGAATATGGCCTCGTTGCGGGCGTCTGGTCGGGCGATGGCAGCCGCGCCATCCGGGTTGCGCGGAAGGTCCGTGCCGGCCAGCTTTTCGTCAATGGCTATGGTGCCGGCGGCGGGATCGAGCTGCCCTTCGGCGGCATGAAGAAATCCGGCCATGGCCGCGAGAAAGGCTTCGAGGCGCTCTATGAATTCGGCGCGCTGAAAACCCTCGTCGTCAAGCATGGCTGAGCGGGCAGGGCGGTTTCGTCGCTCTTCCGCATCGCGTGATTTCCAAAGAAAGCCCCGGGGCTGAACCCGGAAGAAGATCCAAGAGAGAAGACCCCGAGAAAGAAGACCCAAGGAGGAGACCATGCGTCTCAAAGGCAAGACCGCCCTCGTTACGGGCGCCGGTTCCGGTTTCGGCGAAGGCATCGCCCGGACCTTCGCGCGGGAAGGCGCCCGCGTGGCAATCGTCGACATCAACGCCGACAGCCCGAAGCGCGTGGCCGCCTCCATCGGCGCATCGGCGATCGCGGTCCAGGCGGATCTCACCTCGGCCGCCGAGACCGAGGCGGCCGTGAAGGCGGCGGCCGAATTCGGCGGCGGGCGCCTCGACATCGTCGTCAACAATGCCGGCTGGAGCCATCGCAACAAGCCGATGATGGAGGTGACGGAGGAGGAATTCGACCGCGTCTACGCCATCAACGTGAAGGCGATCTTCCACATGAGCCGGGCGATCATCCCGCATTACCGCGCGAAGGGCGGCGGCGTGATCATCAATATCGGCTCCACCGCCGGCATCCGCCCGCGCCCGGGCCTGACCTGGTACAATTCCACCAAGGGCGCGGTGAACCTGCTCTCGCGCTCGATGGCGGTCGAGCTCGCGCCGGACCGGATCCGCGTGAATTGCGTTGCCCCCGTTATTGGCGCGACGGGGCTGCTCGAGCAGTTCATGGGCATGCCGGACACGCCGGAAAACCGCGCGAAATTCCTCGGCACCATCCCGCTCGGCCGGTTCTCGACCCCGGATGACATCGCCAATGCCTGCCTCTACCTCGCCTCCGACGAAGCCGAGTTCATTACCGGCGTCGTGCTCGAGGTCGATGGCGGCCGGACGATCTGAGAGGGGCCTTCCCATCATGGCCGATTATGCAATGCCATGGCGGATTGCTTCTTTTTCGTCATGGCCGGGCCTGGCCCGGCCATCCACGACTTCGGCTCCTGCGCAGTTGCAAGTCGTGGATGCCCGCCCCAAGGGCGGGCATGACGACAAAAGGCCCGACGAAATCCTGTTCTTGCCCATGCGGGAGAATGCCCGATGAAAATCCGCTCCGCCATTCTCCGGCAATCCGGCCTGCCGCGCCCCTATGCCAATTCGCGGCCGCTCTCGATCGAGACGGTGGAGCTGGCCCCACCGGGGCCGGGAGAGGTGCTGGTGCGCATCGCGGCGGCGGGCGTCTGCCATTCCGATCTCTCGGGCATCAATGGCGACCGGCCGCGCCCCCTGCCGGTCGCGCTCGGCCATGAAGCCTCGGCGGTCGTGGAAGAGGTCGGCGCGGGGGTCGATGATCTCCGCCGTGGCGATCCGGTAGTGATGAGCTTCGTGCCGACCTGCGGCACCTGCGCCTTCTGCGCCGAGGGCCGCGCCGCCCTCTGCGAGCCGGGCAATGCCGCCAACGGCGCCGGCACGCTGCTGGGCGGCGGGCGCCGCTTCTCCTGCGATGACGGCTCGATCAACCATCATTGCGGCGTCTGCGCCTTCTCGGAATATTCGGTCGTCCATCGCCGATCGATCGTGAAGATCGGGCCCGACATCTCGCTGGTCCATGCCGCCCTGTTCGGCTGCGCGGTGATGACCGGTGTCGGCACGGTGATGAATACCTGCAAGGTCCGGCCGGGCCAGTCCGTCGCGGTGATCGGCCTTGGCGGCGTCGGCCTCTCTGCGGTGCTCGGTGCCGTGGCCAGCGGGGCCGGCCGGGTGATCGCCATCGATCTCAACCCCGCCAAGCTCGCCATTGCGCAGGATCTCGGCGCGACGGATGGCTTTCTTGCCGCTGACCCGGATCTCGTGCCGCGGATCCGCGCGCTGACCGGCGGCGGCGTCGACCATGCGATCGAACTGGCCGGTGCGGCCCGCGCGTTCGAGACCGCCTATGCCATCACGCGCCGCGGCGGCATGACGGTGACCGGCGGCCTGCCTGCCCCGGCGACGCAATTCGCGGTGCCGGCGGTAAGCCTCGTCGCCGAGGAGCGCATCGTCATGGGCGCCTATATGGGCTCCTGCGTGCCGAGCCGCGATATCCCGCGCTATATCGCGCTGTTCCAGGCCGGAAGGCTGCCGGTGGACAAGCTGCTCTCCTCGACCGGGCCGCTGGACGGGATCAACGAGGCCTTTGATCGGCTCGACCGGGGCGAGGTCATCCGCCACGTCATCACCATGGCGGCCTGAGGCATGGCGAGCCGCTCGATCACCGCTGCAATCGCGGCGTTCGCGGCCGACCACGGGATGCAGATCCCGGCCTCGGCACGGGATGTGGCCCGGCTTTCGCTGGTCGACTGGGCGGCTGTTTCCCTGGCCGGCCTCGGTGAGCCGGTCGCCGCAATGACACGCGATCTTGTGCTGGAGGAAGCCGGTGCGGCCCAGGCCACCGTCCTCGGCCTTGGCCGGAAGGGGCCGGCCCGCGCCGCCGCGCTCGCCAATGGCGCGCTCTCGCATGCGCTCGATTACGACGATACGCATTTCGCCTATGTCGGCCATCCCAGCGTGGTGGTGTTTCCGGCGGCCCTTGCCATCGCGGAACGGCAGGGCGCCAGCGGCGCGGCCTTTCTCGAGGCGGCTTTGGTCGGCATGGAGGCTGCCTGCCGCATCGGCCATTGGCTGGGCACGCAGCACTATAATCACGGCTTCCACCAGACCGCGACGTCCGGCGCCTTCGGTGCGGCCATGGCGGCGGGCCGCCTGCTTGGCCTCGACGAGGATCGGCTTCGCCATGCGCTCGGCATCGTCTGCACCCGCGCCTCCGGGCTGAAATCGCAGTTCGGCACCATGGGCAAGCCCTTCAATGCCGGCATCGCGGCAGCGAATGGCGTCGAGGCGGCTTTGCTGGCGGCGCGCGGCTTCGTCTCGCGGCCCGACGGGCTGGAATGCGGGCAGGGCTTTGCCGAAACCCATGCCGGGGAGGGCGGCTCGCCCGAAGCGGCTTTGACCGGGCTTGGCCGGGATTTCTGGTTCGAGGCTGTCCAGCACAAGTTCCACGCCTGCTGCCACGGCCTTCATGCCAGCCTCGAGGCGCTGATCCGCCTGCGCGACGAGCCGGGCTTCGTGCCGGACAAGGTCAGCGCCGTGCAGATCCGCGTCAATCCGCGCTGGCTCCGCGTCTGCGACCTGCCGACACCGCGCACCGGGCTCGAGGCCAAATTCAGCTATCGCCTCACCAGCGCCATGGCATTGGCCGGGCGCGAGACAGCCGCGCTCGATACCTATTCCGAAGCAAGCTGCGCCGATGCGGAATTGCTGCGCCTGCGCGATCGCGTCCGTGTCGAGGGTGATTCCGGCATAAGCGATACGGCGGCAAGGGTACAGCTTACCTTCACCGACAATCGCAGCCGCGAAGCGTTCTTCGATCTGGACACGCCGATGGCATTCGCCGCCCGCAGCACCCGCATCGAGGGCAAGGTCCATGCGCTTCTGCCAGCAGAGGAGGCGAGGGCGGTGATGGCCCTGTTCGACGCGCCGGAAACCGCAAGCGCCTGCGCCATGGCCGAGGCGATCGGCAGAGCGGCGATCCGGCTGGGAAATCGCGCATGAGCCTCGATCTCGACCATCTCCGCCAATGGATCGGCCGCAGCGAGACGCGGGTGGAGGCGCTCGCGCCGTTCCCGGCCAATGCGCTGGCGGCGACGCTCGACCGGGCCGATCCGCCCTACGAGGCCGGCACCGCGCTGCCGCCGCTCTGGCACTGGCTGCATTTTCTCCCCGTCAGCCCGCTGGCCGAGGCCGGCCCGGATGGCCATCCGGCCCGTGGCGGCTTCCTGCCGCCGGTGCCGCTACCCCGGCGCATGTGGGCCGGCAGCCGGCTGACCTTTCTGGCGCCGCTGGTCATCGGGGAGACGGCAACGCGCATCTCGACCGTGACGCGCATTGAGCACAAGGCTGGCAAGACCGGCGATCTTGTCTTCGTCACGGTCCGGCACGAAATCGCCGGATCTGCCGGAATGGCAATCGAGGAAGAGCATGACATCGTCTATCGCGGCCTGCCGCCGCCAGACGCGCCGCCGGCAAAGCCGATGCCGGCACCGGGCGGGGCGGAATGGTCGTTCCCCGTCCGGCCCGACCCGGTGCTGCTGTTCCGCTATTCCGCGCTGACCTTCAATTCGCACCGGATCCACTATGATCTCGACTATGTCACGCGGGAGGAAGGCTATCCCGGTCTCGTCGTCCATGGGCCGCTGATCGCGACGTTGCTGTTGGACGCGCTGCGCCGGAAGTTCCCTGATCAATTGGTCAATCAATTCTCCTTCCGCGCCCTGGCGCCGACATTCCACATCGACTCCTTTTCGGTCCACGGCAGGCTGGATGGCCCGGAGAGGGCGCAACTCTGGGCTGAGAAATCCGGACAGCTCACCATGGAAGCGCAGGCCACGTTCTCTGTGCCAGGCCCGGCTGACCGCCCCCCAACCCGGACATGACGATGATTCCCTCGACCAACAGCCATCCCGAGATCCGCGAAGCTGTACGTGCGCTCTGTGCGGAATTTCCGGCCGAGTATCACCGGAAGATCGACGAGGCGCGCGGCTATCCCGAAGCCTTCGTCGATGCGCTGACCCGCGCCGGCTGGATGGCGGCTTTGATTCCCGAGGAATATGGCGGCTCCGGCCTCGGCTTGACCGAGGCGTCGATCATCATGGAGGAGATCAACCGCTCGGGCGGCAATTCCGGCGCCTGCCATGGCCAGATGTACAATATGGGCACCCTGCTGCGGCACGGTTCGGAGGCGCAGAAGCGCTTCTACCTGCCGAAAATTGCCGCTGGCGACCTCCGCCTCCAGTCCATGGGCGTGACCGAACCGACCACCGGGACGGATACGACCAGGCTGAAGACCACGGCGGTGAGGAAGGGCGACCGCTACGTCGTCAATGGCCAGAAGGTCTGGATCAGCCGCGTGCAGCATTCCGACCTGATGATCCTGCTGGCCCGTACGACCCCGCTTGATCAGGTCAAGAAGAAGAGCGAGGGCATGTCGATCTTCCTCGTCGACCTGCGCGAGGCCATCGGCAAGGGGCTGGAGGTCCGGCCGATCCTCAACATGGTCAATCACGAGACCAACGAGCTGTTCTTCGACAATCTCGAAATTCCCGCCGAGAACCTGATCGGCGAGGAGGGCAAGGGCTTCAAATACATCCTCGACGGGCTCAATGCGGAGCGCATCCTGATCGCCGCGGAATGTATCGGCGATGGCTATTGGTTCCTCGACAAGGTCACCGCTTACACGAAGGAACGCATCGTCTTCGGCCGCCCGATCGGCCAGAACCAGGGCGTGCAATTCCCGATCGCCGAAAGCTATATCGAGGTCGAGGCCGCCAATCTGATGCGCTACGAGGCCTGCCGGCTCTTCGATGCGCATGAGGCCTGCGGGGCCCAGGCCAACATGGCGAAATACCTTGCCGCCAAGGCGAGCTGGGAAGCCGCCAATGCCTGCATCCAGTTCCATGGCGGCTTCGGCTTCGCCTGCGAATATGATGTCGAGCGGAAATTCCGGGAAACCCGCCTCTATCAGGTGGCGCCCATCTCGACCAACCTGATCCTGGCCTATATCGCGGAGCATGTGCTCGGCCTGCCGCGTTCCTTCTGAGGCGGCCGGCCACCAGACGGGGAACGCGCCATGCTCAGTGCCGACGAGGCCATCCTGACCCGGAAATCGATCCGGGCCTTTCTCGATACGCCCGTCCCGCGCGAGACGGTCGAGGAGATCCTTGCCGTCGCCGCGCGGGCCCCGTCGGGCACCAATATGCAGCCCTGGCGTGCGACGGTCCTGACGGGCGTGGCCCGGACGGAATTCTGCCGCCGGCTGGAAGCGCTGGCGCTGGAGGGCGAGGCCGGCACCCCGCAATATGCCTATTACCCGCCGGTCTTCCGCGAGCCCTATCTCACCCGGCGCCGCAAGGTCGGCTACGACCTCTACGCCACGCTGGGTATCCAGAAGGGCGACAAGGCCCGCATGCATGCCCAGCATGCCAGGAACTTCACCTTCTTCGACGCGCCGGTCGGGCTGATCTTCACGATCGACGACGATCTCGAACTCGGCTCCTGGCTCGATTACGGGATGTTCCTCCAGAATGTCATGATCGCCGCCCGGGCCCGCGGCCTCGATACCTGCCCGCAGGCGGCCTTCATCACCTATCACCGCGAGATCCGCGACCTGCTGGCCATCCCGGCCGACCAGCGCATCGTCTGCGGCATGGCGCTGGGCCACCGCGACCCGGCCGCGCCGGAGAACCTGTTCGAGACAGTCCGTGAGCCGGTCCCGGCCTTCGCGACCTTTCTGGAAACCTTGCCCGGATAGGACAGGGCGGTTCCGCGCCGCCTGAGCAACCTCCAACGTCATGGCCGGGCCTGGCCCGGCCATCCACGACTTCGGCTTCCGCACGGGTGCAAGTCGTGGATGCCCGCCCCGAGGGCGGGCATGACGCCGAAGGAGCTGGAAGAGCACGCACCCCACCTCTCCCCCCGGGGAGAGGTCGACGGCGCGGAGCGACGGCGGGTGAGGGGGCACAGCCCCGGAAACCCCCGCCACGGGTGAAAAATCCGGTGCAGCCGGACCATCCTCCTCATTCCGCCACATTGCCCTTGTCGGGGTGCGCTTGTATATCCCGGTGCATCAGGTTCACGCCAAGGCCGGGGTTCCCTCGCGCGATGGCGGAGTTTTCTCGGAATGGCGATGGATAACTTGCAGGAAAAGCCCCAGGCCAAGGATACCGGCGGTCTGGGCGAAACGATCCGCGTGATCATCGAGGCGCTGCTCATCGCGCTGGTGATCCGGACATTCGCCTTCCAGCCCTTCAACATTCCCTCGGGCTCGCTGATCCCGACCTTGCTGATCGGCGATTATCTCTTCGTCTCGAAATATGCCTATGGCTATTCGAAACACTCCTTCCCCTATTCGATCGCGCCGTTCGAGGGGCGCGTCTGGGGGGCGGAACCCAAGCGCGGCGATATCGCCGTGTTCAAGCTGCCGCGCGATGGCGAGACGGATTACATCAAGCGCGTCATCGGCATGCCGGGTGATCGCGTGCAGCTGATCAACGGGCTCGTCTATATCAACGGCCAGCCCGTAAAGAAGGAGGCGGACGGTGTCTTCGAGGAACGGGACCAGTTCGGCCGTGTCCTGCGCGTGCCGCGCTTCCTCGAAACCCTGCCGAATGGCGTGTCCTACCATGTCAACGAGCGCGAGGGGAACCGCTCCTACTGGGACAACACGCCGGAATATCTCGTGCCGCCCGGTCATTACTTCATGATGGGCGATAACCGCGACAATTCCACCGACAGCCGCGATCAATCCGCGCAGGGCGTCGGCTTCGTGCCCTACGAGAATTTTGTCGGCCGCGCCGAGATGATCTTCTTCTCGATCGAGGAAGGGACCCCGCCCTGGATGATCTGGCGCTGGCCGAGCGAGGCCCGCTGGGGCCGCATCTTCCAGAAAATCCGCTGATGGCGGCGGCCGCGCCCTCGATCGCCGCTCTCCAGCGCCGGCTGGGCTACCGGTTCAGCGATATCGCCCTGCTCGAGGAAGCGCTGACCCATGTCAGCGGCGCCGGGGCCGGGCGTTCCTACCAGCGCCTGGAATTCCTGGGCGACCGCGTGCTCGGCCTCATCGTCTCGACCATGCTGTTCGAGGCGTTCCCCGACGCGCCTGAAGGGGAATTGTCCAAGCGCCTTGCCGATCTCGTGCGGAAGGAAAGCTGTGCCGCCGTCGCGCGGGACTGGAGCCTGGGCGACCATCTCCGGATGGGCGAGGGCGAGATCCGTTCCGGTGCGCGCAAGCGCGATGCCATTCTTGGCGATTCCTGCGAGGCGGTGATCGGCGCGGTCTTCCGCGATGGCGGGCTGGAGGCGGCGGAGCGGCTCGTCCGGGCCACCTGGACAGCGCGGATGCAGGCGCCGCTTTCGGTGCCCAAGGATGCCAAGACCCTGTTGCAGGAAATCGTGCAGGCCCGCGGCCTGCCGGTGCCGGCCTATCGCGATGTCGGGCGCAAGGGCCCGGATCATGCGCCGGTCTTCGAAATCGCCGTGCTGGTCCAGGGCCAGCCCGAAGTGACGGCTTCCGGGCCGTCGAAACGTCTGGCCGAACGGGCTGCTGCCGAAAAATGGCTGCGTGCGGCCGGCCTGTGGCAGGAGGACGGGCAGGCTCGCCCGGATGGATCGAACCCGAATGACTGAACCCGTGACCGAAACGCCCACACGCTGCGGCTTTGTCGCCCTGATCGGCGTGCCGAATGCCGGCAAGTCGACCTTGCTCAACGCCCTTGTCGGGGCGAAGATCTCCATCGTCAGCCGCAAGGTCCAGACGACGCGCACCCAGATCCGCGGCATCGCCATGGCAGGGCGGACTCAGGTGATTTTCGTCGATACGCCCGGTATCTTCGCGCCGAAGCGCCGGCTCGAAAAGGCGATGGTCACCTCGGCCTGGGGCGGGGCTTCGGATGCCGATCGCGTCGGCGTGCTGATCGATGTCACCCATGCCGACCACGATGACGAAGAGGCACTGCTCGCCCAGCTCGGTGAGATCCGGCAGCCGAAATTCCTGATCCTCAACAAGATCGACCTCGTCCCCCACGAGAAACTGCTGGCCATCACCGCCGCGCTGAACGAGCGGGTCGCCTTCGAGGCCACTTTCATGATCTCCGCCCTTCGGGGATATGGCGTGGCGAAGATCCTCGAATGGCTTGCGGACAAACTGCCGCCGGGGCCCTGGCTCTACCCGGAAGACGAGATTTCCGACGCGCCCTTGCGCTTCCTCGCGGCCGAGATCACCCGCGAGAAGATCTTCGAGCGGCTGCATGACGAATTGCCCTACCGCTCCACGGTGGAAACCGAGAAATGGACGGTGATGAAGAATGGCGATGTCCGCATCGACCAGACGATCTTTGTCGAGCGCGAGAGCCAGCGGAAGATCGTGCTCGGCGAGAAGGGCCAGACGATCAAGCGCATCGGCATGGCCGCGCGCAAGGAGATCGAGGAAGCGGCGGAAGCCAAGGTGCATCTTTTCCTCTTCGTGAAAGTGCGCGAGGACTGGGCGAACGACCCCGAACGCTACCGCGAGATGGGGCTGGAATTCCCGCGCGAGCCGAAGCGCTGAGCTGCGGGGCGCGCGGGGGCCGACAGGCCGGGCAGGGAGGCCGCCATGGAATGGCAGGATGAGGGACTCATCCTTTCCGTCCGCCGCCACGGCGAGCGGGATGTCATTCTCGAGGCCATGACGCGGGAGCATGGGCGGCATCTCGGCCTCGTCCGGGGCGGCCGCTCTGCACGACAGGCGCCCGGTCTCCAGCCCGGCAACCGTGTTGCGCTGACCTGGCGCGCGCGGCTGGAGGAGCATCTCGGCCAGTTCACGGCCGAACCGCTGCAGAGCCGCGCCGGGCTCGTGCTCTCGGATCCGCTCGCGCTCCACGCCGTCATGCATCTGGCCTCGCTGCTGCGGCTGATGCCCGAGCGGCAGCTCCATGCCGGGCTCTACGAGGCGGCGGACGGGCTGTGCCAGCTGCTGGCCGAACCGCTGCTGCTCGGGGCGGTGATGGTGCGGTTCGAGGTGTCCATTCTTGCCGAGCTTGGCTTCGGGCTCGATCTCTCCACCTGTGCGGCGACCGGTCGCACCGATGAGCTGACTCATGTCTCGCCGAAATCCGGCCGGGCCGTCTCCGCCGGGGCTGCGGAGCCCTACCGGGACAGGCTGCTGCCGCTCCCGGCCTTCCTGCTCGGCGAGGAACTGACCGGTGCGGATTCCGGTGCCATCGAGGCGGGATTCCGGCTCGCCGGCCATTTTCTCGAGCGGCATCTCTTCATTCCGCGCGGGCTGGACGCCACCGCTACACGCCAGCCTTTCCTGACAGTTCTGCGGGATCGGCTCGCTATTGCATCAAACATCTCTAAAATTTGATCGTTTTCCGAAACCGCCCGTTGCCTCCGTTTCCTTGCCTTTTGTTTTCTTCTCGCTGCTAGGAATGAAAGCCAGAGGGAACAATCCCCGGCAGGCGTACCAGATGTTCAAGGCAATCAACCATTGGGTTGACACGATCAGATCGCGTATCCAGCGCTTCGGCAGGGCCGAAGCGGGCACATCTGCGGTGATCTTTGCCATGTCGCTCCCGACCATGCTGGCTGTTGGCGGTTTCGCCACCGACTATGCCTCGATGTCGGGTACCCAGAACCGCCTCCAGCAGATCGTCGATGCGGCTGCGCTCGGCATTGCCCGCGAGATGAGCCTGTCCACCATCACGCAGACGCGCGCCCAGACGCTCGCCGTACGGTATGCCGAGGCCAACATCCCGGCGAACATTCCGCACAAGATCGCGATCAGCGCCACGCTGATCGAGAACAACGCTGCCGTCCGTGTCGAAGGCAGCCAGAGATTCTCGACGCCCTTCGGCACGTTCGAGAAGGTGATCGGTGTCAGCAGTATCTCGGCTTCTGCCACGGCGCGCCCGGCTGGTGTCTCCGAGCAGATGAAGCTCTGTGTGCTTGCCCTGAACGGGACGCGCAATGCGGCGGTGAACCTGCGGAACGGCTCCACGCTGACCGCCAATGGCTGCATGATGCATTCCAATTCCCAGCACAAGAGCGCCATATCACTCGGCGAAGGCTCCAAGCTGAAAGCGACCACGATCTGTGCCCGCGGCGGCATCAAGAATGTCGGCTCCTCGGTCGAGGGCAACCTCGTTACCGATTGTCCGGAGATCAAGGATCCGCTGGTCAGCAAGCCCGAACCCAAGGCCGACCTGATCTGCAAGACGATGCCGAAGAAGATCGCCGGTGGCTCCTTCTCTTTTGATCCCGGCACCTATTGCGGCGGGATGCAGATCCATGGCACGGCCAAGGTGACCTTCAATCCGGGTGTCTATATCTTCAAGGATGGGCCGCTCCGGGTCCAGAACACCGCCGAACTGCACGGCAACGGTGTCACGCTGTACTTCACCGGCAAGAACGCCTATTTCCGGTTCGAGCATCAGGGCCTGATCAATATTACGGCGCCGGTTAGCGGGGATACGGCCGGCATGCTGATCTGGGAGGGCAGCGGCATAATCGAGGAGGCTGCCGCGAAGACCGATCCCCTCACTGGCAACACAACGATGGTGAAAATCACCAACCAGAACCGCATCACCTCGGACCGCGCCAAGGTGCTCACCGGGACGATCTATCTCAGGAAGGGCGTGCTGACGATCGACAGCAACCAACCCGTGGCCGACCAGTCGCCCTTCACGATCATGGTGGTTGACCGGCTCGACCTTTTCGATGGCCCCAACCTCGTGATCAACTCGAACTACCAGAATTCGCCGGTGCCCGTGCCCGTCGGCCTTGGCCCGACCGGCAACCAGAAGGTCCATCTCGGGAAATAGACCGAATGCCCGGAGGCGGGGATATCTGCCTTGCCAGCAAGGCAATCCCTTGTCGCGACTCGCATCCTCCGCTAACGCGGGAGACATGGGAAAACCGGTCGATCCACCGTCATCCGAAGGCGTAGAGGCCATCGCCTTGCGCGAGGCGCTCGAGGAGCGTTACCTCGCCTATGCCCTGTCCACGATCATGCACCGGGCCCTGCCGGATGCCCGGGACGGGCTGAAGCCGGTGCATCGCCGCATCCTCTACGGGATGCACCTCCTCCGGCTGGATCCGGCCGCCCCGTTCAAGAAAAGCGCGAAGATCGTCGGCGACGTGATGGGGACGTTCCATCCGCATGGCGACCAGGCGATCTACGATGCGCTGGTCCGCCTCGCGCAGGATTTCTCCTCGCGCTACCCGCTGGTCGATGGTCAGGGCAATTTCGGCAATATCGACGGCGACAGCGCGGCTGCCTATCGCTACACCGAAGCCCGGATGACCGAGGTTGCCCGGCTGCTCCTGCAGGGCATCGATGAGGACGGCGTCGCCTTCCGCCCGAACTATGACGGCCAGAACGAGGAGCCGGTCGTCCTGCCCGGCGCCTTTCCGAACCTGCTGGCCAATGGCGCGCAGGGCATTGCGGTGGGCATGGCTACGTCCATCCCGCCCCATAACGCGGCCGAACTCTGTGCTGCGGCCATCGCGCTGATCGATGATCCGCAGGTGAGCCACGAGGCCCTGATGCAGCTGGTGCCGGGGCCGGATTTCCCGACCGGCGGCATCATTGTCGAGGGGCCGGCCAGCCTTGCGGAAACCGCCCGCACCGGCCGTGGCTCGATCCGCCTGCGAGCCCGCTGGCACAAGGAAGAGACCGGCCGCGGCGGCTATGTCGTGGTCATCACCGAGATCCCCTATCTCGTCCAGAAGAGCCGGCTGATCGAGAAGATCGCCGAATTGCTCAACGAGAAGAAGCTGCCGCTCCTCGCCGATATCCGCGACGAATCGGCAGAGGATGTCCGCATCGTCCTCGAACCGCGCGCCCGCACCGTCGAGGCCGAGTTGCTGATGGAGGCCCTTTTCAAGCTTACCGAGCTGGAAACGCGCTTCTCCGTCAACATGAATGTCCTGATCGACGGCAAGGTGCCGAAGGTCGTCGGCCTGGCCGAAGCGCTGCGGGCCTTCCTTGATCATCGCCGCGAGGTCCTGCTGCGCCGTTCGCGCTGGCGCCTCGGCAAGATCGAGGCCCGGCTGGAAATCCTCGGCGGCCTGCTGGTCGCCTTCCTCAATCTCGACGAGGTGATCCGCATCATCCGCGAGGAGGACGAGCCCAAACCCGTCCTGATGAAGCGCTTTGACCTCACGGAGGCGCAGGCCAATGCCATCCTCGACACGCGCCTGCGCCAGCTGCGCAAGCTCGAGGAGATGGAACTCCGCACCGAGCATGACGAGCTGTCGAAGGAGAAGGCCAGCATCGAGGCGCTGCTCGGTTCCGAGGCGAAGCAGTGGAAGACCGTCCGTTGGGAAATCGGCGAGGTCGCCAAGGCCTTCTCGAAGGATACCCCGCTCGGCCGGCGTCGGACGGATTTCGGCACGGCTTCGGATGTGCCGGTCGATGTGACCGAAGCGCTGATCGAGCGTGAGCCGATCACTGTTGTTGTCACGAAGAAGGGCTGGATCCGCGCGCTCAAGGGCCACGGCGTCGACCTCACCAACCTGCAATACAAGGGCGATGACGCGTTCGCCTTTGCCTTCCCCACGGAAACCACGGCGAAGGTCCTGCTGCTGGCAAGCGACGGCAAGGCCTTCACGCTGGATGCCTCGAAACTGCCCGGCGGCCGCGGGTTCGGCGAGCCGATCCGCCTGATGGTCGATCTCGATGCCGAAGCCGAGATCATGGCGGCCTTCCCCTATGTGCCGGGCCAGAAGCGGATTGTGGTGGCCAAGGATGCGCGCGGCTTCATCGTCGCGGCGGATGATCTTGTCGCCAATACCCGCAAGGGGCGGCAGGTGATGAATGTCGACGGCGCCCGCCTCTGGCTGGTCGCGCCGGTCGAGGGCGATATGGTCGCGGTTATCGGCGAGAACCGGAAACTGCTGGCCTTCCCGCTGTCGGAAATGCCGGAAATGCCGCGCGGCAAGGGCGTCCGCCTGCAGCGCTACAAGGAGGGCGGCCTTGCCGATCTCCGCACCTTCTCCAGCGAGACCGGGCTGACCTGGCAGGACAGTGCCGGCCGCACCTTCACGCTCAAGGGCGACGACCTGAAGGAATGGCTCGGCCATCGCGCGGAATCCGGGCGACTGCCGCCGAAAGGCTTCCCGCGCTCGAACCGCTTCACCGGTTGAGTCTCCGGCTGGATTGCATTGATGCAATCCTGATCGGCGTAATACCGCCTTGATCCTTGCATGGATGCACCCGATTTATCGGGCATCCAACCCAAGCAAGGGATTTTCCCCATGACGAAAGTCGCGATCGTGTATCATTCCGGCTACGGCCACACCGCTGTTGTCGCCGAGGCCGTGGCCGAAGGCGTGAAGCGGGGCGGCGGCACGCCGGACCTCATCCGCCTCGAAAGCGCCGGCCAGGATTTCGGCCCGGCCCTCGAGGCCGTCACCGCCGCCGATGCCGTGATTTTCGGCGCACCGACCTATATGGGCGATGTCTCGGTTCCGCTCCGCGCCTTCTTCGAGGCCTCCTCCAAGATCTGGATGAGCGGCGGCTGGAAGGACAAGCTGGCCGGCGGCTTCACCAACGGCCTGACCTTTGGCGGCAACAAGGACCACACCATCACCTCGATGTGGGTTCTGGCCATGCAACACGGCATGCTCTGGGCGGGCCCCGGCGTGCCGCTCGGCAACATGGCCGGCAACACCACCTCGGCGCCGGAAGCCCCGAACCGTATCGGCTCGGCCCTCGGCGTCATCACCCAGTCCGACAATGCCGGCCCGGATGTAACGCCGCCGGCGGGCGACAAGGAATTCGCCCGGCTGCTCGGCGAGCGCATCGCAACGCTTGCGGCCCGCTGATCGGCAGGCCAGACTGAGCGGGCGGGGGTTTTCCCCGCCCGCATCCTGCCGAGGCCCTATGGATTCCGAAACGATCGACCGTCCGCGCCTGCTCTATTTCGCGGATACGATGTGCTCCTGGTGCTATGGCTTCGCGCCGCAGATGCAGGCCGTGCTCGAGCGCTTCCATGACCGGCTCGACCTGCTGGCCTTCAGCGGTGGCCTGCGCCCCTTCAATACCGAGCCCGTTTCCGACAGCATGCGGACGATGCTGACAGAGACCTATGGCCGGATCGGCCAGCTCACCGGCCAGCCTTTCGGCACCTGCCCCTCGCTGACGCCCGGCTTCGTCTATGACAGCGAGCCCGCCTCCCGCGCCGTGGTGACGATGCGCCACATGGCACCGGGGGATGATTATGCCTTCATGCTGGCCATCCAGCGTGCCTTCTATGCGGATGGCGAGGACATCACCCGCAGCGATGTGCTGGCCCGCCATGCCGCTGCTTTCGGCGTGCCCGGGGAGGCCTTCCTCGAAACCTTCACCAGCGAGGCGATCCGCCAGGCAACGATGGCGGATTTCCAGGTCGCGCAGCAATTCGGCATTGACGGCTTCCCGACGCTCATCCTGCATCGCCAGCGCAGCACCGGCGACAACGCGCTGATGATGGTCAGCCAGGGCTATGCCAGTGCGGATGACGTGAGCGAGCGCCTCTCCGCCGCGCTCGAGGCGGAAATCGGCTGAGGCGCGCGAGCGCCCAGTCACTCCCGCGTTTTTGTCCGTCATGGCCGGGCTTGGCCCGGCCATCCATGACTTGTCCCCTTTGCCGTGAAGTCGTGGATACCCGCCCCAAGGGCGGGCATGACGGGGGGCGCGGGTGAGGGGGCAGTGCCTCAATCGAGGGGGAAAGCCAGGGCCTCAGCCCGCGGGCGGCTTCTCGACCCGCTCCCAGGACAGCATGCCGAGGCGTTCCTGAGGCAGGAAGCGGGCCTTGTAATCCATCTTCCGCGAGCCCTCGACCCAGTAGCCGAGATAGAGATAGGGCAGGCCGAACGCCTTGGTCTTGGCGATATGATCGAGGATCAGGAAGGTTCCGAGCGAGCGGTCCGTCAGGTCCGGGTCGTAGAAGGAATAGACCATCGACAGCCCGTCGGAGAGGATATCGGTCAGCACCACGCCGACCAGTTCCTCGCTGCCGGCCCGGCCTGTCGCCGGCTTGCGGTATTCCACCAGCCGCGTCTCGACATGGCTGTCCTCGATCATCGCGGCGTAATCGAGCACGCTCATATCGACCATGCCGCCATCGGCATGGCGCGCATCAAGATAGCGGCGGAACAGCCCGTATTGCTCGGACGTCGGCTGGGCGGAGATCATGCGGGCGCCGAGATCGGCATTCCGTGCGAGAATGCGGCGGAAATTGCGGTTTGTCTCGAATTCACTGACCAGCACCCGCACGGAGATGCAGGCCCGGCAGGCCTCGCAGGCCGGGCGGTAGGCGATTGACTGGCTGCGCCGGAAGCCGCCCTGCGTCAGGATTTCATTGAGCTGGAAGGCCCGCTTGCCGACAAGATGGGTGAAGACCTTCCGTTCCTGCCGATCGGGAAGATACGGGCAGGGGGAGGGGGAGGTCAGGAAGAATTGCGGCGTGTCGCGCGGCTGTTCCGTCATCGGCTTTGAAATTCGGCAAGGCCCGCATCATTGGCCAAGCCGGCCCGCTCGGCAAGGGGGCCGTGCCGGACTTTTCCGCGACAAAATGCAGGGTCAGCCACCCGGCAGCACGGCGCCGTTCGCGTCGATCCGCCGGATGATATAGCCCTGTGCCTCAAGCTGGCGGAGAATGTCCTCGGCATGCGCGGCATCGCGCGTTTCCACCGTGACATCCAGCGACACGCCCTTGGCCGGGACCGAGAGGAAGGTGCGCCGATGCGTGACCTCGAGGATATTCGCGCCGAGTTCGCCAAGTCGCGTGGCCACCCGGCCGAGGAAGCCCGGCCGGTCCTCGCCGGTGAGGCGGAACGAGATGATCCGCTCGCGCCGTTCCAGTTCGCGCACCATGATCGAGGCGAGGATCCGCGCATCGATATTGCCCCCGCACAGCACGAGGCCGACGCGCTGGCCGCGGAACCGTTCCGGCTGATGGAGCAGGGCGGCGAGCCCGCTGGCGCCCGCCCCCTCGGCCATCGAGCGCTGATGCGTGGCGAAGGCATCGACCGCCCGCTCGACCGCGCTTTCCGGCACGATCATGGTCTCGGCCACCAGCGCCCGGATGATCGGCAGAGTCAGCGCACCGACATTCTTCACCGCGATGCCCTCCGCCAAAGTCGGGCCGCCGATCGGGTGGCTCTCGCCCTTCAGCGCATTATGGAAGGAGGCATAGCTCTCCACCTCGACGCCGATCACCGCGATATCCGGTCGCAGCGCGTGGAAGGCGACGGCATTGCCTGCAATCAGCCCGCCGCCGCCCATCGGGATGACGACTGCATCGAGATCGGGCTGGTCCTCCAGCATCTCGAGCGCGATCGTGCCCTGGCCGGCCATCACATCCGGATCATCATAGGGATGGACGAGAACCAGCCCCTCCTCGGCAATGATCTGCTGCACCCGGTTCTGGCTTTCGGCGAGGGTGGTGCCATCCAGGATCACCCGGGCACCGAACCGCGCCGTATTCTCGACCTTCACGAAGGGGGTGCCGACCGGCATCACGATCGTCGCGGGAATGCCGAGCCGCTGCGCGTGATAGGCGACAGCCTGCGCATGGTTGCCGGCCGACATGGCGATCACGCCGGCCTTGCGGGCCGCCGGATCGAGCCGCGACAGCTTCACGAAGGCCCCGCGCTCCTTGAAGGCGCCGGTCACCTGCATGTTCTCGAACTTCACGAAGCATTCCGCGCCCGTCAGCGCCGAAAGCCGCGGCGCCGGCAGGAAGGGCGTGCGGATCACCTGCCCGCGCAGCAGGCCCGCAGCCGCGCGGATATCGTCAAGGCTGACCGCAAAGGCCGGGCTGGCGGACATCATGGGATTGGCTTTCCTTCTCTTGTCCGGGAAACAAGACAAACGCCTGAACATGCGGTCAGGCTATACTTTCCGCATCGGCCCTTCGGCGAACCCGAAAAAGCCGCCGGGCCTGAGGATCAGGGCCAGCGTCAGCAGGACGAAGCTCGCCAGTTCCCACAACGCGATATCCATCAGGGCAGACCAGCCGATCTGGAACAGCCCGATGGCGAGGCCGCCCAGAACGGCGCCGCCAATCGAGCCGATACCGCCAAGGATGGCGGCGATCAAGCCCGTCAGTCCCATCATTGTCCCACCGGAAAAGTGGATTCCCCCATAATTCAGCGCGATCGTCGTGCCGGCCAGCCCAGCAAGGGCGATGGCGAGCATGGCGGTACGGGCCAGCAGGGCCTCCGGATCGACCCCGCAGAGCCGCGCCGCTTCCGGATCATCGGCGCTGGCCCGCCAGGCCCGGCCGAAGCCGGTCCGCTTCATCAGCCACAGGACGGCGAGGATCGCCGCTGCATTGACCAGCGCCATGACCAGCAGGCGCGGATGGAGGATGACCTCGAACGTGCCGGATACTGCAATAACCTGGCCTTCGCCATGGGCAGGCGGAAGCCAGATCGTGCCCGCGCCCTGGCTCAGGCGCAACACTTCCTGCATCGCCACCATCAGGCCGACGCCTGCGACCAGAACCGGCTGGCCGATGCCCGCAGCTGCGCCGGGCCGGGTGAGGGGCCAGAGCACCCTCCGGCCCAGCACAAGCCCGGCCAGCCCGCACAGGGTTATGGCCAGCCCGCCGGCCAGCACCGGCACCAGCGGCGACCCCGCCAGGCTGAAGCCGCCCGGCCCGAGGCCGGACAAGGCCAGAGCAGCCAGCGTGGTCATGATGCCGCCAAAGGCAAGGAATTCGCCGAGCGCGAGGTTGATCCGCCCGATCAGCCCGTAGATCAGGGCGGTCGACACCGCGAGCAGGGCGAGGATGCCGAGCCGGGGCAGGCCGCCGACCAGATGTTGCAGTGCCAGCGCCAGCGGCCGGGGCAGCTCGATCGCCTCGCCGGCAATCCGGGGCGGGCCGGGATCCGCCTCGACGGCGAATTGGGTTTCCAGCCAGCGGTTGCGGAGGATGTAGAGCGCGGATTCGCCGATACCGACTCCGTCGATCAGCACGGCGGAGAGGTCGCGCCGGGCGGCGGAATAGCCGATCCCGCCGAACCGGCAGGTCAGCAGATGCGGGCGATTGGTCTCGCCGCCGGTCCGGAAGGTGACATGGACGGCATTGCCGGGGCTGCTCTCGGTATCCAGGACCGTGATCCCCTCGTCCTGCGGGTAAAGGGCAGGCAGAAGCATCCGGCATAGCCGCGCCTGCTCCGCATCCGCTCCGGGTCCGCCCACGAGGAACAACGGCACCGTGATGATCGCAAGAGCCAGGATCGGGGCGACGAGGATCCAGAGTTCCGGCCGCCGGCGCAGCAGCGGCATCGCTCAGCGATGATCCCGCAGCCAGCGCGCCATGGCCGGCGCGAAATAGGTGAGGATCCCGTCCGCCCCCGCGCGCTTGAAGGCGGAGAGGCTCTCTACCATCGCCTTTTCGACATCGATCATGCCCCGGTCGCCGGCGGCATGGATCATCGCGTATTCGCCCGAGACCTGGTAGGCGAAGGTCGGCATGCCGAACTGGCTTTTGAGCCGGTGCACGATATCGAGATAGGGCATGCCGGGCTTGACCATGATCATGTCCGCGCCCTCGGCAATGTCGAGTTCGGCTTCCATGATTGCTTCCGCGCCGTTGCCGTAATCCATCTGGTAGGTTTTCTTGTCGCCCGACAGCGTCGAGGACGAGCCCACCGCATCGCGGAACGGCCCGTAATAGGCCGAGGCATATTTCGCCGAATAGGCCATGATCGAGACGTCGGTATAGCCGTTGCCGTCCAGCGCGGCGCGGATGGCACCGATCCGTCCGTCCATCATGTCCGAGGGGGCGATGATATCGGATCCGGCTTCCGCCTGGATCACCGCCTGCTGGCAGAGGATCGCGACGGTCTCGTCATTGAGGATGCGGCCATGCTCGAGCAGCCCGTCATGGCCATGGCTGGTATAGGGATCGAGCGCCACATCGGTCATCAGCCCGATTTGCGGCACCTCGGCGCGGATCGCCCTCAAGGCGCGGCAGGTCAGGTTGTCGGGGTTCAGCGCCTCGGAGCCATTCTCGTCGCGCAAGTCCGACGGCGTGTTCGGGAACAGGGCCAGCAGCGGAATGCCCAGCGCCACGGCTTCCCGGGCGGCCTCGACGCTGGCCGCAATGGAGTAACGCAGCACGCCGGGCATGGTCGGAATCGGCTGGGTCGGTGTGTCGCCATCGGTCAGGAAGATCGGCCAGATCAGGTCATCCACCGTCACCCGGGTTTCGCGCACGAGGCGGCGGGTCCAGTCCGCCTTGCGGTTGCGGCGCGGCCGCCGGACGAGATCGAGAGCTTCGGAGACCTGACGCATGGCACTTTCCCGCCGGTTTTCATTTTGGAATGAATCTTAAGGAGCCGCCGATCCAAAGGGAAGCGTTTTGCGGGAATTGCCTTCGATAACCGGGGCCCGCCATTGACGCTCCGCCATGCGCGCTCTACCCCCGCGGGAAGGCAGGGATGCGGAGGGAAGCGGCCATGAGCGACATTCTCATCGAACGGCGTGGCGCGCTGGGGCTGGTCACGCTCAACCGGCCACAGGCGCTCAACGCGCTCAATGACGCCATGGTCGACGGCCTGCAGGCCGCCCTGCTCGACTTCCGGGATGATCCGGCCATCCGCCAGGTCGCGATCCGCGGCGCTGGCGGCAAGGCCTTCTGCGCCGGCGGTGATATCCGTCTGATGCATGAATACGGACAGACCGGGCGTCATGCTGTCGCGCTGGATTTCTGGGCGCGGGAATACCGGCTCAACGCCTTTATCAAGCGGTTCCCGAAACCCTATATCGCGCTGGTCGACGGGATCGTGATGGGCGGTGGTGTCGGCGTGTCGCTCCATGGCAGCCACCGTTTCGCCGGGCCGAACTATCTCTTCGCCATGCCGGAAGTCGGCATCGGTTTCTTCCCTGATGTCGGCGCGACCCATGCCCTGCCGCGCCTGCCGGGGGCTTTCGGCATGTATCTGGCCCTGACCGGCGCCCGGCTGCGCCGGGGGGATGCCCTCGCCCTCGGACTCGCCACGCATTCCGTCCGTGGCGGTGTGGAAGAGGACATCCTCGACGCCCTCGCGGCGGGGGAGGCGGCCGCTTCCGTCGCCGCCCGCTTCGCCGAGCCGGCCGGCGAGACACCGGTTTTCGACCGGGCCGGCGAGATCAACCGGCTCTTCGCCGGCGCCGATCTTCCTGCCATCATGGACGGGTTGGCCGCTGCCGCTCCGGATTCGCCCTTCGCGGCCGAGCTGGTGGCGGGCATGGCGAAGCGCTCGCCCACCTCGATGGCCATCGCCATGGAGCAGATCCGCCGGGGAGCCAGCCTCGATTTCGAGGCCGCGATGGTGCTGGAATTCCGCATCGTCAGCCGGATCGTGCATGGCCACGATTTCTACGAGGGCGTCCGGGCATTGATCATCGACAAGGACAATCGCCCGCAATGGCGGCCCGACACCATCGCCGGGCTTGATCCTGCCGGCATTGCCGCGCATTTTCAGCCGCTGGACGAGGATCTGCGCTTTGCTGAAGACTGAATTGGGGCGGATAAGGCCCGGCAAGTTGTCGATGCTGCTCGGCCGGAAGCCCTCCCGCCGCGACGAACGGCGTGCCCAGGAACTTGTCATCGAGCCCGGCAGCCGGGACGAGCCGCCGATCGGTGCCGAACTGGACAATCCCGGCATCCGCTGGGACCTGATGTATGTGCTGTTCCTCCGGCTGACGGCTGCCATCTGGCTGGTCAAGGGCATCGCCTTCTGGGCCCTGGTCCTCGGCCTCGGCGATATCCCGCTGAATGACGAGAGCCGGGTGCGGCAGGTCATCATCATCGGCTTCGCGCTGGTGGATTGCGTGGCCGCGATCGGCCTCTGGCTGGTGGCACCCTGGGGAAAAAGCCTCTGGGTCTTCGCTGTGGTGGCCGAAATCACGCTCGGCGTCACCGGCTTCGGCAATGCCGTCGGGATGACCTCGGCCTCCGGCGCCGGGCTGGCGCTGTTCTTCTATTTCATCCTCGCCTTTGCCGTGCGCAAGCGCAGGCTGGGCCTGTTCTGAGCGGTATCGGCCGGCCAGGCAGGCCGTGGCCTGCCTTCTTCATAGCAACGTGAATCGACTTCAGAATCTCGGTAAACAGAATTTTAGATTCACGATTCAAAAATACTAAGACTTTCTCAGTTCAATCTTCTGTTCACTCCAATATCTAAACATCAAATTTACGCTGGAATTTAAACTCATTTTCATCCGACCACCCTATGTTGATCCCATAAGACGAGGACGGGCTGAAGCACGCCTCAAGACAAACAGGGGTAGTGAGTCATGAACAACGCGAATGTTGCGCGTATTGTCGAACAGAAGCCCGATGGCGCGCCGGCCGTCCGCGGTCTTTACCTGGAATCCCTTGCGCTGGTGGAACGCCTTCACCGCCGTCTGCTCGATGTGATCAAGGACGAGTTCGATCGTCGTGGTCGCGCCGATGTCAACAGCGTGCAGGCGCTGCTTCTGTACAATATCGGCGATAATGACGTCACGGCGAGCGAGCTGCGCACCCGCGGCTATTATCTCGGCTCGAACGTCTCGTACAACGTCAAGAAGCTTGTCGAGCTGGGCTATCTCTCGCATCAGCGCAGCCGTGTCGACCGCCGCTCGGTCCGCATCCGCCTCGCCCCGAAGGGCAAGGAAGTGCATGCGATCGTGGCCGAGCTCTATGAAAAGCACGTCCGGACTGTCGAGCAGATCGGCGGCATCTCGGCCGGCGAGTTCGAAACGCTGAACCAGGCCCTCATCCGCCTCGACCGGTTCTGGACGGACCAGATCCGCTACCGGCTGTGATCCTTCCGCGAACCTCCGGGTTCGCGGTGTTCTGGACCGACCAGATCCGCTACCGGCTGTGATCCTTCCGCGAACCTCCGGGTTCGCGGTGCTCTGGACCGACCAGATCCGCTACCGGCTCTGAAATCCGGCCCGGACGATTCCCTCATCGGGCCCAAAGACCCGATCGGACCCCTGGAAGCCCGCCCCCGAAGGCGGGCTTCCGTGCGTTGACGCACCATTCCGCGCGATGAAATGTGATAACGTCCGCGTGAACTCGCGAGATTCGGCGCGAATGCCACATTTTCGCCGGATCGGACGCGCTTCCGATAGTCCCGGAACGACGCGCCGAGGGGTCTGCAGGTCTGGCCTGCATCCCCGGCATGGCGTCGATACGCTTGATTAAGTATGTGGGATTACAGGCTTGTGCCGGATTGGCCAGCCTGACGAGGTTGATGGGGCAGATGATGCAGCAGGACAAGTCTTCGACCATGGTCTCCTTCGGGCTCGACCGCCGCCGCTTTCTTCTCGGCACGGCAGGTCTTGTCGGGGCCGGTCTGGCCGGACCCGCCCTCGCTCAGCAGAGCGGGATGGTCGGCGGCCAGGCGGAATGGGCGCAGAGCTATGATTCCGGTGGCCAGCAGACCCGCACGATCCTGACACCGCATCCGATTCTCAGCCCGGCCACCACGGCGGCCACCGAAGGCGCGGTTCAGGTTTATCAGAACATCGTGGCGAAGGGTGGCCATGCGCCGCTTCCTTCCTCTGTCCGGCTGAAGCTCGGCACGCGCCATCCGAATGTGCAGGCCCTGCGCCAGCGGCTGATCGAACTGGGTGACCTGTCGCCGAATGTCGGCACCGGCGCGGTGTTCGATTCCTATGTCGATGCCGCGGTGAAGCGCTATCAGGCCCGCCATGGCCTGACGCCGACCGGCGTTGTCGGCGCCCAGACCTTCGCCGCGCTCAACACGCCGGCGGAGATCCGGCTCAAGCAGCTCGAGGTCAACCTGCAGCGGCTGCGCTCCTACAACGGCAATCTCGGCTCGCGCTTCGTCATCACCAACATTCCCGCCGCCTATGTCGAGACGGTGGAGAACGGCCAGGTGGCGACGCGCCATGTCGCCGGCGTCGGCAAGGTCGACCGTCAGTCGCCGATCATGAATGCGCGGATCCTCAACGTGAACTTCAACCCGTTCTGGACCGTGCCGGCCTCGATCATCCGCAAGGATCTGATCCCGCTGATGCGGAAGAACCCGAACTACCTCACGGAGCAGAAGATCCGGATCTACAACCGCCAGGGCCAGGAAATCCAGCCGGCGGCGGTCAACTGGAACTCGGACGAGGCGACCAACTACATGTTCCGCCAGGATCCCGGCGGCGAGTTCAACAGCCTCGGCTTCGTGCGCATCAACATCGCGAATCCGCATGGCGTCTACATGCATGACACGCCGGCCAAGGGCATTTTCGGCGACGATTACCGCTTCGTCTCCTCGGGCTGCGTGCGCGTGCAGAATGTGCGCGACTACATCTACTGGATCCTGCAGGACAACCCGCAATGGACCCGCGAGGCCATCGACGCAGCCATGCGGTCGGGCCAGCGCATCGATGCCACCCCGCGCGAGCCGATCCCTGTCTATTGGGTCTACATCACCGCCTGGGGCACGCCGGAAGGCGTGATCCAGTTCCGCGATGACATTTACGGCAAGGACGGTGTCGGCCCCGGCGCCGTGACCGAGGCCCTGCGCGACGGAGATGACCGTCCGGTGGAATGAGCGGTTGCTGCTTTCGGCGCGGGCATGTTAGCCCTCGCCTATGAGCCAGCTCCCCGTGACCCATGACGATATCCGCGCCGCCCATGCGCGGATTCGACCGTATATCCGCCAGACCCCGGTAATCGAATTGCCGCGCGGTGCGCTGGGCGGTGATTTCACGCCGATCCTGAAATTCGAGCACAGCCAGCTTTCCGGCTCGTTCAAGGCGCGCGGTGCGTTCAATTCGCTGCTGTCGCTGCCTGTACCGGAGGCCGGCGTTGCTGCCGCATCCGGCGGCAACCATGGCGCGGCCGTGGCTTTCGCGGCCCGGGCCCTGGGCATTCGCGCCCGGATCTTCGTGCCGGAAATCTCGCCCGCGCCGAAAATCGCCGCCATCCGCCGCTACGGCGCGGAGGTGGTGATCGGCGGCGCGCAATATGACGATGCGCAGGCGGCCTGCGATCGCTATGTCGCGGAAACCGGCGCGTTGAAGATCCACCCGTTCTCGGCGCCGGCCACGATTGCCGGGCAGGGCACGCTCGGGCTGGAATGGTCCGGCCAGGCCCGGCTCGACGAGGTCGTGATCGCGGTCGGCGGCGGCGGCCTCGTCTCCGGCGCGGCGGCCTGGTTCCATGGCTCGGATGTGAAGGTGATCGGCGTCGAGCCGGAAGGCTCGCACGCGCTCCACGCGGCCCTGGAGGCCGGCGGCCCGGTCGAGGTGAAGGTCCAGTCGGTCGCGGCCGATTCGCTCGGCGCGCGGAATGTCGGGCCGCTGGTCCATGAAATTTGCGCGGCGGGCGTCCACACGGTCGCGCTGGTATCGGATGCGGCAATTCTTGGCGCGATCCGTACCGCCTGGCAGGATTTCCACCAGATGCTTGAACCTGGCGGCGCGGCGGCGCTCGGGGCCATCCTCTCGGGCGCGCACCGGCCCGAACCGGGCGCCCGCGTCGGAATCCTGCTCTGCGGCGGCAATGTCGACCTGCACCGCGCGGCGGAATGGGCGGCCTGAGCGGGTGCGGGGGGCGTTTTTGACGCGCCAGCCATGCAGGCAAGAACCTTGCCCGGCTGGTTGCGTTGCGATAAACCGCAGCCTCGCTTGCTGGCCATCCCTCGAGAAGCAGGACATCCCATGACCGCCGCCACCGCTCCGATCCGCTCGAACTCCTTCTTTTCCGCGGGCCTGGCGGATGCCGATCCGGAAATCGCGAAGGCCGTCCAGCTGGAACTCGGCCGCCAGCGTGACGAGATCGAGCTGATCGCCTCGGAAAACATCGTCAGCCGCGCCGTGCTCGAGGCGCAGGGCTCGGTCCTGACGAACAAATATGCCGAGGGCTATCCCGGCAAGCGCTATTACGGCGGCTGCCAGTTCGTCGACATCGCCGAGGAACTCGCGATTTCCCGCGCCAAGAAGCTCTTCGGCTGCGATTTCGCCAATGTGCAGCCCAATTCCGGCAGCCAGGCCAACCAGGGCGTCTTCATGGCGCTGATGAAGCCGGGCGATACCTTCATGGGCCTGAACCTTGCCGCCGGCGGCCATCTCACCCATGGCGCCCCGGTCAATATGAGCGGCAAGTGGTTCAACGTCGTCTCCTACAATGTCCATCCGGAAACCCACCTGATCGACATGGAGGAGGTCGAGCGCCTCGCCCTTGAGCACAAGCCCAAGGTGATCGTGGCCGGCGGCTCGGCCTATTCCCGCCACTGGGATTTCGAGAATTTCCGCCGCATCGCCGATCTGGTCGGGGCCTATTTCATGGTCGATATCGCCCATTTCGCCGGGCTCGTGGCGGGTGGCGCCCATCCCTCGCCCTTCCCGCATGCGCATGTCGTCACCACCACCACGCACAAGACCCTGCGCGGCCCGCGCGGCGGCATGATCCTGACGAATGATCCGGACCTCGCCAAGAAGTTCAACTCGGCGATCTTCCCCGGCCTGCAGGGCGGCCCGCTGATGCACGTCATCGCCGCCAAGGCCGTGGCCTTCCACGAGGCGCTGCAGCCGGAATTCAAGACCTATGCCCACCAGGTCGTGGCCAATGCCAAGGCCCTGGCGGAAGGCCTGAAAACGCGGGGCTTCGCCATCGTGGCCGGCGGCACCGACAACCACCTCATGCTGGTCGACCTGCGCCCCAAGAAGGTGACGGGCACCATGGCGGAGAAGGCGCTCGGCCGCGCGCACATCACCTGCAACAAGAATGGCATCCCCTTCGACCCGGAAAAGCCGATGGTGACGTCCGGCATCCGCCTCGGCACCCCGGCCGCGACCTCGCGCGGCTTCGGCGTGGCGGAATTCCAGCAGGTGGCGCAGCTCATCGGCGAGGTGATCGACGGGCTTGCGAAGAATGGCGAGGACGGCAATCACGCCATCGAGGACAGCGTGAAGACGCGCGTCCATGCGATGACGGCCCGCTTCCCGATCTACTGAGCGGCCTCCCGGCCACCGGCTGGCCTGAACGGAGGGCGCCCTCATGCGTTGCCCCTATTGCGGATCGCTCGATACGCAGGTGAAGGACAGCCGGCCGACGGAGGATTCCTCCGCCATCCGCCGGCGGCGCGTCTGCCCGGATTGCGGCGGCCGCTTCACTACCTTCGAGCGCGTGCAGCTGCGCGAACTTACCGTTGTGAAGCGGTCGGGCCGCCGCACGCCCTTCGACCGCGACAAGCTGGCCCGCTCCATCGAGGTGGCCCTGCGCAAGCGGCCTGTCGAGCCGGAGCGTGTCGAGCGTCTGATCAACGGCGTGGTCCGGCAGCTGGAAAGCCAGGGCGAGGGCGAGATCACCTCGGAGGAGATCGGCGCGCTGGTCATGGAGGCACTCAAGGCGCTGGATGATGTCGCCTATGTGCGCTTCGCCTCGGTCTACCGCAACTTCACCGAAGCACGGGAATTCAGCGCGCTGCTGGACGAGATTTCCGGCGATGGCCGCGAGGCTGCGGTCGATACGGAGCGCGACTGATGTCGGCCTCGTCACGCGACGAGGCCTTCATGCGCGCTGCGCTTGCCCTTGCCCGGCGCGGCCTCGGCACCACAGCGCCCAACCCGGCGGTTGCCGCCCTTGTCGTCGATGAGACGCGCGAACCGCCCGTCATGCTCGGGCGCGGCGTCACGGCGCCCAGCGGCCGCCCCCATGCCGAGGATCTCGCGCTCCGGCAGGCAGGTGAAGCGGCGCGCGGCGCCACGCTCTATGTCACGCTCGAACCCTGTTCGCGCCGCTCGACGCGTTATTTCGGCCCGGCCTGCACCGATCTGATCCTCTCGCACGGCATAGGCCGCGTTGTCATCGCGGCGCGCGATCCCTCACCCTTCGCGGCTGACGAGGGCACCTCGCGCCTCAAAGAGGCTGGCCTCGCGGTCACCGAGGGCGTGCTTGAGGCCGCGGCTGCTGCGCTCAATGCCGGCCATGTCCTTCGCGTGCAGAAGAACCGGCCCTTCCTGCGCCTCAAGCTGGCCGAGACGGCGGATGGCTTCGCCGCCACCCCGGATCGCCGCCCCATCGCCATCACGGGCGAGAGGGCGCGCGCCTTCGTCCATCGTCTCCGCGCCGATTGCGACGCGATCATCACCGGCATCGGGACCGTGCTGGCCGATGATCCGATGCTCGATGTGCGCCTCCCCGGCATGGCCGGCTTTTCGCCGCTCCGCGTCATCCTCGACAGCCGCGGCCGCATCATGCCTGACCGGCGGATCCTCGTCGATGCCGCCCGCGTGCCGGTGCTGATCGCCACGCTTGATCCTGATGCCTTGCGCGCCCGGCTCGGTGACCGCCCGGGCGTCGAGCTGCTCGGCATGCCGGCGGATCGCGGCCGGATCGACCTTGCCGCCCTGCTCGGGGCGCTCGCGGCCCGGGGCATCACCCGCGCCATGGTCGAGGCCGGCCCGACCCTCGCCGATGCCTTCGCCGCAGCGGGCTTCTGCGATGAGTTTGTCCGGCTCACGGGGCCCGACCCGGCGGGCAATGGCCTTCCGGCCATCGGTCCGGGTCTTGCCGGATGGCTCCGTTATGCCGATCTCCGCGAGGAGCGCGCGCTCGACCGCGATCACGCGCGGGTCTATGCCGGCCAGCGCGCCCACCATGAAGGACAGATGATGTTTACAGGGATTGTCACCGATATCGGCGAGATCGTCAGGGCCGAAGGCGAGGGCAAGCTGCGCCGCTTCCGCATCGCCTCGACCTATGATCCGGCCACGATCGCGATCGGCGCCTCGATCGCCTGCTCCGGCATCTGCCTGACTGTGGTGGCGAAGGGCGAGTCGGAAGGCCGGCGCTGGTTCGAGGTGGAAACCGCGGCCGAAACGCTCCGTCTTACCGCCGCCGGGCAATGGCAGGTCGGCACGAGGCTCAATCTCGAACGGGCGATGCGCCTCGGCGACGAGCTGGGCGGCCATCTCGTGACCGGCCATGTCGATGCGCTGGCCGAGATCGTCACGCGGGAGGATGTGACGCCGGACGAGGCGAACTGGGGCGCGACGGCCCGCTTCACCTTGCGCGTCCCGTCGCCGCTGCACCGCTTCATCGCGGCCAAGGGCTCGGTCACGCTGGACGGTGTCTCCCTCACCGTGAACAGCGTTGAGGAGGATCGCTTCACCGTCCTGCTGATCCCGCACACGCTCAAGGTCACGACCTGGGGCGCAAGGCAGGCCGGCGACAAGGTCCATCTCGAGGTGGACATGATGGCCCGCTATGCCGCCCGCCTCGCCGAGACGCTGAAACAGGGCTGAGCGGCGCGTTTGGCCGGTGACCCCTCTTCCGCCGATGGTGCGCATCGTCGACCTCTCCCCGAGGGAAAGAGGCGGGGGGCTGGCTGGAAAGGCGGGCCGTGTCTTTCCGTCATGCCCGCCCCTGGGGCGGGCATCCACGACGTGACGGTTCTTCCGGAAAGTCATGGATGGCCGGGCCAGGCCCGGCCATGACGGGGGAGGGCAGCCGGGTGAGGGGCAAGCCCCGTTCTTCCGCCCGCGCATGCGGCCAATTCGCATCCGGCCCTTGCGCCGTCGCGCGGCCCGCTCTATCCCCGCTGCTCGAACAGGAGTTTCCCGATGGCCGAGGCCACACGCGAGGCCCTTCCGCTGGTG
This sequence comes from Beijerinckiaceae bacterium, assembly GCA_027533425.1. Taxonomy (GTDB): domain Bacteria; phylum Pseudomonadota; class Alphaproteobacteria; order Rhizobiales; family Beijerinckiaceae; genus Rhabdaerophilum. The sequence continues at coordinate 231,835 of JAPZUD010000002.1, read as the reverse complement.
GATGCGACAGGCGCGCATTTCATCATCGTCGAGGGGCGGTTCTATGACAGTCTCAACGACCAGCTGATTGCCGGCGCCATGGCCGCTTTCGCGGCATCCGGCGCGACCAGCGAGGTCGTGACCGTGCCGGGCGCGCTGGAGATCCCGGTCGCGATCGAGATCCTCCGCCAGCAGGCGGAATCCGGCCGCCGCAAGGCCGATGGCTTCGTCGCGCTCGGCGTGGTGATCCGCGGCGAGACCACGCATTACGAGATCGTCTCGAACGAGAGCGCGCGTGAACTGACGGCCTTGGCCACGCGCCATCGCCTCGCTTTCGGCAATGGCATCCTGACCGTCGAGAACCTGGCGCAGGCCGAGGCCCGCGCCAATCCATCCCGGGGAGACAAGGGGGGCGATGCCGCCCGTGCCGCCCTCGCGCTCTATGCGCTGAAGCGGAGCGCCTGACATGGCGGGCGAGAAATCCGACCGTCCGCGCCGCGTGCCGGTCTCCCGGGGCGAACTTCGCTCCGCCGCCCGGCTGGCGGCCGTGCAGGCGCTCTACCAGATGGAAATCGCCGCCAAGGGGCTGAACGAGGTCTTTGCCGAGTTCGAGAGCTTCTGGATGGGCCGCGAGATCGAGGGCGACCAGTACAAGCCGGCCGAGGGCAAGCTGTTCCGCGCCATTGTCGAGGGGGTCCTGGGCGAGCAGATCGGCATTGACCGCAAGGTCGACGAGTTGCTGGCCGATGGCTGGCCGCTCAAGCGGATCGAGGCGATCATGCGTGCCGTCCTTCGCGCCGGCGCCTATGAGCTGATGCACCGGCCCGATACGCCGGTCCGCGTGGCGATCTCGGAATATGTCGATATCGCTTCGGCCTTCCTCGAGCGCGACGAGGTGGGCATGATCAATGCCGTGCTCGACAGGCTCGCCAAGGAAGCGCGCGCCGAGGAACTGGCGCGGCCGGCCCGCGGCTGACAGCGCGCGGGGGGAGGGAGCATGCGCGAGACCCTGCCCGAATTCGAGATGATCGCCCGGCTCTTCGCCCCGATGGCGGGCGAGGGCGCGCTCGGCCTGCTGGATGATTGCGCTCGGCTGGCGCCTGCCCCCGGGCATGACCTTGTGCTGACCAAGGATGTCCTTGTCGAGAATGTCCATTACTTTGCAGAGGATCCGCCGGCGGAGATCGCCCGCAAGGCCCTGCGCACCAATCTCTCCGACCTTGCCGCCAAGGGCGCGCGGCCTGTCGGTTTCCTGCTCGGCCTCGGCCGCTCGCCCGCGCTGGACACAGACTGGCTGACCGCCTTCGCCGCAGGCCTCGCCGAGGATTCCCGCCTCTGGGCCTGCCCCCTGCTCGGCGGCGATACCGTCCGCACCGGCCAGCCCTTCCTGTCGATCACGGCTTTCGGCGAGGTCCCGGCTGGCACCATGGTGCTGCGCCAGGCCGGCGAGCCCGGCGACCTGCTCTATGTCTCCGGCACGATCGGCGATGCCGCGCTCGGTCTCCATCTGCGGCTCCAGCCGGATGCTGCGGCCGTGCAGGGGCTCGCGGCGCCGCATCGCGCCTTCCTGCTCGACCGTTACCTCCGGCCACAGCCCCGGCTCGCGCTTGCCCCTGTCCTGCGCGACCATGCCCGCGCCGCGATGGACATTTCCGATGGTTTGGTCGGCGATGCCGACAAGCTTGCCTTCCGGCTCGGGCGTGACATGGCCGTCGAGGATGTGCCGCTCTCTCCGGCCGCGCGGGCTCTGGTCGCGGCGGATCCGACCCTGCTCGACCTCGCGCTGACCGGCGGCGATGACTACGAGATCCTCGCGGCGGTCCCGCCAGAAAAAGCCATGGAATTCGAACGGGATGCCTTGCAATGCGGCATTCCGGTCGCCAAGATCGGGATGTTGCTTCGCGAGGGTTCGGGCGCTGTCTGGCGCATGGGGACCGGCCTTGAGAGAAGCTTCCCCCGCCGTTCCTTTGCGCATTTCTAGCTCGCAGGCACGTCGGCCCCGCCCGCCTGCCAGCCGGAGTACCCCATGCTCGTCGATGACAACCTTGCCCGCCGCAACGCCCTGATCCTTGCCTTCGCCATGGCGCTGGCCGGCGCGAATGCCTCGGTCGTGATCGCGACCGGTACCCTCGTCGGCCGGATGCTGGCGCCCTCGCCGGAATGGGCAACGGCGCCGATCACCACCTTCGTCATCGGAACCGCGCTGATGACGATGCCGGCGGCCAGCCTGATGCGGCGGATCGGCCGGCGCGATGCCTATCGCCTCGGCGCCTTGCTCGGCGTGCTGGCCGGCCTGCTCTCGGCCTGGTCGGTCCACGCGGCCTCGTTCTGGACCTTCATGGCCTCGACCGCGCTGTGCGGCGCCTACCAGGCCTTCGTCATCTCCTACCGGTTCGGCGCGGCCGACAATGCCAGCCCGGCCTTTCGCCCCAAGGCGATCTCCTATGTCACGCTCGGCGGACTTGCCTCGGCCATTCTCGGGCCGCAACTGGTCATTCATACGAAGGACCTGATCCCGCCCTTCACCTTCCTCGCCTCGTATCTCGGGCAGGCGGCGGTGGCGGGGCTTGCGATCCTCGTCCTCGGCCTGTTCGACGGGCCGCCGCCCAAGGTCGATACCAGCCCGGCCGGCGAGGCCCGGCCTGTCCGCGAGATCCTTCGGTCGACGCGCCTGCGGGTTGCCATCTTCTGCGGTGCTGTCGCGCAGGCCCTGATGAACCTGATCATGACGGCGACGCCTCTGGCCATGCTGGGCTGCAACCACACCGATACGGATTCCACCCTCGCGATCCAGTGGCATATCGTGGCGATGTATCTGCCCGGGCTCTTCACCGGCGCGCTCATCGTCCGGTTCGGCGTCTATCCGATCCTGATGATCGGCCTCGCGCTGCTCGCGGGCTGCGGCATCGTCGCGCTGGCGGGGATCAGCGTGTCCCATTTCTTCCTCGCGCTGATCCTGCTTGGCCTCGGCTGGAACCTGGCCTTTGTCGGCGCTACCACGCTGGTTCTCGATGGCCTTCGCCCGGCGGAGCGCACGCGGATCCAGGGCATCAACGACATGATCATCTTCGCCACCACGGCTTTCGCCTCGCTGATGGCCGGCAAGATCCTCACCTGGTTCGGCTGGGCCACGCTGAACGTGACGATCTTCCCGTTCGTGGTCGGCGCCGGGCTCCTGGTGCTCTGGCTGATGCGCCAGCCGGAGCCCCGCGCCTCATGAAGGCGGCTCAGCGATAGGGATCGCAATAGGTGATCACGCAGCGCCGGGCGCCGGGCCGGCGGATGCATTCGCGCAGCGCACGGTTCGCCGCGGCGGCGCGGGTCGGGTAGCGCGTGCTCCAGCCCCGCGTCGTGCCGTTGCCGCGTGCCTCGCAGCCCCAGGCCGAGGCCTCCGGCGTGGAGGCCAGGAAGGCTGTACTGGCAATCAACGCGGCTCCGGCTGCAATCATCAGTTTTTTCATGGTCTTCCCCCGTCTGCCGCGACAGCCGCGACGCCTGCAGCGTGAGCCGATGCCCTGCCTCGGTCAAGCGGGGTGCCAGCGAGACCTTTCAAAGCATGGGACGACGGGGTCCGGCATCGAAAGTCGGCATGGATTCATCGTGAAAGCTTTGCTAACACCGCCGGGATCAGCAGGCAGGGGCAGGGAGGCCGATTGCCGCGGGCTGACGACATCTGATCGAGCACAGCAAAAAAAGAGTCCAGACATGACAGCTCTTCTCGCGATCATCGCGCTCGGTGCCCTTTCCATCGTCTACGCCGTCATCACGATCAACTCGGTGATGGCGCAGGATGCGGGCAACCAGCGGATGCAGGAAATTGCCGGCAACATCGCCGAAGGCGCCAGCGCCTATCTCAAGCGGCAATACAATACCATCGCCCTCGTCGGCATTGTGATTTTCGCCGGGGCCTGGGCCCTGCTCGGCTGGCAGGTGGCGATCGGCTTTGCCATCGGCGCGATCCTGTCCGGCCTCGCCGGCTTCATCGGCATGAACGTCTCGGTCCGTGCGAATGTCCGCACCGCGCAGGCGGCCATGCAGAGCCTCGCGAGCGGCCTCGACATCGCCTTCAAGGCGGGTGCCGTCACGGGCATGCTCGTGGCCGGTCTCGCGCTGCTGGGCGTCGCTGTCTATTACATGGTCCTGACGCAGTTTCTCGGCCTCGCGCCCGCCAGCCGCACCGTGATCGACGCGCTGGTTGCGCTCGGCTTCGGCGCTTCGCTGATCTCGATCTTTGCCCGTCTCGGCGGCGGCATCTTCACAAAGGGTGCGGATGTGGGCGCCGACCTTGTCGGCAAGGTCGAGGCCGGCATTCCGGAAGATGACCCGCGCAACCCGGCCGTGATCGCCGACAATGTGGGCGACAATGTCGGCGATTGTGCCGGCATGGCGGCCGACCTGTTCGAGACCTACGCCGTGACACTTGTGGCCACGATGGTTCTCGCCGCGATCTTCTTCGGCACGCAGGCCTCGCTTGGCATGGCCATGCTCTATCCGATGGCCATCGGCGCCGCCTGCATCCTCACCTCGATCATCGGCACCTATTTCGTGAAGCTCGGCGCCAATGGCTCGATCATGGGCGCCCTCTACAAGGGCCTCATCGCCACCGGCGTGCTGTCGGTCATCGGCCTCGGCGCGGCCACCTCGCTGACGATCGGCTGGGGCTCGATCGGCACCGTTGCGGGGCAGGTCATCACCGGCAAGGCGCTCTTCATCTGCGGGCTGATCGGCCTCGCGGTGACGGCGCTGATCGTCTGGATCACCGAATACTACACCGCCACCGGCAAGCGCCCGGTCGTCTCCATCGCCCAGGCCTCGGTGACGGGGCATGGTACGAACGTCATCCAGGGGCTGGCGGTCAGCCTCGAATCGACCGCCCTGCCGACCCTGGTGATCGTCGGCGGCGTGATCTCGACCTACCAGTTCGCCGGCCTGTTCGGCACGGCCATCGCCACGGCCACCATGCTCGGCCTTGCCGGCATGATCGTGGCGCTCGATGCCTTCGGCCCGGTCACGGACAATGCCGGCGGCATTGCCGAAATGGCGGGCCTGCCCAAGGAAGTCCGCAAGTCGACCGACGCGCTTGACGCCGTCGGCAACACGACCAAGGCGGTCACCAAGGGCTATGCGATCGGCTCGGCCGGTCTTGGCGCGCTGGTCCTCTTCGCCGCCTACAGCGAGGATCTGAAGTTCTTCGTGACCAACGCCGACAAGTATCCCTATTTCAAGGGCGTCGTGATCGACTTCTCGCTGTCGAACCCCTACGTGGTCGTCGGCCTGCTTCTCGGCGGCCTGATCCCGTTCCTGTTCGGCGGTATTGCCATGACTGCCGTCGGCCGCGCAGCCGGCGACGTGGTGGTGGAAGTGCGCCGCCAGTTCAAGGAAAAGACCGGCATCATGGCGGGCACCGACAAGCCGGATTATGCCCGCGCGGTTGACATGCTCACCAAGGCGGCGATCCGCGAGATGGTGGTACCGTCGCTCCTGCCGGTGCTCTCGCCGGTGGTACTCTACTTCGCGATCCTCGCGCTGGCGGGCAAGTCCGCGGCCTTCTCGGCCGTCGGTGCGATGCTGCTCGGCGTGATCGTGACCGGCCTCTTCGTGGCCATCTCGATGACCTCGGGCGGCGGTGCCTGGGACAATGCGAAGAAGTCCTTCGAGGATGGCTTCGTGGACAGCGCCGGCGTGAAGCATCTCAAGGGTTCCGATGCCCACAAGGCCTCGGTAACGGGCGATACCGTCGGCGACCCCTACAAGGATACCGCCGGCCCGGCCGTCAACCCGGCCATCAAGATCACCAACATCGTGGCCCTGCTGCTGCTGGCGATCCTCGCCCATTGAGGCCTGAACCGCGGACGGGCGCTCCGGCACCCGTCCTTCCGGTGCACATCGACAAAAAACCCCGCGAGCAATCGCGGGGTTTTCTTTTCGGGTGTTGGTCCTGGCGTTGAGGGCGAGGTCAGACCGCGCTGGCGCCGATCCGGCGGAACAGGCTCGAGATGAAGCTGTTCTCGACACCGCCGGTCGGTGTGGTGCGCGAGATGAAGTCGAAAACCTTGCCGTCCTTCAGACCGTAATTCGCGACGCGCTCCACGCGGTTGTTCTTGTCGAGATAGACCGCGACAACGCGCTGGTCGGTGATCCTCTCGTTCATGAACTGGAAGCGCTGGCTGACTTTCTGCGAGATGTAGTAATAGGTCTGGCCGCCCACGGTGGAGGTGGTCGAGGGTGTGCCGAGCACGAGGATAACCTGCTCCGCCGAGGAGCCCGGCCGGATCTGGTCCAACGCCTTCTCGTCCAGCACGAAACCGCGGATGCCGGGGCTCTGGTCGGCAAGGCAGCCGCCGAGTAGGGTCGCGGCAAGCGCGATTCCGCTCAGGCGAAGCGCGATGGAACGGGCGCGGGGCTGGGCTTTCGTCACGACTCTCACTCCACGATCACGGCCTCTGAGGCCTGTTGGTGCCCCTTCCGGGCACGAGCGAATTGCACCGTTTCCGGAACGCCGCTATGGATGCCCAAATTCATGAACAAACACAATCGACTTCCGCAAGCCGGCCCGGAAGACGCGGCAGAATTCCCGTCCGGTCCCCGGTTTGACAGCCCGAAAGAACGCTCTCGATGATCCGACTTCCGTTCTTCACGCCGCGTGAATCTCCCATCGCGGCCCTCTATGGCGATATCGTGGCCGCCTCACGCGCGCCTGAAGCCTTTCGCCATTTCGGTGTCGTCGATGATTTCGAGGGCCGCTTCGAGCGGCTCGTCATTGTCGCAACCCTTGTGCTGCGCCGCCTCCGTGCGCTCGGTGGGGAGGCCGAACCCCTGGCGCAGGCGCTGGTCGACCGGCTCTTCGAGGATCTCGATGATGGCCTGCGTCGCGCCGGCGTGAGCGACCTTGCCGTCGGCAAGCGCGTGAAGAAACTGGCACAGGGCTTCTATGGCCGCGCCGAGGCCTACACCGCCGCGCTGGAGGCCGGCGAGGGGGCCCTGCGCGAGGTTCTGTCGCGCAACCTGATGTCGGGCCGCATCGCGCCGGCCGACATCCATGCCGGTCTGCTGGCCGAGATCGAAGCCTGGCGCCGCCGCCTCGACGCTGCCGATCTCCGCACCCTGCTCGCCGGCGCCACCCTGAGCGGAGGCTGAAAATGGCCGCACGGAAATCCCTCGACCTGCCCTTTTCCCATCCTGTCCCCGTCGCGACGTTGCATGGCGAAACCCATCTCGTCCTGCGTCCGGACGAGGCGGCCCGCGCTCGAATCGCGGCGCTGCTGGGCCTCCACGCGGTCGATGCTCTGGAGGCGGTTCTCGCCATCACGCAGGCCAATAACGGCCGGGTCGATATCGAGGGCACGCTGAAGGCCCGCATCCAGCCGGTCTGTGTTGTCTCGCTCGAACCCTTCCCTCAGGAGATCGAGGCGCCGGTCGCCATCCAGTTCGCGCCCGAAGGCCTGATCGAGCGGATGACCAAGCGCGCCGCCGAGGAAGAGAACGAGGATTTCGAGCCACCGGACCTGATCGTCGACGGTCAGATCGATTTCGGCGCCGTCGTGGTCGAATTCCTGGCCCTCGAACTCGCTCCCTATCCGCGCAAGCCAGGAGCCTCCTTTGCCGGCGGCGATCCCGAACCGGCCCGCCAGTCGCCCTTCGAGGCGCTGCTGGCGCTCAAACTGAAGGACGAAGAGGGGTGAGTTGGCGTATCGGGCGTGAAAGGCGAGGGTTCGGCCCCGATTTCGCCCTTTTCGGCTTGCACCGCTCGATGAGTAATTCTATGCCGACACACCCCCGCCTGCCGGCAGACGACATCCGGGAGACCGCGACGCCTGTCGCATTCGGAGGCTCTATTCATTCATGAGTGACGCGGCTTCGGTTCAGGTCAGGATCTCGCTCGACGCGATGGGCGGGGACCATGGCCCCTCGGTGGTCATTCCCGGCGCGGCCAAGGCGCTGGAGCGCCATCCCGACACGTTCTTCCTGCTTTTCGGCCGCGAGGCCGAGATCCGCGCCGAACTGGCGAAGTTTCCGGTTTTGGCTGCGCGGTCCAGCATCCATCACAGCGATATCGCCATCGCCATGGACGACAAGCCCTCGCAGGCCTTGCGCCAGGGGCGCTACAAATCCTCGATGTGGCAGGCCATCGACGCCGTGAAGAAGGGCGAGGCCCAGGTCTGCGTCTCGGCCGGCAATACCGGCGCGCTGATGGTGATGTCGCGCTTCTGCCTGAAGATGATGCCCGGGATCGACCGCCCCGCCATTGCCTGCATGTGGCCGACTGCGCGCGGTGAATCGATCGTGCTCGATGTCGGCGCATCCATCGGCGCCGAGGCCGAGAACCTCGTCGACATGGCGATCATGGGTTCGGCCATGGCCCGGATTGTCTTCGATATCGACCGCCCGACCGTTGGCCTGCTCAATGTCGGGGTCGAGGAGGTCAAGGGCCTCGAACAGGTCAAGGAAGCCGGCCGCATCCTGCGCGAGGCGAACCTGCCCAATCTCGATTATCGTGGCTTCGTCGAGGGCGATGATATCGGCAAGGGCACGACCGATGTGGTGGTCACCGAAGGCTTCGCCGGCAATATCGCGCTGAAGACCGCCGAGGGCACGGCCAAGCAGATCGGGGAATATCTCCGCGGCGCGATCCAGCGCTCGCTGCTCGCCAAGATCGGCTATCTTTTCGCCCGCAGCGCCTTCCGGGCGCTCCGGCACAAGATGGATCCGCGCCGCGTCAATGGCGGCGTGTTCCTCGGGCTTGATGGAATCGTTGTGAAAAGCCATGGCGGCACCGATGCTCTCGGCTTTGCCAGCGCCATCGATGTCGCCTACGACATGGTGAAATACGAACTGCTCTCGAAAATCTCCCACGCCCTCGCCGATCGCGGCGAGTGGGTGCTGCCCGGCGCCTCCTCCGCGATGGTCGAGGCCGCCGAGGGCGAGGCTCAATCCGCCCCGGATCCGTCCGGGAGCCATCGGACGGAAGGCCAGTAATGCGTCGCACGCGAATCATCGGCACGGGCAGCTACCTGCCGGCCAACCGGGTGACCAACGCCGATCTCGCGCGGAAGGTCGACACATCGGATGAGTGGATCACCCAGCGCACGGGGATCCGCGCGCGGCATATCGCAGCCGAGGGCGAGACAACCAGCCAGCTTGCCACCGAGGCCGCCCGCCGCGCCCTTGATGCCGCCGGCATCACGGCCGGCGAGATTGACCTGATCGTCCTCGCTACGGCCACGCCGGACTATACCTTCCCCGCCACGGCCACGCAGGTCCAGGCCAATCTCGGCATCACCCATGGCGCGGCCTTCGACGTGGCCGCGGTCTGCTCGGGTTTCGTCTTCGCGCTGACCACGGCCGAGAAATTCGTCACCTCCGGTGCAGCGAAGCGTGCGCTTGTCATCGGTGCCGAAACCTTCTCGCGCATCCTCGACTGGAATGACCGGACAACCTGCGTCCTCTTCGGGGACGGCGCCGGCGCGGTGGTCATCGAAGGCTACGAAGCGGCCGGCACCATGGCGGACCAGGGCATCCTGACCACGCATCTGCGCTCCGATGGCCGCCACCGCGAGAAGCTCTACGTGGATGGTGGCCCCTCGACCAACCAGCTCGCCGGCCATCTGCGCATGGAGGGCCGCGAAGTCTTCAAGCATGCGGTCGGCATGATCACCGATGTCATCGTCGATGCCTTCGCCGCGACCGGCTTCTCGGCCGAGACGATCGACTGGTTCGTGCCCCACCAGGCCAATGCGCGGATCATCACCGCCAGCGCCGAGAAGCTCGATATCCCGCTCGACAAGGTGGTGATGACCGTGCAGGACCATGGCAACACCTCGGCCGCCTCGATTCCGCTGGCGCTCGACACGGCCGTCCGGGACGGACGGATCCGCAAGGGGCAAGTCGTGCTGATCGAGGCCATGGGCGGCGGCTTCACCTGGGGCTCGGCACTTTTCCGGCTTTAGTCCGGGCGCCTCTCAGTCAAGTCGATTGACCGGGATGAAGCAAAGGCCTAAAATCGTAAGTGCTTGAGTTAAATTCAATTATCGCGATTTAAGTTTTCACGGGGATCAAGCCAATGGCCAACCAGACAATCACCCGGGCCGACCTTTGCGAGGCCGTGTACCAGAAGCTGGGCCTGAGCCGTGCCGAATCGTCCGATCTGGTCGAGGCCGTCCTGCGCGAGATCAGCGACACCCTCGCCAAGGGCGAGACGGTGAAGCTCTCTTCCTTCGGCTCGTTCATCGTCCGCGAGAAGGGTGAACGGATCGGCCGCAACCCGAAGACCGGCGTCGAGGTGCCGATCACGCCGCGCCGCGTGCTGGTCTTCAAGCCGTCCAACGTGATGAAGGCCCGGATCAACGGGCTGGAAACGGCCGACGAGGATTGATCCGACCGGAAGGCGAGGCGGGCATGGACAAGGCACCGGACGCGTACCGGACGATCAGCGAGGTCGCCGAGGATCTCGATCTGCCGCAGCATGTTCTGCGTTTCTGGGAAACCCGTTTCAGCCAGATCAAGCCGCTCAAGCGCGGCGGTGGCCGGCGCTATTATCGCCCGGATGACGTCGAGCTGCTGAAGGGTATCCGCCACCTGCTCTACAAGGAAGGCTACACGATCAAGGGTGTCCAGCGCATCCTGAAGGAGCAGGGCGCGCGCGCGGTGCAGGTCTTCGCCCGCGGGCTGGCCGAGGCTGAACCCGTGCAGCCGCCGCCGGTCCAGCCGGCTGCCCCGTCTGCGCCTGCCATGACCCAGCGGCCGGTACCACCGGTCGAGATGCCCCTCGAGATGCCGGTCCTCGCGCCGTCATCGCCGCCGGCCCCGCCTGTTCTCGTGCCCGCAATCGAGGCGGCTGCCGCGCCCGCTTTGCCGGACCTGCCGAACCCCGCGCTCGAGAACTGGCGTCCCGAACCGGAAGAGGAGCCGGCGGAATCCGGCATTGCCATCACGCTCGAACAAGGGCCGGCCCCGCCGCCGCCCCCGCAGGTCTCGATGTTCCGCGGCGGTCTGGCGAGGGGCGAGGGTGTCGTCACCCCGCCCGCAGCGCCCCGTCCGGTTGCAGCGCCGGAGCGCGATGGCCCGGCCGAGGCGATGCCGGCTTCCGCCCGCGAGGCGATGCGCTATGCGCTGGAAGAGCTGGTCGCCTGCCGCTCGATGATCGACCGCGTACTCGCCCGTCGGCAGACGGCGTGAATCACGGCGTCGGGCTGGCGATCAGCCCGCGATTCTGCAGTGCCTGGCGGAGCAACCCGCGCACCGGCTCGAACCGGAAGGTCACCTGGCGGGCGCCGCGCGGCAGCACAACGGCCCGGAAAATCCCATTGGCGCGCAGAATTCGGGCAGGAACGCCATCCACCTCGGCAAACCACCACGGGTGCCAGACATCATTGAGCAGCAGCACGCCGCCGCTTGGGGCCTCGACGGCGATATCGATCGTTGCATGGCCGTAGCGCGTGATGCGCGCCGTCCCGCCCGTGCCGCCTTGGGGCAGGGGCAGCGCGGAGGGCTCGACATAGACCACGTTCCGGAAATCGGTGGAGGGCCATTCGCCCGTCCGGATCAGGCGGTCCTGATCAAGCGGCTGCGCGTCCGGCACCACCAGCACGCGGGGCAGGACCTCGGGATTCTCGTAGATATAGCCGTCCTTCGTCCGCGCCACCGGGATGGGCGGATCACCCGCCAGCGCGGGGTCGATGCGCTCGATCGGCACGCCCGTCACGATGTAGCGCAGGCCGAGCAGGTTGCTCAGTGCCGACCGGTAGCCCGGCATCAGCGGAGAGAACCGGCGCTGGTCCGGATTGGCCACATGATCCTGCGCGCCGGTTGCGGCGCTGTAGGCCGCAACGCGCAGCGGGTTATAGCCCAGCACGTTCTCGAGCCCGTGGACAAGCCCGGCATTGGGCCATCCGAAGCCGAGGCCAGCCAGTTCCACCCGGTCCCGGCGCTGCCCGTCCTGCACGATATGCGCCTTGAGCCAGGCGAGGGTCTCGTTGTCGCTGCCGGCGCGCATCTCGCTGTAGTGGACGGGGTCAAGCCCGGTTGAATCGTTCGGGCGGAGATTCCAGCGAAGATCGGCCGTCACGGCAAAGGCCATCAGGGCTGCCACCAGAACTGGCCGCGCCTGCGCCTGCCGCTGCGCCACGATGAGGACAACACCCGCCACCAGCAGCCAGCCGGACGTGGCGAAAAGTTCCGGCACGGCCTGCCCGAGCCTGCCGAGCCAGAGGGCCATGGCGAGCCCGCCCGCCAGCGCGAGCAGGCCTGTGGCCAGCCAGAGGGCCGCGGCTGTGCCCGGCCAAGTGCCCGGCCCGCGCCGCAGGACCCGGTCGAGGCCGAACCCCGCCATGAAGGATCCGACCGCGCCGACAAGGAACAGCGAATCGGCCGGGCGGCGGAAGAGATCGACCCCGGGCAGCAGATGATAGGCCGCCGGGAAGACCGGCGTGTAGCGGCCCAGCGCATAGGCGATCATCAGGCCGAACAGGATCGGCAGGGCAACCATCCGGGAGCGGTAGGCTGCCGGGCATGCCAGCCAGGCGAGAATGCCGGCCAGCGGCAGCAGGCCCGTATAGGCATTGGCCATGTTCCGCGCGACATTGGAATTGACGATGTAGGGCCAGTGCACGCTGGGCGCCCCCCAGAAATCCGGGCCGGGGCCGATTGTGCCGAACAGGTTCGCGACAACGAAGGTCAGCAGGTTGGTCGGATGAAGCGAGCCGATCTCCGCCTCGGCAAGCGAGATCTGCGCGCGGTTCGACCCGTCGGCGAAGCTCAGCACCATCAGGATCGGCACCGCGATGACGGCTCCGCCTGCGAGCGCTCCCGCCGCCAGCGGCCTCAGGCTGGCCCGAAGGCGCGGCAGGCGGCCCGGACCACCCACGAGATGCGCAAGCGTGAATCCTGCGAGGCAGACGAGGCCGAGAAAGGCCACCTGGTCCGGCCCCAGCACCATCAGCCCGGCAAAAAGGCCCGCCAAGGCGCCGAACCGCATCGAGGACAGCCGGAAGGCGCGGTCCAGCATCCAGAAGGCCCAGGGGAAATAGGCAAGGCTGAGCACCTGCCCGACATGCTGGATCCGCCAGCCGGCTGCGCCGCCGAAGGCGAAAGCGAGGGCCGCCACGACGGCCGCCGCCGGGTGCCAGCGCCGGTCCCGCGCGAAACCGAGAATGGCCAGCGCGCCGAAGACCAGCGAGCCGAAGGCCACGCCATCGACCATGGCGAAACTCGGCGCCGGAGTCAGCATCGCGAGCATCAGGAAGCCGGGATTGAAGATCAGCGATTGCGGATCGGCGACCTGCGGATGGCCTGAAAAAACATACGGCGCCCAGAACGGGCTCTCGCCGGCATGGATCGAGCGGGCAAGAAAGGCTGCCTGTGCCTGGAAATGGGCCTTCCCGTCCCAGGGCAAGGTGACCGCGCCGGACAGCCAGGGCCAGGCGAGAAACAAGGCACAGCCGAGAAAGATGACCAGGGCGGCGAGCCATTGCCTGCCGTCGGCCCGCCATTCCGGATCATGACCGGCAGGCGCAAGATCCGGCCAAGCAATGTTCTCCTGCGGAAGACGGCGCGATATCGGGCGCATGGCCGCCTCCCGCGGGGCGGCTAGCCGGGAGGGCTAGCCGTTGACCGGGGCATGCGCGACCATCGCATCGAAATCGATGAAATGGCCCGCCCGGTCGCGCTTCGAGGCGAGATAGCGGATGTTTTCCGCCGTCGGCCGGCCATAGGCGCGGTTATCCGCCACAACCTCGAGGCCGGCGGCCTTGAGCGCGCCGATCTTTTCCGGGTTGTTGGTCATCACGCGGACCGAGGTGACGCCGAGCTGCTTCAGCATGACTGCCGCGAAATCGAAGCGGCGCTGGTCGAGGCCGAAGCCGAGAACCTCGTCCGCGTCATAGGTATCCCAGCCCTGGCTCTGCAGCTTGTAGGCCCGCATCTTGTTGGCAATGCCGTTCCCGCGGCCTTCCTGGTCGAGATAGAGCAGGATCCCGCCATCGCTTTCCGCCATTTTCTGGACGGTGCCGCGCAGCTGGTCGCCGCAATCGCATTTCAGCGAGCCGAACAGGTCGCCCGTCAGGCAGGCCGAATGCATGCGGATGGCCACCGGCTTCGACAGGTCGGGCTTGCCGACAATGATCGCCACCTGGTCGCGCAGGCCTTCGCCGCCACGGAACACCACGAATTCGGTTTCGGCCGCGAATTCGAGCGGCACCGGCGCCCGGCCGACGATCTTCGTCGCCCGGACCTGGCTGGCGCGGTAATCCCGCAGCTCGGCGGCAGTCACGCGGGCAACACCGCCATTCACCGCCTCGATGGCCACCGGAACCGCATAGACGGCGGGCGTGACAAGAGCGAGGCGCGCCAGCTCGAGGGCGGCCTCGTCCAGCGCGACCACCGGCGCCACGGGCGCATCGATGCGGCCATCGATCTTGAGTGCCAGCATTTCCGCCCGTTCCGCATTCGGAACCGGGAACGAGACGACACCGGGCTGGGTGCGCTCGAGGCCGAGGCGACGCAGGCGCGCTGCCGGCAGGACAAGGCGCGGACGACCGGGAGCCAGCCGGTCGAGCGCCACGGCCACGGCCGCTTCGAGCGATTCCACATTCAGCGCGAGCAGCGCTTCGCCACCCTCGACGATCGCAACCGGCCGGCCCGCGCGGTACTCCGCGAGGGCACGATCGACAGCCCGCTCGCCGGCGGTGTCGAAAAGGCCGAGAATTTCACTGACGTCACCCATTTACGCCTCTTTCGTCCATGTTTACGGTCATTTCGGCTGGGTTATTCCGCCGGATGGACACCGTATCGTTAAGGTCCATGTATGTATGGGGCTCGCAAGATGAACGGCTGATGTCTGATTTCATCGCGCCCCGTTCAGGCGTGAAACCCGCTCATGCCGTCGCCCTGCAAGGACTCCGATGCCCCCCGAAACCGCGACCCTCTTCCAGGCTTTCCGGCGTATTTCTGCCGAACGGCCCTTCATCGTGGCCCAATTGGGCCAATCGCTGGATGGCAGGATCGCCACCCGGACGGGAGACAGCCGGTACATAGGGGCGGCTCCCTCGCTTGACCACCTGCACCGCATCCGCGCCCATGTCGATGCAGTTGTCGTGGGCATCGGGACCGTCCTGGCGGATGACCCGCAGCTCAATGTGCGCCGCTGCGAAGGGCCGAATCCGGCCCGGATTGTCATCGATGCCCGCGGAAAGCTGCCGGCTGCGGCCAAATGTCTCGCCGGGCACGACAAGGTCCGGCGGATCGTCTTCCGCGATGCCGGCGCCCGGGGCGAACCCCTGCCGCGCGAGGTCGAGATCATCCGCCTTGCGACCGATGCGCGCGGTCATTTCAGCATGCCGGATCTGGCGCGCGCCCTCGCCGATCTCGGCTTCGACACGGTGCTCATCGAGGGCGGGGCAGGTATCATCTCGCGCGCCATCGATGCCGGGATTGTCGATCGCCTTCATCTCATGGTCTCCGCCATCATCCTTGGCTCGGGGCAGGCCGGGCTCGATCTCGCGCCGATCGACCGGATCAGCCAGGCGATCCGCCCCCATGTCGAGGTGGTTTCGCTCGGTGCTGGCGATGTGCTATTCGATTGTGACCTGACACGCGCATCACATTCCGGAGAGCAGCATGAGTAAGGCATCCTCGCGGCCCATCAGCTATTCCGGCGGGCAGAAACTGCTCCATTGGGTCATCGCTCTCATGCTGCTGACCCTGATCCCGGTCGGGATCTACATGGTGCAGCGCGGCGCGGCGACCAATTTCGATGCCGTGACCAACCAGCTCTACACCGCGCACAAGACGTTCGGCTTCATCGTGCTGCTGCTGATCGTGCTGCGGATCGCGCTGCGGATCCGCAACGGAGCGCCGGCGCCGGAGCCCGGGTTGGCGCGGGTGCAGGTCATCGCGGCGGAGTCGACCCATGGTCTGCTCTATCTGCTGATGATCCTCGTCCCGGTCCTCGGATGGCTCGGCGTTTCGGCCTATGGCGCGACGGGCCTGCTCGGCGGCTTCAATCTGCCATCCCTGCTGGGCAAGGACACGGTGCTCGGCGAGACGATCCTGAAGTATCACGGCTATGCCGCAATCGCGATGGCGGGTTTCATCGCGATGCATGTCGGCGCCGCCCTGTTCCATCGCCTCGTGCTGAAGGATGGCGTCCTGAAGCGCATGTTGCCCTGAGCGCGGGGGCGCTCAGGCCGGCAGCGTGGCGAAGATATCGGTATGGCCGGTCATCATCCGGCTGCCCTTCTGGTCGCACATCGCATCGCGATAGGTGTGCCAGTCCGCGAGGCCGTTATCGGAGATGAAGCCGGTTTCGGTGACAGCCTTTTCGATCCCCGTCAGCAGCGCGCGGATCAGCTCTGCATCGGAAGGCTTGAGGATCCACGGCGATTCGCCTGTATCGACCGAGTAACCCTCGCGCTTCAGCGCCGCAACCAGCGTGGCTGCAGCCTCCGGCCCGGCGGCAGGACCGAAGCCCTTGTCGCGGCGCTGATGCATGCCGAAGGCGCGGATCACGCCGAAATCGAACGGATGCTCGGGAATGAACTGGTCCTGTCCGTTATAGGTCAGCACCGTGTAGAAGGCCGAACCCGCCGCCTTGAGGGCCGAGGCGAAGCGCTTCATCCACGCTTCCGAGATCAGGTCGAACAGCGCCGAGGCCGTCACCAGATCCGGCTTGCCGGCCAGCACTGAGTCGAGATCGCGGTTGAGGTCGACCACGCGGAACTTCACGCCGATCGTCGTCTCGCCCTTGACGAGGACGAGATCGTCGCCGATCGCGCGGGCCTCGTCGGCCCAGCCGGACAGCACTTTTGCGGCCGCCTCGAGCAGCCCGGCATCGTAATCCACCAGCGTCCATTCCTGCTGGGGGCCCAGCAGCGGCGCGGTCGCGCGCAGGTTCGAGCCCGTGCCGGAGCCGAGATCGACAATGCGGATCACATCATGCCCGGCAAACCGGGTTCCGACCCGGCCGGCAAGTTCGGCATTGCGGGAACGATGGTCGGCCGGCTCGCGCAGGGCAAGCCAGTCAGCGGAGAAGCCGCTCATGCGGAAACCTTTCTGGACGGGAGGAACGGGGCGAGCGCCCCGGCAATGATGCGGGCCGTATCGGCCCAGTCTGGGAGCGATTGTCCGGCGCGATAGGCCTCGTCCGCCAGTCGCGCCCGCAGGGCAGGGTCGGCCATAGCCTGTTCGAGCGCGGCCTGCAGGGCTCCGGCATCCCCGGGCGGGACCTTGAGGCCGGCGCCCTCGGGCACGGTATCGCTGGCCGCGCCGCCGGTGGTGGTGACAATCGGCAGTCCGCGCTGCATCGCCTCGCCGAGGACCATGCCATAGCCCTCGAACAGCGAGGACATCACAAAGAGATCCGCCTTCTCGTAGAAGGTATCGAGATCGCGCTCGCGGACCGCGCCAAGCAGCTGGATCCGGTCGGCCAGGCCTGCCTGGCTGATCTGCTGCTGGAGCGCGTTGACGGTGTCGAGTCCATGCGCGGCCCCGACAATGCGCAGGTGCCAGGCCCGCTTCTTCAGCCCGGACAGCGCCTCGACCAGCACGGCATAGCCCTTGCGGGGGACGATCGAGCCCACCGCGAGCAGGTTCAGCGTCGCCTCGCCCGATCCGGTCGCACGCGGCTTCCGGGCCGTGCCGGGAATGGCGACCGTGATCTTGCCCGCCGGTACACCGAAATCGCCTTCGAGGATTTTCGCCGTCAGCGGCGAGGTCACGATGACATGATCGGCGAGGCTGAGCGCCGTCGCCTCGGAGGCATGCAACGCCTGCGCGCGCGCGGCCGAGATGCCGTTCTCCAGCGCCAAGGGATGATGGCACAGGGCAATGATCGGCCGGTTGAAGGCCCGGATCAGCCCGGCCGGCATCGCGCCATAGGCGAGCCCGTCGATCAGCAGCGGGCAACCGGGCGGCAGACCCTGCACGATGGCTGCGCAATCGGCGAGGTCCGCCTCGGTGGCCATGGGGAAGGAACCGGGCAGGGCGACATGCATCGCCTGCACACCGTGATCGGGCAGGAGCCGGATCACGGCACGGTCATAGCCATAGCCGCCCGTGGGCAGGTTCAGGTCGCCGGGGATCAGGAAGGCGATGTCACTCATTGGCCGGCCATCAGGTCAGTGGACCCTCGAACCAGGCGCGGGCGAGATCGGTTTCGTGCAGGGTGACGCGGATTTTCGTCAGGCCCTTGCCATCCTCGCCCAGGGCGCCGGATTTCGCGGCCTTCGCCATTTCCTCGAAAATGTGATAGGCAAGGAATTCGGTCGTGGTCAGCACGCCCTTGAACTGCGGCAGCGTGTCGAGATTCTGGTATTTCAGCGGCTTGAGCACGGCCGCCAGCGTATCGAGCGCCGCGCCGATATCGACCACGACATTCTGCTTCGTCATCGTCTCGCGGAAAAAGGCGACATCCACCACGAAGGTCGCGCCATGCATGTTCTGGGCTGGCCCGAAAAACGGGTCCGGCAGCGAATGGCCGATCATGATGCGATCGCGGACTTCAACGGCAAACATCGTTCTTTCCTCAATAACGGATCAAGGTGGCAAGCCCCGGGGCCTCCGCCGCCAGCAGGCGGGGAATGGCCGGAGCCAGGTCGGGGAAGGGGAGGGTCTCGGTGATCAACGCATCCAGCCTGTCATCGGCCAATAAGCGCAAGGCCGCCTGAAGGCGCGATGAATAGGTCCAGCCCCGCGCCGCATGGCCCGGCGAGACGGTGCCGACCTGTGACGAGACAAGGCTCACCCGCCCGGCATGGAACAGGCCGCCCAGCGGCGCCTGGACCGGCTTCGCCCCGTACCACGAGAGCTCGATCACCCGCGCCTCGGGCCCGGCCGCGCCGATCGCGGTGGCAAGGCCAGCCGCGCTGGCGCTCGTATGGAACACGATATCCGCGCCTTTCGGCGCATGGTCCGGCAGCGCGAACTGCGCACCGAGATGGCCGGCAATCTCCGCCCGCAGCGGGTCGAGATCGACCAGCGTGACGTCCGTGCCGGGCATGTTCGCCGCAAGGAAGGTCACGAGCAGGCCGACCAGCCCGCCGCCGACCACCACCACCCGGTCCGCCGCCGAGACGCCGGAATCCCAGATCGCGTTCAGCGCGGTTTCCATATTCGCGGCCAATGCCGCCCGGCGGGAGGGCAGGAAATCCGGCACGGCATTCAGCCACGCGACGGAGCAGACAAAGCGGTCCTGATGCGGATGCAGGACGAAGACCCGCTTGCCGATCCATTCCGCCGGCCCATCTTCCACCACACCGACGGCGCAATAGCCGTATTTCACGGGGAAGGGAAAATCTCCCTCCTGCAGCGGGCAGCGCATGCGGGCATGCTCGTCCGGGGGGACGAGGCCGGAGGCAACCAACCGTTCCGTCCCGCGGGACAGGGCGGTGAATTCCGTCCGGACCTGCGCCTCGCCCGGGCCGAGCGCCGGCAGCGCCACGGCCCGGCGCTCGGCCGTCATCGGCGCGGTGTAGAAGAGGGCGGAGGAAGATGGCTGGGGCATGAGAGTTCTGGTTTGCTTTCGTTCAGCTTCCATCCGCGATATCGCACGGACAGCAACGCCGTCCGAGCCATTCCATGCAACGGTGCATGTGGCAAGGGCCGCCTGCAGACAGAAGACGTAACGCGAAAGGCCTCGCTGACCATGCCCCCGGAGACGAATGCGCCCCGCATCGCCATCCCCCTCACGCCGACCGGCACCCAGAGTGCCGAGGCGCTGACCTATCGCCGCGTCATTGTCGGCGGCCTCAATGTCGCGCTCTATGTCGCGCTGCTCGTCTGGGCGGGCTCGATCCTCGGCACCGGCGGCTGGAGCGTGATCGATATCCTGCTCTTCATCTGCATGGTTTTCGGCACGCCCTGGGCCGTGCTCGGCTTCTGGAATGCCGTGATCGGCCTCTGGCTGCTCCATGGCCGCCGCGATGCCATGCGCGAGGTCGCGCCCTTCGCCGACCTGCCTGACCCGGACATGCCGGTCTCGCTGAAGACCGCGATCTTCATGACCCTCCGCAACGAGGATCCCGCCCGGGCCCTGCACCGGATGAAGCTGATCAAGGCCGAGCTGGATGCCAGCCCGGCCGCGGATCGCTTCGCCTATTTCCTCCTCTCCGACACCAACCGCGAGGATGTCGCGGCCGAGGAGGAGGCCGGTGTCGCACGCTGGAAGGCAGAGGCGGGTGCGGATGCCCCGATCACTTATCGCCGCCGGCAGGAGAATACCGGCTTCAAGGCCGGCAATGTCCGCGATTTCCTCGAGACCTGGGGCGCGGATTTCGACCTGATGCTGCCGCTCGATGCCGACAGCCTGATGGATGCGCGCACCATCCTCCACCATGTCCGGATCATGCAGGCCAACCCGAAACTCGGCATCCTGCAGAGCCTCGTCGTCGGCATGCCCTCGAAATCGGCCTTTGCCCGCATCTTCCAGTTCGGGATGCGCCAGGGCATGCGCTCCTACACGATGGGACAGGCCTGGTGGGTGGGCGAATGCGGCCCGTTCTGGGGGCATAACGCGCTGGCCCGGATCGCCCCGTTCCGCGACGAATGCCACCTGCCTGTCCTGCCGGGCAAGCCGCCCTTCGGCGGGCACATCCTGAGCCATGACCAGGTCGAGGCGACGCTGATGCGCCGCGCCGGCTACGAGGTCCGCGTCATGCCGGAAGAGGGCGGTTCCTGGGAGGAAAACCCGCCGACCCTGCTCGAATTCATGAAGCGCAATACCCGCTGGTGCCAGGGCAACCTGCAATACTTCAAGCTGCTCGACCTGCCGGCCCTCTACCCGGTCAGCCGCTTCCAGCTGATCTGGGCCATCCTGATGTTCCTCGGCATTCCCGCCTGGACGCTGATGCTGCCGCTGGCCGCGCTGAAGCCCTTCGATGGCGAGAGCCTCGCGCTCTTCCCCGTCGCCTCGGCGCTGACGCTCTACATCCTCTTCACGGTGATGAACCTGATGCCGAAAATCGCCGGGCTGATCGACATCATGCTCACGCCCGGCGGCACGGCCCGCTATGGCGGCACCGGCAAGTTCCTCTTTGCCGGCCTGACCGAGATCCTCTTCGCCTGGGTTCTCGGCGCGGCGGATACCTTCAAGACGACGGTCTTCATCCTCGGCCTGCTGATCGGCAAATCGGTCACCTGGGGTGGTCAGGCGCGTGATGCGCATGGCGTGCCGTGGGATATCGCTGCCTCCAACCTCTGGCCGCAGACGCTGTTCGGCGCGATCGTGGTCGGGCTCATGGCCGTGACCTCGGTGGAATTCGCGCTCTGGTCGCTGCCGCTGACCTTCGGCTTCCTCGTCGCCATTCCCTTTGCGGTCTGGAGTGCTGATCCGAAGCTCGGCGAGACGCTGACCCGCAAGGGCCTCTACGCCATCCCCGAGGAAATCGAGAAGCCCGGGATCATCCTGAAGGCCCAGAGCCAGGAGACCCCCGCGTGACCCTTCCCGTCGAACGGATTGCCGGCCTCGCCACGCGCTGGCCCGGATTGCGCCGCTCCTTCGAGGTCTATTACGGCGATGCCCCGCGCGACGCCGCAATGGATGCGCTCTATGCCCGCTTCGTGAAGCCGGGCGGCCTCGCCTTCGATATCGGCAGCCATGTCGGTGACCGGATCGGCTCGTTCCGCCGCGTCGGGGCCCGCGTCGTCGCCCTCGAACCGCAGCCGGATTGCGCGGCCGCGATCCGCGAGATCTATGGGCAGGATGGAGGCGTCACGCTGGTCGAGGCGGCCTGCGGGCCCGCGCCCGGCCAGCTGACCCTCCATGTCAATTCCGCCAACCCGACTGTGACCACCGCCTCGACGGATTTCGTGAAGGCCGCCGATGGCGCCGAGGGCTGGGAAGGCCAGGTCTGGGACCGGGCGATCGAGGTGCCCGTGACGACGCTCGACCGCCTGATCAGGCAGCATGGCATGCCGGATTTCGTCAAGATCGATGTCGAGGGCTTCGAGGCCGATGTCCTGTCCGGACTGACCGAGCCGGTCCGGGCCCTGTCCTTCGAATTCACCACGATCCAGCGTGACATTGCCGGGAAATGCATCGCGCTGCTCGCCGCGCTCCGGCCCTACCGGTTCAATATCGCGCTCGGCGAGAGCCAGCAGCTTCATTTCGACGCGCCCATTTCCGCCGGCGACATGGCGGCCCATATCCTGTCCTTGCCGCATGCGGCCAATTCGGGGGATGTCTATGCGACATTTCGTGGCTGAACCCGGGCGCCTGCTGCCGGCCCTGCTGCTGACCCTGGGGGTTTTCATGTGCTCGTCCGAAATCAGTCAGGCCCAGACTTCCGCCACCCCCGACCAGACCGTCCTCGGCGCGCATAACAAGAAGCCGCCGAGCCTGATTGTGAAGGTCGAGAACCATTCCGAGCCGGAAGTCTGCGCCGAGAAGGACAATATCGACATCCGCTTCCTCAATCCCGAGGTCCGCAGCTTCCGCGTGCAGGCCGTCCACCCGGCCTATATCGCCACGCTGAAGGAGGATCTGGCCCTGCCGGATTTCACCGATTGCGACATGTCCGGTGATCCCGTCTTCAACCCCGGCAAGCCACGGCAGGTGACGCTTTACGAAACGCCGTGGATCTCGATTGTCGGGCAGGTCTATCCGAGCTTCTGGCGTCCGGCCGACGTGCCGGTGAAGGTGGGGGACCGGGTCGAGACCGGTCTCCATCTCGTGCAGGTCTACCAGCGTATCGGCCAGCGGATGGAGGAGATGCTTGTTGTCTATCCGCCTGATGGCTACTGGCGGGCCCGGCCCCTGCCGCCGGCCCATATGGGCTGGACCGCCTATGGCTCCAGCTTCATGATCGGGCCGGTGACGATGGAGGGCCGCCCGGTCGTGGCGCTGAAGGAAATCCGCTTCGACCCGGAAACCATGACCTTCCATTTCCCCTTCCGCGATGGCGGCGAGGGCAGCCTGAAGCTCGACAAGCTGGACAAGGATCATATCAGCCTCGAGGTCCGGCTCTCCGGCAACCTGCCGAAGGACAAGCCCTTCGCGGCCCTCCGCTCGATGTATGTGACCGACATCAACAACGATGTCTCGCGCGTCGCCTTCCGTCAGGCCGGCAAGACCCGCTGGGGCGAGGAGCATGTGCTCGACTACAAGGGCGGGGAGGCGAACGAATTCTGGGCCGGCCGCTTCTGGCCCTCGCGGCACAACATGTCCTCTCCGGACATGACCTTCTCGCGCTTTGCGAAGTAGGGGCGGGCAGCGCCGCTGCGGGGCCGTGCTCACCCTCGCCCTGTGACCCCGTCATGCCCGCCCTTGGGGCGGGCATCCACGACTTGCCTTGGGATGAAACGAAGTCGTGGATGGCCGGGCCAAGCCCGGCCATGACGAAAACCAAGAGGCCGGGATGAACACGTCCCGGTCATAACCAGCCTCTCGCGATCCCCTCAACCCTCACGCCGCCAGCAGGACGCTCCGCATCGAGATCGAGCCGAGATCGAAGCCCTCCGCGAAGAAGCTCGGATTGTCCTGCTCCTCCGCCGCGCCGAGCGTGTAGAGAAGCGGCAGGAAATGCTCGATCGTCGGATGGGCCATCCGCGTCAGCGGATCGCGCGGGTTGATCTCCGCCAGCGCGGAATAATCGCGCCGCTCGATCGCCCCGGCAATGCGACCGTCGAATTCCCGTGCCCAGTCGAAGGCGTCGATGCCGTAGCGCATGGCCGGCAGGTTATGCACGGCATTGCCGGACCCGACGATCAGCACGCCCTTGCGACGCAAGGCCCTGAGATCGCGCGCGAGCGCCATATGGTCCTTCAGCGGCCGCGAGAGATCGAGCGACAGCTGGTAGACCGGCACATCGGCCTTCGGGAACATCCGCAGCAGCACGCACCAGGCGCCGTGATCGAGGCCCCATTCGAGATCGGCCTCGGCATGATGGTCGCGCAGCAGGTCCAGCGTCGCGGTCGCTACGTCCGGTGCGCCGGGCGCCGGATACTGCGCCTCGTGCAGGGCACGTGGGAAGCCGCCGAAATCATGGATCGTCCGCGGCTTGCGGCCGATATGGACGAGGCTGGCGCCGCGCGTCATCCAATGCGCCGAGATCACGAGGATGGCGGTCGGGGCGGGCAGGCTGGCGCCCATCTCGCCCCAGGCTTTCGAGAACGCGCTGTCCTCGATCGCATGCATCGGCGAACCATGGCCGATGAAAAGAACCGGCATGGCCGGCGTATCGGGAAGGGAGGAAGGAGTAAGTGTCATTCCCTCAAGATAATTTGCATTGCAGCAAAAATCACCGGCCAATCAGCACCTGAATTGCCGGTTTCGTTGGCAAATTTGCACGCGAAAAAACCGCGCTGTCACTGGGAAGCCGTTCGACCGGGTAGCGCGTTCCGATATGCGAGAGGAAACGCTGCAGCGAATATTCGGTGATGAAATGCATCGGGATCACCACTTTCGGCTGCAACTGGGTGATGACCTCGACAATGCCGTCGAGATCCAGCGTCCAGGAGCCATCCACCGCCGCCATCAGGATATCCACCTGCCCGATCGCCTTGAGATGGTCCGGCGTCAGCGTGTGATGGAGATGGCCGAGATGGGCGATGCACAATCCGCCCACCTCGAAGATGAAGATCGAGTTGCCGGAGAATTCCGTCGCGCCGCCATCGCGGATATTGGTCGGCACGTTGCGGACGCGCATATCGCGTTCCTGCACATCGAAAGAGGGCGTCCGACCCTCATGCGCCCAGCCGCGCAGCACATGGCGGATTGCCGGGTCCGGCCGGTAGGTGAAGTGGCTCGAATGGGCGTGGTTCATCGTCACGATGGTCGGCAGCAGGGGCGGGCGGAAATAATCGTTGTAATCCGTGGCCGCCGTCACACCCTGCGGGCTCTCGATCGTGAAGGTGGAATGGCCGACATAGGTGATCCGCACCTCGCCGTTCTGCAGGGCGGCGAAGGTGATCGGCGTGCCATCCGGCGCGCGGGCAATCGGGCCGAGGCAGGCTTCGGCAAGGGCGGGCAGGGCCGAGGCCAGCAGCCAGAAGGCAAAAGCGAGAGGGCGCAGCATGGGACGTCTCCTTCTCTGTCCATCGAACATGGCACGGGCGCGCGTTCCGTCAATGCATCGGCCCATGCAAGCGCGAAGCCAGCCCTTGCACCGCCGCCATCGCAGGCTAAGGTCGACGGGATATCCCGAGGATCCTCCGTGACAAAGCTTGCCTACCGCCTCAACCCGCGCCTGCTCGCGGTCGATTCCCCGCCCATTCCGGAGGCGCAGGGCTGGCGCCGCGACTATGACGGCCGCCATGGCCCGATGATCGATCTCTCGCAGGCCGTGCCGGGCGAACCGCCGCCCGCCGCGATGCTGGAACGCCTTGCCGAAGCGGCAGGCGATGCCGAATGCACCCGCTATGGCCCGATCCTCGGCGATGCCGCCCTGCGCGAGGCCTATGCCGCCGAAACGGGCGCGCTCTATGGTGCCTCGCTGCCGGTGGACTCGGTGGCGATCACCGCCGGCTGCAACGAGGCCTTCATGGTCGCCGTGATGGCGATTGCCGGCGCCGGCGAGGCCGTCATGCTGCCCACGCCGTGGTACTTCAACCACAAGATGGCACTGGACATGCTCGGCATCGCCGCCCAGCCGCTGCCCTGCCGCCCCGAGGCGGGATTCGTGCCGGATGTGGCGGAGGCTGCGGCGCGGATCACGCCCGCCACCCGGGCGATCGTGCTCGTCACGCCGAACAACCCGACCGGCGCCATCTACCCGCCGGCCACGATTGCGGCCTTTGCGGAACTGGCGCGGCAGCATGGGATCGCCCTGATCCTCGACGAGACCTATCGCGATTTCCTGCCCGCCGGCAGCGGCCGCCCGCATGACCTGCTGGCCGATCCCGGCTGGGGCGACGTGGCGATCCAGCTTTACTCATTCTCGAAGGCCTATGCCGTGCCGGGGCACCGGCTCGGCGCCATGGCGGCCGCGCCGGAAACCATGGCCGAGATCGCCAAGGTGCTGGATACGATGCAGATCTGCCCGGCCCGGCCGGCCCAGCGTGTTGTCGCCTGGGCGATCGAGGGCCTGCGCCACTGGCGGCATGGCCAGCGCGACGATCTCGTCCGCCGCGCGGCCGCCTGCCGCGCTGCCTTCGCGCCTTTGCCGGGCTGGCGGCTCGATTCCCTCGGCGCCTATTTCGCCTTCGCCGCCCATCCCTTCCCGGGCCTCCCCGCGCGGGACGCCGCCCGCAAGCTGGCGCTGGAATCCGGCGTGCTGGCTCTGCCCGGCCCCTATTTCGGCCCGGGGCAGGAAACCCATCTCCGTATCGCCTTCGCCAATGTCGGCGCGGAACGGCTGGGCGAACTGGGCACCCGGCTGGCGAGCGTCTGAGCGAGCTCAGTCCTTCTTCACCGGCGGCGTGCCATGGGTGTGGAAGGTCTCGATCGTCTTCAGCCCCCAGGCCTGGCCCTTCTTCCGATCGGTTTCGGTCCAGACGACCGGCTCCCAGTCCGGCGCGAGGATGAGCCGCGCCCCGGCATTGGCCAGTTCCACGCGGTTGCCGGCCGGCTCCCAGACATACAGGAAGAACGTGCCCTGGATCGCATGCTTGTGCGGCCCGGTCTCGATATGCACGCCGTTCTCGAGGAAGATGTCGGCCGCGCGCAGGATATCCTCGCGCTGGTCCGTGGCGTAGGTGACGTGGTGCAACCGGCCGACACCGCCGCCATGCTCCTCGGTGCAGGCAAGGTCATAGGTCTTGTTGTTGATCGTGAACCAGCACCCGCCGATCCGGCCATTGTCGAGCTGGATCATCTCGGTCACGCGGCTGCCGAGGCAGGTTTCCATGAAACGCCGGAACTCGCGCACATCGCTGGCCAGCAGGTTGAGATGGTCGAGCCGGCGCGGGCAGGCGCCGCGGCCGTGATAGCGCTGGGCGATGTTCTTCAGCGCGGCCTTCTGGCCCGCCGGCGGCATATAGCGATGCGTGTCGTAATAGATCTCGAAGACATGGCCGAACGGATCCTCGAAGCGGAAGGCCCGGCCATGGCCGAGATCGCCTTCGGTCCAGCCATGGATGCGGAACCCGCTGGCCTCGATGGCGCGCACCCGGCGCTGCAGGGCGGCCTCCGAACTGGCGCGATAGGCGACATGCCCCACCCCGGTTGTCGTGTGGCGCGTCAGCTTCAGGCTGTGGAATTCGTAATCGTCGAAAGCCCGGAGATAGGCGGAGTTTTCATCCTCGGCGGTCAGGGTGAGCCCGTAGATCTCGGTGAAGAAGCGCAGGCTGTCCTCATAGCGGTCGGTATACATCTCGACATGGGCGAGATGCGCGATGTCATGGCAGGGCTCGGTCAGGGACATGGCTTTCCTCGGGGCGGGCGTTCGGCCTTCTGGTCGCGTGCAGGATGCGGGTGCCTCGCTGCTGAATCAAATTGGATTTTCGCGCCCATTGATGAAGGTCTTGCATGCCTGGGTCGTCGACCTCGAAACCGGAGGCGGTCGGGAGGGGCTTTGAATTCAGCTCATCAATCCGTGCAAAACGATCATTTGATTCATTAAACCGGGCGGAGCATCTGTCTCGGGCAAGGAGGACAGCCGGCATGGCTCTGTCCGGTCTGGTCCCCCAGCGAAACGGGAACTCCACGATGCTCCGGGGCGTTCGATGCATGATGATGCGGGGCGGCACCTCGAAAGGGGCCTATTTCCTCGCCGAGGACCTGCCCGCCGATCCCGCCGCGCGGGATGCGCTGCTGCTCAGCCTGATGGGCTCGCCCGATCCGCGCCAGGTCGACGGGCTGGGCGGTGCGCATCCGCTGACCTCGAAGGTCGCCATCGTCTCCCGCTCGGTCGAGCCCGGCTGTGACATCGATTTCCTGTTCGCGCAGGTCGGCGTCGACAAGCCGATGGTCGATACCACCCCGAATTGCGGCAATATCCTCGCCGGTGTCGTTCCCTTCGCCATCGAGCGCGGCCTCGTGGCGGCCCGCCATCCCGAGACGCGGGTGAAGGTGCGCACGCTCAATACCGGCACCATCGCCGAGATCCTGGTCGAGACGCCCGGCGGCGAGGTCAATTATCTCGGCGAGGCCCGGATCGACGGCGCCCCCGGCACCGCGGCGCCGATCGCGATCGACTTCCTCGATGCGGAAGGCTCGGTCTGCGGCAGGCTTCTCCCCACGGGTAACGTGGTCGATATCATCCGCGGCGTGCCCTGTACGCTGATCGACAATGGCATGCCGGTCATTGTGATGCGCGCCGCCGATCTTGGCCGGACCGGGCAGGAACCCCGCGACCAGCTCGACAAGGATTCCGAACTCAAGGCGCGGATCGAGGCGATCCGGCTCGAAGCCGGGCCTTTGATGAATCTCGGCGATGTCTCGGGCAAGGTCGTGCCGAAAATCGCCCTCGTCGCGCCGCCTGTGGCCGGCGGCCATATCCTGACGCGCAGCTTCATCCCGCATGAATGCCATGCCTCGATCGGCGTCTTTGCGGCGGTCACGGTGGCGACGGCAGCCGTTCTCCCCGGCTCGCCGGCCGCTGTCGTGGCCCGCATGCCGGCCGGGCGCATCCGGACCCTCTCGGTCGAGCATCCGACCGGCGAATTCTCCGTCCGCCTCGAGGTGGATGGAACCGGGGCGGCGCCTGTCGTCACCCGGGCGGGCCTGCTGCGTACGGCCCGCAAGCTGTTCGACGGCATTGCCTTCGCGCGTCAGCATGCCGGGACGGGCTCCCTTCCTCACGCCGCCGAATGATCGGAATCCCTGTATGAGTGCATCCTCGAAGACCGCCCTTGTCGTCACCGCCCATCCGGGGGACTTCGTCTGGCGGGCCGGCGGCGCCATCGCGCTCCATGTCGCCAAGGGTTATCGCGTGAAGATCGCCTGCCTCTCCTATGGCGAGCGCGGCGAAAGCCAGTTCGCCTGGAAGAAGGCGGGTGTCAGCCTCGCCGAGGTCAAGGCCCAGCGCCGCGACGAGGCCGAGCGCGCCGCCGCGATCCTCGGTGCCGAGATCGAGTTCTTCGATGCCGGGGATTATCCCCTGCGCGGCACCGAGGCGATCATCGACCGGCTCGTTGACATCAACCATGAGCTCAAGCCGAGCTTCATCCTCACGCACAGCCTCGAGGATCCGTACAATATCGACCATCCCGAGGCGACGCGGCTGGCGCAGGAAGCGCGCATCATCGCGCAGGCGGCCGGCCACAAGCCGGATCCCGACCGCGCCTATGCGGCGCCGCCGGTCTTCCTGTTCGAGCCGCACCAGCCCGAGCAATGCAATTTCAAGCCGACGGTGATCCTCAACATCGATGATGTCTGGGAAACCAAGCGCAAGGCCTTCGAGGTGCTGGCGGCGCAGAAGCATCTCTGGGAATACTACACCCGTGTCGCCCTCAATCGCGGCATGCAGGGCGGGCGCAATTCCGGCCGCGCCATGACCTATGGCGAGGCCTATCAGCGCCTCTTCCCGCAGGCCTTGGAGGAACTCGCGTGAAAACCGTTGTCGTCACCCGGGTCGAACGGGCCGAGCCTGCCGCCATCGAACGCCTGGCCGGCCTCGGCGTCTCCACCACGCATGAGGCGATGGGGCGCACCGGCCTGATGCAGCCTTACATGCGGCCGATCTATCCCGGTGCCGCGATTGCCGGCAGCGCCATCACCGTGCTTGCCCAGCCGGGTGATAACTGGATGCTGCATGTCGCGGTCGAGCAATGCCGCCCTGGTGATGTGCTGGTCGTGGCGGTCACGGCCCCTTCGACCGATGGCTATTTCGGCGATCTCCTCGCCACCTCGCTGCAGGCGCGCGGCGTCCGCGCGCTGATCATCGATGCCGGCGTGCGCGATGTCCGCAGCCTGACCGAGATGGGGTTCCCGGTCTGGTCGAAGGCCATTTCCGCCAAGGGCACGGTGAAGGCCACGCTCGGCGCGGTGAATGTGCCGGTTGTCTGTGCCGGCGCGCTGGTCCATGCGGGCGATGTGATCGTCGCCGATGATGACGGCGTCGTGGTGGTCCCCCGGGCGGATGCCGCGCGCATGGCCGAACTTGGCGCAAAACGCGAGTCCAACGAGGCCGAGAAGCGCCAGCGCCTCGCCTCGGGCGAGCTCGGGCTCGACATGTACGCGATGCGCGAGGGTCTCACGAAGGCCGGCCTGCGCTATGTCGAGACGCTCGACGAGGCGTGACGGCGACCAAACTTTCGAAAAAGCCGAAAATTGAATGGTCGGAGTGGCGGGATTCGAACCCACGACCCCTAGTCCCCCAGACTAGTGCGCTAACCAGGCTGCGCTACACTCCGACGAGCCCCGGCTTATAGGGGGTCCTGCCGGGGCTGGCAATGTCTTTTGCCAGCCCGCTGCCAGCACGCGGAGGCAGGCCGTCGGAACAGGCTGCGGCAGGGCTGGTTAGCCGGAAAATTCATGATTTTGCGATAGGCGGATCGGCCGGGAGGCTGCCCATGCGCATCGTGCTGGTTCTGGATACGGCGTTCGTCAATGGCGGACAGGCGAAGGTCGCGCTCGATTCGGCGCTCGGGCTGAAGGCGCGCGGGCACGAGCCGATCGTCTTCGCGGCGGTGGGCCCGGCGGCAACCGAACTGGAGGCTGCCGGAATCCCGGTCCATGTGCTGGGCCAGAGCGAGCTGATCAAGGATGGCTCGGCCCTGCGCGCCGCCTGGCGCGGCATTCACAACGAGACCGCCGCGGAAGCGCTCGAGGCGCTGCTGGACGTGCAGCCCCGGAGCGACACGGTGATCCATGTCCATGGCTGGGCGAAGGCGCTGTCCTCCTCGATTGCCGGCCCGATCCGGAAATCAGGGCTGCCGGCGCTCTACACGATGCACGAATACTTCCTGCTCTGCCCGAATGGTGGCTTCTACAACTATGTCCAGCATCGGCACTGCACCTTGCGGCCGCTCACGGCAGCCTGCCTCGCCACGGCCTGCGATTCGCGCTCCCGACTGCACAAGGCCTGGCGGAGCGTGCGGACGGCGGCAATGAAGCATGTCCATCATTTGCCCGAGGCGCTGCCGGATGTCGTCTATTTCCATGGCTACCAGCGGGCTGTGATCGCGCCGCATCTGCCGGCCGGAACCCGCCTGCACGAGATCGCCAACCCCATCGAGGCGGAGGATCTGGGCCCCAAGCCGAATCCGGCCTCCGGCGAGATCCTCTATCTCGGCCGCCTGTCGACGGAAAAGGGCATCTTCGTTTTCGCCGAAGCCGCGCGGATCGCCGGCATCACACCGGTCTTCGTGGGCGACGGGCCGCTGGCCGCCGAACTGCGGCGCCGCTATCCCGAGGCGAAGCTGGTCGGCTGGCAGGATGCAGCCGGGGTCCGCCGCCACCTCCGGGCGGCGCGGGCGCTGGTTTTCCCCTCGCTCTGGCACGAGGGCCAGCCGCTGACTGTCCTCGAGGCGCTGGCGCTCGGCACGCCGGTCATTGCCGCCGATGGCTGCGCCGCCCGGGACAGCGTGATCGACGGCGAGAACGGTCTGTGGTTCCGGCAGGCCGACCCGTCCGATCTGGCGCGGGCACTGGCTGTCCTGTCGGATGACGGCACTGTGAGGCGGCTTTCCGAAGGGGCCTACCGTCGATACTGGGCGGATCCCTACAGCCTCGAACGGCATTGCCGCCGGCTCGAGGAGGTCTATGCGGGACTCATCGCCCGCCCGTAACCGCCGCTACTCGGCCGGCTGCGGTTGCAGGGGCGGGGCCTCGGGCGGACGGACACGGTCACGGGCGCTCCTGTAGGCGAGGTCCGCGTAGAAGCGGTATTCGTCCAGCCAGCGGCGCGAGGCCGCCGCAAGCCCCCAGCTCAGGCCATAGATCATGAAGAGATGGCGCCAGCGATCGGTGTCGATCTGGAAGTTCTGCACGAGATGCGGGATGAGGCCGGCGAAGATCACCACCGCGTAGGGCTGGAACGGCGTGCGCAGCATGACCGTCCGCCACGAGATCACCACGGTCGAGATGATGAAGGCCAGGAAGGTGATCCCGCCGAGCCAGCCATAGGAGGCGAAGGCCATCAGGTAGGTATTGTGCGGGTTCTCCGGATAGTAGAGCCAGAACCGGTTCGGGCCGTGGCCCAGCGGCCGCGACAGCAGGTCCGGCAGCGAACGGAGCTGGTTGCCGAAACGCCCGGACGGGCCGGAATCATAGTCCTTCTGCAGGGTGAAGCGGTCAGCGAAGACCTCGGCGATCTGGTCGACCGAGAGGATCGCGGCAAAACCGATGGCGAGCGCGAAGAACCCGGCAAGGGTCAGCAATGTCAGCCGCGCGCGAAACTGGTCGTTGCGGGCGGTCACGAACATCAGGCCGACAAGCACTGCCGTGCCGATGACCATCGCGGCCCAGGATCCGCGCGAATAGGTGAGGAACAGGCCGAGCAGGATCGGCCCCAGCAACGCCGCGCGCAGCAGCCGCAAGCGCGGCTCGCGCAGGAAGTCATGGATGAGGAACAGGGCCGGCAGGACGAGGAACGAGCCCAGCACGTTCGGGTCGCGGAACGTGCCGGAGACGCGCCCTTCATGCATCGTGAAAGCCGCGCCGAGGCCGGCAATGTTGAGATAGCCGATGATCCCGGCCAGCGAGGCCGCGCTCGCGCCGGCCAGCAAGCCCCATTTGATCGCCTCGAGGCGCTGGATCGCGTTCTGGTTCATCGCCATGCAGAAGAAGGCGGCGGTTGTCGCGACAAAGCAGGTGCCGATGATGAATTCCCGGCTGTCGGCGAAATCGAGATGCGGCTGCAGCGCGATCAGGCCGGCGATGTTGAACACCATGAGGAAGAGCAGGAGCGGAGCATTCCGCCGGTCGAAGCGCAGGCCCATCAGCGCGAACAGCCCGACAGTGGCGATGCTCGTGAGGTTGTAGGCAATGTCGAAGATGACGAAGGCCCCGGTGAACACCATCAGCCCGATCATGAGCAACAGGAAAGGCTCGCCGGCATGGGCGGGCATCAGCAACCCGGTCGGGAAGGGAGAATGGCGCATCCAGCCGGGCCGGGGCAGGCTTGGCCCGGGCAGCTCTCCGCCTTGGAACCTCGAACGCAACGCATACTCCACGCGCAGGCGATAAAAGGCACCTGCGCAGGAAACGCTAGCCGGCAGCGATCAAGATCCGGTTAAGCCGGGCAGGCGTTCAGGTCTGGTCCAGCACACGGCGATAGGCGCCCTCGACAGTGTTGACCATGAGCGGAACGGTGAACCGCATCTGCACATCGGCCGAAAGCCGCGCCGCCGTTTGCCGGAGGGTGTCGAACGGTGTCTGCACGGCATTCCGCATCGCCTCGGCCAGCCGGGCCGGATCATTCGGCGGGATCAGGAACGGGTAATCCCGGGGCAGGACCTCGGGAATACCGCCGACATGCGTGCTGATCAGCGGCAATTGGCCCGCCACGGCCTCGAGGACGATATAGGGCAGGGATTCGAAGCGCGAGGGCACCACCATGATCCGGCCGAGCCGGAAGGCCTCGCTGGCCGGCGTGACACCCTGCCACCGGAAGCTGCCTTCAAGGCCGCGCTCCGCGATCATCTGCCGGATCCGCGATTCCGAGGGACCGGACCCGACCATCGTAATCGTCGGGTAGATCCCCTCTGCAGCCAGAAGGAAGAGCGCCTCGACCAGGGTGTCGATGCCCTTGGCCTCCCGGAATTCCCCGACATAAAGGAAATCGGTCGCATCCTCCCGCGGGATAACCGGCTCGAATTCATGCTGGTGCAGGCCGTTAAGGGCGAGCACGACCGGCTTCCTGGTCTGGCAGACAAATTCGGCATAGCGGTCGGTGACGAAGCGGCTCTCGAACAGGAACAGGTCGGTGGATAATTCCAGCAGCTTTTCGACGAACATGAACCCCTTGTGGGCAAGCGAACCGGGATAATAGTTCAGGCTGCCGCCATGCGGGGTGTAACAGCGGATCGGCCGTCCGCCCCGCTGCCGGAAGCTCGGGAACCGTGCATAGAGCCCGCCTTTGGCACCATGGCCATGCACGACATCGACATCATGCTCACGCACCAACGCCCGGATTTTCAGGACGGCCGGCAGGTCGGTCCAGTGCGGGTTGCGGTGCATCGGCATCCGGTGGATCCCGAGCGGCAGGAGCGGCGCCAGCTGCGCCAGCAGCCGCTCGCCCCGCTCGCCGCCGGTCTGGCTGTCGCAGAGCAGCCCGATCGAATGCCCGCGCGCGGCGAGGGCGCGGATCACGTCGAAGACGTTGCGGAACAGCCCGCCGACCGGGGCGCGGAAGACGTAGAGGATCCGGAGCGGGCGCTCGGCGCGCGCGGGCAAGGCTCCGTCGGACATCAGAAAAAGCGTTCCTTGATGACGATCGTATCGCCGGGGCGGACGGGCATCGTCATCGGAACGGTCACGGTCACCATGCCTTCCGGGGTCGCGCGCGTCAGCTCGGCGTAGTTCCGGTTGGCGCGCGGGGCAAAGCCACCGGCAATGGCAATGGCGGTCTGAACGGTCATGTTGTTGACATAGGGAAACTGGCCCGAAGCATTCACTTCGCCGAGCACGAAGAAGGGCCGGTAGGTCTCGACCTCCACCGAAACCTTCGGCTCGCGGAGATAGCCGGCGCGGAGCCTGTCCTCGATCGCCCGGGCGAGTTGTAGCGTCGTGCGGCCCTGGGCCTCGATCACGCCGATCAGCGGCATCGCGATCCGGCCGGCCCCGTCGACGGCATAGGAATTGGAGAGGCTGTCCTGGCCGAAAACGATCACGCGGAGCCGGTCACCGCCGGCCAGCGTGTACGGCGCGTGCGCTTCCATTTCGAGATACTGATGATTGTAACGCACGCCGTTCGCACAGGCCGAAACGGCCAGGGCGAAGGCGAGGGTTCCAAGGATCCGTACCAGGCGCATGACAAGACTCGAGGCGATTTCTACAGCGCCGACCTTGCCCGCTTATGGTTAACGAATGATCAATCCGCCGGCCTTTCCGCGCGCCTGCGGCCGGTCTTAACGCGAATGAAACCATGTTCGTTCAGCCTTTCTTTTGAAGTGAAAGGAGTTTCCGCATGGATTCGGCGGAACGCATCCCGGCTGTGCCGCCCGCGACGCATGACAGCGTCGGCGGTGTCGCTGCGGCCCTCTGGCGGAAGAAGTTCTGGATCATCATCCCGACGGCTGTCGCGTTCGGCCTCGCGATGCTGGCCGTCAATATCCTGACGCCCCGTTATACCGGCGAGGCGCGCGTCCTGCTGGAAAACCGCGAGACGGTCTATTCGCGGCCCGACCGGGATACCCGCGGCAGCGACCCGGCCATCGATCCGGAAGCCGTGGCGAGCCAGGTCCAGAATGTCATGTCGAAGGACCTTGCGCTGAAGGTCATCCATGAGATGGGCCTGCACAAGCGCGCCGAATATGACCCCGTCCAGAACGGCGTCGGGCTGTCGGGCACGATCCTGATCGCCCTCGGCCTCCAGAAGGACCCCCGGACCATCCCCCAGGACGAGCGCGTGCTGGAAATGTATTTCCGCCGCTTGCTGGTCTATCCGCTCGGCAAGTCCCGCGTGATCGCCATCGAATTCCAGTCCCAGGACCCGCAGGTTGCTGCGAATGTCGCCAACCGGATCGCCGAGGAATATCTCGCGCGCGAGGAAGGGGCGAAAACCCAGACCAGCCGCGTCACCTCGGAATGGCTGGAAAAGGCCGTCGAGCCGCTGATGAAGCGCGTCCAGCAGGCGGAAGCCAAGGTCGAGGCGTTCCGGTCCTCCAAAGGGCTCTTCGTCAGCACCAACAATACCAGCATCACCACGCAGCAGCTTTCGGAGCTGAACACACAGCTCTCGCTGGCCCGCTCGCAGCAGGCCGATCTGCAGGCCCGCGCCAAGATCATCCGCGATGCCCTGCGGCTGGGGAAGGTGTTCGAGACCTCGGAAATCATCAACAACGAGCTGGTCCGCCGTCTTCTGGAACAGCGCGCCTCGCTGAAAGCGCAGATCGCACTGGAGGAGCGGACCTTGCTGCCCGGCCATCCGCGCATGAAGGAACTGGCCTCCCAGCTTCAGGACCTCGAGGGCCAGGTCCGGGCGGCAGCCGAGCGGGCGGCCCGCGCCTTCGAGAACGATTCACGCGCGGCCGGGGCCCGCGTCACCTCGATGCAGGCCGAATTGGACAGCCAGAAAAAGGCGACGGCGCTGTCCAACGAGGACGAGGTCCAGCTGAAGGCGCTGGAGCGCGATGCATTGGCTCTCCGGGAGCAACTCAATTCCTACCGGAACAAGTTCCTTGATGCCGCCGCGCGCTCGACGGAAAGTACCCAGCCCGCCGATGCCCGGGTGATCTCCCGCGCCTTCCCGCAGAGCGAACCGACCTTCCCGAAGAAGATCCCGATCATCCTGCTGGCGACCCTCGGTACGCTGGTGGTCTCCTCGACATTGATCGCAACCCAGGCGCTGATGGCCCGGCAGGCCATGCCGGCCTATCTCGACGCCTATGGCTATGACATGCCGGCCGCCCCGGCGCCGGTTCCGGGTCCGGGCTCTGACCAGCCCCCCCTGCCATGGGAAGCCCAGAAGCCCTCGCTCTTCGGCGGGCTGACTTTGCCTTTCGGCCTCGGCCGGAAGACGCAGCAACCGCCGCTCCAGCCGCCTGCTCCGGCGGTGGCACCGGGGATGCGCCGCAAGCCGGGCTCCGAGACCGCGCCGGCAGATCTCCTGGCAGCCGAGCTGGCCATGATGGATTTCACCGGGCAGGGCAAGGTCGTGCTTGTCTTCACGCTCGACGCCTCGCCGCAGCCCGGCCTCAGTGCCCTGCGGTTCGCACGCCGTCTCGCCGAGGATGGCGCGGCCGTCGTGGTGGATCTTGTCGGCCATGAAAAGGGCCGCTCGGGCAACCTGTTCTCGCGTCTGCTGCCGCACGGGGCGCCGGGCCTTGGCGCCTGGCTCGACCGGGTGGCCCCTCTGGGCGACATCATCCACCGTGATGCCCGCTCGCGCCTGCACGTCATTCCGGCAGGCATGGCGCTCGGGTCGAAAATCGTCCAGCCCACGGGCCGGAGCGCCGTCGTCACGCTGGTCGAGGCCCTGCGCCAGAGCTACAGCCACATCATCATCGAACTGGGGGCCGTCGGCGGGCCCGGTGAGTTCTTCACCGAACTGGGCGACATGGTCATCGTGCTTTCGCAGCGCGCCGATGATGACCCTGTCCTGCAGAAGGTGGTCTCCCGGCTCGAAGCCTGCCGGGATGCACCGGTCTATGTGCTGGGTGACGAGACCGGCGGCGAATATGCTGCCGCCAATGATGCGATGCCCCGCGTCCAGGACGAGACGGCCTGACAGTCCCTTTCAGGCCGCGCCGGCTGCCGGCTTGCGCCGCTTCCGCCGCCACGCTTCCACCAGGCCCATCAGGCGCGGGCTGCGCTTGATCCGGCCCTTGATCCGCCGGGTGGCACGCCAGAGCTGCGCGTGGAGGCGGCCCCGAAACGTGACGCCGAGGGCGGCATCGAACAGCGTCTGCTTTTCCGGGCAGAACCGCGTCTTGTAGCGGGCATCGCCGGCACCGAGATCGAAGCCACGGCATCCGGCCTCGATCAAGGCCGGCAGGAGCGCCTGCAGCATCACTTCGCCCGGGCTGTGCTTGGCAATATCGGGTCGCGGATCATAGGCGGTGAACATCCCCGCGAAATGCCCGTCATGCATGGCCCCGCCGATCAGCGCGACCGGGCGCCCGGCCAGCGTGAGCGCAAAGAGCTTGAGTCCACCGGCAGGATCATGCGCGGCCCGGACGATGAACCGGCGAACCGCTTCGTCTGCGAAGGCATCGGGGAGTCCACGGGCGGAAAACTGCTGCGTCTTCCAGTAGAAGAACAGGGCGAGGGCAGTCTCGATTGCCGCCGGCTCGTCGACCCAACGCGCGGCAAGCGCGCCCAGTTCCGACAGCCGGGCGGATTTCGCCCGCAGCTTCTTGCGTGCATCCTTGTCGAGCAGGAAGCCGAGCAGCGCATCGGCATCGTCGCCCAGCGTCAGGAAGGCGGCGTCATTCGGCGCCATCCGGGGATCGAGCGCCATCAGCGGGTTCTTCCGGCCCCGCCAGGCCGGCAGCATGTCCTCGAACAGCAGCGCGTCGATCGCCCCCGCACGCGCCGCCTGCCGCAAGGCCGGCACAAGCTCCGCCGCGTTCAGGGCCGGAACCTCGCCGACAAGGCCCGGCGTGAAGTAGCTGGCATGCGCCTCGCCGATCTTCACGGCGACGGTTGCGCCACGCGCCCGGTGCACCAGCAGCGGCAGCAGGATCTCGGCACCGCCCGGCGTGACCAGCCGGAGCAGCCGCAACCGTCCGGTCTCGCGATGCGCCTCGAGGAAATGCTGCAACCAGCCGGTGGCCTGGAACGGTGTCGTCAACGCGCCATCAAGGCGCGCGAAACTGGCCGCCTCGGGCAGCAGGATCTCGGCGCGCAGGAGCGATGGCTCGGCCATGGTGAATTCACGACGACTTGACGTTGGACATGTCTAGAATGGTGCATGCCACGATTCGCTGGAGCCCGCGCGATTCCATGCGCCACGCCCTGATCCGCACCGTCCTGTCCACGATCGCCCTGACCGGGGCCGATCGCTGGCTCGCGCCGCGGTGTCGGGGCCGCGGTGTGATCCTCACCTTCCATCATGTCGCGCCGGAGCCGGAGGCGCGGATGCCGGAAAATGCCGGCCTCTCGATCACGCCGGATTTTCTCGACCGCGTCCTGCGCCTGCTCGCCGATCTCGGCTATGCCGTGGTGCCACTGGCCGAGGTCCCGGCCCGACTGTCCGAGCCGGGGCCACCTTTCGCCGTGCTGACCTTCGATGACGGCTACCGCGACAATGCGCGCCATGCCCTGCCGGTGCTGGAGGCGCATGGCGCGCCCTTCACAATGTTCGTCTGCACCGGCTTTGCCGACAGGACCGCCCCGCTCTGGTGGCTCGACCTCGAGGAGGCCATCGAACGCCAGCCGGCCCTCCGGATCGCCTTTCCGGACGGTGTGCTCGAAGGCCCGGCAGGAACGGCCGCGGAACGGCTGGCCCTGTGGCGCAAGCTCTACTGGCGCCTCCGCCGGCATGACGAAAGCGTGCTCGAACAGACCATGCGCGTGCTGGTCGATACGGCTGGCCTCGACCCGCTCGGCCGGGTCGATCGCCTCTGCATGGGCTGGCAGGACCTTCGCTATCTTGCCCGGCACCCGCTTGCCAGCATCGGCGCCCATACGGTCAGCCATCCCCGCCTTGCGCGGATTCCGGCCGAACGCGCCCGGGTCGAGATCGAGGAAAGCCGCCGCCGCATCCGCGAGGAACTGGATGTCGATCCGCTGGCTTTCGCCTACCCCGTCGGTGATCCCGGCTCGGCCGGAGCGCGTGAATTCACCATGGCCCGAGACGCAGGGTACAGCCTTGCCGTGACAACGCGGCCGGGTGTGCTGAAGCCGGGACTACCCCTCCACGCCCTGCCGCGCCTTTCGGTCAACGGGCATTACCAGCATCCGCGCTACCTGCAGGCGCTGGTTTCCGGCGTTCCCTTCGCCCTGAAGGGCTGAATCAGGCCTTGCGCCGCTCCATCCAGCGGATCAGCGGCAGCAATGGCAGCACCCAGGCCAGCCCGGCCACGAGATAGAACAGCATCTCGGTCACCTTCGAGGCGCCCGTCAGGATCCGGGGAGCGAGCGCCGCGATGACCAGCGCATAGAAGGCCACGAACAGGACCATGGCCAAAGCGCCGATGAACTTCTTGATCCGGGGGTTCATGTTGTCTCTCTGGCCTGCTCTCTCTTGGCTTCCGCGACCATTGGGCACTTGTCCATCGCGTTTGATCGTGCATATCGACCATGAAATCCGATCCGGCAAGAAGGAAGCGGCACCGTGACGCTGATGGACACCCATCCCCCCGCCCTGGGCTCCGGCATGGCCGGCGGCCTCCGGGCCTCTGGCGCGCGGGCCTTCCGGTTCTGGCTGATCGCGCTGATCGGCCTCGTCCTCGTGATGGTGACCGTCGGCGGCGCGACCCGGCTCACAGGCTCCGGGCTGTCCATTACCGAATGGAAGCCGGTGATCGGCGCCATCCCGCCGCTCAATGCAGCGGATTGGGCGCGCGAATTCGCGCTGTATCAGGCCAGCCCGCAATACAAGCTGCTGAATGCGGGCATGTCGCTCGGCGAGTTCAAGTTCATCTACTGGTGGGAATGGGGCCATCGCCAGCTCGGCCGTTTCATCGGCCTTGTCATGCTCGGCGGCTTCCTCGCCTTCCTGCTGACGGGGGTGATCCGCGGCTGGCTGGCTGTGGCGACATTTGGCCTTGGCCTGCTGCTTGGCCTGCAGGGCGCGATCGGCTGGATCATGGTCCGCTCCGGCCTCGAACCGGGCATGATCGCCGTGGCCCCGGTGAAGCTGACACTGCATCTCACCTTTGCCAGCCTGTTCTTTATCGGGCTGGTGGCCATGGCAACGCGCTACGGCGCGTTCGGTTCCGGCCGCGTCGAAGGGGCGGGGATGCGCCTTGCCGCCTGGGGGCTGGTTCTCGGCATCCTCGCGCAGATCGCGCTGGGCGGGCTGGTCGCCGGCTCGCGCGCCGGCTTCACCTATAATACCTGGCCGCTGATGGATGGCGCGCTCGTTCCGCCGCTCGACAAGCTCTTCGTCACGCAGCCCTGGGGCGAGAACTTCGTCGACAATCCCACGCTGGTCCAGTTCAACCACCGGATCGGGGCGTATCTGCTGTTCGCGCTGGCACTCTGGCATGCTCTCGCGCTGCGGGGCACGGCTCTGGCCCGGCGGGCCTGGCATCTGTTCGGGCTGGTCACGGCGCAGGCCGTGCTGGGCATCGTGACCTTGCTGCTCGTCGTGCCGATCTGGGCGGGCCTTGCCCATCAGGCTTTGGCCTTCCTCGTGCTCGGCTATGCGGTGTCCCATGCCATGAAAATGGCGCCGGTCGTGAAACCGGCGCCGTGACTGTCGTGGCGGGCCGCCCGGGGCGGCCCCGCATGATCCCGGCCGGTCAGGCCCCGGCGTTCAGCGCCTGATCGAGATCGGCGATCAGATCCGCCACATCCTCGATCCCCACCGAGAGCCGCACCACATCCGGGCCCGCGCCGGCAATGACCTTCTGCTCGTCGGTGAGCTGGCGATGCGTGGTCGAAGCCGGGTGGATGACGAGGCTGCGCGTATCGCCGACATTCGCCAGATGCGAGAAGAGCTTGAGGTTCGAGACCAGCGCGATGCCGGCCGCGTTGCCGCCATTCAGGCCGAAGGTGAAGACGGCGCCCGCGCCCTTCGGCGTGTAGCGCTTGGCAAGCGCGTGATACTTGTCGCTTTCGAGGCCAGGGTAGGAAACCCACGAAACGGCCGCATGCGTGGACAGGAACTTCGCCACCGCGAGGGCATTGTCCGAATGCTTCTGCATGCGCAGCGGCAGCGTCTCGATGCCCGTCAGGATCTGGAACGCGTTGAACGGCGAGATGGCCGGGCCGAGATCGCGCAGACCGAGGACGCGGCAGGCAATCGCGAAGGCGAAATTGCCGAAGGTCTCGGCCAGCACCATGCCGGCATATTCCGGCCGCGGCGCCGTGAGCGAGGGGTACTTCGTCCCGGCCTTCAGCCAGTCGAACGTACCGCCATCGACGATGATGCCGCCGATGGAATTGCCGTGGCCGCCAAGGAACTTGGTCAGCGAATGCACCACGATGTCGGCGCCGTGCTCGATCGGGCGGACGAGATAGGGAGAGGCGAGCGTGTTGTCGACGATCAGCGGGATGCCGGCCTTGCGGGCGACGGCTGCTATGGCGGCGATGTCGAAGATCACCCCGCCCGGATTGGCGATGGATTCGATGAAGATCGCCTTGGTCTTCGGCGTGATCGCCTTCTCGAAGCTGGCGGCTTCATCATTTTCGGCCCAGACAACATTCCAGCCGAACTTCTTGTAGGCATGGTTGAACTGGTTGATCGAGCCGCCATAGAGCTTCTTGGCCGCCACGAATTCGTCGCCCGGCTCCAGCAGCGTGTGGAACACGAGATGTTCGGCCGCATGGCCGGAAGCCACAGCGAGCGCGGCCGTGCCGCCCTCGAGCGCGGCGACGCGCTCTTCCAGCACGGCATTGGTCGGGTTGCCGATGCGGGTGTAGATATTGCCAAAGGCCTGCAGCCCGAACAGCGAGGCGGCATGGTCGACATCGTCGAACACGAAGGAGGTTGTCTGGTAGATCGGCGTGGCGCGCGCGCCGGTGGCCGGATCCGGCTGGGCGCCGGCATGGACGGCAAGGGTCGAGAAGCCAGGGGCATGATCGGTCATCGGGGTCTCCTCCAGAAGCAAGCTTGTTCTATAAAGCGGAAATTCGTTCGTCAATCGGGATTGTTCGTTTTGACGAACGATATCCGCCGCCAATCTCGCCATCCCGCGGCGCAGCTCATGTCTTCCGGTCCAGTGTCAGCTTCTGGAACCCCTTGGATGAAAGAGCGGGTCGCTTGGCGGAGAGGATCCGGGAATTCACGCCCTGCCACGAGATTTCGCCCGAGAGCCGGCCGAACTCGATCTTGGGGCAGCGATTCATGATCACCTCGAGCCCCGCCGCCTCGGCCAGGGCGGCCGCCTCGTCATTCCGGACGGTCAGCTGCATCCAGATCACCTGCGGCTTCGGCTCGAGGGCCAGCGCTTCCCTGACGATCGGCAGGGCGGCTTCCGAATTCCGGAAGATGTCAACCATGTCGACCGGCCCCTCGATGGCGGAAAGGCTTGGCAGGAAGGGGCGGCCGAGCATTTCCGTGCCCACGCGGCCGGGATTGACGGGGATCACGTCATAGCCGCGCTCGACGAGATACTTGAACACGAAGAAGCTCGGCTTGGCCGGATTCTCGCTGGCGCCGACCATGGCGATGCGGCGCACGCGCTTGAGGATGCTGCGGATGGTCGCGTCGGAATAGGAATCGTGATTCATGCCTTTCCTCTGAAGCAGAAGCCAGATTTTCGCTAGGGGGAATCGGGCCGGCCTCGTCTCAGCGCTTCGGCGCCACGAAGGCACCGATCCCCTCCTGCGCCTCGCGCATGAGCATGTTCTCCACCATCACGCCGCTCGCATAGGCATAGGCGGCGTCGAGATCCAGCTCGTTCTGGCGGTAGAAGGCCTCCTTGCCGATCTTCAGCACCGCGGCGGGCTTGCTGGCGATCTGCCGCGCCAGCGCCTCGGCCTCCGCCAGTGCCGAGCCGGCTGGCACGACGCGGTTGACCAGCCCGAACCGCGCGGCTGTGGCCGCATCGAGCAGATCCCCGGTCAGGAGCATTTCCATCGCGTGTTTCGGACTGACATTGCGCGACAGCGCGACCATCGGCGTCGAGCAGAACAGCCCGATATTCACGCCGGGCGTCGCGAAACGCGCTTCCGCTCCGGCAATCGCAAGGTCGCAGGTCGCGACGAGCTGGCAGCCGGCGGCGGTTGCCACGCCCTCGACAACAGCAATCACCGGCTGCGGCATCGCGCGGATCTCGAGCATCAAGGCGGAGCAGGCGGCCATCAGGTCGGTGAAGAAGCCACGCCCGTGATCCGCTGCCGCCCGTGCGGCCTGGATTTCCCGAAGGTCATGGCCGGCGGAGAAGGCCGGCCCCTCATGCGCCAGCAGCACCACCCGCACCGTATTGTCCACGCCCGCTTCCCGCAGCGCCTCATGCAGCGCGGCGATCATCGCGGTCGAGAGCGGGTTGCGCCGCTGCGGGTTGGCAAGCGTGATCACGCGCAGGGCGCCGCGATCCTCGATGTGGATCAGCGGGGCAGGGGCCTCGACAAGTGCCGCTGGGGTCATCACCTTTGTCCCTCCATTGAAGCGGGTCCGGAAAACCGGGCCCGGTGCCTGACCTGCCGTTGCAAAGCCGCTCTCCGGAAGGGCGGAGTCCCGGCCCCGAAACCGAAAGCGCCTGCCCATGCCTGCCGCACCCGAGAAGAAACCTGCCCTCGACCGCGCGGAAATGGAAGCCTTCCTCGACGAGGTCTTCCCCGAGATCCACCATGGCGGGCGCAGCATTTCCATCGAGGCGGTCGGTTATGGCACCTGCCGCTTGCGGCTTGCCTATCATCCGCGCCATGTCCGGCCGGGCGGTACGCTGTCCGGCCCGGCGATGATGATGCTCTCCGACCTCGCGCTCTATGTTGCCGTCCTCTCGGTCTCCGGGCGGGTGGCGCTGGCGGTCACGACAAACCTGTCGATCAATTTCCTCCGCAAACCTGACAAGGCGGATCTGATCGCCGAATGCCGGCTTCTCAAGGCCG
Organism: Beijerinckiaceae bacterium; assembly: GCA_027533425.1. Taxonomy (GTDB): domain Bacteria; phylum Pseudomonadota; class Alphaproteobacteria; order Rhizobiales; family Beijerinckiaceae; genus Rhabdaerophilum. The sequence goes on along the minus strand of JAPZUD010000002.1, from coordinate 187,716 downwards.
GCAAGCGGCTCTGCGTCGGAGAGGTGACGCTGTTTTCCGAAGCGGGCGACGGGCCAGTGGCCCATGTCACCGGCACCTATTCCATCCCGCCAGGCGCCGCTGGATAAGGTAAAATAATACCACGCCAACCAAGGCCATGATTTTTCGTATCTTTTGGCTGGAATGGGGCGCAAGAAAGGCGTTGACCGCGTTGCGGCGAACGCCTATACGCTTGGCTCCGGTGGCGGCGCTTCGGCGTCGCCTCTTGTTTTCGGATGAAACCCTTCGAGGATGACCATGAAGGCCCTGACCTCTGCCACGCGTTCGTTCGTGGCGAAGCCGGCCGAAGTCGAAAAGAAGTGGATTGTGATCGATGGCACCGGCCTCGTCGTGGGCCGCCTCGCTTCGATCATCGCCATGCGGCTTCGCGGCAAGCACAAAGCCAGCTTCACGCCCCATGTCGACATGGGCGACAATGTCATCGTGATCAACGCCGAGAAGGTGGTGTTCACGGGCCGCAAGCTGTCCCAGAAGAACTATTACCACCACACCGGCTATCCCGGCGGGATCAAGGAACGGTCGGCGAAGTTCATCATCGAGGGCCGCTTCCCGGAGCGCATCGTCGAGAAGGCCGTGGAGCGCATGCTCCCGCGCGGCCCGCTGGGTCGCCAGCAGCTCGGCAACCTGCGCGTCTACAAGGGCGCCGCCCATCCGCATGATGCCCAGCAGCCGCAGGTGCTGGATGTGGCATCGCTCAACTCCAAGAATACGAGGCTCGGGTAATCATGGCTGAGGTTCTGTCTTCTCTCGCCGATCTCGGCGCCAAGGCGTCGGTCCAGGCGGAAGCGCCGGTCCATGTCCAGAAGCTCGACAAGCAGGGTCGTGCCTATGCCACCGGGAAGCGCAAGGATGCGGTCGCCCGCGTCTGGATCAAGCCGGGTTCCGGCAAGATCACGGTCAACAACCGTGCTCTCGAGGTCTATTTCGCCCGCCCGGTGCTGCGCATGCTGCTGAACCAGCCGCTCGTGGCGGCGGGCCGTGTCGACCAGTACGACATCATGGTGTCGTGCAATGGTGGTGGCCTTTCCGGTCAGGCCGGTGCGGTGCGCCATGGCCTTGCCCGTGCGCTCACCTTCTACGAGCCGGAACTGCGCAGCGTCCTCAAGAAGGGCGGCTTCCTGACCCGCGACAGCCGCGTGGTCGAGCGCAAGAAGTACGGCAAGGCCAAGGCCCGCCGGTCCTTCCAGTTCTCGAAGCGCTGATTGCGCCTCTGCGAATACGGAATTGCGAAAGGCCCGGGAAACCGGGCCTTTTTCTTTCTGGGGCTGCCGGAATCTACCCCGACGGTAATGTTAACGGAAAGGAAATCCGCGCCTCGGCCCTGTCCCAGATTGACGCAACTGCCGAAGCGAGTCCTAGTGATGGCCTGTCACGCGTTAGAGGTCCATCATGTTCCGCGCAGTTCTGGCTTCCGGTTTTCTGGCCTGGTTCGGCTTTGCCGCCCCTGCCCAGGCACAGTCGCAGCATTACCAGCCGGGCTTCCCGCTGGTCTATTACCACCCGGTGCCGGATGTTTCCTCCGGCGGCATCTATGGCTATGGCCATTACGGCCATCATGGCCACGGCTATGGCACCCGCCACACGGTCTGGGACGAGAATTGCCGCTGCGCCACGCCCTATGCCTACGGGCATCGCCCGGTCCGCAGCCGCCGCTCGGTGATGGTCGAGTATGGCGATGGCCATACGCCGGCCTATATCGCCCGCCGCAACCATGCCTATCGCCCGGGCTATGCCTATCGCCCGGAGAGCATCCATCCCCGCGCCTATGAAGGACGCCAGGGCCACGCCTGGCGCCATCGTCCGGCATACGGGCATCATCCCCACGGCTATCGCCATCGCGCGGCAGCCCATGCCGATGTCTATGTCGAGAACGGTCTCCAGCGCCGGCCACAGCGCCAATGGGCCCAGTCCCATGCCGAGGTGGACCGGCCCTATGGCTATGCCTACCGGCCCCGCCCGCAGCCGCGGAACACCTATTCCTCCGCCTATCGTGAGGATGCCGGTTCCTGGCGGACCCGCCGGGACGGGATCGTCACCGTGCATCCGCGCAACCCGGTCGCCCGCCCGGTCCTGCGCTCGGATGATGCCCTTGTCACGCCTGGCCGTTCCGGTGCCGTGGTGGTCACGGGCCCGCGCCATCGCCATGCTCCGCAGGCCAACGGCCCCGTCAATGTCGTCCGCCCGAAGCCGGAGGGACAGCGCATCCGGCACGTTCGACCGGAGTAAATCCGGCCTGATCACCCCCTGGCGGCGGTCAATCCACGATCGCCAGGCGCGGCGCCGGCGTCAGCACCATCGTGAAATGGCCGACACAATCGGCCCCCATCGGAAAGACCTGCGCGGAGAACGCCTCCAGCAGGTCTTTTTCGTAGAGTGGCACGCTCTCCACCCGGCAGAGCACGTATTTCGCCGCCGCGACGATATCCTCCCGGTCGAGAATGGCGAGCACCCGCCATTCCGGATGCGCGCGCAGCCAGCGATGCACACTCTCGGTCAGTTCCGGATAGCCGGGATGCAGCATGTCATCGAGGCAGATCAGCCCCTGCGGGTGCATCAGCGGCGCCGCGAGGTCGAGATCCTGCGTGACATTGGCATCGTCATGCTCGCCATCGATATGGAAGAAGCGAATTGAACCGCCGCCTGCCGGCGCCAGCAGGTCAGCGCCGCTCATGGCGCGGGTATTGCCCTTGATCGCCGTGTACTCGGCCGGGTCCAGCCCGAAACGCCGGCAATTCGCATGAAGATGGTCAAGCACCTTCTCGCTCGGCCAGGTGAAGACATCGACCCCGATCGCATGTTCCCCCGCTTTCAGGCCGAGGGCCATGGCGATGAAGAACCGCCCTTCGAAGGTGCCGATTTCCGCCAGATGGCCGCCGATCCCCATTTCGGATTGCCGCCGGATGAGATGTCCGGCGATGGCGGCAGCGAAGCCGGAGGACATTCCCCGCACCTCCGCATAGCCATGGGCGAGATAGGCATCGAGACGGGGATTGCCGGTCGGGAGGGTCATGCGCGTTTCCTTCTTTGTTGAGGAATAGCCGATCGACAGGCCCCCGCAAGCCCGGAGCCGTGCCATGCATGTCGGCCGCGACCGGATGACCCGGCACCATTTCCTTCTGGCGGGGGAGGTCGCCTCCGGCTATGGGAAGGCGCCAACCCAACCTGAACCGGAATCCCATGCGCGCCTTTTTTCTCGGCCTGATTGCCCTCCTGGTCTTCCTCCCGGCGATTCTGATCCTGCTGGCGCCGGGCAAGGCGCTCGGGGTGCGCATCCGCTGGAGTCTCGCGGCGTTCTTCACGCCGATCCTCGCCTTCGGGCTGATTCAGTTCATGCCGGCCTTGGCCAACAATGCGCCGCAGGCGATGCAGTTCGGGCGGCTCCTCGGCCTGATCCTCGCCGGCAGCGGGCTGATCCTGCCCTGGCTGTTCTTCGCGGCCTTCCTCAACCGCAGCCGCCGCGTCTCCTGACGCGGGTTGCAGCCCTCGCAAATCCGCTTGCATTTCCGGCGTGAAGCCGGCATGCATCGCGGCGGTGGCGCCCAGGATCGGCGCGCCCGCCATCCGGGAGAGCGTGATGCCCCTCAGGGCCTGTCACATCGCGATGCGACGACGAGGATAATCCGGTAGCCGGATTCATCCCTCTGACATCTTGCGGCCTTAACTGCTGCCTTCCGCCTATTCCTGGAGTTGCCCCATGTCTGCACACATCTCCCCGCTCAAGGGTGCGAAGCCTGCCGTCTTCATCGATGGCGAAGCCGGAACCACCGGCCTCCAGATCCGCGACCTGCTGGCCCGCGAGCCCGGTTTCGAGATCCGGTCCATCGCGCCGGAAGCCCGCAAGGATGTCGGCGCCAAGAAGGCGCTGATGGCCGGCGTCGATGTCGTCATCCTCTGCCTGCCCGACGAGGCCGCCAAGGAAGCCGTGGCCCTCGGAGAGACGTTGGGCAGTGAATGCCCGCGCTTCATCGATGCCTCGACCGCCCATCGCGTTGCGCCGGGCTGGGTCTATGGCTTCCCCGAACTGGCGCCCGGCCATGCCGACCGGATCGCCAATGCCGAGCGCGTTGCCAATCCGGGCTGCTACCCGACCGGCGGCATCGCGCTGCTGCGGCCGCTGGTCGATGCCGGCATCATGGCGAAGGACCATCCGGTGACGATCAACGCCGTGTCCGGCTATTCCGGCGGGGGTAAGGGGATGATCGAAGCCTACGAGAGCGGCGCGGCGCCGGCTTTCGAACTCTATGGCCTCGGGCTGGCGCACAAGCACCTGCCGGAAATCACGGCCTATTCCACGCTTTCGCGCATGCCGGTCTTCGTGCCCTCCGTCGGCAATTTCCGGCAGGGGATGCTGGTTTCCGTGCCGCTCCATCTCTCCACCCTGCGCGCCGGAACGAGCGTCGAGGATCTCCGGTCGACACTCGCCTCGCATTATGCGGGAAGTGCCTTCGTCCGCGTCGCAACCGAGGAGGAGACCCTCGCGCTCAAGGGCAAGCTCGAACCGGAAGCGCTCAACAGCACCAACAGGCTGGAACTCTTCGTCTTCGGCAATGCGGCGAGGGGGCAGGCGGTGCTCGTCGCCCGGCTGGACAATCTCGGCAAGGGCGCTTCGGGCGCGGCGGTGCAGAACCTCAAATTGATGGTCGGGATGTAACGCTTCCTTGCCAGGTTCGGGCGATGCTTCCGGGCGGGAGAACCCAGATGAATCGCCTCATCCTGCCTGTCGCCCTTGTTTCCAGCCTGATCCTGGCCTCACCTGCCGGGGGGCAGGAGACCTGCCCGCCACCGCCGGCGGCCGTAGCCGACATCACCTCGAACCGCTTCTATTCCGACAAGGCCCATTCGATCGTCGACCAGGCCGCCTGGGATCGCCGGATGGCCTCGGTGAAGCCGCTCGAGGATTTCCGCCGCGACGTGACGCGATTTTCCAGCCGCGGCCTCGCAGGCAGCAAGGCCTGGAGCCAATGTGCCGGGCGCTGGATGGCCCATTGGGCAGCCGGTGGGGCCTTGCTGGGGCGCATGAGCGAGACGCAGGCCCATTACGAGCGGCGATGGGCACTCACGGCGATCGCGATGGCCTATCTGATGGTCAAGGCCGAAATCCCGGCCGCCGAGCGGACGGTGATCGAGCCCTGGCTCGACCGGGTCGCGGATGCGGTCACAACGGAACCGACGCTGCGTTCCCGCAATCCGAACAACTTGACCTACTGGGCAGGGGCCGCTTTGGGGGCCGTCGCGAGCGCCACGGGCCATGCCGGTCACTGGAGCAAGGCGAGGGCCATCTACCGCGATGCCCTGACCCATATCCAGCCGGATGGCTCGCTCCCGCGGGAGGTGGCGCGCGGCCGGATGGCGCTCCATTACCATAATTTTGCGATCCGGCCTCTGGTCATCCTGGCGGAATTGTCGGAACGCCGGGGCGAGGCCGGCTATTCTGCCGGAAACGGCGCGATCCACCGCCTGGCGCTGATCACCTTCACGGGCTTCGGCGATGCGTCAGCCATGGCCCGGCTTGCCGGGACCGATCAGCGTCCGCTCGAGCGCAATGCGCTGGGTTGGCTTGCCTTCTACGAGAAACGGTTCCCCGGCCGCCTTGCGGGCGCTGCCGCCGTGCTTGCGGAAAAGGAGATCTGGGATGCCTTGACGGGCGGCAATATGAGCCTGCTCGCCCGCAAGGGGGTTCCCTGACCGGTCAGCCCTGCCAGGCGTTGAAGAGCTGCTTCTGCTCGCCGAGGCCGTCAATTCCGAGGCGCACGATATCACCCGGCTTGAGATAGACCGGCGGTTTCATCCCCATGCCGACGCCCGGCGGCGTGCCGGTCGTGATGACATCGCCCGGCTCCAGCATCAGGAATTTCGAGATATAGGAGACCAGGAACGTCACGCCGAAGATCATCGTGGCCGTGGAGCCGTTCTGCACGCGCTTGCCGTTCACATCGAGCCACATGCCGAGCTTCTGCACATCGGGGATCTCGTCGGGTGTGACGAGCCACGGGCCGAGCGGGCCGAAGGTCGGGCAGCCCTTGCCCTTCATCCACTGGCCGGTCCCCTCGGTCTGGTAGGCGCGCTCCGACACGTCGTTGCACACGCAGAAGCCGGCAATGACGCTCATCGCGTCCTTTTCCTCGACATAGCTGCAGCGCTCGCCGATCACGATGGCCAGTTCGACTTCCCAGTCGGTCTTCTGCGAGCCGCGGGGAATGGTCACGTCATCATTCGGCCCGACAATGCAGGACGGTGCCTTGTTGAAGAGGATCGGTTCCACCGGGATAGGAGCCCCGGTCTCCGCCGCATGATCGGCGTAATTGAGCCCGACAGCGATGAAATTGCCGACATCGCCGACACAGGCCCCAAGTCGGGGCCGGCCTCGCACGAGCGGCAGCTTGTCCGCCTTCAGCTTCGCAATCTTGGCGAGTGACTTTCTGGAAAGGGCGTTCCCTGCGATATCCGGAACATGGTCCGAAAGATCACGGATTTTGCCCTGCGCATCAATGAGCCCCGGCTTTTCTTTTCCCGGTTGCCCAAACCTGACCAGTTTCATTGGATACCCCGCATCACGCCTTGATCGTACTCCCCGGCCGCATAGAACGCCGAACGTCGCGGCTTTGCAAGGCGGGACTGCGCATGGTCTTCGTGAAAAGGCGGGCGGTGGCCGGCCGATTGTTGTCGGCGCGCAACACTGGTTACAAAAGCATGAATTCCATCGGAAGAGTTGGTGACAGCCGGACCCCGCCACCCCGGTCGGATTGCAGGGCAAAGTTCACCCGTAAACCAATTTTTCGGACGATTTTCTCGAGAGCCCCCCAGAAACCCCCGGTGATTTGCAGGATTTGGCAGTGCAGCATGCTTTCGGGAGGGCAACCAGCCTGAAAATGCGACTGTTGCATGACGAAATCGGCTCTGCAAAATGAAGAAGACGGGACAAACGGCGTCCGATTCACATGAGCGCCGGGTAACGCAAGGGGCATGGTATGAAATCGATTTTGAAAACCGCACTCGCCGCGAGCACGGGCCTGGCCCTTGCGGGCGCCTTTGCGGCACCGGCGCTGGCGGGTGGCTTTATCAACTCTTCGCAGAGCACGGTTTTCAACGGCACGGCCTATGCCGGCGCCGCGGCGCCGGGCTCAAGCTCGGCGGCCTCCATGTTCATGAACCCGGCCACGATGACCGGCTTCAACCGGTTCACGCTGGACTCGAACTACACGTTCGGCATTCCGACGACGAAGATCACCGGCACCTATACCGGCGCCTCGCCGCTCAATGCCGGCCTCAATGCCCGTCCGCTCTCGGGCGATGTCGGCATGGATTACTTCGTGCCCGCCACCTACGTGGTGTATCCGCTGAGCGAGAAGATCTATCTCGGTGTTTCGCTGAACTCGACCTATGGCAACACCACTAAGGCCGATCCGCTCTCGCGGACGAGCTTCCTGGCCTCGACGACCAAGCTCCGCATCATCACGCTGACGCCGTCTGTCGCCTACAAGCTCAATGAAATGTGGTCGTTCGGCGTCGGCATGCAGATCCAGTATGCCAGCGCGCGCCAGCTTGTTCCGCTGCCGCCGGCCGGTGCCTCCGGTGCGGGCATCACCCAGGCCGATGGCTGGGGCTTCGGCGTGACTGCCGGCCTGACCTTCACCCCGACCAAGACGACGCAGATCGGCCTTGGCTGGCGCTCCTTCGTCGACCAGCCGATCGAGGGCACCACGGTGTTCGGCGCTGCGTCCTCGTCGAATTCGAAGGGCACGCTCAACCTGCCGAACCGTGTCAACCTCTCGCTGCGTCAGACGCTGCACACCAAGTTTGACCTGCTCGCCTCGGTGGAGTGGCAGAACTGGGGCCGCATTGGCCATGCCGCGCTCAAGAACCAGGCTGCAGGCTTCCCGGCGGTGCTGCCGTTCGGCTACAGCGACGGCTGGTTCTTCTCGCTCGGCGGTGAATATCGCTACAACGACAAGCTGACGCTGCGCGCCGGTATCGGCTACGAGATCTCGCCGGTGACGGATGCCGTGCGCCGCGCCTCGCTGCCGGACAATGATCGCCTCTGGCTCTCGACCGGCCTGACCTATGACTGGTCCGAGCGTCTGAGCATCAATGCCTCGTATTCCTACCTCCACATCAAGAAGGCCCCGATCAACCAGACGCTGACGGCCGGCTCGGTCTTTGTCGGGGAATCGAAGGGCGATGCCCATCTTCTCTCCTTCGGCCTGACCTCGCGCTGGGGCGCCCCGGTGAAGAAGGAAGGTCCGATCGTCGCGAAGTTCTGAGCGGCCCGCCGCTCCATCCCATAAGCCTGCAGGGGGCAAGGGGACCGGGAAACCGGTCCCTTTTTCATGCATGGTGGCTGGCCCGGCGGAAAACGGCAAACTGGCCCGCATCCCCGGCAACCTCGACCGGCGCGGCGGCGCAGGCAGGCAGCACCCGGAGGGGTTTCAGCAATCCGCTAGGGAAGGCGCAGGAACGGTTGGCGCTCAGGCCTTGATCCGCACATAGGTGCCCGGTGCATCGGCCAGTGGCTTCATCTTGCCATCTCCGGGCATGCGCGCCGCAACCCGCTTGCCGCCCTTCGTCACCCAGTCCAGCCAGTTCGGCCACCAGGTGCCGGGATGTTCGGTTGCCTGGTTGACCCATTGTTCGAACGTGCCGCGCACAGGGCCACCGGTCCAGTACTGGTATTTCGGCTTGGAGGCGGGGTTGATCACGCCGGCAATATGGCCGCTCCCGGCCATGACATAGGTGACCGGTCCGCCGAACAGCCCCGAGCCGACAAAGACCGACTTTGCCGGCGCGATATGGTCTTCCTTCGCGGCGAGGTTGTAGATCGGGATCGTCACTTTCTTCAGGTCGAGCTTGCGCCCGCCGATCACCATCTCGCCTTTGGCAAGACGGTTATGGAGGTAGCAATTGCGCAGGTAGTAGCTGTGATTGGCCTCGGCCATGCGCGTGGAATCGGAATTCCAGAACAGCAGGTCGAAAGCCGGCGGCTGCTTCCCCTTGAGATAGTTATTGACCATGTAGGACCAGATCAGGTCATTCGGCCGCAGCATGTTGAAGGCACCGGCCATTTTCTCGCCCGGTAGGTAGCCGAACTTGGCCATGATTTCCTCGACCGCGCTGATCTGCTGCTCGTCGACGAAAGCCAGCAACTCGCCGGCATGCGTGAAATCCACCTGCGTGGTGAAGAAGGTGGCGCTGCGGATCCGTTCCGGCCGCTTGCCCTGCGCGATATAGGCGAGGGTCACCGCGAGCAGCGTCCCGCCGACGCAATAGCCGATCGTGTCGACCGATTTCTCGCCCGTAGCCTCCTCGATCTGGCGGATCGCCTCGAGCACACCCTTTTTCATATAGGCTTCGAAATCATAGGTCCGGTGGCGGGCATCGGGGTTGACCCACGAGATGATGAAAACGGTCAGGCCCTGGCTGACCGCCCACCGGATGAAGCTTTTCTCGGGGTTGAGATCGAGAATGTAGAATTTGTTGATCCAGGGCGGAACGATAAGCAACGGCGTCTTGAACACCGTTTCCGTCGTCGGCGTGTACTGGATCAGCTCGAACAGCTCGTTGCGGAACACGACCTTGCCGGGTGTCGTCGCCAGGTTCTTGCCCACCTCGAAGGCGCTGCCATCGGTCTGGCGGATGCGCAACTCGCCCTTGCCGGCATCGATATCCTCGGCGAGCATCTTCATGCCTCGCGCGATATTCTCGCCCTGCTCCTGGATCGTGGTGCGGAGTAGCTCCGGGTTGGTCATCACGAAATTGGACGGCGACAGCGCACTGGCCAGCTGCCGCACATAGAAGGCAGCCTTCAGCTTGGTGTGGTCATCCAGCGTCTCGGCCTTGTCGACAAGCCCCTGTACCCAGTTCGAGCCCAGAAAATAGGCCTGCTTCAGGAAGTTGAAATAAGGATGCTCGTTCCATTCCGGATCGGCGAAACGCGCATCACGCGCCGGCATCGCCGCCACCGGTTCCGGCTTGTCGCCGCTCACATGATGCAGCGTGGCATTCCACAGGTTGATCAGGTCGAGCGAGATGTTCTTCTGCGCCTCGACGAGCCTCTTGGGGTCCTGAAGCCAGTATTGCGCCACTGCGCCCAGCGTCTTGGCGATTTCCGCGCCCTCGTCCGGCACCAGGCTGGCTGCCTCGCCGGTTTCAAGCGCTTTCAGCATGGCCGCACCGGCCTTTCCGCTCTCGGTCAGGATCTCGGTCGAGACCTGCGTGAGCTTCTCCATGTCGAGTGATGGCAGGGTCGGCTCCGGCGCTGCAGCATTCTGGTTCGCTGCCGCAGGCCTTTCCGGCGCAGGCGCCGGTTTCTCCGCCGCCGCCGCGGGCCGGGCAGGTGCAGCTTTGGCGGCAGGATCCGCCACGCTGACGTCGATCACCCCCGCGCGGCCCTTGGTCATCACCGCCGGCGCCGCCTCTTTCGGCTTGGATGACGCGGGTGCGGATGGGGCCCCTTTGCCCTTGTTCGCCGACCTCGGTGTCTCGGCGGCCTGAACCGAGCCAGTCGCGTTGTTCTTTCCGGGCGATTTGGCTTTTTCAGCAGCTTTACCCTTGTCAGCCGTCATACCCTTGTCAGCCGCCTTGCCCTTGCCGGCGGGCTTGTCCTTGCCAGCGGCGGGACGAGCGACACCCTTCGCTGCCGGTTTGCCGGTCTTGGTGGAAGCGACACTCTCCTGCGGGCGCCGTACCTCGGGGGCCATGGCCCGGCCCGGCTTCCGGCGTCCCGACTTGCTTCCCGCGGCGTCCATGGTTTCCTCCGTCTGCCCGGTCAGATGCCGGGCTTATCCTTCTTCTAACGTGCCCCGCAATCTTGGCCAGTGCGGAATTTGTCGAAGGCATCCGGGCGGAGCCGGGACAAGACGGAGCGAGCCTGAATTGTGCCTTGTTCGCGGGCTTAAGCAAACAATAAAGGTGATGCGGTCTGATGGTCCGACGCGCTGATTGTGCGCCGCTCCTGGCGGCATCCCGGCCGGCCCGATGAGGAATGTCGCCATGCTCCTGTTCCCGCGCTTGATCCTGCTGGCTCTGCCCCTTGCTGGGCTGCTGGCTGCCTGTGCGACCGACGGGACGCCGCCGGCCCCGCTTGCAGCTGCGCCAGCTCCAACGGAGACGCGCGAGAAACCGGCGGAGAGCGCGCTGGCCAACCGGCTCCGCGTCACCACGACCGTTGGTGAGCCGGCCGCCTTTGTCCGGGAGGCGCGCCCCGCCCAGCAGGATTACATCCCCGTGGGTGTGACCCCGCAGCGGACAGGCGTGCAGCGTTCGGCGGCCGAATTGCAGGCGATGGAGAAGGAACTCGACGCCCAGCGCCAACGGAGCCGGGCCTTTGCCAACCGCCCGAAGCCGCCTTCGCCCTATGACGGCCGCGTGCCACCGCGCCTCCGCCCCGCTGCGCCCGCGCAGGCGGAGTGAGGCATGCGCGGCATCCTCCTGGCGGCGGCCCTCGCTGTCACGCCGCAGATCGTACTCGCGCAGCAGCCTGCGGGCGAGGATTGGCCGCGCGTGAAATGCGATCGTTACGCGAAGGCCACGGCCGAGGCGTTGCAGCGTTTCGGCCGGGCAGGCCTTGGCGTGGAGTTTCTCGCCCGGCACGAGGCGTTCCTCGCCGCCGGATGCGAGGGCGGGCGGGATGTCTGCCCGAAAAGCCCGGAGGAACTGCGCCTGGCCAATGCGCTGGTCATCCGGGGCATGAATGCCGGCTTGGCCAGCACCTTCTTCCCGTTCGGCTGTCCGAAAGGGCAATAGCCTGCATTCCGGCAGGCAAAAAGGCGATCCGGCATCCCGAATCGCCATTTCATGCTAGACTTCGGCATCATGCTGCGTCATCGGCATGCTGCCGGTTCCCCGCCGGTTGAGCCGGTCTGCCGGCTGGCAGGCCACCCCATCGAGAAGAGACAACGAAAGCCAGAGAGATGAACGAGTTCCACCGCATCCGCCGATTGCCGCCCTATGTTTTCGAACAGGTCAACAAGATCAAGGCGCAGGCGCGAGCTAATGGGGCTGATATCATCGATCTGGGGATGGGGAACCCCGATCTGCCGGCACCGCGGCATGTGATCGAGAAGCTGGTCGAGACCGCCGGCAAGCCGCGCACCGACCGCTATTCCGCCTCCAAGGGCATCGGCGGTCTCCGCCGGGCGCAGGCGGCCTATTACGAGCGCCGCTTCGGCGTGAAGCTCAATCCGGACACCCAGGTTGTCGCGACCCTGGGCTCGAAGGAAGGCTTCGCCAACATGGCCCAGGCCATTACCGGCCCGGGCGATGTCGTGCTGGTGCCGAACCCCTCCTATCCGATTCACGCTTTCGGCTTCCTGATGGCCGGCGGCGTGATCCGCTCCGTGCCGGCCGAGCCCACCCCGGCCATGTTCCCCGCGCTCGAGCGGGCGATCATGCATTCCGTCCCCAAGCCGATCGCGCTGGTCGTCTGCTATCCCTCGAACCCGACAGCCTTTGTCGCCGGGCTCGATTTCTACCGCGATCTCGTCGCCTTCGCGAAGAAGCACGAGATCATCCTGCTGTCGGACCTTGCCTATGCCGAAGTCTATTTCGACGAGGCCAGCCCGCCGCCTTCGGTTCTGCAGGTGCCGGGCGCGATGGATTGCACGGTCGAGTTCACCTCGATGTCGAAGACCTTCTCCATGGCCGGCTGGCGTATGGGCTTCGCGGTCGGGAACGAGCGCCTGATCGCGGCCCTGGCGCGGGTGAAATCCTATCTTGATTACGGCGCCTACACGCCGATCCAGGTTGCGGCCACGGCCGCGCTCAACGGACCGGACGATTGCATCCGCGAGATGCGCGATGTCTATCGCAAGCGGCGCGATGCCCTCGTCGAGAGCTTCGGCAAGGCCGGCTGGGACATCCCGGTGCCGGAGGCAACGATGTTTGCCTGGGTGCAGATTCCGGAAAAGTTCCGGCATCTCGGCTCGGTCGAATTCGCCAAGCTGCTGGTCGAGAAGGCGGAAGTCGCCGTCGCGCCCGGCCTCGGCTTCGGCGAGCATGGCGATGAATTTGTGCGCCTCGCCATTGTCGAGAACGAGCAGCGGATCCGGCAGGCCGCGCGCAACCTCAAGAAGTTCTTCGACGGCGCGGATTCGACCCTGCACAACGTGATCGGCATCAAACGCGCCGTGTGACGGGAACGGGGAAAACAAAAAGGGATTATATTCCTTTTTTAGGAATTTAAATCTATATCATGGCGGCGCTCCAAGGAGGCGCTGCCGTGACCCCTTCACGCCGTCAGCCCCCGTTCGATCCCCGCTTCGAGCCCGCTTTCCAGATCGCCCAGCGCGAGAGGCTGGCGGCTGAAGAACTCAGCCGTGGCCGTATTCTCGCCGATCTCCACCTGCGGCTGTTCGCGCTGAAAGCCGAATATGCTGAGCTCCGCCGGAAATACAGCCCGAGCCAGCCCCGCATCCCAGCCGGCAACAGCGATGGCGGGCAATGGACGAGTGGCGGCGGGGGTGGCTATCTCACTGCGGGCCGCGTCCGGTTCAGTGGCGTCCTTTCTGGCTGGAATTACCTGAGCGAATCCAACCAATCCGTCTGTACTTTCTATGATAAGACGTTCGACTATTACTTCAGTGTAATTTACGAAGGCGATAAATGCCCGTTTGCGTATGTCAATTACTGATGGAGATTAGCTATGTTCACGTTTGGAAATGTACTGAGAAAAATTATTCAGGCTGAAATAACAGAAGAAAATTTCGGTGGGCGATTGGGAGTCGATCTTTTTCCACTGGTGGCGTGGAGTTTGGGGGGTACGGTCACGGATAACAAGACCGGCCAATTGTTCCGAACTGAACCAGCAAAATACGGGCTGGGGTGTATAAAACGGGAACAGTTGACGCGATTTCCTTTTCGATGCCCTGACGATCAGTTTGGATTTATTGTTTGCTTGCCGCCCAGTAAAAACTGGATCGAAGGCGGAGAGTTTGAAATGGAAGGCGATAAGATCGTCTATCGTTGAACGATTTAAAAATGCATTGTTATTTGGAAATTGATTGAGAATTGCTATGCCGTCCTACGATGAATGCCCACAGATAAATTTTACATTCTCTCGAAGGACTATCCTTGAAATCGAAAAACTTCGTCAGGCTTGGATCAAGGATTTCCCTTCCGAAGAGCCAGACATCGTCTCCGTTGGGTGGGCTTATGTTCATTACAATAACGGGAGAAAGCGGCAAATGCCGATGATTTCGTTTTATTTGAAGAGCATGCGTCCGGAGATTGAACGGCATATCCAGATGCTGTGCGGGCTCGAGGTCATCTTCTTCACCACAGAGCCCGATGCACGGCATTTCGCCGGAAAAATTCTCGACTTCTCCGAAGAGCAGGGCTTCTTCCTGCGCGCGCCGTGAGGAGAAAAGCCCACCCTTACGGGATCGGCGGGACCACGCGGTCATAGGCAAGGTGCAGGGAGGTATCCTCGCTCACCTGGCGATGGACGAGACCATCCTCGATGCCGATCCAGACCAGATTGCGCATCGGCTTGTCCGGAACGCCCGGCATATTGCGCGGCGGCGTCATCATGTATTCGTACACCGTGGCTCTCAGGCCGGAAGGCAGCGTTTCCGACCGCACCTCCCGGCAATCCGTGATCGAGGACAGGGACAGGATCTGGTTCAGCATGCCCTTGCGCCCGCCGGCCTTGAGGCGCATGCGCGTCCAGCGGTCATTGACGCGCATATAGACCGTCTCGCCGATCACGACGCCTTCCATCCGCTCGCCGGTCCGGCCGAGTTCAACCACCTGCCGGTAGCCGGGCACGCTGGCCACGGCATTGAAGCCGTTCTGGATCGCGTCGCAGGCGGCGGGGCTCGCCATTGTCGGCAAGGCCAGCATCGCCACGGCAGCAAAGGCGCAGCCCAGGGATGTGACGGGCGATCTCGCGGGCATGGGCCTTCCTCTTCATTCGGTGACATCCCATACCCAAAGCGCGGGCCTGCCAATGTGCGATTGCGCACCTTTCCGCCGGCGCCGGTGCAACGAAATGTTGCACGGCCCCCTGACATCGGCCCGTCGCATCCTTACCTTACGCGCGACCTGCCGCCCCAGATGGCGTTGGCGGGCAGAAGAGGAAGCGATCCATGTCCGATACCGACCAGCTCCGGGCCCAGGCCCATCTGCCCTCGATCCAGCTTGACAAGGCTGCCGTCGACCGGGCGCGGCAGGAGCTCAATATCGAGGATCGCTCGCAGATCGTGACCTATGGCGATGCCGCCCAGCGGCAGGTCTCCGACTTCGCCGACCGGATCCTGGCGGAAACCCGCAACAAGGAAATGGGCAAGACCGGCGAATTGCTCTCCGACATTCTTGCCAAGGCGCGCGGGCTCGATCCGGCGGCCATCGGCAAGCTGAACTGGTTCCAGCGGCTCTTCACCAGCATGGAGGCGCGCGTGCGCCGCTTCAAGGAGCGGTTCGAGGATGTGGCCGGGCAGGTCGACCGCGTGACGATCGAGCTCGATCGCCACAAGGAGACACTCCGCAGCGACATCGCCATGCTCGACGAGCTGCACGAGCAGACGAAGACCGCCATTGCCGAACTCGATGTCTATATCGAGGCCGGCAAGGCCTATGGCGAGGAGTTCCGCAAGGGCCGGCTGGCCGAGCTGAAGGCCGAGGCCGATGCCAAGGCCAATACGACCGAGGGGCTGATGGCCGCGCAGGCCTACCAGGATGCCTTGCAGGCTTTGGACCGGCTGGAAAAGCGGGTGATGTATCTCCAGCAGGCGCGCCAGATCGGCTTCCAGCAATTGCCGCAGATCCGCATCGTGCAGGCCGGTGACGAAACCCTGATCGAGAACCTGCAGGCTACGACCCAGCTCACCATCCCGGTCTGGAAGCAGAAGATGATCCTTCTGCTCGGTCTCTCGCGCCAGAATTCCGCGCTGGAAATGCAGAAGACCGTCACCGATGCGACCAACGAGATGCTCAAGCAGGCCTCGGAAATGATGAAGACGCAGGCGATCGAGATCGAGCGGCAGTCGCAGCGCGGCATCATCGATATCGAGACGCTGGAAAAGACCAACCGCGACCTGATCGACACGATCACCGGCGTGCTGAAAGTGCAGGACGAGGGCCGTCGCAAGCGCGTCGAGGTCGAGCGCAAGCTCGGCGAGATGACGCAGGAACTGAAGAAGCAGCTCAGCGCCCGGCCGAATATCTGAGCCGGAGATGAGCGATCTTCCGATGATGCGCGCCGCCCTGTGCGAGCGGTTCGGCGATGCCTCGGCCGTTCGTGTCGCGGAAGTCCCGCGGCCTGTGCCCGGGAACGGCGAGGTGCTGGTGCGCATCCATGCGAGTACGCTGGATTCCGCCGACCGGCGCATCCGCGCGCTCGACATGCCGCCCGGCTTCGGGCCCATGGCGCGGCTGGCCTTCGGCTTCCGCCGCCCGCGCCAGCCGATCCTCGGCACGGCTCTGGCGGGGGTCGTCGAGGCGGTCGGTCCCGGAACCAGCCGGTTCCGCCCCGGCGATGCGGTGGTCGCCAGCACCGGCGCCGCGCAAGGATGCCATGCCGGGTACCGCGTGATTGCCGAGCGGAAGGCGATCGCCGCCAAGCCGGCGGCCCTGGGCTTCGAAGAAGCGGCTGCGGTGATCTTCGGCGGCATGACAGCGCGGTACTTCCTTGAGGAAAAGGCCCCGGTCACCCCCGGCGAGACGGTGCTGGTGATCGGCGCCGGCGGAGCTGTTGGCGTCGCCGCGATGCACCTCGCCCGCGCCGCCGGCGCAACGGTGACCGCCTGCTGCAGTGCGGGCAAGGCAAACTGGGTGCAGTCCCATGGGGCCGGCGGCGTGATCGACTACCGCAGCCCGGACTGGTTTTCCGCGCATGAAGGCGTCTTTGATCTCGTGGTGGACACGGTCGGCGCCATGCCCGCGCGGCAGGCGGCCCGGCTTGCCCGGCCCGGGGGCACGCTGGTTGTTGCGTCGGCCTCGCTCTGGGATTTGCTCGCCCTGCCCATGCTCAAGGCCCTGACCGGCCGTGTTGTCGTGGGCGGCATGGTGCCCGATGAGGCCGAAGGCCTGGCCCGCGTCATGGCGCATGCGGAAGCCGGTCGCCTTCGCCCGGCCATCGGCGCCCGCGTCCCGCTGGAGCGGATCGGCGAGGCGCATGCCCTGATCGATGGCGGCCACAAGACCGGCAGCATCGTGATCACGATGGGCTGAGCGCCTGTCCTGACCACAGGAAAGCGCTCCGGGGCCGGCCTCGCGGAAGAAAGCGGGTTCCGCCATTTCCGTTCCTGTTCTAGAAGCCAAGCCGGATTGCACGGGAATCGACGGTGAAGGAGCAGGCCATGGCAGACGCACTCAGGATCGGCATTGCCGGGCTCGGGACGGTCGGTGCCGCCACGATCCGCATTCTCGCCAATGCTGCCAACGAACTCGCCGGGCGCGCCGGCCGCCCGATTGTGGTGACGGCCGTGAGCGCGCGCGACCGGGCCAAGGATCGCGGCATCGATCTGTCGGGCATGGTCTGGTACGATGATCCGGTCGAGATGGCCTGCCGCCACGATATCGACATCGTCGTCGAGCTGATGGGCGGGTCAGAGGGCACGGCCCGGGCGATGGTCGAGGCCGCTCTGGATCATGGCACGGCTGTTGTCACCGCCAACAAGGCGCTCCTCGCCAAGCACGGCCCCGACCTGGCCCGCCGCGCCGAAAGCCATGGCACAACCATCGCCTTCGAGGCGGCCGCGGCCGGCGGCATCCCGGTAATCAAGGCCCTGCGCGAGGCTCTTGTCGGCAACAATATCCGCCGCGTCTCGGGCATCCTCAACGGCACCTGCAACTACATCCTCAGCCGCATGGAAGCCGAGGGGCTGGATTTCCAGCAATGCCTGAAGGCCGCGCAGGAACTCGGCTATGCCGAGGCGGATCCGACCTTCGATATCGAGGGCTATGACACGGCCCACAAGCTCGCCCTGCTGACGGCCCTGGCCTTCGGCACCGAGGTCGATGGCGATGCCGTTTATGTCGAGGGCATTTCCGGCGTCACCCCGCTCGATCTCGAAATGGCCGAGGAACTCGGCTTCCGCATCAAGCTGCTCGGCGTGGCCGAACGCACCGGCGCGGGGATCGAGCAACGCGTCCACCCGACCATGGTCTCGCGGTCGAGCCAGCTTGCCGGCGTGATGGGTGTCACCAACGCCGTCGCTATCGATGCCGATCCCGTCGGCACGATCACGCTGGTCGGCCCCGGGGCCGGCGGCGGCGCAACGGCCTCCGCCGTGGTGGGCGATATCGTCGATCTCGCCCGCGGCAACCGCGTGGCCACGTTCGGCCGGCCCTCGAACGAACTCGACAAGCCCATCCGCGCGCCGATGCAGCGCCATGAGGGCGGCTATTATATCCGCTTGCAGGTCATGGACCGGCCGGGCGCCGCCGCGATCATCGCGACGCGGATGGCCGAGCGCGGCATCAGCCTCGAATCCATCCTGCAAAAGGGGCGCGATGCCCGGCGCACCGCCAATGGCTCGGTGCCGGTGATCCTGATCACCTATGCCACCACGGAACTGCTGATCCGCAACGCGGTGGCGGCCATCGCCGAGGATGGCGTGCTCGACGGCCCGCCGCAGGTGATCCGCATCGAGCGGTAGCAAGAGGGTGACGAAGGCGCGCGGCCCTGCTAGAAGCCGCGCCACGCTTCCTCCTGCATTCATAACCAAGAACCACAAGGCTGCCCCATGGTCGATCTCGTCGTTTCGGAAGACAAAATCATCGAACGCATCCTCACGATGGAACTCGTCCGCGTGACGGAGCGGGCGGCGGTGGCCTCGGCCAAGCTGCGCGGGCGCGGCAACGAGAAGGCGGCGGACCAGGCGGCGGTCGATGCGATGCGGCGCGAGCTGAACCGCCTGCCGATCGACGGCACCATCGTCATCGGCGAGGGCGAGCGCGACGAGGCGCCGATGCTCTTCATCGGCGAGAAGGTCGGCACGACCAAGGGCCCGAAGGTCGATATCGCCGTCGATCCGCTCGAAGGCACGACGCTCTGCGCCAAGGACATGCCGGGCTCGATCGCCGTGATGGCGATGGCCCAGGCCGGCACGCTGCTCTACGCGCCAGACGTGTATATGGACAAGATCGCCATCGGCCCGGGCTATCCCAAGGGCATCGTCGATCTCGACGCCTCGCCGGAAGACAACATCATGGCGCTCGCCAAGGCCAAGGGCGTCCCGGCCGGCGAGATCACGGCGCTGGTCATGGACCGGCCGCGCCATGCGGAGCTGATCGCCCGGCTGCGCGCGATTGGCTGCTCGATCCGCCTCATCACCGACGGCGATGTGGTCGGCGTGATCCAGTGCGCCGAAACCGCGAAGACCGGCATCGACATCTATCTCGGCATCGGCGGCGCGCCGGAAGGCGTGCTCGCGGCCGGTGCGCTCCGTTGCGTTGGCGGCCAGATGCAGGGCCGGCTGATCCTCGATACCCCGGAAAAGGTGGCCCGCGCCGCCACGATGGGCATCAAGGATCCGAAAAAGAAGTATGAGCTGCACGAACTTGCCTCCGGCGATGTCGTGGTCGCTGCCACCGGTGTCACGGATGGCGCCTTGCTCAAGGGCGTGAAATTCTCGGGCAACATCATCGAGACCGAGACCATCGTCTATCGCTCGCTGACCGGCACGGTGCGCCGCATCGCCGGCGAGCATCGCCAGCTGGACAAGTTCTATCTGGATTGATGCTCCGGTTGCTGGACAGCGGTGTTCGTTTCTCGCATGGTCTGGCCAGAGGGGAATGCTGAAAGGAAAGCGCTGATGTCGCTCAACATCCGTCCCCTCCTGCCTGCCGACCGCGCCCGCTGGGAGCCGCTCTGGCAGGGCTATCTCACTTTCTACAAGGCCAGCCTGCCAGCCGAGGTGACCGAGACCACATGGTCGCGGTTGATGAACCCGGCCGAGCCGATGCATGTCTGGGGCGCCTTCGAGGGCGAATCCCTGCTCGGCATCGTGCAATGCGTCATCCACCGCACCACCTGGAGCGTGCAGTCGACATGCTACCTTCAGGACCTGTTCACGGTGGAAGCGGCGCGCGGCAAGGGCGTGGCGCGGGCATTGATCGAACATGTCTACCGCGAGGCGAAGGCGATGGATTGCTACCGCGTCTACTGGCAGACGCATGAATCCAACGCGGTGGCGCAGGTGCTCTACAACAAGGTGGCGGAGCGCTCGGGCTTCATCGTCTACCGCCACAATTTCTGAGCATGGACAAGGCCGCCTATCTCGGGGTCTCGCGCTCGGTCCTCGGTCGCCGCTGGGCCGACCGGCTCGACGAGGCCGCCGCACGCGAGGCGGAGATGATCAGCCGCCAACTGGATGTGCCGGCCATCCTCGCCCGCCTGCTGGCGGGGCGCGGCGCCACGTTGGAGGATGCCGCACGCCGGCTGGAGCCACGCCTGCGGGACTGGCTGCCCGACCCCTCGACTGTGCTCGATCTCGACACGGCCGTGCTTCGTCTGGCCCGCGCCATCGAGACCGGCGAGCGCGTCGCGATCTTCGGGGATTACGATGTCGACGGCGCCTGCTCGGCGGCCTTGCTCGGCCACGCCCTGCGCCATGCCGGGCTCGACCCGCTGATCCATATCCCCGACCGGCTGACGGAAGGCTACGGCCCGAATGCCGAGGCGATCCGCCAGTTGCGCGGGCGCGGCGCGACGCTGCTGGTCTGCGTCGATTGCGGCACGTCCGGCCATGCTCCGCTGGCCGAGGCCGGGGCGATCGGCATGGATGTGCTGGTGCTCGACCATCACCAGGCGCCCGAAACGTTGCCCGGGGTCCATGCCCTCGTGAATCCGAACCGGTTGGATGATCTCTCCGGCCTCGGCCATCTCTGCGCGGCGGGCGTGGTGTTTCTCGTTCTGGTCGGCCTGAACCGGCAGCTGCGCGGCTCCCGCCATGCCCTGCCGGAGCTGATGAGCCAGCTCGATCTCGTCGCCCTCGCCACGGTGGCGGATGTGGTGCCGCTGACCGGCCTCAACCGGGCCTATGTGGCGCAGGGGCTGAAGATCATGCGCGCCCGCGAGCGGCCAGGCCTCGTTGCCTTGGCTGATGTCTCGCGCCTCGATGCCGAGCCCGAGGCCTGGCATCTCGGCTATCTCCTCGGCCCGCGCATCAATGCCGGCGGCCGGATCGGCGATGCCGCGCTCGGCGCGCGGCTGCTGATGAGCGAGGATCGCGACGAGGCGGCCCGCATCGCGACCCAGCTCGATCATCTCAACCGCGAGCGCCAGGCGGTCGAGGAGGCCATGCTCGCCGAGGCCGAGGATGAGGCGATCCGCCTCGCCGGGCTGGAAGGCGAGGCCAGGGCCGTGCTGGTCGTGGCCGGCGAACGCTGGCATCCCGGCATTGTCGGCATCGTCGCCGGCCGGCTGAAGGAACGCTTCCAGCGCCCGGCTTTCGCCTTCGCCCCGGGTGATCCGGGCCTGCTGACCGGGTCGGGCCGGTCGATTGCCGGGGTCGATCTTGGCGCAGCCGTGCGCCTCGCGGTGGAATCAGGGCTCGCCCGCAAAGGCGGTGGTCATGCCATGGCCGCGGGCATCACGCTTGAGGAATCCGGTCTGTCGGCTTTCGGCGCCTTTCTGGAGGAGCGACTCGCTGCCGCCGTCGCCGCCTCGCGCGAGGCGGATTTCCTGCGCCTCGATGCCGCGCTGACCGCCGAGAGCCTGACGCCGGAATTCGTCGCCGAGATCCAGCGGGCCGGCCCGTTCGGCCAGGGCAATCCCGAGCCGATTTTCGCGTTGCCGGCCCATTCCCTGCTGGACCTGCGTGAATTGCGGAACGGCCATCTCCGGATCACGCTGGCCAGCCAGGGCGGTGCCCGGCTCGAGGCCATGGCCTTCCGGGCCGGCGGACGGCCCCTCGGCGAGGCGTTGCAGGCCCATCGGGGCCGGAAGATCCATGCCGCCGTCTCGGTCTCGCGTGACATGTGGGGCGGCCGGCCCCGCGTCAGCGCGCGGCTGGTCGATTTCGCCCCGGCGGGCTAGGCTTCCGCTCGGGCCTTTTCCCGTGCGCGGACCTGTTCGCGCAGGAAGATGTAGAGTCCCGCCGCGACGATGATGGCCGAGCCGACAAAGACATGCAAAGCCGGCCAGTCGCCGAAGAAGAGCCAGCCGAGCAGCACGGCCCAGACGATCAGCGTGTACTGGTAGGGCACCACCACGGCCGCAGGGGCATAACGCAGGGCGCGGTTCACGCCCATATGGGCGAGATTGGCCACGATTCCGAGCAGCATGAGCGCGAGGAAATCGAACAGCGACGGCGGCACCCAGCGGAACGGCGCCACGACCAGCCCGAACAGCAGGGCGCTCGCCACCTGCCAGGACACCAGCGTCACCTCGTTCGTGCCCGCGAGCTTCCGCGTCAGGATGTTGAGCGCGGCAAAAAGAATGGTGCCGGCAAGGGCAATCAGCGCCGGCCAGCCCATGCCATCGCCTGTCGGATTGACGGCGATCAGCACGCCGACAAAGCCGAGGCTCACGGCAGTCCAGCGCCGCCAGCCCACCTGCTCCTTGAGGAAGAGCACCGCCATGAGCGTGACGAAGATCGGCCCGGCGAGATAGAAGGCCACCGCATTGGCCAGCGGCAGGTAGATGACGGCCCAGTAGAAAAAGGCGACCTCAGCTGTCGAGCAGAAGGCCCTGAGGAAATGCAGCCAGGGCCGTTCGGGAAAGGCGACCACGCGCCACCCGGTCCGGTAGACAGCAGGGGCCAGCATCAGCGCCCCCGCGAAGGAGCGAATCAGCAGCAGCTGCGCCACCCCGTAGGTGGCAACGAGCCATTTCCCCATCACGTCATTCAACGAGAAGGCGAACATGGCCACGAGCATGAAGCCGATCCCGGCAAGGGTCCGGTCAGGCGGGGAGGGAGGGGTCACGGCGTGTCGATCCTGTCAGTTCCGCAGGGCAAAACACGAAGCCACGCCCGGTGCAAGGGGCGTTTCCGCCCCGCCCCGGATTCGGGCCGAAAGGTTTTTCACGAAAACTGCAATCGGGTGCTTGCCCCACCGCGCGAACCTCGCTATTAGACCGGCTCTCGCGGGCGCCCTTCGTCTATCGGTTAGGACGACAGCCTTTCACGTTGTAAAGACGGGTTCGATTCCCGTAGGGCGCGCCACGAGATTTTCCCTTCGAAATCGATGAGTTGATCCGCAGGGCCCGTCTGCAGGACGGCCGCCTTGATTCGGGCTCGCCGGAATTTTCCCGGCCCGCATGCCTTTCCACTGGCGAGGCGCCATCCTGCTCGATTAGGCTTGCGGCACATGCCCGCGTCGCGTCCGGAGGCTAGGAACCATGACGTCCAATTTGCGGATCGACGGACCGCGCCTGCTGTCGCGGCTGGCCGCGCTCGCGGAAATCGGCGCCACGCCCGAAGGCGGCTGCCGGCGCCTCGCCCTGTCCGACGAGGACCGCGCCGGCCGCGACTGGCTGGTCGCCCGGATGCGCAGTCTCGATCTCGATGTGCGGATCGATGCGATTGGCAATATTGTCGGCATCCTTCCCGGTGCCGAGCCCGGCCCGGCAGTGATCCTCGGCTCGCATATCGATACGGTTGCAACCGGAGGCAGATATGACGGCGCGCTCGGGGTCGTCGCCGGGCTGGAGGTTCTGGCCACCCTGCGGGAGGCAGGGATCACGCCGCGCCACCCGATGGCTGTGATCGCCTTCACCAACGAGGAGGGCGCCCGGTTCCAGCCGGACATGCTCGGCTCCTTCGTCTGGGGCGGTGGCCTGTCGCTGGCGGAGGCGCTCGGGCAGCGGGATGCCGACGGTGCCGTTCTCGGCGCCGAACTCGGCCGGATCGGCTATGCCGGGCCGGAAGTCCCGGGCTTTCTTGCCGCGAGGGCCTATTTCGAACTGCATATCGAGCAGGGTCCTGTCCTCGAACAGGAGGCGCTGCAGATCGGCGTGGTGACCGGGGTGCAGGGCATTACCTGGCTCGAATTCACGATTGGTGGCGAGCCGCGCCATGGCGGCACCACGCCGATGAAGTATCGCCGCGATGCCGGGCTTCTGGCCGCGCGGATCAATGTCTTCGCCCATGAGCAGACGCAGGCCGTGCCGGATCTCCTCGCCAATATGGGCTTCGTCCGGATGCTGCCCGGCAATGTCAATGTCGTGCCCGAACAGGTGGTCTGCACGCTGGACCTCCGCAACCCGGATCAGGCGTTGCTCGATACCGCCGAACAGGCCATCCGCCATTTCGCGGCCCGTGCGGCGGAAAAGGCGGGGCTGACTCTGGCGATCCGCGATCTCGCCCGCTTCCCGCCAACGCCCTTCGATCCGGCGATGATCGGCAAGGTCGAGCAGGCGGCCGGCGCGCTCGGCCTGACCTGCCGGCGGATCATTTCCGGCGCCGGCCACGATGCCCAGATCATGGCCGCCCTGTGTCCGACCGGCATGATCTTCATCCCTTCGATCGGGGGGCTTTCGCATAACCCGAGGGAATTCTCCACCGATGCCGATCTCGTGGCCGGGGCGAATGTCCTCCTGCAAGTCGCCTACGACGCTGCAATGGCGTGACAGGGAGCACCGGAATGTCTGACCTGAGCGAACTTACCGCTTCGGCCCTGGCGGAAGCCTATCGCAGCCGCCGCCTTTCGCCGGTCGACGTGGCGCAAGCCGGGCTCGCTGCAATCGAGCGCCATCAGGAGGCCTACAACGCCTTCTGCCATGTCGAGCCCGACGTGACCTTTGCCATGGCCTCGGCCTCGGCAGCGCGGTGGCGCGAGGGGACGCCGCTCTCCGCCCTGGATGGCGTGCCTGTGACGATCAAGGACAATATCGACGTCGCCGGCTGGCCGACGCGCAAGGGCTCGGCGGTGGTGCCGGCTGTGCCGGCGGCGCTCGACGCCCCGGTCACGGCGCGCCTGCGCGATGCCGGCGCGGTGATCCTCGGCAAGACCACAATGCCCGAATTCGGCTGGAAGGGTACGAGCGATTCGCCGCTCACCGGCATTACCCGCAATCCGTGGAATCCGGCCTGCACGACAGGCGGTTCCTCGGCGGGGGCCGCGGCCGCCGCCATTCTCGGGATCGGCCGCATCCATATCGGGACCGATGGCGCCGGCTCCGTGCGCATTCCCGCCGCCTTTACCGGGCTTGTAGGCATCAAATCGACCTATGGCCGCGTGGCCGCTGCGCCGATCTCGGTCATGGGTGTGCTCGCCCATCTCGGCCCCTTGACCCGCACGGTGGAGGAAACGGTGCAGGCCATGGCGGTGATCGCCCGGCCTGACCCGCGCGACATGATGGCGACCTTGCCGCCGCTGGAATGGGGGCGGGGCCTCGAGGATGGGGTGCACGGGCTGCGCATCGCCTATTCCCCGGCTCTTGGCCAGAATGTCGAGGTTGATCCCGATGTCGCGCGGCAGGTTGCTGCGGCGGCGCGGACATTCGAGGCTCTGGGCGCCTATGTCGAGCAGGTCGATCCCGGCTTCACTGATCCGGTCGAAATGCTGCTGACCCTCTGGAATGCTGGCGCGGCCCTTGCGCTGGCCGGCATTCCGCCGGCGGATCGCGCGCGGATGGACCCTGGCCTCGTCGCCTCGGCCGAGGCCGGCGCCCGGCTGGATGCCGCGACCTATGTCGAGGCGCTGCTCTACAAGCGGAACGCACTGGCAGAGACCATGGCGCGGTTCCACCAGCGCTTCGACCTGCTGATCTCGCCGACCATGCCGCTGCCCGCTTTCGAGGCAGGCCGCCTCACCCCGGGGCATGGGCGCTATGGCGACATCTGGACCAACTGGAGCCCCTTCACCTATCCGTTCAACCTGACCCAGCAGCCGGCGATCTCCGTTCCGGCAGGCCTGACTTCCGGCGGAATGCCGGTCGGATTGCAGATCATCGGGGCTTATGGCGATGATCTTACGGTGCTGCGGGCTGCCCGCGCCTTCGAGGCGGCGAGCCCGTTTCCGCAACTCCCGCGGGGTCTGCACAATCTGTGATCACTGAAGCTTGCCAGCCCGGATAATCGGTGGAACACTGTATACCAAGGCAATGGCTTGGCACGCGGTTTGCGACCGGGAAACACATTGCCACGAAAACGACCGGCACATCCGCGTGCCGGCGGGGTGGACCGCACTGGGAGTGAGTCAATGGATCGCAGGACATTCGTGAAATCGGCAGGCGGGGTGATGCTGGCAGCGGCCAGCGGCGGGCTTCCCGCGCCCGCGCTCTCGCAGGGTGCCAATGCGCGCACCCTGCGCTTCGTGCCGCAGGCCAACCTCGCCAATTTCGACCCGATCTGGGGAACGCAATATGTCGTCCGCAATGCGGCGGCGCTCGTCTGGGATACGCTCTACGGTGTCGATGAGACGCTGACGCCGAAGCGCCAGATGGTCGAGAGCGAAACTGTCTCGCCGGATGGCCTCGTCTGGACCTTCAAGCTGCGTTCGGGCATGAAATTCCATGACGGTTCGCCCGTCCTCGCCAAGGATGCGGTGCAGAGCCTCGTGCGCTGGTCGGCCCGCGACCCGATGGGCCTGATGATCCGCGCGCTCCAGAACGAGCTGGTCGCGGTTGATGACCTGACCTTCCGCTGGTCGCTGAAGAAGCCCTATCCGAAGATGCTTCTGGCACTGGGCAAGAACAACTCGCCCTGCACCTTCATCATGCCGGAGCGCATCGCCAAGACCGATCCGTTCCAGCAGATCACCGAATTTGTCGGCTCCGGCCCGATGCGCTTTGTCCGCAACGAATGGGTTCCCGGCGCCAAGGCGGTGTTCGAAAAGTTTGCCGATTACAAGCCGCGTGACGAGAAGGCCTCCTGGCTGGCCGGCGGCAAGCGCATCATGGTCGACCGGATCGAATGGGTGATCATGCCCGATCCGGCGACGGCTTCGGCCGCCCTGCAGAACGGCGAGGTGGACTGGTGGGAAAACCCGCTCTCCGACCTCGTGCCCGTGCTCAAGGCCAACCGGAACATCAATGTCGATATCGCCGATCCGCTCGGCAATATCGGCGCTTTCCGCATGAACCACCTGCATCCGCCCTTCGACAATGTGAAGATCCGGCGCGCCGTGCTCGCGGCGATGAACCAGGAAGATTACATGCGGGCGATTGTCGGCGACGACAACAACCTCTGGAAGCCGCTGCCGGGCTTCTTCACCCCGGGCACGCCGCTCTACACCGAATCCGGCGGCGAGATCCTGAAGATGCGGTCGCTCGATGCGGCCAAGAAGCTCCTGCAGGAAGGCGGGTACAGCAACCAGCCGGTGACCTGCGTGGTCGCGCAGGACCTGCCGGTTCTCAAGGCGATGGGCGAGGTCACGGCCGACCTTCTCAAGAAGATGGGCATGAATGTCGATTTCGTTGCCACGGACTGGGGCACGGTCGGCGCGCGCCGCGCCCAGAAGACCCCGCCCGGTCAGGGCGGCTGGAACATGTTCCACACCTGGCATGCCGGTGCGGATTGCATCAACCCCGCGCCCTACACCGCCGTTCGTGGCAGCGGCGACAAGGCGTGGTTCGGCTGGCCGAACAGCCCGGGTGTCGAGAAGGAAGTCGAGAACTGGTTCGAGGCCTCGTCGCTCGATGACGAAAAGGCCGCGATCGCCCGCCTCAACAAGGCCGCGCTCGAGGATGTCGTCTTCGCGCCCACCGGCTTCTTCCTGACCTACCAGGCCTGGCGGAAGAACGTGACGGGCGTGACCAAGGGGCCGCTGCCCTTCTTCTGGGGCGTCTCCAAGGCCTGAGGCCGACAGGTACGGGGAAGCGCGGATCCTTCTTGCCCGCAAGGGCAGGGTCCGCGCTTCGGCTCCTTCTCCGTTGCGAGGATCTAATCGCCGATGCTTGCGTTCATCGTCCGGCGGATCATCGCGACAATTCCCGTCATGGGATTTGTCGCGCTGTTCGTCTTTTCCCTGCTGTATATCGCGCCGGGCGATCCGGCCGCCGTCATTGCCGGCGATCAGGCGAGCCCCGCCGATGTCGAGCGCATCCGCGCCGGCCTCGGCCTCGACAGGCCCTATCTGGTGCGCTTTGCCGAATGGCTGTTCCGCGTATTGCAGGGCGATCTCGGCACGTCGATCTTCACCTCGCTGCCGGTGACGCAGCTTATCGCCCAAAGGATCGAGCCCACGGTCAGCCTCATGGTGGTGACGTTGCTCTTCGCGATTCTCATCGCCGTGCCGATGGGCGTCATCGCCGCCTGGAAGGCCAATACCTGGATCGACCGCGTCGCCATGGCCTTTGCCGTGTTCGGCTTCTCGGTGCCGGTCTTCGTGGTCGGCTACCTGCTGGCCTATGTGTTTGCCCTCAAACTCGACTGGTTCCCCGTGCAGGGCTACACGCCGCTTTCGGCCGGGTTCGGCCCCTGGCTGGAAAACCTCGTCCTGCCGGCCGTCACGCTCGGCATGGTCTATATCGCGCTGATCGCCCGCATCACCCGCGCCTCGATGCTGGAGGTGCTGCAGCAGGATTACATCCGCACGGCCCGTTCGAAGGGCCTCGCGCAGCCGAGTATCCTCTTCATCCACGCGCTGAAGAATGCCGCGATCCCCGTTGTCACGGTGATCGGCATCGGCATCGCGCTGCTGATCGGCGGCGCGGTGGTGACGGAAAGCGTCTTCGCCATTCCCGGTCTTGGCCGCCTGACGGTCGATGCCATCCTGCGCCGCGACTATCCTGTCATCCAGGGTGTCGTGCTGATGTTCTCCTTCGTCTATGTCCTCATCAATCTCGTGGTCGACATCATCTACACCCTGCTTGACCCGCGGATCCGGTACTGAGCCATGACCCCGCCCGGACCGCTTCCCCCTGTCGATGAATCCCGCCTTGCCGTGGCGCCTGTCCTGCCGGACATCCTGCCGGCCCGAACGCCGCGCAAGGGCGTGCTCGGTTTCATCCGCACCAACCCGGCCATGGCCTTCGGCCTGTTCCTGCTCGCGCTGATGGTCTTCCTTGCCGTCTTCGCGCCATTCCTCGGCACGGTGGATCCGACCGCGCTTTCGCCCGCGCGGCGCACCCGCCTGCCTTCGGAACAATACTGGTTCGGCACCGACATGCTGGGCCGCGATATCTATTCCCGCGTGCTTTATGGCACCCGTGTCTCGCTGATGGTCGGCTTCTCGGTGGCGATTCTGGCTTCCATTGCCGGCCTCGTGATCGGCCTCGTCTCCGGCATGGTCCGCTGGGCCGACAGCCTGATCATGCGGATGATCGACGGCATGATGTCGATCCCGCCGATCCTGCTCGCCATCGCGCTGATGGCCCTGACCCGCGGCTCGATGCAGAATGTCATCATCGCGATCACCATCGCCGAGATCCCGCGCGTGGCACGGCTGGTCCGCGGCGTGGTCCTCACCCTGCGCGAGCAGCCCTATGTCGATGGCGCCATCGCGGCCGGCACCCGGATGCCGCGGCTGATCTTCCGCCATATCCTGCCGAACACGCTGGCACCGATGATCGTGCAGGCCACCTATATCTGCGCCAGTGCGATGATCGTCGAGGCGATCCTCTCCTTCATCGGGGCCGGCATCCCGCCGACCGTGCCGACCTGGGGCAACATCATGGCCGATGGCCGCACGCTCTGG
Source organism: Beijerinckiaceae bacterium (assembly GCA_027533425.1). Classification (GTDB taxonomy): domain Bacteria; phylum Pseudomonadota; class Alphaproteobacteria; order Rhizobiales; family Beijerinckiaceae; genus Rhabdaerophilum. Next base: position 158,154 of record JAPZUD010000002.1, on the reverse strand, counting down.
CAGGTCCGGCCGCATATCATCGTCTTCCCCGCCATCTTCCTGTCGGTGACCGTGCTGGCGGTGAATCTTGTCGGAGATGGCCTGCGGGACGCGCTGGATCCGCGCATGGCGAAAAGGCTCTGATCATGGCCCTGCTCGAAATCGACCAGCTCCAGACGCATTTCCGCACGCCGGACGGCATCAACCGCGCGGTGGATGGCGTGTCCTTTTCCATCGAGGCGGGGCAGACGCTCGCCGTGGTCGGCGAGAGCGGCTGCGGCAAATCCGTCACCGCCATGTCCATCCTTCGGCTCATCCCCGAGCCGCCGGGCAAGATGGCCGGGCAGATCCGCTTCGAGGGGCGCAACCTGCTCGACTGCACGCCGGAGGAAATGCGCCATATCCGCGGCAACGAGATCTCGATGATCTTCCAGGAGCCGATGACCAGCCTCAACCCGGTCCTGACCATCGGCCGGCAGATTTCCGAAAGCCTGCGGCTCCATCAGGGCCTCGGGAAGGCCGAGGCCCTGGCCCAGGCGGTCGAGATGCTCAAGCTGGTCGGGATTCCGGAGCCCGGCCGGCGGGTGCATGAATATCCCCACCAGCTTTCCGGCGGCATGCGCCAGCGTGTGATGATCGCCATCGCGCTCGCCTGCTCGCCGAAGCTCCTCATCGCCGACGAGCCCACGACCGCGCTCGACGTGACGATCCAGGCGCAGATCCTCGACCTGATGCGCGATCTCAAATCCCGCGTCGGTGCCGCCATCATGCTGATCACGCATGACCTCGGCGTTGTCGCCGAAGTCGCCGATCAGGTCGTGGTCATGTATGCCGGCCGCAAGGTCGAGGAAGCGCCGGTCCGCCAGCTCTTCCGCTCGCCGAAGCACCCCTATACCCAGGGCCTGCTCGGCGCCGTACCGAAGCTGGGTTCCTCGCTTTCCGGCCAGGGTTTCCAGCGCCTTGCCGAGATTCCCGGCATGGTGCCCAGCCTCAAGAAGCGCATTGACGGTTGCGTCTTTGCCGGCCGCTGCCCCAAGGTCACCGAACTCTGCGGCCGCATCGCGCCGGGGCTCGAGATGAAGGCACCGGGGCAGATCGTCGCCTGCCATCACGCGGAACGGGAGGCCTCGGTCGCATGAACCAGCCCATCCTCGCGGTCAACGACCTCAAGAAGCATTTTCCCATCCGGGGCGGCATCCTGTCCGGCGTGACCGGCCATGTCTTCGCGGTCGACGGGGTGTCGTTCTCGATCGCCAGGGGCGAGACCCTGTCGCTGGTCGGCGAGAGCGGCTGCGGCAAATCCACCGTCGGCAAGGCGATCCTGCGCCTGTTCGACCTGACCTCCGGCCAGGTGGTGCTGGACGGCCAGCGCATCGACGATCTCTCGCCCTCCGCGCTGCGGCCCCTGCGCCAGCGGATCCAGGTGGTCTTCCAGGACCCGTTCTCCTCGCTCAACCCGCGGATGCGCGTCCGCGATATCCTTGCCGAGCCGATCACCAATTTCGGCCTGCTGAAGACACGGGCCGAGATCGACGCCCGGCTGCGCGCCCTGATGGAGAAGGTCGGCCTGCCGGCCGATGCGATCGATCGCTGGCCGCATGAGTTTTCCGGCGGTCAGCGCCAGCGGATCGGGATTGCCCGGGCCCTGGCAGCCGAGCCGGATCTCATCATCTGCGACGAGGCCGTCTCTGCGCTCGATGTCTCGGTCAAGGCGCAGATCGTCAACCTCCTCTGCGACCTGCAGCAGGAACTCGGCCTTGCTTTGCTCTTCATCAGCCATGATCTCGCCATCGTCGAGCATATGACGCATCGCGTTGCGGTGATGTATCTCGGCAAGATCGTCGAGAAGGGCCCGCGCGAGGCGATCTTCGCCAATCCGCAGCATCCCTATACCAAGGCGCTGCTCTCGGCCGTGCCGGTGCCGGACCCGGAAATCCGGCGCGAGCGCATCATCCTCAAGGGGGACGTGCCGAGCCCGATCAACCCGCCCAAGGGCTGCCGGTTCAACACGCGCTGCCCCTTCGTGGTCGATCGCTGCCGCAGCGAGGAACCCGCCCTGCGCCAGGTGGGCAACCACCATGTCGCCGCCTGCCATTTTGTCGAAGCGGCCGGAGAGCCGTCCGGAACCCCTGATGCCTGACTTCCTGCCCAACCCGCATCTCGACCGGGCCCGCCCTTACGGCCCGGAATTCCAGGCTATCCTCTCGCTGGCCGGAGCCCGGGAGGCGCGGGAGACCATCCGCCGCTGGCAGGGTTATGCGCCGACGCCGCTTCGCACCTTGCCCGCCCTCGCGCGGGAGGCCGGCGTCGCCGAAATCCTCTACAAGGACGAGGGCAAGCGCTTCACCCTGCGCTCCTTCAAGGCCCTTGGAGGCGCCTATGCGGTGGACCGGCTGGTGGCCAAACGCGGCCGCGAGGGGCTGACCGTCACCTGCGCCACCGATGGCAATCACGGCCGGGCCGTGGCCTGGGGCGCGCGGCGGGCCGGGATCCGCGCCGTCATCTATGTGCATGAGGGCGTCAGCGAGGGCAGGGCGGAGGCTATCCGCTCCTATGGGGCCGAGGTTGTCCGCGAGGGCTTCAACTATGATGCCTCGGTACGGGCCTCGGCCGAGGCTGCCGCCCGGAACGGCTGGCAGATCGTCTCCGACACCTCCTGGCCCGGCTACGAGGATGTCCCGCGGGATGTGATGCAGGGCTATGCGACGCTCGCGATGGAAGTCGAGGAACAGGGCGGCAGGCCGACCCATGTCTTCGTGCAGGGCGGGGTCGGCGGCATTGCCGCCGCGGTGCTCTCCTATCGCTGGGAAAAACTGGGCGCGGCGCGGCCGAAAATGGTTGTCGTCGAGCCGGAAAACGCCGCCTGCCTGCTCGCCAGCGCCCGGGCCGGCACCATCACCAACGTGACCGGCGATCTCGAGACGATCATTGCCGGCCTCGCCTGTGGCGAGCCCTCGATTCTCGCCTGGACGATCCTCGATCCCGGCGCCGATGCGTTCATGACCGTCACGGATGGCGATGCCGCGGCTGCCATGCGCCGGCTGGCCGAGGAAGGCGTGGTTGGCGGCGAATCCGGCGTAGCCGGCCTGGCCGGGTTCCGGCAGGTCTGCGCCCATCCGGAATGGCGGGCAGCGCTCGGCATCGACGCCACATCCCGCATCCTGTTCTATGGCACGGAAGGGGCCACAGATCCCGTCGTCTACACGGCGATTGTCGGCCGTACGCCGGAGGAGGTCGAGGGATGAGCCGTGTCCTCACGATTGGCGCTGCCCAGCTCGGCGCGATCCAGCGCAGCCACAGCCGTGCCGATGTCGTCGCGCGGATGGTGGCCCTGATGCGCGAGGCCGCCCGGAATGGCTGCGATCTCGTTGCCTTCCCCGAACTGGCGCTGACCACCTTCTTCCCGCGCTGGTTCATGGAGGATCAGGCCGAGATCGACAGCTTCTTCGAGCGCGAGATGCCCTCCAACGAGACCGCGCCGCTCTTTACCACCGCCCGCGAACTCGGCCTCGCCTTCACGCTCGGCTATGCCGAACTTACGGAGGAGGAGGGGCGGACCCGCCGCTTCAACACGCAGATCCTTGTCGGCAAGGACGGCCGGATTGTCGCGAAATACCGCAAGATCCATCTGCCCGGCCATGCCGAGCATGAGCCCTGGCGCGCCTTCCAGCATCTGGAGAAGCGCTATTTCGAGGTCGGCAACCTCTCCTGGCCGGTTGTCCGGGCGGGCGCTGACCTGCATTCCGGCCTGTTTGGCCAGATGATCTGCAATGACCGACGCTGGCCGGAAAGCTATCGCGTCATGGGCCTGCAGGGCGTGGAAATGATCCTGCTTGGCTACAACACGCCGGTCCATAACCCGCCGGCGCCTGACCATGACCGGCTCGGCGACTTCCATAACCATCTCGTGATGCAGGCCGGCGCCTACCAGAATGCCAGCTGGGTCATCGGCGTGGCGAAATGCGGCGTCGAGGAAGGCTGCGAGATGATCGGCGGCTCCTGCATCATCGCGCCGACCGGCGAGATCGTCGCCCAGGCGGTAACGCGCGAGGACGAACTCGTCGTCGCGCGCTGCGATCTCGATCTTGGCCGGAGCTACAGGAATTCCACCTTCAATTTCGCCCGCCACCGCGAACCCGCGCAATACCGGATGATTGTCGAGCGCAAGGGCGCGGTGCTGCCGGACTGAGCCGATCAGGTCATGGCCGGGCCGGGCTGGCCATGACGAGAAACCATTCCCGACAGGCGCAACCCAGGGAGGACGCCATGCATGATCTGATCCTGAAAGGCGGCCGGGTCATTGACCCGTCGCAGAAACATGACGGCATCCTCGATGTCGCCTTCACCGACGGCAAGGTGTCCGGCTTCGGCAAGGACCTGAAGGGCGCGAAGGAGATCCGCGATGTCTCGGGCTATATCGTCACGCCCGGGCTGATTGACATGCACACCCATGTCTATTGGGGCGGCACCTCGCTCGGCATCGATGCCGATGAATTCTGCCGTCTTTCGGGGGTGACAACGTCGGTTGATACCGGCTCGGCCGGCCCGGGCAACTGGCCCGGATTCCGCACCCATGTCATCGAGCACAGCCAGGCCCGCATCCTCGCCTATCTCCATGTCAGCCATGCCGGCATCTACGGCTTCGACAAGCGCGTGATGGTGGGGGAAAGTCATGATCTCAGGATGATGAACCCGATTGGCTGCGCCGAGGTGGCCAATGCCAACCGCGATCTCATCGTCGGCATCAAGGTCCGCGTCGGCCTCCATGCCTCGGGCGAGCAGGGCACCGCGCCGCTCAATATCGCCCTGCAGGTGGCCGAGGAAGTCGGCATGCCGCTGATGTGCCATATCGACCATCCGCCGCCCTCCTACGAGGAGGTGCTGGATATGCTCCGCCCCGGTGACGTGCTGACCCATGCCTTCCGGCCCTTCCCGAACTCCCCCGCCACGGCGCAGGGTACGGTCAAGCCGGCTGTGCTCGCGGCCCGCAAGCGTGGCGTCCTGTTCGATATCGGCCATGGCAAGGGCTCCTTCGCCTTCAAGACGACGCGCGCCATGCTGGCCAACGGCTTCATGCCGGATACGATCTCCTCGGATGTCCACCAGCTCTGCATCAACGGCCCGGCCTTTGACCAGGTGACAACGATGTCGAAATTCCTCTGCCTCGGCGTCAGCCTCTACGAGGTGGTGAAAGCCTCGACCGCGAATGCGGGCATGATGCTGAAGCGCCCGGAATATGGCTCACTCAAGGTCGGCGCGCTGGGCGATGCGACCATCCTGACCGTGCGCGAGGGCAAGTTCGACTATGTCGATGTCACCGGCGAACATCTGATCGGCAACCAGAAGATCGTCTCCGAGGGCGTGGTGCTGAAGGGCAAATGGTGGCATCCGAAGCGCTCGAGCCGCTTTCCGAAGGTGACGGCATGACCCCCGAACAGCGCCTCGCCAGCCTCGGCCTGGTCCTGCCGCCCGTGCCCGTGCCGGTGGCGAATTACGTGCCCTACCGCTTCGCCGGCAATCTGCTCTACCTCTCCGGGCAGGGCCCGAAGCGCCCCGACGGCACCTATCGCGCCGGCCGGCTCGGCCGCGACATCTCGATCGAGGAGGCCTATCAGGAAGCCCGGTTGACCGGCCTGCAATTGCTGGCCGTGGCGAAGGCCGCCTTGGGCGATCTTGCCCGCATCGAGGCCGTGGTGAAGCTGCTCGGCATGGTCAATGCCGAGCCGGATTTCGCCGATCATCCCAAGGTGATCAATGGCTGCTCCGACCTTCTGGTCGATGTCCTGGGCGATGCCGGCCGCCATGCCCGCTCGGCCGTGGGCATGGGCTCGCTGCCCAACCGCATGGCGGTGGAGATCGAGGCAATCCTGCTGGTGAAAGGCTGAGCCATGGCCGATCTGAAGTCGCGCATCACGCAGGAATTCGGCACGCCGCAACTCGTGGTCGATCTCGACGTGGTCGATCGGAACATCGCCAAGGCGCAGGCGGTATGCGATGCGAAGGGCATTGCCAACCGGCCGCATATCAAGACGCATAAATCCGTCGACCTGATGCAGAGGCAGCTCGAAGCCGGCGCGAAGGGCATCACCTGCCAGAAGATCGGCGAGGCCGAGGCCATGGCGGCCGGCGGCGCCGACGACATCTTCATTTCCTACAATCTCCTCGGCGACGAGAAGATGGCCCGCCTTGCCCGGCTGATGCAGGGCGTCACGATGCGCGTCGCGGCCGATAACCCGCTCGTGGTCGAGAATCTCGGCCGGGCAGCGGCACAGGCCGGACGCCCGCTCTTCGTCCGCGTCGAGGTGGATACCGGGCGCAAGCGCGCCGGTGTCGAAACGCCGGGCGAGGCCATCGCCCTCGCGCGGCAGATCGTGGCGACACCCGGTTTGGTCTTTGAGGGGCTGATGCTCTATCCGCCGGAAGATGCCGCGGCCACGACCAATGCCTTTGTGCAGTCCGTGCGGGAAGGGCTCGCCGAACACGGCATCACCTTCGAAACCCTGTCTTCAGGCGGCACGCCGAACCTCCTCACGCTCGGCACCATCGATGGCCAGACCGAGCACCGTGCCGGCACCTCGATCTTCAACGACCGGATGATGATGGCGGCCGGCTTTGCCCGTCAGGAGGATTGCGCGTTGATGATCTATACCACCGTCGTCAGCCGCGGCGGTCCGGAGCGCGGCATCCTCGATGCGGGGTCGAAGGTCTTCACCACGGATACCGGCTGGGGCCTGAAAGGCTATGGCCATATTCTGGAGCATCCGGAGGCGGAACTGGCCCGCTTCGCCGAGGAACATGGTTTCCTCGACCTCTCGCGCTGCAATGACCGGCCGAAAGTGGGCGATATTGTCCGGGTCATTCCCAACCATGTCTGCCCGGTCGTCAATGTCGTTGGAAGCCTCGTCTTCGTTCGCGGCGAAGAGATTGTGGGCCAGACCAACGTCGAGGCGCGCGGCGCCCTGACCTGAGCAGCGATCAGCCGCCGGCCGGACCACGCTCGCCCTGCGGACCCCGTTCTCCGGCAGGCCCTTGCGGCCCGGCAGGGCCTGCAGGCCCTGCAACGCCAGCCGGGCCACGATCTCCCGAAGGCCCTTGCGGGCCAGCAGGACCACGTTCGCCAGCAGGACCACGCTCGCCGGCCGGGCCCTGTGCTCCGGCAGGACCCTGCACTCCGGCAGGACCTTGTGCGCCGGCCGGGCCCGCAGGTCCAGCCGGACCGGCAGGCCCCTGCGGACCGGCGGGGCCGACAACCTGTCTGGGCGTCAGCACGCTGACCGTCACGACCGATGTCATCACGCTCACCACAAACATCGAAAGAATCAGGTTGTCCTGGACGAATTGCTTCAGCTTTTCCATCAAATCCCCCGATCCGGTTCCAAGGCGACCAAGCCTGACTTTTCCCCTAGCCGTGTCTGAAGTTTGCGACAGAAAAAAGAAAATCCGGCTCGTTTTCCATTGAGCCGGATCGTCATCCGTCCGTCAACCGGAGTGCGACAACCCGCCAGGCGGGCGTCGACCGCGGGCTTACTTCTTCTTCCCGTCCGCGCCGTACTGGCTGAGGAAAGCGATCAGGTTCTTGATCTGCGTCTCGTCCTTCAGGCCCGGATAGACCATCTTGGTACCGGGCGTCACGCCGCGCGGATCCTTGATATAGACCGTGAAGTTCTCGACACTCCATACCTTGTCGAGCGCCTTGTAGGCATTGGAATAGGAATAGCCTTCGATTGAGCCCGCCTTCCGGCCGAAGAGGCCATTCAGCTGGGGACCGACGCCATTCTTCGCGTTTTCACCGATCTGGTGGCAGGTGCGGCACTGGGCGAAGACCCGCCCGCCGGCCTCGGCATCCTGGGCCTTGGCCGCGAACGGCGTCAGGGCAAGCGCAGCGACCGAAAATACAAGAGCTCTCATGGCATTTCCTCGGCTTGTTTCGCGGCACTCACCCGCGATGGACAGGTATACGTGGCGGGCTGGCGACTGGATGACAGAATGTCACGCCGCCCGTTTCAATCCGACCATGGACCAGATCGAGGACAGCGCTTCCACAAGCTTGCGGATATCCTCGTCCGAATGCAACGGGGTCGGTGTGATCCGCAACCTTTCGGTCCCGCGCGGTACGGTCGGGTAGTTGATCGGCTGCACATAGATGTCAAAGCGCTCGATCAGGTCATCGCTGAGCTTCTTGCACAGGGCTGCATCCCCCACCATCACCGGCACGATATGGCTGGGATTCGGCATATGAGGAATGCCGGCCTCGTCGAGCGCCGCCCGCACCTGGGCCACGCGCTCCTGATGGCCGATCCGCTCGGCATCGCTGTTCCGGAGATGCCGGATACTGGCCAGGGCGCCGGCGGCGATGGCTGGCGGCAGCGCCGTCGAGAAGATGAAGCCGGAGGCGAAGCTGCGGACGAAATCGCACATGGCCGCCGAGCCGGCGATATAGCCGCCCAGCACGCCGATGGCCTTGCCGAGCGTGCCCTCGACAATGTCGATCCGGTCGCTCATCCCGTCCCGCGCGGCGATGCCTGCCCCGCCCGGGCCATACAGCCCGACGGAATGGACCTCGTCGATATAGGTGAGAGCGCCGTAATCCTCGGCCGCCTCCACGATCTCGCGGACCGGCGCGACATCGCCATCCATCGAATAGACGGATTCGAACAGGACGAATTTCGGCACTTTCGGATCCAGTGCGCGCAGGTGCCGCCGCAGGTCATCCGGGTTGTTGTGCTCGAAGACGATCTTCTTCGCCCGGCTGTGGCGCATGCCCTCGATCATCGAGGCATGGTTGAGCGCATCCGAGAGAATGACGCATTCCGGCAGCTTCGAGGCGATGGTGCTGATCGCGGCCCAGTTCGACATGTAGCCCGAATTGAAGAGCAGCGCCGCTTCCTTGTTGTGGAGCGCGGCCAGCTCCTTCTCGATCATCACATGGTAATGATTGGTACCCGCGATGTTGCGCGTGCCACCCGCACCGGCGCCACATGTGTCGAGCGCCTCGTGCATGGCCTCCAGCACCGCCGGGTGCTGCCCCATGCCGAGATAATCGTTCGAGCACCAGACCGTGACCTCGCGCGGGCCGGACGGGCCGTGGAACATCGCCCGGGGGAATTGCCCGGCCTTGCGTTCCAGATCGGCGAAAACGCGGTAACGGCCCTCGTTGCGGAGCGAGGCCAGCTCGCGGCGAAAGAAAGTCTCGAATTTCATCGGCTGGTTCCTCCACAGACTAGGGACTTCGGCCAGGTTTCCGGCGCAACGGCGGGCGCCGTTCCAGGCTGGCTTATGGCAAGAAGCACGGGGCAGGCGGGGGCCCGTTCCGTGGCTTCGGTCGGCTTCGGTGCTTCCGGCACCGGCGGACGGGAGGCGAGACCCCAGGACCAGAGCTCGCCGAAAGGCAGGGGGATCACAAGGAACCAATGTTCCAGCACCGCCAGCGCCATCAGCGCCGCGATCAGGGCATGGCCCGTCGCCTCGAAGCTGCCGGCCGGCGCAGCCAGCATGCTGTGGCACAGCCAGGCGGTTACCAGCGTCGAGATCGTGACCGAGAAGGGAAACAGCCCATTCATCGGCCGTTTTCTGAAATAGGTGGCGAGATAGGCGAGATGCGACGGCAGGAATTCCACCGTCACATTCGGCACCCCGAGGAAGATGTTGAATTTCGTGCTGAGCCGCATCAGCCAGAGCACGAGGAAGAGCCGCGTGCCGACCTGGTTGGGCTCGTCCCAGGTCACCGCGACGATCGCGAGGGCCGAAGCGAGGATCAGCAATTCATGATGGATAAGCGTCTGCGTTGCCGCGACGAACCGCGTCCAGCCCCGGATTCCGGGCGGTGAGGGGGTGCGGCGGCTGCCGGTGACATGCCCGAGCAGGAAGCCGATCTCGTTCCAGGCCCAGACGGCCATCGCACCGAAAAAGGCGATATAGGCCCCGGCGGGCGTCGTCATGCGCGCGCTGGCGAACAGGGCTGCGAGGCCGCCCAGTCCGACCAGCGTGGCGATGGCCATGCTCCAGCCATAGGTCGCGCGTGGCAGCCCGGTCAGGAACAGCACCGCGCCGGTGGCGAACCACCAGACGAAGAGTGTCATGACGATCGGGAGGGCGAGCGCGTCCATGGCCGGTTCCGGTTCAATAGCTCGGATAGAGCCGGCTGGTGGCCGGGATCGTGTTCGACTTGACCGGGAGGAAGTAGAGCTTCGCCATCGTGGCCGCGATCTGGGCCATGGCCGCGTAGCGCTTCACCTTGCCGATCACCCCGCCCTGCTCGTCGGCATCGGCGATCTTCTCGTTCAGCACGAGCAGCCGGTCGAGGCCCTTGCGGAAGGCGGGATGGTCGATATCCAGCTCCAGCGGGAAGCACTGGCGCGAAATCTCCGACGTCACCCGGAAGACGCGCATGCCATATTCCTTCGGATCGATGCCCAGTGCCTTGTGGAAGGCCGGCCGCGCGTGATCCCGGACATACATCGTCGCGAAGACCGCGAGCAGGAAGAACCGGATCCAGTACTTGTTGTAGCCGCGCAGCAGATGCGGGTTGGCCCGCATCAGCAGCGAGAAGGCCTCGCCATGGCGGAACTCGTCATTGCACCATTCCTCGAACCACTTGAAGATCGGATGGATGCGCAGTTCCGGATGCTTCTCGAGGTGCCGGAAGATCGTGATATAGCGCGCATACCCGATCTTCTCGGAGAGGTAGGTGGCGTAGTAGATGTATTTCGGTTTGAAATACGTATATTTCTTCGCCTTCGTCAGGAAGCCGAGATCGACGCCGACGCCAAAATCCTTCAGGGCATCATTGATGAATCCGGCATGCCGGGCTTCATCGCGGCTCATATACTTGAAGAGTTCGCAGATTTCCTTGTTGGTTCCGCGCTTCTTCATTTCCGCATAGAGGACGCATCCCGAGAATTCAGCCGTGCAGGAGCTGATCAGGAAGTCGATCATCTCCTTCCGCAGCTGGCCCTGGAGATGCGACATGTCCGAGTTCCACTCGGCATTGCGCTGGAAATGGCCCTTGTTCGGGTCGCTCTTCATCTCGGCGAGCAGCGCATCCCATTCCTCCCGGACGGGCGTGACGTCGACCTTGTCGAGCTCGTCAAAATCGGTTGTGTAAAAGCGGGGAGTCAGGACCGTATCGGCCTGGGCGATCCGCGTGGCTTCCGTCGTGTCGATTGCCGGGGCATTGCGGACATCGAGTGTGGTGGTCGCGCTCATAGCCGGGTCCTTTCCGAGAAGCTGAATTCAAGCAGTTCCATCATTTCGAGGCGGCCCGTGGCCTTGGTCCACAGGCGCTCGATCGGACCGGCCCGGACGACGGTCGCCGTCCGGCGGATTTCGGCGGTCTCGCCATAGGGCACCTTCACCGGCGAGCCATGGACGATGACCTCGTCGCCGGGGAAGATCGGCACGTTGTCATCCAGTTCGACATGGGCATGCAGGCTCTCGAAAGTATGCGAGACGCGGATCGTGCAGCCGACATCGAACCTGCGGGCATGGATGTCGGGGGGGGAATGGGTTCCAAGCTGCATCGGTGTCCTCCGTTTAATTCTGGTTTTTCGACAGGCTAGGCGTGGAAAGGCCGGTCTGGCTTTGTCCCTGGTCAATCAGCCGGCCGACATGCTGGCTGTGGCTGGGGCCGAAGCCGTCAAGTTCGATTCGCTCGCCGGAGAGCGGGTCGATGACCGCGTGGCGGCCATTGGCGCGCTTGACCAGCCGGTAGGGCGCGTCCCGGTCGAGCTGCCGCATGGCGCGGTCGCGGTTCAGGCTGCGTTGGATGCCGCGCATGAAGCCGCTTCCATCGGTGGGCAGGTGTTCGATCACCCGGTCATCCGGGAGGCGGCGGATCAGCATGCTGCCATCCGGCCGGGCCTCGAACCGGATCGAGACTTCGGCAACCACGGCCGGCATCGGCGCCGGTCCGTTGATCGCCTTCTGGTATCGGCCGATACCGGCCGAGACGATGGCCAGCCCCATCAGGCCGGCGGCACCCGCCAGGAACCATCCCGGAAAGACCGAACCCCTGGTGGTTGTGGCCATGTGCGTCTCCTGTCCTTAGCGGGCAGCCGAGGCGAGGGAGGAGCCCTCGATCAGCGGCGTTTCGGGCTGCGGCGCAGGGCGCGCCGCCGGCAGGGTCAGGCTGGTCTCGCCGTCCGGGCTGGCTGCCTGGAGGGCGTGGGCCAGCAAGGCAGCAACAGAATCGAGATCCGCAAGGGCGCGGAAGCTCGGTTCAGGCTTGCTCAGGTGCCAGGGCCGGGCATGCGGCCAGAGTACCAGGGCATTGAGGCCGTTTTTCTCGCCCATCGCGAGGCTGATATCGCCGGAGCCATCCGCCCAGCGGCGGATCGAAGCCCCTTCGATGCAGTTGAAGGGCAGGTTGAACGTCATCGGCAGGGCCACGCCGATGCGCATCACGACGCGCTTCGAGGTGATGCTGTAGACGCTCGACCGCGCGACCAGCCAGGCGACAAGCGCCAGCAGACCGATCGCGATCAGGGCCGCGACCGTGATCGGCACGACGGAGCGGAACACCATCGGCCAGCCGGCGCCGACCCACCATGTGCTGAAGCCGGTCCAGCCGATCAGCACGGCGAAATAGGCCGAGACGAAGCGCAGATGGAAGCCGCGCCAGGCGAGGACCTTCCAGTTGGGCGCTCCCTGCCAGAGCAGGGTTTCGCCCTCCGGAAGCCGGGCAGGAAGGCCCCGCACCGGCTCAACGGCGAAATCGTCGTGATCGCTCATATCAGCGGCTCCGCACGGTCCGGCGTCGCATAGAGGGTGCCCGAGCCGTAATAGGCACAGATCTTGTCCTCTTCGAGCAGCGTCACGACATCCGGCTTGGCCGTCCCGGGGACATTCTCGAACTGGGCGCCGGTAATCGCATCCACGATCACGCGGCCCGGCCTGGTCTTGACCACCGAGAAAGTCATCGGCAGCAGGATGCGGCGCTGGCCCTTGGCCGTCTCGACTTCGAGATAGCGGGCGAGGGCTTCCGACCTGTCGACCCAGATATCAACGACGGTGCCGCCGATTGCGCCGTCACAGCCGACAACCGGCATGCCGCGGGGATCGGGATCGCGCGAGGCTGTGGTGTAGCTGGTGGCGACGCGCATCGGCACGATTCGCGGCGTCATCTGTGTGGTCAGGTCCGGCTTGTCAGCACGTTCGGCCCAGGATCCCGGCCCGATGCAGTCATTCAGTGGGACTGTGTTGTTGGGCTCGAGCGGGGCACCGGGGACGCGCGAGATGGCTTTGCCCGGAACAGGGCGCGAGTCTGGCATGCCATCCGGGGCGATCTTGGTCGAACCATCCGGCAGCAGGAAGGTCTTTGCCGGAGGGTAGAACAAAAGGCTCTTCAGCCGGAACTTGCCGGGCTGCGTCGCTTCCTCGACCGGATAGCCTTCGCGCTGGGCTTCGCGCTGCAGATAGTAGATCAGCCCGGCAAAGAAGATCCAGAACATGTAAAGCGAGACGATCGCGAGATCGTAGTGATTGGCGAAACTTTGTGGCTCCATGGGATGTCCTCCTCGAAGCGGGGTTAACTGGGGAACTCGGCAAGACGCAGTCGGGTCGAGCTCCTTTCCTCGCGGCTGAACCGGGTGCGGACCAGCGGTCCGAGCGCGACAAGCGTCGAGAAAAGAAGCAGGATTTCAATGTGGTAGACAAAGCCATAGGCAGCGGAGGGGGAGGTGAACGCTGCTCCGAGGGAGCCTGCCTTGCCCAGCATGGCAATGCCGTCGCGGACGATCCCCCCCACAGCGATGGCGAGGCCGGCACAACTGGCCTGCACCGCGCCCCACGCGCCGAGCGCGAGCCCGACAAGACCACCTGTTTCCAGTGACATCGCCGCCAGGAGCGTGCTGACGGCGAAGAGTCCGGCACCGAAGCCGATGAGGCAAACGCCGGCCTGGAACAGGATCGGCGATTGCAGCGCGCCGGCAAAGATCACCATCGGGAAGGCCACCAGCCCGGCCAGCACGCCGATCGCTGCCAGCCGGCAGGGATGGAGGCCGCGCGCCAGCCAGCGCGCCGCGAGCGCGAAGGCCAGTAGCGAGCCCGCACCGAGAAGGGCGGTCAGCATCGTCGTCGCGCTGACCGACAGCCCCAGCACCTCGGCGCCATAGGGCTCGAGAATGATGTCCTGCATGTTGAAACCGGCTGTGCCGAAGCCGACTGCCACAAGGAAGCGCCTTGCCTGCCTGTTGGCGGCGAATAATGCCCAGGCCTCGCGGAAGCTCGGCTTCGTCTCGGTTCTGGGCGGCGGCGCACGGCGCACCTCCTGCTTCCAGAGCGCGACCACGTTGAGGATGAAGGTTGCCACCGCAGCGCCCTGGACCACCTGGATCAGGCGAACCGGGCTGAAGTCGGCGAGGAACAACGAGAACACATAGCCGCTGACGATCGTGCCGATCAGGAATACGACATACATCAGCGCGACAACGCGTGGCCGCTGTTCCTCGGCAGCGAGGTCGGTGGCGAGGGCGAGCCCGGCCGTCTGCGTCGTGTGCAGGCCCGTGCCGGCCAGCAGGAAGGCGAGGGCGGCCGCGACCTGTCCCACCCAGGCGGGTGCGTTATGGTCCGTGCCCAGCAGGAGGACCGCAAAGGGCATGATGGCCAGCCCGCTGAACTGCAGCAGCGTGCCGGTCCAGACATAGGGCACGCGCCGCAGGCCGAAGGCGGAGCGATGCGTGTCGGACCGGAATCCGACCAGCGCCCGGAACGGCGCGGCCAGGAAGGGGATGGCCACCATCACCGCCACGAGCGACGCCGAGACGCCCAGCTCGACGATCATCACCCGGTTGAGCGTGCCGAGCAGAAGCACGGTCGCCATGCCCACCGACACCTGGAACAATGCGAGCCGCATCAGGCGCCCGAGCGGAAGCTCCGGCGTGGCGGCATCGGCGAACGGCAGGTAGCGGGCATCGATCCGCTTCAGCTGTTCCAGGATCAGGCGGTTCAGATTGATCATGCATGGCCCTCCGCCGGAGCGATGCGCAGGGCTTCCGAGATGTAGAAGCCGCGTGACACCCGATAGGTCTCGCGGATCGCCCGGCCGGCCAGCGGCAGGTGGCGGGTCATTTCCCGGCCGAGCCGCGCCGCGCTGACCGGCACGATGGCCGGCGCGCGGTCGCCACGCGGGAAGAACCGCCCGGCCATATGCATCGCGGTCAGGAGAGGGGTTTTCGGTGCCACGGTCACCAGCATCGGGCCGGCAACCCGGTCGGCCAGCCCGGCCAGGGCCCGGGCAATATCGGGCGTGTCGTAATGGATCAGCGAATCCATCGCGACCATGCCATCGAACCGGCCGAGCGCCGGATCGAGCATGTCGCCGACCCGGAAATCGATCGAGCCGCCGTTGAGATCGCGCGGGCTGCGTTCCTGGGCCAGCGCGATCAGCGTGGCGGAAATGTCGATCGCCACCACATCGGCACCGCGCCGCGCGGCCTCCACTGACAACGCGCCGGTGCCGCAGCCGGCATCGAGCAGGCGGAAGCCCGTCATGTCCTCGGGCAGCCAGCCCATCAGGCGCCGGCGCATCGCATCCCGGCCCGCCCGCACCGTGGCGCGGATGCCGCTGACGGGGGCATCCGAGGTCAGCCGTGCCCAGGCATCGGCCGCCGTACGGTCGAAATAGGTTTCAAGCTCGCCCTTGCGCTTGGTGTACGTCGTGCTTGTCATCATTCGTATCCCAGGAAGTCGAAGATCTCGCGATCCTTCATCGGGCGCGCATCCAGCACGTCGGTGCCGGCCCAGAGCGTCTCGGCCAGCTGCATGTATTCCGCCCGGACAGCATTGAGCTCGGGCGTGTCGTCCATCTCGAACATGGTCGATTTCTTGAGGCGCGACCGGCGGATCGCATCGACATCGCGGAAATGCGCAAGGCGCTTCAGCCCCGTCGCGGCATTGAACCGGTCGATCTCGTCCGTCCCGGCACTGCGATTGGCGATCACGCCGCCGACGCGCACATCGTAGTTCTTCGACTTGGCCTTGATGGCCGCGACGATGCGGTTCATCGCGAAGATCGAGTCGAAATCATTCGCGGTGACGATCACCGCGCGCTCGGCATGCTGGAGCGGGGCCGCGAAGCCGCCGCAAACCACGTCGCCCAGCACGTCGAAGATCACAACATCCGTATCGTCAAGCAGGTGATGTTCCTTGAGGAGCTTCACCGTCTGGCCGACGACATAGCCGCCGCAGCCGGTGCCCGCCGGCGGTCCGCCCGCCTCGACGCACATCACGCCGTTATAGCCCTCGAAGACGAAATCCTCGACGCGGAGTTCCTCGGAATGGAAATTCACGGTCTCGAGCACATCGATCACCGTCGGGATCAGGCGCTTGGTGAGCGTGAAGGTCGAATCGTGCTTCGGGTCGCAGCCGATCTGCAGCACGCGCTTGCCGAGCTTGGAGAAGGCGACCGAGAGGTTGGACGAGGTCGTACTCTTGCCGATGCCACCCTTGCCATAGACCGCGAAGACCTTCGCCGTCTCGATCTGGGTCGTCGGGTCGAGATGGACCTGGACGCTGCCATCGCCATCGCCGGCGCCGCGTTCGGGCCGGTCCTTCAGGGTGGGATGGCGGTAAAGTAATGTCATGCTGCGACCTCCATGCCGACCCCTTCGATCCGATCCTCGAGCGTCTCTTCCGCGTTTCTCAACGCGTCGAGGGTCTCGGCATCGGGTTGCCAGTAATTGCGCTCATGCGCCTCGATCAGGCGCTGGGCGACCTTTGCCGCGGCGACCGGGTTCAGTTCGGCCATGCGCTCGCGCATGTCCGGATCCAGAACGAAGGTCGCGGTGATCTGCTTGTAGACCCAGGGCGCCACCTGGCCGGTCGTCGCCGACCAGCCCATCGTGTTGCGGACATGCTCCTCGATCTGGCGCACGCCTTCATAGCCATGCTTGAGCATGCCCTCGTACCATTTCGGGTTGAGCATGCGGGACCGGGCCTCGAGGGCAACCTGCTCGCCGAGCGTCCGGACAAGACCATCGCCGCGGGTCTGGTCGCCGATATAGACCGGAACAGACGCCCCGCCGCGCGCGCGGCTGGCCGCCTTGCTGATCCCGCCCAGCGTATCGAAATACTGGTCGAGGCTGGTGACACCCACTTCGACCGATTCCAGGTTCTGGTAGGTCAGCTCGACACGGCTGAGCATCGAGTTCAGCAGGGCCGGCTGGGCGTTCGGGTTGCCCTGGCGGCCATAGGCGAAGCATTTGCGGCGGGAATAGGTTTCCGCCAGCTCATCCTCTTGCTGCCATTTCCCGTTCTCGACCAGATGGTTGACGTTCGAGCCATAGGCGCCGTCGGCATTCGAGAAGACACGCAGGGCCGCCGTTTCGAGGTCGCAGCCATGCTCGGCCTGATAGGCGAGGGCATGCGCCCGGATGAAGTTGAGATGCTCCGGCTCGTCGGCGCTGGCCGCGAGATAGGCGGCTTCGGCGAGGAGGCGCGTCTGGAGCGGCAGCAGGTCGCGGAAGATGCCGGACAGCGTCATCATCACGTCGATCCGCGGCCGGCCGAGCGTCTCGAGCGGGATCAGCTGCGCCCCCACAAGGCGGCCATAGCCATCAAAGCGGGGCTCGGCGCCCATCAGGGCCAGCGCCTGCGCAATCGGGCCGCCCTCGGTCTTCACATTGTCGGCGCCCCAGAGCACGAGGGCCACCTTGTGCGGCAGGCCATGCCCTTCGGCAGCATGGCGGGCCAGCAGCTTCTCGGCCTGCCGCGCGCCTTCGAGCCGGGCATAGGCGCTCGGGATGCGGAACGGATCGAAGCTGTGCAGGTTGCGCCCGGTCGGCAGGACCGTCGGCGTGCGCAGCACATCGCCGCCCTGGGCCGGTGCAATGAAGCGGCCTTCGAGCGCCTGCAGGATCGCCGGCAATTCGGAATCGGCCGAAAGGAACCCGTTTGCCCGTGACAGCTTGGCGAAACTGGCGGCCTCGTTGGCATTCTCGGCATCCGGCAGATCGCCGTCGGCCAGCTTTTCCAGCGCCTCGCGGCTCGGATGCCAGCCATCGCCGGCATCGGCCATCGCGGCGAGCATCTCGATCCGGGCTTCGCGGTCCATCGGCTCGCCGACGACATGCAGCCCGTGCGGGATCAGCGCATATTCGAGTTCAAGCACCTTCTCGCCGAGCCGGCGGATCTGCTCGTCGAGCCCGTCCTGCCAGAGCGGTTCGGCCGGCACGAGATCGACCGCCGCCGCCTGGCTCTGGATGAGTTCGGCCAGCGTGCCACGATCGATTTCGGCGCCGCCGGACAGGCTGCGCCAGCGATCGATCGAGGCCTTGAGATCGAGCAGGCCGCGATACAGCCCGGCATGCGCGACCGGCGGCGTGAGATAGCTCAGCAAAGTTGCCGCCGAGCGGCGCTTGGCCAGCGCCCCTTCGGAGGGGTTGTTGGAGGCGTAGAGATAGACATTCGGCAGATCACCGATCAGCCGGTCCGGCCAGGACGAGCCGGAAAGGCCGGTCTGCTTGCCCGGCATGAATTCGAGCGCGCCATGGGTGCCGAAATGCAGCACGGCCTGCGCGCCGAAATCCTCGCGCAGCCAGCGATAGAAGGCCGAGAATGCATGGGTCGGCGCGAAGCCCTTCTCGAAGAGCAGGCGCATCGGGTCGCCCTCGTAGCCGAAGGACGGCTGCACGCCGACAAACACATCGCCGAACCGCGCGCCCAGCACGAACAGGCTGGCCCCGTCGGTCTGGTGGCGGCCCGGCGCCGGGCCCCATTGCTTTTCGATCTCGCCGAGCCAGGTCTCGCGGCGGACATGATCGGCAAGCGGGATCCGGTGATGGACATTCGCCGGCGCGCAGTAGCGGCTGGCATTGCCCTCGACGATCGCCTTCCGGAGCGTGTCGACGCTGTCCGGCATCTCGACGCGATAGCCGGCCGCGGCCAGGCCACGCAGCGTGTTGAAGAGCGATTCGAACACGCCGAGATAGGCCGCCGTGCCGGTATTGCCGGCATTGGGCGGGAAATTGAAGATGACGATGCCGACCTTCCGCGCCTCGCGCCGCGTCTGGCGCAGGGTGACGAGCTTGTCGAGCCGGGCCGCCAGCATCTCCGCCCGGTCCGGGCAGGATTGCATCGGCCGGTCATCATTCGCGCCCTCGAACCGGCAGTTCCGCGCACAGCCGGTGCAGGCGCCCGCCGTCGGATCGGCGCGGCCACCGAAAACGATCGAGCCGGTCGCGCCATCCAGTTCCGGAATCGCCACCATGATCGTGGCCTCGACGGGCAGCAGCCCGCGATCCGAGGCGCCCCATTCCTGCAGCGACTGGAACTCGACGGCATGGGCCGCGACATAGGGCACGTCTAGCCGGCGCAGCATGGCTTCCGCCGCTTCCGCATCGTTATAGGCAGGGCCCCCGACCAGCGAGAAGCCGGTCAGCGAAACCATCGCGTCGATCCGGGGCTGGCCCTCGCGCATGAAAAACCGCTCGATGGCCGGGCGGGCATCGAGCCCGCTGGCAAAGGCCGGGATCACCCGGTAGCCGCGCGCCTCGATCGCGGCGATCACCCCGTCATAATGAGCGGTGTTGCCGGCCAGCAGATAGGACCGCATGACCAGCAACCCGATCGTGCCCCGCGCCTCGCGGCGTTCGGGCAGCGCATCGGCCCTGTCGCCGATCCGCCCCGGCAGGGCCGGGTGATAGACGCCGATTTCGGGATATTCCACCGGCAGGGCCGGCTTCATGCTGTTCCGGTACGCCTGGCGCGGGCCGGCCGCATAGCGGTTGACAAGGAAGCGCACGAGATTCAGCGCGTTATCCTCGGATCCGGCCAGCCAGTATTGCATGGTCAGGAAATAGGCGCGGATATCCTGCGCCGCGCCGGGAATGTATTTCAGGATCTGCGGGATGCGCCGCAGCATCTTCATCTGGTGGGCGCCGGTGCCCCCCTTGGTATTGCCGCGCAGCTTCTTGAGGAAGGCGGCGAACCCGGTCACCGGCGCGCTCATGTCATAGCTGCCCATACGCGTCAGGCGGACGATCTCCGGCGCCGACATGCAGGCCACCATCGCATCGCAATGCGGACGACGGGCCAGAAGCGCGTCGAGGATCGGCATGTACTGCTCTTCCATGAACAGCATGCTGCCGATGATGATGTCGCCCTGGGCAATATCGGCCCGGCAGCGGGCGAGCGCCTCGGGATGCCGGCCCCATTCGGCGGCCGAATGCAGCTGCAGAACGAGGCCCGGCATTTCCCGCCGCAGCCGCGGCCGGGTGCGCGCGATCGCACCGGTCAGGTGATCGTCCATCGTGACGATCACGACCCGGATCGGGGTGGGATCAGCGTCCGAAATGCGCTTTTGCATCGTACAGCGTCTCCACGGTGATCAGGCGGATGCCGCGCTGGCCAGCGAAGCTTTCGGTGTTCCGGCGGGCCTTCCCCCGCACGAAAAAGGGAATCTTGCGCAATTCCTGCTCGGCCTCGGGGGCCCAGCCGGTCGGTCCATCAGCAACAACCGGCGCGGCGGCCTCGGCCATGGCCGGTGCGGCAACCTCGATCACCGGTTCGGCGGCGCGGGCAGGCGCCCGGCTGGCATGGCCGAGATGCGACGGGGCGGCGCCATCATGGAATTCGAAATCGTCGCGGAACATCCCGAGCAGATGTTCCTCGAGGCCCATCATCAGCGGATGGACCCAGGTATCGAACAGCACATCCGCGCCCTCGAACCCCATTTGCGGGGAATAGCGCGCCGGGAAATCCTGCACATGGACCGGTGCCGAGATCACGGCGCAGGGTACGCCGAGCCGCTTGGCAATATGGCGCTCCATCTGCGTGCCGAGCACCAGCTCGGGCTGGAGTTCCGCCACCCTGGCCTCGACCTCGAGATAATCGTCGGTGATCAGCGCCTCGATCCCGTGCCGGGCGGCGGCCTCGCGGACATCGCGGGCAAATTCGCGGCTGTAGGTGCCGAGCCCGACCACCTCGAAGCCCAGTTCCTCGCGGGCCACGCGGGCGGCGGCAATCGCATGGGTCGCATCGCCGAAGATGAAGACGCGCTTGCCGGTGAGATAGGTCGAGTCCACCGAACGCGAATACCAGGGCAGGCGGCTTTCCTCGGCCTTGAGGAACGGAGCGGGGTCGATCTCGGCCAGCCGCGCCACTTCGGTGATGAAGTCCCGCGTGGCGCCGACGCCGATCGGGACGGTCGAGACGATCGGCTGCCCGAACGACCGCTTGAGCCATTGCGCGGCCGGGCCGGCGATTTCCGGATAGAGCACCACGTTGAAATCGGCATTGCCGAGCCGGGCAATATCGGCCGGGCTGGCTTCCCACGGCGCGGTGACATTGATGGCGATGCCCATCCGCTCCAGCAGGCCGGTCACCGCGCGGACATCATCGCGATGGCGGAAGCCGAGGGCGGTCGGGCCGAGCAGGTTGCAGCGCGGCTTCTCGCCGGCAGCCCGGATGGGCCGCGCCGAATTCGGCGGCAACGCCTGAGGGCCGGCGAGATGCCGGACGATCTGGTAGAAGGTTTCGGCCGCGCCCCAGTTTTCCTTCTTCTGGTAGCTCGGCAATTCCAGCGGGATCACCGGGATCGGCAGGCCGCCCGCCTTGGCAAGGCCCGCGGGATCATCCTGGATCAGCTCGCCGGTACAGGAGGCGCCGACAATCATCGCCTTGGGCCGGAACCGCTCATAGGCCTCGTGGCAGGCGGTCTGGAAAAGGGCAGCCGTATCGCCGCCGAGATCCCGGGCCTGGAAGGTGGTGTAGGTGACCGGCGGCCGCTTCGACCGGCGCTCGATCATCGTGAAGAGCAGGTCGGCATAGGTGTCGCCCTGCGGCGCATGCAGCACGTAATGCAGATCGCGCATGGCGGTGGCCACGCGCATCGCGCCGACATGGGGAGGTCCCTCATAGGTCCAGACCGTGAGCTGCATCCTACACCTCCAGCCGGGCGCGGCGGTTGAGCGGCCGCGCGAACAATTCGGCGAGGTCGCCGGCCTGTTCGAAGCCCTGGATCGGGGTAAACACGAGTTCGATCGCCCATTTCGTGGTCAGGCCCTCCGCCTCGAGCGGATTGGCAAGGCCGAGGCCGCAGACCACGATATCCGGCGCGGCCTTGCGGCAGCGATCGAGCTGGCGATCGACATCCTGCCCCTCGCTGAAGGCCGTTCCGGCCGGCAGCAGGGCAAGATCGGCAGCGAGATGCTCCTTGTGGAAATAGGGCGTGCCCACTTCCACCAGCTCCATGCCCAGCTCGCGATGCAGGAACCGCGCGATCGGCACTTCCAGCTGGCTGTCGGGGAAGAAGAAGATCCGGCGCCCGGCCAGCATGTCGCGATAGCGTGATACCGCCTTGCGGGCGCGTTCCAAAGGCGCGGTGATTGCAGCGTCGATCGTCGCCGGCGCGATGCCAAACGTGGCACCGGCAGCATGGATCCAGCCGGCCGCGCCTTCCGCGCCGAGCGGGAAGGGCGCCGCGATCCGCTGGCCACCGCGGCTTTCGATCAGCCGCGCGGTCTCGCCCAGGAAGGGCTGCGCCAGCAGGTAGCGGGTGCCCGGACCAATGCTCGGCATGCTGCCGGCCTTGCGCGCCGGCAGGAAATCGACATGCCGGATGCCGATCTCGGCGAAGATCCGTCGGAACTGGTCTTCCACTGCATCGGCCAGCACCCCGACGACGAGGAGTGATTCGGGGGCGTCGGCCGGCGCAGCCGCGAGGCTCGGCACCAGCGCCGCGAGGCAGGCATCCTCGCCTTGCGTGAAGGTGGTCTCGATGCCGCTGCCGGAATAGTTCAGCACGCGTACCGCCGGCGCAACGCGCTCGGAAAGCCGCTTCGCCGCGCGGGAAAGGTCAAGCTTGATCACTTCCGACGGGCAGGAGCCCACGAGGAAGAGAAGGCGGATATCCGGGCGCCTCTCGAGAAGACGCATGACCACACGGTCCAGTTCCTCGTTCGCATCGGCGAGGCCGGCAAGGTCTCGTTCCTCGATGATCGCCGTCGCGAAACGCGGTTCGGCGAAGATCATCACGCCGGCGGCGGATTGCATGAGATGGGCACAGGTCCGCGAACCGACGATCAGGAAGAAGGCATCCTGGATCTTCCGGTGAAGCCACATGATGCCAGTCAGTCCGCAGAAAACCTCGCGCTGGCCACGCTCGCGAAGGATCGGCGGGTTGGAGCAGGATGAGGCCGGCGGTCCGGGCAGGATAACGGGGCTGGTTGTCACGGCGCGACCTCCAGGCCTTCGGAGGTCAGTTCGACCGCAGGCTGGGCTTGCAGTCGGGCCGCCCGCAGCTTGAGCAGGAACTGCACCGCATTCACAACATAGGTGGCATAGGCCGCGAGCGCGATCGCCATCTGGCCCTGGGGTCCGGCCCAGCCGGTAAACAGGACGACGAGATAGGCCGTGTGCAGGGCAATGACCACGAAGCTGACCATGTCCTCCCAGAAGAAGGCCGGGGCCAGCAGATATTTGCCGAATACCGCATGTTCCCAGATCGAGCCGGTGACCATGATCACGTAGAGAACCAGCGTCTTCAGGACGATGGATGCCGTCGCGGCCTCATAGCCCAGCCCGGTCGCCAGATAGCGGAGAACCAGGACAAGGCTGACCAGGAAAACAACGAACTGGACGGGGGCGAGAATGCCCTGAACCAGCGTCCAGGGTGTTGCGTCCCGGCGGCGGCGCTCATCCGGTGTGTAGAGCGGCTTGGCAGTCTTGCGACCCCGTGGACGCTCGCTCATGGCGTACTCCCTGTCCGGTATCCCCCTCGTGCGGGTTGACACCAATTTGAGCAGAGTGTGGGCCCCAAAAAAACATCTGTCAATCTAACTAGACACTTTGATTGTCATTTAATATGGTCACTGAACAAGGCGCGGTCGGGGCGCGCCCAGATGGTGGAGGGTGTTGCCAACACAGGGTTTTCCCGGTCGAGCCATCGAGCTGGTGCAACGGCAATCCACAGTCGCTGCAATTTCTGGGTGATAAAAACCGGAAAGATTTGCGGAAGGGCGGGCATTCTGTCAGATTGTGTCTCGCCTGGTTGTCACATCTTTTCCAGCATGCCGAGAACTTCCGCCGCTCCGTCAGAGAGGGCACGGAGGCCAAGACGTCCCGCACGCAGCGAAACACTCTGGGAGGAGTGGGATGGCGAGCACTTCGGACGACATGATCGGAGCTGACGCCGTTCCCGATCACGGGGACGATAAAGCGGTAGCGCGGTCGGGCACGGAGAGTGCGATGCCGCGCGCGACGCCCCTGATGCACGAACGTCACCGGCCAGAGCTTGCGCATTGTGCGCCCGCTCGGCCGGATATGGCGCCGCTGGCCCGCACCATCGAATCCGAGATCATTCCCCGCCTCATGCTGCTCCACCGTGAGGCAACGCCTCGCCGGCAGCCGAGCGAGGGGCTTTCCGCGAGGGTGCTGGCAATCCCGAATGTGGAATCGCCCGCCATCGCGGAGCGGTTCCTCCGGATCCTGATCGATCAGCCCGTCGATGCCGCGATCGATTTTGTTGATGATCTGCTGATCAACGATGTGCCCTTCGAGCGGCTCGTCCTCGAATTGCTCGAGCCGGCGGCGCGCAAGCTGGGGCGCCTCTGGGAAGAAGATGTGCTGAGCTTCGTCGAGGTCACGATCGCGATGTCGCGCCTCCAGCAGCTCATCCGCGCCTATGGACCGGCCCTCGCGCCGGAACTCGACCCGGATCTCGAACTGCGGCGGATCTTCATCTCGGCTGTTCCCGGCGAGACCCATACATTCGGCGCTTCTATCGCCGAGGCCTTTTTCATCCGCGCGGGCTGGGATGTGCTGGCCGAGGTCGGGCTCTCGCGGATGGAACTGCTCGAGCGGGTGCGGACCGAGTGGTTTGATGTTGTTGGCCTGACTGCGAGCTGCGATGCCTCGGTCAACCAGCTGACCGGCCTTGTCCGCCGGATCCGGGAAGCATCGCTCAACCCCGATGTGAAGGTGCTGCTGGGCGGGGCGGCGTTTCTTGTGGAGCCGGCAACGGCTCTTTCCTTCGGGGCCGATATCGAGGCTTGCACCGGGCCCGATGTTGTTGCAGCAGTCAACCGTATGATGAAGACGGTGCGTCTTGATTGAGTCGCGATGCTGCCGCCCTTTGCACACACTTCGTCGGCCAACCTGTTTGGCCTGAACCTTGCCTGACCTGACGACCCAGAGGTAAATCGACCCGAGGAAGCCGAGAAGACCATGGAATTCGGATCATCCAGCAGCACGAACGCTGACGGCCTGAGGGTGGGCTGGGCCGATGGCCTGTCGCCTGATATCGCTGAAAAGCTGCTCGCGTCGATGTCCGATATCGCGCTTATCATCGATGCCGATGGCGTGATCCATGATGTGGTTCTCGGCAATGCCGAACTCGCCGGCGAGGTCGACCCGGACTGGCGCGGCCGCAAATGGAACGAGATCGTCACGAAGGAAAGCCGGCCCAAGGTCGATGACCTGATCCGCGGTTCTCTCCGTGGGGGGCTCGTCCAGCCGCGCGAGATCAATCATCCCGCCCGCTCGGGCATCGATGTCCCGATCCGCTATTCCACGATGGCTCTAGGCAAGAGCGGCCGTTTCGTTGCCATCGGCCGCGACCTGCGCAGCCTGGCGCAGTTGCAGCGCCGCCTGGTCGAGACCCAGGAAGCGATGGAGCAGGAATATGCCCGCATGCGCGCGGCGGAAACCCGCTACCGGATGCTGTTCCACCTCGCTTCCGAGCCCGTTCTGATCGTCGACTCCATCACCCTGCGCATTGTCGAGGCCAACCCGGCTGCCTTGCGCCAGATTGCCAATGGCGCGGAACGCCTGGTCAACCAGTCGATTCTCTCCTGCTTCACCTATGATGGCGCAGAGGCGCTGGAAGCGGCGCTGAAAACCGCCCGCCGTGCCGGCAAAGTCCCGGAAGTCGAGGCGCGCCTCGCCCAGAACGGCCAGCTTTTCTCGGTCGCGGCTTCGGTTTTCCGGCAGGATCAGGTGGTCTTCCTCCTTGTCCGGCTGACGCCGCATGCCGGCACGCAGCCGGTTGCCGGGGGCGATGGGCTGGCCAGCAAGGTCATGGGCGTGATCGAGCAGCTGCCTGACGGGTTTGTCGTGATCGACGGCGATCTCAAGATCGTCGAGTGCAACCAGGCCTTCCTCGATCTTGCACAGCTTGGCGCCAAGACGCAGGCGCTCGGTGAGCCTCTGGAGCATTGGCTCGGCCGGCCGGGCGTTGACATGGACCTCATCATGGCGCGGCTTGAGGAAAGCCGGGCGATGCGTGCCTTCGCGACCGTCCTGCGCGGCTCCTATGGCAGCGTCGAGCAGGTCGAGGTCTCGGCTGTGCCCGCTTTGTCCGGGGAAGTGCCGACCTACGGCTTTATCATCCGCAACAACGGCATCCGCCAGGCGCTGAACGGCCATCGCGGCCGGTCGCTCCACCGCTCCGTCGAACAGCTCACCGAGCTGGTTGGCCGGGTCTCGCTGAAGGACATGGTGCGGGAGTCGAGCGACATGATCGAGCGTCTGTGTATCGAGGCCGCTCTGGAACGTTCGGGTGACAACCGTGCTTCCGCGGCCCAGATGCTCGGGCTGAGCCGGCAGAGCTTCTACGCCAAGATGCGTCGCCACGGCCTTGGCGATCTCGATCCGGAAGTGCCGGGCGAGGAATGATCGCAGGCGGCTGCGATGTGTCAGCCTGTCGCGACAAAATAGTGTAAATCTAAATTGACGGACAGGGCAACGGGGGCTACCGTTGCCCCATGATCGAGGCGCCTGTCCCTTCCGGTGGCTCGCAGCCGGTTCCTGCCGCGGCATCGAACCGACCTGCGCTGAGCGCCATGGTCGAACTGCTCAAGCCAATCACCTGGTTTCCGCCGATGTGGGCCTATGCCTGCGGGGTCGCTTCCGTCGGAATTGCCGGCGCGGGTGGCTGGATGGCGGCCGCGGCGGGCGTGCTGCTGGCCGGCCCGCTGGTCTGCGGCACAAGCCAGGTCGTCAATGACTGGTTCGACCGCCATGTCGATGCAATCAACGAGCCGAACCGGCCGATTCCCTCCGGTCGTGTGCCCGGGCACTGGGGCCTCGGCTTCGCTATCGTCTGGACGGCCGTTTCGGCTCTGGTCGCGAGCCTGCTCGGCCCCTGGGTCCTCGCCGCGACCCTTCTCGGCCTTGCTCTGGCCTGGGCCTATTCCGCCCCGCCCTTCCGCCTGAAGCGCAATGGCTGGATCGGCAATGCCGCCGTCGGGCTCTGCTATGAGGGCCTGCCCTGGTTCACGGCAGCTGCGGCCATCCTTGGCACCTTCCCCGATTCCCGGCTGGTCTGGATCGCCTTGCTCTATTCCCTCGGCGCCCATGGCATCATGACGCTGAATGACTTCAAGTCGATCGAGGGCGACCGGCAGATGGGGCTGCGCTCTGTCCCGGCCCAGCTCGGCGCCGAGCGCGCGGCCCTGCTGGCCTGCTGGGTCATGGCCCTGCCGCAGGTGGCCGTCGTGCTCCTGCTCTGGCTCTGGAACGCGCCTTTCCATGCCGGCCTCGTTGCCGGCATCCTGCTCGCCCAGATCGCCCTGATGAAGCGCCTGCTCTCCGATCCGCGCGGGCAGGCGCCCTGGTACAACGCCACCGGCATCACCCTCTATGTCTCGGGCATGATGGTGTCGGCCTTTGCCCTGCGCATGCTCACATCGGGAGGCACACCATGACCCCGCTCGGTTGGCTTGGCATCGTCCGGCTCGGGCTGGTGCAGACGGCACTCGGCGCCATTGTCGTCCTGACCACCTCGACCATCAACCGCGTCATGGTGGTGGAACTGGCGCTGCCGGCCATGTTGCCCGGCGCGCTGGTGGCGCTCCATTATGCGGTGCAGGTGCTCCGTCCGCGCTGGGGCCATGGTGCCGATATCGGTGGCCGGCTGACACCCTGGATCATCGGCGGCATGGCCATGCTGGCTTTGGGCGGCTTCGGTGCCGCCCTTGCGGTCGCGCTGATGGCGACCATGCCATTGGCCGGCCTGCTGCTCTCGGTTCTCGCCTTTCTCGGCATCGGCATCGGCGTCGGCGCCAGCGGCACCTCGCTGCTTGTCCTGCTGTCGCGTCGCGTGGCCGATGCCCGTCGCCCGGCAGCGGCCACGATTGTCTGGGTCATGATGATCATGGGTTTCATCGTGACCGCCGGCACGGCCGGCCATTTCCTCGATCCCTTCTCGATGGGCCGGCTCGTCGCGGTCTCGGCGGTGGTCAG
Organism: Beijerinckiaceae bacterium; assembly: GCA_027533425.1. Classification (GTDB taxonomy): domain Bacteria; phylum Pseudomonadota; class Alphaproteobacteria; order Rhizobiales; family Beijerinckiaceae; genus Rhabdaerophilum. The sequence goes on along the minus strand of JAPZUD010000002.1, from coordinate 129,996 downwards.
CCTGCTGGCCTTCCTGGTCAGCGTACTCGCGGTCTGGGGCGTCGAGGGCCCGTCGCCTACCGCGCCGGCGGCCGATGAGGCCGCACCGTCGATGTCCTTCCCGGACGCCTTGCGCGAGGTCTGGTCCGAGCCGCATTCCCGCCTCTTCGCCATTTTCATCTTCCTCTCGATGATCGCCTACAGCGCGCAGGATCTCATCCTCGAGCCCTTCGCCGGGGCGGTCTTCGGCTATACGCCGGGCGAGACGACGAAACTGGCCGGCCTCCAGCATGCCGGTGTCCTCGCCGGGATGATCCTCGTGGCCATCGTCTCGACGATTTTTGGCAATCGCGGCCCGGGCACCACGCGTTTCTGGACGGTCGGCGGCTGCATTGCCTCGGCCTTCGCGCTGGCCGGTCTCGTTGCCTCGGCACTGGTCGGGCCGGAATTTCCGTTCCGCCCGAATGTGTTCCTGCTGGGCGTCGCCAACGGCGCCTTTGCAGCCGCCGCCATTGGCGCGATGATGCGGCTGGTCAATGCCGGCAATCCCGAACGGGCCGGCGTGCGCATGGGCCTCTGGGGCGCGGCGCAGGGCATTGCCTTCGGGGCCGGCGGCTTTCTCGGGGCCCTCGCGGCCGATATCGCCCGTTATCTGATCACCTCGCAGGTCGCGGCCTATGCCACCGTCTTTGCAGCCGAAGGCGTGCTTTTCATCATCTCGGCGGTCCTCGCGGATCGCGTTGCCAGGCAGGCGGGGCAGCCCGCCCGAAGCCGACCGGCCGCGCCCGATCTGCCGGATCTCGCGCTTGGCCGCCCGGCGGAATGACGGGCAGGGAGGGAACACGCATGGATGAAGCCGAAAACACCCGCTTCGATGTCGTCGTGATCGGCGGCGGTCCGTCCGGCGCCATTGCGGCGGAGGATCTCGCCCGGGTTGGCCATCGCGTCGCGCTCCTTGACCGCGCCGGTCGGATCAAGCCCTGCGGCGGCGCGATTCCGCCCTGTTGCATCCGGGAATTCCAGATCCCGGATGCGCAGATCGTCGCGCGGATCCGCTCCGCACGTATGGTCGCCCCCTCGGAAATCGGTGTCGACATGCCGATCGAGAACGGTTTTGTCGGCATGGTCGACCGCGAGCATTTTGACGAATACCTGCGCGAACGGGCTGCCCTGTCCGGCGCGGCGCGGTTCAACGGTACATTCGAGACCATCACCCGCGACGATCAGGGCCACCCGATCGTGCAGTTCCGGCCAAAGGGGGATGAGGACCGGCTGGTCTCGCTCCGCACCCGGCTGATCATCGGCGCGGATGGTGCCAATTCGCAGGTCGCCCGTATCGCCCTGCCGGATGTGAAGCGCGTGCCGTTCGTCTTCGCCTATCACGAGATTGTCCGTGCCCCGGCGCCGGGTTCGCCGCATTACGATGCCGCGCGCTGCGACGTGATCTATCAGGGCAAGGTCTCCCCGGATTTCTATGGCTGGGTCTTCCCGCATGGCGAGACGATGAGCATCGGCACAGGCAGCGCCCACAAGGGCTTCTCGCTGCGCGGCTCGATCGCCGATCTGCGCAAGGGGCTCGGTTTCGAGGGGCTGGAAACGATCCGCAAGGAAGGGGCGCCGATCCCGATGAAGCCGCTCAAGCGCTGGGACAATGGCCGTGATGTCCTCCTGGCCGGCGACGCGGCCGGTGTCGTCGCACCGGCTTCGGGGGAGGGGATCTACTACGCCATGTATGGCGGCCGCCTCGCCGCCGAGGCCTGCGCCGCCGTCTTGCGCACCGGTGATGCCAGGGCTCTGGCCGGTGCCCGCAAGACCTTCATGGCCAAGCATGGCCGGGTCTTCTGGGTGCTCGGCCTGCTGCAGTATTTCTGGTACCGCAATGATCGCAGCCGGGAGCAGTTCGTGAAGATCTGCCGCGATCCCGACGTGCAGAAACTGACCTGGGAATCCTACATGAACAAGGCGTTCGTCCGCGGCCGCTTCATGGCGCATGTCCGGATCTTCTTCAACGATGTCCGCCACCTCCTCGGCCTTGCCCGCGCGTGATTGATCTGGCGGGCCTCGAAACGCGCATCCTGCTATGGGCAGCCGGCGCGGCCGTGATCGTCGCCGTGCTCGGCGGCTATGCCACGGAAACCGGGGCCTGGTACCAGGCCCTGCGTAAACCCTCGTGGCAGCCGCCGAACTGGATTTTCGGCCCGGTCTGGACCACGATCTTCGCGCTCGCCGTGCTGGCCTTCGCCCTGGGCTGGCGGGATGCGCCCGCCCCCGAGGCCCGCACCCTTCTTGTGGTGGTCTTCGCGGTCAATGCCGTCCTGAACATCGCCTGGAGCTTCCTGTTCTTCACCTTCCGCCGGCCGGATTGGGCCCTTGCCGAACTGGTGCTGCTCTGGCTGTCGATCCTCGCGATGATCCTCGTGCTCTGGCCGGTCTCGCGCGGGGCAGCCCTGCTGCTGGCACCCTATCTCCTCTGGGTCACCACCGCGGGCTTTCTCAACAGGGCCATCCTGTTGCTCAACGGGCCTTTTGGAAAGCCGGGCCTATGAATGCGGCAATGCTGGGCGAATGGGTGCGGTTCGGGGTCGATCTCGCTCTGGCGATTCTGGTCATCGAGGCCGCTGCACTGATCTGTCATCGAATCTTGACAGGCCGCGGTTTGCCCGTTGGAACCATCCTCCTCGTTTCAGGGGCGGGCCTGACGCTGATTCTGGCGCTCCGTCTGGCCCTGTCCGGTGGCCCGGCCTGGGCAATGGCCGGATTGCTGATGCTCGGCGGCATTGCCCATGCCCTTGATCTCGCACGTAGACTGCGCCAGACGGATCGGGACTGAGCCAGGTGTTACCCCGTGAATTCGGTCGGCCGGGTGATTTTCCCCTTGCGGAATCCCCCAAAGTGTCAAGAATGATAGACACAAGAATGTCACTCAATGAAGACATTCGGTCGTGGAGGTCAAGCCGATGCCGGAAACTCCTCTCCTGGACCAGATCGCCACGCCCGCCGATCTCCGCGCGCTCCCGGCTTCTGACCTCAAGCAGGTGGCCGATGAATTGCGCGCCGAGACGATTGATGCGGTCTCGACCACAGGCGGCCATCTCGGCGCCAGCCTCGGCGTGGTCGAACTGACGGTCGCGCTGCATCACGTCTTCGAGACGCCGAAGGACACGCTGATCTGGGATGTCGGCCACCAGGCCTATCCGCACAAGATCCTGACCGGCCGGCGTGACCGGATCCGCACCCTGCGGCAGGGCGGGGGCCTGTCCGGCTTCACCAAGCGCAGCGAGAGCGAATATGACGCGTTCGGCGCGGCCCATACCTCGACGTCGATTTCTGCCGCGCTCGGCTTTGCAGTCGCCCGGGATCTCCAGCAGAAGGACGGCCACGTCGTCGCGGTGATCGGCGATGGCGCGATGTCCGCCGGCATGGCCTACGAGGCGATGAACAATGCCGGGGCGCTCGGCTCGCGGCTGATCGTCATCCTCAATGACAACGATATGTCGATTGCTCCGCCCGTCGGCGCGATGTCGACCTATCTGGCTCATCTGCTCTCGGGCAAGACCTACCTCACCATGCGCGAGGCCGGTCGCAAGCTGACCCGCAGGTTCGGCGACCGGATGGACCGCACCATCACCCGCGCCATCGAGCATGCCCGCTCCTATCTGACCGGCGGCACCCTGTTCGACCAGCTGGGCCTCTATTATGTCGGGCCGGTCGACGGACATGATCTCGACCACCTCGTGCCGATCCTGCGCAATATCCGCGATGCCGATCAGGGCCCGATCCTGCTTCATGTCATCACGAAGAAGGGCAAGGGCTATGCCCCGGCCGAGGCCAGCGCCGACAAGTATCACGGCGTCGTCAAGTTCGACATCGCCACGGGCGCGCAGGAAAAGCCCAAGGCCGCCGCGCCGTCCTATACAAAGGTGTTCGGCCAGAGCCTCGTGAAGGAAGCCGAGAAGGATGACCGCGTGATCGCGATCACGGGGGCCATGCCGTCCGGCACTGGGACCGACCTGTTCGAGAAACGCTTCCCGCAGCGCTTCTTCGATGTCGGCATTGCCGAGCAGCACGCCGTGACCTTCGCCGCCGGCCTCGCCTGCGACGGCATGAAGCCCTTCTGCGCGATCTATTCCACCTTCCTGCAGCGCGCCTATGACCAGATCATGCATGATGTGGCGCTGCAGAACCTGCCGGTCCGCTTCGCGCTGGACCGGGCCGGTCTTGTCGGCGCGGACGGGCCCACCCATGCCGGCGCCTTTGATATCGCCTACATGGCCTGCCTGCCGAACATGGTGCTGATGGCGCCGGGCGACGAGGCCGAGCTTGTTCATATGGTCGCGACGGCCGCCGCCCATGATGCCGGGCCGATTGCCTTCCGCTATCCCCGCGCGGACGGGACCGGCGTGGCCCTGCCCGAAACCGGCATCCCGCTGCCGATCGGCAAGGGACGAGTCCTGCGCGAAGGCAGCCGCCTGGCCATCCTCTCCTATGGCACCCGCCTGCAGGAATGCCGGATTGCGGCCGAACGCCTCGATGAACTCGGCATTTCCACGACTCTCGCCGATGCGCGCTTCGCCAAGCCGTTTGACCGGGCTCTGGTGGAACAGCTCGCCGGCCATCACGAGGCACTGATCCTTGTCGAGGATGGTTCCACCGGCGGCTTCGGCGCGCTCGTCATGGAATATCTCGTCCATAACGGCTGGCTCGATAATGGGCTGAAACTGCGTTCCATGCATCTGCCGGACCGCTTCCAGGATCACGACACGCAGGCCCGGCTCTATGCCGAGGCCGGGCTCGATCGCGACGCCATCGTGCGGCTGGCCATGAGTATCGTCCAGCCGGCAACCCGGCGGCGGATTATCAGCGGCATCGGCCCTCGGCTGATCGCGTTGGCCGAGCCTTCCGCAAGAGCGATCCTGAGACAGCCGGAATTCCAGACCGAGGGGGCTGCCGGCTCATGAACCACCATGCCCCGCAACGCCGCTTCGAACCCGAACTCGCGCCGCTGGAAGTGCTTCTGGCCAAGCCACGGGGCTTCTGTGCCGGCGTGATCCGCGCGGTCGAGATCGTCGAGCGTGCGCTCGAGATCCATGGCGCGCCGGTCTATGTCCGGCACGAGATCGTGCACAACACGCATGTCGTGGAACAGTTGCGCGCGCGCGGCGCGATTTTCGTGTCCGAGGTCGACGAGATTCCCGAAGGCGCGATCACCGTGTTCAGCGCCCATGGCGTCTCGCGCAAGGTCGAGTCCATGGCGGCGGAGCGTGGCCTCGATGTCATCGATGCCACCTGTCCGCTGGTGGTGAAGGTCCATGTGCAGGGCCGCCGCCATGCCGAGCAGGGCCATGATGTGGTGCTGATCGGCCATGCCGGCCATGCCGAGGTCGAGGGTACACGCGGCCAGATCGATGGCCGCCTTCATCTCATCGCCCGGCCGGAAGAGGTAGCGGATCTCGAGATCGCGGATCCCGCCCGCGTCGCCTATATCACCCAGACCACATTGGGCGTACAGGACACGCGGGATGTGATTGCGGCGCTGAAGGCGCGTTTCCCGGAGATTGTCGGGCCCGATACGCGCAACATCTGCTACGCGACGCAGAACCGTCAGGCCGCCGTCCAGGAAATGGCCGGCCGCGCCGAGGTGATCCTTGTCATCGGCTCGCGCCAGAGTTCCAATTCCAGCCGCCTCCGGGAGATCGGTGCGCAGCTTGGCGTGCCGGCCTATCTCGTCGAGGGGCCGGCTTCCATCGATCTTGCCTGGCTGGAGGGCGTGTCCACGCTCGGCCTCTCCGCTGGTGCCTCCGCCCCGGAAGAGTTGATCCAGGCCACCATCGACTGGCTTCGGCATTTCCGGGATGTGTCCATCACCGAACTGGAAGGTGTCGAGGAAGATGTCGTGTTCCGCTTGCCCGTCCGGCTTGCCAGCACCGCACGAACCTGAGGAGAGCGCCATGTCGGCAGAAGCCTATGGCGCCCAGCGCCCCCTTCCGGAACGGGAAGAAAACCTGCGCGAAACCCTCGGGGGGCATCTGCTCTCCGTCGATCGGGCGAGCCGCCCGGTCCGTGCAGCGCCGGCGCCCGCGCCGCGCCAGCGCGTACCCTTTCCCTTCTCCGCCATCGTGGCGCAGGAGGAGATGAAGAACGCGCTGATCCTCTCCGCCATTGATGCGACGATTGGCGGCGTGCTGATCTTCGGCGATCGCGGCACCGGCAAATCCACGGCGATCCGGGCCCTCGCGGCCCTGCTGCCGCGCATGCGGGCCATTGTCGGCTGCCCCTATGGCTGCGAGCCCGGTCGCCCTGCCGCCTCCTGCGAGCACTGCCAGCGGCTCTCGCTCGACAAGGGCCGGCGCGGCCAGGCGGAATCCCATCTCGTGCCCGTGCCGGTCGTTGACCTGCCTCTGGGCGCCACGGAAGACCGTGTCGTCGGCGCGCTCGATCTCGAACGGGCCTTGGCCCGCGGCGAGAAGGCGTTCCAGCCCGGTCTGCTGGCCAAGGCCCATCGCGGCTTCCTCTATATCGACGAGGTCAACCTGCTCGAGGATCATCTCGTGGATGTGCTGCTCGATGTGGCGGCCTCCGGCGAAAATGTCGTGGAGCGCGAGGGACTGAGCATCCGCCATCCCGCCCGTTTCGTGCTGGTTGGTTCCGGCAACCCGGAAGAGGGCGAGTTGCGCCCGCAATTGCTGGATCGCTTCGGCCTTTCTGTCGATGTCGAGACGCCCTCCGATCTGGAGACGCGGATCGAGGTTGTCCGCCGCCGCGACGCCTTTGACCGCGACCCCGAGGCTTTCGCCGATGCGTGGCGCGGCCGCGATGCCGGGATCCGCCGCCGCATTTCCGCTGCGCGCAAGAAGATCGGCGGCATGACAACCAGCGAGGCCGCCCTGCGCCGGGCCACGGAATTGTGCATGGCGCTCGGCACCGATGGCCTGCGTGGCGAGTTGACGCTGATCCGCGCCGCCCGCGCGCTGGCCGCTTATCAGGGCGCGGATACGGTCGAGGAGGAGCATGTGCGCATCGTTGCGCCCATGGCGCTCCGCCATCGCTTGCGGCGTTCGCCCCTCGATGATTCCCGGGCCACCGCGCGGGTGGAGCGCGCGATCGGCGAGGTTTTCGGCTCATGACCCCCGATCCGGCCGGGGCGGATCTGGCCGGGTTGGCGCTGGCGGTACTCGCCGTTGCGCCCGAAGCGGCAGGCGGCATCTGGCTGCGGGCCCAGGCCGGCCCGGACCGCGAACGTTGGCTCGCGGCCCTTCGCACCCATGCCATGCCGGGCGTGCCCTTCCGCCGTATGCCGGCTGGCATCGCCGAATCCCGGCTGATCGGCGGGCTTGATCTCGCTGCGACCCTCGCCTCCGGCCTTCCGGTGACCGAACGCGGCCTCCTGGCCGAGGCCGATGGCGGCTATCTCGTCATCAGCATGGCCGAGCGGCTTGATCCCTGGCTGGCGAGCCTTGTCGCGGCCACGGCCGAAACCGGCGAATTGCATGTCGAGCGCGACGGCGTGACACAGACCCTGCCGGCCCATTTTGCGATGGTCGCGCTCGATGAGGGCATTGATGACGAGGCCCCACCGGCGCTGCTGACCGAGCGTTTGGGCCTCGTCCTCGATCTCGCCCATGCCCCGTTCGGTGGGGCGGTCTTCCCGTTCGAGGCCATGGCAGCCGCGCGCGACCGCCTGCCCCTCGTGACGACGTCCGCCCGCATTATCGGCGAACTCTGCGCGGCGGCAGCCGGCTTCGGCCTCGCTTCCCTGCGTCCCTCCCTGCAGGCCGTCGGAGTGGCCCGCGCCCTGGCGGCGCTCCATGGCCGGATCGATGTGGCGGACGAGGATGCCATCCTCGCCGCGGCTTTGGTCCTGGCGCCGCGCGCCGTGCAATGGCCCAGCCGGCAGGAGCAGCAGGAGGAGGCACCGCCGCCCCCGCCGCCGGATGCCGATACCCCGCAGCCGGACAACCCGCCGCAGGAGCAGTCCGGCGATCCCCCCGATGACGTGATGAGCCAGTCGGCTCTGGCCGCCCTGCCGGCCGGTCTTCTGGCCGATCTGAAGGCCCGCGCGGCTTCCGGCCGCCAGCGTTCGGCCGGCAAGGCCGGCGCCCGCGAGAAGAATGCCCGGCGCGGCCGGGCGGTCGGCGTCAAGCCCGGTGATCCGCGCACCGGGGCGCGGCTCGGCCTGATTGACACGCTCCGCGCGGCAGCACCCTGGCAGAAGCTCCGCCGCGGCGCCTCCTTCGGCGATGGCACCATTGCCGTCCGGCGCGAGGATTTCCGCATCGTCCGCCGCCGTGCCCGCCGCCGGACGACCACGCTTTTCGTTGTCGATGCCTCCGGATCCTCCGCGCTCCAGCGCCTCGGTGAGGCCAAGGGCGCAGTCCAGCTGCTGCTGGCCGAATGCTATGTCCGCCGCGACGAAGTGGCGTTGATCACTTTCCGTGGCCGTGTGGCCGAGATGGTCCTGCCACCGACCCGCGCTCTGGCCCGCGCCGCCCGGGCTCTTGCCGGCCTGGCCGGCGGCGGGGGAACGCCGCTTGCCACGGCCATCGATACGGCGCGGCAGGTGGCGGAAGGCATCATGCGCTCGGGCAGGACGCCGGTTCTCGTCTTCATGACGGATGCCCGCGCCAATATCGGCCGCGACGGCCAGCCGGGCCGCGAGCGCGCCATGGCCGATGCCCGGCAGGCCGCCCGCGAACTCGCCGCCCTCGGCCAGACGACGATCCTGATCGATACGGCGAACAAGCCCGGCGAGGCGGCAGCTGTCCTGGCCGATGCGATGGAGGCCCGCTACTTGCCCTTGCCCTATGCCGCGCCGGAATTGGTGGTGCATGCCGTCAGCCAGGAAAGGCCGGCCCCCCGCGCCGCGCACCGGGCATGACCGGCCGGCTCGACTGGCACCGGGACGGGGCGGACTGGCCGCATCGCGAGGCGAGCCGCTTCGTCGAGGCTGGCGGCCTGACATGGCATGTGCAGGTTTTCGGCACGGGGCCCACCTTGCTGCTCCTGCACGGGACCGGTGCCTCCACCCATTCCTGGCGCGATGTCATCCCGCTTCTGGCGCCGCATTTCCACCTGATCGTGCCGGATCTGCCCGGCCATGCCTTCACCGATCCGCTGCCCGAAGCCGAGGCCGGCCTGCCGGGCATGGCGAAGGCGGTCGCGGCCCTTGTGGCGGCTCTCGGCGCCGGGATCGATCTCGTGATCGGCCATTCCGCCGGCGCCGCCATCGCGATCCGGATGGTGCTCGACGGTTCGATCACGCCGCAGGCGATCGTCGGCATCAATGCGGCCCTTGTGCCCTTCGGCGGCGCGGCCGAGCGCATCTTTCCGCCGCTCGCCCGGCTGCTGACGCTCAACCCCCTGGTGCCCCGCTTCTTCACCTGGCAGGCCACCGATCTTGCCGCGATTTCCCGGCTGATGGAATCCACCGGATCCCGCCTTTCCCCCGAAGGTCTGGCATTCTACCAGCGCCTTTTCCGCTCGCGCAGTCATGTTCGCGCAACTCTGGCCATGATGGCCTATTGGGATCTCGGTTCACTGCGCAATGCGATGCCGGATCTCGCTGTGCCGTTGCATCTCATTGTCGGCCTCGGCGACAAGGCTGTCTCGCCGGAGCAGGCGCGCGGCCTCAAACAGGCCATGCCGTCAATCCGGCTGCATTTCCTCTCCGGCCTCGGCCATCTCTGCCATGAGGAGCAGCCCGAGAAGGTTGTCGCCATCGTCGATCGCATCGCGTTTGATCACGGCCTCGCCGAAGCCGCCTGAGTGGAGGGAGCCATGGGTCAGCCTCAACTGCCGGTAACTGCCTTCACCCATCCCGCCCCGCGTGACACCCGCCCGCCCGCCGGGTTCCCCCGAGTCGAAGCGGCCTCCGGTGCGGATTTTCCCGGCATCCGCCGTTTTGACAGCGTGCTCGACGAGGTGGCACCCGATGCAACCCATGCGTAATCCGCTCCCCGATCTTCCCCTCCGCGATCTCGCCGCCTGCCGCGCGCTGCTCGCGCAGGGCTCGAAATCCTTCGCGCTGGCCTCGCATCTGCTGCCCGGCCGTCTGCGGGCTGCTGCGACCGGGCTCTATGCCTTCTGCCGCATTGCTGATGACCTGATCGACATGACCGGCAAGGCCGAGGCGGGGGTCGAGATCGTCCGGCTGCGCGTCGATCAGATCTATCGCGGCGAGCCCTTTCCCCATCCGGCGGACCGGGCCTTCGCGGCCGTCGTCCGGGCCTGCGCAGTACCGCGCCCGGCCGTCGATGCGCTGGTCGAGGGGTTCGCGTGGGATGCACAGGAGCGCCTCTATGAGACGCTGGATGACGTGATGGGCTATGCTGCCCGCGTCGCCGGTTCCGTCGGTGTGATGATGAGCGCCATCATGGGCCGCCCGCAGGATGTCGCTTTGGCCCGTGCCGCTGATCTCGGCATGGCGATGCAACTCACCAATATCGTCCGCGACATTGGTGAGGATGCCCGCAACGGCCGGCTCTACCTTCCGCGCCTCTGGCTGCGCGAGGCCGGGCTCGACCCGGTGGCCTGGCTGGCCGACCCGCAGGATCATCCAGCGATCCGCCTGGCCGCTCACCGCCTTCTGGACGAGGCTGATCGGCTCTATCGCCGTGCCGAACTCGGCATCGCGCTGCTGCCGCCGGATTGCCGGCCTGCTATCCGTGCTGCCCGGCTGATCTATGCCGAGATCGGTCGCGTGATCCTCCGCAATCCACGCGCCGACATCCTGCAGCGGACCGTGGTGCCGCGCGGCCGCAAATGGCGGCTCCTGCTCTCGGCGCTGGTCCGCCTGCCGGATGAGGGCCTGACCCATGCCCGCCAGGCATTGCCGGCGCCGCACGAGGCGGTCCGCTTCATGATGCCGGGCCTGCCGGAGCTGTCGCTGCTGGCCGTTCCCGAATCGGCCGGTCTCGCCTGGTGGGATCTCTCCGGCCGGCTGCTGACCATCCTCCCGATCCTCGAAAAGCTGGAACGGGCAGAACGGGACATTGCCCTTGGCGGCAATCCGATGCGCCAGCCCCAGACGTAGACCGTTCGGGGGTCTGTTCGATGGACGAGCATCATTTTGGCTTGGTCAAGCTGCTGGTCTTCGGTGCTCTGGGCATCGGTCTGGGTCTCCACCAGCTCTGGTCGCTCCGACGCGCTAGGGAAAAGCCGGCAAGGGAAAAGAGGGCCAGCGAAAAGGCGCCGGGCAGTCGCGATCCTGCCGACTGAGGGCCGCGCAGGGGAGGGCGCTCACCCGCGCCGCGGCATTCGGAACGGCAGCATGGCCTGGACGACCGGATGGGTGAACCGGGTCAGTGACAGGCTCTCATGCATCATCGTGACCGACTGGCCGGCCAGCTGTGTGCGGACGACCGAGCGTGAATAGAATGGCGTGTCCTCCAGCGTCGCCTGCACCTCCGGCCGCGTACCCGCATCAGCCGGCACCTCGCGAGGAACGCGCCAGAACGTGCCCGTCAGCTTCTGGTTGGCGGGGAGGGCAATGTGGTGCGCGGTGCCATCCGCGTCGTGGGCAAGGCCCAGCGAGAACGGCGTCCCGTCCTGATGGCGGCCGGAATAGCCCACCAGCGAGCCGGTTTCCGTATCGCCCCGGCACCATGTCCAGTCGATGAAACCGGATTCGAGCGGCATTGCGCCGCGATTATGGTCGATGTACCCGGTGCCCTGCCAGCGGAGGGCCGGTTCGTCGAAGGCCAGCTCGACATGGCAGCGCGGCGCGAGCGGTCGCCAGATATGCTGGCCATGCGGATTCAGGAGATAGCTGGTGTCGCCGCGGGCCTCGGGCCGGAGCCGGATCTCGCCGCGCACCGCTCTGGGAATCGGCATGCCGCGCTCCGAGACCCGGATGACAAGATCCTCGCCCCGTTCCTCCAGGGCACTCGGGCCGACCCGGAACAGGCCCGGCGCCCGCTCCACGGCCGCAGCACCCCGCTCGGTCATGGCCCAGCGCCGTGCGCCGGAGCCGTACAGCGCCACGTTGATGGCGCAATGCGCCATCGGATCCGCTGCGCCGCGTCGCCTTGCCCAAGCGTAATAGGGCGAGAAGACCGAGCCGACAAACGCGATGACCGTCAGCCCGAACCGGCCGTCGGCGCTGATCGCATCGCAATACCACCAGGCGTAGCCCCCGGCAGGAACCGGCGCATCGAAGCCCGATCCCGGATCAACGCCTCGGCGGCCAGCCGGCCCGAAAGCGCCACCATCGGCACGCCCGGTCCCGGATGCACACTGCCGCCGGTCAGGTAAAGCCCCGGCAGCTGGCTCCGCGAGCCCGGGCGCTGGAACGAGGCCATGGCTCCATGCGTCGCCATCCCGTACAGCGCCCCGCCCGTGCCCGGAAACAGCGCCGCGAATTCCTGTGGTCGTGTCAGGACCGGCCGCGTGGGGCCTGGGTCCAGTGTCAGGCCATGGCGGCTCAGGGCCTGCGAAAGGAGCCTGTGACATGTCTCGATCTCCGGCAGGCCGGCCCCGGCCTCGTCGCCACGGGCCGGCGCATTGATGAGCATGAGGAACCCTTCCTCGCCCTCGGGCGCCACGGCACCATGCCGGTCCAGCGCGCAGAGATAGAGGGTGGGGTCCGCAGGAACGGTGCCGCGATGGAGTGCGGCAAATTCGGCCGGATAATCAGCCGAGAACAGGACGGTGTGGTGATGCAGCGGGAAGCCGGAAAAACGTCCGCGCCCGCTGAGCGTGATCGCGGAAAGCGAGCGCCCTTCCCGTGCCAGCGGCGGGACAGAGCGAGTCGCTGCAGGGCCCAGCAACCCGGTAGCCAGCGCCTCGCGGTCGGCATTGCTGATCACGAAATCGGCCGGGATCGTCTCCCCATCGGCCAGCCGGACGCCGCTGGCCCGGCCATGCTGCACCTCGATGGCGTCAACCCGATGCCCGAAGCGGAAAACGCCGCCCAGCCCCTCGATCGCCTTCCGGAGCGCTCGGGCCAGCACGTGCATGCCCCCCTCGATCTGCCAGACGCCATCCTGCTCGACATGGGCGATCAGCATGAGGGTGGCCGGAGCCCGGAAGGGCGAGGACCCGCAATAGGTGGCATAACGGCCGAAAAGCTGACGCAGCCGCGGATCGGGGAAGAAACGGCCCAGCGCGCTCCACATGGTCGAGAAGGGTTTCGTGCGGAGCATCGCGCCGATCCCCGCCTGACGGACAAGCCCGAACGGGGAGGGGCGTTCCGCCCGCATGAAGCTCTGTTCAAGCGAACGGCAGATGGCTTCCGCCTCGCGCGCGAATTTGCCATAGAGCCGGCCGGCCTCCACGCCGGCAAGGGCGGCAATCGCATCCTGGCTGGCCTCGCGTTCGGAATGAAGATCGAGCCGGCTGCCATCTGGCCAGCCATGGCGGGCCAGCACATCCAGCCGCCGGAGCGGGACGGCCAAAGCGAAATCGAGCCCGGCCTCGGCGAAAAGCTGTTCGAACACCGCCTTCATCGTGAAGACCGTCGGCCCGGCATCAAGCGGATGGCCATCGACCGTGACCTGCCGCATCTTGCCACCTGGCCCCGCGGCCGCCTCGATCACGGTGACGCTGAATCCGCGGGCCGCAAGCAGCAGGGCCGCGCTGAGCCCGCCGATCCCGGCACCGATGATCACAACCTGATCCTGCCTCGTCGAATTCGCCATGCAGCTATCATGACATCTTCTCTTGACAATGAAAACTGTCAAGGCAACCTTACACAAAGAAAATCACCGATCAGGGTCGCCTGACAGGGAGGGAAGCATGATCCGGTTTGAACAGAAGCTGGAGGCTGTGCTCCGGGAGGCGCAGGGCGCCGGTTGCCCGCCGCGCCTGGGCGAGGCGATGCATTACTCGGTCTTTCCCGGCGGGGCGCGTATCCGTCCGCGGCTGGTCCTGGCAGTCGCCAAGGCTTGCGGCGCCAAGGATCCCGGACTCGCTCTCTCGGCCGCCGCCGCGATCGAGCTGCTGCATTGCGCCTCGCTGGTCCATGATGACCTGCCCTGTTTCGACGATGCCGATCTCCGGCGTGGCAAGCCCACGGTCCATTGTGCCTTCGGCGAGCCCCTGGCTGTTCTGGCGGGCGATGCCCTGATCGTGCTCGCCTTCGAGGTGCTGACGCGCTCGGCCAGCGTGGCGCCGGCCCGGCTCGGAAATCTTGTCCGGATCATTGCCGGCGCGGTTGGCAGCCGGGGTGGCATCACTGCCGGGCAGGCCTGGGAGGCGGAGCCCGAAATCGATCTCGATCGCTATCATCAGGCGAAGACCGGGGCGCTCTTTGCCGGGGCGACGATGGCCGGTGCCGCGGCGGCTGGCATGCCCTATGCCGAATGGCGGGCCCTTGGCGAGCAGATCGGCGCGGCCTTTCAGGTGGCCGACGATATCCGCGACGTGGCCGGACGGCCCGAGGAGATCGGCAAGCCGAACGGGCAGGATGCCATGCTGCACCGGCCCAATGTCGTGCACCAGCTTGGACTTTCCGGCGCGGTGCGCCACCTCGATTCGATGATCGTGGCCGCCATCGAGCAGGTTCCCGCCTGTCCCGGCCGGGCGGAATTGCAGGCCCAGATCCGCATCCAGGCCAGCAGTTTCCTGCCCGAGGAGCTGGCCCGCCGGGCCGCGTGACGCGTGCCATGGCCGTTCCAGATCGCCTGCTGGCCTGGCGTGACCGCTTGGTCAGCAGCCCCGGCTTCCAGCGCTTCGCGGCGCGTTTTCCCCTGACCCGGCCTGTTGCCGAGCGGCAATCCCGCGCGGTTTTTGATCTTTGCGCCGGCTTTGTCTATTCGCAGGTGCTGACGGCCGTGGTCGAACTCGGCATCCTGCAGCGCCTCGCCGACCGCCCGCATGACACTGCCGAACTGGCCGCCGCGACCAGGCTGGAACCCGCTGCGATGGAGCGGCTCCTGCGCGCGGCTCAGGCCCTCGGCCTCGTTTCCCCCCGGCAGGGTGGCCGTCATGGCCTCGGCATGAAGGGGGCGGCTCTGCTCGGCAATCCCGGCGCGATCCGTATGATCGAGCATCACCGGATTCTCTACCGGGATCTCGCCGATCCGGTCGCCCTGCTGCGCGGCGATCATGCCGGCACCGGCCTCGGGGCTTTCTGGCCCTATGCTGCGGGCGAGCGCGAGGAAACCGGCGGTACGGTCTCCGCCTACAGCGCGCTCATGGCCGATTCGCTCTCGCTGGTGGTCGAGGATGTGCTCGACGCGTTTGCCTTTGTCCGCCATCGCCGGATGCTGGATATCGGCGGGGGCACGGGGCGGTTCGCCACCGCGGTCACGCAGCGTGTGCCCGGTCTCTCCGCCACCGTGCTGGATCTGCCCGGCGTGATTGCTGAGACCCGCATGCGGCTGGCGGCAGAGCCGCAATCCAACCGGCTTGCGGCCGTCGCCGGTGATGCGATTGCCGGGCCGATTCCCGGCGGGGCCGATCTCGTGACCCTCATCCGCGTCCTGCATGACCATGATGATCCGGAAGCGATGGCGATCCTGCGGAATATCCGCGCGGCGCTGCCGTCGGGCGGAACCCTGCTGATCGCCGAGCCCATGGGCGGCATTCGCGGCGCCGAGGCGATGGCCGATGCCTATTTCGGCTTCTACCTGCTGGCGATGGGGTCCGGCCGGGCGCGCCGCCCACAGGAAATCCGGCAGATGCTCGAGCAGGCGGGATTTGGCGATATCCGACCCCTGCGCACCCGGCGCCCGCTTCTGACCAGCGCCATCGAGGCCCGGGTGCCGGCAGTGGCCTGACACTTTGCCCATTTAATTGTCAGGCTGGATTGACATTAAGAACTGTAACTCTAAGCTGACACATGGAGCAGGCCGTTTGATGAACAGACGGTTAGGAACAACGCCATGGAAACGCTAGCTGTCGTGATGGAGAAGCCGGAGCATCTTTCGCTCCGCCGCCTCGATCTCGTCGAGGCGACAGCGGATGACATCGTGGTGGATGTGGCCTGGAGCGGCATCTCCACCGGGACCGAGCGCCTGCTCTGGACCGGGCGCATGCCGCAATTCCCCGGCCTCGGCTATCCTCTCGTTCCCGGTTACGAATCGGTCGGTACGGTCGTCATGGCCGGCCCCGCCTCCGGCCATCGGGTTGGCGAGTCGGTCTTCGTGCCCGGTTCGCGCGGCTTCCGCGATGCGCGTGGCCTGTTCGGTGGCGCCGCGTCGCGCCTTGTCGTCGCCGGCCGCCGGGCCATCACGCTCGACCAGATCGATCCCGAACCGGAAGGTGTGCTGCTGGCTCTCGCCGCCACAGCCGTCCATGCTGTCAATGCGGAACATGCGGCCCTGCCGGATCTCGTTGTCGGCCATGGCGTGTTGGGCCGTCTACTGGCCCGCGTCACGGTCGCCCTGGGGGGCAACCCGGTTGTCTGGGAAAAGAACCCGGAACGTCATGCCGGCGCGCTCGGCTACACGGTTGTCGACCCCGATGCCGATTCCCGCCGCGATTACCCGACCATCTACGATGTCTCGGGCGACGAGGCTCTCGTCGATCCGCTGATCGCGCGGCTGGCCCCCGGCGGCGAGCTGGTTCTGGCCGGCTTCTACGAGCGGCCGATCAAATTCGACTTCGCGCCCGCTTTCATGCGCGAGGCCCGGATCCGCATCGCGGCGGAATGGCGCGAGGCCGATCTCGACCTGACGCGCCGCCTGATCGCGTCCGGCCGTCTCAGTCTTGATGGCCTGATCACCCACACCCAACCGGCTTGCAATGCCGAAGCGGCCTACCGGACCGCTTTCGGCGATGCCCGCTGCCTCAAGATGATCCTCGATTGGAGAGCCCATCCATGAATGTGCAGCTTCGCGCCCTCGACAAGCAGCGCAACGCGCTTGTCACGCATGGTGGCAAATCGGCCCAGGAAGCCATGGCGGAAAAGCTCCGCCAGGAAGCCAGCGAGGATATGGCTGCGCCGGAAACCGGGCCCGCCACCAAGGAAACGCAGGTCATCGCCATCTACGGCAAGGGCGGCATCGGCAAGAGCTTCACGCTCGCCAATCTCAGCTACATGATGGCCCAGCAGGGCAAGAAAGTGCTGCTGATCGGCTGCGATCCGAAGAGCGACACCACCTCGCTGCTCTTCGGCGGCAAGGCCTGCCCGACCATCATCGAGACCTCCTCGAAGAAGAAGCTGGCCGGCGAGAACGTCGCCATCGGCGATGTCTGCTTCGTCCGGGACGGCGTCTTCGCCATGGAACTCGGCGGGCCGGAAGTCGGCCGCGGCTGCGGCGGGCGCGGCATCATCCACGGCTTCGAGCTGCTGGAAAAGCTGGGCTTCCATGAATGGGGCTTCGACTATGTCCTGCTCGACTTTCTGGGCGACGTGGTCTGCGGCGGCTTCGGCCTGCCGATTGCCCGCGACATGTGCCAGAAGGTCATCATTGTCGGCTCGAACGACCTTCAATCGCTCTATGTGGCGAACAATGTCTGCTCGGCTGTGGAGTATTTCCGCAAGCTCGGCGGCAATGTCGGCGTCGCCGGCATCGTGGTGAACAAGGATGACGGCACGGGCGAGGCTGCGGCCTTCGCCGATGCCGTCGGCATCCCGATCCTCGCGGCCATTCCGGCGGACGAGGATATCCGCCGCAAGAGCGCGAAATACGAGATTATCGGCCGGCCCGGCACGCAATGGGCCTCGCTGTTCGAGGGCCTCGCCAGCAGCGTCGCCGAGGCGCCGCCTGTCCGCCCCACCCCCCTCACGCCGGATGCCCTGCTCGGCCTGTTCGACGGCGACACCGTCGGGCGCGACGTGGTGCTGATCCCGGCCACGATCGAACAGATGTGCGGCAAGTCCGACATCACCAAGCCGACCCTGGAAGTCATCTACGACAACGCCTGAACCCCGCCCTCCCTTGCGAGAGACGTCCATGACCGTCCACCAGCCCCAACCCGTTCTGCAGGCCGCCCCGGCCCCGGCGGAAATGGTCATGGCCAAGCCCGTCGAGATGACGGACGGGATCGGTTGCCATACAGGCAAGGACGCGATGCGCGCGGCGGCAACCCGGGCTGGTCTCGGCGAGACGCTGGAACGCTACGCGGCGGATTATCCCGCCGGCCCGCATGACAAGCCGCAGAGCATGTGCCCGGCTTTCGGCTCGCTGCGCGTCGGCCTGCGCATGCGCCGCACCGCGACCATCCTGTCCGGCTCGGCCTGCTGCGTCTATGGCCTGACCTTCACCTCGCATTTCTACGGCGCCCGGCGCTCGGTGGGCTATGTGCCCTTCAATTCCGAGACGCTGGTCACCGGGAAACTCTTCGAGGATATCCGCGAGGCCGTCTTCAAGCTGGCCGATCCGGAACTCTACGACGCGATCGTCATCACCAATCTCTGCGTGCCCAGCGCCTCCGGCGTGCCCCTGCGGCTGCTGCCGAAGGAGATCAACGGCGTCCGCATCATCGGCATCGACGTGCCCGGTTTCGGCGTGCCCACCCATGCCGAGGCGAAGGACATCCTCGCCGGCGCCATGCTGGCCTATGCCCGCCAGGAAGCCGAGCTCGGCCCCGTCCAGGCACCGCGCGGCGGCAAGTCGGAAAAGCCCACGGTCACGCTGCTCGGCGAGATGTTCCCGGCCGATCCGGTCGGCATCGGCATGATGCTGGAGCCGATGGGCCTCGCGGCCGGCCCCGTGGTGCCCACGCGCGAATGGCGCGAGCTCTATGCCGCCCTCGATTGCGCGGCCGTGGCCGCCATCCACCCGTTCTACACGGCCTCGATCCGCGAGTTCCAGTCTGCGGGCCGTGCAATCGTCGGTTCGGCCCCGGTCGGGGTCGAGGGCACCGCCGCCTGGCTCGCCGGGATCGGCGCGGCCTGCAATGTGCCGGCAGATCGCATCGCTGCCGCCCAGAATGCCATCCTGCCCGCCATCCGCGGCGCGCTGGCCTCCCGCCCGATCAAGGGTCGCATCACGCTTACGGGCTATGAAGGCTCGGAACTGCTGGTGGCCCGGCTGCTCGTCGAGAGCGGCGCCGACCTCCGTTATGTCGGCACGGCCTGCCCGCGGACCGACTGGTCCGCCGCGGACCGCGAATGGCTCGAGGCGCGCGGCGTGATCGTGAATTTCCGGGCTGCGATCGAGCAGGATTTCGCCGCGATCGAGGAATTCAGGCCCGATCTCGCCATCGGCACCACGCCGGTCGTGCAGAAGGCGAAGGAAAAGGGCATTCCCGCCCTCTACTTCACCAACCTGATCTCGGCCCGCCCGCTTTTCGGGCCGGCCGGAGCCGGCAGCCTGGCCACGGTCATCAATGCCGCGCTCGGCAACAAGGCGCGGTTCGACATCATGACGGAATTCTTCGCGGGCGTCGGCACCGGCTACAATGCCGGCATCTGGCAGGACACCCCGCGCGAGAACCCCGACCAGCGCAAGCGCCTCGAGGCAAGGGCCATCAAGGCGAAGCGCGCCGCCGAGGAGATTCCGTGATGTTGATCCTCGATCACGACAGGGCAGGGGGCTACTGGGGCGCGGTCTATGTCTTCACCGCGGTGAAGGGGCTGCAGGTCATCATCGACGGCCCGGTCGGCTGCGAAAACCTGCCCGTCACCTCGGTCCTGCATTACACCGACGCGCTGCCGCCGCATGAGCTGCCGATTGTCGTCACCGGCCTCGGCGAGGAAGAACTCGGCCAGCACGGCACGGAAGGCGCGATGAAGCAGGCCTATTCCGTGCTCGACAGCGGCCTGCCCTCGGTGGTCGTGACCGGCTCCATCGCCGAGATGATCGGTGGCGGCGTGACGCCGCAGGGAACTTCGATCCAGCGGTTCCTGCCGCGCACGATCGACGAGGACCAATGGCAGAGCGCCAACCGGGCCATGATGTGGCTCTGGACGGAGTTCGGCCCGAAAAAGGTGCCGAAGCTCAAGCCGCGTGCTGAAGGCGCGAAGCCCAAGGTCAACATTATCGGCCCCGCTTATGGCATGTTCAACATGCCTTCCGACCTGGCGGAGATCCGCCGGCTGATCGAGGGCATCGGCGCGGAAGTCCACATGACCTTCCCGCTGGGCACCCATCTCGCCGATATCGGTCGCCTCGCCGAGGCGGAAGTCAATGTCTGCCTCTACCGCGAATTCGGGCGCATGCTCTGCGAGCAGCTCGATCGGCCCTATCTCCAGGCACCGATCGGCCTCCATTCGACCACGAAATTCCTCCGCGCCCTCGGCGACCTGCTCGGCCTCGATCCCGAGCCCTTCATCGAACGCGAGAAGCACACGACGATCAAGCCGCTCTGGGATCTCTGGCGCTCGGTCACGCAGGACTTCTTCGGTACCGCCTCCTTCGGCATCGTGGCCAACGAGACCTATGCCCGCGGCATCCGCCTCTTCCTCGAGGACGAGATGGGCCTGCCCTGCAATTTCGCCGTGTCGCGCTGCGCCGGCACGAAGACCGACAACGAGGCGATCATCCGGATGATCCGCGAGAAGCCGCCGCTGGTCCTGTTCGGCAGCTACAACGAGCGGATGTACATGGCCGAGGCCGGAGCGCGGGGGATGTATATTCCCGCCTCCTTCCCGGGCGCGATCATCCGCCGCCATACCGGCACGCCCTTCATGGGCTATTCCGGCGCCACCTATCTCGTGCAGGAAGTCTGCAACGCGCTCTTTGACGCGCTGTTCCACATCCTGCCGCTGGCCGGCCAGATGGATGCCGTCGACCGCACCCCCGCCCGCGCGCATCGCGAGCTGGCCTGGGAGCGCGAGGCCAAGGCCATGCTCGACCGCTTTCTCGAACAACAACCCGTTCTGGTCCGGATCTCCGCCGCCAAGAGGCTGCGGGACAATGCCGAGCGTGCGGCGCGTGCCGCCGGCGGTGATTGCGTCCGGCCCGAACATCTCGATCCCGAAGCCCGGCAGCGCGAGGAGGTTTCACCATGACGCCCCCTGGCCAGCCCCTTCGGTCACTGGCGGTGCCTCCGGTCCGGCTCCTGGAGCGGGACCGGAGCACCGCCCTTTCCTGCCCGAACGTTGAGAGGAGATGAGCATGGCTCACGCCGTCAAGATGGACACGTCCACCCGGATGAAATCCCATGCCGAGCAGAAGCGACTGTGCCAGCGCATGACGCTGCTCACGGCCGCTTTCCTCGTTCCGTTTGTGCTGCTTCGCCGCGCCTTCCGGCGCCTTGCGGGGCAACATTCCGGCAGCCGGCCGGTCTCGGTATTCACCGAGGCCCGTGCCGATGCCAGCGCGATCATCCCCTACATCTTCATGGGGTAACTCTTGCCCCCTGGCCGGACCCCTCCGGCCATGGGTCATGCTGTAGGCGAGCTGCAGCTAACCAGCCGTGCGGGAGATGCACGGTACGGGCCTTCGGGCCACCTGTAGGAGTGTCAGACAATGGCTGACAAGGGAGGGTCCTTGACGGGCCTCACTGGAGCGGAAGCGCAGGAATTCCACGGTTTCTTCGTGCAAGGAACGCTTGGATTCTTCGCTGTTTCGCTCGTCGCACACATCCTGATCTGGATGTGGCGGCCCTGGTTCTAAACCAACCCGCTAGAGATGGAGATCAATCTATGTGGAGAATCTGGCTGATTTTCGATCCGCGTCGCACGCTGGTCGCAGTTTGCACCTTCGCCTTCCTGATGGTGATGCTCAATCACTTCATTCAGTTGAGCACGCCCCGTTACAATAGCTGGCTCAATGCGCCAGTTGCTGCGAAGGCTGCCCAGAAATAAAAAATGGAGCGGACATTGTGTTCTTTAAATAAAAGATCGTTGTCCGCTCCTCTTTAATCAACAAGTCGAAGATCGATTGACCAGAAATAGGGCATCGAGCGAATCTTGTACGGAGGTCAAAATGGCATTATTGAGCTTTGAAAGAAAATACAGGGTCCGCGGTGGCACGTTGGTCGGAGGCGATCTTTTCGACTTCTGGGTCGGGCCGTTTTACGTTGGGTTCTTCGGGGTAGCTGCGGCGTTCTTCACCATCCTTGGGACAGCGCTGATCATTTTCGGAGCAAGCCTCGGGCCGACCTGGAACATCTGGCTCATCAGCATCAATCCTCCGGACGTCAAATACGGCCTGTCCTTTGCGCCCTTGGCCGAAGGCGGACTCTGGCAGATCATCACGTTCTGTGCGATCGGAGCCTTTGTCTCATGGGCGCTCCGCGAAGTGGAGATCTGCCGGAAGCTTGGCATGGGCTACCATGTGCCCGTGGCGTTCTCCTTCGCCATCCTCGCCTATGTCACGCTGGTCGTGTTCCGGCCCGTTCTGCTCGGCGCCTGGGGCCATGGCTTTCCCTATGGCATCTTCAGCCACCTGCAATGGGTGTCGAATGTCGGGTACCAGTACCTGCAGTTCCACTACAACCCGGCGCATATGATCGCGATCACGTTCTTCTTTGCGACGACGCTCGCGCTTTCGCTGCATGGTGGACTGATCCTCTCGGCGACCAATCCGGGCCATGGCGAGCAGGTAAAGACGCCTGAACACGAGAACAGCTATTTCCGCGACACGATCGGTTATTCGATCGGCACGCTCGGCGTCCATCGGCTCGGCCTGTTCCTGGCACTGGCTGCGGTATTCTGGAGCGCGGTCTGCATCATCATCAGCGGGCCCGTCTGGACCCAGGGCTGGGCCGATTGGTGGAACTGGTGGCTGAACTGGTCCTACTGGGCCAATCCCACCACCGCCCCGCGGACCTGACGGCCGAACCTGAAGCGAGGAACGCATCATGGCCTATTATCAGAACATCTTCACGCGGGTTCAGGTTCACGGGGATCCGGATCTCGGGATCCCGCTGGCCCCCCACCTCTACGAGCGCGGCAAGACGACAGCCCACAGCTACTGGCTTGGCAAGATCGGGGATGCGCAGCTTGGTCCCATCTATCTCGGCTGGACCGGTGTCACCTCGCTGATCTGCGGCTTCATTGCCTTCGAGATCATCGGGCTGCACATGTGGGCGTCCGTCGGTTGGGATCCGGTCCAGTTTGTCCGCAAGCTCTTCTGGCTCTCGCTTGATCCGCCGAAGCCGGAATACGGGCTCACTATCCTTCCGCCCCTTGCCGAAGGTGGCTTGTGGCAGATTGCCGGCTTCTTCCTCACTGCGTCGGTCATCCTGTGGTGGGTGCGCACCTATCGCCGGGCGAGGGCACTCGGACTCGGCACCCATGTGGCCTGGGCCTTCGCCGCCGCCATCTGGCTATTTCTGGTTGTCGGTTTTATCCGGCCCGTCATGATGGGCAGCTGGAGCGAGGCCGTACCCTTCGGGATCTTCTCGCATCTCGACTGGACGCAGAACTTCTCGCTGCGATACGGCAACCTCTTCTACAACCCCTTCCATGCCCTCTCGATTGTGTTCCTGTATGGCTCCGTCCTGCTCTTCGCGATGCATGCGGGCACCATCCTGGCGGTGACCCGCTACGGTGGCGAGCGCGAGATCGAGCAGATCACCGACCGCGGCACCGCCTCGGAGCGTGCAGCCCTGTTCTGGCGCTGGACGATGGGCTTCAACGCCACGATGGAGTCGATCCATCGTTGGGCCTACTGGTTCGCCATCCTGTGCCCGATCACCGGCGGCATCGGCATCCTGCTCACCGGCACGGTGGTCGACAACTGGTATGACTGGGGCATCAAGCACGGCATCGTGCCGGCCGATCCGAACTGGTGGCCTGCCACGCCGCCGGCGCAATAGGCCCGGATTCACTCCTGCCGGGGGCAGCCCCCCTTCCCCCGGCATCGAGGTAGGGCACACGTATCTCCCCTTGATCCCTGTGCCACACCGGCGTCCCGCCCCTCCAGGCGGGACGTTGTCGTTCGGGGAAAGGGAAGCCGGCCGCCGCGGATGGCCTCAATCGGCGAGGCCGGAATCGAGCGCGAGGAGATGGCCGGTCACCTGGCTGGTCGGATCGGCCAGCTGCGCAAGGATCGTGAAATGATCCTCGCCCTCGATCGCCCCGCCGCTGACCGGCTTGCCAGCGGCGCTGCGCGCTGCGATGTAATCCCGGCTTTGCCGTTGCAATTCCGGCAGTTCCGCGTCGCCCCAGATGACCGAGACCGGCTTGGTCGCCTGCGCCACGCGATGGATCGGGCTCTGGAAATGCGCCTCTTCCGGGCTCAGCCGGAGCGCCTCCTGAAGATAGCTGTGCCGGATCGGCTCAAGATCGAAGACCCCTGAAATCGCCAGGGCGGCGTCGACTTCCGGCATTTCCGACAGCCGCGCGGCGAGATGCCCTCCGGCCGACCAGCCACCGACAATCAGCCGCGACTCCGCAACATCCATCGACGGCCCGACCACCCTGAGCAGGCGGATCGCCGTTTCGCATTCCTCGACGATCCGCGTCAGCGAGGCTTCCGGCGCCAGCGTGTAGCCGGGCATCGCCACGTCGAAGCCAAGCGCCAGCGGTCCCTCGGCCAGCACCGAGAACATTTCCTTCGCGTTGCGCTGCCAGTAGCCGCCATGCAGGAAGACCAGCATCGGCGCATGCGGATGGCCGCAGGCGAAAATGTCGATGACCTGCCGCTGGCCGGGCCCGTAGGCGAGGTCCAGCGCGATGGCTGACCGTTCGCGCGTTTTCACTGACCGATCGGTCAGTGAATTCAGGATCTCACGGGAACGCGCCACCGCGGCCATGTTGTTATAGGCCGCGTCGAGTTCGCTCTGGCTGAATTGCCGCCAGGCCGGAAGTTCAGGTGTCATCGTTGCTCCCGAGATACCAGTCGTGCAACTCGCGCCCCTGCAGGAAGGCGAGATCGCCACGCGCGATCAGATCGTCCAGCAGCGCCTCGAACAGGTCGATCCGGTGCGGCACGCCGGTGATATAGGGGTGGATGGCGATGCTCATCACCGTGGCCCCGGCGCCGGCTTTCGCCTCGCGCACCAGCCTGTCCGCCGTGCGCAGCGCACGCCGGCCCAGCTCCTCGGCCGGGTGATGCTGGATCATGATGGTCGGGATATCGTTGAGTTCCACCGTATAGGGCATGGTCAGCACCGTGCCGTGCCGCGTGGCCAGCCGGCAGGGCCGGTCATCCACCACCCAGTCGGCGATATAGCGGATGCCCGCCTCGGCGAGATGGTCCGGCGTGTCGAGCGTCTCCGTCAGGCCCGGCCCGAGCCAGCCGATGCATGGCATGCCGGTAAAGGCGCGGATCGTCTCCACCGTCTGGCCGATCATCGCGCGCTGGTCCTCGACGCGATGCGTCGGCACCTGCACGAAGCCATGGCCCATGAATTCCCAGCCGGCCTCATGCGCCGCGCCGGCGACGCGCGGATAGGCCTGGCAGACCGAGCCGTTGATCGAGAGCGTCGGCCGGATGCCGCGCCTCTCGAAGGCGGCCAGCAACCGCCAGAACCCTGCGCGCATGCCGTATTCATGCCAGGCCCAGTTGGCGATATCCGGCTGCAGGGCCGCGCCGGTCGGAGCCACCAGCACCTGGCGCGGCATCGGATTGTCGATCAGCCAGTTCTCGACATTGACGATGAACCAGCAGGCCACGTCCTTCCCGCCCGGCAGGGTCAGGGCCGGCCGGTCGATGCTCGCCCGGTAGGGCAGCCGCTGCTCGGGACGCATCACGCCGCCTTCTTGGCGTGGTGGGAATGCAGCCGGCCGGACAGATCCCGCCGGATCTCGTTGAATTCCGGCGAGGCCACGTCGCGCGGGCGCGGCAGGGTGAGGTGGTTGTCGCTGTCGATCCGGCCCGGCCCGGGCGACATCACCACCACGCGATCGGCCAGGAAGATCGCCTCCTCGATCGCATGGGTGACGAAGACCACGGTCAGCTTGGTCCGTTCCCAGATATCCAGCAACTCGTCCTGCAGGCGTTCGCGCGTCATGGCATCCAGCGCGCCGAAGGGCTCGTCCATCAGGACCAGCTCGGCATCATTGGCCAGCACGCGGGCAATGGCGACGCGCTGCCGCATGCCGCCGGAAAGCTGGTGCGGATAGGCATTGGCGAATTTCTGCAGCCCGACCATCTCGATGAAGCGGTCGCAGATCTCCTTGACCTCCCCGGTCGAGCGGCCCTGTGATTTCGGCCCGAAGGCAATGTTGTTGCGCACGGTCAGCCAGGGGAACAATGCATAATCCTGGAACACCATGCCACGGCTCGGGCCGGGCTCGGTGATCGGCTTGCCCCACATCAGCGCCTCGCCGCTGGTCGGCTGTTCGAATCCGGCCATGATCCGCAGCAGCGTGGACTTGCCGCAGCCCGAGGCGCCGATCAGGCAGATGAACTCGCCCTTGCGGATCTGCAGGTTGGCGCCGGACAAGGCCTCGATCTTCTGCTCGCCGAGCCAGAAGGTCTTCGAGACATTCTTGATATCGATAATCGGCAGCGGTGCGGAGAGGGTGTCGGTCTCAGCCATGATGGGTCGGGCTCCAGCGCAGGAGGTGGTTGCCGATCATCATCACGATCCGGTCGGACAGGTAGCCGACAATGCCGATGACGATCATGCCGCAGATGACGAGTTCGGTGCGTGACAGTGTCCGCCCGTCCATGATGACGGCGCCGAGGCCTTGCGGCACGCCGGTCATCTCGCCGACAACGATGACGAACCAGGCAAGGCCCAGCCCGAGGCGCAGGCCGGTGAAGATCGAGGGCAGGGCAGCCGGCAGCACCACGCGGAAGAATTGCGCATTGCCCCGGCAGCCGAGCATCGAGGCGGCCTCGAACAGCTTGGGATCGACATTCTTCACCCCGAAGATCGTGTTGAGGAGGATCGGGTAGAAGGCGCCGAGAAAGACGAGACTGAAGGCGGATTTGGCGCCCAGCCCGAACAGGATCATCGAGAGCGGCAGCCAGGCCGTGACGGGGATCGGCCGCATCAGCTGGAAGAACGGATCGAGCGTCTTCCGGGCCAGCGGGATCCGCCCGATCAGCAGGCCCAGCGGCAGCGCGACCGCGGCGGCCAGCAGGAAGCCGCCATAGACACGGCTCATCGAGGCGAGGAGATGGATATGGAGCGTGGCCGAGAAGGCATCGTCATAGATGCCGCCAAACGCAAAATCGACCATGTATTCGGCCGTCTCGGCCGGGGTCGGGATCAGCCGCGTCCAGCGTTGCGTCGTGGCGACATACCAGAGCAGCAGCAGGAGCCCGGGCACGATCATCGCCAGCGCGAAATCCCCGGCCTTGCCGAGATACGGCAGGCTGGCCTTCCGCGGCGGCGCCGTTTCTGCGGCCGGGGCGGAACTGGTCATATCCACCATGGATCTGTCTCCGGTTGGGGGAAAGGCCCGCGCCGGCCGGCGGCGCGGGCCCGCAGCATCAGGCCGTCGTGATGGTGTTCGAGAAGGACGGGTTGAGGAACTTCGAGAAATCCGGCAGCGCGCGGATCTGCTTGAGCGACAGCATCTGCTCCGCATAGGTGCGGGCCTGCTTGAGCACCGTCTCGTCGAGCTTCCAGATATACTCGACATTGTCCGCCTTCAGCGCAGTTTCGACCGCCGCCTTGTTGGCGCCGAGCTTGGCCACCGTCATCTCGGCGACGGCATCCTTGTTCTTCATCATGAACTCGGACGCCTTGGCATGCACCGTGAGCATGGTCTTCACCAGCTCCGGATCCTTCGCCACCATGTCTTCCGAGGTCGCGAAGATCATGTTCAGGCCGCCCATCGCGGTATTGTAGGGGTATTCGACCAGCTGGCCGACGCCCGTGGCCAGCGAGAGGCCCGGGCCCGGCTCGGCGCCGACATAGGCATCGATATCCCCGCGCGAGAGCATGGCATGCATTTCGCCGAAGGGAACGCGCGTGGCGACAACATCGCGGATCGACAGACCCTCGAGGCGCAGCCGCTCCATGATGAAGACCTCCTGCGTCGAGCCCGGCCAGATGCCGACCTTCTTGCCCTTGAGATCCTTCACGGTCTTGATGTCCGATCCGGCCTTGGCGATCACACCCATGCCCTTGTTGCAGAAGGCCCCGACCACGACCACCGGCTCGCCCGCAGCCGCGCCGAGCGTGGCGGCGGCGATGCCGAACCCGCCGAAATCGACCGACTTGGTCACCACGGCATTCTTGCCGTCGGTCGGGCTGTCGAAGGTGATGATCTCGATCTTGAGGTTCGGCGGAGCGAATTTCTCGTAGAAATGCGGCGTCATCGAATGGATCAGCCGGAGCGACCCCATTTTGACGGTGCGCGTCTGCGCCCGCAGGATGTTCGGCATGGCGATGACGCCAAGGCCGGCCCCGGCGCTGGCGAGAAGATGGCGGCGATTGATCATGGTTCGGTCCTCGCTGTTGAAGGCATTCGGAAGGGAAAGGCCGGGCGCCTTACGCGGCGCTCGTCGTTGTTGCGGCGACGGCGGCCATGTAGGCGCGCCAGCCGCCGAATTCGGAAATGTCGGTGGCCCCGATGAGGCCCTCGGGCTCGACGAGGAAGCCTTTCGGGCTCGTGCCATCCGCCAGCCGGACGGTGCCGATGCAGAGCGGGGCGGGAATGCCGGCCACGAAGGTGCCGAAGCCCGCCGCCGGCAGCGCCCAGACCTCGACGGCGATGGCATGGCCCTCGCCCTCGGCGATCCGGATCAGGCCCGGCCGCTTGGGCGGCCCGCCGGGAAGCGCGTTGAGGCGGTAGGATTTCGCCGTCTCGCCGGCCCGGAGGAACTGGCCGCCACGGGAGGTCAGCTCGCCATTGAGCGGCATGCCCGAGAGATGGGCGCCGACGACCACGATTTCGATCATCTCGGATGCCTGGTCCGTGCTCATGCCGCGACCTCCTTGGTTGAGAAACGTTCGCATCCGCCGATGCCGGGGAAGAAGAGCTTGCCGAGGCGCGCCAGCCGCTGGTCATTCCCGCGCGGTGCCAGCAGCGTGATGCCGGCGGGGAAGCCGTCGCTCCGGAACGGGCCGGGCACGGCAAGGCCGCAGAGATCCAGCAGGTTGACGAAATTCGTGTAGGTGCCGAGCCGCGAATTCGGGCCGATTGGATCGGCCTCCATCTCGGCCAGGGTCGGGGCGATCGGGCAGGTCGGCACGGCGAGCCCGTCCACCTCCTGCCAGACCGGTTCGCTCTGCCGGCGCAAGGCCGCCAGTTTGTAGAAGGCCTGGAAGGTCTCGGTGGCGGAGATGCTGTCCGCCTTGCCGATGATCGCCCGCGTGACGGGATGCAGGGCCGCTGGATGGGTATCCATGAAGGGCGTCAGGGCCGCGCGGCGTTCAGCTACCCAGGGGCCTTCATAGAGCAGCCGTGCCACGGCGAAGAAGGGCTCGAAATCCACCTCGCGGAGGGTGACGCCGAGCCCGGCCAGCCGGTCGAGGCTGGCCTCGTAGGCGCGGGCCATCAGCGTGTCGCCGAAGAAATGCCGGTCCTTCTCGCCAGGAATGCCGAAAACCCGCATCGGCTTGTCCGATTGCTCCGGCAGCGGCCGGGAATAGGGATCGGCGGCGTCATAGCCCGAGGCAATGCCAAGCACGCGGGCCGCGTCATCGACCGTGGCGGCGAAGATCGAGATCGTGTCGAGCGTGCGGCAGGCCGGCACCATGCCCCGGCCGGACAGGGCGCCAAGGCTGGGCTTGAGCCCGACAAGATTGTTCAGCCCCGCCGGAACCCGGCCGGAGCCGGCCGTGTCGGTGCCGAGGCTGAAACAGGCGATCCCCTGCGCAACCACGATTGCCGAGCCGGAGGAGGAACCGCCGGGCACGCGTTCCGCATCGAAGGCATTGCGCGGCACCGGGAAAGGCGACCGCACGCCCACCAGCCCGGTGGCGAACTGGTCGAGATTGGTCTTGCCGAGGCAGATCGCGCCAGCCGCCAGAAGCCGCGCGACAACCGGCGCATCCTGCTCGGCCATATAGGAAAAATCCGGGCAGGCCGCGGTTGTCGGCAGGCCCGCCACGTCGATATTGTCCTTCACGGCGAAAGGCACGCCCCAGAGCGGGTAGCGCGCGGGGTCGAAGGCGGGCAGCCTTCCCGCAGCACCGAGGACATCCGCTTCCGGGACCAGTGTGATGAAAATCCCGGGATCATTGACCGCCGCCAGCCGTGCATAGGCCGCCTCGATCGCTGCCTCGGGGCGGAGGCCCTGGCTGTAGCGCTGGTGCAGCGTCGCGATGGTCGGATGGCTGGTCGGCATGGCGTCAACTCCCTGCCCAGGATCAGCAAGGCGCGTGCCAAGACCCGGTCGTCAGTGACCAAGGCCTCTGGTGGCTATCCTCATCGGAAATCGCGCTGCGAGGCCGTGTCTTCCGGCCTGGAATCACAGCAAGGCCCGCCGGTGGCAGGTCTGGCTATATTGTATGCAGAAAGCAAAGAATGACGATTATTTAGGCAGATCGCCCGAAGTGCGGGCGGGTGCAAGCGTTGCCAGCGTCTCGCGGGTGATCGTCAGGTGCCGGCGCATCGCATTGGCTGCCGCCTCGTGATCGCCGCGCAGGATGGCCGTGACGATCTCGCCATGCTCGAGATGCGACTGGGCCAGCCGGGCCGGCGCCTCGAGCTGGACGCCGCGATGCGGGGCCAGCCGCTCCCGCGTGGAGAGGGCGATCTGCTTGAGATAGCCATTGCGCGCGCCGTCATAGATCATCGTATGGAACACGACATTCGCCGCTCGGTAGGCCGCGACATCGGAATCCCGGACAATCGGCGCCATCGAGCGATGGAAGGCGTCGAGCTCGGCGCGCTGCGCGGCATTCATGGCCAGTGTGGCGCGCGAGGCGCAGAGCGCCTCGAGTTCGGCCATGACGTCGAACATCTCGGCCAGCCGGAGATCGTTGGTCGGCGCGACCAAAGGCGCGCGATGCGGCCGCAGCTCGACAAGGCCGCTGGCCGCCAGCTGGCGCAACGCTTCCCGGATGGGCGTGCGCGAAGCGCCGAACTGCTCGGCCAGACGCGTCTCGTCGAGCGTCGTGCCCGGGGCCAGCCGTTTGCCGAGAATATCCTGCGTCAATCGGGTCAGGATCGTGTCGGTCCGCGTCGTCTTTTTCACCGCTCCGCCTTTCCTCACAGGCCGAGCCGAGCGGCCAGCGCGATGAGCTGCCGGTCCGAGCCGGCGGGCCCGATCAGCGACAGGCCGATCGGCGCGCCTTCAACCGTGCCGGCGGGAACCACCAGTTGCGGCAGGCCGGAAAGTCCCGCCGGGCAGAGGAAGGCCATGGCCTCGTGGCGATAGGCATCGAGCGCCTGCGGGCTGTCATCGAGACGCGGCGCGGGGCCATGGACGACCGGACTGACCAGCACACCCCGTGTTCCGAGCAGGGCGCGGAACCCGTCCGCGAACCGCGCGCGGATGACGCGCGCCTCGGCAGCCTCTGCATCGGTGACGGTCCTCGCATAGGCGAAGCGCTCGGCGATCGGCGGGCCGAGAACCGGCTTCTGTGCCTCGAACCATGCCCCGTGCGACTGGTAGACCTCGTAGGATTGCAGCACCCGGAACGCAGCATAGATCGGCGCCTGTGCATCGGGATAGACGATGGCCGGCGCCGGCTCGCCCGAGATCGCGCCGATCGCCGCAAGCCGTGTTGCAAGCACGGCATGGCTGGCCGCCGGAAGTCGCGCGAAGAGATCTGCGGCAACCATCAGATGCGGAGACGAGAGATCGGCCGTATCAGCCGGCAGCAGCACCGAGGCCATCCGGCCGAAAGTCGCGAGATCCCGGGCAAAAAAGCCGCAGGTATCGAAAGTCGGGGCCAGCGGCATGCAATCATCGAGCGCGATGGCGCCGAAGGTCGGCCGGAGCCCGTAGAGCCCGCAGAAACTGGCCGGCGCCCGCACCGAACCGCCGGTATCCGAACCCAGGGCGATGTCACAGAGCCCCGCGGCAACCGCGCTGGCCGAGCCCGAGGAGGAACCGCCGGGCACGCGGTCCGGGGCGGCCGAGTTCAGCGGCGTGCCGAAATGCGCGTTGGTGCCATAGAGCGACCAGGCCAGCTCTTCGGTATGCGCCTTGCCGACAAAGCGGGCCCCGGCATCGAGCAGCGCCTTCACCGGTGGCGCGTGATGGGTGGCAACCGGCGACTGCGCGAGCTTGACCGGATTGCCGCAGCCTGTGCGGTAGCCGGCCACGTCAAACAGGTCCTTCACGGCGAAGGTCAGCCCGGCCAGCGGCCCCTCCGGTGCATGCGGCACCGGCACCGGCGGGTAGGGCATGAAGGCGCGGGCGGGATCGTCAGGGAGCAGCATGGCATTCTCGTGAAACGGGGCGCGAAGTTTGGCCTGCCGGATCCATGCCGGCAAGCCGGGGGCATCAGGCCATGGCCGGCTCGACAGCATGGATGCAGCGGACCATCCGGCCGGGATCGAAATGTGCCACCGGCGGCCGGGCCGACTCGCACCCGTCCAGCCGGACAGGGCAGCGCGGTGCGAAGGAACAGGCCGTCGGCTTCGTTTCAAGGGCTGGCGGCGCGCCGGGAATGGCATCGAGCCGCTCGCCCTTCACGGCGCCATGCAGGTTCGCGGCGAGCAGCCCTTTGGTGTAGGGGTGGCGCGGCTCGCGGATGATCTGCCGCACGGTGCCGGTCTCGACGAATTCCCCCGCATACATCACGGCGATCCGGTCCGAGACCTCGACCGCGACGCCGATATCATGCGTGACGAAGATCATCGCCATGCCGAATTCGCGCTGCAATTCGCGCAAAAGCAGCAGGATCTGGATCTGCACCGTGGCATCGAGCGCGGTAGTCGGCTCGTCCGCCAGCAGCAGCTTCGGCCGGCAGGCAAGGGCCAGCGCGATCATCGCGCGCTGGCGCATGCCGCCGGACATTTCATGCGGATAGGCCTTCATCCGCCGTTCCGGCGAGGGAATGCGCACGCGGGTCAGCATGTCGAGCGCCCGGGCCAGCCCGGCCTGCCGGCTGACCCCCTCGTGCCGCATCACCGCCTCGGCGATCTGGTCGCCGATCGTATAGACCGGGTCGAGCGCGAGCATCGGATCCTGGAAGATCATCGAGACCACGCCGCCGCGATGATTGGCGAGCGCGCGCCCGTCCAGCGAGAGCACGTCCGCCCCAGCGACGCGGACCTCGCCGCCGATCTCGGTCCGGTTTTCCGGCAGCAGCCGGAGCAGCGTTTTCAGCGTGACGCTCTTGCCCGAGCCGCTCTCGCCGAGAATGCTCAGCGTTTCGCCGGGCATCAACGTGAGATTGACGCCATTCACGGCATGGACAGTCCGGGCGCCATGGAAACGCACGGTCACATCCTTCATTTCCACCAGCGGCATCGTCATGCGGGCATCTCCGCGAGGCTGTGGCCGGAGCCGGGAATGGCGGCGTGGCAGGCCACGAGATGCCGGTCGCTCGGCAGTTTGAAGAGGCCGGGGCTGCCGGCGCTGCATACGCCTTCCGCTTTGGCGCAGCGCGGATGGAACCGGCAGCCGGAGGGCGGGTTGATCGGGTTGGGCGGATCGCCGGTCAGCGGCGCTTCCTCGGTGCGCCGGTCCGGATCCATCGATGGCATCGCGGCCAGCAGGGCGCGGGTATAGGGATGGGTCGGGTTGGCATATAGCGTCTCGACCGGCCCGATCTCGGCCACCTCGCCGAGATACATCACCATCACGCGGTCGCTGATATAGCGGACCACATTGAGGTCATGCGAAATGAAGATATAGGTCAGCCCGAGTTCCTTCTTGAGATCGGCCAGCAGGTTGAGCACCTGCGCCTCGACCGACTTGTCGAGCGCGGAAACCGCCTCGTCGAGGATCACGATCTTCGGCGAGAAGGCGAGGGCGCGGGCGATGTTCACGCGCTGGCGCTGCCCGCCCGAGAGCTCGTGCGGATAGCGGCCGGCGAAGCGCCGCGGCTCCAGCCCGACCTTGGCGAGCAGCTCATGCGCCAGGGCCGTCGCCTTCGCGGCGGGCATGCCGTTGACGCGCGGCCCGAAGGCGATCGCATCCTCCATCGTCAGCCGCGGATTGAGCGAGGCATAGCTGTCCTGGAAGACCATCTGCACATGCCGGCGCAATTCGCGCACATCGAGATCGACGCCGAGCCGGCGCGATTCCAGCAGGATCTGCCCGTCATCCGGGGTGATCAGGTCGACCAGCAGCCGCGCCGTGGTGGATTTGCCGCACCCGCTCTCGCCGACAATGCCGAGCGTCTCGCCCTCGGCCACGTCGAAGGAGACGCCATCGACGGCGCGGACCACGCCGGTCGTCCGGCCGAACAGCCCGCCCTTGAGCGGGAAATGCTTGCGCAGGCCGTTGACCGAGAGCAGCGGCGCCCGGGAGGCCGGTACGGGCGCGGCGGCTTCCGGGGAAGGGGACGTGGCGTTGCTCATGCCTTGATGTCCATCGCGGAGCGCAATCCGTCGGAGAGCAGGTTGAAGGAAATCGAGGTGATGAAGATCATCAGCCCCGGCAGGGCAGCCACCCAGGGCTGCACATAGATCGCGTTGCGCAGGGTGTTGAGCATCAGCCCCCATTCCGGCTCCGGCGGCTTCACGCCGAGGCCAAGGAAGGAGAGGCCGGAGGCGAGGATCAGCGAGACCGAGATCAGCCCCGTCGCATAGACGAAAATCGGGCCGATCACATTGCCAAGCACATGCACCCGGACGATGCGGAAGGCGGAGGCCCCGGAGGCCCGCGCCGCCTCGATATACTCGATCTTCCGCACGGCCGTCGTCACGCTCTCGGCGATCCGGGCGATCGGCGGCACGAAGACGATGGTCAGTGAGAGCAGCCCGTTGAAGATGCCGGCGCCCAGCGCTCCGGACAGCGCGATCGCGAGCAGCACCGACGGGAAGGCGAAGAACACGTCGATCGTCCGCATCAGCACCGTATTGACCTTGCCGCCGACAAAGCCGGCGGTGATCCCGATTGCAGAGCCGATGAAGAAGGCGATGAAGACCGGCGTGACGCCCATCAGCAGCGAGAGCCGGCCGCCATGGATCAGCCGCGAGAGCATGTCGCGGCCCAGCTCGTCGGTGCCGAGCGGAAAGCCTGGCGTGCCGATCGGCCGGAGCCGGCGGATCATCGAGGACCGGTAGGGATCGGCCGGCGCGATGAGGGGTGCGAAGATTGCCATCAGCACGAGGGCGAGCATGATGACGAGGGCGGCCATGGCGACGGGATCGCGCCGGAACCGGCGGATCACGCCGGCCCAGTAGCCGGGGGATTTCTCGATGGCGGCGATCTGGATCAGGGCAGGGGCGGCAGCGCTCATTTCAGGCCCTCTGGACGCGCGGATCGAGCATTGACTGCATGATGTCCACGACGAGGTTGAGCGCGACGAAGAACATGGCGAGCACGAGGATCGTGCCCTGCAGCAGGGGCAGGTCGCGCTGGAAGATGGCCTGGCCGAGCAGGAAGCCCGTGCCGGGCCAGGAGAAGACGGTCTCGATCAGGATCGAGCCGCCGAGGAGGTAGCCCAGCTGCAGCCCCATCACGGCGAGGGCGGTCGGCGCGGCATTCTTCACCACATGCCGGAACACGCCGAAATCGAGCAGCCCCTTGGCGCGCAACCCGGAGACGAATTCCTGGCTGAGAATCTCCGCCACAAGCGCCCGCACCGTGCGCGCGATGATGCCCATCGGAATGACGGACATCGTCACGGCCGGCAGGATGAGATGGCGGATATGCACCCAGTCCCATGCCCATTCGGCCGATCCGCCCGGGCCGGCCCCGGTCGCGGGCAGCCAGTTGAGCTGCACCGAGAAGATGATGACCAGCACCATCCCCAGCCAGTAATGCGGCACCGAGACGCCGATGATCGAGACGAAGGAGGCGAGCCGGTCGATCCAGCTGTCGCGGAAATAGCCGGCCACGAAACCGAACAGGCTGCCGAACAGGAACCCGATCATCGTCGCCAGCACGGCGAGCATGAGCGTGTTGCCGAGCGCCTTGCCGAGTTCCGACGCAACCGGCCGCCCGGTGGCGATGGAGACGCCGAGATCACCCTGCAGCGTCTTCATCACCCAGAGGCCATATTGCACCGGCAGCGGCCGGTCGAAGCCGTAGAGTGCGCGCATCTCGGCCTGGAGCTGCGCCGAGGCATCCGGCGGCAGCACCGAGGTCAGCGGATCGCCCGGGGCGATATGGACCAGCATGAAGCAGACGATGCTCACGCCGAAGGCAACCGGAATGGTCAGGGCCAGTCGCTTGAGGATGTAGCTCAGCATCGTCCGCTCTTCTGCCTGCTTACGGCGCCATCGAGATCGACGAGAAGTTCTGGAACCAGTTCTGCGCCTGCACGAAGCCTTTGACCTTGGCGCTCATCGCGCGGGCATTGACGTCATGTGTGACCATGAGGAACAGCGCCTCGTTGACGAACTTCTCGTGCACCTTTTCCAGCACCTTGTTCTGCGCCTCGGCCTCGAAGGTGGTGCGGATCTGGTCGAACAGGCTCTCCATCTCCTTGTCGCAGTAATGGCCCCAATTGGTGCCGGCCGGCGGCTGCAGGTTGCACTGGAGATGGCGGATGAAGCCGGTGAAGGGGTCCTGGATGAAGTAGGAATAGTTCATCCCCGTCGCCCCGCGCGAGCTGTCATGCTTCGCGCCGGCCCGCCAGATATTGATGAGCGTGTTCCATTCCACCACTTCGAAATCGATCTTGATCCCGGCTTCGGCGAGGTTCTGCTGGATGAATTCGTTCATCGGCAGCGGCTGCATCTGGCCCGACCCCGAGGGCGAGATCAGGATCTTGGTCTGGAGCGGCTTGTTCGGGCCATACCCGGCCTCCGCCAGCAGCTTCTTCGCCTCGGCAAGGTCACGCTTGAGCTTGAAGGTCGGCTTGCCGAACCATTGATGCCCCGGCGGCATGAAGCCTTCCGCCGGCACCATCAGCCCGCCGAGCAATTCCTTCAGGCCCTCCCGATCCACCGCGAGATTGGCCGCCTTGCGGACGCGGACATCATTCCAGGGCGAGCCTTCCGCGCTGGAGAAATGCCAGGTCCAGTTATGCGGATAGACATTGGTGACAATCTGGAAGCCGTTGCTCTTCAGCGTCGGCACCGCATCCGGGGCCGGGGCCTCGATCCAGTCGACCTGGCCCGAGCGCAGGGCCGCCGTGCGGGCATTCGGCTCCGGCAGCGGGATCAGGATCAGCTTGTCGAGCTTGGGAATGCGCGTCTTGTCCCAATGATCCTTGTTCGGCACGAGTTCGGCCCGCTCGCGCGGGGTGAAGCCGGCCAGCTTCCACGGCCCGGTGCCGGAGGGCTCCTTGGCGACTTCCTGCCAGTTCTTGCCCTTCTTTTCCCATTGCGCCGGCGACGAAATGCCGATCCAGGCGAGCTGGTAGGGCAGCGTCGCATCGGGGGCGCGGGTGATGATCTCGAGCGTCAGCGGGTCGACCGCGCGGTAGCTGGCCACGGCGGGAATGCGCGAGCGCCCCTGCGAGGCCTGGCGCTGGTCGAATTGCGGCGCGTCGGATTTCAGCAGCTTGTCGAAATTCCAGACCACGGCATCGGCGGTCAGGGTCGAGCCGTCATGGAACTTCACGCCCTCGCGGATCTTGAAGGTCCATTTCGTCTTGTCATTCGCATCGACGCTCCAGCTGGTCGCGAGGCCGGGAATGAGCCCCGAGGGCTTGTCCGAACGCGTCAGGTCCCAGGCGACGAGGGCATCATAGAGCGTGAAGCCCATGAAGCGCTGGCCTTCGCCGCCCTGGTCGGGCTGACCGGTGGTCAGCGGAATGTCGGAGGCGGTCATGCCGATCCGGAGGGTGCCCTGCGCCAGGACCGGCGAGGCGAGCGAAAGGACGGTCATTGCCGTCAGGGTGTGAAGCGCGCGGCGCATGTCAGCTCTCCGGAAAGGGGAAGAAAAGGCCCTGCCGGAGGCAATCCGGCAGGGCGTGGCACATCAGTCGATCGACATCGGCGCGATATCGATGAACCAGCTCTTCGGCTGCACGACGCCCTTGACCTTGGCGCTCATCGCGCGCGGGCCGACGTCATGCGCCACCCAGAGGAACGGCGCCTCCTCGACGATCCGCTTGTGCAGGTTGGCGAGCGCGGCATCGCGTTCCTTGCCGTCGAAGGTCGAGCGCGCCTTGGCGATCAGCCCGTCGAACTCGTCATTCCCGAAGAAACCCCAGTTGTTCGAGACCGGCGGGAACGTCTTGGTCGAGACGAAGCGCACCATGGCGAAGAACGGGT
Source organism: Beijerinckiaceae bacterium (assembly GCA_027533425.1). Taxonomy (GTDB): domain Bacteria; phylum Pseudomonadota; class Alphaproteobacteria; order Rhizobiales; family Beijerinckiaceae; genus Rhabdaerophilum. Next base: position 92,093 of record JAPZUD010000002.1, on the reverse strand, counting down.
CCATCGTCGCAAAGGTCACGTTGATGGCATTCGCCCCGCGCGCCTTCGGGTCCTTGGCGCCTTCACGCCAGTTGGTGAAGACGGCGTTCCACTCGATCACGTCCAGCTCGACATCGAAGAAGCATTCCTTCAGCGCCTGCTGGAGATACTCGTTCATCGTCACCGGCTGCATCTGGCCCGAACCCGAGGCCGAGGTCAGGACCTTCACCTTGAGCGGCTTGGCGGCGGAATGGCCGGCTTCCGTCATCAGCTTCTTCGCGGTCGCGAGGTCATACTTGATGTCGAAGCTCGGATTGCCCCACCACGGATGGTCCGGCGAGACCGAGCCCTTCGGAATCCCCATCATGCCGCCCAGCAGCGTCTTCAGTTCCTCGCGGTTCACGCAGAGATTGGCCGCATGGCGGACGCGCTTGTCGAGCCAGGGCGAACCTTCCGCGAAGGAGAACTGCCACGGCCAGACATGAGGCTGCGGGTTGGAATAGATGGTGAAGCCGCCGGAGCGGATCCGCGGCATGGCATCCGGCGCAGGCGCTTCCACCCAGTCGACCTGACCCGAAAGCAGGGCGGCCGTGCGGGCATTGGCGTCCGCCAGCGGCAGCAGGACGACGCGGTCGATCTTCGGCGTGCGCTTCGGATCCCAGTAGCCCTTGTTCGCCACCATCTCGAACCGCTCGCGCGGCTGCAGGCGGACGCCACGGAACGGGCCGGTGCCCGAGGGCTCGGCCGCGAAGGCTACCCAGGCCTGCTTGGCGCGCTCCGCCGGATCGGTCACCGAGGCCGGCACGGCGGCCAGCTTGGCATTCCAATGGGCCGGGCTGGCGATGAAGAGGTTGGTCAGGTTGATCGGGAGGAAGCTGTCCGGCTCCGAGGTCGTCAGTTCGACGGTCAGATCGTCGATCTTCCGCGCCGAACGCAAGGTCGGCATGCGCGAGACCGTCACACCCACCTGGCTCGGGTCGAAATGCGGCGCATCGCGCTTGAGCACCTTCTCGACATTCCAGACGATGGCATCCGCCGTCAGGGCCGAGCCGTCATGGAATTTCACGCCGGGGCGCAGCTTGAAGACCCACTTGGTCTTGTCATTCGCATCGACCGCCCATTCGGTGGCGAGGCCCGGAATGACCACGCTGGCCTTGTCCGCCGAGGACAGGTCCCAGGCGGTCAGGGCGTCATACATCGGGATGCCGGTGAAGCGGTTGCCCTCGAAGCCCTGGTCCGGCTGGCCATGCGTGCGCGGAATATCGGCGGCGGTCATCCCGATCCGCAGGACCTTTTCCTGCGCCATGGCGGGGGCGACCAGCATCGAGCCGGCGAGCAGGCCGGCGGTGATGATCTTTCTGACGGTGAAGTGCATTCTTTTCTCCCTGCACCGCCGTGTATGCGTTCTTGCGGCGGCCTGTAGGGCATGGGAAAGCAACGCCTATGCCATGGCATGAACCGCGCTAGCCGGCGAGGGAGCCCTCGATTCTGGCAGGGACATGTCGGCGGGACTGCCCGTTTTTCACCAGAATGAACAGAAAACAGGCAGAAATGGCGAAGTGAGGAAAATTTGGGCATGAAACAGGTGCTGGTAATCAACCCGAACACGCGGGCTGACATGACCGCCATGGTGGCTGATGCGGCGCGCCTCGCTTTGCCAGGCGTCGGGATCCGGCCTGCCACCGGGCGGTTCGGCGGGCTCTACATTGCCAGCCGGGCAGCTTTTGCGATTGCCGGCCATGCCGCGCTGGAGGCCTTCGCCGAACAGGGCGAGGGCTGTGATGCCGTTCTGCTCGCCTGTTTCGGCGATCCCGGCCTCGATGCCCTGCGCGAGATTTCACCCGTTCCGGTGATCGGGCTCGTCGAGGCGGCGGCGATGGAGGCCGCGGCCGGCGGCGCGCGCTGGGCCATCGTCACTGGCGGCCTGCGCTGGGGGCCGATGCTCGAGGAAATGGTCCGCCTGCGCCGGCTCGATGCCACGCTGGCCGGCATCCACACCATCCCGCCGACCGGCGGCGCCATCGCCTCGGATCCGGATGCGTTCCGCGATATCCTCGCAGAAGCCTGCCGCCATTGCGTTTCAGCCTTCGGCGCCGAGCGCGTCATCCTGGGCGGGGCAGGGCTGATCGGCCTCGCCGCTCGGGTGCAACCCCTTGTCGATGTGCCGGTCATCTGCTCGGTCGAGGCCGGGTTCCGGGCCATTGCGGCTGCACTGGCTTCGCCGCCTGCGGTGGTTCCGCCGCAGAAGCCCGATGGCGTCGCCTCGATCGGTCTGCCACCGGCCCTTGCGCGATATCTCTGATCCGGCATGATGGCGGGGTGGCCATCGTGATCTTCACCATCCTCGCATTTCTGGCCGGCCTCGTCGGCGGATGGGTGCTGGCCATCGCAGCCTATATCATCCAGACGAGCATGTTCGGCGTGTTCGACCGCGATGGCGGCCTGGCCATGGGCTATGCCTTCACGATCGGGCCCTTCCTGGGCCTCATCCTGGGAACGGTTTTCGCGGTTGTGACAGCACGCCGGATGCGCCGCGAGGCGCGGGAAAAGGCCGGGCGCTGAGGCCGTTCAGAGGCTGGCCGCCGCGCGCGCCGCCTGGTCGTAATGGCCCGAAAGCGCGCGCATGCGCTGCGCCACGTCATGCAGCAGCGCTTCGTCGAGCCCCAGCGAGCGCACGGCCTTGACCAGCAGCGCCTCGCGGATCTCGCGATAGGCGAGGCAGGCTTTCTCGCCGGCTTCGGTGATCGTGACCGTCTTTTCCTTGCCCGCCTTGCCGGCCTTGAGCAGCTTGAGCCGCTCCAGCTTCTTGAGTGCATAGGAAACGGTATGCGTATCCTCGACATTCAGAACGAGGCAGATATCCGCCAGTTTCTTGGCCCGCCCGCGATGATTGACAGTGTGCAGCACCAGCACATCGAGCGGCGAGAGATCCTTCACCCCCGCCGCTGCCATGCAGCGCACCATCCAGCGGTCGAAGGCATGACCGACGAGGATGAGCCCGAACTCGAATTCGGACAGGGCCGGGCTTGCGCCCGAGGCGAGATGCGCCGAGGAGACGATCGGACCGAGCAGGCTGGTGATCGGGGCCTGCGGCTCCGGTGCTGCGGTCTTCTCGTTCGCCATCGGCGCATCTCCTTGCGGGTTACTTCTGGCCCAGCATCTGGTTCGGGAGCCAGGTCACGAGGTCCGGCACCAGGATCACGACGAAGACCATCGCCACCATGGCCAGGAAGAAGGGCAGGGCTGCCAGCGCGATATAGCCCATGCTCCGGCCCGTCAATCCTTGCAGGACGAACAGGTTGAACCCGACCGGCGGCGTGATCTGCGCCATCTCGACAACGAGCACCACGAAGATGCCGAACCAGACGAGATCGATCCCCACGGCTTTTACGGCGGGCATCACCACCGCTGCCGTCAGCACCACCATCGAGATGCCGTCGATCAGGCATCCGAGGATCATGTAGACGATCATCAATGCCAGGATCAGCTGGAACTGGGTGAGGCCCAGCGTGTTGATCCATTCCGCGAAGATGCGCGGCAGGCCGGTAAAGCCCATCGCCACCGTCAGGAACGAGGCCCCCGCCAGGATGATGCCGATCATCGCGTTGGTGCGCACCGCGCCCATCACGCTGTCGCCGAGCATCTTCCACGAGAAAGTGCCGGTGATCACCGTCAGCAGCAGCGAGCCGACAACGCCGAGCACGGCGCTCTCCGTCGGTGTCGCGATCCCGGTATAGATCGAGCCGAGGACGATGACGATCAGCCCGATGATCGGGATGAGCCGGCGGCTCTCATGAAGCTTCTGCCCGAAGGTCATCGGCGCATCCGGCGGCGGCACCTTGGAGGGGTTCATCAGCGCCCAGGTGATGAGAACACCCGAGAAAACCAGCATGAGCACGATGCCGGGAATGATGCCGGCAATGAAGAGCCGGGCGATCGAGACCTCGGCCGCCACCCCGTAGACGATCAGGATGATCGAGGGCGGGATGAGCAGGCCCAGCGTGCCCGACCCGGCAAGGCTGCCGATATTCATGAAGTCATCATAGCCGCGCTTGCGCAGTTCCGGGATGGTCATGCGCCCGATTGTGGCGGCGGTGGCGGCCGACGAGCCGGAAATCGCGGCGAAAATGCCGCAACCGAACACATTGGTGTGGAGCAGGCGGCCGGGCAGGCGCTGCATCCAGGGCGCGAGACCCTTGAACATGTCGTCCGAGAGCGACGACCGGAACAGGATCTCGCCCATCCAGATGAACATGGGCAGGGCGGTCAGCGTCCAGGAGTTCATCGAACCCCAGATCGTGGTGGCGAAGGAGAGGGCAGGGTCCTTGCCCGAGATGAAGGCCAGCGAGAAAAAGCCGACGAAGCCGAGGCCGAGGCCGATCCAGACGCCTGTGGCGAGGCACAGGAACATCAGACCGATCAGAAAGAGGGAAGCGGTTGCGGGATCCATGACAGCCTCACTTCTCGACCGGCATTTCGTCGCCGGCCGCGGCATGGGCGAGATGGCTCTGCGTGCCGCCGGTGAGGTCGGTCACGAGGTCGTCGACCAGCGCGATGAAAAACACGATGAAGCCGAAGGCCATCAGCGTTTGCGGGTACCAGAGCTTGATCGGAAGCAGCCCCTGGCTGACCTCGTTGTAGATGTAGCTCTCGTAGACGAAATGCACGCAGTTCCAAGCCGCCCAGCCGACCAGGACAGCCGAGACAGCGGTAACCAGCCGTTCGAGCAGCGTCCGGAACGGCGTGCCGAGGGCGAAGCGTTCGATCAGCAGGCTGACGCGGATATGCGCATTGTGCCGGTAGGTCGGGGCGAGGCCCACAATGGTCGTGGCCACCAGCGCGAACCCGGCAAAATCATCGGCGGATTGCAGCTGCGATCCGATGGTCCGCAGCCCCACCTGGGCGAGGATCAGGCCGGCAATCGCGATCAGGCTCAGCGCCGCGATCCAGGCGGTAACAAGGTATAAGGCATCGAGCGCGCGTCGCATGGCGGCCTCCGCGTTGCAGGTCGTCAGGAAAGGGGAAACCAACCCTGCGGCGCGGGCTGCGCCGCAGGGTCAGCCTCGGGAGAGAGGCGGCTTACTTCTTGAAATCGGCCACCAGCTTGGCGCCGTCCGGCCCGGCCTTCTCGGCCCATTCCTTGGCCATGGTCTCGCCGATCTTCTGGATCTCGGCCTTCATGGCAGCCGTCGCCGGCAGGACCTTCACGCCCTTTTCGGCCAGCGTCTTCTTGTAGCCTTCGTTGAGCTCTTCGCTCTTCTTCCAGCCGCGATCCTCGGCGCGGGCAGCAGCTTCCAGCACGCCCTTCTGCACATCGGCCGGCAGCGCATCGAACGCCTTCTTGTTCACGAAGACGAGGTTCTGCGGCAGGAAGGCCTGCGTGTCATAATAGTGGTTGAGGTAATCCCAGGCCTGCTGGTCCACGCCGGTGGCACCCGAGGTGATCATCGCGTCGAGCACGCCGGTCCGGAAGGCCTGGGCGATTTCCGGCACCTGGATGGTGGTCGGAACGGCTCCGATCAGCTGCGCGAACCGGGCCGTGGCCGGGTTGAACGAGCGGAATTTCGTGCCCTTCAGATCGGCCAGCGCATTGATCGGCGCCTTGGTGTAGATGCCCTGCGGCGGCCAGGCCACAGAATAGAGATACATCATGCCCTGCTTCTCGAGCCGGGCTGCAATGGCCGGCTTGGCAAGGTTGTGCAGCTTGCGCGCCTCGGCATAGGACGGGGCAAGACCCGGCACGGATTCGAAGCCGAACATCGCATCCTCGTTGGCGAGGACCGAGATCAGGATTTCCCCGATCGGCGCCTGGCCGGACTGGATGGCGCGCTTCATTTCCGGCATTTTCACGAGGCTGGCATTGGAATGCACGGTGATCTGCAGCTTGTCGCCGGTCGTCTTGGCCACATCGGCCACGAATTCACGGACATTGACCGTCTGGAACGTGCCATCCGAATACGGGGTCGGCATGTCCCATTTCGTCTGCGCATTCGCCGAGCCGGCGAGAAGGGCAAAGCCGGCCGAAGCCAGCAGCATGGTCGTCGTCTTCATCCCTGTTCTCCCATTTTGTGGCAACCGGCAGGGAAAGCCGGCATGCCAGAGCTTGTTTCACCGCCGCCCTTTCGGTCAACGGCCTTTGGCCGGGCGCCCGGAGGCGACCAGCCGGTCGTCACAACGCGGCAAGCCGCGAATTCCTCAGATCGGTGATCAGCATCGATCCCGGATAATGCGTGATGGCGAAATCGGGCCGGGCGGCCGCGATCACCGCCTGCGGGGTCACGCCGCAGGCCCAGAAGACCGGCAATTCATCATCGTGGATCTCGACCGGATCGCCGTAATCGGGCCGGGCAAGATCCGCGATGCCGATGAGTTCGGGCTTGCCGATATGGACCGGCGCGCCATGCACCGCCGGAAAGCGCGAGGTGATCTGCACCGCACGGATGGCATCGGCGGGCTTGAGCGGCCGCATCGAGACAACCATCGGCCCGGCAAAGGGCCCGGCGGGCATGCAGGCGATCGAGGTGCGGTACATCGCGACATTGCTGCCGCAACTCACATGCCGGAGAGGGATGCCGTCCTCGATCAGCGCTTCCTCGAAGGAAAAGCTGCAGCCGATCACGAAGGCGACGAGATCGTCGCGCCAATGCGCTATCAGGTCGGTCGGCTCGTCAACAAGCTCGCCGTCCCGCCAGACGCGGTAGCGCGGGAGATCGGTGCGCAGGTCGATATCGCCGCCCAGCATCGGAACAAGGGGGCTGCCCGGCTCGCTCATGCCGATGATCGGGCAGGGCTTCGGGTTCAGCTGGGCGAAACGCAGGAAATCGGCCGCGAGATCCTTGGGGAGAATGCAGAGATTGCCCTGAACCATGCCCGGGGCGAGGCCGCTGGTCGGGCCGACATACGCGCCGGCGCGGATCGCGCGGCGGCTTGCCTCGGCCGAAATCCGGACAGCCACCGGCAGCGCCCGGGGCGCCTCGGCCACAGAACTCACCGCATGGCTCATGCGGATCTCCCTTCCTGTACGCCCGGTCTTGCTGCCGGTTGAAGATCGCCAATGATCGGCGCCTGTGAACAAGGCTATCTCACATTTTCATCTTGTCAACAAATTATCGACGTTTTACATGTGTGACACAAGAAGGGCGCAATCCGGGAGGCTGCGATGTCCGCGACGAACAGGTCAAATAACGAGAAAGTCTGGAATTTCTGGATCGATCGCGGTGGCACTTTCACCGATGTGATCGGCTGTGATCCCTCTGGCAACCTTCATGCCAGGAAGATGCTGTCGGAAAATCCGCGCGTCTATCGCGATGCCGCGGTGCAGGGCATCCGTGAGCTTCTCGGCCTCGAGACCGGCGCGCCGATCCCCGCCGGGCTTGTCGGCGAGGTCCGCATGGGCACGACCGTGGCCACCAATGCCCTGCTCGAGCGCAAGGGCGAGCCGACGGTCCTTGTCACCACACGGGGTTTCCGCGATGCCCTCGAATTGGGCTATCAGGCGCGGCCGGATATTTTCGCCAAGGAAATCATCAAGCCGGAGCTGCTTTATTCGGATGTCGTCGAGGTCGAGGAGCGCATCCTGACCGACGGTACGGTTGAGACGCCGCTGGACGAAGCTGGCACGCTCAAGGCGCTGGAAGCGTTGAAGGCCCGTGGTGTCCAGGCGGTGGCGATCGTCTTCATGCATGCCTATCGCTACCCGGCCCATGAGCGGAAAGTGGCCGAAATGGCCCGCGCCCTCGGCTTCCCGCAGGTCTCGGTCAGCCACGAGGTCTCCCCGCTGATCAAGCTGGTCGGTCGTGGCGATACAACCGTCGTCGATGCCTATCTCTCGCCGATCCTCTCGCGCTATGTGCGCCAGGTTTCCGAGGAACTGGATGTGGCGCGGACCGGCATCCGGCTGATGTTCATGATGTCCTCCGGCGGCCTCACCGCTGCCGAGTTGTTCCAGGGCAAGGATGCCATCCTGTCCGGCCCGGCCGGCGGCGTCGTCGCGCTGGCCGAAACTGGCAGATCCGCCGGTTTCGGCCGCGTCATCGGCTTCGATATGGGCGGCACCTCGACCGACGTGGCCCATTATGACGGCGTGTTCGAGCGTGCCTTTGAAACCGAAGTTGCCGGCGTCCGGATGCGGGCCCCGATGATGCGCATCCACACGGTTGCGGCCGGTGGCGGCTCGATCCTGCATTTCGACGGCGCCCGCTTCCGCGTCGGCCCGGATTCCGCCGGTGCCAATCCTGGCCCGGCCTGCTACCGCAATGGCGGCCCGCTCGCCGTGACCGACGCGAATGTCATGGTCGGCAAGCTCAACCCGGAATTCTTCCCGGCGATCTTCGGCCCGAAGCGGAACGAGGCGCTGGATGTCGAGGCGGTGAAGGCGAAATTCGCCGAACTCGCCGCCAGGGTTCCCGGCAAGAGTGCCGAGCAGATCGCTGATGGCTTCATCGCGATCGCCGTGATGAACATGGCCAACGCAATCAAGAAGATCTCGGTCGAGCGCGGCTATGACGTGACGCGTTACGCCCTCAATTGCTTCGGCGGTGCGGGCGGCCAGCATGCCTGCCTCGTGGCCGATCATCTCGGCATGACCGAAATCCTGATCCATCCCTATTCCGGCCTGCTCTCGGCCTACGGGATGGGCCTTGCCTCGATCCGGGCGACGCGGCAGGTCGCCTCGGAAGTGCCGTTGGCCGGCGACGTGGCCGAGCATGTCCGCAAGGCCGAGACCTCGATCGGCGCCGAAGCGGTGTCGGAAGTGGCGCGGCAGGGCATCGCCCGGGAGGCCGTCCGCCTCGTGATCGAGCTTCACCTGCGCTATGCCGGCACGGACAGTCCGATCGAGATCACCTGGAAGCCGGGCGATGGCCCGCAGGCCCTGCGTGCTCGCTTCGAGAGCGCGCATCGCGCCCGGTTCGGCTTTACTGACAGCGCCAAGCCGGTGGTGATCGAGGCGATCTCGGTCGAAGCCATCGGCGGCGGCTCCGGCTTCGAGGAGCCGAGCGTGGCCGCGCCGGAGTCGATCCCGTCTGCCCGGCACCGGACGCGCTTCTTCAGCCAGGGCGCCTGGCAGGACGCGGCGATCCATCTCCGCGCCGATCTGAAGCCCGGCGCCCGCTTCATGGGCCCGGCCATCCTGATCGAGCCGAACCAGACCATCGTGGTCGAGCCGGGCTGGGAAGCCCGCGTCACCCCGAAGGACCATGTCGTCCTGACCCGCCGCGAGGAACTGCGTCGCGCCAAGGCCATCGGCACCGAGGCCGACCCTGTCCTGCTCGAGATTTTCAACAATCTCTTCATGTCCATCGCCGAGCAGATGGGCGTGGCGCTGCAGAACACGGCCTATTCGGTCAACATCAAGGAACGGCTGGATTTCTCCTGCGCCGTCTTCGACAATGAGGGCCGCCTCGTCGCCAACGCGCCGCATATGCCCGTGCATCTCGGCTCGATGGACCGCTCGGTCGAGAGCATCATCAAGGGCAATCCGGTGATCAAGCCGGGCGATGTCTATGCGATCAACGCGCCGTATAATGGCGGCACGCATCTGCCGGATATCACCGTCTGCACGCCGGTCTTTGATCCGGAGGGCGAGAAGCTGCTCTTCTGGGTCGCCAGCCGCGGACACCATGCCGATATCGGCGGGATCGCGCCGGGCTCGATGTCGCCGCTCGCGGTGAATATCGAGGAGGAGGGCGTCTATATCGACAATTTCAAGCTGGTCGACGAGGGCGCCTTCCGCGAGGAAGCCTTGGTGAAATTGTTGACGGGCGCGAAGTATCCGGTCCGCAATGTCGTGCAGAACGTCAACGACCTGAAGGCCCAGATCGCCGCCAATGCCAAGGGCGTGGCCGAACTCGAGAAAATGATCGACGGTTTCGGCCTCGATGTCGTGCAGGCCTATATGGGCCATGTGCAGGACAACGCTGCCGAGAGCGTGGCCCGCGTCATCGCCCGGCTGCATGATGCCGTCTTCGACTACGAGATGGACCAGGGCTGCCGCATCAAGGTGAAGATCACGGTCGATCGCGAGAAGCGCGAGGCCACGGTCGACTTTACCGGCACCTCGCCGCAGCGGGACGACAATTTCAATGCGCCCGAGCCGGTGACGCGCGCAGCGGTGCTCTATGTCTTCCGCGTGATGGTGGAAGACAGCATCCCGATGAATGCCGGCTGCCTGCGGCCCATCCGGATCATCGTGCCACCGGGCACCATGCTCACGCCGAAATACCCGGCTGCCGTGGTGGCCGGCAATGTCGAGGTCAGTCAGGCCGTGACGAACTGCCTGTTCGGCGCGCTGGGGGCGATGGCCGGTGCGCAGGGGACCATGAACAACCTGACCTATGGCAACGACAGGTACCAGTATTACGAGACGATCTGCTCCGGCTCTCCGGCCGGTCCGGGCTGGAATGGTACGCCGGGCGTCCATACCCACATGACCAACTCGCGCCTGACCGATCCGGAGATCCTCGAACTGCGCTTCCCCGTCGTGCTGGAGGATTTCCACATCCGGCGCGGCTCGGGCGGGGCCGGCCAGTGGCGCGGTGGCGACGGCACGCATCGGCGCATCCGGTTCCTCGAAACGATGGATTGCGCGCTGCTCTCCGGTCATCGCCGGGTTCCGCCTTTCGGCCTGAAGGGAGGCGCGAACGGCCTTGTCGGGAAGAACAGCGTCCGGCGCCTCTCAGGCGAGGTCGAGGTGTTGAAAGGCTGTGACCAGACGGTCCTGCAGCCCGGCGAGGCGATCATCATCGAGACGCCGACCCCGGGTGGCTATGGCCGGCCGCAAGCCGCGGAATGACATCCGGCAAGCGGCGTCTGACCGGGGTCAGGCGCCGCTGACCTTGCCGGCGCTGCGGGTTCGGTATCCGATTTCCGTCAGCCCTTCAGGCTTTTGATGCCGGCGCCAAAGGGTAGGCAAGAATGCCGTCCTAGAGCCGGATGGACTAGGCGGCATTTTTGGTAGAGCCCGCGCGTTTTCTCTTGTCTGTCAGCAGGATGGCTGTTTCAATCCCGCGCCAGGACAGGGGTTGAAACCATGAAGAAACTGATCGCGGCCATCACGATGGCCATGGCTTTGGGCGCGTGCACGCCGGAACTACAGCTCCAGACCGAGCCGGCCTACTCGCCGGCCTGGTGCCAGGCCGCTAAGGCCTTTCCGCGTTCCGGAACCTATCTCTATGCCGTGGCGCAGTGCCACCAGCGCGGCGTTTCCGGCTTCCCGCAGGAAGAGAATGTCATCGTCTATTATCTGACCGAGTCCGCCCGCTGGGGGAACACCGAGGCCGGCGCGGCTCTGGCCTCGCGCGGGCTGCCGATCCCCGATGATGACCTGCGTCGGGAAGCGGCGGACCGCCGTGAGAACGAGCGCAACCGCCAGGCATTGATCCAGGCGCTGAACCCGCCGCGCCCGGCACCGCGCCCGCAGACCACCGCGCCGGTGGTGCGCCCGGTTGTCGTGCAGCCGCCGCGCCCTGCCAATGTGAATACGAGCACCTTCCAGCGGGAGAACCGCTCGACCTCGACGAAACGCAACTGCGTCAACAATGTCTGCCGGATCGAGACGACGACCTGTATCGACGGCCGCTGCACGACGACGGTCACAAACCAGTAGTCTGCAAGGGATCGCCCCCCGCCGCAGCGGAAACGCTCCGCGGCGGGGGGCCTTTCCGTGACGCGGTTACCAGCTGCCTGTATTCGGCATGCTGGACCAGGGCTCGGCCACGGGCAGGTTGTCGCCCTTCTGGAGCAACTCGACCGAAATGCCGTCCGGTGACTTCACGAAGGCCATCCGGCCCTCGCGGGGCGGGCGGTGGATCGTGTAGCCCATCGCCTGGATATGGGCGCAGGTCTCGTAGATATTGTCGACACGATAGGCGAGATGGCCGAAATTGCGCCCGCCGGTATATTCCTCGTCATCCCAGTTATAGGTCAGCTCCACTTCCTTCGACTTGTGGGCCCTGGCATGCTCGACATCGCCCGGCGCGGCCAGGAAGATGAGCGTGAACCGCCCTTGCTGGTTGTCGATACGCCGTGTTTCGACAAGGCCGAGGGCATCGCGGTAGAAGCGGAGGCTTTCCTCGACATTCCGGATGCGCACCATCGTGTGCAGATATTCCATGATCTTTCCTCAAGCTGGGTGCTTGCGCCGGGAGGGCGCTCGGGGATAACGCTTTGTGCCTCACTTGTTGTGCCCCACTTGGCGTCGCGCTTCCAGCCCTCAAGGTGCCCATGACTGTCCTCCCGCGCTTTTCCCCGCTCCTCGGCAAGGCCCGTGTCATCCCCGTCATCACGCTGGACCGCGTGGAGGATGCCGTGCCGCTGGCCCGTGCCCTCCAGGCCGGCGGGATCGATGTCGTCGAAGTCACGCTGCGGACGGATGCCGCCCTGCGCGGCTGCGAGGCGATTGCCCGCGAATGCCCCGATCTCGTGCTCGGGATCGGCACGGTCCTGACCGCCTCGCAGATCGGCGAGGCGCGGGATGCGGGCGCGCACTTCCTTGTCACGCCGGGCACCTCGGAGAAGCTCGGCCACGCTGTGGCAGCGAGCGGCATTCCCTGCCTGCCCGGCGCGGCGACCGTGTCGGAAATGGTCGCGCTGATGGAAATGGGCTTCCACGAGCTGAAATTCTTCCCGGCCGAAGCGGCTGGTGGCGTCGACTACCTGAAATCCGTTGCCGGCCCGCTCGGCGACCTGCGCTTCTGCCCGACAGGCGGCATTTCCCCCGCCAATGCCGGCACCTATCTTGCCCTTGGCAATGTCCTCTGCATCGGCGGCTCGTGGATGGTGCCGAAGGCCGCCATCTCTGCCGGGCACTGGGACGAGATCACGGCTTTGGCCCGGGCGGCGGCCGCCCTCGGGCAATGAGCACGGCGCCGGCCGGCCTGCTGGACATCCTCGCGAAGGCGCGCCGGATCGTCGCCTTCACCGGTGCGGGCATGTCGACGGAAAGCGGCGTGCCGGATTTCCGTTCGCCCGGCTCGCCCTGGATGGCAAACAAGCCGATTCCGTTCGATGCCTTTGTCAACAGTGCGGCAGCCCGCCGCGAAGCCTGGCGGCGCAAGTTCACGATGGACGATCTCTACCGCGATGCACAGCCCGCCATGGGCCATCACGCCCTCGCCAATCTCCATCGCGCCGGGCGGCTCGCCGGGCTGATCACCCAGAATATCGACGGCCTGCATCAGGCGGCTGGCCTGCCGCCTGATGCCGTGGTCGAGATCCATGGCAATGGCACCTATGCCACCTGTCTCGAATGCGGCCAACGGCACGAACTTGTGCCCATCCGCACTCATTTCGAGGCGCATGGCCACGCCCCCGCCTGTGACGCCTGCGGCGGGCTGGTCAAGAGCGCCACAATCTCCTTCGGCCAGCGCATGCCGGCCGGCGCAATGGCCCGCGCGGTGGAACTGGCGCGGTCCTGCGATCTGTTCCTCGTGGCCGGCTCCTCGCTGGTTGTCTATCCCGCCGCCGAGTTGCCGGTCCTCGCCCGCCAGAACGGCGCCACCCTGGTTATCATCAACCGCGAGCCCACGCCGCTCGATGATCTGGCGGATCATGTCTGGCGCGGCGAGATCGGCCCGATTTTCAGGCAGATTGACGCAGCGTGAAGCGAAAACCGGCAAAAGCGAAAGTGGTCGTGGATATTCATCGCTCCTGATGCTTCCCTTTGATGTTTAGGGATTGCCGAACTCACGGAGTTGAAGGCATGGTTAACGCAGGAGAAAGATTCGTTGTGCGTCGGTGATCTCCGGCCCGTTCGGAGAGTACCGGCACAACGAACTGAACGCGGGCCGTGTGTTGCGATGGGTGAAGATTTCGGCGCCAAGGGTTTTGGCAATCGCTTCCTGGTTCCGGGATCGGCCGGGGAGGCTGATCTGCGGCAGGATGACCAGCCGCTCGACCTTGTCGAGATTTCCGGCCGGATCAAATGGTTCGACGTTTCCAAGGGCTTCGGTTTCATCATTCCGGATAACGGCATGCCGGATGTCCTGCTGCATGTCAGCTGCCTCCGCCGGGATGGCTACCAAACGGCGCCGGAAGGGGCCCGCATCGTCGTCGAAGCCATCGAGCGGCAGCGCGGCTACCAGACCTTCCGCATCCTCTCGATGGATGTCTCCACCGCCACCCATCCCTCGCAATTGCCGCCGGCCCGCACCCATGTGCAGGTGACGCCGACCGGTGGCTTCGAGCGCGTGGTGGTGAAATGGTTCAACCGCCTGCGTGGGTTCGGCTTCGTCACCAGGGGCGACGGGACCGAGGATATTTTCGTCCATATGGAAACGCTGCGCAGGACGGGTATCGCCGAACTGACGCCCGGCGAGGTTGTCTATGTCCGGTTCGGGAACGGGCCGAAAGGGCTGATGGCTTCCGAGGTCCGGATCGCAGAGGATGGAAATCCGCCCGCATCACATTGACCCAGGGTGGGTTCTCGCGACGCGGTTGAATTAATTTTTTAACATAATGATGGATAGTTGCTTGGGAAGCGGCCCCGAAAGGGCGGCCTCCCGAGTTCAACACCGATTGGAAGGGCGCCGGGAAACGGCGTCGGCAACATGAGCGAGAAGCTGGATCACACGAAGGCTGTCGAGCGGGGCAAGACCCGGTCCCGCGTCTTCATCTTTGGGTTGGTTGTCGTCCTGGTCGGGGTGATTGGCATTTCCCTGACGACCAATCTCAACCGCATGTACCAGAAATGGGACGAGACGGCGAAGAACACCCAGGGCGCAAGCGGGCAGGGCGGCAGCATGGCCGGCGCCAGCCAGCTCGAGCGGCTCGAGATCATCTCCGGCGAGCGGCGCCACACCTTCATGGTCGAGGTCGCCCGGAACGATGCCCAGCGGGCCCGCGGCCTGATGTTCCGGCAATCCATGCCGCAGGACCAGGGGATGCTGTTCGATTTCGAGCGCGACCAGATGGTCTCGATGTGGATGAAGAACACCTATCTCTCGCTCGACATGGTCTTCATCTTTGCCGATGGCCGCGTCCATCGCATCGAGAGCCGTACGGAGCCCGAATCGGAGAAGATGATCTCCTCCGGCGTGCCGGTGCGGGCGGTGCTCGAACTCAACGCCAATGTCGCCAACCGGCTCGGCCTGAAGCCGGGAGACCGGATCGTCCATCCGATATTCCGCTGACGGGTGGCCCCGGCGAATGCCGGCTTGTCCCGCCCCGGCAGGCATGATAGCCGGACAACCTCGGCCGTTCGGCCCTCGGGGTATAGCGCAGTCTGGTAGCGCGGTAGTTTTGGGTACTACAGGTCGTAGGTTCGAATCCTGCTACCCCGACCATTTTCGTTTCCCCGACGCAGCGACATCGAGGGCAGGCGGTTGACGCGCCCCGCGCGAGCGTGCAAACGCCTGACGATCGGAATCCCGTTGATCCCGCCCGCCCGATGGGCCAGCGTTTCACGGGTTCAGCGCTGGCCGCGAATCGGGTTCGCCCGGCGCGGTGTCTTGAAGAAGGGTCTTGCGCAATGACCGCCAGAATCTATTGCCCGGCCAAGACGGCCATGCAGTCCGGAACGGCGAAGACCGGGCGCTGGCTCCTGGAGTTCGAGCCCGACCGGCAGGCGCGCAGCATCGAGCCGCTGATGGGCTGGACCAGCTCCGCCGACACGCTGTCGCAGGTCAAGCTGTGGTTCGACACGAAGGAAGAGGCGATCGCCTACGCGACCCGCAACGGTCTCGCCTACCGTGTCGAGGAGCCACGCCAGGCCTCGCGCCGGCCGATGGCCTATTCCGACAATTTCCGCTTCGACCGGATCGGCACCTGGACGCATTGAGATCGGCGCCCCGCGCGGATCGGCCCCTTAGCTCAGCTGGATAGAGCGCGTGCCTTCTAAGCATGAGGTCGCAGGTTCGAGCCCTGCAGGGGTCGCCAAAGCTCCGGGATAACAAAGCGTTATCCATATTTCTTCACAGATTGATTCCGCAACTTCATGTGCCACATGAGGCGCATGGAGCGATCTTTTCGATCGATCGTGCCGCGAAAACACGGATACCGACCGTGCAGGGCCGGGGCAGGTAGACTCGCCGGTGTTAAGATTCGGTTTCGACCGGGCGGGAGCGACTTTCTGTCATTGTCGTCTTGAATCAATTTCTCAGAGGGCGCACATACGCGTCCGGAAACCACGTGATCCTCGCCGGTTGGCGCGTTGATTTTGCGGGTGAATCAAAATGTGAGCGGCATCTGCGCCCAGGGGCTTTCGCCCTGTCGGCGCGGAGGGCCGGCCAAGCGAGTGACCGCTGATGTCCAATCCCGTCTCGGCCCTGTTCCAGCATGATTGGCGCGGCGTGCTTCATGCGCTGACGCGGACCCACCGACGCGCCATGCTGGCCCTCGTGCTGGTCTCGGCCTGTTTCTTCCTGCCGGGGCAGATGTCGCTCCAGCCGATGGACCGGGACGAGCCGCGTTTCGCGCAGGCGTCGAAGCAGATGCTGGAGACGGGCGATTTTGTTGATATCCGCTTCCAGGAGGAGGCGCGCCACAAGAAGCCCGTCGGCATCTACTGGCTCCAGAGCGCCACGGTCTCGATCGGCGAATGGCTCGGTGTGCCCGATGCCCGCCGGACGATCGGCCTCTATCGTGTGCCCTCTTTCCTCGGCGCCATGGCCATGGTCCTGCTGACCTACTGGGCAGCGCTGGCCTTCCTCTCCCGCGAGGGGGCGCTGCTGGCCGCGCTGATGATGGCCGGCTCCGTGCTGCTCGGGGTCGAGGCCCGCCTCGCCAAGACCGATGCCGTCCTCGGCGCGCTGAGTGTCGCCGCCTTCGGCTTCATGGCTCGGGCCTATCTGGCCAGCCGGTCGCCGGGCATCGCGCCCGGCCTGACGCAGCGTCACCTCGTTCTGTTCTGGCTGGCCATCGGCGCGGCGGTCTTGGTCAAGGGCCCGATTACCCCGCTCGTGGCGGTCCTAGCCATTGGCGTCCTGGCCTGGCGTGACCGCGATCTCGGCTGGGCGAAGGGCATGCGCCCTGGCCTCGGCCTGCTGATTGTCGCGCTGGTCGTGCTGCCCTGGCTGTCGCTGATGCTCGCCAAGGCGGGCAGCAGCTTCTTCGCCGAATCGCTCGGCAAGGACATGCTCGCCAAGGTGGGCTCGGCGCAGGAAAAGCATGGCGCGCCGCCCGGTACCTATCTCGGCGTCTTCTGGGTGACTTTCTGGCCGGCCGCTCCGCTGGCTTTGCTGGCCATCCCCTTCGCCTGGCGTGAGCGCCGCGATGACGGCGTGGCCTTCCTCCTTGCCTGGATCGTGCCCTTCTGGCTGATCCTCGAGGCGGTGCCGACCAAGCTCCCGCATTATGTGCTGCCGGTCTATCCGGCCATCGCCATCCTGATCATGATCGCGGCCGAGCGTTCCGGCCTGATGCAGGCGCGTTGGGCACGCGTGCTTGCCGGGTTCCTGCTTTTGCTGGTGCCGCTGGTCTTCCTGATCGGCGTGCCGGGCCTGTTCCTCCTGCTGGAGGAAGGACTGCCTGTCCTGCGCCTGCCGTTCCTCGCTCTGCCGTTCCTCGTGCTGGCGGCCCTGCTCGGCGGCTATGGAACCTGGATGCTGGCGCGCCGGGCCAAACCGGTCCGGGCGCTGGTGGCAGGGCTCTTCGCCGGGCTGATGCTCACTTTGGCTGCCTATCCCAACGGCTTGCCGATGCTCAAGGCCTTCAACCTGTCGCCCCGCCTTGCCGAGGCGGCACGGGCCACCGGCTGTGCCAGCCCCGCCTACGCGACAGTGGGCTATCGCGAGCCGAGCCTCGTCTTCCTCACCGATACCGCCCTCCTGATGACCGATGGCGCCGGCGCGGCCGCCTTCATCGACCGGGAGGGCGAGGGCTGCCGCATCGCCTTCATCGAGCGGGCCTCGGAGGAAGCATTTCGCAAGGCATTGCAGGGCCGCACCGCGCCTGCCCTCGTCACCCGTGTGCGCGGGGTCAACATCAATGCGGCGCTCGACAAGCAGCGGCGGTTGCGCGTGCTCGACATCGCCGTGTATGTCCGCCGCTGAGCCAATCGACGGAGCGCCGCGTGGACCAGTCTGACAGCATTGCCGGGGAAACGGAGAGCGCCGCCGCGGCCTTGCCGCAGATCTCGGTTGTCGTTCCGGTGCGGAACGAGGAAGGCAATGTCGCGCCGCTTCTGGCGGAGATTGTCGCCGCGCTCGAGAACGGCCCTGAATTCGAGGTGATCTTCGTCGATGACGGCTCGACCGACGAGACGCCCACGATCCTCGCGAACCTGCGCGGCAGCTACCCGCAATTGCGCCAGCTCCGCCATGCCCGGAGCGGTGGCCAGTCAGCCGCGATCCGCTCCGGCGTGCGCTTCGCCCGCGGCACCTATATCGCAACGCTCGATGGCGACGGCCAGAACAACCCGGCCTTCATCCCGCAGATGATCCGCCTCCTGCAGGAGGGCGAGGGGCGGGTCGGGATCGTGCAGGGCCAGCGCGTCGGCCGCAAGGATACGGCCTTCAAGCGCTGGCAGTCGCGGCAGGCCAACCGGATCCGTGGCGCCATCCTGAAGGACGGCACCCGCGATACCGGCTGCGGCCTCAAGGCCTTCCCGCGCGAGGTCTATCTCGCCCTGCCGTATTTCGATGCGATCCATCGCTTCATGCCAGCGCTGGTCAAGCGCGAGGGCTATTCGGTGGCGCATCTCGACGTGGTTGACCGGCCGCGCGGCTCGGGCGTTTCGAATTATGGCTTCTGGGGGCGTCTCCGCGTCGGCGTGCTGGATCTCGCCGGCGTCTGGTGGCTGATCAAGCGCAAGCGCCCGACGCCTCCGGTTGCGGAAATCGGCACGTTGCCGGGAGCCTGACATGCTGATCCAGCTCTCGACCCATCTGAATTCCTTCCTGCATGATGTGTTCATCACCAATTTTACCTGGTGGGCGGTGCTGGGCGTGTTCGGGCAATTGCTCTTCGCCGCCCGCTTCATCGTGCAATGGATTGCCAGCGAGCGGGCCGGGCGCTCCGTCGTTCCGCTGGCCTTCTGGTTCTTCTCGATCGGCGGCGCCGCCATCGTGCTGGCCTATGGCATCCACAAGCGCGACCCGGTGATCATCCTCGGGCAGGCGCTCAGTTTCTTCATCTATTTCCGCAACCTCGCCCTGATCGCGAAGGAACGGCGCGAACGCGGCAAGGTCGCTTCGCAGGGGGACTGACCGTGCAGCAGCCCGCCCCCTCGCTCTGGGACGATCTGGAAGCCACCCTCGCCGAGGTCTGGCGCTGCCTCGGCGGAGGGGCTTCGACACGCCGATCGGCCTTCCATCACCCCACGATCGCAACAACGGGGCCTGACGGCGCCCCGCGCCTGCGCACCATGATCCTGCGCGGAATCGAGCCGGAAATCCGCCGTTTGCGGCTCCATACCGATATCCGAGGCGACAAGGTGGCCGATATCGCGGCCAACCCGCGCGTGGCGGTGCATGTCTATGATCCCGGCATGAAGCTGCAGGTCCGGATGACGGGTCTCGCCACGATCAGCCATGGCGATCCGGTTGCGCGCACAGCGTGGCAGCATTCACAGCCCATGAGCCAGGCCTGCTACGGTACGAAGCCTGCGCCAGGCACGACCATCGCTGCGGGCGGCGCTTTCGTCCTGCCCGCCTCCCATTCGCCCGAGCTGGCGGAAGGCGAGGTCAATTTCGCCGTCCTGCGGATTGTCGTCGAGACGATGGAAACGCTCTATCTCGCGCATGGCGGGCACCGCCGCGCCGCCTTCGCCTGGGAAGGCGCGACCCTTGTCCGCAAGGACTGGCTCGCGCCCTGACCCGGCTTACGCCTTCGGCATGGCCGCCAGCGCCGCATCGAGATCGGCGATGAGATCCGCCGGGGTTTCCAGCCCGATATTCAGGCGGATCGCCCGTCCGCCGAGGTTGAACGGTGTCGCCGAGCGGTAGGTTGTGCAGTCGAATGGCACAGCGAGGCTTTCGAACCCGCCCCAGCTGTAGCCCATGCCGAACAGCTTGAGATGGTCGAGGAAGGCGATGACCTGCGCATCCGTTGTCGCATCGAGCACGATCGCGAAGAGGCTCGAGGCGCCCTTGAAGTCGCGCTTGAAGAACTCATGGCCGGGGCAGGAAGGCAGGGCCGGGTGCAGCACGCGGCGGATGCGCGGATGCTGGTCGAGATGCCGCGCCACCGCCAGGGCATTCGCGCCCTGTTCGCGCAGCCGCAACGGCATGGTCCGCAGGCCGCGCAGCGTAAGGAACACGTCATCCGGGCCGAGATAGAGGCCGAGATCGCCATGCGTGGCCTGAAGCGCCGGGAGCGCCTTCTCGTTGGCGGCAACAAGCCCGATCAGCACGTCCGAATGGCCCGAAGGATATTTCGTCGCGGCATTGATGGAGATGTCGATCCCGAAATCGAGCGGCTTGAACAGCAGGGCCGTTGCCCAGGTATTGTCGATGAGCGTGGTGATCCCGTGCTTCTTCGCGACCGCGACGATCGAGGGCACATCCTGCACCTCGAAGGTCTGCGAACCCGGGCTTTCCATGTAGATCGCGCGGGTATTCGGGCGGATCAGCGCCTCGATCCCGGCGCCGATCATCGGATCATAATAGGTCGTCTCCACCCCGTAGCGGGCCAGCAGGCCGTTGCACAGCGCACGGGTTGGCCGATAGGTCGAATCGACCATCAGCAGGTGGTCGCCCGTCTTGAGGCAGGAAAGCAGCGCAGTCGAACAGGCCGAGGCGCCGGAGGGGCAGATCACGGTGCCGGCCGCACCTTCCAGCTCCGACCAGGCCAGTTGCAGGGCTTCCATGGTCGGATTGCCGCGACGGCCATAGGTGAACCGGTTGCGCCCCGCCAGGCAGGATTCCGCATCCGGATAGACAACCGTCGAGCCGCGGAACGGCGGCACGTTGACGAATCCGTGCGTCTCCGCAGTGTTGCGGCCTGCGAGGACGAGACGGGTATCGTCGCCCATGGATCGTTTTTCTTCAGGAGACATCAGTTTCATAACATTATTCTCATTTGAGGTTCTGAACCGGAAAAATTCTCTTATGTCGGATCATATCAGCGGGCAAGACTTTTTCAAGCGAGCCGGGGCCTCGCCTCGAAATTGGTCGGATTGCCGTTTTGGCTCTCACCCTGCCGGTTTTTCGCCAATTCCATCCGGAAATCCGGAAATCCCGTTCCGGAATTTCAGAATTTGGGACATTGGCAGGGCAAAATTGCCGGATTTGCCCTTGACCTTTCGTCTAAGATCGCCTGCAATGAAAATTCCTGTCGTATGGGGACAAACCCGGCAGCGCCGTGTCCGAGCGCTGGCGACAGGAGCAATGAAACACTCGGGGAGACGAGTTGATGAAGAAAGTACTGATGTCGGTTGCCGTTGGCGCCGCCTTCGTGATGGCGGCCGGTTCGGCTTCCGCGCAAACCCTCAACCAGGTCAAGAGCCGTGGCGTGCTGCAATGCGGCTCCAATACCGGTCTTGCCGGGTTCGGCCAGCCGGACGCGCAGGGTAACTGGACGGGCCTCGACGTTGACTATTGCCGCGCGATCGCGGCGGCCATCTTCAATGATGCCACCAAGGTCAAGTTCGTTCCGCTTTCCGCCAAGGACCGCTTCACGGCGCTCCAGTCCGGCGAAGTGGACGTTCTCGTCCGCAACACCACCTGGACGATGTCGCGCGATACGCAGCTGGGTCTCGAGTTCGGCCCCGTCAACTACTATGACGGGCAGGGCTTCATGGTCCGCAAGAAGCTGAAGATCGCCTCGGCGATGGAACTCTCGGGCGCTTCGGTCTGCACCCAGCAGGGCACGACCACCGAGCTGAACCTCGCGGACTTCTTCCGCGCCAACAAGCTGAAGTATGAAGTCGTTGCGTTCGCCTCGTCGGACGAGACGATCAAGGCCTATGATGCCGGTCGCTGCGACGTGTTCACGACGGACGCCTCGGGCCTCTACGCCGAGCGCCTGAAGCTGACGGCCCCGGACGACCATATCGTCCTGCCGGAAATCATCTCGAAGGAGCCGCTCGGTGCCGCCTGGCGCCATGGCGACAACCAGTGGGGTGACATCGTCAAGTGGACGCATTACGCGATGGTGACGGCCGAGGAACTCGGCGTGACCAAGGCCAATGTCGACGAGATGCTGAAGTCCACCAACCCGGACGTGAAGCGCCTGCTCGGCACGGAAGGCAAGTTCGGTGAAGCCATCGGCCTGACCAATGACTGGGCCTACCGGATCATCAAGCATGTCGGCAATTACGGTGAGTCGTTCGATCGGAACGTCGGTGCCGGTTCCCGCCTGAAGATCGCCCGCGGCGTCAATGCGCTGTGGTCGAAGGGTGGCCTGCAATACGCGCCGCCGATCCGCTGAGGATCGCCAATCCGGGGGATGGCTGCTGTCGGCCATCCCCCTTTTTATTGTTTTCGGGGGAGCGCGACTGCTGTCGGCCGGAAATCGGTCAATGTCGGTCGCAGGCGTAGCACCATGGTCCTCAGTAATGGGCCCTGGCTGGGTGGTCGCCGGATGTGCAAGCAGAAGTTGCGTGCGCATGCATCTCTCCCGCACAATTGAAGTGGGGAGACTTCAATGAGTTCGGTCGATGCCCCGAAAATGGGCGGAACGGGCGGGGACGAAAAGCCGCGCGTTGCCTTCTGGAACGATCCGGAAAAACGCGGCTACCTGTTTCAGGCGCTACTTTTCGTGGTTGTTGGATATCTCGTTTACGCCGCAGCGTCGAACGCCATTGACAACCTGACCAAGCAGAAAATCGCTACCGGTTTCGGGTTCTGGAACAATACGGCCGGCTTCGATATCGGCCAGCGGCTCATTCCGTACGAGACAACATCGAGCTATGGCCGCGCCTTCTGGGTCGGGCTGGTCAACACCCTGCTGGTTGCCAGCATCGGGATCGTTTTTGCGACCATGCTCGGCTTCATCATCGGCGTTGCACGCCTCTCGAAGAACTTCCTCGTCAACAAGCTTGCCGCCATTTATGTCGAGGTGATCCGCAACACGCCGCTGCTGCTGCAATTGCTGTTCTGGTATAATGCCGTTCTGAAGGCGCTGCCGGAAGTGCGGGATTCCGTGGCCATGCCCGGCGGCTTCTTCCTCAACAATCGCGGCCTCTTCATGCCCGAGCCCGTCTTCGGGGCCAGCTTCTCCTGGGTCACCTGGGCACTGGCTGCCGGCCTCATGGGCTATTTCGCCTACGGGCGCTGGGCCAGGAAGAAGCAGGAAAGAACGGGCCAGCAATCGCCGGTCCTGCTGGTCGGGCTCGGCCTGGTCATTGCCGTTCCGCTCCTCGTCTATTTCGCGGCGGGGCAGCCCCTGAGCTTCAACATCCCGGATCTCGGCCGCTTCAACATCCGCGGCGGCGTTCAGGTTTTCCCTGAATTCGTGGCGCTCCTGCTCGGGCTCGTCATCTACACGGCGGCCTTCATCGCCGAGGTGGTGCGCGCCGGTATCCAGGCCGTGTCCAAGGGCCAGACCGAGGCCGCCTATGCTCTCGGTCTCCGGCCGGGGCCGACCCTCGATCTCGTCGTCATCCCGCAGGCGATGCGCGTGATCATCCCGCCGCTCACCTCGCAATACCTGAACCTCACGAAGAATTCCTCGCTGGCGGTCGCCGTCGGCTATCCGGATCTCGTGCAGGTCTTCATGGGCACGGTGCTGAACCAGACGGGGCAGGCGGTCGAGGTCATCGCCATCACGATGGCGGTCTATCTCACCATCAGTCTTTTCACCTCGCTGGTGATGAACTGGTACAATTCCCGCAAGGCCCTGGTCGAGCGCTGAGGAGGAGCGAATGAACACCCAAGTCGTCTCTGCCTCGTCGAAGGCCTATGTCCGGCAGGAGCCCGCTGCGGTCCTGCCGCCGCCGGGGAGCCTGATCGGCCCCCTGGCCTGGATCCGCGACAACCTGTTCTCGTCGCCAAGCAACATCCTGCTCACGGTCGTTGCTGCGGCCGTGGCCTATATCTCCATCCCCAGCTTCCTGAACTTCCTCATCTTCGATGCGGTCTGGACCGGGGCTGACCGCGAGGCCTGCATCGCGAAGAACGGTGTCGTGCCCGGAGCCTGCTGGGCTTTCGTGCGCGAACGCGTCAACTTCTTCATCTACGGCTTCTATCCCGTCGACCAACGCTGGCGGGTGGACCTCTTCTTCGTCCTCGGGGCGATCGGCGTGGCCTGGATGCTCTGGCTGAAGGCCCCGCGCCGCGATATCGGCATGATCTATTTCCTGGTCGTGCTGCCCCTCGTTTCCTACTACCTGCTGGGTGGAGCCGCTTGGCTCGGCCTCCCGGCGGTGGATACGGCCCGCTGGGGCGGCCTGATGGTCACGCTCGTCGTGGCCGGGGTCGGCATCGTCGCCTCCCTGCCGCTCGGCATCCTGCTCGCGCTCGGCAGGCGGTCGAAGCTGCCGGTCATCAAGTTCTTCTCGGTGATGTTCATCGAATTCGTCCGCGGCGTGCCGTTGATCACGGTGCTCTTCATGGCGAACACGATGCTGCCTCTGTTCCTGCCGGACAACATCACGGTGGACAAGCTTCTGCGGGCCCTCGTCGGGATCGGCCTCTTCGCCTCGGCCTATATGGCAGAAGTGGTGCGCGCCGGCCTTCAGGCTCTGCCGAAGGGCCAGTATGAAGGCGCGATGGCCATGGGCCTCGGCTACTGGCAGATGATGCGTCTCATCATCCTGCCGCAGGCGTTGAAGGTCACGATCCCCAACATCGTGAACACCTATATCGGCCTGTTCAAGGATACGTCGCTGCTGCTCATCGTCGGCATCTTCGACTTCCTCAAGGCGATCGAGACCGCCCGGATCGACCCGCAATGGGCTGCGCCGACGACCTCGACGACAGGCTATGCCTTCGCCGCGATCGTCTATTTTCTGTTCTGCTATGGCATGGCAAGCTACGCCCGCGCGATGGAGCGGCGGCTTTCCGTGGCCGACAAGAGGTAAGGGAGTAACCTCATGGCTGTCTTGAATCTCAAGCCGACGCCGCTCAAGCACGATACCGCGGTCGAGATGATCGGCGTGCACAAATGGTATGGCGAATTCCATGTGCTCAAGGACGTGAACCTCAAGGTCACGCGCGGCGAGAAGATCGTCGTCTGCGGCCCGTCTGGGTCCGGCAAGTCCACGATGATCCGCTGCATCAACCGCCTCGAGGAGCACCAGAAGGGCTCCATCGTGGTCGATGGCACGGAACTGACCAACGACCTCAAGAAGATCGACGAGATCCGCCGTGATGTCGGGATGGTCTTCCAGCACTTCAACCTGTTCCCGCACCTCACCATCCTCGAGAACTGCACGCTCGCCCCGATCTGGGTGAAGAAGATGCCGAAGAAGGAAGCCGAGGAAGTGGCGATGCACTACCTCGCCCGGGTCAAGATCCCGGAACAGGCGAACAAGTATCCGGGCCAGCTCTCGGGTGGCCAGCAGCAGCGCGTGGCGATTGCCCGCTCGCTCTGCATGAGCCCGAAGATCATGCTCTTCGACGAGCCGACCTCGGCGCTCGACCCGGAAATGGTCAAGGAAGTGCTCGACACGATGGTCAGCCTCGCCGAAGAGGGCATGACGATGATGTGCGTGACCCATGAAATGGGCTTTGCCCGCCAGGTCGCCGACCGGGTGATCTTCATGGATCAGGGCCAGGTCGTCGAGATGAACGAGCCGAACGAGTTCTTCAAGAACCCGCAGCACGAGCGGACCAAGCTGTTCCTCAGCCAGATCCTGCATTGAGCACGATCAGCCTGGCATGACACCGAAAGGGCGCCCTTGGGCGCCCTTTTTCGTGGTGCCGGTCCCGGAACCGGCACGAGCAAACCGGCGAGAGTCAGGCGCCTTTTGGTGCGCCCGTTCCGAGCGGCAGGTCCTCCCGGCTGCCCCATTCCGCCCAGGAGCCGTCATAGATTGCCGCCACGGGCACATCGGCGCGGCTCATGGCCATGGCGATGATACAGGCCGAGACGCCCGACCCGCATGAGCAGATGACCGGCTTCGCGGGGTCAATTCCCGCTGCGGCAATGGCGGCGCGCAGCGTCTCCGGATCCTTCAGGGCCCCGTTGGCGGCAATGGCATCGAAGGGCAAGTTGAGGCTGCCCGGCATGTGGCCGGCCCGGACGCCGGGGCGCGGCTCCGGCGCATCGCCGCGGAAGCGGGCGGCTGGCCGCGCATCGACAACCTGCGCCGAGCCGTTCTGCAGGGCCTCGGCCACGCGGTCGAGATCAGCCACGGAGGATCGGTCCAGCCGGGCGGTGAAGGTCGCAGCCGTTGGATTGGCCATGCCGGCTTCCACCGGGCGCCCCTCCGCCTTCCAGCGCGGCAGGCCGCCCTCCATGATCCGGACATCCCGGGCCCCGTAGAGCCGCAGCATCCACGCGACGCGCGGCGCCGTGAACAGGCCGAGCTGATCATAGACGAGGATCGTGTCGCCCTCGGACAGGCCGAGCGCGCCGGCCTTCTCCGCGAAGAAGGCGGGCTCCGGCAGCATATGCGGCAAGGTGCTGGCCGGATCGGAGATGACGTCGATATCGAAGAACACCGCGCCCGGCAGATGGGCCTCGAGATACTCCGCGCCGCCCTTCCGGCCTGTCGGCGGCAGGTGCCAGGAGCCGTCCATCACCCGGATCCCGGGCTTGCCGATCATCGCGGCGACCTCCGCCGTGGTGACGAAGGGAATGTCCTTGAAAATGTTGATCATGCTGCGCGTCCTTGTGTTCAGGCGAATCCGATCCGCACGCGGCGGTTCTGCTTGCCCTTCTTCTCGATATTGGTGACGAGCATCGGCCCGATCTCGCGCGTGTTCCGCACATGCGTGCCGCCGCAGGGCTGGAGATCCAGCCTGGCAATCTCGACCAGCCGCACCCGGCCCGAACCGCGCGGCGGCTTGACCGACATGGTCTTCACCAGTTGCGGATTGGCGTCGAGCTCCTCGTCGGTGATCCAGCGCGACGTGATCTCGGCCTCCTGCCCGATCAGCCGGTTGAGCTCGGCCGTAATCGCCTCCTTCTCGAGCCCGGCTTCAGGGATGTCGAAATCCAGCCGGCCATCGTCGAGGCCGATCGCGCCTCCTGTTACCGGATAGGGCAGGGCGACCGAGAGCAGGTGCAAAGCCGAGTGCACGCGCATCAGCCGGTAACGGCGCTCGAAATCGAGCTGCATCTCGATCTCCGCGCCGTCCCAGGCGGCCGGGTCCTCGCCCTCGGGCAGCTTGTGGCCGACAATAGTTTTTGCTGCGTCAAGATAGCGCAACTCACCCACCTGCAGCGTGTGTCCACCCGGTTTGACAATCAGCCCTGCATCCGAAGGCTGTCCACCCGAGGCGGGATAGAAGAGGGTGCAATCCAGAACAAGAAAGTCCGAATATCGGCCAATCACCTGCGCTTTGGCGCTTTTCAGATACGGATCGTCACGAAAGAGCAGTCGGGTTGGCGGAAAGGGCGGCAATTCGGACGTTTCGGTCAAGGCCGGTCTCGCTGGCATGGGGGGAAGAAAGCGCCACTATAGCGGAGCGCCGGCGGGAATGAAGCTGTCCCGCGATCCCCGTCCACCCCTGTTTCTGCGGCAATGAGCCCCGTTGCGCACCGCACCCGGCCGGGACTACGCCTTAGGTCGAGCTGCACGACTCGCTGCCGATGATCCAAAATCGGTTGCAGGGCGTAGAGCGAACAGTTAGGTGCACGATCCGCGACATCCAGTCGTCAATCGGGCAAGACGTTTTTCTGGCAAGACGCAGTTCTGGAACGGGCAGGAGCACGACTTCGTGGAAACGATGAACGCCATTCACGATGGGCAGCCGCTGGAGCTGATGCTCGCTGGCTACGCCGCCGGCACCTTGCCCCGTGCCCTGCACGCGCTTGTCGGGGCACATCTCGAACTCTCTCCGGTCAACCGCGGCTTCGTGGCCCGGCTTGAGGATGGTCTTTCGCGCAATGTTGTGGCCCAGGAGCCTCTGGCCATCCGGGGGCGTGATGCCCGGCTGGACGCGATCTTCTCCGCCGGCCCTGTCGAGGCTGCGATCGCCGAGCGTCAGGCGCTCGAGCCCCGTGCCCTGCGCCATTTCTTCGGCAAGCCGATCGATGAGCTCGCCTTCAGGACCGTGCTGCCCGGCGTGAAGGAATTCCGCCTCGAGACCGATGACGAGACCCGCGCCGTCCTCTATCGCATCCGGGCCGGCCGGAAGATGCCGCAGCACTCGCATGAGGGCGCGGAAGTGACGCTGGTCCTGCAGGGCGGCTTCACCGACGAGACCGGCCATTACCGCCGGGGCGATATGGTGATCGCCGACGAGCATCTCGACCATGTTCCCGTGGCTGATCCGGACGAGGAATGCATCTGCTTCGCCGTCATGGACGCGCCGCTGCGCCTGACGGGCACGTTCGGCCGGCTGGTCAATCGCTTCGTAAGCCATTGAAACCCGTCATCTCGAAACCGGAAGACGGGCTGTTCTGGATCACCGGCGCCAGCTCGGGCATCGGCTATGCCGTTGCACTCGAAGCCGCCCGCCGCGGCTGGCGCGTGGTTGCCACGGCCCGGCGCCCCGATGAACTGGCCGCATTGGCTGCGGCGGCTGCCGGGCTTCCCGGCCGGATCATCCCCGCGCCGGCCGATGTGACCGATGCCGCCGCCCTGGCCGGGCTGGTCCGGCAGGTCGAGGCGGAACACGGCCCCATCACCCGCGCCTTCCTCAATGCCGGCATCTATCTGCCTGTCCGGCTGTTTCCGTTCGAGGCCGGCAAGATGCATCGCAGCTTCGCGGTCAATGTCGGCGGCACAATCAATGCGCTCGATGCGCTGGTGCCCCATATGGTGCCGCGGGGCCGGGGGCAGATCGTCTTCAACGCCTCGGTCGCCGGCTATTCCGGCCTGCCCACCTCGGCCGGGTATGGCGCCACCAAGGCCGCCCTGATCAACATGGCGGAATCCCTCCGACTCGATGGCGATCTCGCCGGCATCCTGATCCAGGTCGTCAATCCCGGTTTCATCCGGACGCCGGCCACCGATACCAACCCCTTCCCGATGCCGTTCCTGATGGATGTCGAGCCGGCCGCGATCCGCGTGCTGGACGGCATGGACAGCCCCCGCTTCGAGATCACTTTCCCGCGGCGCTTCACCTATTTCCTGAAATTCCTGCGCATGCTGCCGCGCCGCTGGTATCTGCCGCTCGTCAGCTGGTCGACCGGCTGGAACGACAAGGGCAGGCCGGGCGGAACGCCCTGAAGACGGCCGGCAGGGGCTTTGCGCCCCCGCCTGATCCCGTCAGTGCCGGCGATAGACGATCTGCCGCACATCGATCGTGGCGACATCGAACCCGGCCTCGCAATAGCAAAGGTAATAGCGCCAGAGCCGGCGGAAGCGCTCGTCGAAGCCCATCGGTAGCAGGCGCGGCCAGGCATTTTCGAAATTGTCCCGCCATTGACGGAGCGTTTCCGCATAATCGCCGCCGAAGACGCGCTCGCCTTCCAGCTTGAGGCCGACATCACGGGCCAGTTCGCCGAGGCGTGTCGGCGAGGGCAGCATGCCACCGGGGAAGATGTGCCGGCGGATAAAATCGACGTTCCGCCGGTAATCCTCAAAAAAATGATCGGGAATGGTGATGATCTGCAGCCCGGCCGTGCCACCCGGTTTCAGTCGCTCCCGGAGCGTCCGGAAGAAATGGGGCCAGTAGCTTTCGCCGACCGCCTCGAACATCTCGATCGAGCCGATCCGGTCATAGGTGCCGGTCTCGTCCCGGTAATCCTGGAACCGGATCTCGACCTTGTCGGACAGCCCGGCCTGCGCGATCCGCTCGCGCGCATAATCATATTGTTCGCGGCTGATCGTCAGCGCGGTCACGCGGGCCGAACGCTCCCGCGCGAGGAATTCCGCAAACCCGCCCCAGCCGCAGCCGATCTCAAGCACGTGGTCGCCGGGGCGGACCCCCATCGCATCGGCGAGAATGCGGTATTTCCGGTCCTGCGCGGCGGTCAGGTCATTGTCTCCCGGCTCGAAAATCGCCGAGGAATAGGTCATGCCCCGGTCCAGCCAGCTCGCATAGAAGCGGTTGCCGAGGTCGTAATGCGCCGAAATGTTGCGTTTCGAGCCGGATTTCGTATTCCGGTTCAGCACGAGATGGCGGAGCTGCAGGGCGAAGCGCGCCAGCGGTGACCGGGCCAGGAAATTGTCGACGAGATCGGCATTGGACGCGAACAGGGCCACCACAGCCGTCACGTCGGGGCTGTCCCAGTCGCCATCGCGATAGGTCTCGCCGAGGCCAACATCGCCGGCGAACATCACGCGGCGCGCAAAACGCCAGTTCAGCACATGCAATTCGGCATGCGGCCCCGATTCCGGGCCGGCAATCCGGAAATGATGTCCGGTCGGCAGGATGAAATCGATCCGGCCGCGCCGGATCCCTGTGGCAAAATGCAAGGCGGCCCGCATGGTGCGCGGCAGGCCACGCGTGGCCTTGCCGACATTTCCGGCCGTCAGCACAACGGGTTGCTGTGTTTCAGGCTGCATGTCCGGTCTCCCCTGTCCCGGTTGTGCCGGGCTTCGTCCCCAAATGATACCCGTCCAGAAACCGCCCGTCATGACTGATTGCGGGCGGGCGCGCCGGACGGGAGAAAAAGCGTATCCCCTTCAGCCAGAGCCGCAAGGCCTCGAAATGGATGCCGGCAACGACTTTCAGCGTCATCAGCGGCATCCGGAAGGTCAGGCGCAGGCAGGCGCGGTCGGTGATCGGCTCCGGGCGGCCGGTGAAAGTCGCGGCGAGCATCGGCCCGGCAGGATCGGTCTCCAGGATCCGGAGGCTCAGCCGATCGCCACCCGGCGGCAGCACCCG
Organism: Beijerinckiaceae bacterium; assembly: GCA_027533425.1. Lineage (GTDB taxonomy): Bacteria > Pseudomonadota > Alphaproteobacteria > Rhizobiales > Beijerinckiaceae > Rhabdaerophilum. The sequence goes on along the minus strand of JAPZUD010000002.1, from coordinate 61,350 downwards.
GAAGAGATAGCGCATTGTCTGGTCAAGGAAGGGCGAGACGTAGAACAGCTTGTTGGCGCTCTGCCGCAAACCGGCGGGGCTGATTTCGCCCTGCTGCACCGGCGCGACATAGGAATGCCGTTCGCCGAACGTGTTCCGCACCTCATAGACAACGCCGATCAGGCGGTCGCTCCGGCCATAGGCGAAATAGACGGAGAGCGGATTGAACACGAAACCCATAACCCTAGGATAGCAAAGGAGAAATACCTTCTCCACCGGCTCGGCCATGCCGGCCTCCTCCAGCATACGGGGGATGGCGCGGCGTGGATCATCGCCGGGATTGGGCCCGTGCGGCGCCAGGTCGAAGCCGATCAGGTTGAACCGCCCGACGGAAAAGAAGCGCGAAAGCCGCGCCGCTTCGTCCAGCCGGTCAAGATCCACCAGCAGCGAGAAGACCTGATACTGGAAACGGTGCGGCACCGGCCGGAACCGGGCATGCATGACCGGGCCGACATAGAAGACGGCCGGGACATCCGGCGGCGGAAAGGCCAAGGAGTCGGCGCGTGTCATCGGGCTTCCTTCAGGCGACGGCCTGATCGGCGGCCACGCGATGGCCGGCCCGGTCGGCGATGAGCCGGGCTGCCGCGTCGAAGCCGGCCCGCAGGCCATCCTCATGGAAACCATATCCCATCCAGGCCCCGGCGAAATACAGTCTTCCGCGCCCCTGCAATCCGGCCATCCGGCCCTGCGCGGTGATCGCCGCCTGGTCATATTGCGGATGGGCGTAGCGGTAATGGCCGAACACTGTCCCCTCGGCCGGCGGTGCGGGCGGATTCAGCGTCACGAAGAGGGGCCGGGCCGGGTCGATCCCCTGCAGGCGGTTCATCCAGTAAGTCACCGTCACCGGGGCGGCATCGCGGGCGGGTTGCCGCAAAACGTTCCAGGCCGCCCAGGCCCGCTTGCGGCGCGGCATGAAGGCCGGGTCGCGATGGAGATACACATCCGCCTCGGCATAGCGGATATCCGCCACGATGGCGGCCTCCTCGGGCCAATGCGCGGCGATCAGCTCGGAAGCCGTGTCGGAATGTGTCGCCATCACAACGGCATCGAAAGTCTCGATGCGACCGCTTTCGAGCACGATGCGCACGCCGTCGCCCTCGCGCTGCACTTCAAGCACGGGATCGCCATAGACCGTCTGGTGTCCAGAGCGGCCGATCAGCGCCCGGACATAGTTCCGGCTTCCGCCTGTCACCGTGCGCCAGCGCGGCCGCGACAGATGCAGCAGCCGGTGGTTGTTGAAGAAGGCCACGAAGCTCTGCGCCGGGAAATCGAGCACGGCCGAGGAGGGCATGGACCAGATCGCCGCGCCCATCGGCAGGATGTAATTGTCGCGAAAGAAGGCACCATAGCCGCCTCGGGCGAGATAGGCCCCCAGCGTCAGCCCGGTAAGGGCGCCGGTCTCGAGATCCTTCACCGCCCGCGCATTGAAGCGCATCATGTCGGCCAGCATGCGCCAGAAGGCCGGCCGCAACGCGTTGCTGGGCTGCGCGAACATCGAGGCCAGCACATCCTTGTCCTGGCCGGACCATTCGAACGCACCGTCATCCAGCGACAGCGCAAATCCCATATCGGAAAGCTGGGTCTCGACGCCCAGTTCGGCGAACAGGGCCGTCATCAGCGGATAGTTCAGCTCATTATAGACGATGAACCCGGTATCGACGGAAATCGGGATGCCGTCATAGACGATATCCACCGTCGCGCTGTGCCCCCCCGGGCGGTTCTCCTTTTCGAAGACGGTGACGGCGGCGGGACCATAGGCCTTGGTCAACTGGTAGGCGGCGCCGTGGCCGGCAATGCCGCTCCCGATAATCGCAATACGCAAGGCATGTCCTTTCAAAGAGGCTCCCCGGAGAGGGACTGGAAGGCGGCAAGCGCACGCTGGCGGGCATGCTCATGCTGGACGACCGGCTTGGGATAGGTCTGTCCCAACACGATACCCGCAGCTTGCCGGATCGGATGCGGCGCTTCCCACGGTTTGTGGATGAACTTGTCCGGAAGACGGGCCAGTTCCGGAACGAAGGTACGGATATAGCCTCCGTCCGGATCGAATTTCTCCCCCTGCGTGACCGGATTGAAAATCCGGAAATACGGCGCCGCATCGGCCCCAGACCCCGCGACCCATTGCCAGCTTGCCGCATTGTTCGCCGGATCCGCATCGCACAGCGTATCCCAGAACCAGCTTTCGCCAAGTCGCCAATCGATCATCAGGTGCTTGATGAGGAAAGATGCGACAATCATCCGCACCCGGTTATGCATGAACCCGGTCTGCCAGAGCTCGCGCATGCCGGCATCGACGATCGGATAGCCGGTCCGGCCGCGCTGCCAGGCGGTGAGCCCGGCCGGATCCTCCTGCCACGGGAAGGAATCGAATTTCGGCTGGTAATTCGATCTCGGCAGGGTGGGGAAGTGGAACAGCAGGTGATGCGAGAATTCCCGCCAACCCAGTTCCGAGAAAAACTTGTCGATATCCTCGGCATTTCCGGCGGCCTTCCCGGTCATGCGGGCAGCCTCGGTGGCATGCCAGATCTGGCGCGGCGAGATCTCGCCGAAGGCCAGGTGCGGCGAAAGCCGTGATGTCGAGACAAAATCCGGGCGGTTGCGGTTCTCGCCATAGTTCCTGAGCGGCCCGGCGAGGAAATCCGCCAGCCTGGCCGCAGCGCCGGCTTCACCCGGCTGCCAGTTGGCACGCAGCCCGACAGCCCAGTCCGGCCTTGTCGGCAGCAATGCAAGGTCGGCCAGCGCGAGCGTATCCGCCGGTGGCGTGGCGGGGGGTGGCGGAAGCCGTTCCGGCGCCGCGACCGGCTGGTCCGGCTCGCGCAGGGTGCGGCAGGCCCGCCAGAACGGGGTGAAGACGCGCATCGGGCCGCCAGCCTTCGAGCGGATCTCCATCGGCTCGTAGAGCAGGGCCCCGTTGAAGCTGTCGACGGCGACCCCGCCGGCCTTCAGCGTGGCCTTGATCCCGGCATCCATATCCCGCTCGGGCTGGCCATAGCGCCGGTTCCAGACCACATGGCCCGCCCCGGACCATTCGGCCAGCCGAGGGATGATCTGCCGGGAATCCCCCTTGAGGATCAGCAACTTCTGCCCGCGTTCCGCAAGGCTTCTGTCGAGGCTCTCCAGCGAATGATGCAGCCACCAAAGGCTGGCCCCGCCGCGTGGCCGCAGGCCATCATTTGTCTCCATGATGAAGACGAAAAGGACCTCCTTCGCGCCAAGGGCAGCGGCAAGGGCAGGGTTGTCGGTCAGGCGGAGATCGCTGCGAAACCAGACGAGAGCCCGGTCAGAAGAGGAGTCAAGGCGTGTCATCGTGCCGAGATATCGCATCGCACTGCAAAGGGAAGGCCGTCGCGGCAATGTGAAACGCGCCGGCACCCCGTTATGCTAGCTTCCCGGTAGGGCCGGCTGGCGTGCCGGCCCCGGAGGAGCCCGATGATGGAAAGCCGGAGAAGCCTGATTGCATTGTCCGTCGCATCCACGCTGCTGGTGATGCTGTCTTCCGCGCAATCCCGGGACGACGCTTCCGCCATCGCCATGATCCATGCTGCCGCGTCCGGCGATGCCGATGCCGTTGCGCGGTTCCTCGGCATCGGCGTGCCTGTCGATGTTCGCGACCGGACAGGCCGGACGGCGCTGCTGGCTGCCGTGCAGGGCAATCATGTGGAGGCGGCACGGATCCTCATCCAGGCCGGTGCCGATGTGAATGCGAAGGACTCCATCAGCGACTCGCCCTTCCTGCTGGCGGGCGCCAGAGGCCGGCTCGAGATCCTCGAAATGACACTGGCGCATGGGGCCGACCTTGCCTCGACCAACCGCTATGGCGGCACGGCGCTGATCCCCGCCTGCCATTATGGCCATGTCGAGGTGGTCTACCGGCTGCTCAAGACGAAGATCAACGTCGATCACGTCAATCGCCTGGGCTGGACGGCCCTCCTGGAGGCGGTGATCCTCGGCGATGGCGGCCCCGCCTATGTCGAGATCGTCGATGCCCTCCTCGAAGCCGGCGCGGATCCCGGCCTCGCCGATCGCGAGGGCGTCACGCCGCTCGACCATGCGAAGCGGCGCGGCTTCGGGCTGATTGCCGCGCTGATCGAGAAGAAAACCCGGTAGGAACGCGCTTTCCGGCCTCAGCCGGCGAGTTCGACCGGCAGGCCGGTCCGGCCCGATTCCAGCAACGCATCGATCAGCCGGTGGACATGCAGCACGTCCCGGCCGGGAATGCGCGGCGCCCGCTTCTCGCGGAGGGCGGCAGCAAAATCGGCGATGACGCCCCGATGGTAATCATGGGGGAAGGCCATCGGGTCCGCACCTGTTCCGCCGGGGGAATTGTCCGGGCGGATGGTTTCATGCCCGCCATCATGCCCATGGATATCGAGCGAGGAGCCGGCGAGGATCGCCGTGCCATTGCGACAGATCATCTCAATCCGCTCCGGAAAGCCGGGGAAACAGGCGGTCGTCGCATCGAGCGTGCCCACGGCGCCATTCGCGAAGCGTAACGTGGCCGTCACAAGATCTTCGGTCTCCATGCGGTGGATCGGGCTGGTCACGGCCTCGCCGCAGACGCGGCTCACCGGCCCGGCCAGGCTGATCATCAGGTCCAGTGTATGGATGCCCTGCGTCAGCAGCACGCCGCCACCATCTCGAGCCAGCGTGCCGCGGCCCGGCTCGTCGTAATAGGATTGCGGTCGCCAGAGCGGAATCGCCGCGCTGCACCGGATCAGCGGCCCGAGGCTACCCTCGCGCAGGCGGGCGGCGAGGCGTTCGGCCGCCGGTTTGAACCGGTGCTGGAGCATGACCGCCAAGGTCACGCCAGCCTTTTCGCAGGCCGTAACGAGCGCTTCTGCTCTTGGCGTCGCGATGTCGAGCGGCTTTTCCAGGAGGATGTGCTTGCCGGTGGCAGCAAGGCGCTCGACCAGTTCGAGATGGGTATTCGGCGGGGTCAGGACCATGACCGCGTCGAGGCCGGGATCGTCGATGATGTCCTCGATCCTCCCACAGGTCGGGAAACCGAAGGCCTTCGAGAAGCCCGCCCGCCGCTCCGGGCTGGGGCTGAAAGCATGGACAAGCTCGATCTCGCCCGCAAGGTCCTGCAGGCTCCTGGCATGCGGGGCTACGGCCATGCCAAGGCCGATCATTCCGAAACGCAGGCGTGTCATGAAGCCGTTTTCCTGCCACCACGATGGGACGCTGCAGTCGAGACGGTTCGTCCCGGGGCGTCAAGCGGGCAAGGTGCCGGCCCTTCGCCATAAAATGAGACGCTGGGATATGGGCGGTTTCGGGGTTGAACGGCAGCCTTCACCGAGGCGCGGCTGAAGATCGCGCTGCGAGGCGAGCAGGCTTGTCACGGCGTCATGGCCGGCGGGACCTGCCGCGTCACAGGGAGGAATACCTATGCGCAAGACTTTGCTCGGAGCCGTTGCGATCACCGCCCTCATGCTGCCTGGCGCAGCCATGGCGCAGGGTGGAACCATCAAGATCGGCATTCTCGTCGCGCTTGAAGGCGCGTTTGCGACCGGGGGCCAGGATGGCGTCCGGAACGTGGAACTCGCCCTCAAGCAGGTCAACAACACGATTGCCGGCAAGAAGGTGGAGACGGTCGTCGCGCCGACCGACACCAAGCCGGACACCACGATCCGCATGGCCCGCAAGCTGATCGAACAGGACAAGGTCGATCTCATCATCGGCCCGCTTTCCGGTTCGGAAGGCATCGCCATGCGCGACTTCGCCAAGACCATTCCCAACAACGTGGTGATCAACGGGATTTCCGGCGCGCTCGAGACCACCTGGGTCGATCCGGCGCCGAACTTCTACCGCTTCAATCTCGATGGCGGGCAATGGGGCTTCGGCCTCGGCTCCTATGCGGTCAAGACGAAGGGCTACAAGAAGATCGCGACGATCGTGGCTGACTATTCCTTCGGCTACACCAATTTCATGGGCTTCGCGGTCGATTATTGCAAGGCGGGCGGCGATATCGTCCAGCGCTTCTGGCAGCCGCTCGGCCAGTCCGATTTCGGCGGCATCATCGCCCAGCTGCCGGAAAATGTGGACGCGATCTATCTCGGACTTGGCGGCACGGACGCGATCAACTTCCTCAACCAGTACCAGCAGGCCGGCGAGAAGACGCGTCTGATCGGCGGGACCATCCTGGCCGACCAGACCGTGCTGACCGCCCGCGGCCGCGCCAAGGACGCCCTGAAGGGCACGCCGGTCTCCGGCCCCTTCGCGACGGACAACAAGGATCCTGCCTGGACGTCCTATGTGAAGCTCTACCAGGATTCCTTCCCGGCCAACCAGCGCCTGCCGTCGCCCTCGCTGTTCGGGCTGGGCTATTACACGGCCACGCTCGCGGCCATCAAGGGGCTGGAAGCGGCCGGCGGTGACCTGTCGAACGGCCAGGCCAAGTTCAAGGAAGCCCTCAATAAGCTCCAGCTGGACAGCCCGGTCGGCAAGATCACGCTCAACGAGAACCGCCAGGCCACCGGTACGGTGTTCATCAACGAGGTGGTTGACGGACCGGATGGCAACATGACCACCAAGATGGTCGCCAAGACCGACAACGTGACCCAGACGCTGGGCATGACGGCCGAGCAGTTCCGCGCCCTCGGCCTGCCGTCGCGCAATGTGGTGGATTGCGCGAAGCTCCGCTCGGGCGGCTGAGAAGCCCTCCTCATCGATAGGCCGACATGCGGCTGGCCCTCCGGGGCCAGCCGTTCTCTCCTTCGCGAAGACAAGAACGGGCGGCGCCAGATCGCCCTCGCCGGGAGTGCTGCCGATGACCCTGATAGGGTATCTGACCCGGACCCATTTTGCCGAGGCGGCCATCGAGGATGCGCTGCCCGAAGAGACCGGTCCCCTGTCGCAGGCCCTGGTACTGGCCGATGACGAGCCCGGCAGTGACATGGCGCTCGACCGCGTGCGCGAGGCTCTCGGCCGCATTTCCCTGACCGCCCATACCCTGCCGCCCGGCGCCCCCTCGCGCGAGGAGACGCGGGCCGCGCTGGCCCGCCTGCGCGAGATCCGCACCACGACCCTTCTCGCCGTCGGCGGCGCCTCGGCCATCGGCCAAGCGAGGCTTGTCGCGGCGGAGGCGACCCGGCAGGGCGAGCGGCTCACGGTGATCGCCGTGCCGGTCGGCCTGTCCGATCTCGGTCTCGGCCGCCATGTCCGCCCGCGGGACGGGCGGCCCGCCGCCTGTCCGCGGCCTGACCGCGTCATTGTCGACCCCACCGTGCTGGAAACGGTGCCCGTACGCCGCATTGCCGCCTCGGCCATGGAGATCATGGTCCATGCCATCGAGGCCTATGCCAGCCCCAGTTACAACCCGCCCGCGGATGGTCTCGCCCTTGAAGCCGTGCGCCGGATGACGCGCTGGCTGCCGGTTGTGCTCGGAATGCCGGGCCACCGCGAGGCCCGGCGCGAGGTCATGGCGGCGGCGATGACCGCTGGCCTCGCACTCGAAAAGGCGGTGGGCGGGGTCGATGCGCTGGCATTTCCCATCGAGCCGGAATTGCAGTCCGGCTTCCTGCCGGGCGATCTGCACGCCCCGCTTCTCGCGGCCATGGCCGATTTCAACGCCCAGGCGGTGGGGGATCGCTATGCCGCGCTCGCGATGACATTGGCGCGGCGCGATGGGCAGGTCTCGCTCAGCACGGAGATCGGCGCCTTCGCGCGCGGGCTCGGCCTGCCGACAAGCCTCCGCGAAATCGGCATTGACCGGCGCCGCTTCGACCGTTTCGCGGAAATGGCGGCCAATGATCCCGCCGCCCTGGCCAACCCGCGCCGCCTGACCCCGGGCGACTGCCGACTCATCCTCGAGGCCGCATGGTGACCCTGCCGAATCTTTCTTGCCGGGCGCCGGTTGCCAGCGGCCACACACATTATACATTCGTCGTAAACCGCCAGAAAAAACGAGCGGGAGGAAACCGATGAGCGTTGCTCACGCTGTCGCACACGGCGCGTTCGGACGGGCGTGCCTGTACGAACTGGACCGGCCCATGGTGCCTCATGCCCACCGGGAAGGGCATCTGATCTTCCATGTCCGCGGACCTGCGGCGAAAGTCGTGATCGACGGTCGCGCATATCCGCTCAACCCGCTCCAGGCCACGGCCATCAGCCCCTGGCAGCCGCATTATTTCATGCCGGTGGATCGCCGCCAGGCCACCCTGACACTGGTGCTCTATATCCGTCCCGGCTGGTTTGTGGAGGCCAGCGGCCAGGCCTCGGAAATCCTGCGTTTCGGCCGCCCGGTCGTCAGCATGGACGACCATATTGCCCGTCTTGCAGCCGAAACCGCCCGGCAGCTTGCTGCCTATTCCGACGGCGACGGCAATTTCGAGGACCGGCTCAGCGCCCTGACCCAGGCCGCCTTCGACCAGACCTGGCAATGGCAGGCCGGCGGCCAGGCTACCGACCGGGCGCGCTTCGGTTTCCGTGATTTCCGGATCCGCCGCGCGATCAGTCTTCTCGGCGAGACCCTGGGCGAGCCGATCGACCTGAGCGCTGTCTCGCGCGCAGCCGGCCTGTCGCGACCGCATTTCTTCAAGCTGTTCCGCGAGCAGGTGGGTCTGCCGCCGACGCTCTATCTCAACGCCCTCCGCATGGAGCGCGCCATCGAGAGGCTGGCGCGCGGCGAGGAGACGGTGTCGGAAATCGGCCTCGACCTTGGCTTCGCCACGCCGGCCAGCTTCTCGCGCTTCTTCATCGCGAATGGCGTTGTGCCCCCCAGTGCCTACCGGCGCAGCGTCCTCGGGGCCGTCCATTGAGGTCGGTTCCGTGTTTTCCGAAAGAAAAGACGTTCGGGAAAGCGTGCCGGCGGGTGCTCATTCTAGTCTTGCCGGAGGGGGATGGCGAAGGGGCGCCATCCGGGTCCGGCAGATCCCTGCAAAGACAGGATGCCGGTCCGAGGAAAGGGTCTTCCGAGACACGCCGCGATGGATGACATCATCAAGCGCAATCCGCTCCGGAGCCTGATCATCGCGATCCTGATCGCGGTCTTCCTCTGGCTTGTCTTCGCGCCCTGGCCGCCGGAACTGGTGGCGAAATGGGGTCGAAAGCAGATCTTCCTCAATGCGCTGCTCGGCGGTATCACGCTCGGCGCGCTTTATTTCCTTGTCGCAGCCGGCTTTACGCTGATCTTCGGCCTGATGCGGGTCGTCAACCTTGCCCATGGCTCGCTCTTCCTGCTCGGCGGCTATCTTGGCTACGAGATCGCCAGCCTTACCGGTTCGTGGTTCATCGCCTTCCCGGTGGTGTTCCTCGTCGTCGGCCTGCTCGGCCTGCTGATGCAGCGCTTCATCTTCTCGAAGATGGAGGGCGAGGAGCTGAGGCAGACGCTGGTCAGCATCGGCATTTCCATCGTCCTCGCCGATCTCATGCTCTGGCTCTGGGGCGGTCAATCCTACTCGATCCTCGCGCCCGGCTTCCTGACAGGGCCGATGGAGCTGCCGATCATCAATTCGATCAATGCCAGCACCGGCGCCACCAACTGGCTTCGCTACCCCGCGGTGCGGGTCTGGATCCTCATCGCCGCCATCGTCATCGGCGTGGCGATGTGGCTGGTCCTGAACCGGACAGCACTCGGCATGCTGATCCGCGCCGGCGTGGATGACCGCGAGATGCTCGCCGCCTCCGGCGTGCGGATCCAGCTCGTCTTCCTCGCCGTGTTCGGTTTCGGTGCCGGCCTCGCCGGCATGGCCGGCATCATCGGCGGCACCTTCCAGTCGCTCTCGCCGGGCGAGGATACGCGCTTCCTGCTGGCCAGCCTTGTGGTTGTCATTGTCGGCGGCATGGGCTCGATCGTCGGCGCTGCCCTCGGCTCGCTCATCATCGGCGTCACCGAGCAGATGGGCTTCGTCTATGCGCCGACCTATTCGGTCGTCTTCACCTTCCTGATCATGGCCGCCGTGCTGGCCTTCCGCCCGCAGGGCCTGCTCGGGGCAAGGCGCTAGCCCATGGCAATGACCGACCAGGCCCCCCGCTTCGTCAACCGCGCTGACCAGAAACTCTGGTTCGAACGCATCCCCGCACCCTGGTGGGCGCTGGCGGTGGTGCTGCTCTTCCTGCCGGTCGTGGCCAACAATTTCTGGCTGTTCCAGGTCATGGGCTGGACCTTCATCCTCGGCATGATCGGGCTCAGCCTGATGTTCCTCGCCGGCTATGGCGGCATGGTCAGCCTGCTGCAGATGTCCATTGCCGGCATGGCCGGCTACATGGTTGCGATTCTCGGCAATTCCGGCACGGTCACCGTCAGCCTTGGCCTTGCCTGGTGGATCGTCCTGCCTGCCGCCTTCCTGATTGCCGCGCTCTTCGCGACGATTTCCGGGGCGCTCGCCGTGCGGACAGAGGGCATCTACACGATCATGATCACGCTCGCCATCGCGGCGGCCTTCTTCTACTTCACCCGGCAGAACTACACGATCTTCAACGGCTATTCCGGATTCAACCTCGTCCTTCCGCCGCAGCTTTTCGGGGTGAACTGGCGCGATCCCGTGCCCTTCTACTATCTCAGCCTCGCCTTGGCCGCCTTGTCCTATGGTGCGGTGGTCTATGTCTCGCGCTCGCCCTTTGGCCTCGCCTTGCAGGGCGTGAGGGACAATCCCCGCCGGATGGCCGCGCTCGGCTTCAATGTCACCGCCCATCGCGTCGCGGCCTATGCCCTGGCCAGCGTCTTCGCCTCGGCCGGCGGTATCCTGCTGGTCTGGCAGAATGCACAGATCGCGCCGGGCACGATCGGCATGTCCGCCGCGATCGACGTGCTGGTCGTGGCGGTGGTCGGCGGCATGCGCCGGCCGCTCGGGCCCTTCATCGGCGCCTTCATCTATGTGATATTGCAGGTCTTCTCGCCGGATATCCTCGGCTTTTTCGGCTTCTCCGCCGATCGCTTCAAGCTGATCATCGGCCTCGGCTTCCTCGCCATCGTGCTGTTCTCGCCCGATGGCGTGCTGGGCCTGTGGGACCGCTGGCGCGCGCGCCGCCGCCAGCAGCAGGACCAGAAGACGGGGGGAGGTGTGGCATGAACGCCCCCGTCACACCGCCGCGCCCTGTCGCCCTCGGACAGAGCCATGTCAGTGCCGGCAACGCACTGGAATTGCGCGGCATCACCAAGATGTTCGGCGCGCTGGCCGCCATTTCCGATGTCACGCTCTCAGTCCGCCCGGGCGAGCGCCGTGCCGTTCTGGGCTCGAACGGCGCCGGCAAGACCACGTTGTTCAACTGCATCACCGGCGATTTCCTGCCCACGGCAGGGCTGATCCGCTTCTTCGGCGAGGATGTCACCCTCTTTCCGCCGCATGAGCGGATCCGGCGCGGCCTGCGCCGCACCTACCAGATCTCCTCGCTTTTCGCGGGCCTTTCGGTGATTGACAATGTCTATCTCGCCTGCCGGGGCGTCTCGCGGAACCGCTTCTCGCTGATCCGACCCCGGCGCGACGATGCCCTCGTCCATGCCGCGGAAACGCTGGTCGAGGCCGTGCATCTGACGGCGGAGAAGGACCGGCTCGTCGGCGAACTCGCCTATGGCCAGCAGCGCCAGCTCGAAATCGCGCTCGCCCTTTCGGGCGCGCCGCGCTTCATCCTGTTCGACGAACCGGCGGCGGGCCTTTCCCCGACCGAGCGGCGCGACCTCGTCTCGATCCTGACAACGCTGCCGTCCCATATCGGCTACATCATCATCGAACACGACATGGATGTGGCTTTGCGCGTCGTCGAGAGCGTGACGATGATGCATAACGGCCGCATCTTCAAGGAAGGTCGGCCGGAGGAGATCGAGGACGATCCCGAGGTTCAGGAACTCTACCTCGGAGGCGGCCATGAGTGAGCGCGCCACCCGCGGCGCCGGCGCGCCGATCCTGCAACTCCAGGGCGTCAACGTCTTCTATGGCCGCTCGCATGCCGTGCAGGGCGTCGATCTCGCCCTGCATTCGGGCGTGCTTTCGGTCGTCGGCCGCAATGGCATGGGCAAGACCACCATGTGCAAGGCCATCATGGGCCTCGTGCCGGTCTCGTCCGGCTCGATCCGGTTCATGGGCGAGGAACTGGTTGGCCGGACCTCCGCCGAGATTGCCCGGCTGGGCATCGGCTATGTGCCGCAGGGCAGGCGGCTCTGGCGCTCGCTGACGGTGGACGAGCATCTCCGCCTGATGTCGCGCGGGAAGGGCGCCTGGACGCCGGAGCGCATCTACGAGGTCTTCCCGCGCCTCGCCGAACGGCGGCGCAATGGCGGCGGCCAGCTCTCGGGCGGCGAGCAGCAGATGCTGGCGATCAGCCGCGCTTTGCTGATGAATCCGCGCCTGCTCATCATGGACGAGCCGACCGAGGGCCTTGCCCCGGTCATTGTCGCGCATGTCGAGGAAACGCTCGTTCGCCTCGCTGCGGAAGGCGATGTCTCGATCCTCGTGATCGAGCAGAATATCGGCGTCGCGACGCAGATGTCGGACACGATCGCCATCATGGTCAATGGCCGGATCCACCGCGTCATCGCCTCGTCGGTTCTCGCCGCCGACCGCGATCTCCAGCAGCGCCTGCTCGGTGTCGGCCGGCACAGCCATGACGAGACCGAGCCCGCCGTTACCGGGGCGCCTTCCGGCGCTGCCGGCCCGGCCGCTCCGGCCCCGCAGGGCCCCATCCGGGTCTACAATGCCAATCCCACACTCCCTACGCGCTGGTCGCAGGATGTGCCCGCCGCGCGGATCGAGGCGCAGGCCCGCACCATCTCCCGGCCGACCCTCGCCACGATCGATGGCCGGCGTGTCGGCGATGTCTCGCCGCTCGCCGCCCGCGCACCGCAGGAGCCGCATGTCATCATCGCCGGTACGCTCGATACCAAGGGCGACGAATTGCGTTTCCTGCGCGACGCGATCAAGGCCGCCGGCCTGCGCACCCGCCTTGTCGATCTCTCGACCAATGGCCGCAACCAGGGGGCCGATGTCTCGGCGCAGGAGGTTGCGCTCGCCCTGCCGACCGGTTCCGCCGGCATTGCCTCCGGCGATCGCGGCAAGGCCGTCGCCGCCATGACCGAGGCCTTCCGCGCCTGGATGGCGCGCCAGCAGGGCGTGATCGGCATCCTCTCGGCCGGCGGCTCGGGCGGCACGGCCATCGCCACCGCCGGCATGCAGACGCTGCCCGTCGGCGTGCCGAAGCTGATGGTGTCGACCATGGCCTCGGGCAATGTCGCGGCCTATGTCGGTGCGACGGACATCACCATGATGCATTCCGTGACTGATGTTCAGGGGCTGAACCGTGTCTCGCGGACGGTGCTCGGCAATGCCGCGCAGGCCATGGCAGCCATGGCGCGGAGCTTCCACGAGCAGCAGCACGGGCCCGTGACGCGCCGACCCGAGGCCGAAAAGCCGCTGGTCGGGCTGACCATGTTCGGCGTGACAACGCCCTGCGTCCAGCAGGTGACGCGGCTGATCGAGCGGGAATGGGAGCCGCTGGTCTTCCATGCCACCGGCACAGGCGGCCGCTCGATGGAAAAGCTGATCGACTCTGGCCTCGTGCCCGGCGTGATCGACGTCTCGACCACCGAGATCTGCGACATGATGATGGGCGGCATCCTGCCTGCCACCGAGGATCGCTTCGGCGCGGTGATCCGTACGAAGATCCCCTATGTCGGCTCGGTCGGTGCGCTCGACATGGTCAATTTCGCCGCGCCCGACACCGTGCCCGCGCAGTATCGCCAGCGGCTTTTCTACCCGCATAACCCGCAGATCACCCTGATGCGGACCACGGCAGAAGAGAATGCCCGGATGGGCCGCTGGATCGGCGAACGCCTCAACCAGATGGAAGGGCCCGTGCGCTTTCTGCTGCCGGAAGGCGGCGTCTCGGCGCTGGATGCGCCGGGGCAGCCTTTCTGGGATCCCGCCGCAGATGCCGCCCTGTTTGATGCGATTGCCTCGACGATCCGCGTTACCGCGACACGGCAGCTCATCCGGTTGCCCCATCACATCAATGACCCCGCCTTCGCGGCGGCCCTCGCGCAGCATTTCCGTGCGCTGCATCAGGGCCGCTTCCGGGGCGCTACCGGCAGGACCTGAGACATGCCCCGCTTTTCCCGTGCCGAGTTGCTGGACCGCTACCGCGCCATGATCGCGCGGGGAGAGCCGATTGTCGGCGGCGGTGCCGGAACCGGGCTCTCCGCGAAATGCGAGGAAGCCGGCGGCATCGACCTGATTGTCATCTATAATTCCGGCCGGTTCCGCATGGCCGGGCGCGGCTCGCTTTCCGGCCTGATGCCCTATGGCGATGCCAATGCCATCGTCATGGACATGGCGAGCGAGGTGCTGCCGGTGGTGAAGAAGACACCGGTCATTGCCGGGGTCTGCGGCACCGATCCCTTCCGCTCGATGGATGTCTTCCTCGACGATGTCGCGCGGATCGGCTTTTCCGGCGTGCAGAATTTCCCGACCGTCGGGCTGATCGACGGCGTTTTCCGCGCCAATCTCGAGGAAACCGGCATGGGCTTCGGCCTCGAGGTCGAGATGATCCGGCTGGCCGGGCAGAAGGGCCTGCTGACCACGCCCTATGTCTTCTCGGAGGCTGATGCCGCCGCCATGGCCGGCGCGGGCGCGGATATCATCGTCTGCCATCTGGGCCTGACGACCGGCGGCTCGATCGGTGCGGAAACCGCGCTCAAGCTGAAGGATTGCCCGGCTATCGTCGATTCCTGGGCAGCGGCGGCGCTCGCCGTCAAGCCGGATGCGATCATCCTCGTCCATGGCGGCCCGGTGGCCGAACCGCCGGACGCCGATTTCATCATGAAGAACACCCGCCATTGCCACGGCTTCTACGGCGCGTCCTCGATGGAGCGCCTGCCGGTGGAAGTGGCGATCCGCGAACAGACCAGGGCTTTCAAGACAATCAGCCGCACAGGCGGCACGCCGGGGCCGGCGTGAGGCAGGCAGGCTGAGGGAGGAACGTGACATGACGGGGCAACTGATCGGAACCCTCATTCTCTGGCTCATCGTGGCGGTGATCGTGATCGCGATCATCGTCTATCTGGTGAACTGGCTCTATCGCCGCTCGTCGAAGGAGGTCTCCTTCGTGAGGACCGGCCTGTTCGGCGAAAAGGTGGTGATCAATGGCGGCGCCTTCGTGCTGCCGATCATCCATGATGTGACGCCGGTGAACATGAATGTCCTGCGCATGGCCGTTACCCGGGCCAACCAGGATGCGCTGATCACACGGGACCGGATGCGTGTCGATATCGATGCGGAATTCTATGTCCGCGTTCGCCCCGACAGGCCCTCGGTCTCCATCGCCGCGGCCACTCTGGGCCGGCGGACCCTGCAGCCCGACCAGCTCAATGCGCTGCTCTCCGGCAAATTCATCTCGGCCCTGCGCTCGGTCGCCTCGGAAATGTCGATGGAGGAAATGCACGAGCAGCGCGGGCTCTATGTCCAGCGCGTGCGCGATGCCGCCGTCGATATGATGGAGCAGAACGGGCTCGTGCTGGAATCCGTGGCGATCACCGATCTCGACCAGACCGACCTGCAATATTTCAACCCGTCCAACCGCTTCGATGCCGAAGGTCTGACGCGGATCATCGAGGAGATCGAGGAAAAGCGGAAACTCCGCAACGATATCGAGCAGGATTCGATGATCCGCATCCGCACCCGCAACCTCGAGGCGGAACGGCAGGCCCTCGATATCGAACGCGAGAGCGAAACCGCCCGGCTTGAGCAGCAGCGCGAGATCGAGATCCGCCGGGCGATGCAACGGGCCGAGGTGGCGCGCGAGCGTGCGGCCCGGGATACCGAAGCCGAGCAGGCCCAGATCCTCTCCCGCGAGGAGATCGAGAAGGCGAAGATCGCCAATGAGCGCGCCATCAGCGAGGCGCGGATCTCCTCCGACCGCGAGGTCCGCCAGCGCGAGATCGAACGCACGAAGGCGGTTGAATCAGCCGAGATCCTCGCCCGCGAGGAGATCGAGAAGGCCCGGATCTTCAACGACAAGACCATCCAGGCCGCGCGGATCGCCTCCGAGCTGGAAACCCGCCAGAAGGAGATCGAGCGGACGCGGATGCTCGAGGCGGCGGAAATCGCCGCGCGCGAATCCACCGAGAAGGCCCGCATCACACAGGAAGCCCTCGTCAATGCCGAGCGGATCGGCCGCGAGCAGGAGATCCGCAACCTCGAGATCGCACGCAACAAGGCGCTGGACGAGGCCGAGATTGCCGCCCGCGAGGCGGTGGAAAAGGCCCGGATCGCGCAGGAAAATGCGGTCACCGCCGAGCGGATCAGCTTCGAGGAAGGCCGCCGCAAACTGGAGATCGAGCGTAACAAGGTGGTCGAGACCGCCGAGATCACCGCCCGCGAGGCCACCGAGGCTGCCCGGATTGCGCAGGAAAAGGCCATCGCCGCCGAGCGCATCGCCTCGGAACTGGCAACGCGACGGCTCGAAATCCGCCGGACGGAGGAACTCGAGGCCGCCGAGATCCAGCGCCGCGATGCGGTCGAGCGGCAGCGCATCGCCGCCGAACTGAAGATCGAGGAAGAGCGCATTGCCTCGACCAAGACGCGCGAGATCCTGCAGATCGAGCAGAAGCGCAGCGTCGAACTGGCCGAGGAAGACCGCGCCATTACGCTTGCCGCCAAGAAGGCTGAGCGTACCGATGCCGACAAGGCGCTGCGTCAGGCCGAGATCGTGGCGAAGCAGGAGGTCGAGCGGACCGATGTCGCCCGCGAGCAGGCGCTCGAAGCGGCCCGCCTCGAGCGCAAGCGCGTGATCGAGCAGCTGGAAATCGCCCGGGTCCAGGCCCTGCAGGAAGCGCAGATCGTCTCGAACGAGGAAGTCGAGCGCGCCCGGATCGCCTCGGATCGCGGCCTCGACGCCGCCCGGGTCGGCCGCCAGCGCGACCTGCGCAAGCTCGAGATCGAACGCGAGCGCGATGTCGAGAATGCGGCGATGGAAAAGGCCATCACGCTGTATACCAAGTCGCTCGAGGAAAGTGCCGCCGCTGCCCAGGCGGAACTGGCCAAGGCCAAGGCGGTCGAGGCCGCTGAACTGGTCACCACCGTGCGTGAGCGCGAGACCGCGAAGCGCCGCCGCACCGTCGAGGTGATGATGGCGGAGAAGGCGGCCGAGGAAACCCGCATCGCCGCCGAGGCCGACAAGGTCCGCCGCGCGGTCGAGGCCGAGGCGCAGCGCCTGCTCTACGAGGCCGAGAATGTGCTGACGGATGGCGCCCGCTACGGCCTGTTCCGCCGCCGCCTGCTCGACCGGATCGAGGGCATCGTCCGCGAGAGCGTCAAGCCGATGGAGAAGATCGACGGCATCAAGATCCTCCATGTCGATGGCCTTGGCAGCGCCGGTTCCGGCTCCGGCCGCACGCCGACCGACGAGGTGATCGAGAGCGCGTTGCGCTATCGTGTCCAGGCGCCGCTGATCGACGAGGTGCTGAAAGAGATCGGCATCGAGGGCGGCAGCCTCGCCAAGATGGGCGGGCTGATGCGCGAGGCCTCCGACATGCAGCGCGTCGCCAAGGATGCCCAGCCGTCCAAACCCAAGGATGGCGGGGCCAAGGATGGCGGCGGTGAGAAAAAGTGATCCGGTTTCGTAAAGTGAGCAGGTGACCCATGGCACGCGTCTACGCTTCCAGCGTGATCAATGCGCCGGCGGCCCGGGTCTGGGCCCGGGTGCGGGATTTCAACGGCCTGCCGAACTGGCACCCGGCTATCGCCGAAAGCCGGATCGAGAATGGCGAGCCGGCCGACAAGGTCGGCTGTATCCGGGCCTTCTCGCTCCGGAACGGCGACCGCCTGCGCGAGCAGCTGCTGGGCCTGTCGGATTACGACATGTTCTGCACCTACTCGATCCTCGACTCGCCGATGCCGCTGACCAATTACGTCGCCACCCTGCGCCTGACGCCGGTCACCGACCAGGACCGGACCTTCATCGAATGGTCGGCCGAATTCGATTGCGCAGCCGACAAGGAGGCCGATCTGGTCAACGGCATTGGCGGCAATGTCTTCCAGGGCGGCTTCGACGCGCTGAAGCGGGCTTTCGGGGGCTGACATGCCGAAAGTGGTGCGCAGCACGATCATCGATGTGCCGGTCGACCGCCTCTGGGCCGTCGTGCGTGATTTCAACGCACATGACCAGTATCACCCGATCGTGGCGACCAGCCAGATCGAGCGGGGCCATCCGGTGGACAAGGTCGGCTGCGTGCGGCGCTTCACCCTGCGCGACGGCAGCGAGTTGCGCGAGCAGCTGCTGAGCCTCTCGGATCTCGAGATGAGCTACTCCTATTGCCTGCTCGATACGCCGGTTCCGCTCTTCAACTATGTCGCCCATATCCGGCTCCTCCCGGTGACGGATGGCAACCGGAGCTTCTGGCATTGGGAGAGCCGCTTCACCACCCCGGCCGGCCGCGAGGAGGAATTCGCCCGGATGGTGGGCGAGGATGTCTATGTCGCCGGCATGGAAGCCGTCCGGCAATTGCCCCAACTCCTCGAGACGGGAGCCTGACATGCCCCTTGCGCTGCGTGTGGTCCAGAGCCTGTCCGAAGCCGCCGGCATCCTCGCCGCGGATTCCCGCACCACGCTCCTGTCCGGCGGGACCCTCGTGATGCGCGACGTCAACGAGGGCCGCCTGACCGATGGCACCCTCCTGCGCGTGACCGACCCGGCCTGGCGGCAGATCCAGGTCTCCGGCACGCGGATCGAACTCGGTGCCGGCGCGACTATGGCCGCGATCCTCGCCAGTCGCGAACTCGGCTTCCTCCATGCCGCCGCGCGGGCGGTGGGGGGACCGGCCATCCGCAACATGGCGACTATCGGCGGCAACCTCTTTGCCGCCGCGCCCTATGGCGATTTCGCCGTCGCGCTGCTGGCGCTCGATGCGCAGGTGATGGTGCTGGCCGGCTATGGCAGCCCGCGTGCCGTTCCGATCGAGGAATTCCTCGCCGGCCGGTCGCGCGGGGAGGCCCGCCTCGTGGCGTCGGTCCAGTTCAACCGGCCGGTCGCGCCGGGCGATTTCCGCTTCCTCAAGGTCAGCCGCGTCAAGCCGAAAGGCCTGTCGGTCCTCTCGATCGCTGCCCATCTGCCGGGCCATGCCAGCCGGATCGGCCAGGCGCGGGTGGCCTATGGCGCGATGGGCCCACTGCCCGTCCGCGCACGCGGGGTCGAGCGCGCCCTCGAAGGCAAGGCACTCGATGCCAACGGCATCGCCGCGGCCCGGGCGGCCGCGCTCGAGGGCGTCCAGCCTGTGACCGACGCGATCGCCAGCGACTGGTATCGCCGCGAAGTCCTGCCGGTCCATCTCGGCCGGCTGCTGGCAAACCAGAGTTGAAGGAGGCGAGGATGGCGAAAGTTCCCGTGCAGTTCCGCCTCAACGGCTCCGACCGCGCCGCCTTCGCCGATCCGGCGGACAGCCTGCTGACCGTTCTGCGGCGAGGCCTCAATGATTTCGGCCCGAAATATGGCTGCGGGCAGGGTACCTGCGGCACCTGTTCGGTCCTGATCGACGGCGAATTGCGCCTTGCCTGCCTGACGCTGGCCGCCTCCTGCGAAGGGGCAAGTGTCGAGACCGTCTCCGGCATGGCCGACGGGCCGAACCTGCATCCGCTGCAGAATGCCTTCATGGAGCATTTCGCCGCGCAATGCGGCTTCTGCACGCCGGGCATGCTGACGGCGGCCAAGGCCCTGCTGGACCGCAACCCGAATCCGAGCCGCGAGGACGTGATCGATGCCATTGCTGGCAATATCTGCCGCTGCACGGGCTACGAGCCGATCATCCAGGCCATCCTCGCCGCCGCCCGGACGCTGCCGGCGCAGCGCCGATCCTGAGGAGGCAACCCGCCATGGAATTCCGCAAGGACCTCTTCCAGAACGAGCGCGATGACAATCTCAATGTCGTCGGCAAGGGCGTGCAGCGCCAGGACATGCCGGGGCATGTCACTGGCCGCTCGCCCTTCTTCGATGACCATGCCTTCGAGGGCCTGCTGCATCTCAAGGTGGTCCGCTCGCCGCATCACCATGCGCGGATCCGCCGGATCGACATTGCTGCTGCCGAGCGCGCACCGGGCGTGAAGCGGATCCTGCGCGGCGCCGATGTGCCGGTGAACAAGAACACGCTGCTGTCGCTGATCAATTTCGGCAAGGATGACGAGCCCAGTCTCGCGGTTGACAAGGTGCGCTACAAGGGCGAGCCGATCGTCGCGATCATCGCCGAGAGCGAGGCGCAGGCCTTGGCCGCGCGGGCGCTGGTGCGGGTGGAGTACGAGCCGCTGCCGGCTGTGTTCGATGTCGAGGAAGCGCTGAAGCCCGGCGCGCCCGTCATCAACGAGACCTATCCCGGCAACTATTTCGAATATCACGAGAAATACGACCATCAGAAGCTGCGCTTCGGCGATGTCGAGCGCGGCTTCGCGATGGCCGATCATATTGTCGAGGACCGCTACCAGATGTCGCCGATCGAGCATGCGCCGACGGAGACGAACGGCTCGATCGCCGCACCGGAGCAGAATGACCGCTTCGTCGTGCATTCCTGCGCGCAGGGCCTGTTCTTCTCGCTCGGCACGGCGGCGAAGATCGTCAATCTGGATTCCAACCGGCTGCATTTCATCGGCGGCACGGTGGGCGGCGGCTTCGGCGGCAAGGTGGATTCGCTGACCGAGCCGCTGGCCGTTCTCGGCGCGATGATGACCGGCCGCCCGGTCCGCTATGTGCTCGATCGCGAGGAGGAGATGCTCTATGGCAGCCCGCGCGGCGCCGAGCGCATCTACATCAAGGACGGCATTGCCCGCGATGGCCGTATCCTCGCGCGGCAGATCCGCTCCTATTTCGATGCCGGCGCCTATACGCGGCTGTCGAGCTATGCGGCGATCAAATGCACGGCCCATCTGCCGGGGCCCTACACGATCCCGAATGTCGCCTCCGACATCTATGTCGCCTATACCAACCGCTGCCCCTCCACCGCGATGCGCGGCTTCGGGATCACTGCCGTCGATTTCGCCCTTGAAGTCCATATGGACAAGGGCGCCGAGGCCTGCGGGCTCGATCCGATGGAATTCCGCATCCTCAACGCCTATCGCGATGGCGACATGAAGGCCCATCGCCGCGTGGCGAAAAACACGGCCCTGATCGAATGCGTGCAGGTTGCGGCGGAAAAGGCGCGCTGGCCACTCTCCGACGAGGCGCGGCGGCAATCCTCGCTGACCGGGGGCGGCGGCTCCCGGGCTGAGATCCCGGCGACGCCGATCGACGAGAATGGCCGCATCAACCGTCCGGAAACGCGCGGTGGCCGCCCGACCCAGACCCTCCCGGCCGGGACGATGCGCATCCCGATGACCAAGCAGCCCATCATGGAAGGCTCGACCGAGAACCGGCCCAAGGCGCCTGCCGTGCCGCAATACGAGCCCTATCGCCCGGCGGCTGCCGCACCGCCGCCCGTGGCCCCGCCACCGGCCCCAATGCCGCCGGCTGCACCACCCGCAGCCGCGCCATCCCCCAGCCCGGCGCCGGCCTCGCAGCATGGCGCGCATCGCTTCTCCTCGGTCTTCGGCACAAGGAGGCGCTGAGATGGCCCGGTTCAGGGGACGCGGCATGGCGTCCGTCAATTATCCGATCGGCATGAATCTTGGCGGCGATCCCAGCCAGGCGCTGATCCATTCCAACCCGGACGGGAAATTCACCGTCGCGCTGTCGGCGATCGATCTCGGCCAGGGCATGAAGCAGGTGACCCGGCAGGTGGCGGCGGAAACGCTCGGCGTACCGATCGAGGATGTCTATGTCGATACCGCCGACAGCGATACCGGCCCGCATGACATGGGCTCCTTCGCCTCCCGCGGGACGCATCGCATGGGCAATGCCGTGATCGCCGCCGCGCGCGAGGCGAGGGGCGTGCTGCTCGAGGCGGCGGCCGAGGAACTCGAGGTCAATGCCGCCGATCTCGTGACCGACGGCAAGGGCAACATCCATGTGAAGGGCGCGCCCTCGCGCTCGATCACGGTCCGCGCCACCGCACAGGCGGCCCAGTTCAAGCAGGGCAAGACGATTGCCGGGCGCGGCATCTTCCTGATCCCGCTCTCCTCGGTCGATCCCGAGACCGGCGAGATGAACCCCAACACCGCTTTCGCCCATGCCTGCCTCGTGGCCGATGTCGAGGTCGATGACGAGACCGGCGAGGTCTCCGTCCTCGGCATGAGTTCGGCCTATGAGCTTGGCCGGGTCATCAACCCGAAAATGGTCGAGCAGCAACTGGTTGGCGGCGCCTGGATGGGCATCAGCCACGCCCTCTACGAGACGCCGGAACCCTATTATCCGAACCCGGATCACGGCCCGCGCGATTTCAACGAATACCTGATGCCCGGCCCGGGCGATCTCGCGCCCTACAGCATCACGATCCTCGAACGGCCCGCGCCGGATGGGCCCTTCGGCGGCAAGGGCCCGGGCGAGATGTGCGCGAACCCGGTCCTGCCGGCCATCGCCAATGCGGTCTACAATGCCGTCGGCGTACGGGTGAACGACCTGCCGATCACCCCGGAGAAGATCCTGCGTGGCATCCGGGCGAATGGTGGTGCGAAGCCGCAGGCGCGGCGCGGCGGAGCGCTCTGAGCCATGACGATCCGCGCGCTGCCCAACGGTCTGTCCAGCCCCGAGGCCCTGTCGGACGCGCTGCGCGCGGCCTTCTATCTCGCGGATGACGGCATTGCCACGGCGGCCTTCCTCTCGCTGGCTTTGGGCAAGCCGTTGCTGCTCGAAGGGGCACCGGGCGTCGGCAAGACCGAGGCGGCGAAAGCGCTGGCCGGCATTCTCGGCCGCCAGCTGATCCGCCTGCAATGTTTCGAGGGGATCGATGCCAGCGCAGCCCTCTACGAATGGAACTATCCGCGCCAGATGCTCGCCATCCGGCAGGCCCGCGAGGGCGAGAGCGCCGATCTCTACCGCGACGATTTCCTGATCGAGCGGCCGATGCTCTCGGCCCTCCGGCGGCCGGAATCCACCGTGCTGCTGATCGACGAAATCGACCGGTCCGACCACGAATTCGAGGCCTTCCTGCTCGAATTCCTGTCGGATTTCTCGATCTCCATTCCCGAGCGCGGCACCTTGCGGGCCGCGGAACGCCCGGTGGTGATCCTCACCTCGAACCGCACGCGGGACCTGCACGAGGCGCTCCGGCGCCGCTGCATCTACCATTACATCGCCTATCCCGATCCGGCCCGCGAGGCGGCGATCATCATGCTCCGCTCCTCGGCCGTGGCCGAGCAGACCGCCCGCGCGGTGGTGCATGCCGTCGGCCTGTTGCGGCAGGAACCGCTGACCAAGCCGCCCGGCGTGGCCGAGGCGGTGGACTGGGCGGAGGCCGCGACCGCCCTGGCCCGGACCGGGGCCGCCTGGCCGGACGCCTTCCGGCGCTCGATCGGCGCGGCGCTGAAGGACGAGGAGGATCTCGCTTTCCTCCGCCCGCGGCTCGATTCCCTCATCGCGGCGGTGGCGGCATGACGGACAGGCGCGCCAACCCCCTGCCGGCCGCGAGCCGCCCCTTCGTCGCGTTCTCCGCCTTGCTGCGCGAGCATGGCTTCGCCGTGGCGCCGGACCAGACCTTGACCTTCCTCGAGGCGATCACCGTGCTCGGGCCGCGCTCGCTCGAGCAGGTCCGGCAGGCCGCCTGGGCGACGCTGGCGCCGCAGCCGCACCAGCGCGAGACCTTCGACGCTCTGTTCGATTTCCATTTCCTCGGCGGTATGGCCGAGCCGGGCGAGGCGGATGACTGGCAGCCCGACGAGGAGCTGAAACTTCAGGAGGACGAGGGCAGCCGCGACATCCTGATCGGCGAAAGCATCAACGAAACCGGCCAGCAGGCCATCGAGGCCGAGGCGCTGGCCATCCGGGCGCTGCGTCCGCCGGATGCCGCCGGCACGCTGGCGCGCTTCGCCCGTGACCTGCCGGCCGCTTTGCCGCGCCGGCGCGGCTATCGCTACCGCCGGGCCCGCCGTGGCGCGACGATCGACCTTGCCCGCAGCCTGCGTGCCGCGATCCGCACCGATGGCGATGTGATGGCCCTCAGCCGCCGCCGCCGCGCCAGCCGGCCCCGGCCGATCCTGCTGATGATCGACGTGTCCGGCTCGATGAAGCAGCGCAGCGATGCCAATCTCGCGCTGGCCCATGTGATCGTGCAGAGCGCGCCGCGCGTCGAGGTCTTCACCTTCGGCACGCGGCTCACCCGGGTGACGCGCGCGCTGAAGCTGAAGAACCGCGAGCAGGCCCTCGCCACGGCTTCCGGCCTCGTCGCGGACTGGGATGGCGGCACGCGGATCGGCGATGCACTGGCGGCCTTTCTCGCCGTGCCGCGCTTTGCGGGCTATGCCCGCGGCGCCGTGGTGGCGATCCTCTCGGACGGGCTCGAACGGGGTGACCCCGCCGCCATGATCGGCGCCGTCCGCCGTCTGGCCACGCGCGCGTTCCGCATCGACTGGTTCTCGCCGCTGGCGGCCGACCCGGCTTACCAGCCGCAGACGGAAGCCTTGGCCGCGATCCGGCCGATGCTGGCGGCCCTCGCCAACGGCAATTCCACCGCCGCGATCTGCCGGCACCTGCTGACCCTCGGGCAAGGCCCGGCCCGGTCGGGGAGGGCGGCATGATCGACGCGCATTTCCATATCTGGCGGCAGGCGGACCTGCCCTGGCTGGTCGGGCCGATGCAGCCGCGCATCTTCGGCCCCTACGAGCCGATCCGCCGCGACTATCCGATCGAGGAATATCTCGCCGATGCCGCAGCGGCGGGCATGACCAGCGCGGTCTATGTGCAGGCGAACTGGGCGCCGGGCCGGGCCATGGACGAGGTGCGCTTCGTGGCAGATTCCGCCCGGCGGGCCGGCTTCCCCGTCGCCATCGTCGCCTATGCCGACATGCTCGCCGGCGATATCCGTCCGGCTCTCGATGCGCTGGCCACGGAGCCCTCGGTGCGCGGCGTCCGCATGCAGCTTCATTGGCACGCCAATCCGCTCTACCGGTTTGCCTCCGGGCCGGATCTCGCTCGCGACCCCGTGCTTCAACGCAATGTTGCGGCGCTCGCCGCCTATGGCTGGAGCTTCGATCTTCAGGTTTTTGCGGGGCAGATGGAGGGCGCGGCAGAACTCGCCGCCGCCTGTCCGGGCGTGACATTCGTGCTCCAGCATGCGGGCATGCTGGAAGACCTCTCCGAGGCGGGGATCGCGCATTGGCGTGAAGGCATGGTCCGGCTGGCGGCGCAACCGAACATCGTCAGCAAGCTCTCGGGCCTCGGCACGTTCCTGCGGAAGAACGACCCCGCCCATATCGCCTTCATCCTGCGCGAGACGGTCGCGCTGTTCGGCGCCGGGCGCTGCCTGTTCGGCTCGAATTTCCCGATCGAGAAGCTCTGGACGACCTATGCCGACCTTGTCGCCGCCCATCGGGCTGCCGCCGCTTCGCTGCCGGAGGCCGACCGGGCGCTGATCTTCGCGGGTACCGCCCGCAAAACCTACACACTGACATAACGAGGAGGAACCCCCATGCCGCTGGAAATCAAGGTGCTCGACTATGGCGACATCGAACTGGAATCGAGCTTCCTCGTGCTGGGGCGCGGCTGCGGCCAGCGCAAGCGAGTCTATACCTATGGCTTCCTGATCCTCGGCGGGCCCTGGCCCGTCGTGGTCGATACCGGCTATCGGCACAACCAGATCATGGAAAGCCTCGGCATGCGGGGCCTGCAATTCCACGAGAACATGATCGAGAACCAGCTCCTGAAGCATGGCGTCCGCATGGGCGATGTCCGCTATGTCGCGCATACGCATCTCCATATCGACCATGCCGGCAAGGACGAACTCTTCCCGATGAACACCACGGTGATCATCAACCGCCGCGAGCTGGAATATTCGGTCTCCGGGCTGATGCACCCGCAATATCCCGCGCCGGACATCAAGCACCTGATCGATCGCCTGCACACCAAGCACGCCCTGCGGCTGGAGGATCTCGAGCTGAGCGGCATGATCGAGCTGTTCCCGGGCTGCTATCTCGAGGCGGCCGGCGCCCATACCGAGGGCTCGATGAACATCCATGTCGATACGGCCGACGGCCGGGCGACGATCTGCGGCGACGTGATCTACGATTTCAACGACCAGATCGTGGATCCCTTCCACGAGATCCATGCCGACGAGCCGCGCGTCACCGGCAATCACGGCACCTCGAAGCGGCAGGAAAAGGCGGCGATCAAGAAGCTGCTCAACACCTCGCGCTTCCTGCTGCCTGTCCATGACAAGCCCGCGAAGATCGAGGCCGGGCAGGTGGTCGGCCGGCTCGACATGGCCGTGCCGGGCCCGATGGTCCAGAGCGTGCCGAAGCGGAACTGGTTCCCGGTCTGAGCCGGGGCGGCCGCATCCCTGATCCGGCGGAGGAACGCCCATGACCACGCATGTCGCGCTTGACCCGGCTTTTGCCAATCTGGTCGATCTCTGGGCCCCCGTGCGCCAGATCGGCACCGGCTTCGAGTTTACCGAAGGGCCGGTCTGGCACCCGCGGGACCAGTATCTGCTGTTCTCGGACATGCCCGGCGATGTCCGCCGCCGCTGGGACCGGAGCGGCATCACCGAGGTGATGCGCCCGGCCAACAAATGCAACGGCATGACCTATGATGCCGATCTGAACCTCATCGTCTGCGAGCATGCCACCTCGACCCTCGTCCGCGAGCGGCCGGATGGTCGCCGCGAGACCCTCGCCTCGCATTTCGACGGGCGCGAGCTCAACAGCCCGAACGATGTCGTCGTGAAATCCGACGGGGCGATCTATTTCTCCGATCCCTGGTATGGCCGCATGCCGGTCTATGGCGTCGAGCGGCCGCGCCAGCTCGGCTTCCAGGGCGTCTATCGCATCCCGCCCGGCGGTGGCGCGCCGCAATTGCTGGTCGAGCGCATGATGTTCGACCAGCCGAACGGGCTCTGCTTCTGCCCGGACGAGAGCAAGCTCTACATCAACGACACGGTCCAGCATGTGATCCGTGTCTTCGAGGTCCAGCCGAATGGCCTGCTCGCCAATGGCCGGGTCTTTGCCTCCGGAATCGTCTCGGCCAGCGAGCCCGGCGTGCCGGATGGCATGAAATGCGACCTGTTCGGCAATGTCTGGGTCTGCGGCCCCGGCGGCGTCTGGGTCTATGCGCCCGATGGCCGGCTGATCGGCAAGCTGCGCGTGCCCGAACTCGTCGGCAATCTCGCCTGGGGTGGCCCCGATTTCCGCACCCTGTTCCTCACCGCTACCCATTCGGTCTATGCGGTGGACACAAAAGTCGGCCCCCGCAGCGAGCCTTATATGCGCCAGGTGTCTGCTCGGAGCAGCGCGGCGCCGCAGGCCGGTGCCAGCATCGCGCGGAACGGCACCAAAAAGGCCGCGCCGGGCTATGCACTCGACCCTGCCCGCTGCGCCCTCATCATCCAGGATATGCAGAACGATGTCGTCATGGAAGGCGGCGCCTTCGCCGCATCCGGCTCGCCGGTCCATTGCCGCGAGCAGAATGCCATCGGCAATGCCGCCCGCCTCGCCGCGGCGGCCCGCGCGAAAGGCATCCCGGTGATACATGTCTGGTTCGTGGTCGAGCCCGGCTGCCCGGGCGTGACGATGAATGCCCCGCTTTTCGAGGGGCTGGCCGATGCCCGCGCGCTGGTGCGCGGCACCTGGGGTGTCGCCCCGGTGCCCGGCCTCGAAGCCCAGCCGGGGGATCATGTCGTCGAGAAACAGCGCATGAGTGCCTGGGAAGGCACCCGGCTTGAAACCGTGCTCAAGGCCCTGAAACGGGACATCGTGGTGGTGACGGGCGCCTGGACCAACATGTCCATCGAACACACCTCCCGGACGGGGGCCGACAAGGGCTATTTCATGGTCGTGCCGGAGGATTGCTGCTCGACCATGAATGCCGAGTGGCACACGGCCTCGGTGAATTACGCGCTCCAGAACGTGGCCGTCATCACCGATGCCGAGGCGCTGGTCGCCGCCTGGAGCTGAGCCGGGGCGGGATGGATTCGCCTGCCGCCTTCGCCTAGACTTTCCCGGGCAGCAAAGCGGAACGGGGTCCATGGGCAAGGCAGGCGGCATTTCCATTCACGCGGTCGATGTCTCGACCGGCCGGGTCGCGGCGGGCTTGGCGGTGGAATTGCACCGGCTCGAACCCGCGCCGGCTCTGGTCGCGACCGGAACAATTGGCCCGAATGGTCTGCTCGACCATCCTTCCGCCGCAGGCGAGGGCATCACGGCGGGGCTTTACGAGGTCCGGTTCGATCTCGGCGCCTTCTTCGCGGCGGCGGGCCGGGAGGCGCCCTTCCTCGATCAGGTGCCGTTCCGCTTCCATGTCCGGCAGGTCGCCGAGCATTATCACCTGCCGTTCAAGTTCACGCCTTTCGGCTTTTCGCTGTTCCGGGGCGCCTGATCAGCGCGCATTGTAATGCGTATGCGGCGGGAGTGGCTCCTCCGGCAACCAGCGATCATAGAAGGCCTTCACATGCGGGAACACCGCCTCGGCCAGGTGCCGGCGGTCGATCTC
Source organism: Beijerinckiaceae bacterium (assembly GCA_027533425.1). GTDB lineage: Bacteria > Pseudomonadota > Alphaproteobacteria > Rhizobiales > Beijerinckiaceae > Rhabdaerophilum. The sequence continues at coordinate 32,829 of JAPZUD010000002.1, read as the reverse complement.
GCCCGGCGTGAGCGGCGCGGCAAGGCTCTCGCGGATCGCCTCATGGATGACCTCACGGTCGATCCGCGTGAACCGGCCATCGGCATAGATCACCTCGCCGGCGACCATGACCGCCTCGATCGCCTCCGGTTTCGCGCGATGGACCAGCACGTCGACCAGCGGCGTTCCGGCATGCTGGTAGGGCCGGGTGATGCGCGCATGGTCCAACACCACCAGATCCGCCTCCGAACCGGGCCGGAGCGAGCCGATCGCGCTGCCGAACGGCGTCGTTGCGGCGCCATGCTCGGTTGCCATCCGGAAGACATCCGCTGCCGAAGGATGCGGCGCGTCGATGCCCGGCTCGCGATGGGCGCGCAGCACAAGCCGCATCTCCTGCAGCATGTCGCGGTCATCGTTGAGGCCGGCCTCGTCGATGCCGAGACAGACAGGAATACCTTTCGCGAGGAAACGGTTCACCGGCGCGATGCCGCTCTTGAGCCGGAAATTCGACGAGCAATTATGGCAGATCCGCACGCCATGCGCCGCGCAGAGATCGATCTCGGCCTCGCTCATCCAGACACCATGCCCGAGCGTCAGCCGCTCCTGCACCAGCCCGAACCGCACCAGATGCGCCAGCGCCGATCCCCCCGTCCGCCGCCGCGCATATTCCCGCTGATAGGGCGTCTCCAGCAGATGCATGTGCATCGGCAGGTCATGCCGGGCAGAGAGTTCGGCCGCGAGCCCGAGCGCCGCGTCGGACAGCCAGTGCAGGTTCGCCGGGGCGATCTGCAGGCGGATGCGGCTGTCGCCCGCCAGGTCCGCAAGCAGGGCGTCGAACACCGCGACCTGCTGATCCAGCGGCAACGTGAAACGCTCGAAATAGGCCCGCAAGGCCGGGCGAAGGGACTCGGGCACGCTCTCGGTGAAGAGCCGGTCATCGGCATAGACCAGCCGGTTCTGGTCCCGCAGGGCCATCGAATAGGAGGCCCGCATCCCGATCTCGCGATAGGCGCCGATCACCTTGCGCGCCGCGCCCAGCACGGCCTCGGCATCCCCCGGCGCCCGCGAATGCAGGTGCTGCACCGTGGTGATGCCGCTCGCGATCATCTCGAAGGCGGAGAACAGCGTATCGAGCCGGAGATCAACGTCACGCAGCGCGAGGCGGGAGGCGAACCACAATTCGAGCGGATGATCGGGCGATCCGAGCTGGAACGGCGTCAGCCCGACATGGTGATGCGCATTGATCAGCCCCGGCATGATGACCTTGCCGCGCCCGCCGATCTCGCGGGCGCCGGGATGCCGGGCCCGCATCGCTGCCGCCGGGCCGATCCCGGTGATGCGCCCGCCTTCGATGACGAGCGCAGCCTCTTCATGGAGGCGCGGCATGCCCGCTTCGTCGAAGCCCTCGAGCACCTGGTCGCCGGTCGCGAGAAGGAGGTTTCCGGTCATCGATCGATCCTGTGCTTCCGGAGGATAGACGTGCCTGTCATGGCGGGCATGCGGCGGCAAAGGCCCGGGCAATGGCGTCGCGGCGGGCAACATAGACCCGGTCGCCCAGGGCGGCCAGCCGGGCCAGAACCTGTTCGAAGGCCGGGAAGCGCGCCGGGCGCCCGCAGATGCGGAGATGATAGCCGATATTGAGCAGCCTCGGCCGGCCCTGATCGGCTTCCGCGAGAAGCACGTCCAGCGCATCGGAGACATAGTCGACCATCTCCCCGGCACGGACGAACCCGTTGGGATGGAAGAACTTCATGTCATTCGTATCCAGCGCGTAGGGCAGGACCAGCAGGGGCGGGCCGCCTGCGCGGTCCCAATAGGGCAGGTCATCGTCGAAGGCATTCGAGGCATAGGCAAATCCACGTTCGCGGAGCAGACCGCGCGTCCAGTCGCTTTCGGCGCCCCGGCAGAAGAACCCGGCCGGGCGCGTGCCGCAGGCGGCCTCGATCACCGCGATCGAGCGATCGAGATCATGCGCCTCCTCCTCGCGGCTGGCATAGTCGGCATGAGGCCGCCAGCGCCAGCCATGCAGGGCGGGCTCATGCCCGCGGCGGACCACCTCGGCGGCAAGGCCGGGCGACCGCTCCACCGCCATGCCGCAAAGGAAGAACGTCGCCGGCAGGCCATGCCGGTCCAGCGCATCGAGCATCCGCCAGAGGCCGGCCCGCATGCCATAGGCAAAAATCTGCTCCTGCCCGCGATCCCGCCGCCCCGGCTCGACAACGCTGATCACCTCGCCCATGCGCTCGCTGGCCGGATCGCCGTAGCCGACCTGCATTTCCGCGCCTTCCTCGAAATTGACGACGACGGACACCGCTAGCCGGGCCCCGTTCGGCCAACGGAAATCCGGCCAGATGCCACCATAGCCGGTCAGGTCATTCGTCATGGGCAGGCCTCGGACAGGGCAGGGGCATTGCAGGGTCTTTCGTGATCGGCACGCCAGCGTGCCACGGGCCGGGCTGTGAAGCCATCCGCGACGGCCAGGCTTGCAAGGCCAATGCCGCCCACAGGGAAAACAAGCCGGTACCGAATTGCCTGCTTTTTAGGCAAGAAGACCAATTTTGTATATAAAATACATCGCCCTGCCGAAAATTCAGGCGAATTTCCCCGGTGACAGCCCCGGTCGAGTGGCACGGGCGTTGCGAGGGCTGTCCTCAAAACCGCTTCGTCCGGGAAATTCCGCGTGCCCTCGCCAGACCTTGCCCTGCCATCGGATCTCCAGAGCCAGCCGCTGACGCTCGACGCCATCTCGCACAGCTATGGCGAGTCGCTGGCGGTGGATCAGGTCACGCTGGAGGTTCGTGCCGGCGAGCTGATCGCGCTGCTTGGGCCTTCGGGCTGCGGGAAATCGACCCTGCTCCGGATCGTTGCCGGCTTCATCAACCAGACCTCGGGCCGCGTGGTCATCGCCGACCGGGTGGTCGATACCCTGCCGCCGAACCGGCGGGAAGTCGGCATCGTCTTCCAGTCCTATGCGCTGTTCCCGCACATGACCGTCGCCGAGAACATTGCCTACGGGCTCGAGGCGCGCGGCGAAAGCAAGGCCACCTGCCGCGAGCGGGTCAAGGAAATGCTGGCCACGGTGCGGATGGAAGGCTTTGCCGACCGCAAGCCAAGGCAGCTTTCCGGCGGCCAGCAGCAGCGCGTGGCCCTCGCCCGGGCGCTCGCCGTCCGGCCGCGGATCCTCCTGCTGGACGAGCCCTTCGCGGCGCTCGACAAGAACCTGCGCCTCGACATGCAGATCGAGATCAAGCGCCTCCAGCGCCAGTTCGGGCTGACGGCCATCCTCGTCACGCATGATCAGGACGAGGCCATGTCGATCGCCGACCGGATCGCCGTGATGAGCAAGGGCCGGATCGAGCAGCTCGGCTCGCCGGTCGAGATCTATGACCAACCCGAAACGCTCTTCGTCAACGACTTCATCGGCTCCTCGAACCGCTTTGCCGGCGTGGTCGAGAGCGCGGGCGAGGGGACCTATGGCGTGCGCCTCGCCAGCGGAGCCCTCTGGCAGGTAGCCAGCCGCAAGCCCTTCGCGCCGGGGGACCGCGTGGTCGCCACGATCCGGCCCGAGCAACTGGTCCTGACGGATCAGGCCACGGCCGGGACCATTCCCGTCACGCTCAAGCTCAGCCTGCCGATCGGCGGCGAGCTGATCCACGATGTCGAGACCGGCGCCGGCGAGGCCTTCAAGGTCGCCGCATCGCGCCGGCCCGGCGAGCCCGTCAGCCCGATGGCCGCCACGCATTGCGCCCTGGCTCCTCATGCCAGGCCCGTCCTCTTTCCCCAACCCGCCGCATGAGGCGGCGCCTGACGTCACAAGGAGAAGCCGACATGACTGATCTGACCCGCCGTTCCGCGCTCAAGGGCGTTGCCGCACTCGGCGCTGCCGCCGCATTGCCGCTTCCGGCCCGCGCCTCGACCTCGCTCAATGCCGCCATTTATCCCGGCACCTGGGACGAGGCCTATCGCGCCATCGTTGCGCCGCAGCTCAAGGCCAAGCATGGCATCGACGTGGCCTTCGACACGCTCTGGGCCGTCGATCAGGTGACGAAGGTCCGCGCCGCCCGCGGCGTACCGCCGTTTGATTGCTTCGTGCTCGATCCCGGCCCCTCCGCTGCAGCCCGCCAGGCCGGCCTGTTCGACCCGATCGATGCTTCCAAGCTCACCAATGCCTCGAAGCTCCCGGCCGGCATGATCGCCCCGGATGCCGTGACGGTGAACGTCCAGGTTGTCGGCATCTGCTACAACCCGAAAAAGGTTCCGAACCCGCCCAAGACCTGGGCGCAGCTTTTCGAGTCGCCCTATGTCGAGCGCCTTGGCCTGACCGGTTTCCAGACCACCTTCGGCACGGTTTCGCTGGTCGAGATGGCCAAGGCCTTTGGCGGCTCGGCCACGAATATCGAGCCGATCTTCAAGAAGCTGAAGGAAGTCCTGCCCAAGGTCGCCGCCGTGTCGACTCCGGCCGCTTTGCCGGGCCTGTTCCAGCAGGGCCAGATAGACATCATGTACACCAACACCAACAATGCCGCGACGCTGAAGGCCAAGGGCGTCGACATCGCCTTCCTCGCGCCGGAGAGCGGGGCCATCACCTTCTCCACGACCCTGCATATCGTGAAGGGCTCGGAGAACCGCGAGGCCGCGCACAAATACATCGACACCGTGATCGCGGCCGATGCGCAGTCCAAGCTGCAGCTCTCGCCCTACAACATGATCCCGGTCAACAAGGACGTGAAACTCTCCGACAATCTCGACGTGAAGTCGCTCGACGAGGTGGCGAAGATGGTCACGCATGACTGGAACGTGATCAATCCGCAGCGCGCGGCCTGGATCGAGCGCTTCAACAAGGAAATCACGAAGTAAGCTGCCGGGAACAGGACGGTAAGGACCATGAGCGGGGCGGCAACAGGAGAGACGGCTGGTGTGGAGTGGCGCCTCGCGGCGCCGCTTGGCCTGACCTATCTCGCCTTCTTCGCGGCCCCGCTCCTCATCCTGCTGGTCATGTCCTTCTCGGTGGATGACAATCTCGGCGGGTTCTCGCTTGCCGCCTGGGCGAAGTTCTGGGGCGATCCCTTCTATCGCGGTGTTGTCTGGGACACGTTGCGCCTCGGGCTTGTCACCGTGGCCATGACCACGCTCTTCGCCTATCCGATCGCGCTGCTCTTCATCGCCAGCGGTCCGGGCCTGCAGCGGCTGCTGCTCTTCATCGTGCTCCTGCCGCTGCTGACCTCGGTCGTGATCCGCACCTTCGCCTGGATCGCCATCCTCAGCCGGGAAGGGGTGCTGAACCAGGCGCTGCTGGCGCTTGGTCTGACCACGGCCCCGCTCAACCTCCTCCAGACCGAGCTGGGCCTCGTCATCGCGTTGATGCAGATCGAGATGCCGTTGATGTTGCTGCCGCTGATCACCGTGATGCGGCAGGTCGATCCCAGCCTTTCCGACGCGTCCCGCGCGCTCGGCGGCTCGAAATGGCGGACCTTCCGCAAGGTGATCCTGCCGCTTTCGCTGCCGGGCTGGATTGCTGGCGCCACCCTTGTGTTCGCCTCGGCGACCACCGCCTTCATCTCGCAGACCGTGATCGGCGGGGCGCGGCTGGTCTATCTCCCGACCCTGATCTGGCAGCAGGCCATGGTGGTCTATAACTGGCCCTTCGCCGCCGTGGCCTCGGTCACGCTGCTTGTGGCGGTTCTGGCCGGTGTCAGCCTCTTTGCCATGCTCGGCCGCTTCGCGAGGACCACCGCATGACGCGCCAGCTCAACACGCCGATGGATCGCGGCTATTCGCTCGTGATGGGCACGCTGGCGGTGATCGGCCTCGGCATCCTGATCGTGCCGGTCATCATCGTCCTGCTGAGCTCCTTTACCTCTTCCACCGTGCTGAAATTCCCGCCGCCCGGTTTCTCCTTGCGCTGGTACGAGGCTCTGCTCGATCCCGTACGCTCCCGGCATGTCCATGTCGCCTTGTCGAACTCGCTCTGGGTCGCGCTCAGCGCCACGGCGCTCGCGGCGATCCTCGCGACCCTTGCCGCGCTCGCCCTCAACCGGGTCAGCCGCCCCTCGGCCCGGGCTCTGGAGGCCGGCTTCCTCTCGCCACTCATCCTGCCGGGTCTCGCCTTCGGCCTCGCGACGCTGATGTATTTCTCCATCCTCGGCTTCCGGCCCTCGCTCAACCTGCTGATTGCCGGCCATATCGTGGTCATCGCGCCCTTCATCTTCCGCACCACTTTGGCCAGCCTGACCCAGCTCGACCCGGCTTTGCATGAAAGTTCCGCCAGTCTCGGCGCCGGGCGGCTCTATACATTCCGCCGCATCACCCTGCCGATCATCGCGCCGGGGATCGCTGCCGGGGCCTTCCTCGCCTTCGTGGCGTCGATGGACAATGTGCCGGTCTCGCTCTTCCTTTCGAATGCCCGCACCAACATGCTGCCGATCCGGATGTGGGGCATGATGGAGACGACGCTCGATGTCCGCGTCGCCGCCATGTCCGGGGCCTTGATCGTGGTCGTGCTGGTGCTGATGATCGTGATGGACCGCCTCACCAATCTCACCCGCCGCATGAGCATGTGAGGCCAGGACCGAACCGCATGAACCGGAGCGATGGTGATGATCGATGACCGCGACCTGATCGGCTATGGCGCCAACCCGCCCGATCCGCGTTGGCCGGGCGGGGCGCGCATCGCCCTGAATTTCGTGATGAACTATGAAGAGGGCTCCGAGCCCTCGATCCAGGATGGCGAGGATTTCACGGAAATCGGCCTGACCGAGGCGCATGGCCTCAACCAGGGCGTGCCGGGCCGCGATCTCGCCGGCGAGGGCATGTTCGCCTATGGCAGCCGCGTCGGCTTCTGGCGCCTGATGCGGCTGTTCCAGGAGCGCGGCCTGCCGATGACCATTTTCGGCTGCGCGCTGGCCATCGAGCGCAACCCGCAGGCTGCCGCAGCCATTCGCGCCTCCGGCTTCGATTGCTGCTGCCATGGCTGGCGCTGGATCAAGCATTTCCTGCTCAGCGAGGAAGAGGAACGCGAACATATCCGCCTCGCAGTCGAATCCCTCCGCAAGACGCTCGGCGAGCGCCCGCTGGGCTGGTATTGTCGCTACGGTCCGAGCGTGAACACGCGTCGGCTTGTCGTGGAGGAGGGCGGCTTCCTCTATGATTCCGACGCGTATGATGACGAGTTGCCGTACTGGAAGACGGTCTCGGGCAAGCCGCATCTCGTTGTGCCCTATTCGCTCGCGAATAACGATGGCAAGTTCTGCGGCGCCTTCGCCACCTCGAATGACTATTTCGAATGGCACAAGGATGCGTTCGACATGCTCTGGCGCGAGGGGAAGACCCAGCCGAAAATGATGTCCGTCGGCCTGCATATGCGGCTGATCGGCCATCCCGCCCGCGCGGCGGGGCTCGAGCGCTTCCTTGATTACGTGCAGGGGCATGAGGGGGTCTGGATCACCCGCCGGCTGGACATTGCCCGCCACTGGGCTGCCACCCACCCCTATGCCGGCGCGTGACCCATGACGCGCAGCACGCCTCCGCTCCATACGCTGGCCGTTGCCCTCGGCGAGCGCGTCTTCACGGTCACGCGGCCCTTCGGCGCCTGGCCCGCCAATAGCGGCAAGGTCTCGGATGTGACGGTCGGACCCGATGGCCGCATCTATGTGCTGCTGCGCCATGATCCGCTGGTGGATCCGGACGATCCGCGCGTGATCATCCTCGCGCCGGACGGTGCCTTCCTCGGGGCCTTTGGCGGGCAGGAGATTGCCGACAGCCATTGCCTGACGGCGCATCCCGATGGCCGGATCTTCGTGGTCGACCGCGATATGCACGAGATCATCATCTTCTCGGCCGAGGGCATTCGTCTGGGCGGGATCGGCACCCGCGGCGTCCCGCATGCGCCGTTCAATCATCCGACCGATATTGCGGTCGGCCCGACAGGCGATCTCTACGTCTCCGACGGCTATGCCGGCTGGCATGTCCATCGCTTCGCGCCGGATGGCCGCCATCTCGCCACATGGGGACGGTTCGGCAGCGGCCCGGGTGAATTCGCGGAGCCCCATGCCCTCTGGTGCCTGCCGGACGGGCGGGTGGTGGTCGTGGACCGTTGCAATCACCGGCTGCAGATTTTCGATGCCGAAGGCCGCTATCTCACCGAATGGGGCGGGTTCCGTCGCCCCGTCGCGATCTGGGGCGACGCCTCGGGGCGCCTCTACGTTACCGATGAGACGCCCAGCCTCACCTGCCTCGGCCCGGATGGCCGGCGGATCGGTCGGGCCCGGCCGATGCTCAATGGCGCGCACGGCGTTTTCGGGCTTTCGGATGGATCCCTGCTGCTCGCGGAAGCCAATCCCAGCCGGGTCTCGCTGCTGTCTCCGAGATGAACTGCCGGAAAACGGATCCAGGTTCCCAGGATCACAGGCTGATTTCTCGAAGCAACCAATCTGTTATTTTACAAAACAAACTTTGTATCAGTCAATCATCCCTAGTCCATTTTGCTTATGCCAAACATTAGAAATCACTCATTTTTTTATTAATCGTTAGGAATTGGAGGCAACCATACGGGCAGTAGATTTCATCGGATCACGGGGGCTGGCATGAAAGTGGCTATGGCAACAGCTGTGGACATGAAGGAGCGGGACGTTCGTCTCCGTTTCCTGCGCATCGATGCCAAGACCAGTGCGCTGCTCCGCGAACTCTGGCCGCACGTGGCCAAGGCGATGCCGGATGTCCTCGAAGGCTTTTACCGCCACGTGACGAGCGAGCAGAAGCTCGCGGACATGATGGGGACGCAGGTCGAGCGGCTCAAGAAGGTTCAGGGCAGCCATTGGGAGCGGCTGTTCAACGGCAAGTTTGATGCGGATTACATCAACGGTGTTCGCACCATCGGTGCCGTCCACAACAAGATCGGTCTTGAGCCGCGCTGGTATATCGGCGGCTATGCCTATGTCCTCTCCAGATTGAACGATGTCGTCGTCTCGCAGTTCCGCTGGCGGCCGGCCAAGGTGCGGGCGGCGCTCGCAGCCGTCAACAGCGCCGTCATGCTCGACATGGATATCGCCATCTCGGTCTACCAGGAGGCCATGATCGAGGATCGTGCCAAGCGGCAGCGGAACATGGACGTGCTGATTGCCCAGTTCGAGAAGGAAATCACCATTGCCCTGAAGGGTTTGTCGGCTGCTTCGGAGGAACTCAACAGCACCGCCTCCAATATGGCGCGCACCGCCGAGGAAACCACACAGCAATCAGCCTCGGTGGCGGCGGCGTCCGAACAGGCGATGATCAATGTCTCGTCCGTTGCTGCTGCTGCCGAGGAAATGACCTCCACGATCAGCGAGATCAGCAAGCAGGTCGAACAATCCGACGGGATCGGCAGGAAGGCCGTGCAGGAAGCCGCTGCGACAATCGACGACATCAAGATGCTGGCTGACATGGCGACCGGCATCGACAATGTCGTCCAGATCATCAACAACATCGCGGCACAGACCAATCTCCTCGCCCTGAACGCGACCATCGAGGCCGCCCGTGCCGGTGAGGCCGGACGCGGCTTCGCTGTCGTCGCTTCCGAGGTGAAGGCGCTGGCCGGCCAGACCGCGAAGGCGACCGAGGAGATCGCCGCCCAGATCCGCGCGATGCAGTCAGCTACGGTCGGTTCGGTCGCGAAGATCGAGCAGATCGGCAAGACCATCAGCGAGATCTCGATGATCACCACCTCGATCGCGGTCGCCATGGAAGAGCAGAGCGCCACATCGCGCGATATCGCCCGCAATATCGAGGAAGCAGCCAAGGGCACCGGCGAGGTGTCGTCGAACATCACTGTCGTGAGCCAGGGCGCCAGCGTCACCGGCGAGGCGGCTTCCACGGTGCAGGCGGCTTCATCCGACGTCGCCACGCAGAGCGAGCGCCTCCAGAGGGATGTCGAGGAATTCCTGGCGGGCATCCGCGCCGCCTGATCGCCCGGAAGCCGGGAGCCGGACGCGAATCCCGATTGTCTCGGCGCCCGGCATCGCCTATGCGCGGCAGGGTTCTGGGAGCACCGCATGGGACAGGCGAAACAGAAGCGGCAGGCCGGCGCGCGGATCAGCTGGTGCCGGACATGCACCTATTGCTGTGTCCTGCCGAAGATCATGGCCCTCGACAAGCCGATGTACCGGCGCTGCGGCCATATCCGCGATCAGGGCTGCAGCCTGTTCGGGCAGCCGGAGCGGCCCGTGGCCTGCATCAGCTACAATTGCGCCTACCTGTCTGCGCGCCTGACCGAAAGCCCGGACAGGAACCGCATTCCTCATCCCCTGGAAGCCGGAGCCTATTTCCACCGGGATCCGGTGGAGAAGGCGGTGGTGCTGTTTGTCGATCCGGAAAGGCCCGACCTCTGGAAAGGGTCGGTCATTCCCGAACTGATGCGGTCTGTGCTTCGGGGCGGCGAGACGCTGGTGATCTTCGATCGCGGCTACCAGATGGTTGTGCAGACGCAGGAGCATCTCGACGCCATCATCGCGCGCGATTTCGTGGCGTTCGCCGCTGCGCAAGGCCGCAAGCCCGACTTTCCCGAATTCGCGGAATGGACAGCCCCCTGAAGGAGGGGGCAGCGGGTGCAGCGGCAAGAAAGCCGGCTCCTCGAGTTGTCAGGCACACTCTCGCAAGATCAGTGATTTAATCCGATTTTGCGGGATCAGACCGCTCACTGAAACTGCTCGAGAGTTTTCGCGCTTCCGCACGGGGCTTTCCATGTCGATCGAGCGCGGCTTCCGGGCCCCGCACGCAGAGGACCACTTCACCGATGGCAGCGGGCTCGGCCTGCCGATTGATTGTTGCAAGGGGGGGAACATTCAGCGCGTCGGCAGCCGGAAAGCAACTTGTGCCAACCGCCCATTCCGGTAATCTGTGTCAACCTAAATGGACACATCCGGAAGTCAATTCGATGGGCCGAATCGCTGAGATAGGGCAGGTTCCGGAGACCGGCCTCGTTCTGGTCGTGCCGGATCCGGAACGCTTCGCGTGCGCGGCCGACTGTCTTGCTGACCGTTTCGCGTTGCCGGCCTTTGGCTTGTCCTCCGGCGGCACGGCAACCTGGCGGGCAAGGGAGAGCGAACCTGCTGTCGGTATTCAGCACAATCACCGGGCAAACCCGTCCACCCGTTTCCTTTCGAGTTCCAGCCGATGCGCCCAGCATGACGACAACTGCCGCCACCCTGACCAGCTTGTTCTTCGTCGCATTCGGCGCGGCCTCGCTGCTGCCTGTGGCTTCCGAACCCGTCTTGGCTGGTCTTCTGCTCGCAGGCCATGTCGAGCCCTGGCTGCTGGTGGCGGTGGCAAGCCTCGGCAATACGATGGGCTCGCTCGTCAATTACGGATTGGGGCGAATGGTGGAGCGGTTTCGGAACCGGCGGTGGTTCCCTGCGAGCGAGGCCTCGCTGGATCGCGCCGGGCGCTGGTACCATCGCTGGGGCCGCTGGTCACTGCTTCTCAGTTGGGCGCCCATCATCGGCGACCCGTTGACCTTGGTCGCCGGGATCCTGCGCGAGCCGCTCCCCAGTTTCATCCTCCTTGTCGCGATTGCCAAGACGACCCGCTACGTCGTTCTTGCGCTGATCACGCTGGGTGCGACGTAATGGCCGTCGCGCATCCCCTTGTATTGCCTGGCCCGGAAACGCGAAGCTGCGGCCTCTGCTGAGCCTCTCCCAGGATGGAGTTTCGATGAACATGATCTCGTCCCCGCCTCGCCCCCACGCCGTTGTCATCGGCTCGGGATTCGGGGGGCTCGCCGCTGCAGTGAGGCTGTTGGCGCGAGGCTTCCGGGTGACGGTGCTGGAGAAGCTCGATGCCCCGGGGGGGCGCGCCTATACCTTCCATCAGGATGGCTTCACCTTCGATGCAGGGCCGACCATCATTACGGCGCCCTATCTGCTGGAGGAGCTCTGGTCCCTGCATGGGGAGCGCATGCAGGGCGCGGTCGATCTGCGCGCCATCGACCCCTTCTATGTCATCCGCTTTGATGACGGCACGGAGTTCCGCGCCAGTGCCGATGTCACGAAGATGCGCGAGGAGGTGGCCCGCATCGCGCCTGAGGATCTGGAGGGTTTCGAGCGCCATCTCGCGGTAAGCGAGGCCATCTACAAGGTCGCCTTTGCAGAATTGGCCGACCAGCCATTCCACCGCTTCACGACCATGCTGAAAACCATTCCCGACATGATCCGGCTTCAGGGGTATCGATCGGTTTTCGCGAAGGTTTCGTCCAATTTCAAGAATCCCAAGATGCGGCTGGTCTTCAGCTTCCATCCGCTTCTGATCGGTGGGAACCCGCTTAGCACCACCGCCTTTTACTGCCTGATCGCGCATCTCGAGAAGCTGCATGGTGTCCATTACGCCATGGGCGGCACGGGTGCGATCGTGAGCGCGCTTGCTGAACTCATCACCCGCCATGGCGGTGCCTTGCGGATGAATAGCGAGGTGGCGGAGATCCTCACGCGCGATGGCAAGGCCGCGGGTGTGCGTCTGGCCTCGGGAGAGGTGATCCAGGCCGAGATCGTTGTCTCGAACGCCGATCCCGCCTGGACCTATGGGAAGCTGCTCGGCACCACCAGTCGCCGCCGCTGGACAGACGCGAAGCTCAACCGCGCCGCCTACTCGATGGGCCTGTTCGTCTGGTATTTCGGCACCGACCGGCGTTTCGATGAGGTCTACCATCACACCATGGTCATGGGTCCGCGCTACGAGGGGCTCCTCCGCGACATTTTCGTCCATAAATCGCTCGCCGAGGATTTTTCCCTCTACCTCCACCGGCCAACAGCGAGCGACCCCTCGTTGGCACCCCATGGCTGCGACAGTTTCTATGTGCTCTCGCCTGTGCCCAACCTCGGCGGCGGGGTCGACTGGACGCGAGAAGCGGAACCCTATCGCGACCGCGTGCTTCGGCGGCTGGAGGAAACCGTGATGCCGGGCCTGGGACGCCACATCATCTCGCAGAGGATCATGACCCCTCTTGATTTCCGCGACCGCTTGAACTCCCGCGAAGGTGCAGCCTTCGCGATGGAACCGAAACTGTTCCAGTCCGCCTGGTTCCGTCCGCACAACGTCAGCGAGGAGGTCGAGAACCTGTTTCTCGTCGGGGCGGGCACGCATCCGGGCGCGGGCGTGCCGGGCGTTATCGCTTCCGCCCGTGTTCTGGATCAGGTCGTGCCGGACGCGGCGAGCTTCCAGATGCCCCGCGTCTGAAACCCGGATGCCCGGACGGGGCGCCGGTCCGCTGCGGGAATGGCTGCCCGTCAGGCCGCTGCCGCCTGCCGCGCCCTCATGCCGAGATCGACCTTGCGCCGGTGCCAGATGATGAGTCCGACGCCGATCGCAAGCGGAATCGACCACATCGCGGGATGCAAGGCGAGCCAGGGCATGATGCGCACCGAACCGAAGGCGAAGAAGGCGGTGTAGACGCTGATGCCGGCGCCGACGAGGCCCTTGATATGTTCCTTCAGCCAGTCCATCTGGCCGGGATTGCGGTTCAGGATGAACCAGAGATTGGTCGCCACTGTCGCAAAGCCGACGATGGCAATGCCGATCATGAGCGGCTGGCCAATCCGCCAGCCATCCAGCGCACAGGCAAAAGCCGACGCGAGGAGAAGCCCCTGGAGGCCAAGATTGAGCGGCGTCCGGTTCGCTGCATGATCGCGCCGATTTGCCACGCACAGCCAGCCATACCAGACCAGATTCACGGTCAGGATGCCATTATGCAGCATCATCCATCCAAAGATGCCGCGGATGAAATCGGCCTCGAACAGGCCCACGAGATGCGGATGGGTGCCAAAAGGGTCGAGCAGCGTCAACAGGCTCATCCCGATTGCGAAGCCGCTGGTGGCCAGCAGGCACACATTGAACACCTTGCCCCAGCGCTTGTGGTTGACGCTGCCCTTCCGGCCGCTCACGGGCACCCAGAAGGCGATCGCACCGATGCTGCCTGTCACGATATGGAGGGCAACAAAGCTATGAAACAGGATCATGCGGCGTGACCTCGGGTTGCCTCAAAGTGACAATATCACTTGACACTTTTGGGTGTAAAGCATCTCATGCATTATCGATGGGCAGCACCGCGCGATGAACCTTGTTGTCACGCCCCCAAAGGGCTCCGAGACCTTCACTCCCCCGAAACCGACCTCCTTTGCTGCCCTGCTGGCCCTGTTGCGTGTCCTGTTGCGGGGCGACGGCGACCTGCTGTCGCTGCTGCCGTCTTCGGCCTATCGCGTGGACGTGGGGCATCTGGGCTGGTCGCGTCGCCAGACGGTGATCGTGAACCGTCCTGATCAGGTGCGCCGTGTGCTCTCGGATCCCGAGGGCATTTTTCCGAAAAGCGATCTGATGGTCGAAGCGCTGGACCCGTTGATCGGTGACAGTATCTTCGTGTCGTCCGGGGCGGTCTGGAAGCGCCAGCGACGCATGATCGACCCCTCGCTCAGCCTGATGCGGGTCACGAATGCCTACCCGGCGATGGTGGCAGGCTGCGAGGCCGCGGAGGAGACGCTTGACCGCGCGGCTGCAGAAGCCGAACCCTTTTCCCTCGATCTTGCCATGAGCCACCTGACGGCCGACATCATCTGCCGGACGGTTTTCTCGACCACCCTCCGGCACCAGGCCGCACATGACGTGTTCGATGCGTTCACCCTGTTCGAGCGCAGCGTCGCGCAGGTGGAGATCAAGCGCCTGATCTTCGACCCGGCCTGGACCAGCGCCCCCCAGAAGCCCGAGGTTCTGGCGGCCTGTGCCACGATCCGCTCCCATCTGGCGAGCCTCATGGACACTCATGTCGGGGCTGATGCGGCGCGTTTCGACGATATCGCCACCGCCATCCTCGGCGCACGCGATCCCGACACCAACACTCCCTTCAGTCGGGAAGAGCTGATTGACCAGTTGGGCGTGCTGTTTCTTGCCGGCCACGAGACAAGCGCCAGCGCACTGACATGGGTCTTCTACCTCCTTGCGACCCATCCGGGAATGGTGGCACGGCTGCGCGCCGAGCTGCGCGAGGTCTGCGGCGAGGGGCCGGTCGAGTTCGAGCATACCAAACGGCTGCCCTTCATCCGGAACGTCTTCCGGGAAACGCTTCGCCTCTATCCGCCCATTACTTTCCTGCCGCGCGTGGCCCTGGAGGCCACGAATATCGGCAACCTCAAGGTCAGGCGCGGGGCGCTTGTCATGGTGGCGCCCTGGGTGCTGCATCGGCACAAGCGCTACTGGAGAAACCCGCATGTCTTCGATGCCGACCGGTTCAGCCCCGAGCGGGAGGGCGAGATCATGCCTGGTACCTATATCCCCTTCGGCCAGGGACCGCGCGTCTGCGCCGGTGCGGCGTTCGCCACCACGGAGGCCATCCTCCTCATCGCGCGGCTGTTCCGCCGCTTTGACTTCCATATCCGGGCGCCTGAGCGCGTGCGCCCCGCTGCCCGTCTCACGACCCGCCCGACCGAGCAGATCGTCTGCACGGTCACCCGGGCCGGCCGATGAGCGCGCCGACCGTTCTCATCACGCTGGGACGTTTGCCCAAGGCCCTCGATGTTGCGCGAAGTTTCGCCTCGCTGGGCTGCAGGGTCGTCGTGGCCGAGCCTTTCTCGCGGCATCTGACCGGCGTCTCGCGGTCGGTCGCGAAATCGGTGGTGGTGCGCCCGCCCATTACCGGCAAGCGGGCCTATCTCGACGATCTCGCCCGGGTGGTCCGGGAGGAGGGGGTGGATATCGTCATCCCCATCTCCGAGGAGACCATGCATGTCTCGTTTCTCCGCGATCTGGTCCCGGAGACCGTCACGATCTTCACCCCACCGCCCGGGACGCTGCTGCCGCTGTACGACAAATATGGCTTCACCCGGCTTTGCGCTGCCTATGGCGTGCGGACTCCTGAAACCCACCGTCTTGGCACTCCGGAGGCCGCAAGCCTCGCGGCACGCGGCAAGGTGGTCGTGAAACCGGTCCATTCCTGCGGCGGGCGCGGCGTTCGGATCCTGCCTGCGGGGAGTGCCTTGCCTGAAGAAGACGTCCACTGCGTGGTCCAGCGCTTCGTTGACGGAGAGATCTACTCGTCATGCGCCATCGCGCATGAGGGGCGCCTTGTCGGTAACATCATCTATCGGGGCCGGATGTTTCAGGGTTCCGTGGCCATCCTTTTCGAGCGGGTGGAGGAGGCGCGCATTGTTGAATGGATTACCCGCTTCGTCGCGGCCTCCGGCCATACCGGCTTCATTTCCTTTGACCTCATTCTCGACGATGAAGGGGTGGTCTGGGGCATCGAGTGCAATCCGCGAACCACATCCGGTCTTCACTTCTTCGATAATCCATCTATTGCGCGGGCGGTGCTCGAAGGCCGGCCTGCCACGCCACGCCCCGACACGCGGCTTCAGCAATTCTACTCGGTGCTGACAGTGCTATCCGGTGTCATGTTCCGGCGGGGATATTTTTCGGTGATGCGGCAATTGCTGGGTACCCGCGATGTGACATGGTCCTGGCGTGACCCGATGCCTGCGCTCACCATGATCTGGACAACCTGGCCCATCATCCGGCTTGCGATCGAAAAAGGCGTGCCCTTCAGCGAAGTGGCAACTCTCGATGTCGGCTGGTTCGAGGGGGAGACGCCGTTACCTTGACGAGAGTCTGGCAGAGTAGCTGTCGGTTCCGCGAAAACGGCAAGGCAGCGCTGTTGGTTCGGCTTGTGGGGGCGCCACCAATGGACAGCGCCGGCCATTGCCGGCAGGGAGCCTTGCCCATGAGCGTCGCCGCCTTGCGACCTGACGCTCCAAAAACCTGATGCGGCAACCTCGTCCCGTTCGCGTGACAGCCCGGACGCTGATCGTTACGAGCATGATGGGCCTGCAATTGAGGAACCGGAAGAGACGTGATCTTCGCAACGGCCAAGCTAGGAATGGGCTCCTCAAGTTGCTGTGCCACGTGGATGGAAATCAATGATTCAACCCGATCTTGCGGGATGTGGTCGCTGACTGGGACTATAGCGGATTCCCGCGCTATCCCGCGCGGATATCCTGGCAATGCCGCTTCAAGCGGCGTTTGCTGATCCTTTTGGGCGGGATGTCTGCCGGGAACGGCTTCGCAAGATCAGTGCCATGGACAAAATTCGAGGGACGACCCCCCTCTTTGCCAGATGCCAGAGAGAAGGGAAGACAGGGCCTTCCTGAGAGATCCGGCACCTCAGTCCGGAATCCCACGCTTCATCCATCGCTATGGGCGCAGCGAAGCATGAACGGCCTCTTTCCTTGGCAATGTCCTTACAGGAGCGCGTCCGGGATTTTCTGTTCTGCGGCCGCGTTCGCCCGTCGGAACCAGATCGTCAGCATCGCCGAGGTGATGACGATGAAGAGCGAGTAGAGCGCCGGGACGGCCATCACCGATTGCTGGATGCCCTGCAGGGGACCGGTGAAGGTAAAGGCCACGATGGCGATCGCCAGGGGCCCGTTCTGGATGCCGGTTTCCAGCGCGATGGTGCGGGCATTCCGCGGGTGCAGCTTCAGCAGGGTGGAAAACAGGTAGCCGAAGACAAAGCCGAACACGCCGAGGCCGATCGCTCCGAAAAATACCCAACCTTGCGTGTTGAGCAGGAACTGCCAGTTGCGCGGCACCCAGGTGACGAGGAGCAGGATGATGAAGACCAGCCCCAGCGCACTGCCGAACAGTTCCACCAGCGCGCCGACATTCGCATTCCAGCGCCGGATTGCCATGCCGATCGCGACCGGCACCAGCAACAGGATGAGCGTGATGATGATATTCTGCGCCGGCACCACCAGCGAGATCGAGCCGGTTGCGGTGAGGATCGCGACATAGGTCACGATCAGCAACGGAATGGCAACGATGCCGACAATGGTGGAGTTCACCGTCATCAGCACGGACAGCGCGAGATTGCCACGGCTGAAATAGGTGAAGATGTTCGAGGTCGTGCCGCCGGGCATGCAGCCCATGATCAGGAACCCGATCTTGATCGGGTCGGGGACCGGCAGGGTGAGCGCGAGGACCAGCCCGACCAGCGGCATGAAGCCATATTGCGAAACGAGGCCGATCAGCATGCCGTAGGGCCGTTTCAGCGCGAGCACGAAGTCGCGGGGCGTGAGAGACGCGCCCATGCCGAGCATGATGACGAAGATCATGGCGGCCAGGACGGCCTGTTCGAATGCGCCGACCATATCAGCCTCCCGCCTTGTTCAGTTCAGCGCGCAGGTCACGTCGGAGGATTTTGCCAACATTGGATTTCGGCAGTTGTTCACGGAATTCGATCCGTTTGGGGACCTTGTATGCTGCGAGATGCGCCTTGCAATGCTCGCGCAACTGCTCCGCCGTCGGCGCGTGTTTGTCGCGGCCGACCACGAAGGCACAGACGGCCTCGCCGGCCGCCCCATCGGGAACCCCAATCACAGCGGCCTCGAGAACCCCGGGATGCCCGACAAGCACATCCTCCACATCGTTCGGATAGACGTTGAACCCGGAGACGAGGATCATGTCCTTCTTGCGATCGACGATGCGGTAGAACCCTTCCGGATCGACCGTCGCGATATCGCCGGTCATCAGCCAGCCATTGCGGAGCGTCGCGGCGGTTTCCTCCGGCTTGTTCCAGTACCCGGACATCACCTGCGGACCGCGCACCGCGAGTTCGCCCGGCTGGCCCGGCGGAACCTCGCGCCCCTCGGCATCAAGCAGGCGGATATCCGTCTGCGGCATGGGCTGGCCGATCGTGCCGAGCCGGAATTTCAGGCGGGAATTGAAGGTAACGATGGGCGACGTTTCCGTGAGCCCGTAGCCTTCGAGCACATCGATACCCGTCACGGCCTTGAAGCGCTCGGCCACGGGGGCCTGCAGCGCCATGCCGCCGGCCACGGCACCTCTCAGCGAGCGTGGCGGATCTTCCGTGAACCAGAACTCGTTGTTGAGCGCGTTGAACAGGGTGTTCACCCCGGTCATCCAGGTGATCGCGTGGTTCTCGAATGCGCGCTTGAGGTTCGAGATCGGGCGCGGATTGGGGATAAGGATGTTCTGCGCCCCCCATTTGTGGAAGAGCAGCATGTTCGCGGTGAAGGCGAAGATATGGTAGAGCGGCAGCGCGGTCAGGACCACTTCCTCACCGGGACGCATTTCCCCGCCGAAGCAGCTTTCGGCCTGCGCGACATTCGTGACCAGATTGGCATGGCTCAGCATCGCGCCCTTGGCGATTCCGGTTGTCCCGCCGGTATATTGCAACAGCGCGAGATCATCCGGGCTGGTCCCGGCCGTATAGTCCCTGACCTGGATGCCCCGGCTTGCCCGCATGGCGGCGCCGCGTGCCAGCGCATCGGCGAAAAGGTGATGCGGCCGGCTGATCTTCGGCAGGGACTGGTCCCAGTAGCGCTGCACCAGCCGGATAACCCCGCTGACGAGTCGGGGCATCTTCTCCGAGACTGCCGCCACAATCACATGCTCGATCGGGTGGATGGCAAAAGCCTCGTCGAGCTTGTCTGCGAACATGTCGACGATGATGAGGGCTCGAATGCCGGCATCGGCGAATTGCCGGCCCATTTCCGTGCCCGTGTAGAGCGGGTTGGTATTCACCAGAACCAGCCCGGCTTTCGCGACGCCAAAGGCAGCGATAGGGAATGTCAGGCTGTTCGGGACCTGCAGCCCGACGCGGTCGCCAGCCTTCAGCCCCAGTTCCTCTCGCAGATAGACGGCGAAATCATCCGAGAGGGCGTCGATCGCCTCGAAACTCAGTTTGCCGTACATGCCGTTCGGCATCACGACGGAATAGGCTGTCTTCGAACCGTAACGGACGGCAGCAATCGATGCGACATCGCCAACCAGCCGGATGTCCGGGCTGTTCTTCCCCTCAACCAAAGCCGTTCTCCCCGGCACGTTTCTTTTTTATTTGTTGCTTGAAAAATAGATCGCAAGTCGAAATAGGCAATATGAAATAATCGAGCTGGATCGATTTCGGTCGGAAACCCCGCTTTTTTCCCCAAGGCGCGTTCAGCTTTTTTGCCCGGCCCCCCGGACGGAGCAGTGTCGGGTGAAAGACTCGGGTGCTGAGCCGGGGATCAGAACGGAAAGCCGTGAAAACCTGGTGCCGGCGCGCCTCATCATCCGATGGGATTTCAGCCTGCCGGATTGAGCGCCGGCTCCGGCCTGCCGACCGAACGGGCAACATGGCCGAAGAACTCGCGCGCCGAGGCATGCCAGGTATGACGTTCCGCGAAGGCGCGCGCGGCATGGCGCGGCTTCTCGAGTGCGGCCAGGGCTGCAGCGCGCAAGTCGGGCGACAACACGGCCGCCGGGCAATCCCCCAGCACGTCGATGGGGCCCGGTACGGGGAAGGCTGCCACCGGTGTTCCTGCCGCCAGCGCCTCGAGTTGCACGAGGCCGTAGGTGTCCGTCAGCGAGGGGAAGACGAAAACGTCGGCAGAGGCAAAGACGGAAGCCAGTTCCTCGCCATGCTTGGCGCCGACAAACCGGGCCGCCGGATATCGTGCCTGGAGTTCGGCACGGTCCGGCCCGTCGCCGACGACCAGCTTGGTGCCGGGCAGGTCGAGCTCGAGGAACGCAACGACATTTTTCTCGACGGCGATCCGGCCGACGCACAGAAAAATGGGCCCGGGCAACCCGAGATCAACGCGTCGCGCGGGATGAAAGAGAGTCGTGTCGACTCCTCGGGACCAATAGCCGAGGTTGTCGAAGCCGCGAGATTCGAGTTCGCGCCTCAGGGTTGGCGTAGCGACCATCACCGTGCGGGCCGGGGCGTGAAAGCGCCGCAGCGCCCGGTAAGACAATGCCAGCGGCACCGGGATGCGTGCGCGCAGATATTCCGGGAACTTCGTGTGGTAGCTGGTGGTGAAGGGCATTCCCTTGGCAAGGCACCAGCGCCGCGTCATCAGACCGATCGGCCCCTCCGTCGCGATATGGACGGCGTCCGGACGCTCGGCCTCGATGGCGCGCGCCGCTGCGCCGGGCAAGGCCAGAGCCAGACGAATTTCGGAATAGGAAGGCAGCGGCACGGTCCGCCAGCGCTCCGGCGTCAGCAGGACCGTCTCGACACCGAAATCCGCTCCGGCGCGCGCGGTCTCCTCGATCGTCCGCACGACGCCGTTGACCTGAGGACGCCAGGCATCCGTTGCAACCAGAAGGCGCATCAGGCCACAGCCTTTGCGCATTGGATCGCATCCGAGGCGGCCTTGGCGGCGGCATCCGCTTCGGTGCGCGATTGGGTGCTCCAGGCGATGATTTCGAAACGGCCGTCGCCATGTTCGACGAGCGCGGTGCAGCTTTCCACCCAATCCCCGCAGTTCATGTAAGTCACCCCATCCATGTCGCGGATGACAGCATGGTGGATATGCCCGCAAACGACGCCGTCGGCACCGACGCGCTTGGCCTCTGCGGTCATTTGCATCTCGAACTCGCCGAGATAGTTGACGGCGTTCTTTACCTTTCGCTTTGCCCAGGCCGAAAGGGACCAATAGGTCAGCCCGAAGGCACGGCGCACTCGATTGACCTGGCCATTGAGCGTGATGGCCAGACGATAGGCGCCGTCACCGAGGAGCGCGAGCCAGCGGGCATGGGCGACCACGACGTCGAACTTGTCGCCGTGCAAGATCAGATAGCGCTTGCCATCGGCGCCTTCGTGGACAACCTCTTCGATCACCTCGACTCCGGCGAAGGGCCGGCCATAGAAGTCGCGCATGAACTCGTCATGATTGCCGGGCAGATAGACGAGGCGGGTGCCGGCCCGCTGCTTGGCAAGGAGAAGCGCGACAATTTCGTCGTTTATCCTCGGCCAGAACCAGGAATGGCGCAGCCGCCAGCCATCGATGATGTCGCCGACCAGATAAACTGTCTCGGCATCGTGCTTCTTCAGAAAGTCGAGGACGCGGGCAGGTTGCGCCGTGCGGGTGCCGAGATGAAGGTCGGAGAGAAAGATCGTGCGAAAGCGGGTAGTGTCGGCGCGGTTGTGCCGTTCCGGCAGGGCGACGTTCTCAGGTTGCGTCGGGTTCTGCCTCCGGAAGCGTCGCCGCGCTGCGTCCCTTGCAGGGCCGAAAGCCCACGAAATCCGCGTCAAGCCCGCCCGCACCGGAGACAGCAGCCGCGCCACAAATGAAGGGCGCAGGATGTCGATGCCGAGGACATGGGCCAGCATGTGTTTGAACTTCGGCGTCGAGGGACCCATCGCGCGTCTTTTCGTTATTGAGCGCCCATCATACGCCTCACAATAGGGCGGAAACGGGGATGGGAAAGCGGTTATCGACCGAAAGGGCGCAGTTAGAGGAAAAGTCCGCTTTTTACACGGGGGCGGTACGGCAATCCGGCGGTCACGGGCCTCGGCCACGATTCCCGCTTTCGGAGGCCGCACGGCCACATCGCCAATCGTGACCTGGAAGCCTTGGACAAGGAAACGGGGCGCCTGCGCAAGGCGCCCCTCCGGATCGCCGATCGGCAGGGATCAACCGCTGAACGGCAGCGAGGAATGGTGCACGACGATACGCAACTTGCCGGCGTCGTCCTTCACGAACTTCCAGGTCTTGTCGACCGTGGTGACTTTCCCGTCCTTGCCGGTAATCATGACATTGCCCATCGTCGTGGCCGAATCCCCGGCGATGAAGATCGCGCTGTTGGCGACCTCACACTTGGTCCAGCCCTTGAGCGCGAAACCGGTATCCTTCGGGAAGGCCTGGTCGCCACCCACGAAATAGGCCAGCGCACCGGCGCGCGTCGTACGGAAGGTCTGCGGCGCGACGGTCAGCGTCGGCTTGAAGAGCACCGCGCCCATCTGGTAGCCGTAGGCCGCGTCGATCACCTTCTCCGCGAGCGCCTTGGCAGCAGCTTGGCCCTGCGTCTCGCCGGTGCGGCTGATGTTCACGAGCGCCTCGCACCAGGCCTTCTGGGCGCCGAGAACCTCGGCTTCGGCAATCGACTGGTTCACGACAGTCGCTGCACCCTGCGCCAGAGCGGCGCCGGCCGGCAGCACGATCGCAAGAAGAGCGGCAGAGAGCATCGAAGAGCGGCGTTGCATGGTCTTGGGTTCCTTCCCGGTTTTCGCTTCGCGACGAACTTGCGTTCGCCGAGCGATCCGGTTCTAACAAGGGCGGCTGACACCGGCTTGACGGGCGGATGAGCACAGCCTGACGCCAAGATGAAAAACAGATGACAGAGTCACCGGTTGCGCAACGATCGAGTGCCTTCCGGCGTCGGATCACGCTGGCGCTCGCGGCACTCGCCACCATTGCCGCGTTGCAGGGCGGTTTCGCCGTCTGGGCCGTGGGCCTCGCCCAGCATCATGTCCTGCGCGGGCGCGTGGCTGCGGATATCAAGCAGGGGTTCACGGCACTCTGGTTCGACAAGCAGCAATTGCGCAACTGGATGGCCCAGCGGCAATTCGGCGCGAGTACATCTGATGATCAGCGCGATCTTCTGCTCCAGCGCATGCGGGACACGCTTGAGCGGCTGAATGGCCTTGCTGAGCAGGCCATGCTGCTGGATGACGGGCCGGCCGCGCGGCAGCGGCAGGCCCAGCGACGCGATGCGCTGACCGTTCTGCGGGGAAGCCTTGACCAGCTCGCTCGTGGTCTTGCGAGTCTCAATCAACCTGCGCCGGGCCTGGACACGGGTGCCGCCTGGCGCCTCGCCAATGACCTCTTCGACAATGCCGAAGGGCGCGATCTGCGCGTTCTTCTCGGGGATAGTCTTGCCCGCGAGGATGTCTCGCTGCGCGAGAAGCGGGCCGACACCGATGCGACGCTCGCGTGGCTGAGGCGTCTCTGGATCGCCACGACGGCGTCGCTCGTGCTCGCCGCATTGGTCCTTGCCGCCGGCTTCACGCGTGCCCTTCGGGCGCCCCTGCTGGCGCTGGCAGAGGGCGCGGCGGCCTTACGGGAAGGGCGCCTGACCCATCGTATTCCGCTCGATGCCTCGAACGAGTTCGGCGAGGTCGCGCGCAGCATGAATGCGATGGCGGAGGAGCTGGCCGCCCATCGCGTGCGCGAGGCCGAGGCCCGCCAGGCCCTGGAGGTGCAGGTGGCGCGCCGCACGGCGGAGCTGACTGTCGCGCTGAACACGCAGAAGGAGGCGGAAGCGCGCCGCCGTCAGCTCTTTGCCGATGTCAGCCATGAATTGCGTACACCGACAACAGCCATTCGTGGCGAGGCGCAGGTGGCCTTGCGCGGAGCTGAGAAGCCTGCAGAAGAGTATCGCCAGTCGCTGCGGCGCATCGAGGATGCGACACGGCAGCTCGGATCCACCATCGACGATCTGCTGACCATGGCCCGCAGCGATATCGATTCCCTCTCGCTGCGCCACAAGCCGGTCGATCTGGGCCGCGTGCTGGAGGAGGTCGTCTCGCTCGGCACCGCGATGGCTCAGGCGCGCGGTATCCATCTGCAGGCACGGCGATGGCCTTCCGGATTGTCGATGCTCGGCGATGAAGATCGCCTGCGCCAGATCCTGCTGGTGCTGCTCGACAACGCCATCCGCTACTCGCATGCCGGAGGTGTTGTGCAGCTCGCGGCGCAGCGAGGATCGGAAGAACCTCCCACGGTCGAGCTTTCCATTCGCGATCAGGGCATCGGCATCGCGCCGGATGCCCTGCAAGAGGTTTTCGAGCGCGGCTTCCGGGCCCCGAACGCACAGGACCACATCACCGATGGCAGTGGACTCGGCCTCCCGATTGCCCGGATGCTGGCGCGCGGGCATGGAGGAGAGGTTCGGCTCACCAGTATTCTCGGTGAGGGGACCGTCGCCATCGTAACGCTTCCGCTCGCGCCGGTTGGGGAGGCGTCATGAACATTCTGCTGATCGAGGATGACCGGCGCATTGCCGATTTTCTGCAGCGCGGGCTGCGCGCCGAGGGCATGCGCATCCGCGTCGCGCGGGAGGGGCATGAGGGCATCGCGCTGGCGCAGGAGGCCTGGCAGGAATTCCGTTCCAGCGGCGGGGCAACCATCGTCATCCTCGACCTGATGCTGCCGGATATGACCGGGTTCGATGTGTGTCAGGCTCTGCGCGCCCAGAACATTCAGCTGCCGGTGCTGATGCTGACGGCCCTGTCGACCGTCGAGGATCGCGTGGCCGGGTTGCGACTCGGCGCGGATGACTATCTCTGCAAGCCGTTCGATTTCGACGAGTTGCTTGCCCGGCTCGAAGCCCTTGCGCGTCGCGGCCGGGAGTTTCGCGATCTGGCGCCGAAGGTGCTCAGGGTCGCCGATCTCGATCTCGACCTGTCGACCATGAAAGCCACGCGCGCGGGACGCCCGATTGCGCTCACGGCCAAGGAGATCGCGCTCCTCGAACTGCTGATGAGCGCGCCGGGCAAGCTCTTCAGCCGCGAGCGCATCATCTCGAATGTCTGGGGCATGAACGAGGACCCGTTGACCAATGTGGTGGACGTGTACATCGCACGCTTGCGGGCCAAGATCGATGACGGGCACGCGACCCGCCTGATTCACACCATGCGTGGCCTCGGTTATCGCCTCGAGGCAGACGAATCGCTTGCCAAGTGAACCTGTCGTATCGCGGTCAACGGCTGCCGCCCCCGGAGACGGTGTGACGAAAGGCGAAAGCCGACAGATGCAGCAGAGGCATCGGCGACGCGCGCAGGCTTGGGTCCTGAGCATGTTGCATGCCCGGGTTCAGTGCTGCGTGTGTCGGAAACAAGAGTGGCTCGTCGAGCCATCGAGCCACATTGATGGAAAAACAAGGGCTCGCCCCAATTTTGCGGGATGAGATCGCTCACTGAAATCTGTCTCGAGTTTCGGCGCTTCCCCACGCGAATATCCGTTGAAGCGGCTCTGAGCGCCGCGTGATTGTCTTTCCGCGCGGCCGGGTCGATCCCGATCTGCTCCAATCCCTACAGGACAAGCGGCAGCACGAAGAAGCCGCCGATCAGGAAGAACAGCAGGATGAAGGTCGCAAGCTTCAGCTGTTTCTCCATGAATTCGCGGATCCTGTCGCCATAGACACGGAGTGCGGCCGCAAAGATGAAGAAGAACGTGACGCGGGCGACGATTGTCGCGAACGTGAATTTCAGCAGATCGAAATGCAGGAAGCCCGACATGATGGTTGCGATCTTGAATGGGATCGGAGTCAGCCCCTTCGTGATCAGGATCCAGAACCACGCATCATGCGTGCTTTTCTGCAGCTCAGCTGCTTTGTCGCCGAGGCCGTAAAGCGAGATGATCCAGAGGCCGAGCGTTTCATAAAGCCCGTAGCCAATGGCGTATCCGACGAAACCGCCGGCAACCGAGGACATCGCGCAGACCATCGCATAGTGCCAGGCCTTCTTCGGGTTCGCGAGGCACATCGGGATCAGCAGCGGCAGCGGGGGGATGGGGCTGATCGAGCTTTCAATGAAAGAGATCGCAGCAAGCACCCAAACCGCCTTCGGGTGATTCGCGTAGGAGACCACCCAATCGTATGCGCGCTGCAACATGCCGGGCTTTGCCACCGGCGCGACGAGATTATTGTCTTGAGACGTCATTGCAGCCCTTCAACCCGGCACGCGCCTTGCCCCGTTTCAGTTAGCGCTTTGCGTTAGGATGTCCAGATTTCAGTATTGGGCATTCTGCATTCAGGGGAGGGGGCTTGGGCGTCATCGGCCTCCGGAAACCCAGACAGGACCGAAGAAAGCTTGGCTTCTCGAGCGGTCGAGCCACATCGTCTGAAAATCAGGAACTGAACCCGATTCTGCGGCATGGGACCGGTCACTGATTTCTATAGCGAATTTCCGCTCGGCTCCACGCGGATACCCCATTAAGGCTGCTTCAAGTGTCGCAAGTTTATCCTGCGGAGCAACGCGAGAGATGCGGAATTGCTGCGGAAGATGATGTAGCGACCGAAACTTAAGGGGCGACAACAGCGTGTGCAAAAATTTTTCCTCCGATAGTGTCTCAACAGCTTCGAATTCGTTGACATCTGTCGGCACAGTTGAAGAAATTAGCGCCACTTCAGAATCTAGAAATGGAGACGGCAGTAAGTCGTACATCAGCCGATGACGTGGTTCACGAGGCGCCGCGTTCTTGGAATAGTTGGGTTCATGATTCTCGGTCTTGCAGCGGGAGGCGGGCCAGAAGGGTGGTTCCGTTCTTTGTTCGGCGATTTGATTGCCTTTGCAATTGTTATTGCATACCTGTTCGGTCTGAAATACTTTCTCGATTGGCTTGAAAGGCGCGGGTTGATTTAGTTTTTCGACGCCGCCGGCAACATGACGCGGGACACACGCGGGACGTCGCAGTATAATTACACCATCTCGGCAGCGGGAAGGATTGCGCGGGTGGCGATCGGCACGAGCGTTCGGGCGGATTACACGTATGACGGGAAATCCCGTCTGGCGAGCCGCGTCACGCAGAACCAGGCCGGGAACCGCCGTCGGTGAGCTGTCGTTCGATGATGATCCGGGCGTGGAAATACCACGCGTCTGGCGGCAGGGACTTGGGCGGGGAAAGTTTGGCTCCTCGAGCTGTCGGGCCACATGGATGGAATATCAATGACTTAACCCGATTTTGCGGGATGAGATCGCTCACTGATATCTATAGCGAATTTCGGCGCTTCCCCACGCGGATATCCGGGTAAAGCTGCTTTAAGCGCTGCGTCTTTATCTTTCTGGCCACCTCTAGCATCATTGATGCAGAGCGCGACCCTTGAACGTTAACGTCAGATTTGATATATTAACATGTGGAAGATTGAGGTCTTGAACGATGTGGTGATGGCTGAGCTTAGCGCTTTGCCGTCCGATCAGATTGCCCGATTTTTGCGGATTGGCGACCTGATTCAGGCGGTGGGGCTTGAGCGCGTCGGAGAGCCCCATGTGAAGCATATTGAGGGACCTCTCTGGGAAATGCGCATGAAGGGCCGGGATGGCATTTCCCGCGCTCTCTATGTGGTGGCAAAGCCGAAGCGGGTCGTCGTGGTCCGGGTCTTTGCCAAGAAGACGCAGAAAACCTCACGACGGGAAATAGAGCTCGCCTTGAAGCGAGCAGAGGATGTGAAATGACCAGTCTCGATGATCTGAAGAAGGAGCTTCTGAAGCGCGACGATGTCCGTGCCGAATATGACGCCATGGCTGAGGAATTCTCCCTTGCCGAGGCGCTGATCCGGGCCCGTGCTGAAGCGGACATGACCCAGGCTCAGGTGGCCGAGAAGATGAAGACCTCGCAGTCCTATGTCGCCAAGCTCGAAAGCGGGCAGGTGAGTCCGTCCATGAAAGCCTTGCAGCGCTACGCAGCAGCAACAGGAGCTAGGCTGAAGATCAGCCTTGAGCATGCCGAAGCACGATGATTTCGGAGGGGCGGAAGTCGTCACACAGAAAGACTCAGAGGCTGATTAATATGCAAAAACGTTATGGGACGAATTTATGGATCCGTGCCTCAGGCGTTTTACAATAAATCCTGCAGCCCATACCGTTTGCGCGGTTTCATGGATAGAGTCTGATGAAAAGAAATGTCAAAGTTTTAATTTTTTTGATATTTATCGTGACTTTGATAGTCCAATACCGTATAGATAAATGCTTAGATGCGGGAGGTAGATACACAGGTTACGGATTAGTTTGCGAATTGTAAATTTCAAAGCAGATAGATTGGGCGGCAGTATAATTACACCATCTCGGCTGCGGGAAGGATTGCGCGGGTGGCGATCGGCACGAGCGTTCGGGCGGATTATGTCTATGACGGGAAATCCCGTCTGGCGTCCCGCGTCACGCAGAACCAGGCCGGCGCCGGCACCACGCGCCTGTTCCACGATAACGACAACCGCGTCATCGCCGAGGTGAATGCCACCGGCACCACCGTCCGGGAATATATCTGGATGGATGATCTGCCCATCGCGGTTCTCGATGGCTCAACGAGCACCACGAACCCGACCCTGTTCTTCGTGCATGCGGATCATCTCAACCGCCCCGTGGCGATGTCCAACGCCGCGAAAGCCTGGGTCTGGCGCGCGCAATACGAGCCCTTCGGTACTGTGCATCAGATTGTCGGCCCTGCCGCCAATGACAGCCGCTTCCCCGGCCAATGGTTCCAGCTCGAAGCCGGCCTCGCCTATAACTGGCACCGCCATTACGATGCGACCCTCGGGCGGTATACGCAGCCGGATCCGTTGGGGCTTGCCACGCTGCTCAGCGACGGGCCGAGTGTGTATGGGTATGCATGGCAGAAGCCGCTTGAGGTAACAGACCCGACAGGACAGTTTGGAATTGGCTCTGCCTTGGGAGGAGCGCTTTGGAATCTTGGAACGCAAGTAATTTATAATAAATACTACAGAGGTCTTAGTTGGCGCAATTCTTTTGCATGCGTTGAATTTATTGATGTAGCAGTTGCTGCTGCTTTCGGATTTGTATCTCCTGGTCTTGGGACTTTAATAAAAGACCGGAGTCAACCATGGATAAAACCGTATATTGGGTACCAAGCCTTCAACAGTTTCGTTGCGGGCTCTGTAAATCAAATCACGCCGCCCGTCGGATATAACGGAGGGTCAGCACTGCAAGGACCAAAAATTCTCAATTGGGTGCCCTTCTTCTGAATTAGGGAAATAAATAATGCTTTGGATAGCCACCCTAATTGTGTGGAGTGCATTTGTTATTCGCATCTATTGGGAGGCGGCGAATAAGAAGGAGTATTGGGGCGTTTCAGAAACAATTTTATTTATATTGATTTTTTTCAAAGACTATTTTGGTGATGGGGATGTTAGAATAGCGGAGGATATATTTTTCATGGTATGTTTTAGCTATGGCATGGGCTTTGCCATCCGCCTTGCGGTAAGGTTATCATAAGCAGCCTTGGGCTCTATGGCACGCGGGCCTGTACGTATGACAAGGTTGGCAATCGCCTGACCGAGGTGCGCACGCCAACCTCGGGCACGGCCTTCACCCATAGCTATGCCTATACCGCGAACACCAACCGTCTTGCGACGGTGAAGCAGGGCACGACGACGTTGCGGGCCTTCACCTACGATGCCGCCGGCAACATGACGCGGGACACGCGCAAGACACGCGCGGGACGACGCAGTACATTTACACCATCTCGGCTGCGGGAAGGATTGCACGGGTGGCGATCGGCACGAGCGTTCGGGCGGATTACATCTATGACGGGAAATCCCGTTTGGCTTCCCGCGTCACGCAGAACCAGGCCGGGGCCGGAAAAGTGTCTTTCTCACGGCTTTGCTGCGCGAAACCGGTTCCCACTTTCGCGGCAAAGCCTGTCGAGCGCCTGTTCCACGATAACGACAACCGCGTGATCGCCGAGGTGAATGCGACCGGCACCACCGTCCGGGAATATATCTGGATGGATGATCTGCCGGTCGCGGTTCTCGATGGCTCAACGAGCACCACGAACCCGACCCTGTTCTGGGTTCATGCGGATCATCTCAACCGCCCCGTGGCGATGTCCAACGCCGCGAAAGCCTGGGTGTGGCGCGCGCAATATGAGCCCTTCGGCGCGGTGCATCAGATTGTCGGCCCTGCCGCCAATGACAGCCGCTTCCCCGGCCAATGGTTCCAGCTCGAGGCCGGCCTCGCCTATAACTGGCACCGCCATTACGATGCGACCCTCGGGCGGTATACGCAGCCGGATCCGTTGGGGCTCACCACGCTGCTCAGCGACGGGCCGAGTGTGTATGGGTTTGCAGGGCAGAAGCCGATGGATCTAACGGACCCGACGGGGCAGTTTGCGCCCCAACTAGGTATCCTCGGTGGCATGGCTGGAAGTGCAGCAATCGAATTTGGATCGAATATGCTTCTTGAGGGCATGAATTGGAGAGACGCAATCAATTGTATTGACCTTAGCCAGGTTGCACTTGGCGGGCTGGTTGGAGCAAAATTTCCTGGGGCAATTAAAGCTGCTATAGATACCACAAAGTCACTTATTTCCGGGCAGCCGCTAGGAGGCTGGGGAAGCTCCGCGGCTGGATTTGGCATCGGCAGCCTAGCCAAGGTCAACGCAAGTTATTGGCTTGAACCGAAGTACCGCCCGTTAGGTAATCAGTTTGGAACAAGTAATTGCAATTGCAAAAATACATCGCCTGTTGGCGCGGCTCTTAAAGAAATGGGATTTTAGCTCATGATAATAATAATTTCTGGTTTATTTATATTTGTTGTAGGAATATTTTTTTTGGTAATTTTGGTAGAAAGGAACAGGGCGTGGTGGCGTTCGCCAACTATTTTGACTGCGCCATGCCTCCCAGCGCTATCTTTGGTCGCATGGGATGTTTTCGTGCGTCAACAACCATTTGAATGGTTTTCGGTTTTTGCTTCTATTTTGCTTTTTTATCTTGCAATAGCGTCTTATGTCTTTGACGACTTGAGGCAGAAAATTTGGGATCGAAGGAAAAAGTAAGCGCACTGTCACGTGTGGACGGCTCCTTTTGGTCAGGGGCTTAAGTTGGGCTTTGGTTCGGGACAGGGATCGGTCATGTGTCCGGCCTGTTGACGTGGTTTGACGACCGCTGGCCCCAATGGCGATCGCGTGCCGGTCCTAGAGGGAATTCGGGTTGCCGCATCAGCGGGTGCGGCCACCCTCGATGGCATGGGTCAATCCCGCATTTTCCGGCATTTCAAGCCCTTATCCGAAATCTTCCGCTTGGCAGGAAGTGGATACGGCCAACACGAGCCTCCTTGCCACTGTGAAGCAGGGTACGACGACGTTGCGCGCCTTCGCTTACGATGCCGCTGGCAACATGACGCGGGACACGCGCGGGACGACGCAGTAGGGTTACACGATCTCGGCTGCGGGAAGGATTGCGCGGGTGGCGATCGGCACGAGCGTTCGGGCGGATTATGTCTATGACGGGAAATCCCGTCTGGCGTCCCGCGTCACGCAGAACCAGGCCGGGTGTGACCGTCGAAAAATCCAACAAAACGTGATGGGCCCATTGCGTATGCGCCACGCATCTAACGCCAGGGACTTGGGCGGGGAAAGTTTGGCTCCTCGAGCTGTTGAGCCACATGGATGGAATATCAATGACTTAACCTGATTTTGCGGGATGTGATCGCTTACTGATATCTATAGCGAATTTCCGGGTTTCCCCACGTGGATATCCTGGTAAGGCCGTTTTAAGCGCTGCGTGTTTATCCTTTTGCGCTACGTCATCATCTGCCAGAGAGTATTGATCTCTTCGATCGCTACAATGCATGATAGAGCTGTCTTGAGCTCGGATACATCAATGAAAATACGAGAGCACTTATTTAAATTCCTATTCACAGACGAGCTAAAGGCGTTTCCGACTGCAATTTTTTGTCTTCTTGTTGGGCCTGTTGCGCTGGCCTATTATTTCTGTATTTGGAAAAAAGGAAAATATGAGATAATAACATTATCAATTGCACTTCAAGTCATTTTGGTTGTTGTAACAGCAGTAACGAGTTCAGAAAAATTAAAAGCATTCCAGATAATGCGCTTTTCACTTATAAGATCGTTATTATTTGTTTTTGTAACGGTCCAATTGATATTGTTGATATCTGATAGGAACGAAGCGCCAAGGGTCCTCGGTGTCGCAATTGTCCTTATGAACATTCATTTTTGCTATTTAGGTATTGTCTTTGGCAGTCTTGCCGTGCGCTTTCTCTCGCGTGGTGCGAGTCATTGATGGACTGCGAACGGCGATGAGTTGAGCCGATGAAACCTTTACTACCAAGCATGGCGCACGACGCACCCTGGTAGCGACGCCAGTCTGTCCAGCATCGTACCTTTCTTGCACTAGGGCCCGGACTCAATCAGCTTGATGATGACGGCTGTGGTTGACCCAAGCTGAATTCGGCTGCTCAACGATCACGGGTGACCTGAGACCCTGAACTTCCTCCAGGAATGAGTAGAGTCCGTCGCGAAGGAGACGACGGATGAAGCCATCACGTTTTTCAGAAGAGCAGATCATCGGGATACTGAAGGAGCAGGA
>JAPZUD010000007.1 GCA_027533425.1 Beijerinckiaceae bacterium | reverse complement strand
GGTGCCGAGCATGGCGATCGACTTCTCGTTGAGCGTGGCGGCCGCCATCTGGAGGGTGGCAGTGGCGGTCTGCGACGCCTCGTTGAATTCGCGCTCCATCTGCTGGAGGATGGTGCGGCGGCTCTCGCCCAGCCGCGCCTCGGCAGCGGCGCGCTCATCGATGAGCTTCTGGCGCTCGGCAGCAGCCTCGATAAACCGGCCGACTGCGTTCGAAATCAGGCCGATCTCGCTGCGTGCCGACATCGGCGGCGGCGCGACGACATCCGGATCGCCGCGCAGGGATTGTTCCAGTGCATCCGAGGCCCGCCGGATCGGCCGCGACAGCGAGGCGCCCACCCAGGCCGTGAACCCGACGCCGAGCAGAACGGCAAGGAGCTGCAGGCCGATCATCAGGGCCATCTGGTTCCAGGCCGCCTGTCCCTCAGCCGCGCCGAGGGCCTTGAGGCGATCCGTCACCGCCGCCAGCATGGCGTTATAGGCATCGGTCCGCTGGCCGGTGAGGGTCCACCATTCTTCCGAGGTGATGTTCGTCTTGGTCTGGCTGCGCGTGGATTCCAGAAGATCGCGCCGCTTCTGCAGGAAGCTCGCCGTCGCGGCAGGCGGGAGATAGCTGTCCAGCACGAAGCCCTCGAGCGAAGCCGAGGCGGCCTCGAACAGGGCAAGGAAACGGTCATGCAGGCGGATCGTGCCGATGAAGCGATCGCGCAGGGTGTCGTCGAGCCCGTCCTCGTTGATCAGCGCCGCGCCGATGGCCCGCTCGATGCCGAGATTTTCGTTGGCGAGGAGCAGGGCATCGAGGGCCTGACGGGTCCGGGTAATGGCTTCGTTGCTTGAGGTGGCGCTGAGCGCCGAGGCGCCGGAGGACAACTCGTCGATGATCTCGCTATAGGCGAGCAGCATGGTGCCCATATCGGCGCTCGAGCCGAAGACCTTCTCGCGAATGACCTTAAGGTTGTCGACGATCTTGGTCCGCGCCGCTTTCAGCCGTTCGACACCGGTGGTGAGCCCCGGCTCCTTGCCGGCCTCCTCGACCAGCTCCATGAATGCCTCGAGCGCCTTGTCGGTGCCGTCCTGCATCTGCACGAAGCGGTTGCGATGGGTCGAGCGGCCTTCCGTGGCCGAGATCAGGCCGGCAGCGGCAGCGCGTTCCGCCTGGAGGGAGTGCATCAGTGTCGTCGAAACTCCGGCAATCCGGATCCCCATATCGAGCAGCCGGGCCCGGGCGAGCTGGTCAATGGCGACCGGAGCGATCTGCCAGAGCGAGAGAACTGCCGAGAGCAGCGGAACCAGGAGGAGAAGCCCGAGATTCTGACGGATCGTGAGGTGCTGCATCGGAATTCCATAAAATAATAACGGCTGGCGCAAGGATCCGATGCAACCCCTAAGACATGCTTAAACCGCCGTGATTTCGTCTATAGTTGCAACTTTCAAGCGGGATTTTTCAGAAGTTTGCAACTTGCGATAGTTGGATCGCTCGGGATGCGTGGTCATATCCGGGGCAGTCTGGTGAAAAACCGTGCAGGCCCGGATGTCAGCCGGTTGGGTTGCCGATGGTGTTTGGCGCGAATCGTGAGACAGGGCAGTCAGGCGGAAAGCGCGAAGGAGGCCCTGTGTCCGTTGCCGTGGAACTCATAGGCGGTGTCGCTGCCGTCATCACCACCCTGTGCTGGGTGCCCCAGGCGATCAAGGTGATCCGGACACGCGACACCCGGTCACTCTCGCTGGTAATGTATGTGATGCTGGCAGTCGGGATCGTGCTCTGGCTGGTCTATGGCCTGCTGATCGTGTCCTGGCCGCTGATCGGGGCCAATCTCGTCACGTTGGTGCTGGTCGGGATCATTCTCGGCATGAAGTTGCGCTTCGGCTGATGCCGGTACGGCTCAGCGCGGGACAAGCCGCAGCATCTGGCCGTCGCTCTCGTCGGTCAGGAGATAGACATAGCCATCCGGCCCCTGCACGACATCACGAATCCGCTCCCGCCGGGCTTCGAGATAGCGATTTTCACCGGTGACCTGCCCGTTGCGGAATTCCAGACGCACCATCAGCCCGGCGGCGAGGGCCCCCGTCAGCAGATGGCCGCGCCAGGCGGGGAACTTGTCGCCGGTATAAAACGTGCCGCCGGACGGCGCGATCGAGGGATCCCAGTAGAAGAGGGGCTGCTCCATGCCCTCGCGATGGGTGCCGCTGCCGATCTTCACGCCGGAATAATCGATGCCGTAGGTGATGACGGGCCAGCCATAGTTCTTGCCCTTTTCCGGCCTGTTGACTTCGTCGCCGCCACGCGCGCCATGCTCGATCGTGTAGAGTTGGCCGGTTTCGGGATGGAGCGTCGCGCCCTGCACGTTGCGATGACCGTAGGACCAGATTTCCGGGCGCGCATCCGCCCGGCCGAGGAAGGGGTTGTCGGGCGGCACGCTGCCATCGGTCCGGATGCGGATGACCTTGCCGATATGGTTGGCGAGGTTCTGCGCCTCGGCTTCCATGTTGCCGCGATCGCCCAGTGTGACGAAGAGATGGCCCTGCCGGTCGAAGACCAGCCGGCAGCCGAAATGCCGCGTCGTCGAGCCGGCCGGGTTCTGGCGGAAAATGACCTGGCCCTCTTCCAGCATCGACCCGTTTCCGGAGAGTTTCGCCCGGAAGACCGAGCTGCCGATGCCGCCATCCCGCGCTTCGGCAAAGCAGAGGAAGACCTCGCGCGTCCGGGCGAAATCCGGGTGGAGCGCGAGGCCGAGCAAGCCGCCCTGGCCCCGCGCCGCGATGGGCGGCAGCCCGCCGATCGGCCCGGAGAGGGAGGCGGTGCGCAGGTTGACGATGCGCAGCCGCCCCGCCCGTTCGGTAACGAGGGCCCGCCCGTCCGGGAGGAAGGCCATGCCCCACGGGTTGGCGAGGCCCCGGACGACCACCTCGACCCGGGGTTCATCGGGTGCGGCGGCGAGGGCGGCGGCGGGCAGCAGGGCAAGGCCGCACAGGGATGCGGCCCGGAGGGCGGTCCGGGACATGGTCACCTCGTTGCGGGGCGGCGCCTCAGCGTCATTCCGGCTTGATGCCGAGCGTCTTGATGACATCCGCCCAGGTGTCGATTTCCTGTTTCAGGTAGGCACCGAAGTCATTTGGAGCGCGCACATCCAGCGCAAAGCCCAGGGCGGTGATTTTTTCGGCGACCGGGGCCGATTTCAATGCCGCGACGATGGCGCCGGAGAGCATGTCAAGCGCGGGCTTCGGCGTCCTGGCCGGCGCGAAGAAGGCCGCCCAGGATTCTGCATCGGCATTCGTGATGCCCTGCTCGCGGAAGGTGGGGATTTCCGGAACCTGGCCTGGACGCTTCGCACTGGCAACGCCGATCCCGCGCATCTGGCCAGCCTCGATCTGCTTGATCACGCTCGGCAATGTCGAGAGCGAGACGTCGATCGTGCCGGCGATGATGTCCTGCACCAGCGGCGGGGCGCCGCGATAGGGGACATGTTGCATCGTCGTGCCGGTCCGCTTGAGCAGCAGTTCCATCGAGAGATGCGAACCGGAGCCGACGCCGGTCGAGCCGTAATTCAGCTTGCCCGGATTGGCCTTCGCATAGGCAACCAGTTCCGGCAGTGACTTCACCGGCAGCGCGTTCTTGACGACGAGGGCATGCGGGAAGGCGCCTGCGCCGGCCAGCGGCGCGAAATCCCGGATCGCATCATAGCCCGGGTCCTTCAGCAGGAACATGTTGTTCCCGTGCGTCTGGTTGTTGCCGAAGATGATCGTGTGGCCATCCGGATCGGCCGTGGCAACTGCGCGCGTGCCGATCGAGCCCGACGCACCGGCCTTGTTCTCGACAATGACCTTCTGCTTCAGCGGCTCCTCGATGGCCTGGGCGACAAGGCGCGCGATGACATCGGTCGGGCCGCCGGCCGGATAGGGCACCACGAGCGTGATGGTCTTCGAGGGGAAACCGCCCTGCGCCCGGAGGATACTCGGCATGGCCACGATGCCGCCGGCAAGGGCGAGAAGATGACGGCGGTTGGGATGGGTCAATCGGGATTTCATCGGCGGTTCCTCTCCTTGTTTCCTGCCCGGGTCGGCGCGAAGGCCAAAAAAGCACGGAGGGCGCCGTCTTTTTGCCCGGTTTCAGCTTGATGCCTCGGGGCAACAGACATAAAGCGTGGGGCCGCGCTTGGCCAGCCATCCGGATGCCTGTCCGGTTTTGTGAAAGCCCGGCGTCCTGCAACCGCTCCAACGGAGAACCCGACCATGGCCTTTCTTGCCGATGCCCTGTCCCGCATCAAGCCGTCCGCGACGATCGCGATCACCCAGATGGCCCGGGATCTCAAAGGCAAAGGCAAGGATGTGATCTCGCTCTCCGTCGGCGAGCCGGATTTCGACACCCCGCAGAATATCAAGGATGCAGCCGTCGCGGCGATCCAGCGCGGCGAGACGAAGTACACGCCGGTTCCGGGCATCGTGCCGCTGCGCGAGGCGATCGCCGCCAAGTTCAAGCGCGAGAACGGGCTCGACTACAAGCCGACGCAGACCATCGTCGGCACGGGCGGCAAGCATGTGCTGTTCAATGCCTTCATGGCCACGATCAACCCGGGCGACGAGGTTGTCATCCCGGCGCCGTACTGGGTGTCCTATCCGGAAATGATCCTGCTCTG
Source organism: Beijerinckiaceae bacterium (assembly GCA_027533425.1). Taxonomy (GTDB): domain Bacteria; phylum Pseudomonadota; class Alphaproteobacteria; order Rhizobiales; family Beijerinckiaceae; genus Rhabdaerophilum. The sequence continues at coordinate 205,492 of JAPZUD010000007.1, read as the reverse complement.
CGGCGGCACCCCGGTCTATGTGACCACGAAGATCGAGAACAATTTCAAGCTGACGCCGGAAGAACTCGACCGCGCCATCACGCCCCGGACGAAGTGGTTCATGTTCAACTCGCCGTCGAACCCCTCGGGCGCCGCCTATACCCGCGCCGAACTCAAGGCGCTGACGGATGTGCTGATGAAGCATCCGCATGTCTGGGTCCTGACCGACGACATGTACGAGCATCTTGTTTTCGGGGATTTCGTCTACACCACGCCGGCCCAGGTCGAGCCGGGCCTGATGGACCGCACGCTGACCATGAACGGTGTGTCGAAAGCCTATGCCATGACCGGCTGGCGGATCGGGTATGCTGCCGGGCCGGACAAGCTGATCAAGGCGATGGAACTGGTGCAGGGCCAGCAGACCTCGGGCGCCTGCTCGATCGCCCAATGGGCGGCCGTGGAAGCCCTCAACGGGCCGCAGGATTTCATCCCGCAGAGCCGCAAGGTGTTCGAGGAGCGGCGTGACCTCGTCGTGTCGATGCTCAACCAGGCGAGCGGGCTGAAATGCCCGAAGCCGGAAGGCGCGTTCTATGTCTATCCGTCCTGCGCGGCGCTGATTGGCAAGAAGGCCCCGTCCGGCAAGGTCATCGAGACCGACGAGGATTTCGTCATGGAACTGCTCGCAACCGAGGGTGTCGCGACGGTGCATGGCTCTTCCTTCGGCCTCGGCCCGAATTTCCGCGTCTCCTACGCCACGTCGAACGCGGCGCTGGAAGAAGCATGCCGGCGCATCCAGCGCTTCTGCGCATCGATCGCCTGAGACCGGCCGGCAAGGCGCAGCGCACCATGAGGGTATCGCCGCGCCTTGCCTTGATGCGACTTGTGTTGCCGGCGCTGCTGGCCTGCCTCTTCGTGCTGCTGCCAGGCATGGCCCTTCACGGCGACATGTTCCGGCTTGGCGATGCCCGGACCGGGGCTGCGCTGGCGCAGGAAAATCCGATGACGGCGACGTCCGTCCCGCCCGATGACGAACCGGAGCCGCAACCCGATCCGCAGCAGCCTCTCCAGCCCGGCGCGACGCCGCCCGTGCTCGATGTCGATCCCGGCAAGCGCCTGCCGGTGGTGACGGCGCCGCTGCCGCCGCCGCGGCCCTTTTTCGCGCCACAATCCCCGGCCCAGGCGACGGCGCCGGCCGCGCCGGCAATCCCTTCCACCGGCACTCCGGCCCCTCCGGCGCCTTCTGCAGCCGGTCCTGCACCGTCCGGCACTGCGCCACCTGCCGAGGCGGAGCCCCCGGCCGCGCCGCCGGCGGTCGCCGCGCTGCCGGACGAACCGGATATCGAGCTGACACCCAACATGCGGATCATCTCGCTGCCCATCGTCACGCAGCCCTCGACCACCGAGGAGATCGAGGCCGAGGAAGAGCGCACGCCGGAGCCGACTCTCGTCGAGAAGCAGACCGATGCGGTGGATATTGCCTGCCTCCAGCCGGACCTGCTGCGCCTCGTGAAACAGGCCGGTGACCATTTCGGTGCAACTCCGGTCATCACGTCGGGCCAGCGCAGCCGCGGGCGGAGGAACTCCTATCACCGTCGGTGCATGGCGGCGGATTTCTTCGTGCCGGGGGTCGAGAGGGCCCGGCTGGCCCGTTATCTCCGCAGCCTGCCGGGGGCCGGCGGCGTCGGCACCTATTGCCATACCAAGTCGGTGCATATCGATACCGGCGAGCCGCGCAACTGGTGGCAATGCGGCTTCCGCACCCGGTTTGCCTTGCGCTGAGGGGCCGGCGGAAACGGGTGGCATTGCCCTGCCTGCCATGCGAGGGTCGGCCAACCTGACCTGATTCCGGATTTTCCATGGCCACGATCGACCCGCCGGCTGGTGCCTCGCGCCAGACGCCTTCCATGTCGTCCAGCGATTGGGCGTTGCTCGTCCTGCTCTCGATGCTGTGGGGCGGTTCCTACCTGTTCAACGCCCTTGCCTTGCGCGAATTGCCGGTCTTTACGGTTGTTGCTTTCCGCGTGCTGGTGGGCGGGCTGGCCCTGCATCTCGCGCTGCGGGTGATGCGCATCCCGTTCCCGCTCGACCGAGCCTCGCTCAAGGCCTATTTTGGCATGGCGATCCTCAATTGTGCCTTGCCCTTCTGCCTGATCGTCTTCGGGCAGACCCGCGTGCCGAGCGGACTTGCCTCGATTCTCAATGCCACGACGCCGATCTTCACCATGGTGCTGGCGCATCTCTTCCTCGCCAGCGAGCGGCTCGACCCGAGGCGGGCGGCCGGCGTGATGATCGGCTTTGCCGGGGTCGTCGTGCTGTTCTGGGACCGTCTTGGTGCCGGTGCGGGCGAGTTGATCGGCCTCCTTGCCTGTCTCGGCGCGTCGCTTTCCTACGGGTTCTCCAATATTTTCGGCCGGAAGGTAATCGTGCCCGGCGCCCATCCGCTGGCCATGGCGGCGGGGCAGCAGACCTTCGCGTTCCTGCCGCTGATGCCGCTGGCGCTCATGGTCGATGCGCCGTTTTCGGGGCCTGCGCCGAGCCTGACGGCGATCGGCGCGATTGTCGGTCTGGGCCTTCTCTCGACGGCCGTCGCCTATTCGCTGTTCTATCGCATCCTCGCCCGCGCCGGTGCCACGAATGTCTCGCTCGTAACCCTGCTCATCCCCTGTTCCGCGATCCTGTTCGGCACGCTGTTCCTCGGCGAGAGGCTGGAGGAGGAAGCCTTTCTCGGGCTCGCCATCATCGCCGCCGGACTGCTGGTGATTGACGGGCGCCTGATCGGTCTTTTCCGGCGCCGCAGAGACTGAAATCCGCCTCCAGCCGAAATTGTTGCCGGAGCGCTTGCCAGAACCACTGGACAAACTACCCTTCGATGGTAAGTAGGCATTGGTTTACATATGAACAATCGGCGAGCACAAGCCGGACGCGCCTGGTTCCAGGCATCAAGGGGAGGTCGAAACCATGTCCATGCACGCGATGCCGTCGCGGCCCTGGCTTGCACATTATCCAGCCGATGTCCCGGCCGAGATCGACGTCAAGAGGTTGCCCGATCTCGCGACCCTGATCCGCGATTCAATCACCCGCTTCGGGGATCGCCGCGCCTTCGAGAGCTTCGGGAAGTCGCTGACCTACCGGCAGGTCGGCGAGGCGGCCGAGGCGGTGGGCGGCTGGCTGCAGGCGCAGGGCTTCCAGAAGGGTGATCGCATCGCCATGATGATGCCGAATGTCATGGCCTATCCGGCGGCCATGTTCGGTACCCTGCTCGGCGGCTTCACGGTGGTGAATGTCAATCCGCTCTACACGGTGCGCGAGCTGATCCACCAGCTCAATGATTCCGGCGCCGAGGCGATCTTCGTTCTCGAGAATTTCGCCCATGTTGTCGCGGAGGCCCTGCCCCATACCTCGCTCAAGAAGGTGGTGATCGTCTCGGCCGGCGACCTGCTCGGCTTCAAGGGCAAGATCGTGTCCTTCGTGGCCAAGTATGTGAAGAAGGTTGTGCCACCCTATTCGCTGCCGCAGGGGATCCGGTTCGAGGACGTTGTGCGTGTCGGGCGCGGTGCCGGGCTCCGGCCGGTCCAGATCAGCCTCGATGACATCGCCTTCCTGCAATATACCGGCGGCACCACCGGCGTGTCCAAGGGCGCCACGCTCACGCATCGCAACATTTCCGCCAATGTCGCCCAGGCTGAAATGTGGCTCGGCCCGGCGGTGAATTCCATCCCGGATAACGTGATGGTCACGGCGCTGCCGCTCTACCACATCTTTGCCCTGACCTGCTGCTGCCTCTACATGATGAAGATCGGGGCGGCCTGCCTGCTGATCGCCAATCCGCGCGACATTCCCGGCTTCATCGCCACGCTGAAGAAGTCGCGCTTCACGCTGATGTCGGGCGTGAACACGCTCTACAATGCGCTGGCGAACCATCCCGATATCCGGACGGTGGATTTCACCAACCTGAAATTCTGCGTTGCCGGTGGCATGGCCACCCAGAGCGCCGTGGCGAAAAACTGGAAGGCTGTCAGCGGCTGCGCGATCATCGAGGGCTACGGGCTTTCGGAGACCTCGCCTATCCTCACGGTCAACCGCGTTGATCTGGAGGAGTTTTCCGGCACGATCGGGTTCCCGGTTCCCTCGACCGACATGGACCTGCGCGATGCCGAAGGCAAGCCGGTGCCAGTGGGCGAGGCCGGGGAGATCTGCGCGCGCGGGCCGCAGGTGATGCAGGGCTACTGGCAGCGGCCGGACGAGACCGAGAAGGTCATGACGGCGGACGGGTTCTTCCGGACCGGCGATATCGGCGTGCAGCTTCCGGATGGCACGTTCAAGATCGTCGACCGGCTGAAGGACATGATCCTTGTCTCCGGCTTCAACGTCTACCCGAACGAGGTCGAGGACGTGATCGCCCGGCATCCGGGTGTGCTGGAGGTGGCGGTGATCGGCGTTCCGGATCCGCAATCGACCGAGGCTGTCGCGGCCTATATCGTCAAGAAGGATCCCGACCTGCAAGCCGAGACGATCCGGGCGCATTGCCGCTCGGAACTCACCGCCTACAAGGTGCCGAAGGTTATCCATTTCCGTGATTCCCTGCCGAAAACCAATGTCGGCAAGGTGCTGCGCCGGATGCTGCGCGAGCCGTCTGCGTAAGCCGCTCCTCCCGGGCACGGTCTCGTGATTATGTCGCGAGGCCGTGCTGCGCTAGGTCTTCTCCCGGGCCAGGGCCAGGGAGCAAGCCCGAGGGAGAGAGCCATGCACATCATTCGCCGCCGCAGCTGGGAATTGCCGGAAAGCGCTGTAACGCCGGAAGCGGCCTTCCTGTCGCGCCGCGAAAGCCTCGGGCTTGGCGCCGGCCTGATGGCCATGCTGGCGGCCGGCCAGGCCCGCGCCGCCTCACAGGCCGAGACAGATGCCCAGCATCCTTATCCGCGCAATGCTGCCTATGATCCGGGCCGCCCGGTCACGGATGAGAAGTTCGCGTCGCAATACAACAACTTCTACGAATACGGCACCTCGAAGAGCATTGCGGCGGCGGCGCAGCAGCTTGTCACGCGGCCTTGGGATATCCAGATCGACGGCATGGTCGAGAAGCCCGGCCCGGTGGCGATCGACAGCCTGATCATGGCCATGCCGCGCGAGGAGCGGATCTACCGGTTCCGCTGCGTCGAGGGCTGGTCGATGGTGGTGCCGTGGTCCGGCTTCGGGATGAAGGCGCTCGTCGATTACTGCAAGCCGCTCTCGGGAGCGAAATACGTCCGGATGGAAACCTTCTTTGATCCGAAGATGGCACCCGGCCAGCGTGCGCCGTTCTACCCGTGGCCTTACACCGAGGGTGTCACGATCGAGGAGGCGCGCAACGAACTCGCCTTCATGGTCACCGGCGCCTATGGCAAGGTGCTTGCCAAGCAGTATGGCGCACCGATCCGCCTGATGCTGCCGTGGAAATACGGGTTCAAGTCGATCAAGTCGATCAGGCGCATCACCTTCACCGACCAGCGGCCGAAGGGCCTGTGGGAAGCGCTGCAGCCGGCGGAATACGGGTTCTGGGCCAATGTGAACCCGGAGGTTGCGCATCCGCGCTGGAGTCAGGCCACCGAGAATGTGCTCGGCACGAACAACCGTATCCCGACGCAGCTCTTCAACGGCTATGCCAGTGAAGTGGCCGGCCTCTACAAGGGGTTGGAAAAGGAGCGGCTCTGGGCGTGAGTTTTCCCTGCCATCCGATGCTCCGCCGGATGGCAGAAGACCCTCGCATAGGCTCGGACGGCCATTCGGCCTGAGTTCTTTTCCCTGCCGCCCGAGGCTTCGCCGGTCGGCAGAAGACCCTCGCATAAGCTCGGACGGCCGTTCGGCCTATGTTGGTTCAGGGTAGAAACGGCCTCAATAGACCCAGCGCTGGGCCTTGCTGACGAGGAAATCGCGGAAGACCTGGACGCGTGCCACCTGCTTCAGCGCCTCGGGGAAGACGAGGTAGCAATCGAGATGCGGCATGGTCTCGCCCTGCAGCAATTGCACCAGCGCCGAGGATTGGTCGACCACGTAATCCGGGAGCACGGCGATGCCCGCTCCGCTGTTGGCGGCATGGAGCAGGGCCGTGATCGAATTGACGACCAAGGCCGGGATACGCGGTTCGCGACGCTCGCGCCCGGCGGTGCAATGCCAGTTCACATCCTCGAGATAGCCCGGAATATCGCCGCCGAACGCGACCAGCCGATGCTCGTCGAGATCGCCGATCACGCGCGGCGCACCGAAGCGCTTGAGGTAGTCCGGCGAGGCATAGACATGGAAATGCACCGCGAAGAGCCGCCGGCGGATCAGGTCGGCCTGGACGGGGGCACGCAGGCGCAAGGCGACATCGGCCTCGCGCATGGCGAGGTCAAGTTCGTCATCGGTCAGGATCACCTGCAGCCGGATATCGGGGTAAAGGTCGAGGAATTCGGAGAGGCGGGGCGTCAGCCAATTGCCACCCAGTGCCACATTCGCCGTGACCTTGAGCTCGCCATTCGGCTTCTCGCGGCTGTCCGAGAGGCTCGCGCGTGTCTGTTCGAGCTTGGTCACCAACTCGCGGGCCGTGCGGAACAGCAATTCCCCCTGCTCGGTCAACACGAGGCCGCGGGCATGGCGATGGAAGAGCGGCACGTCCAGTTCCGATTCCAGCGCGGAGACCTGCCGGCTGACGGCGGATTGCGACAGGCCCAGCACCTCGCCGGCCCGGGTGAGGCTGCCGGCTTCTGCGGCGGCGTAGAAAATTCGGACGCGATCCCAATCCACGGCACTTCCCCTTGCGGCCGCGCTTGGTTGGCGGCTCAGTTATGCGCTTTTGGCATAATGGCACAGCCGTGCCCTGCGGCAATGCCCCCGTGGGCGCTTGTCGCAGGTTTAATGGGGAGGAATCCCGGCCTTACTCGGCAGCCACCTTCGTAGGGGCATGGGCGGTGAGGTAACGTTCGGCTTCCAGCGCGGCCATGCAGCCAAGGCCTGCCGCCGTCACAGCTTGGCGGAACACGTCATCCGCCACGTCACCAGCCGCGAAGACGCCGGGAACATTGGTCTGGGTCGTGCCCGGCACCACCTTGAGGTAGCCGTTTTCCTTCATGTCGAGCTGGCCGGCGAAGAGTTCGGAAGCCGGCTGGTGGCCGATCGCAACGAAGAGGCCGTCGGTCTTCAGTTCGCTGATCGCGCCGGTCTTCACGTTCTTCACGCGGAGATGGGTCACACCCGGGGGCTGCTGCTGGCCGCAGATCTCCTCGACGGCGGAATCCCAGATGACCTCGATCTTCGGATGGGCAAAGAGACGTTCCTGCAGGATCTTCTCGGCCTTGAAACTGTCACGCCGGTGGATGACGCGGACCTTGCTGGCGAGATTGGCGAGGTAGAGCGCTTCCTCGACCGCCGAATTGCCGCCGCCCACAACCACGACTTCCTTGCCGCGATAGAAGAAGCCGTCGCAGGTCGCGCAGGCCGAGACGCCGAAGCCCTTGAACTTTTCCTCCGACGGGATGCCGAGCCACTTCGCCTTGGCGCCGGTGGCGATGATCAGCGTATCGCAGGTGTAGGTGGCGCCGCCATCCCCGGTGAGGCGGAAGGGGCGACGCTGCAGATCGACAGACGTGATATAGTCAGCGACCATCTCGGTGCCGACATGCTCCGCCTGCGCGCGCATCTGCTCCATCAGCCACGGGCCCTGGATCGCCTCGGCGAAGCCGGGATAATTCTCGACATCGGTGGTGATCATCAGCTGGCCGCCCGGCTCGAAGCCGGAAATGAGCAGTGGCTTCATCATGGCGCGGGCGGCGTAGATCGCGGCGGTATAGCCGGCCGGGCCGGAACCGATCACGATGACCTTGGCGTGGCGGGTGGGGGTGCTCATGCGTGACTCCAGGCGGCTTGCCGCGGCAGGCGGCTTCGAAATTCCGTGAGATGCCGGGCCAGGGCGGTGGCGATGGCCAGCGTGGCATCCATTGGCTCATAGCTATACAAGACCGGCCGGCCAAAGAAGGGGCAGATCGCCCCGATCTCTTCAAGTTCTGTGAGAAACCGGTCGATTTTCCGTGATCCCCCGCTCGGCCGGACGAGATGGACCGGGCGGCCGGTGGCCAACGCCTCGCCGACCATGTTGACCGAATCCGCCGTCACGATGATCGCCTCGCTGCAGGCCAGCAAAGCGGGGTAAGGATTCTCGCCCTGGCCATCCCAGATCCAGCCGCCCGAACCCGCCAGCCGCTCCCGCACGGCCTCGAGCAGGGACGGTGGCGTGCGCCGCGACGGGGTGGCGCGGATCACGGCGCCGCTGGCGATCATGCGGTCGAGCCGGCGCAGGAAGCCGGCAATATCCGCCTCGGTGAAGGTGAAATCCTTGCTGTTGCCGCCGAGCAGCAAAGCCACGCGATAGCCCGGCCATTCTGCAAGCGGGGCCGGCGGCGCGGCAGCCGCCGCAGCCAGTCGCTCCGGCGTGAAGCGATGCGGCGAGAGCAAGGTTGCCATGACATTCGGGCCGCGCAGCCGGTCATGCTCCGGGACCCAGAGGAAATCCGCGATGGCCGGGCCAGTGCGCGGGTCCTTCAGGAAGGCGGTGAAGCAGCGACCGCCGCTGGCGGCCTTGATCGCCGGCAGATAGGCCGCCGCCCGCCGGCCCGAGGCGATGACGAGGTCCGGCAAGGGGCCGGCGAGAGGCGAGCCCGGCCGGCCGGGCGCCTCGCGGGGGTCGATCGCAAGGCCGGGGATTCGCCACAGGCGCGGCATCAGCCACGACCAGGGCGCGCGGGGGGCAACCTGCCGCTCCTCGATGGCGAGGCCGAGGCGTTCGGCAATTCCGAGGGCATGCGCCCTGTCGCCGGCCTTGCCATCGGTCAGGATCCAGCAGGCAAGGCCCTGTGCGGCGGCCATAACCCGGGCATCCGCCATCTCGGGGGCAAGCACCTCGAGGGGTGCGGCAGGGTCTGTCCCATGCGTGCTGGCGGCGTGGCTCATGCGCCCGGCGTTATCCACGCTCCGGCGCGACTTGTCCACCGAATCGGCTTGAGGCCTGCCACTGCCTTGCTGGATAAGGAAGCGTCCGGGTTGCCGGAAATGCCAGAATTGTTTCCATGACGTTTTTTCAACGCCCTCTCGCTTTTTGCGTGGCCTCTGCCTATGCAGGATCAGGCGGGCAGGATTGCTTTCAGATCGGTCTCCAATGCTCAAATCCCTCGAACTTGATGCCATCGATTGGAAAATCCTCGGCGAGTTGCAGGCTGATGGCAGCCTTACCAATGTCGAACTGGCGCGCCGGGTCGGGCTGACGCCGCCTCCCTGCCTGCGCCGGGTCCATGCCCTGCGCGAGGCCGGCTTTATCCGCGGCTACCGGGCCATGCTCGATGCGCCGCAACTCGGCTATTCGGTGGTGTGCTTCGCCTTCGTCCATCTCGCCAGCCAGGCCGAGGGCGATCTCGCCGCCTTTGCCGAGCGCATCCGCCTCTGGCCGAGCATCCGCGAATGCTGGACGCTCTCGGGCGATATCGACTTCCTGCTCAAATGCGTGACGAAGGACCTGCCCAGCCTGCAGGTTCTGGTGGGCGACCTGACGGCAACGCCGAATGTCCGCAATGTCCGCACCGCTCTGGCGCTGGGCAAGCTGAAGGACGAGGGGCTTGTGCCGGTTCCCGGCCTGCCGCGCTGAGGCGGCCGGCCAGAGGGCTCACATCTCGCGGATGATCCAGTAGGCGAAGGCGCCGATCAGCGCCTCGACGCGGCGCGGCTCGTTATAGGGCGCGGGGCCAAAACCGCCTGAATTCGAGGGTGAACGGCCCGCCACGGCCCGGCGGGAGAGGAGGCGGCCCTGCCTGTCGAGCAGGATCGCCTCGCCGTCGATGGCATCACCCGGAGAAAAGCTGCCAAAACCGCCACGCAGACCGGGGGACGGATCGCTGGACAGATACACCTGTGTCACCCGGACAACGAGGCGCGTGCCGGCTGGCAACGGCTTGCCTTGCCCGGCGATTTCGCGGGCGAGGGCGCGCGGCAGGCTCCGGCGGATATGGGCGGAAATGGCCGGAAGGCCAATGCCACCAGCCTCGACCGCAATGCGCGGAGCACCTTGGGCCGCTGCCGGCAGCGGGGATGCCACCGCCAGCACCAGAGCGAGCCAGAAGGCGCTGTTAACGGAAGGAAATCTCCACGACCTCATAGCTTTTGCCTCCGCCCGGCGTGTTCACCTCGACGGTATCGCCGACTTTCTTGCCGATCAAGGCGCGGGCAATCGGCGAGGAGATCGAGACGCGGCCGCTGCGGACATCAGCCTCGACATCGCCGACGATCTGGTAGGCCTTCTCTTCCTCGGTATCCTCGTCGACGAGTTTCACCGTGGCGCCGAACTTGATCGTGTTCCCCGAGAGTTTCGAGACCTCGATCACCTCGGCGCGCGAGATCAGGCTCTCGAGTTCGCCGATCCGGCCCTCGTTGAGCGACTGCGCTTCCTTGGCGGAGGAATATTCCGCGTTCTCGCTGAGATCCCCATGGGCACGGGCCTCCTGGATCGCGAGGATGATGCGGGGGCGCTCGACCGTCTGGCGGTGCCTGAGCTCCTCTTCCAGCATCCGGTAGCCATTGGCCGTCATCGGAATGCGTTCCATGGCGGGTTCTCCTTAAACAATCTCCCCGCCATGCGGGCACCGCCGGCGGGGAGGAATATGATCAAGGGCCGGCAAGACCGGCCGTTCCGGTTTCGGCGCTGCAGCCCGGACCCGTTTCAGGCAAAGTATTCCTGAAGCGCGCGGACCTCGAGGTCTCCGGCCCGGTAGGCCCGAATCCCCTCGGCTGCGGCAATCGCCCCCGCCAAGGTGGTATAATACGGCACCTTGTGCAAGAGGGCCGCCCGCCGGAGCGAGCGGGAGTCGGTCAGGGCCTGTGCGCCTTCCGTGGTGTTGAAGACCAGCTGGATCGAGCCGTTCTTGATGGCATCGACAATATGCGGCCGGCCTTCCAGCACCTTGTTGATCCGCTCGCAGGGCAGGCCATGCTCGACCAGGAAGCGCTGGGTCCCGGTGGTCGCGACGATGGTGAAGCCTTCCTCCACCAGCATGCGGATGGTCGGGAGGATGCGGTCCTTGTCGGCATCGCGCATCGAGACGAAGACGCGGCCCTGCGAAGGCACCTTGGTGCCGCCTCCGAGCTGGCTCTTCGCGAAGGCCACACCGAAGCTGCGGTCGAGGCCGATGACCTCGCCGGTGGAGCGCATTTCCGGGCCCAGAACCGTATCCACGCCCGGGAAACGGGCGAAGGGGAAGACCGCCTCCTTGACGCCGACATGGTTGAGCACCTTGGGGCGCAGGCCAAAATCGCCGAGCGGCTCGCCGGCCATGACGCGGGCAGCGATCTTGGCGATCGGCTCGCCGATCACCTTGGCGACGAAGGGCACGGTGCGCGAGGCGCGCGGATTGACCTCGAGGACGAAGATCTCGCCGTCCTTGATCGCGTATTGCACGTTCATGAGCCCGCCGACGCCGAGGGCGAGGGCCATTTCGCGCGTCTGGCGTTCCAGTTCGGCCAGGATCTCCGGCGAGAGCGAGCGCGGCGGCAGCGAGCAGGCGGAATCGCCCGAATGGATGCCCGCTTCCTCGATATGCTCCATGATGCCGGCGATGAAGGTGTCCTTGCCGTCGCAGAGGCAATCGACATCGACCTCGATCGCATCCGCCAGATAACGGTCGAAGAGCAGCGGGTTCTTGCCGAGCACCGTGTTGATCTGGCCGGTCTTGTCATTCGGATAGCGCGCCTTCACATCCGAGGGGATGAGCGAGGGCAGGGTGCCGAGCAGGTAATCGTCGAAGGCCTCGCGCTCGCGGATGATCGCCATGGCGCGGCCGCCCAGCACGTAGGAGGGGCGGACGACGAAGGGGAAGCCGAGATCGGCCGCGACGAGGCGGGCCTGTTCGACCGAATAGGCGATGCCGTTCTTCGGCTGCTTGAGGTCGAGCTTGTCCAGCAGGCGCTTGAAGCGGTCGCGGTCCTCGGCCAGGTCGATCGCATCGGGCGAGGTGCCGAGGATCGGCACGCGGGCGGCCTCGAGCGCCGCCGCGAGCTTGAGCGGCGTCTGGCCGCCGAACTGGACGATCACGCCATGAAGCGTGCCGTTCTGCTTCTCGCGCTCGAGGATCTCGAGCACATCCTCGGCCGTCAGAGGCTCGAAATAGAGCCGATCAGACGTATCATAGTCCGTCGACACCGTTTCCGGGTTGCAATTGACCATGATCGTCTCGTAGCCGGCCTCTTTGAGCGCGAAGGCGGCATGGCAGCAGCAATAATCGAACTCGATGCCCTGCCCGATCCGGTTCGGACCGCCGCCGAGGATGACCACTTTCCTGCGGTTGCTCGGCTGGGCCTCGTCGGCGAGGCTCGCGCCGAAGGGCGGCGCATAGGTCGAATACATGTAGGCGGTGGGCGAGGCGAATTCCGCCGCGCAGGTATCGATGCGCTTGTAGGCCGGGCGGACATCGAGTCCGATGCGGCGCTCGCGCACGGCGGCAACCTCCAGCCCGGCGAGGCTGGCGAGGCGCTGGTCGGAGAAGCCGAGGGCCTTCAGGGCGCGGAAATTATGCGCATCCTGCGGCAGGCCATGGGCGCGGATCCGCGCTTCCATGTCGATGATCTCGCGCAGGCGGGCGAGGAACCACGGATCGATCTTGCAGGCGGCATGGATCTCCTCGTCGGAGAAGCCGAGGCGCATGGCCTGCCCGACCTTGAGGATCCGGTCGGCCATCGGCGTACCGATGGCGGCGCGGATGGCGTTCTTGTCGTCGCCCTTGCCGAGGCCCTCGATCTCGATCTCGTCCAGCCCGTCAAGGCCTGTCTCGAGGCTGCGGAGGGCCTTCTGCAGGCTCTCGTGGAAGGTGCGGCCGATGGCCATCGATTCGCCGACCGACTTCATCGAAGTGGTGAGCACGCCGAAATTCGGGTCGTTCGACGGGAATTTCTCGAAGGCGAAACGTGGGATCTTGGTGACGATATAGTCGATCGTCGGCTCGAAGGAGGCCGGCGTCGCGCCGCCGGTAATGTCGTTCTCGATCTCGTCCAGCGTGTAGCCCACGGCGAGTTTCGCCGCGACCTTGGCGATGGGGAAGCCCGTGGCCTTCGAGGCGAGCGCCGAGGAGCGCGAGACGCGCGGGTTCATCTCGATGACGATCATCCGGCCATCCGCCGGGTTCACGGCGAATTGCACATTCGAGCCGCCGGTCTCGACCCCGATCTCGCGCAGGACCGCGAGCGAGGCGTCGCGCATGATCTGGTATTCCTTGTCGGTCAGCGTCAGGGCCGGGGCCACGGTGATGCTGTCGCCGGTATGGACGCCCATCGGGTCGAAATTCTCGATCGAGCAGACGATGATGCAATTGTCGCGCTTGTCGCGGACAACCTCCATCTCGTATTCCTTCCAGCCGAGGACGCTCTCCTCGATCAGGACCTCGTTGGTCGGCGAGGCATCGATGCCGCGCTCGACGATCTCGATGAATTCGCTCTTGTTGTAGGCAATGCCGCCACCCGTGCCGCCCATGGTGAAGGAGGGGCGGATGATGGCCGGCAGGCCGATATCCTCGAGGCAGTCGAGCGCCGCGCCCAGCGTCTTCACGTGATGGGATTTCGGCGTCTCGAGGCCGATCTTCGTCATGGCCTCGCGGAAGCGCTCGCGGTCCTCGGCCTTGTCGATCGCATCGGCGGTGGCGCCGATCATTTCCACGTCATGCTTCGCAAGTGCGCCCATCTTCTGCAGCGAAAGCGCACAATTCAAAGCCGTCTGGCCGCCCATGGTCGGGAGAAGGGCGAATTTCCTGCCGGCCGGCGTCTTCGGCCGTTCCTTGGCGATGATCTTCTCAACCACTTCCGGGGTGATCGGCTCGACATAGGTCGCGTCGGCCAGCTCCGGATCGGTCATGATCGTGGCCGGGTTGGAATTGACGAGGACAATGCGGTAGCCCTCGGCCTTGAGTGCCTTGACGGCCTGTGTGCCGGAATAATCGAACTCGCAGGCCTGACCGATGACGATCGGCCCCGCGCCGATGATCATGATGGTGTGGATATCCTGACGTTTGGGCATGGTTCCGGGCCATTTTTGCGCGACCCCGCCGGATCCCGGGCGCGTTTCATGCGGCGCCAGGTGGCGGATTGCTGTGGTTTTGACTGCTAGACGCCCGCTATAGACAAGCAAAACCGGATGGCCAAGGGGAAAGTGAGCCATCACACAGAAGGGAACCGCCGAATTGCGGCATCAGGGCTGCCACGCGCTTTATCGCGCCGATGAATTTTGCCACAGTAATCCAGCGGAGACCCGGATGATGACCTCTAAACGCCTCAACCCCCTGCATGGACTGGGCCTGGCCCTGATGCTTGGCCTGTCTGCCGGTGCCGCCCATGCGCAGAGCATGCCGACGAGGGACGTCCAGGGCTCGCGGGATCATCCCCTTGCCGGACGCTACGAGGGGTCGTTCATCGCCTATCACAAGGCGCGTGACTATGACGAAATGCGTCTTCCCATCAAGAAGCTCAACAATTCCCGAGTGTTGACCGAGGAAAACAGTGTCGAGATCAAGGGGCGGGCCTTGCGCCAGCTCTATCGGGGACCGCAGGGACGTTCCTCGCTGGAAGTAGTCCGCAACTATGAGCAGCGCCTGCAGGCGCAGGGCTTCGAAACGCTGTTCCTGTGCCGGATGCGCGATTGCGGCGGCTCGGATCTCTGGTTCGCCGTGACCGAAGCCCACAAGGGCAGCGGCCTGCCCTCGAACTGGGAGAGCCAGACCTATCTGATCGCCCGGAAAAAGGATGGCAACGGCGCCGAATCGGTCGTGGCCGTGCTCTCGGTCGAGATCAGCGGCGAGGTGCGCTCGCTGGTCGATGTGCTCGAGAGCAAGGCGATGGAGAGCGACAAGATCAAGGTGCTCGATGCCGGCGCCCTGAAAAGCGCGCTGGACGGCCAGGGCCGCGCGGCGCTCTATGGCATCACCTTCGAGTTCAACAAGGCCGAGATCCGTCCGGAATCCCGGCCGCAGATCGACCAGATCGTGGCCTATCTTAAGGCCAATCCGCAGGTGGGAATCGTCGTGGCCGGCCATACCGACGCCAAGGGCGGGTTCGACTACAATGTCGACCTGTCCCGCCGCCGCGCCCAGGCTGTCGTGCAGGCGCTGACGGCTGCGGGGATCGGCGCCAGCCGCCTGACGCCGTTCGGGGCCGGTATGGCCTCGCCGGTGGCAACCAACGAAACCGAGGCCGGGCAGGCGCAGAACCGCCGGGTCGAGATTGTGAAGCGCTGAGCCCGGTCGGGGCCTCAACAAGGAGACGTGACGATGGAATGGGTCATTCTCGGGCTGATCGTGCTGGTCATCGGCTGGCTGCTGATGAGCTACAACGGCGTCGTGGCCATGAACCAGCGGGCCAACCAGGCCTTTGCCGATATCGATGTCCAGCTCAAGCAGCGGCATGACCTGATCCCCAACCTGGTGGAGACGGTGAAAGGCTATGCCAGCCACGAAAAGGAGACACTGGATGCGGTGATCCGCGCCCGCAACACCGCAATCAGCGCGCAGGGCCCGGCTGACATGGCGGAGGCGGAGAAAGGGCTTTCAGGCGCGCTCGGCCGCCTGATTGCGCTGTCCGAGGCCTATCCGGACCTCAAGGCGAATACGAACTTCCTCGACCTGCAGGCCCAGCTCGGCACGATCGAGGACAAGCTCGCGGCCGCGCGCCGGTTCTTCAACAATGCCGTCAGCGAATACAATGCCGCGATCCAGTCGATCCCGATGGTGTTCGTCGCACGGAATTTCGGCTTCACCGAGCGCACCTTCTTCGATGTCGGCGAAACCGCGCGGACGCAGCTCGACACGGCGCCGAACGTCAAGTTCTGACCGCCGGCCGGTCCCGGATGGCGGCGGCATGCCGCCTTCCGGTCATCGTCCTGCAGGACCTCCGGGGCGGAGGCTGCGGTCCTCCGGGCCGCTCCGCCACCCCTCCATGCGAAGGGCAACGCCATGGGGCAGGCATTCGGCCTCTACACCCATATCCGGAACAACCGCTGGCGCTCCTGGTTCCTGCTGGCCAGCCTGTTCGTGCTGGTCGCGGCCGTCACCTTCGCGCTGACGCTGGCTTTCGATGCCGCGCGGTTCAACGCGCCGTTCAACCGCATCCTTTCCTATGCCTGGCGGCAATTCTGGGGCTACCTGCCGGTGGCTTTCGCACTGGCCGCTGTCTGGGTGGGGATCGGCTTCGCCTTCAACACAGCCATGATCTCCTGGGCAACCGGTGCGCAGGAGGTGACGCGGGAAAGTCATCCACGCCTGTTCCACCTGCTCGAGACGCTGTGCATTTCACGCGGGATGCCGGTGCCCAAGCTGGCGATTATCGAGAGCCCGGCGCTCAATGCCTTTGCGAGCGGTGTCACCGAGGCGCAGTACCAGATCAGCGTCACGACCGGGCTGATGGAGGCGCTGGACGATGCCGAGCTGGAGGCCGTGCTCGCGCATGAGCTGACGCATATCCGCAACCAGGATGTCCGGCTGATGATCATCGCCGTGCTGATTGCCGGAGTGATCTCGTTCTTCGGGGAATTGCTTGTCCGCGGCCGGTTCCGCTTCGGCGGGGGCGGCGGCAGCGACAACAAGGGCCGCGGCCTCGCGCTGCTTGTCGGGGCGGTGATCATGTTGCTGGCCTGGTTCCTTGCCGTCCTGATCCGCTTCTCGCTCTCGCGCAGCCGCGAATATCTCGCCGATGCCGGGGCGGTGGAGCTGACCAAGAACCCGGATGCCATGATCTCGGCCCTGCTCAAGATTTCCGGGCGCGCCGATATCGAGGGCGTGCCCTCCGGCATCATGGATATGTGCATCGAGAATGATCCGGATGATTTCGCCGATATCTTCTCGACCCATCCCTCGATCACCAAGCGCATCCAGGCGTTGCAGGCCTATGCCGGCGGGCAGATTCCGCTCGGCCCGCCGCAGGCGATCCGGGATCGCGAATCGCTGCCGCAGATTGTCGAGAAGCGCGGTCCCTGGTCGCGGGGTGGCGCGTGAGCGATGCCACCCTCCCGCCCGAGCGCGGCTGGCGCCGGCTGCTGCGCCAGTTCAAGTCGTTCTTCGGCGTCGGGATTCTCGCAGCCATCGTCCATTACGGCTTGCTGATTTTTCTCGTCGAATGGCGGAAGATCGATGCCGTGCTCGCCACCATGGCCGGCTATCTCGCCGGCGGGCTTCTGTCCTACGGGCTTAACCGCCTGCTCACCTACGAGGCGGAACGCGGCCATCTGGAGGCGGGCTGGCGCTTCGCCGTGGTGGCGCTGATCGGGCTCGGGCTGACGACGGCCCTGATGAGCGTGTTCCTGCGCCTCCTCGACTGGCACTATATTCCGTCGCAGCTGCTGACGACGGGCATCGTGCTGCTCTGGAGTTTCTTCGCCCACAAGTACTGGAGCTTCCGCGACCGGGCGTGAAGGCTCACTCGGCCGGCGGTTCGCTGAAGCGGACGGCAGCAAAGGCCATGCGCGCCTGGTTGTGGCCGAGATTGCGTTCCAGCCGGCGCGCCGTCAGCCCGACCTTGTCGAGCAAGGCGAGGATCTCGGCTTCCTCGTAATGGGTCAGGCCGAGTTCCTGCCGGATCCGGCGGTAATCCGACAGGGCCGTCTTCACTAGGCCGGCCAGGGCGGGGATGAGGAAGCCGCCCTGCCAGCCGAAGGCGAGCAGCGCGCGGGCATCGACCAGCGGCGAAAGGCCGACGGGCAAGATATCGCCGAGGATCAGCGTGCCGCCCGGGCGAAGCAGCCGGGCGAGATCATGGATCAGCGTGGCGAAATCCGGCTTGGACACATATTGCGCCACCGAATGCACGACGAGCAGGTCGACGCTGCCATCGGCGAGGCCCGGGAGATCCTCCGGCGCGAGGATCTGGATGGCGCGGATCTCGCCGAACCGCGCGGCAAGCTTGTCGCGGACATTCGGCGCCGCATCGACAAGGATCAGCTTGCGGCAGCGCGCGGCGACAAGCCCGGCCGAGAGCGCCTCGCCGCAGCCGAAATCGAGGACAGTGTCGTCCTCGCCCGGCAGGAGATCCCGGATATCGGACGCGATGCCCCGGTAATGCAGCAGCTTGTGCCGGTCATTCACGTAGATCGGGTTGTCGGCATTCCAGAACTCGATCCAGCTGCGCATGATCGGGGTTCCCCGCAATGGGTTCGGCGCCGCCGGTCAGCGGCGCGCCGCGCGCATCATGTCGACGAAACGGTCGAACAGATAGTGGCTGTCCTGCGGGCCGGGCGAGGCTTCCGGATGCTGCTGCACCGAGAAAGCTGGCCGGTCCTTCAGGCGCAGGCCGCAGTTCGAGCCGTCGAACAGCGAGATATGGGTTTCCTCGGCATTGTCCGGCAGCGTCTTCGGATCCACGGCGAAGCCATGGTTCATCGAGACGATCTCGACCTTGCCGGTCGCATGTTCCTTCACCGGATGGTTCGCGCCGTGATGGCCCTGCGCCATTTTCATGGTGCGGGCGCCGATGGCGAGGGCCAGCATCTGGTGGCCGAGGCAGATCCCGAAGGTCGGGATACGCGCATCGAGGATCGCGCGGATATTCGGCACGGCATAGAGGCCGGTCGCGGCCGGATCGCCCGGGCCATTGGCCAGGAACACGCCATCCGGCTTCAGCGCCAGCACATCCGCGGCCGGCGCGTTCGGCGGCAGGACGGTGACCTTGCAGCCGCGCTCGGCCAGCAGGCGGAGAATATTGCGCTTCACGCCGTAATCGAGCGCGACGACATGGAATTCCGGCGCCTTCTGCTCGCCATAGCCCTGGTTCCACACCCAGCTGGTTTCTGTCCAGTCATAGCGCTGGCTGCCGGTCACGGCGGGAACGAGGTCAAGCCCGGCCATGGAAGGCAGGGTCTTCGCGGCGGCGAGGAGGGTCTTGCGGTCGAAGAAACCATCCGGATCATGGGCGATGATCGCGTTCTGCATGCCCTTGTCGCGGATCAGGGCGGTCAGCGCGCGGGTATCGATCCCGGCAATACCGACAATATTCCGGATCTTCAGCCAGGAATCGAGGTCCCGCGTCGAGCGGTAATTCGAGGGATCGGTAATATCTGTCGCCAGCACGATGCCGGTGGCGGCGGTGCGGGCCATGTTGACGGTCTCGATATCTTCCTCGTTCACCCCGACATTGCCGATATGCGGGAAGGTGAAGGTGATGATCTGGCCGAAATAGGAGGGGTCGGTCAGGATTTCCTGATAGCCCGTCATCGCCGTGTTGAAGCAGATCTCGCCGCGGCCCTCGCCGGTCGCGCCGATGCCGGTGCCCTCGATCATCGTGCCATCGGCGAGAACAAGGAGCGCGGTCGGACGGAATTCCGCCCAGGGCGCAGGCGCGGTGTCGCGATTTTCGGATTGCAGGCCCGGCTTTGTCATGGCAGTTGCTCGTGGGATTGGGCCGGAGCCAGTTCGGCTCGGCGCGACGGCATTCCGGGTTCGATAAGGAACCCGCGCCACGACGTCAATTCCCGTCTGCGGGGCATTTCCGGCATTCTTGCCGGCAGGGAGACCATGATGCGCGATCTTTTCACCACCGCCCTCAAGGAATCGATGAAGGCCGGCGACAAGGCGCGGCTCGCGGCGGTGCGGCTGATCCAGGCCGCCATCAAGGACAAGGATATCGAGGCCCGCGGCGCCGGGAAGACGCAGGCGACCGATGACGAGATCCTGTCCCTGCTCCAGAAGATGATCAAGCAGCGGCAGGAATCGGCGGCGATCTACCGGGAGAACAACCGCCCTGAACTCGCCGAGACCGAGGAAGGCGAGATCGCCGTCATCCAGAGCTTCCTGCCGAAGCAGCTCGACGAGGCCGAGACGAAGGCGGCGATCGCTGCCGCCATCGCCGAAACGGGCGCTGCGGGCATGAAGGATATGGGCAAGGTCATTGCGAATCTGAAGGAGCGCTTCACCGGCCAGATGGATTTCGGCAAGGCAAGCGGTCTCGTGAAGGCGGCGCTGTCAAGCTGATCTGACAGTTTTTGTAATCGCATATTTTTCAGAGGGTTAGGCCGTGTCGTGATGGAAGCGGCCTTTCCCTGCCGATCGCGGGGACCCTGTGGATAACGGGGATTATGCATCCATCTGTTGCTGACACAGACGAGGGAGGCAGTGTCGTTTCATGCGCTATCCGCCCTCGATCCTGGAGGACATCAAGTCCCGGCTGCCGGTTTCGGCGGTGGTGGGCCGGCGCGTGAAATTGCAGAAGGCGGGCCGCGAATGGAAGGGGCTCTCGCCCTTCAATGCCGAGCGCACGCCCTCCTTCTTCGTCAATGACCAGAAACAGGCCTGGTTCGATTTTTCCTCCGGGCGCAACGGCGACATCTTCACCTTCCTGATGGAGGCGGAAGGGCTGTCCTTCGGGGAGGCGGTGGAACGGCTTGCCTCCGAAGCCGGGGTCGTGCTGCCGGTCGCGACGGCGGAGACGGAGCAGCGCGAACGCAAGCGCGCCGGCCTGCACGAAGTGATGGCGCTCGCCGCGGCATATTTCCGCGAGCAATTGCGCGGACCGAAGGGGCGCGAGGCGCGCGACTATTGTACCGGGCGGGGCCTGGTCGGTCCGGTGGCCGAACGGTTCGGCATCGGCTATGCGCCGCCCGACCGCTATGGCCTGCGCGATTATCTCGCCGGGAAGGACGTGCCCTCCGAGGTGATGGTCGAGGCGGGCCTCCTCATCCAGCTCGATGGGGAGGCGGTGGCCTATGACCGCTTCCGCGACCGGGTGATGTTCCCGATCGCCGATCCGCGCGGGCGGATCATCGCCTTTGGCGGCCGCGCGCTCCAGAAGGATGCGCAGGCGAAATACCTGAACTCGCCCGAGACCCCGATCTTCCACAAGGGCGGGACGCTCTACAATCTCGACAAGGCGCGCAAGCCCGCCCATGACGCGGGAACGCTGTTCGTCGTCGAGGGCTATGTCGATGCGATCGCGCTCGACCGGGCCGGAATCGGCCATGTTGTCGCGCCGCTCGGGACGGCGCTGACCGAGGACCAGCTGGCGATGATCTGGCGGCTCGTGCCGGAACCTGTGCTGTGCTTTGACGGCGACAAGGCTGGCCTGCGCGCGGCCTACCGGGCGATCGACGTGGCCCTGCCTGGCCTTGCACCCGGCAAGTCGCTGCGCTTCTGCTTCCTGCCGGAGGGACAGGACCCGGATGATCTGCTGCGCAGCCGCGGCCCGGAGGCCCTGCGGCAGGCACTCGAGAAACCGCGCCCGCTGGTCGATGTGCTGTTCGAGCGCGAAGTGGCGCGCTCGCCGCTCGAAACGCCCGAGCAACGGGCGGATTGCGAGAAAAGGCTGTTCGGCGCGGTGGCGCAGATCGGCGACGAGGATCTCAAGCGCCATTACCGGCAGGCCATGCGCGAACGGCTGCAGGCCCGGTTCCAGCCGCAGCGGCAGGACATGCGGGCCGCCGGCCGTTCCGCGCCGCGCGGCCGCGGGCGTTTCGGACAAGGCGATTCCGGCGTTCAGATGCCGCTGGTGGCGAGCGAGTTGCTGCGGCGCAGCCCGCTTTTCCGGAACCAGACCGGAATTCTTGCCCGCGAGGCGGCGCTCGTTCTGGCGATGGTTCATCACCCCGGCCTGATCGAACAGGAGGCGGAGACTTTTGCCGAATTGCTGTTCGACAGCGCGGTCGCGCGGCAGATCCGTGCCGGGTTGCTAGATCTCGCTGCCCGGGGTGGAACCGGGGCGGAGACCCGCGAATCGCTGGAGCTTGCCCTTGCCGGGAAGGGGCTGGCGCCGGCGATCCGGCAGCTCGAGGAGGCCGCTGCAGTGGAAACCTGGGCCGGCCCGGGGGCTGCAATCGACCATGTCACGGCGGCCTGGCGCGAGGCTGCCCACTTGCATGCGCGGCAATCCTTCCTACATAGCGAAATTGACTCGGTTTCTCTTGATTTTGCTGTTAACGGGGGCGAGGAGAGGTTCGAGAGGCTCAAGGCGCTTGTCCAGCGTCGGGAGGCTTTGCTCGAAACGGAATAGACGACAGATTAAGAGGCGGTCCGCGCCCGGCATGGCGGTGTCCGGGCCAGCAAGCGGGGCGTGCAGCCCAGCGTGGATAATAGATCATTAAGCGGCTTCGCGTTAACGACAGAACGTTGGCGGAGTCGGCTCTGGTAGGGGTCGTGTTACCCCGAGGCTTCAGGACCTGACGGAATGGCGACCAAACCCATCAAAAAAGAAGAAGCGGCGAATTCCAGCGCCGATGCGCCTGATGCTCCCCTGATCGATGTTTCGGATGCCGCCGTCAAACGGCTCATCAAGCTCGCGAAGAAGCGCGGCTATGTCACGATCGACGAGATCAACGCCGTCCTGCCGCAGGAAGAGGTCAATTCCGAGCAGATCGAGGACATCCTCGCGATGTTCAACGAGATGGGCGTCAATGTCGTCGAGAACGAGGAAACGGAGGAAGGCGAGACCGCCGCTGCCGATTCCAGCGACGATGACAGCGAGGATGGCGAGGAGCCCGCGCCGCGCTCGACGGCCGTCGTCAAGTCCGAGCGCTCCTCCGAGCCGCTCGACCGCACCGATGATCCCGTCCGCATGTATCTGCGCGAGATGGGCGCGGTGGACCTGCTCTCCCGCGAGGGCGAAATCGCCATCGCCAAGCGCATCGAGGCCGGCCGCGAGGCGATGATTGCCGGGCTCTGCGAGAGCCCGCTGACGTTCCAGGCCATCATCATCTGGCGGGACGAGCTCGAAGAGGGCAAGACGCTGCTGCGCGATGTCATCGATCTCGAGGCCACCTATGCCGGCCCGGACGGCAAGGGCGCGCCCAAGGTCGAGGGCGAGCCGGATGATTTCTCCGACGAGCCGAAGGCGCGTGTCGTCAACGAGGATGGCGACGAGGTGGAGGCTCCGCCGGAGCCGGATTCCTTCGATGACGAATTCGATGGCGGTGTCTCGCTCTCGGCGATGGAAGCCGAGCTGAAGCCGCGCGTGCTCGAGACGTTCGGGCGCGTGGCCGACAATTACAAGAAGCTCCGCCGCCTGCAGGACCAGGATATCGAGAACCGCCTGCAATCGACCAAGCTGTCGCCCGCCCAGGAGCGCAAGTACAAGAAGCTCAAGGACGACATCATCGCCGATGTGAAGTCGCTCTCGCTCAACCAGAACCGCATCGATGCGCTGGTCGAGCAGCTCTACGACATCAACAAGCGTCTGATCGGCCTCGAGAGCAAGCTGCTGCGGCTGGCCGAGAGTTACGGTGTCGACCGCGTCGAGTTCCTGAAGAACTACCAGGGGGCAGAGCTGGATCCGAAATGGATCCTGCGCGTCTCCAAATTCACCACCAAGGGGTGGAAGGAAGTCGTGGCCAATGAACTCGAGCGGATCAAGGATATCCGCGGCGAGATCCAGGCCCTGGCCAGCGAGACGGGTCTCGAGATCATCGAGTTCCGCAAGATCGTGACGCAAGTGCAGAAGGGCGAGCGCGAGGCGCGGATCGCCAAGGACGAGATGACGAAGGCCAACCTGCGCCTCGTGATCTCGATTGCCAAGAAATACACCAATCGCGGCCTGCAATTCCTCGACCTGATCCAGGAGGGGAATATCGGGCTGATGAAGGCCGTCGATAAATTCGAATATCGCCGCGGCTACAAGTTCTCGACCTATGCGACCTGGTGGATCCGGCAGGCCATTACCCGCTCGATCGCCGACCAGGCCCGCACGATCCGAATCCCGGTGCACATGATCGAGACGATCAACAAGATCGTCCGCACCTCGCGCCAGATGCTGCACGAGATCGGCCGCGAGCCGACGCCGGAAGAACTGGCCGAAAAGCTGGCCATGCCGCTGGAAAAGGTGCGCAAGGTCCTCAAGATCGCCAAGGAGCCGATCAGCCTTGAAACGCCGATCGGCGACGAGGAGGATTCGCATCTCGGCGATTTCATCGAGGACAAGAACGCGATCCTGCCGATCGATGCCGCGATCCAGTCGAATCTCCGCGAGACGACGACGCGCGTCCTCGCCTCGCTCACCCCGCGCGAAGAACGCGTTTTGCGCATGCGCTTCGGCATCGGGATGAATACCGATCACACGCTCGAGGAAGTCGGCCAGCAATTCAGCGTCACGCGCGAGCGCATCCGCCAGATCGAGGCGAAGGCGCTGCGCAAGCTCAAGCATCCGAGCCGGAGCCGGAAGCTGCGGAGCTTCCTGGATAACTGATCCGGCGCATCCCGGACATCCAATCGACAAGGGCGGGCCGCAAACCCGCCCTTTTTGTTTGCGGTTATCCAGGCCGAAGGAGAATATCATGACCGATCAGGACCAGCCGCCGGCTCCGGAACTCGTTGACTCTGATGAGGAGGAATCGGGCCAGAACGGACAACCGGGCTCGAAGATCGACATTCTCGGCCACGCTGTGGGCGATGCGGTCGGCGAAGTCTGTGCCGCTGGCCTCGATCTCGCCGGTTCGATTCTCGGCGGCGTCCTCGACGGGATCTAGGCTCAGCCCGATCTCCTCGACAATCGAGGCGGAGCATGAAACCCTGATCGCGAACCTTCCCGATCAGGAACTGCCATGACCCTCGAATTCTGGATCACCACCTTCATCGTCGTGGCCTCGCCGGGCACGGGCGCGGTCTACAGCATCGCCACCGGGCTCGGGCGGGGCGGGAAGGCGAGCGTGGTCGCGGCCTTTGCCTGCACGCTCGGCATCCTCCCGCATCTCGCCGCGGCGATGACGGGGCTGACGGCCCTGCTCCATGCCTCGGCGCTGCTGTTCGACCTCGTGAAATATGCCGGCGTGGCGTATCTGCTCTGGATGGCGTGGCAGACCCTTCAGGAAAAGGGCGCGATGCGCGTCGATGCCGATCCGACGCCGCGCTCGACCCTTCGAGTTCTGGTCGACGGGATCGCGCTCAACCTGCTCAATCCGAAGCTCTCGATCTTCTTCGTGGCGTTCCTGCCGCAATTCATGGACCGCAATGCCGCCAGCCCGATGGTGGAGATGCTGCTGCTGAGCGGTATCTTCATGGCAATGACCTTCGTGGTCTTCGCGCTCTATGGCCTGTTCGCGGCAGCGATGCGCGACCATGTCATCAGCCGGCCGGCCGTGATGGCCTGGCTGCGCCGGAGCTTCGTGGCTGCCTTCGTGCTGCTCGGTGCGCGGCTCGCCGTGCAGGAACGCTGAACCATGTCCGCCGCAATCCGCCAGCTGGCCGAGCGCCTGATCGCCGAAGGGGCGGAGGATCTGCCCGCGCGCGACCGGCGCGTGCTGGAGCATATCGCGCGGCGGCTGGCGGCGACAAAGAACTGGAGCGCGGATTACGAGGACAGCCTGACCTTCGGCCAGCGCGTGGCGGACAAGGTGGCTTATTGGGGTGGCTCCTGGCCCTTCATTATCGGCTTTGCCCTGGTGATGCTGCTCTGGATCGGCGCCAATATCGCCCTCGCGGCGAAGGCCTTCGACCCCTATCCATTCATCCTGCTCAATCTCGTGCTCTCGACGCTGGCCGCGATCCAGGCGCCGATCATCATGATGAGCCAGAACCGCCAGGCCGCGCGTGACCGGCTTCAGGCGCTCCATGATTACGAGGTCAATCTCAAGGCCGAACTGGAGATCATGGCCCTGCACGAGCGGCTGGACCGGGCGCGGATCGACCAGCTCGCCGATGCGCTGCAGCGGCTGGAGGCGCGGCTCGACGGTGCGGCGGGCAAGGCCCTGTAAGCAAAAACCCGGCAGGCGGGGCCTGCCGGGGTGGTGTTTCCGGGGCGGATGCTCAGGCCGCCGGGCGCTGGCCGGGATCCTCGGGTTCCTCTGCCGGCTTGCGGTTCCGGCGTTCTTCCATGAAGCGGTCGAACTCGGCCTTGTCCTTGGCGTGGCGCAGCCGCTCGAGATAGTCGCGGAACTGCGTCGCTTCCTCTTCCAGTCGGCGGATCGTCTCCGACCGGTATTCGTCAAAGGCCCGGTTGCCGGTCGGGCGGAAGCCCGCACCCGCCGCGCTGTCGCGATAGGCCGACCAGCGGTCCATCTTCTCGCGCATCCGTTCCATCTTGCGTTCCCAGCGCGTGCGGCGATCCTCGCCCCAAGCGCCCCATTGGCTGTTGCAACCCATGCGACCACTCCAGATCATGTAGCCCAAAATCAGGAGCCCGATGGGCCAGAACAGCACGAAGCCGGCGATCATCGCGGCAATCCATGCCGGTTTGCCCCAATCATCCAGGCGCGCCACCATTCCAGACATCCGTCTCTCCTCAATGTGAATGTAAATCACATTTACATAAATGCGATTGGCGGGGCGTTTCGTCAAGAGGGGCAATCATGACAAGTTGGAAAGGTTCGACCGGTCAGGCCTGGCCGCTCCGCAGCCCGTCGAAATAGACGAGCACGCCGGCCTCGAGCAGGTCCTCCGGCGACATCGGCACCGGCCGCCGGGCGGCATCGCCCCGGGCGAAGAGGCTCGCCACCCCATGCGACATCGACCAGACATGCAGCGCAACCATCAGGGCGGGCGGGCGCCGTTCCGCCGGCAGCGTGGCCAGAACCGCCTCGCAGCCCTCGCGCAGGATGGCGAAGGCGGCCTCGCCGGCGGCATGGAGTTCCGGATGGCTGGCCATGGGCAGGCCGGATTCGAACATCGCCGAATAGGCGGCCGGCTGCTGCCGCGCGAAGGCGAGATAGGCATGGCCGACGCGCATGAGCGCATCGCGCGGGTTGGGCTGTCCGCTCTGCCAGGCCGCCTGCAGCCGGGCCGTGAACGCCTCGAAGCCGCGCTTGGCGACATCGGCGAGCAACTCGTCGCGATCGCGGAAATGGCGATAGGGCGCGGCGGGCGAGACGCCGGCCGCCCGCGCGGCCTCGGCGACGGTGAAGCCGCCGGGCCCTTTCTCGCCGATCAGGCGGAGCGCGGCGTCGATCAGCGCCTCGCGCAGGTTGCCGTGGTGATAGCCCCGCTTCTTGGAGGGGTCGTCGGAATCCCAAGCCATAGGCGACATATGGGCAATTCGGGGCGGCGAGGCAATCGCCGAGGGCGGGCCCGATCACCGGAAGAAATGGGTGGATCACATTTCGGCATTTGACTTCCGGCCTCTCGCGGGCGCAGGCTTTCGCCATCATGGATTCCTCCGCCAGCCCCCCTGCCTCCGACCGTTTCGCTCCCGATGGGGCCTATGCGATGGTACGGCTCTGGCTGGCCCTGCTTGTCGCCACGATTGCCGGCGTCGGCATGTGGGCCATCGTTGTCGTGCTGCCGCAGGTCCAGGCGGAATTCGGTGTCGATCGCAGCGCTGCCTCGCTGCCCTATACCTTCACGATGTTCGGTTTTGCCTTCGGCACAATCGTGCTCGGCCGCATGTCGGACCGGACCGGCATTGTGCCGCCGATCCTGATTGCCGGGGGCTGCCTCGCCACCGGGTTCATCCTAGGCGGGCTTGCGCCGAATCTCACGCTGTTCACGCTGCTGCACGGGCTGCTTGTGGGCGTGGGGGCGGGCACCGGCTTCGCGCCGATGATCGCCGATATCTCGCATTGGTTCGTGAAGCGACGCGGCTTCGCGGTGGTGGTCGTCGCCAGCGGGAATTATCTTGCCGGAACGGTCTGGCCGCTTTTCATCCGCTATGCGATGCCGGAAATCGGCTGGCGCAACACCTATATCGTCATCGGCATCCTGGTCGGGTTGACGGTGATTCCGCTGGCTTTCCTGTTCAAGCGCCGCCCGGCCCAGAAGGTCTATGCCGCAGCCGAAACGGCGACCGAGGTCGCGCGGGCCGATCTCGGCATGTCGCCCCGCATGCTGCAGGCCCTGCTGATCGTGGCCGGCTTTGCCTGCTGTGTCGCCATGTCGATGCCGCAGGTCCATCTCGTCGCCTATTGCGGGGATCTCGGCTATGGCGCGGCGCGCGGGGCGGAGATGCTCTCGCTCATGCTGTTCCTCGGCATCATCAGCCGGATCGGCTCCGGGATCGTCTCCGACCGGATCGGCGGCGCGGCCACCTTGCTGATCGGGTCGATCATGCAGGGCACGGCGCTGCTGCTCTACCTGTTCTTCAACGGGCTGTCCTCGCTCTACATCATTTCCGGGATTTTCGGCCTGTTCCAGGGCGGCATCGTGCCGATGTATGCCGTGATCTGCCGCGAATTCCTGCCGCCGCGCGAGGCTGGTGCGCGGATCGGCTTCGTGGTCTCGGCCACGATTTTCGGCATGGCCTTCGGGGGCTACATTTCCGGCGTTATCTTCGACTGGACGCAATCCTACCGGCTCGCCTTCCTCAACGGCGTTGCGTGGAATGCCGTCAACCTTCTCGTCGTCGGCTACCTGATCTGGCGGCAGCGGGCTGCCCTGCGGATGGCTGCCGCCTGATCGATGCATCCGATTGCCCTCCTCGCGTGTTTCCGGAGAAACAACAGGAGGTTTTCATGTTTCGTCTGATCTATGCCGGTTCCGTCCTCGCGCTCGGCGTCATCCTCGTGACGATGGTCGGCAAGGCCGTTTCCGCCTCGGAAGCCTACGAGAGCTGGCCAGTCCTGACCAATCCGTTCGAAAGCACGGGCGGCGGCGGGGTGATGATCGACCGCTATCAGCCGGTTGTCACGGGTGGCAAATGCACGACCGATTTCACGGTCATCATCCCGGGGCCGCAGGGTGGCACCTTCCTCAACGAGGCCGAGTTTACCGCCATTCCGGTGGCGGGCGGCATCCTCTGCACCGAGGGTCGCTGGCGGGCGAAGGATGGTTCGGCGCAGGGAACAACGCCGTTCCGGGTCTTCATCAAGGATGGAATCGTGCGCCGGCCGCCGGCCTGACCTTGACGGATGCCTCGCGGCGCGACAGGTCTGGCCGCTTGACGCCATCCGGGGGAACAAGATGCTGAAGACCACGATTGCCGGCTCGCTGCCGAAGCCGGGCTGGCTTGCCGAGCCGGAGAAGCTCTGGGCGCCCTGGCGGCTCGAGGGCGCCATGCTCGAGCAGGGCAAGCTCGATGCCACCATCCTCGCGGTGAAGCTGCAGGAGGATGCCGGGATCGATATCGTGGGCGATGGCGAGCAGGCGCGTGTCCATTTCGTGCACGGATTCCTCGCCAATCTCGACGGGATCGATTTCAACCGGAAGACCGTTATGGGCATCCGCAACAACCGCTACAACGCGGAGGTGCCCACGGTTGTCGGCCCGATCCGGCGGAAGGCCCCGGTTCATCGGGCCGAGGCGATGGCCGCGCGGGCCCATCGCAGGGGCGGGCTGAAATTCACGCTGCCGGGGCCGATGACCATCGTCGATACGATTGCCGATGTGCATTATGGCCGCCGCGAGGATCTCGCCATGGCCTTCGCCGCCGTGCTGAACGAGGAAGCCCTCGAATTGCAGGCGCTCGGGGTCGATGTGATCCAGTTCGACGAGCCGGCCTGGAATGTCTACATGCCGCAGGTGGCGGAATGGGGCATGGCGGCGCTGGAGCGGGCGGCGCAGGGCCTGACCTGCACCACGGCGGTCCATATCTGCTACGGCTACGGCATCAAGGCCAATATCGACTGGAAGGCCGGCCTGGGCGACCAGTGGCGGCATTACGAGGAGACCTTCCCGGTCATCGCGCGGTCGAAGATCGACCAGGTCAGCCTCGAATGCCGCAATTCCCGCGTGCCGATGGACCTGATCCGCCTGCTCGATGGCAAGGATGTGCTGGTCGGCTGCATCGACGTGGCGTCCGACACGGTGGAAACGCCGGAACAGGTGGCGGAGACGATCCGGCAGGCGATGAAATTCGTGGCACCGGAGAAGCTCTTCCCCTGCACGAATTGCGGCATGGCGCCGATGTCTTTCGCGGTGGCCTATGGCAAGCTGGCGGCCCTGTCGCGCGGGGCGCGGATGGTCTGCGAGGAACTCGGACATGGCTGAACCCACGGAAACGCCGCGCGGCGAGTTGACTGTCCGGACCATCGCGATGCCGGCGGATACCAACGCCAATGGCGATATTTTCGGCGGCTGGGTGATGAGCCGGATGGACCAGGCCGGCGGCATTTGTGGCGTCGGCCGGTCGCGCGGACGCGTGGTCACCGTGGCGGTGGATGCGATGACCTTCATCCGGCCGGTCAAGGTGGGCGACGTGCTCTGCGTCTATACCGAGGTCGAGAAGATCGGCCGGACCTCGATGAAGATCCATATCGAGGCCTGGGCCGAGCGTTTCATCACGCATCAACGCGAGAAGGTGACGGATGCAACCTTCACCTTCGTGGCGATCGACGAGGAAGGCCGGCCCCGGCCGGTGCCGGTGGTCTGAGGCTCAGCGCTTCAGCAGCGCAAGGAAGTGCCGGTAGAGTGCCTGCCGTTCCGTGGGGGTCGAGGCCGGCTCCAGGATCGACAGCCCGAGAAAGGCTGCATATTCGATCCGGGCCAGCACGCGCGCCGTTTCCGGCGGGAGGCCGGCTGCCTCGTGAAGGCGGGCGAGGAACCCGGTGCGGTGCCGGTCAACCCAGGCGCAGATCCCGGCGATGCCAGGATGCCGGGTTGCGAGGCTGCGCATGGCCTGATCGATCCGCTGGTCGAGCAGGCTTGTCGCGATGTTGAGAGCTTCGAGTTTCTCTTCCGCCGTGCCGGCCTTCTCGACCTGCCGCATCACGGCCTCGGTATGCCGTTCGCGCCAGGCCTCGGCCATGGCGAGGAGATAGGCGTCGATCGTCTCGAAATGGTGGTAGAAGGAGCCCTTGGAGCGCCCGGCCTTCTGGCAGGCGGTCTCGATCGTCAGGGCATCCGGCCCCGATTCGGCCAGCAGGGCGAGTCCGAGATCCAGCCAATCTGCCTTTTTCAGCCGCCCGCTTCCCGGCATGATCCCTAGATCCAGAGCCCCGCAGCCCCGAGGGCGGCCAGCGGTGCGAACATCATCCATTGCGGGTGGCGGGCATGCCGCAAGCCCAGAGCGACATTCATGCCGATATTCGTCAGCGCGTAAAGCGCCGCTGCGCCGGTGGCAAAATACGCGAGGATGCGGTTCCCCTCCGGCTGTGCCGCGACGAGGTAGGCAATGGCCATGCCCGCCAGCGTGATCGTCACGAAATGCCAGCACATGTAGAGCGTCCATTTCGACATGCGGGGCAGGTGGGTATCAGCAAGCAACGGCCGGACGATATGACGCCCGCCGGCGACGACATGCACAAGGCAGATGGCAAGGGCGCCGATCGCGGCTGCGGTAAGGAAGGGGTTCATGGCAAGCTCCGATCAAGAACAATACCATACTGTATGGTTTAGTATTGGGTGTCAATCGGGCCCCTGCCGGCCCGGCGGTGGTGTCAGACCCAGTTGTAGTTGAAGCTGATGGAGATCCGGTCTTCGGCCGAGCGGTTCATCGGCACGTCATGCCGGAGCCAGCTCTCCCAGAGCAGCAGGGTGCCGGGCTGCGGCTCGATGCTGACGAAGGCGCGGTTCTCGAGCGCCGCCTTCGCCTTGCGCGGCGGGGCGGCCATCATCATGGCATGGCGCGGATCCTCGAGGCGCAAGGCGCTCGCGCCTTTCGGCACGGCGACATAGAAGGTGCCGGAAATCACGCTGTGCGGATGGATATGGGCCGCATGGAAACCGCCTTCGGGCAGGATGTTCACCCAGAAGGAATCCATGGCCAGCTTGCCGCTCCCGAGATCGAATTCGAGCAGCCGCGCGAAATCCCGGACATGGGGGTCGATCCGCTTTGCCAGTGCCTTGAATTCGGGGAAGCGCCAGGGAAGATCATTGAGCGAGGCGTAGGAGGTGTAGCCCGGATAGCCGTTCTTGCGGCACCATTTCCGGCCGGCCTCGTCATCGACGGACAGCGCCTGGCTGGAGCGGGCCAGGTCCTCGACCAGAGCCGGATCCTCGATCTCGGCCCGATAGAGGCGGGTGGGGAACAGGGTCAGGATCTCGCTCATCTCGCCTCCTCGGGTGCCGCCTCGTATCATGGCGGGGTGGCCGGCCTCAACCGCCGGTCGCAATCCAGGCTTCTTGCGCTGGCGTCTCGATCGCGCCCGGGCGAGCCGCGCGGATCTGCCGGATCGCCTCGTCCGGCGTGGACCCGGCGCTGACAAGCAGCCGCGCGGCGATCATGCCGGAGCGGCCGCGGCCACCCTGGCAATGGACCAGCACCGTGCCGCCCGCCTGCAGGAGAGAACTGGCCCTGTCCAGCATGGCGGCGGCATCGGGCCCCGGTGCGGGGATGCTGTAATCGGGGATGGGGAAAGCCAGAAACGTTGCCGCGGTCGCGGCGAGTTCGGCCGGCATGGTGCCGAGGCCAAAGGCCGTCCATTCCGTCGGTTCGACCAGCGAGAGGATCAGGCCGGGCCGCCAGGCGCGGATGGTCGCGAGATCGGCGGCGGCGGTCCCTGTCCGGCCGGGCAGCGGCATGATGCCAAGCCGCCCGGACGGACAGGGAATGGCGTTAATTGAAAAGGGCTCGGTCGCCACGATGGATCAGGCCGTCGGTTTCGGGGAGGGATTCCCCCTCTTCCGATGCCGGGGCCGGGGTGGGCCTGTCAACAGGGCTCGACTCGAACAGGGCGGCTTTCGCCGAGAGGGGCTCCACCCGAAGCCGGGCAGTGCCCTGTCCCACGAAGCCGAGCGCCGAGGCCGCGCCGCGCGAGACATCCAGCATCCGGCCCCGAATGAAGGGGCCGCGATCATTGATCCGGACGATGACCGACCGGCCGTTCTGGACATTGGTGAGCCTGAGTTTGGTGCCGAAGGGCAGCGTCCGGTGGGCCGCCGTCAGCGCGCCCGGGTTGAATCGCTCGCCCGAGGCGGTTTTCCGTCCGGCCAGTTCCTGCCCGTAATAGCTGGTATGCCAGACATTCTGCGCGAGAGCCGGGGTCGCAAGTCCCGCCATCAGCGCTGTTCCTAGGATGATCCGCAAAACCGGCATCTCCTTCGGGTTGCGCGCCAGACCCGATGTCCGGCGCAGGGCCGGCCCGTCTGATGCTGCAATGCGGCGAGAAAGCGGCAGCGAGGCGAAAAACCGGGCTCCTTGTCCGAAATCGGAGGAGCCTGTCCCAAATCTAGGACAGATGTCGTATCCAAGACCATACGAGGAACGTAGTCTCAACCAGAGCTTGCTGCGGGGATGGACCGCTGCGGGGGCTCTTCGACAGACCCTGCGGGGGCTTGCAATGTCGGCCCGGTCACGCAAAAAGGAGGGCCCCCGCTGGCAAGGGGCCTGTAGCTCAATGGTTAGAGCCGGCCGCTCATAACGGTCTGGTTGCAGGTTCGAGTCCTGCCGGGCCCACCACCGGTTCCTTGCGGTTTGTCACGGAGCGGCGGATGTCCCGATCAGGGCCCGCCAGTCCCAGCCCGGCGGCGCGGGCGTCCGCGGATTGCTCATGGCGCGGCCCCAGCTGATCGACTGCACCTCCCAGGCGGGATCGCGCCGCTTCAGATCGGCCACGAAGCCGCGGAAATGCTTGCCGCCATAGGTGATGTAGATTTTCGTCGCCTCGGATTGATCGACGAAACGGGCCAGTTCGCGGTTGCGGAAATCGAGGATGATCTTCTCGGCGGGATCGCTGGCGCCCTCGCCGCCCATCACCTTGCTCATGATGCCGCGGCAGGCGATGCCGATCAGGGCCTTCTGCTCCGGCGTCGCCTGGCCGACATAGGACAGGGCGGCCATGAAGGGATCGTTCTCCTCCTGCGCGGCCGAACGCCGCGCATTGGCATTGCGCAGGGCTTCCACGAAAGCCGGGTCATCCTTCAGCAGGCGATCATACTCGTTCTTCATGTCGAGATAGGTCACGTCAGCCGTGACATGGCGCTTCGGATTGATGGCCTTGTCGGCGAGAAGCGGCTCGAAATAGGTGAGCTGGAAAGTCATCGAGCAGGCATCCGCCAGCTGCCGGTAGCCGGCGGAGAGGTCCTTGTCGGTGCCGCGCAGGGTCTTGTTGAACCAGTCCGTCAGGTCGGGCCGGTCCGGCACGGGCTGCACGCCCTCGTAGAATAACGTGTAGCCATCGGCGAGGGCTTTCTCGAGATCGAAGACCACGGATTTGTAGAAATCCTCCGAGCCGACATGCTGCATGCCTTGGAAAACTACCGTCTTCTTGCCGTTGGACAGGGTAGCGAGGGGCAGATGCGAGGGGCCGGAATCCACCCAATAGGCGAGATAATAGATCGGGAAGCCTGCCAGTCCGGTGG
This sequence comes from Beijerinckiaceae bacterium, assembly GCA_027533425.1. Lineage (GTDB taxonomy): Bacteria > Pseudomonadota > Alphaproteobacteria > Rhizobiales > Beijerinckiaceae > Rhabdaerophilum. The sequence continues at coordinate 171,413 of JAPZUD010000007.1, read as the reverse complement.
CTGCGAGCATGCCGGCCAGCCCGAAGGCGAGGAAGGAGCGCCGCGCGCCATAGGTCGGGCTGTTGCGGCGGATGAGCCACCAGAGCGTGAAGGGGATGAGCCCGAGCACGAGGCCCGCCACGAGGATGGCGGCGATCATCCAGCCGGGCAGGACCGAGACGACCGGGAGGCCCAGCAGCGCAGCGATGAGCAGCAGGCACCAGGCAAAACCCAGCAGGAACAGGACGAGTTTCTGGAACCAGGTCAGCATGGCGATCTCCGGCCGGACAGGGCCTTCAGGCTAAGGCCAAAAGGCCGTTTCCGGCAATGGGTGCGCGTCCGGGCCCGTTTCCCGGGGGCGGGCTTTCCAAATTACTGTCCCGGAAAAGCAAGGTTTTCTGCGCGCTCACGCGCGGGCAGGAAAGCCTGTTCGATTTTCGGCCGGGAAGCGGCCATTGCACATTTGGGAATATCCTTATTCCAAAATCTTTGTTTGGAATATCGGAACGATCCGTATGTTTTGCCGTACGACATGGAGGTTCCGCCGATGATTTCCCGCCGCTCTTTCCCGCTTCTCGCCGCTGCCGCTTTTGGCCTTGCGCTGGCGCCCGCGCTGGCAGCCGGGCCGCCCAGGGAGATCCGGATCGACTGGGCGACCTACAACCCGGTCTCGCTGGCGCTGAAAGAGCAGAAGCTGCTGGAGAAGGAATTCGAGAAGGATGGCATCACCATCCGCTGGGTGCAGTCCGCCGGGTCGAACAAGGCACTGGAATTCCTCAATGCCGGTTCGCTCGATTTCGGCTCGACCGCCGGTGCTGCCGCGCTGATCGGCAAGATCAACGGCAACCCGATCAAGTCGATCTATGTCTATTCGCAGCCGGAATGGACGGCGCTGCTGACCCGCGAGGGCACGGGGATCAAGAGCGTCGCCGATCTCAAGGGCAAGCGCGTCGCCGCCACCCGCGGCACCGACCCGCATATCTTCCTCGTCCGGGCGCTGCAGGAAGCCGGCCTGACCGAGAAGGACGTCACGCTTGTCCTGCTCCAGCATGCCGATGGCCGGACGGCGCTGGCGCGCAAGGATGTCGATGCCTGGGCCGGGCTTGACCCGATGATGGCGGCCGCCGAGCTCGAGGACAAGGCAAGCATCTTCTACCGCAAGAAGGAAGCCAATACCTGGGGCATCCTGAATGTGCGCGAGGCCTTCGCGAAGGATCACCCGGCCTTGGTCCGCCGCGTCCTCGCCACCTACGAAAAGGCGCGGGCCTGGTCGCAGGCCAACCCCGACCAGGTGAGGGCCTATCTCGTGGCGGCGACGAAGCTGCCGGAGGCGGTCATCGCGAAGCAGCTCTCCGAGCGCACCGATCTCGGCCATTCCAAGATCGGCGCCGCCCAGATCGATGCCATCACCGAGGCAGGCCTCGCGCTCCAGAAAGCGGGCGTGATCAAGCCGGATGTCAATGTCAGGGCCGTGGTTGCCGATCTTGTCGATGGCAGCCTGCTGACCGCGACCCATTGACCCATTCAGGACCAGCGACATGACGCGGCCCCTTCCGGGCCGCGTTGTTGTGTGGCAGGGCGAGGGCAGGGGGCCCCATGAGCAATCTCGAAACCGGAACGTCGGATGTTCCCGCGCGCGGCACTGTCGCCTCGTCCAAAGGCGCAAGCCACTGGCGCGTGCCTGACGCGCTGGGCTTTGTCCTGCCTGTGGTGCTGGCCGTCCTCTGGGAGCTGCTGGTCCGGCAGGGGCTGGTCAGCGGCCGGTTGCTGCCGCCGCCCTCGCGGATCGCGACCACGCTGATCGAACTGGCGCAGGGCGGCGAGCTGATGCGCCATGTGCTGGCCACCTCGGCGCGGGTTTTCACGGGCTTCGCGCTCGGGGTGCTGGCCGGCACGATGCTCGGTGCGCTCAGCGGCTATTCAGCGCTGAGCCGCCGCCTGATGGACCCTACCCTGCAAGGTCTCCGCGCGGTGCCCTCCATCGCCTGGGTGCCGCTCTTCATCCTGTGGTTCGGGATTTTCGAGGCGTCCAAGGTCGCCCTGATCGCGGTGGGTGTGTTCTTCCCGGTCTATCTCGGCATCATGGGGGCCATCCTCGGCATCGACCGCAAGATCGTCGAGGTCGGGCGCGTCTTCCGGCTGACGCCGTTCGCGCTGGTTCGCCGCATCCTGCTCCCCGCGATCCTGCCCTCCTTCGTCCTCGCCCTGCGCGGCGGGCTGGGCCTGGGCTGGATGTTCGTCGTTGCGGCGGAGTTCATGGGCGCCTCGGAAGGCCTCGGCTATCTGCTGGTCGATGGCCAGCAGCTCGGCAAGCCGGACCAGATCGTGGCCGCCATCCTGCTTTTCGCCGTTCTCGGCAAGATCACCGACGGGCTGCTCTCGGCGCTGTTCGCGCCGCTCCTGCGCTGGCAGGATGTCTATGCGGGAGGGGCCTGAGCCATGCTCGATATCCGCAATCTCGGCAAGACCTATCCCAATGGCGCGCATGCGCTCGGCGGCATCGACCTCACGGTCCAGCAAGGCGAGATCGTCGCGCTGGTCGGCGGGTCCGGCTGTGGCAAGAGCACCTTGCTGCGCCTGATTTCCGGGCTCGACCAGGCCAGCCATGGCACGGTGGAAGTGGAAGGCGAGGTGATCCGCGATCCGCATCCGCTGGTCGGCATCGTGTTCCAGGAGCCGCGCCTGCTGCCCTGGCTCAGCGTGGCCGGGAACGTCGGCTTCGGCCTTGCCGCCCTGTCGCCGGCGGCGCGGCAGGCCAAGGTCGTCGAAGCGCTCGAACGGGTCGGCCTCGGTGGCTATGGCGGAAAATGGCCGCGTGAATTGTCGGGCGGGCAAAGCCAGCGCGTGGCCCTCGCCCGGGCGCTGGTGACCGAGCCGCATGTGCTGCTGCTGGACGAGCCTTTCTCCGCGCTCGACGCCTTCACCCGGGCTGACCTGCAGGATCACCTGATCACGCTGTGGGAGCGCTATCGCCCCACTCTGGTGCTGGTGACGCATGATATCGAGGAGGCGCTTGTTCTGGCGACCCGAATCGTCATCATGCAGCCCAATCCCGGGCGGATCGCCCGGAGCTTCGAGGTGGCCCTTCCCCGGCCGCGCCAACGCCATTCCGAGGCGTTCGATGCGGAAAAGCGGCGCATCCTGAAAGCGTTGAACGCAACATTGGCCGAACCGCCCGCGCGGGAGGACGGCCTCATCCAAGGTGCTGGAATATGAGTCTCGATGCCGAAGCCCTCCGTGCCCTCCAGGCCCCGATCAAGGCGAAATACCGCGAGGCGCCGGATGCGGCCGTGATCACGCTCAAGGCGCGCGGCACGATCGGCGAGGGCATTACCTGCAAGCTGGAAACCGGCAAGGCGATGGTCGAGGCCGGCCTCCATCCCGCCACCGGCGGCTCGGGGCTGGAACTCTGCTCCGGCGACATGCTGCTCGAGGCGCTGGTTGCCTGTGCCGGCGTGACGCTGAAGGCGGTGGCGACGGCGCTCGGCATCACGCTCGAGACGGCGGAAGTCTTCGCCGAAGGCGATCTCGATTTCCGCGGCACGCTCGGCGTCGCCAAGGATGCGCCGGTCGGGTTCCGGAATATCCGCCTGCGTTTCGAGGTGAAGACCGAGGCAAACGAGGAGCAGCTCGCCTCCCTGCTCAAGCTGACGGAGCGTTATTGCGTCGTCTTCCAGACGATCAATACCAAGCCGCAGCTGGATGTCGTGCTCAACAAAGCCGGCTGACCGGGCCGTCGGTGCCGCGATGAAGCCTGCCACCAACCCCACCGCCCTGCGCGTCCAGGCCGTTCTCGGCCCTGATTATGCCGTCCTTGAATTCGAGGCTTCCACCCGCACGGCTGCGGATGCCGCGGCGGCCGTCGGCTGCACCGTGGCGCAGATCGCCAAGTCGCTTGTCTTCCGGGCCGCCAGCGGCGGGGCCGTGCTGGTGGTGGCATCCGGCCCGAACCGGGTGTCGGAGGCGAAGGTCGCCGCCCTGCTGGGCGAGTCGATCGGCCGGGCCGATGCCGGCTTTGTCCGCGAGGTGACCGGTTTCGCGATTGGCGGCATCCCGCCGGTCGGGCATGCCACACCGCTGGTGACCCTGCTCGACGAGACCCTGGGCCGCCATGCCGAGATCTGGGCCGCTGCCGGCACACCCAACGCCGTGTTCCGGCTGACATTCGATGATCTCGTCCGGCTGACAGGCGGCCGCGTGGCGGATATCGCCGAGGGCTGAAACAACAACCCCCGCGATCCGGGGAGGATGCGGGGGCGTTTGGCGCCGGAGGGGAGAGGGCCCGGCGCGTATCGCCAAGAAGGTTCAGTCGAGCTTGATGTTCGCCTTGGCGGCAACATCCTTCCAGCGGGCGGTTTCGCTGGCGATGTGAGCGGCGAATTCCGCCTGGGTCGAGCCGATCGGCGTGACGCCGACCTTGGTCAGCTTTTCCATCGTTTCCGGCTCGCGCAGGATCGCCTGGATCTCCGCCGTCAGCTTGTCGGCAATGGCCTTGGGCGTGCCGGCAGGCGCAAAGATGCCATGCCAGGAGGTCGCGGCAAAGCCGGGATAGAATTCACTCATCGCCGGCATGTCCTTGGCGAAGGGCAGCCGCGCCGGGGTGGCCGTGGCGAGGGCCTTCAGCTTGCCCGCCTGCACATGCGGCCAGGCGACGGTGATGTTGTCGAAGGTCATCAGGATCTTGCCGGCCAGCAGGTCATTGGTGATCTGGCCGCTCGAGCGATAGGGCACATGGATGATATCCGTGCCGGAAGCGAGCTTGAACAATTCGCCGGCGAGATGGATCGAGGTGCCGGCCCCGGACGAGGCGAAGGCATGCTTGCCCGGCTCGGATTTCAGGAAGGCCACGAGTTCGGGGACCGTGTTGGCCTTCACTTCCGGGTTGACCAGAAGGATGTTCGGCACCGAGGCAACCAGCGAGAGCGGAATGAAATCCTTCACATGGTCGTAGGGCATGGCCTTGTAGACATTCGGATTGATCGAATGGGTCGAGACTGTGCCCATGCCGAGCGTGTAGCCATCCGGGGTCGATTTCGCGACTGCTCCGACGCCGATATTGCCGCCCGCGCCGGCCTTGTTCTCGACAATGAAGGTGCCCTTGAGGCGCTGGCTCAGCCGGTCGGCGAGGATGCGGCCGAGCATGTCGGTGGTGCCGCCTGCGGCGAAGGGAACGACGATCGTCACCGTCTTCGAGGGGTAATCCGCCTGCGCGAGCGCCGCTCCGGGCAGCACCGTCATGGCCAGCAGGCCGAGTAGGGCTTTCGACAGGTCTTTCATCCGCGTTCCTCCTGATCGGATCCGCCGTTGGACCGGCGGTTGTGGGCTTCACCGGCCATGTCCGTATCATGCCTCGCAGCAGATTGAAATCTGAAATTTCAGATTGCAGTATGCTGCGAAACATGCTGTTTCTGCCGGGACATTCCAGCGAGGCGTCCATGGACAGGGATCACCGCGAATCCGCGAGCGAGCCGGGAGCCGGCATCGAGCCGGTTGATCCGCATCTGCTCAGGAGCCTGCGCGAACATGTGCACGAGCGGCTGCGCGGGCTGATCATTGCCGGGCGGTTCCGGGAAGGCGAACGCCTGCACGAGCGGGAGCTGGCCGATCTGCTCCGGATCAGCACCACGCCGGTCAAGGATGCGCTCCGGATGCTGGAAGGCGAGGGGCTGGTCCGGATCGAGGCGCGCCGCGGCGTGTTCGTGCTGTTCGGCCCGCGCCGCGCCTATGAGATGGCGATGGCCCGCGCCGCCGTGGAGGGCGTGATGGCGGGGATCGCTGCCCGGCGCATCGAGGCGATTGCGGCGGCGGATCTCGCCGGTCTGGTCGGCCGGATGGAACATGCCACCGAGCATGGCGATCTTGAGGAGATTGTCGCGCTCAACGAACGGTTCCATGGCGCGATCTCGACCATTGCCCAATGCGATTACCTGCAGAGCCGCCTCGACAGCCAGCGGATGTATGACCATGCCCGGCGTCTTGCCGTTCTGGGTGACCTGGAAGAGCGCCGCGCCGGATTCCGCGAGCATCGGGCGATTGCCCGCGCGATCACCGCGCGGGATGCCGATCTCGCCGAGCGGGAAATGCGCCAGCATATCCTGCGCTCGGCCCGCCATTTCCTGAACCATGTCTTTGGCACCGGACTTGAGGACCGTGACTATGTCGAGTGAATCGATGGTAGCTGCCCTGCGCGGCATTTCGGGCGTGCATGTCACGCCCTATACGGCCGAGGGCGAGCCGGACTGGGCCGGCGTTGCGGCCGTGGTGCGCGGCATTGCGGAGGCCGGCATCCACAATATCGTCTCGGCCGGGAATACCGGCGAGTTCTATCCGATGACCATGGCCGAAATCGAACGCAGCCATGCCGTTGCGGCGGAGGCGGCGGCCGGCAAGGCCAAGGTCACGGCCGGAATCGGCCGTTCGCTGCGCGAGGCCGTCGCGCTCGGCAAGGCAGCGGCGACAGCCGGCTGCGATGCGGTGATGGTGCATCACCCGCTCGATCCGTTCGCCGCGCCGCAATCGCAGGCGGATTACATCCGGGCGATCGCCGATGCCGTGCCGCTGCCGGTGGTGGCCTATATCCGCTCCGATGCGATCGGCGTGGCGGATCTCGTCCGGGTGGCGACGCATGCCAATGTGGCGGGCGTGAAATTTGCCTCGACCAACCTGATGCTGCTGGCCGAGTGCATCCGCGCCAGTGCGGGCAGCAAGGCGGTGTGGATCTGCGGGCTGGCCGAGGGCTGGGCCGCGCCGTTCCATGCGCTGGGGGCGCGCGGCTTCACCTCGGGGCTCGTCAATGTCGCGCCGGAGCGTTCGCTCGCGATCTGGTCGGCGCTCGAGGCGGGGGATTATCCGGCGGCGCGTCGGCTCGTCGATGCGATTGCCGGGTTCGAGGCCATGCGGACAAAATACGGCAACGGCGCGAATGTCACGGTAGTCAAGGAAGCGATGGGGCTGATGGGCCGGCCTGTGGGCCCGGTCCGCCTGCCGGGATTGCCCGAACTCAACCCGCAGGAGCGGGCGGATCTCGCGCGTATCCTCGATGGCTGGCGCGCCCGCGCCGCCGCAGCCGAATGACCGGCGGGAGGACAGCATGACCCGCAAAAAACTCGAGGACCTGCGTTCGCAGCGCTGGTTCGCCCCGGATGACCTGCGTTCCTTCGGCCATCGCAGCCGCATGAACCAGATGGGCTTTGCCGATGACGAGTTCAAAGGTCGCCCGATCATCGGGATCATCAATACCTGGTCGGATTTCGCGCAGTGCCATGCGCATTTCAAAACGCGCGTCGAGGATGTGAAGCGCGGCGTCCTGATGGGCGGCGGCTTCCCGGTGGAGCTGCCCGCGATCTCCCTGTCCGAAAGCACGGTCAAGCCGACGACGATGCTCTACCGCAATTTCCTCGCGATGGAGACGGAGGAGCTGATCCGCTCGCAGCCGGTCGATGGCGTGGTGCTGATGGGCGGTTGCGACAAGACCACGCCGGGCCTGCTGCTCGGCGCGACCAGCGCCGATGTGCCGGCGATCTTCGTGCCGGCCGGGCCGATGCTGCGCGGCAACTGGCAGGGCAAGGCGCTCGGCTCGGGTTCCGATCTCTGGAAGTATTGGGATGAACGCCGCGCCGGCACGATCACTGACCGGGACTGGAACGAAATGCAGACCGGCATCGCCCGGTCCTATGGCGTCTGCATGACGATGGGCACGGCGGCGACGATGACAGCGCTCGCCGATGCGATCGGCATGACCTTGCCCGGCAGCTCGGCCATTCTCGCGGCGGATGCGAACCATATCCGCATGTGTTCGGAAGCCGGGCGGCGGATCGTCGACATGGTCTGGGAAGACCTGACGCCGGGCAAGATCCAGACCGAGCAGGCCTACCGGAATGCCATCGTGGTGGCGATGGCGATGGGCTGCTCGACCAATGCGGTCATCCATGTGCTCGCCATGGCGCGGCGGGCGGGGCACCCGATCGGCCTTGCGGATTTCGATGCGACCAGCCGCCATGTGCCGGTCATCGCCAATATCCGCCCCTCCGGCAGCACCTATCTGATGGAGGATTTCTACTTTGCCGGCGGATTGCTGGGCCTGATGTCGCGGCTCAAGCCGATGCTCGACCTCACCCAGATCAACGTGTCCGGGAAGAGTTGGGCCGAATGCCTCGAAGGAGCGCAGGTCTTCAACGACGATGTGATCCGCCCGCTCGACAACCCGATCTACAAGGAAGGCGCGCTGGCCGTGCTGAAAGGCAATCTCGCGCCGGATGGCTGCGTGATGAAGCCCTCGGCCTGTGCACAGAAATTCCTCACGCATTCCGGGCCGGCGCTGGTTTTTGACGATTATCCCGCGCTCAAGGCCAATATTGACCGCGAGGATCTCGACGTGACCGAGGACACGATCCTCGTGCTCCGCAATGCCGGGCCACTCGGCGGGCCGGGCATGCCGGAATGGGGCATGCTGCCGATCCCGAAGAAGCTGCTCAAGCAGGGCGTGCGCGACATGGTTCGCCTCTCCGATGCGCGGATGAGCGGCACCTCCTATGGCGCCTGCATCCTCCATGTCGCGCCGGAAAGCTATGTCGGCGGGCCACTGGCGCTGGTGAAGACGGGCGACCGGATCACCATCGACGTGCCGAACCGGACGATCTCGCTCGACGTGCCGGAGGCGGAGCTTGCTGCACGCCGGGCAGCGCTGGTGCCGCCGCCGCCCCGCTACGAGCGAGGCTATGGCTGGATGTTCTCGCGGCATATCAAGCAGGCCGATCAGGGCTGCGACTTCGACTTCCTGGAAACCGAGTTCGGCGCGCCTGTCAGCGAGCCGGTGATCTTCTGAGGCCTGCCATGTCCGCGCTTACCCCAGCCATCCGCAAGAAACTCCTCGGTGTTTCCACCGCGACGCTCTGCACCGCGTTGTTCAAGCGCGGGCTGCGCAACCAGTTCCTGCAGGATGTGCGGCCGCTCAATCCCAACCTGCCGAACATGGTCGGCGAGGCCTTTACCCTGCGCTACATCCCGGCGCGGGAGGATCTCAACCCGATCACCGTTTTCCAGGACCGCGCGCATCCGCAGCGCAAGGCGGTGGAGGAATGTCCGCCCGGCGCGGTGCTTGTCATGGACAGCCGCAAGGACCCGCGCGCTGCCTCCGCAGGGTCAATCCTCGTGACGCGGCTGATGATGCGCGGCGTCGCCGGCGTTGTCACCGATGGCGGCTTCCGCGACAGCCCGGAAATCGCGGAAATGCCGTTCCCGGCCTATCATAACCGCCCTTCGGCCCCGACCAATCTCACCCTCCATCAGGCGCTCGACATCAATGTGCCGATCGGCTGCGGCGATGTCCCGGTCTGGCCGGGCGATGTGGTGGTGGGCGACCGCGAGGGGGTGATCGTGATCCCGGCGGGGATCGCGGCGGAGATTGCCGACGAGGCCGTCGAGATGACGGCGTTCGAGGATTTCGTGCTGGAGAAGGTGCAGGGCGGTCGTTCGATCCTTGGGCTCTACCCGCCGACCGATCCCGGCACGAAGGCCGAGTTCGAGGCCTGGCGGGAGCAGCACGGTCGCTGACATTTCCTGTCAGGAGCCGCGATGCGCGGTCTTTGAGCGGACATGAAAGGCGGGTAAGCCTGCCCGCATGTTCCGCTGGTTCGAATCCCTGCTTGATCCCTTCCCTACCGAGAGACCGGGTATGCCGCCGCCCGGGCTCGCAGCCTTCCTCTGGCATTACATCCGGCCGGTCTGGAAGCTGCTTGCCGTCATCACGCTTCTCTCCGCGCTGATCGCGGTGGTGGAGGTGTCGATCTTCTCGATGATCGGTACCCTGGTGGACTGGCTGGCGCGGGAGAGCCGCGAGGGGTTCTTCGAGCGCAATGGCTGGATGCTCGCGGGCATGCTGGTGCTGATCGCGCTGGTCGCGCCCGCTTTGCACCTGCTCTGGGAATTCGTGTTCCATCAGGGCATGGCCGGCAATTTCCCGATGCGCGTGCGCTGGCTCGCCCATCGCTATCTGCTTGAGCAAAGCCTCACCTTCTTCCAGAACGACATGGCCGGCCGGATCGCCACAACCGTCATGCAAACCGCGCTGGCCGTGCGCGAGGCGACGACGAAGATGTGCGATGTCCTCGTCTATTTCGCAGTCTATGTGCTGGCGGCCCTCATCTATCTCGCCAGTGCCGATTGGCGCCTGGCCCTGCCGCTCTTTGTCTGGGCGGCCACCTATGCGCTGACGCTGGTCGTCTTCATCCCGCGGCTCGGGCGGATCTCGGAGGCGCAGGCCGATGCGCGCGCTCGAATGACGGGCCGGATCGTGGACAGCTATACCAACATGGCCACGGTGAAGCTCTTCGCGCATTCGCGTGCCGAGGCGGATTATGCCCGGGAGAGCATGGCGCCCTTCCTCGGCACCGTGCATCGGCAGATGCGGCTGGTGACCGTGCTCAATTCATTGCTGCACCTGCAGAATTTCGTCATGCTCGCGGCACTGGCAGGCCTTTCGGTCCTGCTCTGGCATGCCGAGATTGTCAGCATCGGCGCGATCGCGGTGGCCATCGCGCTGGCCCTTCGCCTGCAGGGCATGTCGCAATGGATCCTCTGGGAAACCTCGGCGCTGTTCGAGGCGCTCGGGACCGTGCGCGACGGTGCGGGCCTGCTCTCGCAGCCGTTGACCGTGCTGGACAGGCCCGGCGCGCAGCCGCTCGGGCCGGTGCGCGGCGAGATCCGGTTCGAGACAGTGACCTTCGATTACGGCAATGGCCGGAATGCGCTGGACGGACTTTCGCTGACAATCCGGCCGGGCGAGAAAGTGGGGCTTGTCGGCCGCTCCGGTGCCGGCAAGAGTACGCTCGTCTCGCTCCTGCTCAGGCTTTACGATGTGCGGTCAGGCCGCATCCTGATCGACGGGCAGGATATTGCCGGAATCGCCCAGGAATCTCTGCGCGCACAGATTGCGGTGGTGACGCAGGATACGGCCTTGCTGCATCGCTCGGTGGCGGAGAATATCCGCTACGGCCGGCCGGATGCACCGGATTCCCGCGTGATCGCTGCGGCGAAAGCGGCCCATGCCGATGGCTTCATCCGCGACCTCGTGGATGCGAAAGGGCAGCGCGGCTACGAGGCGCAGGTCGGCGAGCGCGGCGTGAAGCTTTCCGGCGGGCAGCGCCAGCGTATCGCGATCGCGCGGGTTTTCCTCAAGGATGCACCGGTCATCGTGCTGGACGAGGCGACCTCGGCGCTCGATTCCGAGATCGAGGCCGCGATCCAGGAAAGCCTCGGCCTTCTCGTGCATGGCAAGACTGTCATCGCCATTGCCCACCGCCTGTCGACCATTGCGGCGATGGACCGGCTCGTGGTGGTTGATCAGGGCCGGGTGGTCGAGGAGGGCAGCCATGCCGAACTCATCCGCCGGGGTGGCATCTATGCCGATCTCTGGGCGCGGCAATCCGGCGGATTCATCGGGCATGACGCCTGAACGGAGCGCCGCGGGCGCTCCTTTTCAGCTGTTTTCCGGCCGGTTGAAGGGCAGCGCCCGGATCCGGCGCTTCGTCGCCGCGAAATAGGCATTCGCCACCGCCGGACCGATCGGCGGCACACCCGGTTCGCCCACGCCGGTCGGTGCCTCGGTCGAGGGCAGGATATGCACATCGACCATGGGCATCTCGTCGATGCGCAGAACCTCGTAGCCATCGAAATTGCCCTCGACGACGCGGCCCTGATCCAGCGTGATCCGGGATTTGAGGATGGCGCCGAGGCCGAATCCGACGCTGCCTTCCATCTGCGCGCGGACATTGTCCGGGTTGACGGCAATGCCGCAATCGAGCGCACAGGTGACGCGATGGACCTTCGGCTGGTTGCCCTCGACGGAGATCTCGGCGATTTCCGCCACGATCGTGTCGAAGGATTCCGCCAGCGCGACGCCACGGAACCGGCCCGGTGGCAGGGGCTGGTCCCAGCCCGCTTTCTCGGCGGCCAGTTTCAGCACGGCGGCATGGCGGGGATGGTCCTTCAGCAGGTCGAGCCGGAAGGCGACGGGGTCCTTGCCTGCGGCAACAGCCAGTTCGTCGAGGAAGGTCTCGACCGCATAGGCCGTATGGGTCGAGCCGACTGCGCGCCACCAGAGCACAGGCACGCCGGTGGTGGTGGTCGTCAGTTCGACCCGCATGTTCGGGAAGGCATAGGGCAGTTCGGATGCGCCCTCTACCGAGGTGACATCGACGCCGTTCTTCACCATGCCGGCCTCGAAGGGCGTACCGCTGACGATAGACTGGCCGACAATGTGGTTCTGCCAGCCCACAATGTTGCCTGCCGCGTCCAGCCCGGCCTTGAGGTAATGGACATAGGCCGGCCGGTAGCGCCCGGCGCGCATGTCATCCTCGCGGGTCCATTGCACGCGGACGGGCCGGCCGCCGATGGCCTTCGAGACGGCTACGGCCTCGGCGATCACGTCGCCATCGATCACGGCACGCCGGCCGAAACCGCCACCGGTCTTCATGACATGGAGTGTCACCTTGTCCGGTGTCACGCCGGCAATGCCCGCCGCGATGGCCTGATAGACATCCGGCATCTGGTGCCCACCCCAGACCTCGACGCGGCCATTCTCGATCCGGGCGATGGCATTCATCGGTTCGAGTGCGGCATGGGCGAGATAGGGGAATTCGAAGGTTGCCTCGAGCACCTTCGCGGCCGAAGCGAAAGCGGAACCGACATTTCCGATATCGGTGGCGACGGCCTTGCCCGGCTGCTTCGCCAGCGCATGGTAGGCGGCCATGATCTCCGCCGTGGAGCGCGTCTCGGCGCCGCTTTCATCCCACTCGACCGTCACCGCCTCGCGGGCCTTCAGCGCCCGCCACATATTGTCGGCGACCACCGCGACGCCGCGCGGCACCTGCACCACGTCGACCACCCCGCGCATGGCCTTCGCGCGGGTTGCGTCAAACTGGCGGACCTTCGCGCCGAAACGCGGCGGATGGATCATCACTGCCGTCAGCAGGCCCGGGAGGCGGACGTCGATCGTGAAATTCTGGCGGCCGGTCGACTTGGCGAGGCTGTCATATTTCCGGAGAATCGGGCGGTCCTTGCCAATGTAGATCCAGTCCTCCGGCCTCTTGAGCGGCACCTCCTGCGGAACCGGCAGGGCGGCGGCACGAGCGACGACATTGCCGAAGCTCATATAGCGCGCCTTGTGGCGCAGCATGCCCTTCTCGACCTCGATCTCGGCGGCCGGCACGTTCCATTCCTGCGCTGCAGCCTGGACCAGCATCAACCGGGCCGCTGCGCCGGCCTTGCGGTAGCGGTCGAAGGAGGAGGGTGTGCCGGTCGAGCCCCCCGTGCCCTGCACGGTGCCGCCCCAGCCGACATTGCCATAGAGGCCGGGATTGCCCCAGCCACCCTCGACGCGAATCTGGGCCCAGTCGGCCATCAGCTCCTCGTTCACCAGCGTCGCGATGCCGTGATAGATGCCCTGGCCCATATCCATATGGGCGGAGAAGATCGTGACCGTGTTGTCCGTGCCGATCCGGATATAGCCGGCGAAGGGGTTCCTGCCGGCCGGTGCCTGCGCCTTCGCGCTGCGGGGCGCGAAGCCGATCATCAGGCCGCCGGTCACGGCAGCTGCGCCGAGCAGGAAGCCCCGGCGGGAGGCGACCGGATCCTTCAGGGCCCGGTCAGCGAGGAAACGCGGGATCATCAAGGGCTCCGTCTGTCAGGCGAGGGCGCGGGCGGCTTCATGCACGGCCGCCCGGATGCGGGGATAGGTAGCGCAGCGGCAGAGATTGCCCGAGAGCGCCGCATCGATATCGGCATCGGTCGGGCGCCGGTTCTCCGTCAGCAGGCTGATGGCCGCGAGAACCTGTCCGGACTGGCAATAGCCGCATTGTGGCACGTCCAGCCGGGCCCAGGCCTGCTGGACCACTTCGGCCACCTTGCCGCTGGCGCCTTCGATGGTCGTGATCTGCCGGCCGGCCACGTCAAGCAGCTTGACCTGGCAGGAGCGTGTCGGCTGGCCGTCGACCAGGACGGTGCAGGCGCCGCACAGGGCCTGTCCGCAGCCATATTTCGTGCCGGTCAGCCCGATCCCGTCCCGCAGGGCCCAGAGCAGCGGCATGTCGGTCTCGAGATCGAGCTCCTGCTGCTGCCCGTTCACGGAAAAGCGGATCATCAGGGTCTCCCGGGATGGGTTGGAGGGGCCTGCGGCCCGTGGCGGGACCATCGGCGACGGGGATACACGATCTGTTGATCGTGGCGGCAACATGACAAGGCGGGGCAAGCAGGGCTCAACCCATCCAGATATGATAGGAGCGGAGCCGCAATCAACCGGGAGTTCGAGAGAATGTTCGATGCCCGCCTGCAAGGGGTGATCCAGCCTGTTCTCGGACCGGCGGCCCGGTGGCTCGACGCGCGCGGCATCCGCGCGGACAGGATCACGCTGGCCGGGTTCGTGACGGGCGCGCTCGCGGTGCCGGCCCTCGCTGCAGGCGCCCATGGCGTCGCCCTGGCCCTCATCCTTGCGAACCGGATCGCGGATGGTCTCGATGGCGCGGTGGCCCGGCTCCAGGGGCCGAGCGATCGCGGGGCATTTCTCGACATCGCACTCGATTTCGCCTTCTACGGACTGGTCATTCTCGGTTTCGCCTTGTCGGATCCGTCAGCCAACGCGCTTCCGGCGGCCTTCCTTCTGGCAGCGTTCATGGGGACGGGATCGTCCTTCCTCGCCTTCGCCGTGCTGGCAGCGCGGCGCGGCATGACCAGCACGGCCTTTCCCCGGAAGGGCATCTACTATCTCGGCGGGTTGACCGAGGGTGCCGAGACCATCGCGGTTTTCGTCGCGATGTGCCTGTGGCCGCAGGCCTTCCCGTTCCTGGCCATGCTCTTCGGAACGGCCTGCTGGATCACCACCGTCATGCGGTGGCGGATGGGATGGGAAGCTTTCGCGCCGCGGGCGCCTCAGTAATTCGGCGCCTCAGTAGTTCACGGTTACGACGACCGTGTCGGTATAGATTCCCGGCGTCGGCGTGGTCTGCACGGGCACGCGGCCATAGACCGGGACGGCCACCGTGTTGCCGGTTCCTGTGCCCGACAGCGTGTTGGTCCCCAGCGTATCGCCCCAGGGTTGTGTCCGGGCGGCATCGCGGTAGAGGCCGTAGGTCACAAATTCCGCGCCCTTGGTCATCCGCCTCAGCGTCGGATTTGTCGCGCCCGACAGGCCGCCATTGAGCTGGACCTGATAAGGCAGGTTGGTTGAACAGGCGACGCCGAGATTGGTCGAGGCATCGATATTCGCCGTCAACGCGGTCGGGTTGCCGAAATTCATTGTCGCCGAGGTGACAACGCATTTGGCCGGCACGGTCGCCGACTTGGCGAAGGCCCAGGCGAGCGTGCCGGTTGTCATGGCCGGGCAGAGCTGGCCGGTGCTGGTGTAGCGGCTGCGCTGATGGGTGAAGGTGCCGTTGAAATTGGCGGTGTAGGTGCCCGGAGGCGCGGTCTGCTGGCCGGCGAAAACACGGCCATACATGGTCACCGCTACCGGTGTTGACGTGCCCGCGGCATTGAGCGGCACCAGCACCTCGACGCCGGCACCGCCGGTTTTCCAGCTGCTCCATTTCACGGTCCGGCCGGGATCGGAATAGAACTGGTAGGTCAGCAGGTTCGTGCCGCTCAAGGCCCGGCGGACGCCGCCCACTGTTCCGGTATTCGGATCCCCGACATTGAGGCAGACGCGGACCGTGCGGTTCGCGATGCCCGTGCAACTCACCGAGATCGTGGCGGTAACATCGACCGGGGCATTCAGCAGCACGTCCACCGTGCCGAAATTGATCGTGGCCGGCCGGGTGATCGTGCAGGTCTGGGCCTGCGCCGTTCCGGACAGGGCCAGGACAGCCAGCATCAGGATGCCGTAGACATGGCGCCGCATTTCACCCTCCCTTGCATATGAGGGGCCCGACCCTTCCGGTCGGCCCCTTGCGGTCCTCGCGGGTGAAACTGGCCTGACAGGTCCTGTCGCCATGCTGCACCACGAGCGTGTTTGAATCCCCGATGCCGGGGATGAAGATCATGCCGCCATAGCCGATCGTATGGGTCGTGCCGGTCTCGGCATGGGTGACGATCGCCCCGATCGGGATCGCTTCGCCCTTCTCGTCCCGCAGCTGGATCCGGGCCGTATCCTGTGCGGCGATCGTCTTCACGCGGACTGTGCTCGAGCCACGGAATCCCGGGATGACATCCTGCTCGGTCAGGGTGACATGATTGCCGGCCGGCACGGTTTCCGGCGAGATCGCGATCTTCGAGCGCTGGAAGGAACGCAGATCGGGCACCACGGCCTTGCCGAACCAGTTCGTTGTCGCGACCGGGCGGTTCTCGTGCAGGACCTCGACACCCGGCGCGCCGGCATCGACGATCGCGAAGGCGTCATTGACGCGGCGGCTCGGGAAGACACCGCTGGTATTGGCCACGATCGCGCTGTCGAGTTCGGCAAACCCGCCGACGAAGCGGTCATCCTGCCGGATCCCCGCGCCGATCTGCGCCCAGGGGTTGCGGTAGACGCCGCTGGCGCCCCGCTGCATGGTCGTGCCTTCATTGGTATAGACCCGCCAGCCGTAATCATGCGCCTTCGTCCCGAGGGGGCGGATCGCCTCGACACTCGCGCTGCGGGTGTCGCGGCTCCCGCCAACCGAGCTGGTGAGGATGATGTCATCGCCGAGCGAGAAGGACAGGCCGGCGCTGATCCCGGCCTGCCGGTTATCGGCGAGATCGGAATAGGCGGAGACGAACAGGTTGTATTTCTTCTTGACGGTCTGGGAATAGGTCAGGCTCAGGAGGTGCGATTTCTCGCCGTCGGCGCGCTCGAGATTGACGAAGCTTGCCGCCATCGAGGCGTTCCATTTCGGCAGCGGCACGCCCATGGTGAAGCGGTCGATGGCCTTCGGCATCCGGGCCGAGCGGTTGAGCACGAAGAAGCCGGAATCGACGAGATCGCCCGACGTTTCGGTCTTGACCTGGCGCGCCGTGACCGAGGCGACATCCTCGTAGCGGCCGAGGGTGCGTTGGGTGCTGATGCCGACGAAGACACCTCGGATCGTGTTCTGCCAGCTCGCATGGAAGAGCCCGCCCCATGCGTCGCGATGCCGGCTTGCCGCGCCAGCAACGCTGAACAGACCGAATTTCTCGGCGCCGAACGTCACCCCGGCACCGCCATTGGCCAGGCCGGGTGTCGCTTCCGCATGGGCCTCGATGGTCAGCCTGTCGGTCAACCCGTAGCGGAGCGTGCCCATGCCGATCCATTTGCTGCCGTAATCAAAGGATTCAACCGCATAATTATAGCGAGGCAGGCCCCCATCGAGCGAATAGTCGAACTGGCCGGAATCGAGCAATTTCGACGAGGTGAAGAAAGGCACCGACGTCACCGTTTCCCGGCCGGTCACATCGCGCACGACAACCCGCGCCGTGCCGGATTCGCCCGGAACCGGGATATTGTTGAGCCGGAACGGACCGGCCCCGACATCGCGGCTGGCGACGCGGATATTGTCGACATAGACCTCCACCGTCGAAGGCACGGCGGCGCTCCCGCCGACGCTCGGCAGCGGGGCAGTGACGAGGTCCGGCCGGAGCGAGAATTGCCGGCTGATCTGCCCGCCGCCATAGCGGACCGGGCGCGTCCAGTTCAGGCCGCCGCTGATCGAATCGCCGGCGGTAACGAGCGTCATGGTCTCCGGATGGGCATAGACGAACGAGGATTCGAGCCGGAGGATGCCCTTCTTGGCGAGGGTCGTTCCGGCAATGGCCGTGTTCTGCAGGACGCCTACGGGAGAGAAGGCGCGGTGATCGAGTGTGACCGAGCCGGTATTGAACAGCTTGGTCGATTGCGTGTAGCCGCGGGTCGATGTGCCGTAGAGGTTGTAGTTCAGTACCGAGCCGAAATCGCTCGAGATGCCGATCTTTTCCTGCGTGACATGGCCGACGGCCTCGCTGGCGTCGTAATCCTTCGCAAGCCGCATTTCCGGGGTCAGGCTGACATGGAGTTTCTGGGCCGGCTCGTCATAGCGGAGCCCGAAGCCCGGGATTGTCTCCAGTTCGATCAGGTCCTGGTCGTTGCCTTTGGGCACGGCGACGCCGATCTCGCGGAGTTCCGAGCGTCTCGACAGGAAGCGTCCGTCCGGGCGGCGATGGAATTCGGCGATCAGATTGGTCGGGTCTCCGTTGATGAAGACCTCGAGCATCAGCTTCTGGCTGCCTTCCGGCGGCTTTGTGGCGGCGAGGATCGCCTGTGGCAGGACAAGGCCCAGCAGAAGCACCAAGACCCGGCAGAGCCGGGTCATCATGCGGGCCGGCCGCATGTCTATCTGGTGCTGTCTCAGGCGGGGCGAGGCTCTGGCCATGGCAACCGTTCCGGTCGCATCCCTGCGATCCGGTCAGCGAAGGCCCGTAGCCTGGCCGGTAACGGTGCCGCGCTCGGTCGTGGCGGTCACGGTGCCGCCTGAGCCGGAAGCCCGGCCCGGCGAGAGCCATTCCATGGTGGAGCCGGCCAGTGCATAGCCCAGCAGCCCATTGCCGAAGCTGACATTCTGGCCACCGGGCAAGCGGACGGAGACATTGGACAGGCGGACGCGGCGGTCGCCGCTGTTCGTGGCGCGAAGCACCAGCCGGCCGTTGCGCGTGCCGACCGACCAGGTGAGCTGCGCGGGCTTGCCTTCGGGACCAAGCAGGAAAACGGGGATCGAATGCCGGACCACCATCGCGATTGTGCCGGATTGCTGGCGGTTCGGATCCGGCAATTCGTCAACGAGGACGCGATAGGCCTGTTCCTGCGCGACAGGCTGGCGGTTCACCCGGACCAGCCGTACCGAATAGGTGGTTCCCGGCTGGAGGGTGGTCATCGGTGGCGAGGCGCTTAGATCGTCGGTCTCGTCGAGGCTCTCCTCGCCGTTTTCCTGCGTCCAGCGATAGACGCGGGTCTGGACCGCGATCGGGGCCTGCCCGGTATTGCGGATCTGGATCGTGGCACTCGGGCTGTCCGCCCGGAGCTCGACCAGGACCGGAGACGCCTGCAGGGCTGCCGCAAGCGCCGCTTGCGGTGCCAGACCTCCGGTCAACGCAAGAAAGATCATTGAAATCAATGCGATGATTGGGTTTTTCATCGAATCCTCCAGCGCTGCCGCAATCTCGGGCAGGGTTTCGGCTTGCATTTTCAGGAGAGCGGATGAAGCGGGCTGGCCATCGGGCCAGCCCGCGGGGAGGTATCAGTAGGTGACCGTGATGGTCACGGCATCGGTGTAGGTGCCGGGCGGCGGAACCGCCTGAGAGGGCACGCGCGCATAGATTGTCAGCGTCTGGTTCGCGCCGGTACCGGTGCCGGTCACCGTATCGGTGCCGATCGTTTCGCCCCAGACCTGCGTGCGGGACGCATCGCGGTACAGCGTGTAGTTCACGACATCCGAGCCCGACGTCATCTTGCGGGTCGCCACGGTGGCGCCCGAACCGCCGCCGACGCCGAGGCCGACATTGTACGGTGTGGTCGAGGAGCAGTTCACGGTGAGCGTGCTCGTCTGGTCGACGTTGGCGGCGATCGTTGCCATCGAACCGAAGTTGATGGCGGTCGCCGAAACGACCGTGCACGAGGCCTGGATCGTGATGCTGAGGTTGAGGGTGCCAGTGGCGGTGGCAGCATAGGTGGCTGGCATGATTGCCAGACCGAGGCCTGCGGCAAGCAGGGCGGACTTAAGTCTCATTTTTTTGGTTCTCCAACACAATGAAAGCCTCCCTTCTGAGGTTTCAGAAAAAGTGTTGGGGTCGTTCCGGTTAACAAGGCCCGGGTGAAACTGGTTAATTTATACAGGCAGAGTGATTTAGTTGGTCCGCATAATTAACAAAGGGATTCCGTTTTGTTCCATGACGCGGAATCCATCCTTTCCGTGAAGGCGATGCCGTCCGGATCGGATCTTCTGGCTGAACCGATTGCAGGCAAGCGGTCGCAGCATGCGCAGCGGGGCCCGGCGGAAGGCGTCTTGCCCACGAAATCCCGTGGCCCCCCGCGCCACCGGTCGCCGGCGCGCGTCGCGGCGTTAACCCGCCAGATGTTAACGCCTGCCCGCCGGCCCTTGCGTCCCAGCGAGGCATGGGAGATGCATGGGCAGGTGCGCAATCGGCGAGGAGGCGGGTTTCGATGGATGGTGTTCACTGGGTCCAGCACCCGCTGGTTCAGCACAAGCTGTCCCTGCTGCGTGATCGAAAGCGGGCTTCCGGCGAATTCCGGCGGCTGGTGCGGGAACTCTCGATGCTGCTGGCCTACGAGGTCACACGGGACCTGCCGCTGACGACCGAGCGCATCGAAACCCCGCTCGAGCCGTTCGATGCGCCGAAGATCGAGGGCAAGAAGCTGGTTCTCGCGCCGATCCTGCGGGCGGGGATCGCGTTGGCCGAGGGCATGCAGGAATTGATCCCCTCGGCGCGCTTCGCCCATATCGGCCTTTACCGCGACCATGACACCCTCGAAGCCGTCGAGTATTTCTTCAAGGCGCCCAAGGATCTGCCGGACCGGCTGATCATCGTCACCGATCCGATGCTGGCGACCGGAAATTCCGCCGTTGCCGCCATCGACCGGCTCAAGGCCAGGGGTGCGCGCGATATCCGCTATGTCTGCCTGCTCGCGGCGCCCGAGGGGATCCGCCATCTCCGGGCGTCGCATCCCGATGTGCCGATCTGGACTGCAGCCATCGACCGCGGCCTCAATGAGAAGGGCTATATCATGCCGGGGCTCGGCGATGCCGGCGACCGGATCTATGGTACATCGTGAACGGGCACGATCCGGCATGGCGCTGGCTGGCGGAACTGTGTAGCCTCAGGAGGAATGTTTCCCTCATCCGGTGATGCGGGCATGGCGTGCGGCGACGCTGCGCCCATGCGGCAAAGCCGGCCCTGCCTCGAGTTCCCCCGTGATCGACACCCTGCCTTTCGTGGCAGTCCTGATCAGTGCCATTCTCCATGCATCATGGAACGCGCTCGCGCGGGCCGGTTCGGAGCCCGGCGACATTGTCGCGGCTGCGGTGATCGGGGCCGGCATCATCAGCCTGCCCGGGCTGGCCTGGTTCGGGCCCCCGGCTGCGGCGGCCTGGCCTTGGCTGCTGGGCGGCATGGTGATCAACACGTTCGGTATCCGCTTCGCCATGGCGGCCTATCGCCATGCGAGTTTCGGCCTGACCTATCCGATCATGCGAGCCGGCATCCCCCTGATGACCTTGCCGCTCGGCATCGTCCTGCTTGGCGAATGGCCCCGCCCGACAGGCTTTGCCGGCGTGGTGATGATCGCCAGTGCTCTGATCATGCTGGCCTTTGCCGCGCATCGGGCAGGCCGCACCGAATTGCGCGGCGTGCTGTTTGCCCTTGTCTCTGCCGTGGCCGGAGCGGGCTACACCACGGCCGATGCGATCGGTGTGCGGCTGGGCGGGACCGTGATGGGGTATGCTTTCGCGCTGGCCATCGGCAATGCGATCCTGATCGGGCTGCTGACGCAATGGGAGCGCGGCGACCTCATGCCGATGCTGCGCCGCCACGGGGCGAAAGGGCTTGGCCTGTCCCTGATCTCGATGTCGAGCTTCCTGCTCTATATCTGGGCTGTCTCGATCACGCCGGTCGCGCTCGCTGCCGCTCTCCGCGAGACCAGCGTGCTCTTCGCGATCGCCTTCGCGCATTTCTTTCTCCGCGAGGCGATCGGCCGATTCCATATCGCGGCCGGCGCCCTGGCCTTTGCCGGCATCATCGCGATCCGGATCGGGTGAGTTCGAACATCAGGTGATTGCACCGGCTGCCCCTTCTGCGGTTTCGCTCTCGGGCGGGGCGACGATCCTGCGATAGAGATGCCAGGTTGCATGGCCGAGCACCGGCAGGGTGAAGATCAGCCCCAGGAATGCCGGGAGCGCCGAGACGATCAGCAGCATCACGATCACCAGCGCCCAGGCCACCAGCGGGCCGGGGCTGGTGACGACCGCCCGGACCGACGTAATCATGGCCGTGATGAAGTCGACATCGCGGTCAAGCAGGAGCGGGAACGACACGACTGTCAGCGAGAACAGGATCACCGAGAGGACGGCACCGATCACATTGCCGAGCGCAAGGAAGAGCAGGCCTTCCTGCGTTGTGAGCACCACATTGAGGAATTGCGGCAACGTGGCGAAGTTCGCGTTGAAGCCCAGGAAAAGCGCCATCAGCAGCCGCACCTGATACATCCAGATGATGAAAACGAAGAGCGTGACAAAGGCCATCCAGCCCACCTCGCTCCGGCTCCTCACAGTCCGCCAGAGCCCGCCCGGCGTGACGGGCAGCCCCTGCTCGCGGCGACGGCTGATCTCATAGAGGCCGACAGCCACGAAAGGGCCCATGATCGCGAAACCTGCCGCAAGCGGATAGGCGAGGTAGGGCATTCCGAGGGCCGTGACCGAGAACAGGATGGCAAGCCCGCCCAGTGCGTACAGCGCCCCGAAACCGAGGCTGAGGAGAGGCGTTGCCTGCACGTCGCGCAGGCCGGCGCCGATGGCCTCGGCGATATCGTTCACGGTGACAGGCCGGACAATCGGATCCCGCTTCTGTGGGGCAGGGGCAAGGGATGACGGCATATCGGTCATGTCAGGGCCTCCGCGAAGCGGTTTCTCTGGCTCCCGCAGGTCGGGAACCTCCGATTGTCGAGCATGGCATGGCGGGGTTGTCAGTCCTTGATCCCGATCAAGCAAGGGAACCGGGATGCCTCCTGGTCAAGAATGGGCTTCCGGGGAAGGCTCACGTATTTGTGAACACGATGCTTTCCAAGCCGGCAAAGGCATGGCCGCCGACGGGAGAATGGGCTTCTGCCGGCGGTGGAGCGTGCGGTCCATCCGAAATCGGCGCCTTGGTCCTGTTGCTTTGCTGCCCAGATCGGGCATCCGCAGGGCAGGATGCCTCACGCCGGTGCATCCAGGTGTTGCGCGTTCGCATGCCTTGATGCCGCAATGCAGGATCTCCGTGCGGAACAGGTATCTTTTCGCGGATGGCCGCCCTAAATATCGTTCCGGCGACATTCAGGCATGGCCACGTGCGGGGGCACCCGGTCATGCATGCAGGAGACGAGCATGCGGACGACAACGCAGCTGGTGGTCATTGCGGTTATGGGAGGCGGGATGCTTCTCGGCTGGCAGCAATGGTCCGCCATCGCGCCGGTTCTCGCGAAAGTTCCCGGCCTTGCCGCGCTGGCGCCGAAGCCCGGCCCCGCTGCCGGCGGTGCGCCCGGGCGGGGTGGGCCGGGCGGCAATGCGCCGCCGGCCATCGTCGAGGTGACGAATGTCGGCACCGGTCCGGTCATGGAGATTTCCGAGGCGGTTGGTACGACGCGCGCCTTTGAATCCGTGACACTCACCGCAAAGGTCTCGGGGACCGTCGAGAAGATTTCGTTCGAGGAAGGCCAGACGGTGAAAGCCGGCGACGAGCTGATCCGGCTGGATGTGGCCGAGCGGCGCGCCGATCTCGAGGCGACGCGCGCGGCGATCGCCACAGCGAAGGCCCAGCGCGACGAGACCAATCAGAAATTGCAGCGCGCCCTTCAGCTCCGCCAGACCGGCGCAGGAACGGAAGCGCAGGTCGCCGACCTGACCCTGCAGCTGCGGACGATCGAGACCGCCATTGCGGCAGCCGAAGCGCGCGAGCGCGCTGCGGCGGCCCGGCTGGATGACCTGATCCTCCGGGCGCCGTTCGACGGCCGCGTCGGCTGGCGGCAGGTTTCCCTCGGCGCGCTGGTGGACAATCGCGTGCCGGTCACGACGCTCGATGATGTTTCCAGGATGCGGCTTGATTTTGCGGTGCCGGAGACGCTGGTCAACCGGATCAAGGTCGGCGCGACGGCGCGCTCGACCTCGCTCGCCTTTCCGGGACGCATTTTCGAGGGCACCGTTGCCGTCATCGATACGCGCATCGACACGGTGACGCGGTCGGCCAAGCTCACCGCCATCATTCCCAATCCTGACGGCTCGCTGAAGCCGGGCATGTTCATGAATGTCTCGCTGCAAATCGCGGCGCGCGAGAACGCCCTGCTGGCGCCGGAGGAATCGGTCGTGGCCGAGGGGCCGCGCCAGATCGCCTTCGTGGTCAAGGATGGCAAGATCGAACGCCGCGTCGTGACGATCGGGCAGCGGCAGGATGGCAAGGTCGAGGTCCTGACGGGGCTTGCCGTCGGCGAGACGATCGTTGTCCGCGGCGTGCAGCGCATCCGGCAGGGGCAGCCTGTCCAGACCAAGCCGGCCTTTCCCGGCCAGAGCAGCGTGCCGGCCGCCGGCGCGGGCGACCCGGCCGCCGCCGGCAAGAAGGCCTGACCTTCGACAGCGCACCGGGCGTCTCGTGCGCCCGCGTTTCCTGAACCGGTTCCACAGGAGCGACCATGCAGCTCTCCGATGTTTCGATCCAGCGCCCGGTCTTTGCCAGCGTGATCAGCCTGCTTCTCTGCGTTGCCGGGGTGGCCGGGCTGATGTCTCTCCCGGTACGCGAATATCCTCAGATCGACCCGCCGGTCGTCTCGATCTCGACGGCCTATCGCGGGGCCTCGAACGAGGTGATCGAGAGCCGGGTGACGGAAGTGCTCGAACGCGCCGTCGCCGGTATCGAGGGCATCACCAACATCAATTCCTTCAGCCAGAATGACCGCTCGTCGATCACCATCGAGTTCGATGTGAACCGCGATCCGGACGCGGCGGCGGCCGATGTCCGCGACCGTGTCGGCCGCGTCCTCTCGCGTCTCCCGGACGGCGTCGATGCGCCGATCATCCAGCGAGTCGATTCCAATGCGCAGGCCATTCTCTGGATCGGCGTGACCTCGACCAATCTCGATGCGCTTGAACTGACGGACTTCCTGCGTCGCACGGTGGTGGACCGCCTGGCCACGGTTCCCGGCGTTGCCAGCGTCAATATCGGCGGCGAGCGGCGCTATGCGATGCGCGTCGCCGTTGACCGCGCGGCGATGGCCGCCCGCGGTGTGACGGTTCAGGATGTCGAGGCGGCGATCAAGCGCCAGAATGTTGACCTGCCCGGCGGGCGACTGACCTCGGCGCAGCGTGAGATCACCGTCAAGACCGATTCCAAACTGTCGAACCGCGAGCAATTCGCCAACATCGTCGTGGCCATGCGGAATGGCTACCAGGTCCGTCTGGGAGAAGTGGCGCAGGTCGAGGTCGGTGCCGAGGACGAGCGGTTCGAGTTCTTCGCCAGCGGCAAGACCGCGATCGGGCTGGGGATTATCCGCCAGTCCACCGCCAACACCCTTTCGGTAGCGGAAGGCGTGGCGGCGGAACTCAACCTGATCCGCCCGGCCTTCCCCGAAGGCACCAATGCGGAGATCCTCTACAACGAAGCCAATTTCATCCGGTCCTCGATCAACGGCGTGCTGAAGACGCTGGTCGAGGGCATTCTCCTTGTTGTGCTCGTCATCCTTGTCTTCCTGCGCTCCTGGCGGTCGACGCTGGTGGCCACGATCGCAATTCCGGTCTCGATCATCCCCACCTTCGCCGTGCTCTGGATGTTCGGTTTCTCAATCAACGTGCTGACGCTGCTCGCCGTCGTGCTGGCGATCGGCATCGTGGTCGATGATGCGATTGTCGAGGTCGAAAACGTGCATCGCCGGATCGAGGAAGGCGAGCCGCCGCTGCTGGCCTCCTTCATCGGCGCGCGCGAGATTGCCTTCGCCGTCATCGCGACGACAATCACGCTCATCTCGGTCTTCGTGCCGATTGCCTTCATGGACGGCCAGACCGGCCGGCTGTTCCGGGAATTCGGCGTGACGCTGGCCACGGCCATCTTCTTCTCCGGCGTTGTCGCCCGGACGCTGACGCCGATGATGTGCTCCAAGCTGCTGACCTCGCATCATGGCTGGGTGCACCGGAAGACCGAGCCCTTCTTTGACGGGATGGGTCGGGTCTATTCGCGGATGCTCAAGCGCGCGCTGAACGCGCCGCTCCTCGTCATCGCGCTCGGTGCCGGTGTTTCCTTTGCAGCCGTGCAGCTCTTCTTCCTCGTGCCGAAGGAGTTTGCGCCGGTCGAGGATCGCGGCACGATCATCATTCCCGTCACGGCGCCGGAATCCGCCTCGCTGTCCTTCACGCGGGAGCGGATGCGCGAGGTCGAGGCCCTGCTGAAGCCCTATTTTGAAAGCAAGGTGATCAGCTCGACCCTGACGATTGTCGCGCCCGGCCTGCAACGGCCTGCCCCGGTCAATTCCGGGCTGCTCATTGTTCGTCTTGCGCCCTGGAACGAGCGGAATGTCCGCCAGCAGGCCCTCCAGCAGGAATTGCTGGCCAAGGTCCAGCAGATCCCGGGCGCGCGCATCTTCCCGATCAACCCGCCCTCGCTCGGCCAGCGCGGCTTCCAGCAGCCGATCCAGTTCGTGATCGGCGGCCCGGATTTCGTGACGCTCGCTGCCTGGCGCGATCTCGTGCTCGAACGCGCCAATGCCACCGGGCTCTTCCGCAATCTCGACAGCGATTATACCGAGCGCCAGCCGGACCTTCGCGTCCAGATCGACCGCGGCCGCGCGGCGGATCTCGGTGTCTCGGTCGAGGCGATCGGGCGCAGCCTCGAGCTGATGTTCGGCGAGCGCGAGGTCTCGACCTTCGTGGATCGTGGCATCGAGTATTCGGTGATCATGCAGGCGCGGGCGGAGAACCGTATCCGCCCGGATGACCTCAAGAACGTGTTTGTCCGGACCGGAGCGGGCGAATTGGTGCCGCTTTCGAATTTCGTCTCGCTCCGCGAGCAGGCCGGGCCGCAGAGGCTCAACCGCTTCGACCGGCTCCGTTCGATCACGATCCAGGGGTCGCTGGCGCCGGGCGTCACGCTCGGCCAGGGGATCGATGCGCTTGACCGTATCGCCAAGGAGGTGCTGCCGGCGGAAGCGCGGATCGGCTACAATGGCCAGTCGAAAGAGTACAAGCGCGCGAGCAGTTCGCTCTATATGACGTTCGGGTTTGCGCTGCTGGTGGTCTTCCTTGTTCTCGCCGCCCAGTTCGAAAGCTGGATCGCGCCGGCCGTCATCATGGTCACGGTGCCGCTGGCCCTGACCGGGGCGCTGGCGATCCTGCTGCTGACGGGCCAGACGCTCAATGTCTACAGCCAGATCGGGATGATCCTGCTCATCGGGATCATGACGAAAAACGGCATCCTGATCGTCGAGTTCACCAACCAGCTGCGCGAGCAGGGGCTGGATCTCTACGAGGCGGTGGTCAAGGCCTCGGAAATGCGGCTCCGGCCGATCCTGATGACCTCGATCGCCACGGTCTTCGGGGCGGTGCCGCTGGCGCTGTCAACCGGGGCCGGTGCCGAAGCGCGCGCGACGATCGGATGGGTCATCATCGGTGGCGCCAGCCTCTCGACCTTCATGACGCTGTTCCTCGTGCCGTCCGTGTTCCTGATGGTCGGGAACTACACCTCGCCGCGTTCGACGATCGCGGAGAAGCTGGCCGAATTGCAGGAGCGTTTTGCTTCAGGCCCGAAAGGCAAGGAGGCGCATGGCCACGGCCATCAGGCCGGACAGGGCCAGCCGGCGGAGTGACCGTGCGCCCGACCGGTCAGCCCCCAGGGCGCGACAGGCGGGCCGCGAGCGCCTCGATCTGGGCATGGACCGGCGAGGCGGGTTTCGGGGTTCCTGTAAAGAACCGGCGGATACCCGTTGCCGACGCGCCCGCTTCGGCCGGTCCGAACGCATTGGCATAGCACCGGGCGCCAGTCTGTGCCGCGACCTGCCGGAGCTGGTCGACCATTGCAGTCGCGCCGAAGGCGTGGATCGTATCCGACGGGCCGAGCCGCGGCAGGAAGGCGATGGCGCGGCCATGGCGCGCGGGCGGCATGGGCGCCGCTGCGGAAGCGGCGAGCGTGATGTCCTCCACGCCATGTTTCGCCAGCCAGTCCAGAGCCGGGCGCATGTAGAGATCGCGCGGGTCACGCGCCGAGGCGATGATGTGGAGCGGCCGGTGGGGCTGGCCGAGCCGCGCCGCCACGGCGATCGACCAGAGCGGCGCGAAGCCGGTGCCGGAGGAGACCAGCACCAGCCGACCCTCGCCCCGGCGCAGGAAGGCATGTCCATAGGGCCCGCGCAAGGTGACCTTGCGGCCGGGCCGGATTGCCTGCCCGAGGGCGGACGAGACCGCCCCTTCAGGATGGCGCCTCATATGGAAGACCATCTGGTCCAGCTCGCGCAGGCCGTCCAGGGTCAGGGTCGGGGCGAGCATCCGGGCCGGAAAACCGGCGAATTCAACCGCGAGGTACTGGCCCGGGAGATACGGGATCGGCTGGCTTGTCCGGATCACGATCTGGACGATGCCGGCGGCAAGATCGGTGATCTCGGCGAGGACGCCCGCGACCTTGATCTCGCGCGGGCGGGTCTCGAAGCGCAGTTCGGCCGGTCCGTTGATCCGGGCATGGCGGGCGAGGACGATATTGTCCTCGTGATTGCCGACCACATCCAGCGTGCCCTCGACCAGTTCGACGAAGCATTCGTCATGCAGGGTGAAGCCCGCGCGCGAGGCAGCCTCCAGCGCGCCGGTTCCCACGGGAACGGTGACGGTCTTGCCTTCGATTCGGATTTCGGCCTGGCCGCTCATGGTTTCTGTTACCAGAACCGGAGGGCCACAGGGAAGATGCTTGTGCCCGCGCGGAAAAGGTGCTGGTCGCGAAATCCGGGGATGACAGGCGGGGGGAACATGCTAGCAGGGGGCGGAACCCTCAGGAGCTTGCCATGCTGACCTACGACAAGGCCCGTCTGATCGCCGATACCGCGCTGTCCTTCGCCCGCGAGCGCAATTTCAAGCCGCTGTCGATCGTGGTGCTGGATGCCCGTGCCGCCCGCAAGATCGTGCTGACCGAGGACAATACCTCGATCAAGCGGCCGGAAGTGGCCTATTCCAAGGCCAATGGTGCCCTGGCCATGGGCTCGGGCAGCCGCTCGCTGATGAAGATGGCCGCCGAGCGCCCGGCTTTCGTGGCTGCCGCGATGCAGATCGCCGATGGCGCCCTGGTTCCCGTTCCGGGCGGCGTGCTGATCAAATCAGGCGATCAGGTGGTCGGCGCGGTCGGGATTTCGGGCGATACGTCGGACAATGACGAAGCGGCCGCGATGGCCGGCATCGTCGCGGCGGGCTTCACCGCCGATCCGGGTGTGTCGTAAGCGAGGAGGGCGCCTCGCCGGCGGCCGGGCGGTTCAGCTGCCCGGTCCGGAGGAGGAAGCCGATCACCTCGGCTACTGCCTTGTAGAGCGGGACGGGGATCTCCGTATCCAGTTCGATCCGGGACAACGCTTCGGCCAGGATCGGGTTCTGTTCGATCGCGACATCATGCTCGCGGGCCGTCTCGAGGATTTTCTCGGCGACTTCGCCGCGCCCCTTGGCCGTCACGACCGGAGCGCCGTCGCCGAAATCATATTTCAGCGCGACCGCGATTTTCTCGCCCGGGTTGCGGGCGGTTTCGGCAAGATGCGGGTCGAGCGTCATCGACAGGGTCATGGCCGCCGATCCAGATAGGGATTGGGCAGGCTCGGACGCGGAGCCGACCGCCCGTCATGCACGTCAAGCCGCGTGATCTCGAAGGCAGCGCCCGAGAGGGCGGAATGGAGATCGCCGATCTTCTGGCGCGCCAGCCGTGCCATGGCCGGCTGCTCCGCCCAGACCTGCACGGAAACCGACTGGCCGCGCAGGCCGATTTCGGCCTCGACCGGGCCGGTCTCCTCAAGGTCGAGGGCGATCCGCACCTTCCACGGGAAAGGCTGTGCCTCGCCGGCACTTTCCTGCCGGAGGGCATCTTCCGGGGCGGGAGCTTGCTCGGGCTGATGCTCGATCATCACCCCCATCATCGCCGTCTGCGGCCTGTCCGGCCCCTGCGGCGCGAGCGGGACAGAAACCGTGAGCCGGAAGCCCTGCCCGGATTCATCCGTCCGGACGATTTCGGGATGGGCCGGCAGCGAGGCCAGCTGCATCAGCTTGATCCGCTCGGTGCCGCCTTCGGCGAGACGGGCGATATCCCCGGGGTCAGCGCCCGCAGCCCCTTGCCGGATCTGCTCCGCGGCGTGCCGGATGGCGGCGAGCTGGCTCTTGAGATCGGCGGGCGGTGCCTGGCCGGGCAAGGTCCGGGCAAGGTTGATTTCGAGGAACAGGCCCGATCGGGCGAGGGCGGATTGCAGGCCTTCCGGCGTGGCCAGGCTGGCCGGGCTGGCGCGGAGGCCTTGCAGCGACTGGAGCAGGCCCTGCAGGGCTGGCGGGAGGCCCGGTTCAGCGGCCTTGCCAAGCAGGGCTGTCAGCACAGGGGCGAGCGGAAGCTGGCGGGCGGCGCTCTGCAGCACCGCTTCGGCGAGCGGCGCGGGCAGGCCCTGCGGCAGCATGACCGGACGGAGTGCCGCCTGGCTCGGCGGTGCCTGGTGCACGGGCGGCATGGCTTCGGCGGCCGGCAGGGCAAGGCCGGTCATTCGGCCGAGCGTGGCCCCCAGCGATCCGGGCGGGAAGGTGCCGGGCGGGCCGGGTTGCGGCTGTGGCGCGGCGGGATTCGGCGTGCTGACAGCCGTGGCCGGGCCGGGCACAGGCCGCGCAGGCACATCCGCCGGGAGGAGCAGCAGGGCGCCCTGTTTCAGGATGGAAGGATCGATTGCGGCCTGACGCAACAGGGCCGGTGGCAGCTCAACCTCGGCATAGCCTCCGGCCAGCTGGACGAGGGCGCGGGTTGCGCCCTGCATCTCGACAAGGATCGCACGGATCTGCGCCGCTTCGAACGGGGCGCTGCCGGTTCCGCCGGGCCTCGCGCCGGCCGCGCCGGCCTGTCCGGCCGCACCGACGGCCGCCAGCATGGTCGCCAGCGACTGGGCGCGGATTTCCTGGATCTTTGCAGCCGCTGCGGCGGCCAGAACGCTGCTCATGGGACGCGAAACTCAACCCGAATGACGCTGCATGATGCCAGAGCCTGCTTTCCGTTTGGTTAGGAGCGGCAGGAAAAGACGATGCGTCGCGCCGGGGGCGAATAAGCTTGAATCCGGCCCCCTCCATTGCTACCTCAGCGCATCTCCGGCGCCCCGGTGCCACCCCGAACCCGAGCGAAACGAGCCCAGAATGTCCCGGCAGTTCATCTATCACATGCGTGGCCTGACCAAGGTCTATCCCGGCGGCAAGAAGGTTCTCGACAACATCCATCTCTCTTTCTACCCGGATGCCAAGATCGGTGTGCTCGGCGTCAACGGCGCCGGCAAGTCGACCCTTTTGAAGATCATGGCGGGGATCGACAAGGAATGGACCGGCGATGGCTGGGTGGCCGAGGGCGCGCGGGTGGGTTACCTGCCGCAGGAGCCGCAGCTCGATCTGAGCCTCAATGTCCGCGAGAATGTGAAGCTCGGCGTGGCGGCCAAGCAGGCCATCATCGACCGTTACAACGAGCTGATGATGAACTATTCGGACGAGACCGCCGACGAGGCGGCCAAGCTCCAGGATGCGATCGACAGCCAGAATCTCTGGGATCTCGACAGCAAGGTCGACCAGGCGATGGACGCGCTGCGCTGCCCGCCGGATGACTGGGCGGTGGACAAGCTCTCGGGCGGGGAGAAGCGCCGCGTGGCTTTGTGCAAGCTGCTGCTGGAACAGCCGGAACTGCTTCTGCTCGACGAACCGACCAACCATCTCGATGCGGAGACGGTGAACTGGCTCGAGAACCATCTGCGCGAATATCCTGGCGCGATCCTGATCGTCACGCATGACCGCTACTTCCTCGACAACGTGACCGGCTGGATCCTGGAACTCGATCGTGGCCGCGGCATTCCCTACGAGGGCAATTACTCCAGCTGGCTGCAGCAGAAGCAGAAGCGCCTCGAGCAGGAGGGCCGCGAGGATGCCGCCCGCCAGCGGACCATGGCGCGCGAGCAGGAATGGGTGGCCGCCTCGCCGAAGGCGCGGCAGGCCAAGAACAAGGCCCGTATCCAGCGCTACGAGGAACTGGTGCAGAAGGCTTCCGAGAAGGCGCCCGACAGTACGCAGATCATCATCCCGATTGCCGAGCGCCTGGGCGGCAACGTCATCGATTTCGAGAATCTCAACAAGGGTTTCCAGGACAAGCTGCTGATCGAGAATCTCTCGTTCAAGCTGCCGCCGGGCGGCATTGTCGGCGTGATCGGCCCGAACGGTGCCGGCAAGACGACGCTGTTCCGCATGATCACCGGCGTCGAGAAGCCGGATGGTGGCTCGATCACCATCGGCGAAAGCGTGAAGCTCGGCTATGTCGACCAGAGCCGCGATGCGCTGGATGACAAGAAGACCGTCTGGGAGGAAATCTCCGGCGGGGCCGAGGTCATCTATCTCGGCAAGAAGCAGATGCATTCCCGTGCCTATTGCGGGGCCTTCAACTTCAAGGGCGGCGACCAGGAAAAGAAGGTCGGCATGCTCTCGGGCGGCGAGCGGAACCGCCTGCATCTCGCCAAGATGCTGAAGAGCGGCGCCAATGTGCTGCTCCTCGACGAACCGACCAACGATCTGGACGTGGATACTCTTCGCGCGCTCGAAGAGGCGCTTGAGGACTATGCCGGCTGCGCCGTCATCATCAGCCATGATCGCTGGTTCCTCGACCGGATCGCCACGCATATCCTCGCCTTCGAGGGCGACAGCCATGTCGAATGGTTCGAGGGCTCGTTCTCGGATTACATCGAGGACAAGAAGCGCCGCCTCGGTGCGGATTCGGTGGAGCCGAAGCGGATCAAGTATCGCAAGTTCGCGCGTTAAGGGGCGCCGTCGCGCCCTTTCCAAAACCCCCTTTCCGGGTATCATGGCAGGCCGAACGAGGGGGCTGGGGATGATGCGATTTTGCCTTGCGGCGGCGATGATGCTCGCCCCGTTTTCCGTCATGGCGCAAGGCGCGAAGGTTCCCGTGAAAGATGTCGTAGCCCGGCTTGTGGTCGATTTCGATCAGGACGGGGTGAATGATCTGCTGGTTTTCACCGGTGAAAAGGATGGCGGGCCCTTTGCCACGCTCCATGTTTTCAGGGGCGAGAAGGATGCCGCTTCCGGCAAGGAGCAGTTGCGCCTGCTGTCCAGGACAGCTGAATTCGGCTACGGCGTTTACGAAGTCGCCGAGCCGCGCAAGGGGATCATCACTGTCGAGAGCGGCAATGCGCAGGGGCGCTACAAATGGGACCAGAAGCTGACCCTGGCCTGGCGTTCGGGGCGGCTTGTCGTGCTTGGCATCACCTATTCCAGCTATGACTCGGTTGCCGATGATGCCGCTGCCAGCGCCTGCGACCTCAACCTCTCCACGGGCAAGGGCACCGGGAAGCGGAACCGCGCCGTGACGTTTTCACTCAAGCCCGTGCCTGTCGCCGAATGGACGGATGAAAAGCGTCCGACGGTGTGCGAGTAATGCGGGAGGGGCGCCGCGGACCCGAGGCGGATCACCGATCGGAGGTTTGCGCGGCAAGGGGTATGTCCTCGCAATGCCGGGGTTCATCCGCCAGCGATTGAACCTTGCCCGGTTGCGCCCCACCTAATCCGGCATGACTGACAAGCCGCCTCATCGCCGCCGCTTCCTGCAGATTGCCTTTGCCTTCGCCGCGATCGGCGGTGGCCTCACCGCCATGCTCCGGCCGGCCCGGGCGAATGCCTATTATTCCGGCCCGGTTTCCGATCATTTCGACGGGACACATTTCTTCAATCCCGGGGGGGACCAGCCGCGCGGCTTCGCGGATTTCCTGCGCTGGCAGCTGGGCGACAAGGCCGAGGCCTGGCCCGATTCCTTCCCGAGCCCCCTGCCGGTCGATACGCCGCCGGCGCGGGTGGGGGCCGGAAAGCTGCGGGTGAGCTTTATCGGCCATGCCAGCTTCCTGATCCAGATGGACGGGCACAACATCCTCGTCGACCCGCATTTTTCGGAGCGGGCGAGTCCGGTTTCCTTTGCCGGGCCGAAGCGGGCCAATGCGCCGGGCCTTGCCTTTGCGGACCTGCCGAAAATCGACACGGTGCTCGTCTCGCACAACCATTACGACCATCTCGACCTGCCGACCCTGCATCGCCTGTGGGACCGGGACCGGCCGCGCATCCTCGTGCCGCTGGGCAATGACACGATCATCCGGGCGGAACGGCCGGATATCGAGGTCGAGGCGGGGGATTGGGGCGACACGGCGACTTTGGCGCCGGGGCTGACCCTGTTCTTCGAGCCGTCGCAGCATTGGTCGGCCAGAAGCACATTCGACCGGCGCCATGCGCTCTGG
This sequence comes from Beijerinckiaceae bacterium, assembly GCA_027533425.1. Taxonomy (GTDB): domain Bacteria; phylum Pseudomonadota; class Alphaproteobacteria; order Rhizobiales; family Beijerinckiaceae; genus Rhabdaerophilum. Next base: position 137,239 of record JAPZUD010000007.1, on the reverse strand, counting down.
GCGTCGTTTGTGCTGGCCGGGCGCTGGGGCAAGCTCTGGTTTGCGGGCGATACCGGCTTCGGCGATGGCCGCGTGTTCCGGGCGCTCAAGGCGAGGCATCCGGACCTGCGCCTTGGCCTGATTCCGATCGGCGCCTATGAGCCGCGCTGGTTCATGCGGCAGCAGCATATCAACCCCGAGGATGCGGTCGAGATCGTCCGGATCCTCGGGCTGGAACAGGCGCTCGGCTATCATTGGGGGACCTTCCGATTGACCAACGAGGCGGTCGATGCGCCCCCGCGTGATCTCGTTGCAGCACTCGGCAAGGCCGGTCTTCCGGAATCGCGCTTCCCGGCCCTGCGGCCCGGCATGGTCTGGGAAGGGCGGGCACGTTGACGGCCTCGGGTGGATGCAGTTTCAGGGTTGCACTTTGCGCGCGAACGATATAAACATATCTTTATGTCGTTTTGCGGATTCGCCTGATGCGCACGCATCCCGTTCCCACTTCCGGTGGCCAGTTCGCCTTCGGTGACCTGCTGACCGCCCTCGAGGCGGCGGGGGAAGAGACGCGCCTGCGCATCCTCGCCTTGCTGGCCGAGGGCGAACTCACGGTTACCGAGCTCATGGCCATTCTCGGCCAGTCACAGCCGCGCGTTTCCCGCCATCTCAAGCTTCTGGTCGAGGCGGGCCTGATCGACCGCCACCGCGAAGGGGCCTGGGCGTTCTTCCGCCTGTCGGACAGCGCCATCGCGCTTGCCGTGCGGGATGGCATTGTCGCGGCGCTCGACCCGGCCGATGCCGATCTGGCCGGGGATCGCCGCCGGCTGGCCGCCGTGCGCGAGGAACGCAAGGAGCAGGCGGCGAGCTATTTCTCGCGCCATGCCGCCGAATGGAACCGGATCCGCTCGCTCCATGTGCCTGAGGCCCGGGTCGAGGCGGCGGTGCTGGCGCTGCTCGGCAGCAAGCGCTTCGATTCCGTGCTCGATCTTGGCACCGGGACAGGCCGGATGCTGGAAATGCTCGCGCCGCCGGTCTCCCGCGCGGTCGGGCTTGATGTCAGCCCCGCCATGCTGGGCGTGGCGCGCGTCAATCTCGATGCCGCCGGGCTGCGCCATGTCCAGCTCCGGCAGGGCGATGCCTATGCGCTGCCGAGTGATCTCAACGGGTTCGATCTCGTTATCCTGCATCAGGTGCTGCACTTCCTTGACGATCCCGGCCGGGCGGTGCGGGAGGCGGCGCGGACGCTGCGCCCGGGCGGACGGCTCCTGGTGGTCGATTTCGCTCCCCATCAGGAGGAAAGCCTCCGCACCCATCATGCCCATCGCCGCCTCGGTTTCCAGCAGGCGGAGGTGGAGAGTTTCCTGGCCGAATCCGGTCTCCGGGCAGAAGCCTGCCATATCCTCCGGCCTGAACCAGGCGAGACGGCCAAGCTCGCCGTGTCGCTCTGGCTGGGGGTTGATCCCCGTCTGGTCGGGGATTTTCCCCTGCCATCCCCGTCTGTCCCGTCGCATCGCGAGGTTGCGTGATGAATGCCTTTCCCACCCGCTCCAGCCGCCAGTCGCAGCCGGCGCCCCTCGGGATTTCCTTCGAGTTCTTCCCGCCGAAGAACGACGCGATGGCCGAGAGCCTCTGGGCCTGCGTGCAGCGCCTTGCGCCGCTCTCGCCGCGTTTCGTCTCCGTGACCTACGGGGCAGGCGGATCGACGCGCGAGCGGACGCACCAGACGGTCAAGCGCATCCTCGACGAGACGGCGCTGAAGCCGGCCGCGCATCTGACCTGCGTCGCCGCCACCAGGGGCGAGACGGACGAGATCATCCGGGGCTACTGGGAGATGGGCGTGCGGCACATCGTGGCGTTGCGCGGCGACCCGGTGACGGGGCTCGGCACGCCCTTCGAGGCTCATCCCGAGGGCTATCAGTCCTCGGTGGATCTCGTGGCCGGGATCAAGGCGATCGGGGATTTCGAGGTGGCCGTCTCGGCCTATCCGGAGAAGCATCCGGACAGCCCCTCGATCGAGGCGGAGATCGACCTGCTGAAGCGCAAGGTCGATGCCGGCGCGACGCGCGCGATCACCCAGTTCTTCTTCGATAACGACCATTATTTCCGTTATCTCGACCGCGTCCGGAAAGCCGGGATCGGCATCGAGATCGTGCCCGGCATCCTGCCGGTGCAGAATTTCAAGACCGCCGCGAGTTTCGCCACGCGCTGCGGCACCGACGTTCCGGGCTGGCTCGCCAAGCGCTTCGAGGGGCTGGATGACGATGCCGAGACGCGCCGCCTCGTGGCGGCGGCGGTTGCGGTGGAACAGGTTTTCGACCTGCTCGACCGGGGTGTGTCGGAATTCCATTTCTACACGATGAACAAGGCCGATCTCGTCTTCGCGATCTGCCACATGCTGGGCATGCGGGCTGCGCCCGCTGGCCTGGCCGCCTGAATTGAACGGAGGCTGCGCCGTCGCGCAGACCCGACCGAAGGATTGAACGGATGAGCTTTTCCGCCAGGGGTTCCGAGATCCGCGCCGCTTTGGAGGCGGCTGCCCGCGAGCGCATTCTCGTGCTGGACGGCGCCATGGGCACCGAGATCCAGAACCGGAAATTCTCGGAGGAGGATTTCCGCGCCGAACGGTTCCGGAACTGGAACCATCCGCTCAAGGGCAACAACGACCTGCTGATCCTGACGCAGCCGGATGCGATCCGGGATATCCATCTCGACTATTTCCTGGCCGGCGCGGATATTGTCGAGACCAATACCTTCTCGTCAACTTCGATCGCCCAGGCCGATTACGGCATGGAGGCCCTGGCCTACGAGCTGAACCGCGAAGGGGCGCGGCTGGCCCGCGAAGCGGCCGCGATCGCGCAGGAGAAAGACGGCAAGCGCCGCTTCGTCGCCGGTGCTGTCGGCCCGACCAACCGGACGGCCTCGATCTCGCCGGATGTCAACAATCCCGGCTTCCGCGCAGCCAGCTTCGACGATTTCGTCGCCACCTATTCCGAGCAGGTCCGCGGCCTCATCGATGGCGGGGCGGAACTCATCCTGATCGAGACGATCTTCGACACGCTCAATGCCAAGGCGGCGGTGTTTGCCGCCAGCCAGATCTTCGCGGAAACCGGCAACCCGTTGCCGATCATGATTTCCGGCACGATCACCGACCTGTCCGGCCGCACGCTTTCAGGCCAGACGCCGACAGCCTTCTGGTATTCGCTGCGCCATGCCGAACCCTTCACGATCGGGCTCAATTGCGCGCTCGGGGCCCGCGAGATGCGGGCGCATATCGCCGAGATTTCCCGCGTGGCCGATACGTTCGTCTGCGCCTATCCCAATGCTGGCCTTCCGAACGAATTCGGCCTTTATGACGAGAGCCCGGCTGCCACGGCGGCGCTGATCGGCGAGTTTGCCGAGGCCGGCCTCGTCAACATGGTCGGCGGCTGCTGCGGCACGACGCCGGACCATATCCGTGCCATTGCCGAGGCGGTGGCCGGGAAGGCGCCGCGGGCGATTCCCGAGGCGAAGCCGCTGCTGCGCCTGTCGGGCCTCGAGCCGTTCGTGCTCGACGAGACGATCCCCTTCGTCAATGTCGGCGAGCGGACGAATGTCACCGGCTCGGCCAAGTTCCGCAAGCTGATCAAGGAAGGGCGGCTTTCCGAGGCACTCGATGTCGCGCGTGACCAGGTGGCGAACGGCGCCCAGGTGATCGATGTGAACATGGACGAGGGCCTGCTCGACAGCGAGAAGGCGATGGTCGAGTTCCTCAACCTCGTTGCCGCCGAGCCTGACATCGCCCGCGTGCCGGTCATGGTCGATTCCTCGAAGTTCCATGTCATCGAGGCCGGGCTGAAATGCATCCAGGGCAAGGGCATCGTCAATTCGATCTCGATGAAGGAAGGCGAGGAGAAATTCATCGCCGAAGCCCGGAAGGTGCGCGCCTATGGCGCGGCTGTGGTCGTCATGGCCTTCGACGAGAAGGGCCAGGCCGATACCTATGCCCGCAAGGCCGAGATCTGCGCCCGGGCCTACAAGGTCCTGACGGAGCAGGTCGGCTTCCCGCCCGAGGATATCATCTTCGATCCGAATGTCTTCGCCGTGGCGACCGGCATCGAGGAGCACAACAATTACGGTGTCGACTTTATCGATGCCACGCGGTTCATCCGCCAGAACCTGCCGCATGCGCATATTTCAGGCGGCATTTCCAACCTGTCCTTCTCGTTCCGCGGCAACGAGCCGGTGCGCGAGGCGATGCATTGCGTGTTCCTCTACCACGCGATCAAGGTCGGGATGGATATGGGCATCGTCAATGCGGGGCAACTCGCGGTCTATGACATGCTCGACCCGGAACTGCGCGAGCTCTGCGAGGATGTGGTGCTCAACCGCCGGCCGGATTCGACCGAGCGGCTGCTGGATGCCGCGCCGCGCTTCAAGGGCGATGGCAAGGGCGAGGTGCGGGTGCAGGATCTGGCCTGGCGCGAGCTGCCGGTCGAGAAAAGGCTCGAGCACGCGCTGGTCAATGGCATCACCGAATACATTGTCGAGGATACGGAGGCCGCGCGCCAGCAGGCCGAGAAGCCGCTCCATGTCATCGAAGGCCCGCTGATGGCGGGGATGAATGTCGTCGGCGACCTGTTTGGTGCCGGCAAGATGTTCCTGCCGCAGGTGGTGAAGAGCGCCCGCGTGATGAAGCAGGCCGTGGCCTATCTGCAGCCCTATCTCGAGGCGGAGAAGCGCGCCTCGGGCCTGACCGAGATGCCCGCGGCCGGCAAGATCCTGATGGCGACGGTGAAGGGCGATGTCCACGATATCGGCAAGAACATCGTGGGCGTCGTGCTCCAGTGCAACAATTACGAGGTGATCGATCTTGGCGTCATGGTGCCGAGCCAGACCATCCTCGAAACCGCGCGCCGCGAGAAGGTGGACATTATCGGCCTGTCCGGGCTGATCACGCCCAGCCTCGACGAGATGGTGCATGTGGCCAACGAGATGGAACGCGAGGGCTTCACGATCCCGCTGCTGATCGGCGGCGCCACGACCAGCCGTGTCCATACCGCCGTGAAGATCCACCCGGCCTACAAGGCGGGCCAGACGGTCTATGTGACCGATGCCAGCCGCGCGGTCGGCGTGGTATCGTCGCTCCTGTCGGAAGAGACGAACGACAATTATGTCTCTGCGATCCGCGCGGAATACGAGAAGGTGGCCGAGGCGCATGCCCGGTCGGAGGCGGACAAGCTCCGCCTGCCGCTGGCGAAGGCCCGCGAGAATGCCCAGAAGATCGACTGGGCCGGGTATACCCCGCCGAAGCCGACCTTCACCGGCACGCGCGTGTTCCGATCCTATGACCTTGCCGAGCTGGCGCGGTACATTGACTGGACGCCCTTCTTCCAGACCTGGGAGATGAAGGGTCGCTTCCCGGCGATTCTCGAGGACGAGAAGCAGGGCGAAGCCGCCCGTGCTCTCTGGGAGGATGCGCAGTCCATGCTGAAGCGCATCATCGACGAGCGCTGGTTCCAGGCCAAGGCGGTGATCGGTTTCTGGCCGGCCAATGCCGTGGGCGATGATATCCGCCTCTATACCGGCGAGAGCCGCACCGAGCCCCTGGCGACCTTCCACGGCCTCCGGCAACAATTGTCGAAGCGCGACGGGCGGCCGAATCTCTGCCTGTCTGATTTCGTGGCACCGGAAGGCACCAAGCCGGACTGGCTCGGCGCCTTCGTCGTCACGGCCGGAATCGGCGAGGACCGGATCGCCGACAAGCTCAAGGGCAAGAACGACGATTATTCCTCGATTATGGCCAAGGCCCTGGCCGACCGTCTGGCCGAGGCCTTTGCCGAGCGCATGCATGAGCGGGTGCGCAAGGAGTTCTGGGCCTATGCGCCGGACGAGGCCTATGCGCCCGACGAATTGCATGGCGAGCCCTATGACGGCATCCGCCCCGCTCCGGGCTATCCGGCCCAGCCGGACCATACCGAGAAGGCGACGCTGTTCGGCCTGACCGAGGCGACGCGGCGCATCGGCGTGCAACTGACCGAGAGCTATGCGATGTGGCCGGGCGCCAGCGTGTCCGGCCTCTATCTCAGCCACCCGGACAGCCATTATTTCGGCGTCGCCAAGGTGGAGCGGGACCAGGTCGAGGATTATGCCCGCCGCAAGGGCATGGATATCCGCGAGGTCGAGCGCTGGCTGGCGCCGATCCTCAACTATGATCCGGCAGGGTATGTGGTCGCGGCGGAGTAGGCGGGTGTCACTCTCGATGTAGAGTGCCGGGAAGCGAGTGTTTTCGTCCCTGTTCGTTGATCGACGTTCCAAGCTCACGAGCGATCTGGTGGTGCCATTCGTCAATTGAGTCCGCAAACTTGTCGCACTCGACCTTGGACGCCCAGCATTGCGCACCGGATTTCAGGGTGGTTTGGCCTTGATCGCTGGTCCCGACGACCGTGCAAGCGACCGCAGGGTGAGCCGGGTTGAGTGGAACCGTAAACAGCCAATGCGTCTCTTTTGGTTTGTCTCGATAAGCTCTGTAGAGCGGTGTTTGGCCTAAAAGGCTCGCCTCTTCGCGTAGGAGCTGAAATTCGAGATGATCGGTCGATGATGCGACGCGACCACAAAGGCTCACATCTTGTGCTCTAGATTGGCTTGAGATCAGTGAGATCGAAAACACCATCACGCCCAGTAGCTGGATATTGGTCAGACTCACGGTCGCGTCTCCAAAATTGAAAGCAACACAGTCAGGCCCGGGGCGCGATCAGCGCGCGCAAGGTGGCCAACGTCTCGCCATCCGCAACCCCGTCCACCTTGTCCTGCCGCCAATGGCGCTGGAAGGCGGTGACGACATCCACTGTATAGGCGTCGAACACGCCGGTAATCTCGAGATTGTAGCCGAACCGCGCGAACATCGCCTGCAAAGCCGCCACGGGCATGCCCTCGTCGCCGGCCCGATAGGCCGGCGCGTTGGCCGGAACCGGCGGCGGGGCGGCCCAGAGGCCGAGCCCGGCGGCGGCCAGCTGCGCCCAGGGGAAGCGCTCGCCCGGATCGACCTTGCGGCCCGGGGCTATATCGGAATGGGCGAGGATGCGGCGGTCGGGAATGGCCCAGCGCGCCTTGATATCGGCGACAAGGCGGATCACGGCCTCGATCTGAACGGGCGGGAAATCGGGGTAGGTGCCGGGTTCGGGCGGCATTTTCGTGAGGTCATGGCCGGGATTGGCGATCTCGATGCCGATGGAGCGGGAATTCATGTCGTTCTCGCGCTGCCAGCTCGAGCGGCCGGCATGCCAGGCGCGGCGGCTTTCCGGCACCATCTGCCAGATGCGCCCGTCCTCGAAGACGAAGTAATGACAGGAAACCTGCGAAAGCGGATTGGCCAGCCAGAGCAGGGCCGCAGCCGTATCCGCCATGCCGGTATAATGCAGGATGATGCTGTCGGGGCGGTCCGTGCCCCTGCGCTCGCCGTGATTGGGCGAGGGATGGAGCCGATCCGCCAGGGGCGAATCCGGCCGGGGCTCGGTGGAGGACAAAAACGAATCAGCCATGGCGGGAGGGTACTCCCGCCATGGCCGCTTTCAATGACACAGGATCATCAGATGCGGCGATAGCGCGTGCAATACGCGTTGCCATAGGCATCGTAGCGAACACGCACGCATTCGCGACGCGGCCGGGTCGAATCCGCCAGGATCGCACCGCCCGCAGCACCGATGAGGCCGCCGGCCACAGCGCCGCCGGCACGGCCGGTCACTGCGCCGCCGATCAGCGCGCCTGCAGCACCGCCGAGGAGGGCACCGCCGGCCGCACGCTCTTCACGCGGCGTACAGGCACCGAGGCCCGCCGCCACAACCGCAATCGCGGCAACCGTCAGAATCTTCCGCATGTCACTCTCCCTGCAAACCGGTTTTGACCTTGAGGTTTTTTCACGTCCGCCGGTGCGGCTCAAGTGCGAAAGCGCACTGACAGCATGCTTCTTCCACAAAGCGTCCAAAAAGTGTTCGCCTGTTGCTTCAAGTTGACGCCAAGGCCGGGCCGGGCCTATCTGGCACCTCCAGTCGGCCGGGCGGCCGCTGCCCGTTCGCGGGTGGAGGAAAGTCCGGGCTCCATGGAGAAACGGTGGCGGCTAACGGCCGCCGGGGGCGACCCCAGGGAAAGTGCCACAGAAAACAGACCGCCGGGGCGTGCTCCGGCAAGGGTGAAAAGGTGCGGCAAGAGCGCACCGCGTTGCCGGCAACGGCAATGGCAGGGCAAACCCCGCCGGGAGCAAGACCGAATAGGGGCAGCGCGCGGCGGGCAACCGTCGCAGGGGTCTCCGCCCCGGCTGCCCGGGTTGGTTGCACGAGATCCGTCGCGAGGCGGATCCCAGAGGAATGGCCGCCACGTCGGCGTCTTCGGGCGCAGGCCATACAGAACCCGGCTTACAGGCCGACTGGACCTTCATCCTCGCGCCCCGCGGTGATCATCGGGCAGCTGGAATGCCTGCGATTCCGCGCGCTGATTTCACATCCCGTCAAGCCTAACAAAACCCTTCCTTAACGCCTCTCTGATGCAATGCGAGGACGTGTCGACCCGGGCTGTCGCCACGTCTGTTGCGTTGACGCCCATAGTTTCCCATGTTAGCCCATCTTTGCCCAAATCCTGTTGTTGATTTGCCTGCCGGCGGCGAGGCCGGACCGGCAAGCCGGCGTGGATCCGGGCCTGTGGAGATGGCTGGCGAGGCCATGGCTGCCCGGCGGGCAGCCGTCTTGCCGCCGTCGAACGGGGTGGCGTTGCGTGATGCGGTTTCTCTCGACGATTTCCGGCCGGCTGGACGGCAAGGGGCGGGTTTCCATCCCGGCGCCTTTCCGGGCGGTGCTGGAGGCGGATGGCTATCCCGGCCTGTTCATGCATCCGGCTTTGGACGTGCCGGCGCTCGAATGCGGCGGGAACCGACTGCTGAAGGAAATCGACGGGCTGATCGAGCGGTTTCCGCCGTATTCGGACGCGCGCGACCTGATGTCGACCGCGCTGCTGGGGGGAGCGGAACATCTCAGGCCGGACCCGGAGGGACGGATCGTCCTGCCGGAGCGGTTCAAGGCCCATGCGGGCATTACCGGCGCGGTGATGTTCGTGGGCATGGGCGACCGGTTCCGCATCTGGGAGCCGGAACGGTTCTCGACGCATCTCGCGGAAGCCACAGCGAGATTGCGGACAGTCAGGGATGCGCTTCCGGGGGGCAATCCGGCGCGCGGCCCTGTATCGGGGGACCGGGAGACATGACGGGCCGCGGCCCTTCCCGCGGAGGGGCCGATGGCGGACTGGCCCGTCATGTCCCCGTCCTTCTCGCCGAAGTGCTCGAGGCCCTGAGGGCCAGCGAGGGCGGGCTTTTCCTCGACGGCACGTTCGGCGCCGGCGGCTACAGCCGCGCCCTTCTCGATGCCCATCCCGAGAACCGGGTCCTGGCGCTTGACCGGGACCCTACCGCGATTGCCGGTGGCCAGGCCCTGGTCGCGGCCTATGGCGGGCGGCTCAGGCTGGTCGAAACCGAATTCTCCGCGATGGAAGACGCCGCCGCCGGGGCCGGGCTCGCCGGGTTCGACGGCATCGTGCTCGATATCGGCGTATCCTCGATGCAGCTTGACGAGGCGATCCGCGGTTTCTCCTTCCGTGCCGATGGCCCGCTCGACATGCGCATGGCCTCCAGCGGCGAAAGCGCGGCAGATCTCGTCAACGAGGCGAGCGAGGCCCGGCTGGCCGACATCTTCTACCATTACGGCGAGGAGCGTCTGGCCCGGGTCATCGCCCGCGCCATCGTGGCTGACCGCAAGGCCGAGCCTTTCCGCACCACGCGCCAGCTCAGCGATCTGATCGGCCGGATCATCCGCACCCGGCCGGGTGACATCCACCCGGCCACCCGCGCCTTCCAGGCGCTGCGCATCGCGGTCAATGACGAGCTGACCGAACTTGCGCGGGCGCTGCATGCCGCCGAACGGCTGCTCCGCCCCGGCGGGCGGCTTGTTGTCGTCAGCTTCCACAGCCTCGAGGACCGGATCGTGAAGGTGTTCCTCGCCGCCCGGTCCGGCCGCGGCGGTGGTTCGCGTCACGCCCCGGTCATGGCCAATCCCGTGGCGACGTTCCGCGTCGAGGGGAAATGGCCGGTCATGGCGGGCGAGGCGGAACTTGCCGTCAATCCGCGGGCCCGCTCGGCCAAGCTCCGCGCGGCGATCCGTACCGAGGCGCCGGCGCAGGGCGACGATGCGGCCGTGTTCGCGCTGGCAGCCCTGCCCGAAGAACCGGCCCGCGGGCGCGGCAAGGGGAAGGGGCGGCGATGATCCGGCTGTTGAACCTGCTGGCGCTCGTGGCGGTCATCGCTTCCGCAACCTGGGCCTATTCGGTGAAATACGAGACCATCCTCGTGGCGGAGAAACTCCGCAAGCGCGAGGCCGAACTCCTCCGCGAGCGCGATGCGACCGCAATCCTGCAGGCGGAATGGCACCTGCTCAACCGCCCGGCCCGGATGCAGGCGCTGAAGAAGCCGGAAAGCGGGCTGCAGAGTATCTCCGCCCGGCAGATCGTGCGGCCGGGCGATATTCCCGAGCGGCCTGCCGAGGCGCCCGATGCGCTGGACAGCCTGCTCACAGGCTCGATCCCGCCCGTGACGCCGGATCCGCAGCGCAGGATTGCGCGGACGGGCGCCGGCACACCGGCTGCGACGCCCCGCCCGGCTGCGAATGGCGCGATGCCGTTGCCGGCCACGCCTGTGCGGCCCCGCGCGACGGTGACCACCGTGCCGGCTCCGAAGGCGGCAACGCGGCCGGTCGCGCAGGCGGCGCCGGTCCGGATCGTGCCGCCCGCCCGCGTGGGACCGACCCCGGCTACGCGTGACGTGCCGCCCGCTCCCGTGGCGCCCGCGCCGCGCGAGGGCGGCCTGACCGGATTCCTCAAGAGGCTGGTGCCGTGAAGCGCTTCACCTTCCCCCGATTGTCCCTGCCCGCATTCCGGTTCCGGCTGCCTGCGATCCCGCGCCCGGCAATCCGGTTTCCATCATTCGCCCTGGCGTTCCGGCGCAACGCACCGGCCGATGCCGCCCCGCGCGCGACGGCGGTTCCGGCCGGCCCGGGCCTCTTCCGGTCGCTCTTCATGGTCCGACCCGAGAAGCTCGAGCCGCGCATGGTGCTGCTGGCGCTTGTTTTCGGCGGGATGTTCGCGACTTTGCTCGGCCGCATCGTGCAGATCAACACCCGGACCGAGGATCCGGCGACGATCGGCCGGATGACGCAGGGTTCGATCTCGACCGCGCGGCCGACCATTGTCGACCGGCATGGCGTGACCATGGCCACGGATGTGAAGACGGTCTCGATCTTTGCCGATCCCCGCAAGGTGATCGACAAGGACGAAGCGGCGGAACTGATCAACGCGGTCTTCCCGGAACTCGATGGCCGCGAATTGCGCGACAAGCTCGGCAAGAAGAACGGCTTCGTCTGGATCAAGCGCGAGGTGACGCCGAAGCAGCAGGCCGAGATTCACCGGCTCGGTATTCCCGGCATCGGCTACCTGCCGGAGAACAAGCGCGTCTATCCCAACGGGATGGCCGGCGCGCATGTGCTCGGCTTTGCCAATATCGACAATGTCGGCATTGCCGGGATCGAGAAATACATCGACAGCCAGGGCCTGAACGATCTCAAGGGCGCGGGCCTGCTGCAAAGCGCCGGCGATCTCAAGCCGCTGGAACTGGCGCTCGATGTCCGCGTCACCCATGCCGTGCGCGAGGAACTGACGGCGGCGCTCGACAAATACAAGGCCAAGGCCGCGGCGGCGCTGGTGCTCGATGTCGACACGGGCGAGATCATCGCCCATGTCAGCCTGCCCGATTATGACCCCAACAATCCGGGCGATGCGCTGAAGCCGGACAATATCAACCGGCTTCAGGTCGGCGTCTACGAGATGGGTTCGACCTTCAAGGCGCTGACGACGGCGATGGCGCTGGATTCGGGCAAGGTGCGGCTCAATTCGGTCTTCGATGCCAGCCAGCCTCTGCGCTATGGCCGGTTCAAGATCGGCGACTACAAGGGCAAGGGCCGGCCGCTCTCGGTGCCGGAGATCTTCATCTATTCCTCGAATATCGGCACGGCGCGCATGGCGCTGGCGGTCGGGGTCGAGGGGCACAAGGCCTTCCTGAAAAAAATGGGCCAGCTTGACCGGATGCGCACCGAGCTGCCGGAGAGCTCCGAGCCGATCAAGCCGGCGAAATGGGGCGAACTCAACACGATGACCATCGCGTTCGGGCATGGCCTCGCCGTGGCACCGCTGCAGGCGACGGCCGCAACGGCGGCGCTCGTCAATGGCGGCCGGATGATCCAGCCGACCTACCTCAAACGCACGCGCGAGGAGGCCGAGCAGGCCGCTGTGCAGGTGCTCAAGCCCGAAACCAGCCAGATGATGCGCTATGTCATGCGGCTCAATGCGGAAAAGGGCTCCGCCACCCGGGCCGACATTCCCGGCTATTATCTCGGCGGCAAGACGGGCACGTCGGAAAAGGTCATCGGCGGCCGCTATTCAAAGAACCGGCTGCTGACGACCTTCATGGCCGTGATGCCCGCCGACAAGCCCCGCTACATCCTCCTGACCATGCTTGACGAGCCCAAGGGCTTGCCGGAAACCCATGGCTATGCGACGTCCGGCTGGAATGCCGCGCCGACGACGGGCCGCATCGTGGAGCGGATCGGGCCGATGCTGGGGCTTGAAACCAAGTTCGAATTGCCCCAGCAACCATTCCCGCTGGTGGCGCGGATCGGGGCGATGCCCGTCCGGCAATGACCGGCCGGATCAGGGAAGAGCCGGATGTCCAAGAAAAACACGCGCCCCGAGGCCGGGCATCCTGCCCCCGCCGCTTCGACTAACGGAACGGTGCGGAACGGCTCGCTTCCGACGCTCGGTGGGCTTGCCTCCGTGCTGGGACTGTCGGCCGGGCATTTCGCCGATGTCCCGCTGGCCGGCCTGACGGCAGACAGCCGGGATGTCCAGTCCGGCTATGCCTTTTTCGCGATGCCGGGGACCAAGGTCGACGGGGCGCAGTTCATCCCGGCGGCGGTCGAGGCCGGCGCGATGGCGATTGTCGGCATCGGACCGCGCCCGGCCGGGCTCGACCGCATCGTGCTCTATCTGCAGGCGCCGGACATGCGCGTCGCACTCTCGCGCGGGGCGGCCTACATGTTTCCGCACCAGCCACCGGTGATTGTCGCCGTTACCGGAACGGCGGGCAAAACCTCCGTAGCGGAGTTCGCCCGGCAGATCTTCGCGCATTGCGGGCATGATGCGGCATCACTCGGCACTCTGGGCGTGATCGGGCCCGGTGGTGCCGAATATGGTTCGCTCACGACGCCTGACCCCGTCACCCTGCATCGTACGCTGGATTCGCTGGCGCGCCGGGGAATCACGCATCTTGCCATGGAGGCCTCAAGCCACGGGCTTGACCAGGCCCGGCTCGACGGTGTGCGGCTGAAGGCGGCCGGATTTACCAATCTCGGCCGCGACCATCTCGATTACCACCCGACGATGGAGGATTATCTCGCGGCCAAATTGCGACTGTTCGAGGTGCTGCTGCCGGCCGGTGCGCCCGCGGTGATCAATCTCGACGGCGACCGTGGCGCGGAGGTGGCGGTTGCGGCGGGGCTTGCCGGGCGGGCGGTGCAGACAATCGGGCATCGCGGCGAGACGATCCGCGTCGACAGCATCGAGCCTGAAGCCCTCGGGCAGCGGGTGGCGGTGACCTTCCGCGACAAGAGTTATGCTTTCCACCTGCCGCTGGTCGGCGGGTTCCAGATCGAGAATGCCCTGCTCGCGGCCGGCCTGGCCCTGGCAACGGGGGCTCCGGCGACGCTGGTCTTCGAGGCGCTCGGCCAGTTGCGCGGCGTGCCCGGGCGGCTCGAGCGGGCGGGCGTGTTCAATGCGGCACCGGTCTATGTCGATTATGCCCACAAACCCGAAGCCTTGGCCTATGCGCTTTCGGCCTTGCGCCCCTTCGTCTCGGGCAAGCTGGTGGTGGTGTTCGGCTGCGGCGGCGATCGGGACCCCGGCAAGCGGCCGATCATGGGCCGGATCGCCGCCGAGAAGGCCGACCGCGTGATCGTGACCGATGACAATCCGCGTAGCGAGGACCCCGCCGCGATCCGGGCCGCCATCATGGCTGCCGCGCCTGGGGCATTCGAGGTGGGCGACCGTGCCCTTGCCATCCAGCATGCGGTGGCACTGCTCGAGCCGGGCGATGCCCTGCTCATCGCCGGCAAAGGTCATGAAACCGGCCAGATCATCGGCTCGAACACCTATCCGTTTTCCGATCATGACGTGGCCCGCGCGGCCATCGAGGCGCTGAAATGACATCGAGTACCGAAGAGCTGCCGCTCTGGAGCCGCGACGAGCTGCTGGCCCGGCTGCAGGGCAAGACACGCCATGCCCTGCCGGTGCCGGTCGGTTCGATTTCCATTGATACGCGGACGATCGAGCCCGGCGGCCTTTTCTTCGCGATCCGCGGGGAAGCGCGAGACGGCCATGATTTCGTGGCTGATGCGCTCGAGAAAGGCGCTGCCGCAGCGGTGATCGACGCGGAACGCCACGCGCAATTCCCGGCCGATGCTGCCGTCATCATGGTCGATGACGTGCTTGAGGGTCTCCGGCGGCTGGCCGTGGCGCGGCGGGCGGATCTGGCCGGGCCGGCTATCGCGATCACCGGCTCGGTCGGCAAGACCTCGACCAAGGAAATGCTGCGGATCGCCCTGTCGGGGCAGGGGCGGGTCCATGCCTCCGTTGCGTCCTACAACAACCATTGGGGCGTGCCGCTGACGCTGGCGCGGATGCCCAGGGCAACGCAGTTCGGCGTTTTCGAAATCGGCATGTCCAATCCGTTCGAGATCCTGCCGCTGACCGCCATGGTGCGCCCGCATATCGCCATCGTCACGACGGTCGAACCCGTGCATCTTGCGCAGTTCCACGGGATCGAGGGCATCGCTGATGCCAAGGGTGAGATCTTTGCCGGGCTGGAACCGGGTGGCGTGGCCATCCTGAACATCGACAACCCGCAAGCGGCCCGGCTGGCCGCCCATGCCGGGGCAAGCCGGGCCGGGCGCATCGTCCGGTTCGGCAGCGGCGTGGGCGCGGATATCCGGCTGAAACAGGTCCATCTCGATCCGGATTTCAGCCTTGTCTCCGCCGAAGTGTTCGGCATTCCCGTGACCTACCGGATCGGCGCGCCGGGCCGGCATCTGGCCATGAACTCGCTGGCTGTTCTGGGCGCGGCGCATGTGGCCGGGGCCGATCTCGCCCTTGCCGCCTTGGCCTTGCAGGATTTTGGCAGCGTCGAGGGGCGTGGCAAGCGCGAGGCGTTGCGGCTCGGCGACCGGCAATTCCTGCTGATCGACGAGAGCTACAACGCCAATCCCTCCTCCATGCGGGCCGCGCTCGCCGTGACCGGCAGCGTGCCGCGCGGAGCGCGCGGGCGCCGGATCGCCGTGCTGGGTGACATGCTCGAGCTTGGCCCGGAGGGCGCGCAGCTCCATGCGGGACTGAAGGAGCCGATCCTCGAGGCGGATATCGATCTGGTTTTCGCTGCAGGTCCGCTGATGAGAAACCTCTATCAGGGCTTGCCGGCCGACCGTCGGGGCGCGTATGCGGAGAATGCCGAGGCTCTGGCGCCGATCCTGTGCGATGCCATCCAGCCTGGCGATGTGGTGATGATCAAGGGGTCCCTCGGGTCCCGGATGGGGCGGGTGGTCAAGGCGATGCGGGAACGGTTCCCGGCGCTGGCGACCGAGCTTCCGGATCTCTAGGACGAATTTTACAGGAACCGGAGCGGGGATTTTTCGACATGTTCTACTGGCTGTCCGATTTCGCCAGCGTCTTCGGCCCCCTCAACCTGTTCCGCTACATCACGCTCCGGGCCGGTGCCGCGACGATGACGTCGCTGTTCTTCGTGCTGCTGTTCGGGCCGATGATCATCGACCTTCTCCGCGTGAAGCAGGGCAAGGGTCAGCCGATCCGGGAGGACGGGCCCGAATCGCACCTGCTCAAGCGCGGCACGCCGACCATGGGCGGGCTGATGATCCTGTCGGGCATCGTCTTTTCCACCCTGCTCTGGGCCAATCTCGGTAATTCCTTCGTCTGGACGGTGCTGGCCGTGACGCTCGGCTTCGGGATCATTGGTTTCTATGACGATTTTCTCAAGGTGACGAAGCAATCGCACAAGGGCTTTTCCTCGAAGGCGCGGCTCGCGCTGGAAGCGCTGATCGCCCTGATGGCCTGCTACATCATCTCGCGCAGCTTTCCGCCCAATCTCGCGAATGCCGTGGCCATTCCGGTGTTCAAGGACATGCTGATCCAGCTCGGGATGTTCTTCTTCGTCTTCGGTGCCTTCGTGATTGTCGCGGCCGGCAATGCCGTGAACCTGACCGACGGTCTCGACGGCCTTGCCATCGTGCCGGTGATGATCGCCGCCGGCACGTTCGGCGTGATCGCCTATCTCTCCGGGAATGCGATCTTCGCGAATTATCTTCAGATCCGCTTTGTTCCCGGGACGGGGGAACTGGCCGTCATCCTCGGCGCCGTGATCGGGGCCGGTCTCGGCTTCCTGTGGTTCAACGCGCCACCGGCACAGGTTTTCATGGGCGATACGGGCAGCCTTGCCCTGGGTGGCCTGCTCGGCACGGTGGCCGTGGCGACCAAGCATGAGATCGTCTTTGCGATTGTCGGCGGGCTGTTCGTGCTCGAAGCGGCGAGCGTCATCATCCAGGTCGCCTCGTTCAAGCTGACGGGGAAGCGCGTCTTCCGCATGGCGCCGATCCATCACCACTACGAGAAGAAGGGCTGGAAGGAGCCGCAGGTCGTGATCCGCTTCTGGATCATCGCCGTCATCCTCGCCCTGATCGGGCTTGCCACGCTGAAACTGCGCTGAGGGAAAGACAATGACACCCGTCGAGAGCTTCCGATCCAAGGCCGTCGCGCTGTTCGGGCTCGGCGGTTCCGGCCTTGCCACGGCGCTTGCGCTGGCGGCGGGCGGGGCGAACGTCACCGTCTGGGATGATTCGCCGGCGGCGATCGCGAAGGCCGAAGCGAAGGGCCTGCAGACGGCCGATCTCCGCCTTGCGGACTGGTCGGCCTTCTCGGCGCTGGTGCTTTCCCCCGGCGTGCCGCTGACGCATCCCGAGCCGCATTGGACCGTTAAACTGGCGCAGAAGGCCGGAATCGAGGTGATCGGCGATGTCGAGCTGTATTGCCGCGAGCGCCGGCGGCTGGCCCCGGATGCACCCTTCGTGGCGATTACCGGGACCAACGGCAAATCCACCACGACAGCGCTGATCGCCCATCTGCTGCGCCATGCCGGCAAGGATGTGGCGCTCGGGGGCAATATCGGCACGCCGATCCTCGACCTGCCTCCGCCGGCGATGGACCGCTATCATGTGATCGAGATGTCGTCCTACCAGATCGACCTCGCGCCCTCGCTCCAGCCCAGTGTCGGCGTGCTGCTCAACATCACGCCCGATCATATCGACCGTCATGGCACGATGGAGCATTACGCGAGCGTGAAAGAGCGGCTCGTCAAGGCGGCGGACAAGGTGGTGATCGGTGTCGATGACCCCTTTACCGAGGCGGTGGCGGTCCGGCTCGACCATACCGGCAAGCCGATTGTCCGCATCTCCTTGCAGGAGACACTTGGCGCGGGCATCCATGTCCGCGGGCGCGAGATCTTCGCCTGGCGCGGCCATGGACGGAAGCTGGCCGACCTGACCGGGATTGCGTCGCTGCGCGGTGACCACAATGCGCAGAACGCGGCGGCGGCGCTTGCGGCCTGCCTCGCGCTCGGCATCGACGAGAGCGTCCTCCAGGCCGGGCTGGCCAGTTTTCCCGGCCTCGCGCACCGGATGGAGCCTGTCGGCCGGGCGGGCAAGGCCTGGCTGGTCAACGATTCGAAGGCCACCAATGCCGATTCAACCGAGAAAGCGCTGCTTTCCTTCGAGGAGGGGCTGTTCTGGATTGCCGGCGGCAAGTCCAAGGAGGGCGGGATCTCGAGCCTTGCCCCGCTGTTTCCGCGCGTGGCGAAGGCCTATCTCATCGGCGCGGCCGAGGCCGAATTTGCCGCGACGCTCGAAGGCAAGGTGCCTTTCCAGCGTTGCGGCACGCTGGAGAACGCCGTCGCGGCTGCGGCGACCGATGCCAATGCGTCGAAATTCACTGATCCGGTAATCCTTCTTTCACCTTCTTGCGCCTCCTTTGATCAGTTTCCGAATTTCGAGGCCAGGGGCGATCACTTCCGCAGCCTGGCCCGCCAGCTTGCTGGATTTTCGGAGAGCTGACGGATCCGGTCCTGCCGGTGCCGTCGCGGAGCAGGTGCCGGTCCCGATCCGCCCCCGGCGGATCGATACCCGGCAAGTGAGGTCGGATGGTCACGCGCGCGGAACGCACAACCTTTGGCGAGTGGTGGTGGACAATCGACCGCTGGTTGCTGTTCTCGTTCGTCGCGTTGATGGTGTCCGGCTTCCTGTTCGGCCTCGCCGCATATCCGCCTGTCGCGAACAAGCTCGGCCTGCCGACCTTCCATTTTGTCAACCGCCAGGCTGCCTTCCTGCTGATGGCCGGTGCGATCATGGTCGGCACCTCGTTCCTCAATCCGCGGCAGGTGCGGCGGCTTGCGCTGGTGCTCTTCATCGGCGGCCTCGCGATGGTCATCCTGACGCTGTTCCATGGCGCGGAAGTCAAAGGCGCCCGGCGCTGGCTCAACCTGCCCGGCTTCTCGCTGCAGCCGTCGGAAATTCTCAAGCCTGCCTTCGTCGTCATGGCGGCCTGGGCCTTTTCCGAACGCCAGAGCCGGCAGGATATGCCCTCGCTCACCATTGCCATGCTCATCCTGCCGCTGGCTGTCGTGCCGCTGATCCGCCAGCCGGATCTCGGCCAGACCATCCTGATCAGTGCGGTGTGGTGCGGGCTGTTCTTCCTTGCCGGCCTGCATATCCTCTGGGTGATCGGCCTTGCCGGGCTCGGTGTCAGCGGGCTGTTCCTCGCCTATCGCTTCCTGCCGCATGTGACGGACCGCATCGACCGGTTCCTCAACAAGGGCAATGGCGACACGTTCCAGACCGATATGGCGCTGGAAAGCTTCCTCTCCGGCGGCTGGTTCGGCCGTGGCCCGGGTGAGGGTACGGTGAAACGCAGCCTGCCCGACAGCCATACCGACTTCCTGTTCTCGGTGATCGGCGAGGAATTCGGTGCGATCACCTGCATCCTCGTGGTGCTGGTCTTCGGCTTCATTGTCGTGCGGGGGATGATGCGCGCCCGCGCGAATGCCGATCCCTTCTGCCGGATGGCCGGAGCCGGGCTGATCATGCTGTTCGGCCTGCAGAGCTTCATCAACATGGCGGTCAACCTGAACCTCGTGCCGCCCAAGGGCATGACCCTGCCGTTCCTGTCCTATGGCGGCTCCTCCCTGCTTTCGGTTGCGCTCAGCAGCGGCTTCCTGCTTGCCCTGACGCGCAAGCGCCCGAAATCTGCCCTGACCGACCGGATGCCGGCCCATCGGGCCGCGCCGCCCGGTGCCATGCCCCAGCCTGCCGGAGGATAGCCCATGGCCGAAGCATCCCGCCTTATCCTTCTGGCCGCCGGCGGAACCGGGGGGCATCTCTTTCCGGCGGAGGCGCTGGCCGAAGTGCTGGTCAACCGCGGCCACAAGGTGGCTTTGGTCACGGATACGCGGGTCGATGCCTGGGTCGAGCGCTTCCCCGGCGATGTGCATACGATCACAACCGGCACGGTGACCGGCGCAGGCCTGAAATCGAAGCTGCGCGGCCTCTGGCGCCTGTTCCAGGGCGTGATGCAGGCGCGGAAGCTCATCCGCACGCTGGATCCGGCGATCGTGGTCGGGTTTGGCGGCTATCCCACGGTTCCGCCCATTCTCGCGGCCCGGAGTGCGGGTGTTCCCACGCTGATCCACGAGGCGAATGCCGTGATGGGCCGCGCGAACCGGTTCCTTGCGCCGCGGGTGATGCGGATCGCCACCGGGCTGGAGCTGAAGGAAAGCCTCTTCCCGGACAAGACTGTCGTGACCGGAAACCCGGTCCGGAAGCCGGTCCTCTATGCCAAGGAGATCGACTACCCCGCCCTGCAGCGGGGTGGCACGGTGCGGCTGCTGGTCTTCGGCGGCAGCCAGGGCGCCCGGGTGATGAGCGATGTCGTGCCGAATGCGCTGCAGAACCTGCCGGAGGAGGTGCGCAAGCGTTTCCACGTGACGCAGCAGGCGCGCGACGAGGATGTGTTCCGCGTCGCGAAAATGTACGAAAAGCTGGGAGTTGCGCACCAGGTCGAGCATTTCTTCGATGACCTGCCGAAGCGCATGGCCGAGAGCCATCTCGTCATCGCGCGGGCCGGTGCCTCCACGGTGTCGGAACTCGGCGTGATCGGCCGGCCCTCCATTCTTGTGCCGCTGCCGGGCGCGCTCGACCAGGACCAGGCGGCCAATGGCGCGATGCTGGCCAATGCGGGCGCTGCGATCGTCATCCTGCAGCCGGCTTTCACGCCGGTTTCGCTGGCCGATCTGCTCGACCGGCTGGCCGATGATCCGGACCGGCTGCAGCGCATGGCGCTGGCAGCGCGCGGCACCGGCGTTTCCGATGCAGCCTCGCGATTGGCAAGCGAGGTGCTTTCCATTGCCCGCAAGGGCTGATAGGCGAAACGCGTTTTCCCACCCCCGAATCGGGGCAGGGGCTCGATCTGCCGTGCCTGTGGCGCGGCCCATTCGGAAGTGACGTCGATGAAGATTCCGCGCGAGACAGGCCCCATCCACTTCATCGGGATCGGGGGGATCGGCATGTCGGGCATTGCCGAGGTCCTCGCCAATCTCGGCTACACGGTGCAGGGTTCGGATGCCTCGGACAATGCCAATGTGAAGCGCCTGCGCGAGAAGGGCATCACCTGTTTCGTCGGGCACAAGGCCGAGAATGTCGGCGAGGCCGGCGTGATCGTCGTCTCGACCGCAATCCGGCGGGACAATCCCGAGCTGGTCGCCGCGCGCGAGGCCCGCATTCCCGTGGTCCGCCGCGCCGAGATGCTGGCCGAGCTGATGCGGCTCAAGACCTGCGTTGCCATTGCGGGCACGCATGGCAAGACCACGACGACCAGCCTCGTCGCGACCCTGCTCGACAAGGGCGGCCTCGACCCGACCGTCATCAATGGCGGCATCATCAATGCCTACGGCACCAACGCGCGCCTGGGCGGCGGCGACTGGATGGTGGTGGAGGCCGACGAAAGCGACGGCACCTTCCTGAAGCTGCCGGCGGATGTGGCGATCATCACCAACATCGATCCCGAGCATCTCGACCATTTCGGCACGTTCGACGCGATCAAGAAGGCCTTCCGGAGCCTTGTCGACAACCTGCCCTTCTACGGATTCGCGGTGATGTGCATCGACCATCCGACGGTACAGGAGCTGGTCGGCCAGATCGAGGATCGCCGGGTCATCACCTATGGCGAGAATCCGCAGGCCGATGTCCGGCTGATGGGCGTCAATCTCGAGGGGGGCGTCTGCCGTTTCGACGTGGTGATCCGCGACCGCAAGAGCGGGCGTGTCACGGAATTGCCGCGCATGGTCCTGCCGATGCCCGGCCATCACAACGCGCTCAATGCCACGGCCGCCATCGCCGTCGCTTTCGAGCTGGGCGTGCCGGTCGACCTGATCCGCGAAGGGCTGGCCGGGTTTGGCGGCGTCAAGCGGCGCTTCACCCGGACGGGGGAATGGAATGGCGTGACGATCTTCGACGATTACGGCCATCACCCGGTCGAGATCGCCGCGGTCCTGCGCGCAGCCCGCGCCTCGACCAAGGGGCAGGTGATCGCGGTGGTGCAGCCGCATCGCTATACGCGGCTCCACTCGCTCTTCGCGGAATTCTCGACCTGTTTCAATGATGCCGACACGGTGATCGTGGCCGATACCTATGCGGCCGGCGAGGCGCCGATTGCCGGGGCTGACCGCGACGGCCTTGTCGCGGGGATCAAGGCGCATGGCCATCGCCATGTCCTGCCGCTTGAGGGGCCGGACAGGCTGGCGCGCCATGTCGCGGCTGTCGCCCGGCCGGGCGATTACGTGATCTGCCTCGGCGCCGGGAACATCACGCAATGGGCCTATGCGCTGCCGGGGGAACTGGCGGCGCTGAAAGGGTAGGGGATGGCCTTTCCCGACATCACGCCCGAGCTGAAGGCGCGCATGCCGGACCTGCGGGGCCGGCTGCTGGCGAACGAGCCGCTGGCGCCCTTCACCTGGCTGCGCGTGGGCGGGCCGGCGCAGGTGCTGTTCACGCCGGCGGATGTCGAGGATCTCGCCTATTTCCTCGCCCGGCTGCCGGCGGAGATTCCGCTGATGCCTCTGGGCCTCGCCTCCAACATGATCATCCGCGATGGCGGGGTGCCGGGCGTGGTGATCCGGTTCTCGCCGCGCGGCTTCGGCCGGATCGCGGTCGAGCCGGGGCATCGCATCCGGGCGGGCGCCTTCGCGACCGACAGGAAGGTGGCGCAGGAGGCGGCCGAGGCCGGGATCGGCGGGCTCGAATTCCTCTACGGGATTCCCGGCTCGATCGGTGGCGCGCTGCGGATGAATGCGGGCACCCGCTCGAACACCAATCCGGAAATCGAGGGCGAGACGGCGGAGCGTTTCGTCGAGGCGAAGGCGGTGACGCGGGCCGGCGAGATCATCACGCTCGACCGGGCTGCCATGGGCTTCGTCTATCGCGGCTGCGGGGTGGCGCCGGACGCCATCTTTGTCGAGGCGCTGCTCGAAGGGTTCCCGAGGGAACCGGCGGCGATCCACGCGATCAATGCCCGCGTGCAGGAGCATCGCGAGCGGGATCAGGAGACGAAGGTGCGGACGGCCGGTTCCACCTTCAAGAACCCGCCGGGGCATTCGGCCTGGCGGCTGGTGCGGGATGCGGGCGGGCTCGACCTGCGGTTCGGGCAGGCGGAAATGTCGCGCAAGCATGCGAATTTCCTGATCGCGCATGATGGTGCGACGGCCGCGGATATCGAGGCTCTCGGCGAGGAGATCCGCCGCCGTGTGAAGGCGGAGCGGGGCGTCGATCTCGAATGGGAAGTGAAGCGGGTCGGTATCATCCCGCCCAATCAAGCGTGAGCGTTGGCCGCCGACGGGGCGGCGAGGAGACAGACATGGCCAAGCATATCGCGGTTCTGATGGGCGGCTGGGCTGCCGAGCGGCCGGTCAGCCTCAAATCCGGCGCGGCCTGTGCCGAAGCCCTGCGGCAGCGGGGCTTCCGGGTGAGCGAGGTTGATGTCGGGCGCGATCTCGCGCAGGTGCTGGCGGCGCTGAAGCCGGATTGCGTGTTCAACGCCCTGCATGGACCGTTCGGCGAGGATGGCACGGTCCAGGGCCTGCTGGAGATCATGGGCCTGCCCTACACCCATTCCGGCGTGCTGGCCTCCAGCCTTGCCATGCGGAAGGACCGGGCCAAGACGGTCATGGCCGCTGCCGGCGTGCCGGTAGCGGCCGGGCTGACCGTGTCGCGATTCGAGCTGGCGAAGCGCCATGTCATGGAGCCGCCTTTTGTCGCCAAGCCGGTGGCGAACGGCTCGTCCTTCGGCGTTTTCATCGTGAAGGAAGGTCGCACCCATCCGTTGCAGGAACTCGGCAGCGCGGATTGGCCGCTGGGCGACGAAATGCTGGTCGAACCCTTCATTCCGGGCCGGGAACTGACCTGCGGCGTCATCGGATACCACGACGGCGCGCAGGCGCTGGACGTGATCGAGATCCAGCCGACGGCCGGCCCCTTCTATGACTTCGATGCAAAGTACGCTGCGGGCGGGTCAATTCACGTCCTGCCGGCAAAACTTAAACCAAATATTTACCAGCGCGTCCAAGAAATGGCTGTAAGGGCGCATGAGGCGCTCGGCTGTCGTGGTGTCTCGCGTGCTGACTTCCGGTACGACGACGATACCGACACGCTGGTCTGCCTGGAGGTGAATACCCAACCTGGCATGACGGAGACCTCACTCGTGCCCGAACTCGCGGCCCATAAGGGCCTCAGCTTCGGCGAGCTCGTGGAATGGATGGTGGAGGATTCCTCGGTCGATCGTTAAAGGCCCGGTTCGGCGCTTACGCCGAGGCCGTCGCCCTTTGGCGTGCCGAGCGTGCCGCGAACCGGCGGGCGCAGTCGCGCCTGCGGATTCCGCGCGGCATCGGCTCGAGCGCCGCGATCGCCTTCATTCTCGCCAGCGCGGGAACCGGCTTCGTCATGGGCGGCCATTATGACCGCATGCTTGCCGAGCAGGGTTCGATCGCCGATATGGTCGCGCGGGCCTTCGGCTTCGGCGTCCGCCACATTGTGCTCAGTGGCCATTCCGAGCTCACCCAGGACGAGGTGATCCATCTCTCCGGGCTGCAGGGCCACCAATCGCTGCCCTTCCTCGATCCCAAGGCCATGCAGGACCGCCTGCAATCGGTGCCGCTGATCGCGGAGGCCATGGTCACCAAGCTTTATCCCGACCGCCTGCTGATCACGATCCGCGAGCGCGTGCCTTTTGCTATCTGGCAGCAGGACGGGCAGGTCCGCGTGATTGCCGAGGATGGCACCGCGATCGAGGATCTCAGCGATCCGCGTTTCCTCCGCCTGCCGCATGTGGTCGGGCCGGATGCCAATCTCCGTGCCCGCGAATTCGTGGCCCTGCTGGAGCATGTTCCCGAGCTGCGCGACCAGATCCGCGCGGGCATCCTTGTCTCGAAGCGCCGCTGGACCATCAAGCTGCAGAACGGAATCGACGTGCTCCTGCCCGAAATCGACGCGGACAAGGCGCTCAGAACCTTCGCCCGGCTGGAAAAGCAGCATGGCCTGACAAGGAAGGCCGCTTTGGCGATCGACCTGCGTCTGCCGGACCGGATTGCCCTGCGCCTCACCGAGGAAGCGGCTTCGCAATTCGGCGAGACCATCCAGCAGAAGATCAAGAAATGGGGAGGGCGCGCATCGTGATGCGGGGTTCCTCCACCATGATTCCGCGCATCCGGCCGGTGCCGCCGAACAAGTCGGCCATCCTCTCGGCGCTGGATGTCGGCACGTCCAAGGTTGTCTGCCTGATCGCGCGGCTTGATCCGATCGAAGGGTCGGATGTGCTGTCCGGGCGCACGCATCGCATGCGCATCCTCGGCATCGGCCACCAGCGTTCCCGCGGGATCAAGGGCGGCACGGTGATCGATCTCGGCGAGGCCGAGAAGGCGATCCGCCTCGCGGTCGATTCGGCCGAGCGCATGGCCGGGGTGCAGGTCACCAGCGCGTTGGTCAATATTTCCGGTGGCCGGATCGGCTCGCAGCATTTCGCCGGCCGGGTCACGCTCAACCGCCGCAATGTCGAGCAGGGCGATATCACCCGGGTCATCGAAGTGGCGTCCAGCCATGCGCAGGATGCCGGCCGCTCGATCCTGCATGCGCTGCCGGTCGGCTATTCGCTTGATGGTGGCGGGGGCATCCAGGAGCCGAAAGGCATGGTGGGCGAGGCACTCGGCGTCGATCTCCATATCGCCTCCTGTGATCCGCTCGCCGCGCATAACCTGATGCTGGCCGTCGAACGCGGCCATCTCGCGGTCGAGGCCCTCGTGGCCACGCCCTATGCTTCGGCCCTGTCCACCTTGTGCGATGACGAGGCCGAGCTCGGCGCGGTGGTGGTGGATATCGGCGGCGGCACTACGTCGATCGCGGTTTTTCATCAGGGCCACCTGATGCATTGCGATGCGATCGCGCTGGGCGGGAATTACATCACGCTGGACATTGCGCGCGGGCTCTCCATGCGCCTCGAGGACGCGGAGAAGATCAAGAACCGCTACGCCTCCTGCATCGAGACCGAGGCTGACAGCCGCGACATCCTCTCGATCCGCCAGGTGGGCGAGGATGACCGCGACCATACCCATTCGCTGCCGCTCGGCCAGCTTACCCGTGTGGTCAAGCCACGGGCGGAGGAGATCGTCGAATTCGTCCGCGAGCGGCTCGAGAAGAACGGCTACCGCATCGCCAAGGGCCAGCATGTGCTGCTGACCGGCGGCACGGCGCAACTCGGCGGCCTGCCGGATCTCGCCAAAAGGGTCTTCGGCACGCCGGTGCGTCTTGCGCGGCCGATCGGGGTCCAGGGTCTGCCCGAAGCGGCGAAGAGCCCGGCCTTTGCCAGCGCGGTCGGGCTGCTCGTCTACCCCCAGGTGGCGGGCAAGGAATATTTCGAAGCGGGGCGGCGCAGCGCCCTGCCGATGACCGGAACGGGCGGCTACATCGCCCGGGTCGGGCAGTGGCTGAGAGACAGTTTCTAACCGTCCGGCCGGGTTCGCGTGGCGGCGCGACCACCCGGCAGGACATGTGACACGCAATCGCTCCAAACCGGCGGGCGGGCCGGATCCAGAAGAGGCAAACCATGACCATTACCATCAAGGCGCCGGATATCCGGGAACTGAAGCCGAGGATCACCGTCTTCGGTGTGGGCGGTGCAGGCGGCAACGCGGTCAACAACATGATCCGTTGCGGCCTGGTCGGCGTCGATTTCGTGGTAGCCAACACGGATGCGCAGGCCCTCCTGCTTTCCAATGCGGAGCGCCGGATCCAGATGGGCATCCAGGTGACCGAGGGCCTCGGGGCCGGCTCGCAGCCGGAGGTTGGCCGCTCTGCTGCCGAGGAGGTGATCGACGAGATCCGTGACCAGCTCGCCCATGTCCACATGGCCTTCATCACCGCCGGGATGGGTGGCGGCACCGGTACCGGTGCGGCGCCGGTGATTGCCCGGGTCGCCCGCGAGATGGGCATCCTGACGGTCGGCGTGGTCACGAAGCCGTTCCATTTCGAAGGCCAGCGCCGCATGCGTGTCGCCGAAGCCGGGATCTCGGAACTCCAGAAGGCGGTCGATACGCTGATCGTCATCCCGAACCAGAACCTGTTCCGGATCGCGAACGAGAAGACCACCTTCGCCGAGGCCTTCGCCATGGCGGACCAGGTGCTGCTCTCCGGCGTTGCCTCGGTGACCGATCTCATCGTGAAGCCGGGCCTGATCAACCTCGACTTCGCCGATGTCCGCGCCGTCATGCGTGACATGGGCAAGGCGATGATGGGCACGGGCGAGGCCTCGGGCGAGAGCCGCGCGATCATGGCCGCCGAGGCGGCCATCGCCAATCCGCTGCTTGACGAGACCTCGATGAAGGGCGCCCGCGGCCTGCTGATCTCGATCACCGGTGGCCCGGACATGAAGATCTACGAGGTCGACGAGGCCGCCAACCGCATCCGCGAGGAAGTGGATGTCGATGCCAACGTGATCTTCGGCGCGACGCAGGACGAGAGCCTCGACGGCATCATCCGCGTCTCGGTGGTCGCAACCGGTCTTGATCCGGCCATCACCCGCGAGGACAGCCACGAGCCGTCGGGCACGATCGACCAGCGCCTCGCGGCGATGGCAGATCGCCTGCGCGCCCAGATGGCGCAGCGCGTCCAGGCCAGCGCGGCCCAGATGCCGACCACGCCGGCGCCGATTCCGGTCCCGCAGGCGGCTCCGGCTCCGATGCCGGCCCCGGTTGCGGTTGCCCCGGCGCCGATGCCGGTTCCGCCGGCCCCGATCCTGCCGCCGCAGCCCGAGCCGGTTGCCGAGATGCCGGGCCTGCTGGTCGAGGCGACCGCGCCGCGTCCTGCGGCCTTCTTCGCCCAGCCGGTGGTGGAAGAGCCCCGGGCCCCCGTCGAGGAGCCGCGCGCCTCGCAGCCGTTTATCCCGCCGGCACCCGACAGGCTGCCGCCGCGCCAGCCGCGCATGCCGTCGATCGACGAGCTGCCGCGCCCGGCCCAGGCCGTCTTGCAGGCCAATCGCCAGGATGCCGTCGCCGCGCCGCCGGCGCCGGAACAGAAGCGCATGACGCTGATGCAGCGCCTTGCCGCTGTCGGCCTTGGCGGTCGCCGCGAGGAGGATGCCCCGGTTGCGCCGCGCGCCGCCGAGCCGATGCTGGCGCCGGAAATTCCGGCCCAGCCGAGTGCCACGCACGAGATGTATGCCCGCCGCCCGGCTGCTCCGGCGCCGCAGCCGCCGGCCTATCGCCCGGCGCAGGGCCAGCTCGATGCGCAGGGGCGCGTGGCTCCGGCTCCGGCCCAGGCCCGCGCCTTCGAGGATGACCAGCTGGAAATCCCCGCCTTCCTGCGCCGTCAGGCCAAGTGAGTCGGCCGCACCCGGTAGACTTGTCAACAAAGTCTTACAAAAGCCGATCCGCCCGATGATGGCGGATCGGAGGCAGAAAAACCAAATCCCCCCTACAAGTCACTGATTTTAAACGCGTAACGGGTTCGCTAGCCTAATTCCAGTGTGGCGTTGGCGTGTTACAGAGCGTAAGAAACAGTGATTTTGCTTTCGCCACCCCGCGCTGTAATCCCGTTTCTGTAACGGGTGAGACTCCGGCTTCGGCCGGGCGCGTGTGGCACCGGAGCAAACTCCGGGCATAGGGGATACAACGTGAAACAAACCACTCTGGCCGACCAGGTCGTCATCGAAGGCATCGGTGTTCATCAGGGTCGTCCTGCCCGCGTGGTGCTCCATCCGGCGGAAGCCGGCTCCGGCATCACGTTCCTCCGCACCCAGCTGGCCAATGGTCGCGAGCGCCTTATCGAAGCGCGCTCCCATGCGGTCCGCGATACCCAGCTCTGCACCGTCATCGGCGATGATACCGGCGCGACCGTGGCGACGATCGAACATCTGATGGCGGCCCTGGCCGGCCTCGGTGTCGACAATGCGCTGGTCGAGGTCGACGGGCCGGAAATGCCGATCCTCGACGGATCCTCCCGGCTCTTCGTCGAGGCGATTGACCAGGTCGGCCTCCGCACACTCTCCGCGCCGCGCAAGGTCGTGAAGGTTCTCAAGCCGGTCCGGGTCGAACATGGCCAGTCGGTGGTCGAGCTTCTCCCCCGTGCCGAAGGTTTCCGCCTCGATGTCGAGATCGCCTTTGACAGCAAGGTGATCGGCCGCCAGGCCTTCGGGATCGACCTTGATCCCACCGCCTTCCGCCGCGATATCGCCGCTGCCCGGACCTTCGGCTTCATGCGGGATGTCGAGCGTCTCTGGAAAGCCGGGCTCGCGCTGGGCGCCTCGCTCGAGAATACCATCGCTGTCGGCGAGGATTCCGTGGTCAATCCGGAAGGCCTGCGCTTCTCCAACGAATTCGTCCGGCACAAGCTGCTCGATGCCATCGGTGATCTCTCGCTGGCCGGGTATGCGATCCAGGGCCATTACAAGGCCTTCTGCCCCGGTCACAAGCTCAATGCCATGATCCTTGATGCGCTGTTCGCGGATCGCTCGGCCTATGCGCTGGTTGAAACGCAGCGCCGCCCGGCCCGGTCTGCCGGCGAGCTTCTCCAGCCGGCTGCGGCTTTCGCGCCGGATACCAACTGACCGTCCCGGGCATCCGGCAGATCTGCATTGTTCAGGATCTGCCTTATTCTTGCCGCGACATTGGTTGACGAGAATTTACGATGTTCGTCGCCATGCCCTTGCGCTCGGGGACGGATTTCTTCAAAAGAACCGATGGTGTGGGCGCTGTGCGCGTGTGGCACGGCGGTTGGAGCGTGAGGCTTTCATGATGGCGTCTTCGCAGGCGAATTCCGGGCGACTGGCCGGCCGGCTCACGCGTTTGCTCGCTGGCGCACTGATCGCGCTGTCCGTCGGGGCGTGCGAGACGATCTCGTCTCTCAACCCGTTCGACGACAAGGGTCCGAAGAGTGATATCGGCAAGGACGAGCCGGCGGATGTGCTCTTCAATGACGGCCTTGCCCGGCTGGAGGCGCGTGATTATGGCGGCGCCAGCAAGAAATTCGTCGAGCTCGACAAGCAATATCCCTATTCGCAATGGTCGCGCCGGGCGCTCCTGCTCTCGACCTTCGCCTCGTTCGAGGGCGGCGATTATGCGGATGCGATCAATCATGGCCGGCGTTATGTGCAGCTCTACCCGGCCAGCCCGGACACGCCCTATGCGCAGTTCCTCGTCGGCATGAGCTATTTCAACCAGATCACGGATATCAGCCGGGATCAGGACCGCGCCGAAAAGACCATCCAGACCATGGATGACCTCGTCCGCAAATGGCCGAATTCGGAATATGCCCGCGAGGCCAAGGACAAGATCCGCGTCGCGCAGGACCAACTCGCCGGCAAGGAAATGGATGTCGGCCGCTATTACATGCAGCGCCGCAACTGGACGGGGGCGATCAACCGCTATCGCGAGGTGATCGTGAAGTACCAGACCACCCGTCATGTCGAGGAGGCCCTCTCGCGCCTCGTCGAGGCCTATATGGGGCTGGGAATCGTCAATGAAGCGCAGACGGCAGCCGCCGTGCTCGGGCACAATTTCCCGGACAGCCAGTGGTACAAGGACGCTTTCGCGCTACTTGAGGGCGGTGGCCTGAAGCCGCGCGAGGATACCGGTTCGTGGATCAGCCGCACCTTCCGCGGCTTCACGCGCACCGTCGGCCTCTGAACCCGGCGCCGGAGTCATGCTGTCCAGCCTCTCGATCCGGGACATCGTCCTGATCGACCGGCTTGATCTGGAATTCGCGCCCGGCCTCTCGGTGCTGACCGGCGAGACCGGGGCCGGCAAATCCATCCTGCTCGATTCGCTGTCGCTCGCGCTCGGTGCGCGCGGCGATGGCGGCCTTGTGCGGCAGGGCTGCCCGCAGGGGCAGGTGATTGCCGTGTTCGATCTCCCGCCCGAGCATCCGGCCCGTCAGGTTGCCCGGGGCCTCGAGATCGAGGCCGAAGGCGACCTGATCCTCCGCCGCGTCCAGATGGCCGATGGCCGCTCGCGCGCCTTCCTGAACGATCAGGCCGTCAGCATGCAGGCCCTGCGCAGCATCGGGGCCGCCTTGGTCGAGATCCACGGCCAGCATGCCGACCGGGCGATGATCGACCCCGCCACGCATCGGGCGCTTGTGGATGGCTTTGCCGGCCTGACCGGCGATGCCGAAGCCGTGGCCGAGGCCCATGGCCGGTGGCGTGCGGCGGAAAAGGCCGTCACCGAGGCGCAGGCGCGGCTCGAGGCTGCCCGCAAGGAGGCGGATTTCCTGCGTCACGCCGCAGCGGAACTCGATGCGCTTTCGCCCGAGGCGGGCGAGGAGGATGTGTTGTCCGAGCGCCGCGCCGCGATGATGCGCAGCGAGAAATCCATGGCCGACCTCCGCGATGCCCATGATTCACTCTCCGGGGATGGCGCACCCGGCCCGGCGCTGGTGACCGTGCTGCGCCGGCTGGAACGGCGCCGCGAGGGTGCCGGCGAGGCGCTGAAAGCCGCGCTCGGCGCGCTCGAGCAGGCGCTGACCGCCCTCGACGAGGCCCAGTACAGTCTTGATGTCGCCCTGCGTGATGCGGAATTCGACCCACGCGAGCTGGAACGCGTGGAGGAGCGGCTTTTCGCCCTGCGCGCCGCCGCGCGGAAATACCAGGTTCCGGTGGAGGCGCTGAGCGCATTGGCTGCCCGCTATGCGACCGAGCTTGATGCGCTGGATCATGGCGAGGCGCATCTTGTGCGGCTGCAGGCCGAAGCCCGCGAGGCCGAGGCCCGCTACCGTGCGGCGGCGACATCGCTCAGCGCAAAACGGCGGAATGCAGCGCAGGCGCTCGACGAGGCGATCCAGCAGGAATTGCCGCCGCTGAAGCTCGAGCGCGCCCGGTTCATGACCGAGATCGTCACCGATCCCGAGCGGCCGGAGGCGGCGGGCTACGACCGGATCGAGTTCCATGTCGCGACCAATCCCGGCACGCGGCCGGGCCCGATGATGAAGATCGCCTCCGGCGGGGAACTCGCGCGCTTCATGCTGGCGCTCAAGGTGGTGCTGGCGGATCGCGGCTCGGCGCCAACCCTTGTCTTCGACGAGATCGATACCGGCGTGGGCGGGGCGGTCGCCGATGCGATCGGCGCGCGGCTCGCCCGGCTTGCCGATGGCGTGCAGGTGCTGGCCGTGACGCATGCGCCGCAGGTTGCAGCCCGGGCGGCCACGCATTTCCAAATCGCCAAGGGGGAGATTGCCGGCGGGCAGGTGGCGACGCGGGTGACGGCGCTTGACCGGCCGGCCCGCGGCGAGGAAATCGCCCGGATGCTCTCCGGCGCGACCATTACCGACGAAGCCCGCGCCGCGGCGTTGCGGCTGCTGGAGGCGTGACATGGCGGGGAACGGGAAGGATGTGGCCGCCCTGCTGCCGCTGGAGGCGGAGATCGAGCATCAGCGCCTGAGCGCCGAGATTGCCGGGCATGACCTGCGTTACCATCAGGAGGATGCTCCGGTCATCTCCGATGCGGAGTATGACGCGCTGCGCCGTCGTCTGGAGGCACTGGAAGCGGCCTTCCCGCATCTGGCTGCCCGGGCAGTGCAGCTGGTCGGCGCGGCCCCCTCGGGCAAATTCGCCAAGATCCGGCATCGCGTGCCGATGCTCAGCCTCGGCAATGTGTTCTCGGTCGAGGAGGCGGCGGAATTCGTCGCCCGTATCCGCCGGTTTCTCGACTGGCCGGCGGAAAGGGCGCTTCCGCTGACGGCCGAGCCGAAGATCGACGGGCTCTCGCTCTCGCTCCGCTACGAAGCGCGCCGCCTCGTCAGCGCGGCGACGCGCGGCGACGGGGCAGAGGGCGAGGATGTGACAGCCAATGTCCGGGCGGTGCTCGCCACAACGGGCATTCCCGAGACCCTGCCGGCGGAGGCGCCGGATGTCGCCGAAATCCGCGGCGAGATCTATCTCAGCCATGCCGATTTCGCCGCGATCAATGCCCGGCAGGCCGAGACGGGCGGCAAGATCTTCGCCAATCCGCGCAATGCCGCAGCGGGTTCGCTGCGCCAGATCGACCCGCAGGTGACGGCCACGCGGCCGCTGCGGTTCTTCGCCTATGCCTGGGGCGAGATGAGTACCATGCCCACCGGAACGCAGAGCGGCATGGTGGATGCCTTTGCCCGCTGGGGATTCCCGACCAATCCGTTGATGGTGCTCTGCGAGACGCCGGAGGCGCTGGCGGCGCATTACCGGCGCATCGAGCGGGACCGGCCGGTTCTCGGCTATGATATCGACGGCGTGGTCTACAAGGTCGATGATCTCGACCTGCAGCGCCGGCTCGGCTTTGTGGCCCGGGCGCCGCGCTGGGCGGTGGCGCATAAATTCCCCGCCGAAAAGGCTGTGACGCGGCTCAACGCGATCGAGATCCAGGTCGGGCGGACAGGTGCCCTGACGCCGGTGGCCAAGCTCGAGCCGATCACGGTGGGCGGGGTCGTCGTGTCCAATGCGACGCTGCACAATGCCGACGAGATTGCCCGGCTCGATGCGCGGGTGGGCGATTTCGTCGTGGTGCAACGGGCTGGCGATGTGATTCCGCAGGTCGTGGAGGTGGTGCTGGAGCGCCGCCCCGGGGGCACCGAGCCCTATGCCTTTCCCGAGACCTGCCCCTGCAGCCTTGCCACGCCGGTCATCCGCGAGGCGACCAGCGCCGGCGTGGAAGGGGCGGTGCGGCGCTGTTCGGGCGAATTCGCCTGCCCGTTCCAGCGGATCGAGCATCTCCGGCATTTCGTTTCGCGCCGCGCCTTCGATATCGAGGGGCTGGGCGAGAAGCAGATCGCCTTCTTCTTCGATTGCCCGGTCGAGGCGCTGCGGATCCGCGAGCCGGCCGATATCTTCACGCTGGAGCGGCGCAATGCGGCCGCATTCCAGAAGATCGAGAATTTCGAGGGGTTCGGGAAGACGTCGGTCGCCAATCTCTTCGCGGCGATCGAGGCGCGGCGGCAGATCGCGCTCGAACGCTTCATCTTCGCGCTCGGGATCCGCCATGTCGGGGAGACGACGGCGAAGATCCTGGCGCGGGCAGCGGGCGAATGGCCGGCTTTCGAGGCGCTGGCGAAGCGGATCGCCGCGGGCGATGCCGAGGCGGTCAGCGAATTGCAGGCGCTCGACCAGATCGGCAGCGCCGTAACGGACGCCATCGCGGAATTCTTCTCGCGACCGGAAGCGGTTACGATGGTTGACCGGCTGGTCGGGGAATTGACAATCCTGCCGGCTGAACGGCCGGTCGGGGAAAGCCCGGTCACCGGCAAGACGGTGGTTTTCACCGGCAGCCTCGAACGGATGACGCGCGACGAGGCCAAGGCGCGGGCGGAAAGCCTCGGCGCCAAGGTGGCCGGCTCGGTCTCGAAGAAGACTGATTATGTCGTGGCCGGGCCCGGCGCCGGTTCCAAGCTCGACAAGGCGACCGAGCTGGGCCTGAGCGTGCTCACCGAGGATGAGTGGCTGGCCCTGATCGGGGGGTGAGAGGGGCTACAGCCCGAACCGTGACAGGCTGAACATCGAGAGATCGAAGCCCGGTTCGCGCCCGGTCGCGAGATCGGCAAGGACCTCGCCGAACACACTGCCGAACTTGAAGCCATGGCCCGAGCAGGGCGAGGCGACGATGACCTGCGGTGCCCCGGGCAGGCGGTCGAGGATGAAATGCTCGTCCGGCGTCACGGTGTAATGGCAGGCGGTCAGGCGCAGGCAGGCGCCGTTGGCCTCCGGGAAGGCGAAGGCCAGACCCCTGCGCAGCAGGGCCTCGTCCTCCGGGTGGACCTCGCGATCCATGGTTTCGGCCGGGCCCTGCTGATTGAGATGGCGGTGACAGCCGATCTTGAAGCCCGGCGCGCCCCAGATCGGGAACTGGTAGAAATGGCCGGCTTCGGACCAGAGGATCGAGGTCGGGAAGGCGCCGGGCTGGAAGGCGGCCGGATTGTCAGGCCGGAACCAGCCGAGGACCTGCCGCTCGGGTACGGCCAGAGCGGCGAGAGCGGGCAGATGGGTGCCGATCCAGCCGCCGGTCGAGAGGATCAGGCTGTCGGCCTCGTAGGTGCCGCCGGCCGTCCGGACGCGGACGCCGCCGCCGGGCAGGGGGTCGAAGCCGAGCATTGCCTCCCGGGCGCGGATTTCGGCGCCATCGGCGAGGGCCAGCATCTGCAGGCCGGCCAACGCGCGGTCCGAGGCCACGAAGCCGCCATCGGGCTGGAAGATGCCGGCATAGTTCGGCGGGATGCGGAAGGCCGGAAAGCGGCGCATGATCTCGCGCGCGTCCAGTTCCTCGAAAGGCAGATTGTTGACGAGGCAGGATTCGCGCGATTGCCGCGTCAGGAAATGCGAATCCGGGGCGAGGTCCAGCGTGCCGGTGACATGGAGGATCCGCTCGCCGAGCCTTTCGCCGAGCGCTTCCCACAGCCGCGCGGCACGCTGGACCATCGGTACATAGGCGGCGCCCTCGAAATAAGCGATGCGGATGATGCGGTTGACGCCGTGGCTCGAACCCATGGCATGGCCGAGATCGAAGCGCTCGATGCCGAGCACCTTGCGGCCCCGGGCTGCCAATGTGGCGAGGGCGGCCGAGCCCATGATGCCGAGACCGACGACGATCACGTCATGGCGCATGCCGGCTTGCTCCCTTCTGCGTTAGTTCCGGATGGCGGCTTGCCCAGCCGGACATGTAGGCCAGAATCGCGCAGGCCAGCATCATGAGCGCGAGTGGCAAAGCGGAGTTCTGGCCGAGCTTGGCGGCGACAAAGCTGACCACCGCCCCGACGCCGACCTGCCCGAAACCCATCAGGCCCGAGCCGGCACCGGCAGCCTTCGGATCAACGCTCAAACCGCCGGCAATCGCATTCGGCAGCACCATGCCGTTGCCGAAGGAGATCATCATTGCCGGCAGGAACAGCACGAGCGGGTTCAGGATACCCAGCATGGCGGGGATCAGGATGCCGATCGTGCCGGCGAGGCCGGCCACGTTGCCCCAGGCGATCAGCCTGTCGATACCGAGCTTCTGCGACAGGCGGCCGGAAATGAAGTTGCCGGCCATGTAGCCGACGGAGATCGTCATGAACCAGTAGCCATAGGCGGTCTTCGAATAGCCGAGAACGTCGATCATCAGGTAGGGCGCGGTTCCGATGAAGGCAAAGAAGAGCGCGGAACAGAAGGCGCTGGCGCCCCAGAAGGCCATGTACTGCCCGTTCACGAGCAACTGCACGGTACGCAGCGCCACCTCGCGCGAGGTGGCGGCTACCAAAGAGGCCGGTCGGGTCTCTGTCAGTTTGGCGGAGGCGAGGGCGAGGCTGAGTACGCCGAGAACAGCGCAATAGGCCATGATCGCCCGCCAGCCGTAAGCGACGTCGATCTTGGCGCCGATCAGTGGCGCGACCATCGGCGCAATCATCATCGCCATGGTGACATAGCCGATCATGCTCGCGGCGGTGCTCCGATCATAGAGGTCGCGGATGATCGTGCGGCCGAGCGTCAGGCCGGCCGTTGCGCCGAAGCTCTGGATCGTCCTGGCCACCACCAGCACCTCGACATTCGGGGCGATGGCCGCAACGCAACTCGCCGCCACATAAGTACCGAGCGCGACAAGCAGCACCGGGCGGCGGCCGAACCGGTCAGCGAAGGGGCCGAGCAGCAGCTGGCTCAGCGCCATGCCGAACAGGTAGCTCGACAGGGTCAGCTGGGCCATGTCCTTCGAGGTGCCGAGCGCATCCGCCAGCCCCGGAATCGAGGGCGACATGATGTTCAGCGTCAGCGGCCCCAGCATGGAGAGGACCACGAGCAGGATCAGGAACGAACGCGAGCCGGCTTGCATCATAGCGGGCGGCAGGCCATTTCAAGCCATGCCAGCGCATCACCGGACAGGCCGGGCGAGAGGGTGTCCAGAACGCGGCGATGATAGGCGTTGAGCCAGGCCCGCTCCTCACGGGAGAGCATCGAGCGGATGACCGGGCGCGTGTCGATCGGACAGAGCGTCACCGTCTCGAAGCCGAGCATCCGGCGTTCGGCCCGGACAATATGGCGTTCCTCGACGATCACGAGGTTCTCGATGCGGATGCCGAAATGGCCCTCGCGGTAATAACCGGGTTCGTTCGAGAGGATCATTCCCGGCAGAAGGGTCGTGTGGCCGAGCTTCGAGATCCGTTGCGGCCCCTCATGGACCGACAGGAAGGAGCCCACGCCATGGCCGGTGCCATGGTCGAAATCCTTGCCGGCCTGCCAGAGATGGTGCCGGGCCAGCGTATCGAGCTGGGCGCCGCTGGTGCCTTGCGGGAACAGGGCCAGGGACACGGCGATCATGCCCTTGAGCACCCGCGTATAGGCATCGCGCATGCCGCGCGTTGGCGTGCCGATCGCGATCGTCCGGGTGATGTCGGTCGTGCCGTCGCGATATTGCCCGCCGGAATCGATCAGGAAGAGGCCGGGCGTGATCGGCCGGTTGGTCGCCTCGGTGACGCGGTAATGCGGCAGGGCGGCGTTCGGGCCGGCGCCGGCGATGGAGCCGAAGGAGATATCGACAAGCTGTCCGGTTTCTGCCCGGAAGCCTTCCAGCGCGATGGTGGCATCGATCTCGGTGACGGGCCCCTTTTCGAGCGCGCCCTCCAGCCAATGGAGGAAGCGGACCATGGCCAAGCCATCACGCCGGTGTGCCTGCCGCGAGCCCTCGATCTCGACCGGGTTTTTCGCGGCTTTCATCAGGGCCAGCGGGTCGGGGCCGGGATCGGCCCTGCCGCCGGCTGCGACGATCAGTGCGGAGAGGCCGACCGGCGCCGTATCCTCGTCGAGGCGGATCCGCGCGCCGGATGCCGCGATCTGGCGCAACCGCGTGGCGAGCTCACCCCGGCCATCTCCGGGCAAGCCCCGTGGTGCGACAATCTCGGCCAGGCCTGAGAGCCGCTTTGCGAGGGCAGGTTCGAGCCGCGCCGGGTCGACGAAGAGCGCCGGCTTGCCCTCGCGCGGGACCAGGGCAAAGGCGCGGAGGATGGGCAGATGGGGCACATCGCTGGCGCGGAGGTTGAATAACCAGTTCACCGACGGGCATTCCGAGACAACGAGCGCATCGCATTTCATCTCGGCCAGCCGGGCCTGAAGGCGCGCGAGCTTCTCGGCGGTTTCCTCGCCGGCAAAGGCGACCGGGTGGTCGATCACCGGCGTCGCCGGTGCAGCAGGGCGATCCTCCCAGATCCCGGCGAACAGATCTGATTCTTCCGCGACAAGGGTAAAGTCGCCCTCGGCTGCCGCATTCTCGAAACGCTTCAGCCCGCGCGCGGTGAAAAGGGCAGGATCATAGCCGATCCGCCACGCGCTCCCGGCCTGCTGGCGGAGCCAGACATCGGGGCCCGTCTCGGCCAGCGCGACCGGCTTGATGACCTTGCGGTCCAGCTCGGTCCGGGCCTGTGTGGTGTAGCGGCCGTCCACGAACAAAGCCGCCTTGCGTTTCAGGATGATCGCGAAGCCCGCCGAGCCGGTGAAGCCGGTCAACCAGCCCAGCCGGTTCTCGCTGGCAGGGATATATTCGCCCTGGAAGATATCTGCCCGGGGCAGAAGCCAGCCGTCCAGTTTGCGGGAAGCAAGCACCTGGCGCAGGCGGTAGATGCGCTCTCCGGACAGGTCGGCGCGGGATTCGGTCGAAAATTTCTGGATGACTGGGCGATTCACAGGGCGGCCTCGAACGTGTGGCCAAGCTTAGCGGCCCGCCGACGGCGCCACAAGGCTGTGCCCAGCCTGCCGGCACCTTGCGCAGAACCGATTCATCATGGCGAAGCTGGGGCAGATTGCGGCAAGATTATGCAAAATGTGCACATGTATTAAGGCTTTGTGTCTTAGATCTGCATTTATTGCATGGCTTGGTTGCGCCTGCATCCCTTGCTGCGATGCAACAAAGGTCTACATTGATGGTCAAGGCAAACGGCAGTCGCCGGATGCGGCGGTCCAGACCTTCGGGTGCAGGACCCCAACCACAGGAGACGACAATGGCTAGCCTGACTTTTTCGAATGCGCTGCTTCCGCTTGGTGGAACTGACACCGCGGAGAAGGTCGAAGCCAATTCCCGCGGCTTCTTCGGCCGCCTGATGGATGCCATGGTGGCGAGCCGCCGCCGCGCTGCCGAGCGGGAAATTGCCCGGCTCGAGCTGGTTTACGGCTTCAGGATCCGCCCCGAAACCCAGACGGATGCCGAACTGGCGACGAAAGATCTCCCCTTCGTCCGCTGAACGCGTCCTCTCACACAAGGAACATCGCCATGATCATGGCTTTTCTGACCAACGTCTACGCCAAGACCGTCCTCTTCATCGAAGCCCTCCAGGAAGGCGCGGCTCTGCATCGCGAGATGCGCCGCCAGAATCCGGGCGCTTTCGGCCACGAGTAACAGACTGGGGCGGCCGGCCGGTTCCGACCGGTGGCCGCCCGGTTTTTCTCTTCCTTGCGCCCTGCCTCCGGGCGCACGAGACCCCATCAGCCCCGCTCCGGCGGGGCTTTTTCATGCGCGAAGGCCGGTCAGCGGTGACGAGTCTTCTTTCAGGCGCGGCGCGGCTTGCCACCACCGCGCCGGAGCAGGAGGCTGGCCCAGCCTTCAAGATGCCGCTGCGCCACGAGGTGAAAGCCGAAGGCGCGGTATTTCGCCAGAACGGACGGCACATCCGGCAGCAGCAGGCCGGAGAGGATCAATTCCGCCCCCGGTGTGGTGGCGGCGGCGATTTCCGGTGCGAGGCCCCGCAGCGGGCGCGCGAGAATATTGGCGAAGACGAGCGTGTAGGCCCCGCGCGCCCGGAGATCCGGGTGCTGCAGGCCGCGTGCGACAACCGGCCTCACATGCGGCCCCACGCCGTTGATTCGGGCATTGGCCCGGGCGATGCGCACCGAATCCGGGTCCATCTCGCCCGCCCAGATGAAATCGCGCGTGATGCGGGCCGCCGCAAAGGCCAGCACACCGGTGCCGGTGCCGATATCGACGATGGCCTCACGCGGGGCAACACCCGTACGGCGCGGCTTGCGGCGTTTCACCCAATCCTCGAAATGCAGCAGGCAGCCGCGCGTGGTGCCATGATGGCCGGTGCCGAAGGCGAGCGCGGCCTCGATCTCGATATTGATCCGGTTCGGGGCGAGGATCCCGCGATCATGTGCGCCATGCACGGTGAAGCGCCCGGCA
This sequence comes from Beijerinckiaceae bacterium, assembly GCA_027533425.1. Lineage (GTDB taxonomy): Bacteria > Pseudomonadota > Alphaproteobacteria > Rhizobiales > Beijerinckiaceae > Rhabdaerophilum. Next base: position 97,341 of record JAPZUD010000007.1, on the reverse strand, counting down.
TCGACCGGCTTCAGCCCTTCGAGCGCGGTGGCGATCCAGTCCTGCGCGGCGATGCTTTCGAAGGCGAGGGCCGCACCCGCTTCCGGGCCGGCAATGCCGGCCACGAGAGCGCGGATCTCGGCCTCGTCCGGCGCTTCGCCGAAATGCAGTTCAACCAGCCAGGGCAGGGCCTGATCGGGCAGGAGCGTGCCCATCGCGCCCTCGCGGAACGCCTCCTGCCGCTTCGGCCGCGGCACGGCGGCGGGCAGGGCATCGGCTTCCGGCATCTCGAAGGCGGAGGCCGCGAGTTCCTCCGGCTCGAAGAGTTCGGACAGGGCATCAGCAATCCGCGTGGCGCGGGCTTCGTCGGTGATCAGGCGGGCGAGGATGGTGGCGGTCGTCTTTGTCACGATCTTGCGCCTCCGGCGCGGTCCCTCGCATAAGCTCGGGCGGCCGTTCGGCCTTCGGGAGAAGGAGCCTTATTCGGCTGCGGGGCGGAAGGAAATGCCCTTGAAGGGAATAGCAGCAACGATATTCGATTTCAGATCTTCGGCCACGTCCGGGTCGGCCTTCATCTCGGCGAGGCTGCGTGCGCGAGGAAGCTCGATCCCGTCTTCGATCAGAAGCTGAAGATGGAGCGCAATCGCTTCCTGCGCATTGAGCATGGCCTCCTCGAAGGTGTCGCCGCCCGAGAAGCAGCCACGAATATCCGGGAACCAGATGCCATAGGCATGGTCCGCATCGCCTTCTTCAACAATCGCGAGATAGTGCTGCATCGCTAGACATTACACCCAACCGGCCAGCTTGGCGATATGGCGTGCGGTGCCGCGAGGCAAGTCTTTCTTGGGATGCGGCACGGTAATGATCTCTCGTGTGCCCGCCCTCTTGAATTGGTGGTGTGACCCCTCGATACGAACCAGCGTCCAGCCTTCGTCACGGAGACGACGGATAATGTCGCGGGAGTTGGTGGGCACGGAAGACAAGACAACGCTCCTGATTCGTGGGTGCGTCTTCCATTGATTCCGCCCAGTCGTTCTTTGCAATCAATAAATAAATGCTCTGAACTTTTGATGGCAATTGGACCGCTAAGTCATTGGTAATTTAAGAAAGTTCATAAGAATTAGCTATTTGATTCACGCGCCAAAATTGAGCTATCAACACTGAAAATGCATATTCGTTACGAATTCGAAATGATTTCGTCGAGCGTTTGTATTATTTTGGTGTCAAACTCGCTCCAAGGCTTGCGCGCGAGTTCTTTATGGGTAAGCCTTTGATATTTATCGATTAATTTTGTGCGCTTCACCCCGCCTGGACGAAGCTGTCGATCACCATCTTGCGGCCGGCCTTGTCGAAATCGACGGTCAGCTTGTTGCCATCCACCTCGGCCACGGTGCCGGGGCCGAATTTGAGATGGAAGACGCGGGCGCCGGCATCGAATTTCGAGGCACTCCCGGTGGAGGAGGCGAGGACGCGCCCCTCGATCAGGGCCGGGCCGCCGCGCCGGCCGGGATCCTGCGGGGCAGCGGAGGGGCGGAAGCCGGCCTGGCTCGCGGCCTGGGCGCGCTGCCAGCCGGGGGTGGAATAGCTCGAGCCCTGGAAGGGCTGCACCTTGTCGAAGCGGCTGCCGCCGCCACCACCATAGCCACCGCCATAGATCTGGCGCTGCTGGCTGCCATAGGTGCCCTGGCCCTCCATCACCTCGACATGCTCGGCGGGCAATTCGTCGATGAAGCGCGAGGGGATGGCCGCCTGCCAGAGGCCGTGGATGCGGCGGTTGGTAGCGAAAAACAGCCGGGCGCGGCGCTTGGCGCGGGTGAGCCCGACATAGGCGAGGCGGCGTTCCTCTTCCAGCCCGGCCTTGCCCTGGTCATCCAGCGCCCGCTGATGCGGGAAGACGCCCTCTTCCCAGCCGGGCAGGAACACGGTCTCGAATTCGAGGCCCTTGGCGGCATGCAGCGTCATGATCGAGACACGGTCGCTGCTGTCCGACGAGGCAGCATCCATCACCAACCCGACATGTTCGAGGAAGCCGGCGAGATTCTCGAATTCCTCCATCGACCGGACGAGTTCCTTGAGGTTCTCGAGCCGGCCGGCGGCATCGGCCGAGCGGTCCTTTTTCCACATGTCGGTATAGCCGGATTCCTCCAGCACCAGTTCCGCCAGTTCGTGATGCGGCATCGTCTCGACCTGCGCCGACCAGCGCGAGAAGCTGTCCATCAGCTCGCGCAGGGTCTGGCGCTGTTTCGGCTTAAGCTCCTCGGTTTCCACCAGCACGCGCGCGGCCTGCATCAGCGGCACGCGTTCGGCGCGGGAATAGCCGTGCAGCACATTGAGCACCGCATCGCCGATGCCGCGCTTCGGCGTGTTGATGATCCGCTCGAAGGCGAGGTCATTCGAAGGGGAGGCGACGCATTTGAGATAGGCGAGGGCGTCGCGGATCTCGGCGCGCTCGTAGAAGCGCGGGCCGCCGATGACGCGATAGGGGATCGCATTGGTGATGAACCGCTCCTCGAATTCGCGCATCTGGAACGAGGCGCGGACGAGAATGGCCATCTCGTCAAGCGCATGGCCCTTGCGCTGGAGCGATTCGATCTCGTCGGCGATCTGCCGGGCCTCCTCCTCGGAATCCCAGGCGCAGGCGACGGTAACCTTGTCGCCCGACTCGCCTTCCGTGAAGAGCGTCTTGCCGAGCCGGCCCTCGTTCTTCTCGATCAGGCGCGCGGCAGCGCCGAGGATATGCCCAGTCGAGCGATAGTTCCGTTCGAGCCGGACGACGACGGCGCCGGGGAAATCCTTCTCGAAGCGCAGGATATTGTCGACCTCGGCGCCGCGCCAGCCATAGATCGACTGGTCGTCATCGCCGACGCAGCAGATGTTGCGCCTTCCCTGCGCGACGAGGCGGAGCCAGAGATACTGGGCGACGTTGGTATCCTGATACTCGTCCACCAGGATGTAGCGGAAGCGTTCCTGATATTGCGCGAGGATTTCCGGATTGTCGCGGAAGAGGCGGATCGTCTCGAGCAGGAGATCGCCGAAGTCGACGGCATTGAGCGTCTTCAGCCGGTCCTGATAGAGGCCATACAGCTCGGCGCCGCGGCCGGCAAAGCCGATGGATTCCCCGGCCGAAACCTTGTTCGGCGCGAGGGCGCGGTTCTTCCAGCTGTCGATCTGGTTCGCCAGCACGCGCGCCGGCCAGCGCTTGTCGTCGATATCCTCGGCCTGAAGGATCTGCTTGATCAGGCGGATCTGGTCATCCGTGTCGAGGATGGTGAAATCCGGCTTGAGATCAACCACTTCGGCATGACGGCGCAACAGCTTCGTGCCGATGGCATGGAAGGTGCCGAGCCAGGGCATGCCTTCGGCCACCGCGCCGACGAGATGGGCGATGCGCTCCTTCATCTCGCGCGCGGCCTTGTTGGTAAAGGTCATCGCGAGGATTTCGTTCGGGCGGGCCCGCCCGGTGGCGATGATATGCGCGATGCGGCTTGTCAGGACCTTGGTCTTGCCGGTGCCGGCGCCGGCCAGCACGAGGACGGGCCCGTCCACCGCTTCCCCGGCCCGGAGCTGCTCCGGGTTCAGGCCGCCGAGATAGGTGGCCGGCGCGGCTGCCGCACGGGCGCGCGCCGCCAGCCCGCCGGGCTGTGGCTGCGGTTTCGGGGCCGGCTCGGCAGAGGACCAGCTATCGAGCGAGAACGGATCGGACAACGAATTGCTTCACATCTGGGCGGCGGTGCCTTGATGGCCCGACGCCTTTGGGACCCTGCTATATGCGTGATTCGTAGCATAAGTCAGGGCCTGGTTCATGCGGCCAATTGCGTCCGGTGGTGCTGAGCCTTACCGGCTGCCGGCGATTCCGGGCCAATGGCCGTCGGCGCGGGAGATATTGCCAGCCATGTCCTTCTCCCATTCCGCCTTCACGGCGAGATCATAGTTCAGATAGAGCCGCCCGTTCTCGATCCGCCAGGCCAGCGGATCGCCCTTGGCCGTGTAGCCCTGTGCGACCGCCCAGGCGCAATAGCCGCCATAGGCCGGGGCGAAAGCGTCCGGCCGGGCGGTGAAGGCCTGCCGGTTGGCCTCGCTGGCGAAGCGCCATTCGACACCGGCATGGTTCAGCGCCAGATCGGCCCGGCCCTCCCGCGGCTTACCTTCCCGGAAATAGGCGACGGGATCGTAGCCGGCGAGGGCGATGCCCGGCTTCAATGTGGTATCGATCGCGGCCGGGCGGCGGGCCCAGGGCATCGCGGCGGCGAGCCGGGGCGGCAGGCCGGTGGCGGCGAGGGCGCCTGCGCCGAGGCCGAGGATGATCAGAGATCGCCGTTGCATGAACCCAACTCCTTTTCGAGAGGAGGATGGGCCGGCCCTCGGTGCACGCCCAAGCCACGTTGTCGTGAGGCACCGGTGAGGGGGGCGCAAGCCCCTTGCGATGCCCGGCGAGATGCGCGATGCCAGAAGCCATCGCCCCGTTTCCCGGTGGCCCCCGCGAAGGACTTTCCATGTCGACCATGACCATGACCGGCCTGACCACGCTCGGCCAGACGCTCGATGCCCTTGTCCGCATCCTCGACAAGCTGGCGGCCCATGCCGAGGCCCGGAAGATCGAGGAGGCCGTCTATCTCCAGGCGCGGCTCTACCCGGATATGTTCGCCTTCACCCGGCAGATCCAGATCGCCTGCGATTTCGCCAAGGGCGCGGCGGCGCGCATGGCAGGTCAGGAGGTTCCCGGCTGGGCCGACGAGGAGACGAGCATTGCCGATCTCAAGGCGCGGGTGGAACGGACAAAAGCCTTCATTGCGACGATCGATCCCGCGCTCTATGCCGGCTCGGATGGCCGTGTCCTGAAGATCAAGCTCGGCCGCAATGCGCCGGAACTCGAGATGACCGGGCAGGATTATTTCGCGAAAGTGGTGCTGCCGAATTTCTATTTCCATGCCTCGATGGCCTACGCCATCCTGCGGCATTGCGGCGTGGAACTCGGCAAGGGCGATTTCCTGAATCGGTAAAGCCGGAAGCGGCGGATTGACTTTCGGTTTAGGTCAATCATGCTGACCCAAAACAGGCGGCGGGGAAACCGTCCCGCCAAGCGCAAGGGAAGAACCCCATGGCCGATCTCCAGAAGCCTTCGCCCGCCACGATCGCGGCGGTCACGCTCGCGCTCCAGCAGCGTTTCGGCAATCGCTGCGTGACCAGCGAGGCCGTGCGCCAGCAACACGCGCATACGACGACCTGGCTCGCGACCCAGCCGCCGGACATGGTTGTCTTCATCGAAACGGCGGAGGAGGTGCAGCAGGTCGTGCAGGTCTGCGCGGAGCACAAGGTTCCGGTCATTCCGTTCGGGGCCGGCTCCTCGCTCGAGGGCCATCTCAACGCGCCGAGCGGCGGGGTGTCGATCGACCTTTCGGGCATGAAGCGTATCCTCGAGGTCCATCCCGAGGATCTCGACTGCGTGGTCGAACCGGGCGTGACGCGCAAGGAACTCAACGATTACCTGAAGAGCTATGGGCTCTTTTTCCCGATCGATCCGGGTGCGGATGCCTCGATCGGCGGCATGGTCGCGACGCGGGCCTCGGGCACGAATGCCGTCCGTTACGGCACGATGAAGGACAATGTGATCGCGCTCGAGGCGGTGATGCCGAATGGCGAGATTGTCACCACCGCGCGGCGGGCCAAGAAGACCAGCGCCGGCTATGATCTCACCCGGCTTTTCGTCGGTTCGGAAGGCACGCTTGGCGTTGTCACGAAGATCACGCTGAAGCTGCATGGCCTGCCGGAAGCGATTTCGGCCGGAATCTGCCCGTTCCCGAGTGTCAAGGCGGCGGCGGATGCCACGATCCTGACCATCCAGACCGGGCTGCCGGTCGCGCGGATCGAGTTGCTCGATGCGGTGCAGGTCAAGGCGGTGAATGCCTATTCCAAGCTCTCGATGCCGGAAACGCCGGTCCTGCTGGTGGAGTTCCACGGTACGGAGCAGGGGGTTGCAGAGCAGGCCGAACGCTTCGGCGAGATCGCAGCCGATCTGGGCGGTGGGCCGTTCGACTGGGCCACCAAGCCGGAGGACCGGACGCGCCTCTGGCAGGCCCGGCATGATGCCTATTGGTCCGTCATGGCCCTGCGCCCGGGCGTGAAGCCCTTCGCGACCGATATCTGCGTGCCGATCTCGCGCCTTGCCGATTGCATCGAGGAGACGCAGGCCGATATTGCCGCCAGTGGGCTGATCGCTCCGATTGTCGGCCATGTCGGCGACGGGAATTTCCACACATCGGTGTTGGTTGATACCGCCAGCGAGGCGGAAATGACGGTGGTCAAGGGGTTCCTGACCCGGCTGGTCGAGCGTGCGCACCGGATGGAAGGCACCTGCACCGGCGAACACGGCGTCGGGCAGGGCAAGATGAAGTATCTCGAGCCCGAACTCGGCGCCCCCGCCCTTGATACGATGCGGCTGATCAAACGCGCCCTCGATCCGGACAACATCATGAATCCCGGGAAGATCGTCACGCTTCAGCCGTGATCATTGCCTCCTTTCGCGCTAGGTTATGGCGGGGAACCGATCGCGAGGGCTTTGATTCTGTCTGGCCCTTTCGATCTGTGATGAACGGGAGATAGTGTGCGGGATCTGCTGACCGGCCTTGCAGCCCTCGTTGCCCTGGCGCTGATCGCGCTGATGGTCGGGCCGCATTTTGTCGACTGGGACAGCCAGCGCCTGCGGGTGGCCGGGCTGGTCAGCCAACGGCTGGGCATGCCGGTGACGATCTCGGGCCCGCTCTCGATCCGCTTCCTGCCGACACCGACACTCGATGCGGAACGCATCACGATCGGGCCGGCCGAGCGGCCAGTCGCACAGATGCGGCGGCTGCATCTCGCGCTTTCCGCGACAGCGCTGCTTTCCGGAAAGCTTGCTTTTGCCGAAGCAGAGGCCGGGGAGCCGGTGCTGTTCCTCGAGGCGCTCAGGCCCTGGCTTGACCAGCTTGATCAGGAGGGCCGCGCGCCGGCCCTGCCGGCGATCGGCTTCGAGGCCCTGCTGCTCGACAGGCTCTCCCTCGCCGAGGCTCCGGGCGCAGCCGGCGCCATTCTTGCCGGCCCCTTCACCGTGCGGATCGAGGCGCCGAACCTTGCCGGCCCTCTCCGGATCCAGCTGCAGGATTCCGGACAGCAGCGTGACCTCAAAATCCAGCTCGGCCAGTTCGACAAGGGTCGTGCCCGGCTGCGGGGCACGCTCGAGGACCGGGCCTTCGGCTGGCGCATGGCGCTTGATGGCTGGTTCGCGCTGCCTGGCGTGGCGGGCCGGCCCCTCTTCGACGGGTCGGCCAGCTATAACGGTAATCCTGTCATGGGTGAGCAGAAGGTCCAGCTGCCGTTCCAGGGCAGTGCGCGCCTTGTCGTCCAGCGCAACCAGATGATCGCCGATCCGGTCAATCTGACATTGGGCAGCGCGGACCAGGGTGTTGCCTGGGCCGGCCAGGCCTATCTCGACCTGGCGGGGCCCCGCCCGCGGCTGAAGGGGCGCCTCGATGCGAAGCGCATCGACGGGGCAGCCCTGCTCGCGACAGCGCCGGAAGGGCGGCGTCCGTTCCGTGTCGATCCTGGCCTTGTGCCGGCCGTGCCCTGGCTGGATGGCGAGGTCGAGCTTGGCCTCGGCGTGTTGCAACTGCCCGGCGGGCTCGTGCAGAACGTCCTTGTCCGGACCGGTTTCGAGGGCGGCACCGCCCGGCTGGAAGCCGCCTCGGCGGATCTTCCCGGCGGAACCCGTCTCGCCTTCTTGCGGGCGGAAGGGGCCGGTCCGACGGCGATTGACGGGACACTTGGCCTGGAAACCGAAGAGCTCCACATCCTCGCCGGCTGGTTGCGCGGCGGCGAGCATCTCGCGCAATTGCCGCAGCGTGCCCGGCTCGGGGTACGGCTGAAGGGCGACTTCGCGGGGATCGCGCTCGAACAATTCGAGATCGACAGCCCGGCCGGGCAATTGCGCGGCATGGGCCGCTTCGCGCCAGCCAGCGCGCTTGCCGGTTCGCTGCCGCGGCTGGCGCTGGATCTCCGGGCCGAGCGCTTCGACGGTCGCGTGCTGGCAGCGCTCGACCCGCTCCGCCCGGTGCCCGGCCTCGATCTCTCGACGCGGCTCTCCATCGCCCGTCTCGTGGTCGATGGCCACGATATGGGCGGGCTCGATGTCGATCTCGAGCGGGCCCAGGAGAACGGAACGCTCCGCCACCTCAAGCTGACCGGGCCGCGCGGCGAGAGCATCCTGCTGACCGGAACCGCTTCCGGCGATGGCCTCAACCTGACGGCCAAGCTCGATGCGCCGCGCCTCGGCGAGCTGAGCCGCGTGGCGGCCGCGCTGCTGCCGGGGGCTGTGACGGAGATGATCGTCATGCGCGCCGCAGCGTTGGAGCCGGCCCTCGCGGTGGCCAATATCCGCTTGCAGGACAAGGGCGGCGAGGCGACATGGGACATTGCCTTTGACGGGAAGTTCGCCGGCACCGAGGCGCGGGGGCGCAGCCAGTCGCTGCTGAAAGGCGACCAGCTCCACCTCTCGGTCGAAGGGCGCCTCGCCAATCCGGACGGATCACGCCTCGCCTCGCAGCTTTCCGGTGTCACTCTGCCTGCCGGAGAGGGCGAGGGGCTCGTCACCTTCCGGGCCGAGGGCAATCCGCGCCGGCTTGTTTCCGGGCAGGTCGAGGCCCGGCTCGGCCAGACCGAGTTTCGCCTCGATGGCGGGCTGAACCCGTTCCGCTCCGTCCCCGTCGAGGGGCGGATGACATTGACGACGGTGGATGCCGGCCGGATCGGGCGTGCGCTGATCGGGAACCGCGCGACGTTGGGCGATGGCCGGCCGGCCCGGATCGCCGCTACCCTCCGTGGTTCACGCGACACCATCACCCTCGGCGATCTCGATGCCCGGCTGGGGGATCTTCCGATCCGGGGGGAGATCGCCTTTGACCTGACCCGCGCCGGGCAGGTGGCGGGGCAGATCCGTGCGGGCGAACTCTCCCTTGAGCGCGTGCTGGCGCCGGCTATCGGCCGCGGTTGGCCGGATTTCGGCACCAGCTGGCCGAAGACCGTCTTCGGCGAGGCCGTCCGGCCGCCTCTCGCCGGAGACCTCTGGATCGAGGCCGAACGGTTGATCCTGCCCGGGGGCAGCCAGCTGGACGGGCCACAATTCGTCTATCGTTTCGGCCCCGACTCGGCCGCGCTGGAAGGGTTCGAGGCCCGCTCGGGCGATGCCCGGGTCTCGGGCGGGCTGACGTTGCTGCGGAAGGGCGATCTCATCGAGGCGGCGGGGCGGCTCGACCTTGCCCGCTGGCCACTCGCGGCGCCCGGGGGGAGGCTTTCCGGATCGCTGCCCTTTTCGGCCTCGGGAGGCACTTGGCTGGATCTTGTCGCCAGCCTGACGGGGGCCGGCCAGCTCGCTTTTGACGATCTGGTTGTGGCCGGGCTGGATCCGGATGCGCTGAAGCGGGTGAGCGCGATTCCCATCGACAGGATCGATCCCGTAACCGAACTCACTGTAGGGGCGCTTGTCGACACCGCGCTGCAGCAGGGTGAATGGCGCGTGCCCGGCCGTTTGCAGCCAGCGGGGATGAGCAATGGACAGTTGCGCGTCAGCCTGGCTGCCGGACCGGCCGGTCCGGGCGAGGCTGGCGGGGTGATTGTCCAGCCCTCGATCCTGTTCGATCTCGTTCGCCGCGAGGTCGAGGCCCGGTTCCAGCTTCGCCAGACCGGAATTCCGCCAGGCTGGCGCGGTGCCGCGCCGGAGATCGGGCTGACCCTTGCCTCGCGGTATGATCCGCGCCGCCCCGGCATGTCGCCGCTGCAGCGGCGCATCGATGTCGCCTCGCTGCTCAATGGTTTCCTTGCCATGGCGATCCAGCGTGACCTCGAAAAGGCCGAGGCGTTCGAGGCCGACCTGCGCGAGCGCGCGGCCCATCTGCGACGCCAGCGGGCAGACCGGTATGTAGAGCGGCGGCAGCGCGAGATCCGGGAGGTCGAAGCCGTGATCGAGCAGGAGGCCGCCGCGATCCGCCGTCGCGCTGCTGCGGCGGCGGAATTCGAGCGCCAGCGGGCCGTCCGGGAAGAGCAGGCGCGGCAGGCCGAGTTGGCCCGTCAGGCCGAGCTGGCGCGGCGGGCTGAGGAGGAGCGGATCCGTCGGGAGGCGCAGCAGCGGCAGGAACTGGCCGTGCCGCCCGCCCGGGCCGCACCGCTTGACCTGACCGCGCCTGCGCCGCCGGGCTGAGGCCGGTCAGTGTCCCCTATCGGGCCGCGGCACCATGGCGCCGCCGGCCATCAGCCATTCGAGCAGGTGGACGCGGATGGCCGAGGAGAGGTTGCCCTCGCGGCGCTCGCGGTCAATCTCCTCGACCAAGGCGCTCAGGCTTCGCCCCTCGCTCTCCGCCTTCTGTCTCAGGAAACGCCAGAATGGCTCCTCGAGCGAGATCGAGGTAGCGTGCCCGGCAATGCGCAGGCTGCGCTTGATCACGGCGGGCATCGATCAGCGGTTCGAATCGGGTTCGGGTTCGATACGGCCCGCCTCGAGCAGGCGGGTCCGACGGATCTCCTCGGCCTTGCGGGCCTGCTTTTCCGCCTTTGTCTGGCCGAAACGGATGCGGTTTTCCTGCGCCTGACGCTCTGCCTCGGCGCGGGCCAGCTTCTTGCGGGCCTGCCGGAAGTTGATGATGGTGTCGCTCATCGTGGTGCTGCTGGCCCTGAACCGCCCGGAATGCCTGTCCCGGCGGAGGATGCCCGCATCAGTCGCGGATGGCAATGAAGCTCTTGGTCAGGCCGAAGAAGCGTTCCTTGATCATGCGGGCCGGTTCGGGGAACAGGGCCCGGAACCGCACGGCATCGACCATGATCGCATCTTCGCAGAAGCGCATCGCATCATCGAGCGTGGCTGCCTTCGGAAATGCGCCGAGGGCCATGTGCCGCGTCCACCAGATGCGCATCGGCATGGGCAGCCAATGGAAGAACGGGGCGCGGAAATGCGGCTCGACCGGGAAGCCGAACGCCGGTGTCTGCACATAATAGCACGGGGCCAGGCGCTGGACTTCCGCCGCCATGGCGCGCATGGCGGCCCAGCGGCCGACATGCTCGATAACCGAATTGGAATGGACGATATCGAAGCTGTTATCCGCGAATTCCGGCATCGCGCAGGCATTGCCGGCCAGCGAGGTGAAGCGCGGATCGCTGACGCGCTCGGCCTGGAGGTTGACGAGCGTGAAATGCACATCATGCCGCTTCCAGAGCGGTTCGACCGCCATCCAGTATTCGGCAGTACCGCCGACATCGAGAATGCGGGCGGAGCCCTTCTCCGCCACCACCTTGTCGATCAGTGCCGTGATATAGGCAAAGCGCTTCAGGCGGAACGAACTCAGCGGCGAGGCCTCGCCCTGGATGGAAATCTTGTTCGCGGTCTGGATCGTTCCGGATGCTGATGCCATGCCCTAGCCCTTCCTGTTCTGCCGGAAGGGCTTAGGCCGGGCATGTTTGACAACCCCTAAACGCCGGTAAAAAGCCGGGTTTCGTGATGAATCCCGGTTTAAGGCGATTGTCAGAATGCTATTCAGCCTGGCGAGATCATGTTTTCCGGGCGGACGATCGCGTCGAAATCCTCGGCCGGGATGCCGTCCTTGATGGCTTCCTCGCGCAGGGTCGTGCCGTTCTTGTGCGCGGTCTTGGCGATTTTCGCGGCGCGGTCATAGCCGTATTTTTCCTTCAGCGGCGTGACCAGCATCAGCGAGTTGCGCAGGCCAGCCTCGATATTGTCGAGGCGCGGCTCGATGCCGACGACGCAATTGTCGGTGAAGGACACGGCGGCATCCGCAAGGAGCCGGACCGATTGCAGGAAGTTATAGGCCATCATCGGGTTGAAGACGTTCAGCTCGAAATGGCCCTGGCTGCCGGCAAAGCCGATCGCGGCGTTGTTGCCGTGGATATGGGCGGCAACCTGGGTCAGCGCCTCGCATTGCGTCGGGTTGACCTTGCCCGGCATGATCGAGGAGCCCGGCTCGTTTTCCGGCAGGGCGAGTTCGCCGAGGCCCGCGCGCGGGCCCGAGCCGAGGAAGCGGATATCGTTGGCGATCTTGAAGCAGCTCATCGCGACGGTGGTGATGGCGCCATGGGTCATCACCATCGCGTCATGCGCGGCGAGGGCCTCGAACTTGTTCGGCGCCGAGGTGAAGGGCAGGCCGGTAATGCCCGCGATCTTCTCGGCCACCTTTTCGGCAAAGCCGACCGGCGAGGCGAGGCCGGTGCCGACGGCGGTGCCGCCCTGTGCGAGTTCCATCAGCATCGGCAGGGTCATCTCGACGCGGGCAATGCCGTTCTCGATCTGCTTCGCATAGCCGGAGAATTCCTGGCCGAGCGTCACCGGCGTCGCATCCTGCGTGTGGGTGCGGCCGATCTTGATGATATGCGCCCAGGCCTTGGCCTTGGCATCCAGCGCGCCATGCAGGTGCTTCAGCGCCGGCAGCAGCCGCTCGACGACTTCCGCCGCGCAGGCAATGTGCATTGCCGTCGGGAAGGTGTCGTTCGAGGATTGCGACATGTTGACATGGTCGTTCGGATGGACCGGCTTCTTCGAGCCCATCTCGCCGCCGAGCATCTCGATCGCGCGGTTCGAGATGACTTCGTTGGCATTCATGTTCGACTGCGTGCCGGAGCCGGTCTGCCAGACCACCAGCGGGAAATGCGCGTCGTGCTTGCCGTCAATCACTTCCTGCGCGGCTTCGATGATGGTGGCGCCGAGCTTCGGATCCAGCTTGCCGAGCGCGATATTGGCCTCGGCGGCGGCCCGCTTGACGATGCCGAGGGCCTTGACGATCGGCTGCGGCTGCTTTTCCCAGCCGATCTTGAAATTCCCGAGGCTGCGTTGCGCCTGTGCACCCCAGTAGACAGCCTGGTCCACCTCGATCGGGCCAAAAGTATCGGTTTCGATGCGCGTCGCCATGATCGCCTCTCGCTGGTCGTGTCGGATGCTGCGCTCGCTAACACGCGGCGGGAGCGGCTTCAACCGCGACGCAAGTCGGGGAGCGCGGGGCCCGCAAGCCAGCCGTGCTTTTGACAGGAAGGGCAGCCCATGCGACGTTTCCGGGCAAGCAGGGGCAAGGCCATGAGACGTTTGGGGTTCGCGACATTCCTGGCGCTGGGCTGCGGCTGGTCCGCGGGCGGATCGGCGCAGAATGTTCCGCCGCCAGCGAACGAGATCGACCTGAAGCTCTTCGACAAGGCCGAGGTCGATCGCTCCAAGGGGTGTTCGCTGGCACTCTGGCAGGCCAACCGCGATCCCGAATCCGACCGGTTCGCCTTCATTTTCACCGAGCAGTTCCGCGGCACGGCGCATCAGCGCGATGCGGCGCAGATCAAGGTGGGGACCACGATCATCCCGCTCCAGCGCGTGGGGACCGGCGGGAAGAGCGAGGGCTACGGTGTTTTCCCGTTCCAGCTCTACAAGATGCCGGACGAGCAGGGCTATGTCGTGCTCGATCTCAAGCTCGAGCCCGAGCAGGGCGAGGCGGTGGAGATTTCCAGCGGCAAGCTGATGGTGACGATGCTCGGCAAGCTGGCCTTCCGCGCTTCGGTCAAGGGCGGGGTGGGCTGTTCCGGCGCGCCGCTGCCCGGCCCGGCCGCCGCGCCGCCGGTCGCCGCCGCCCCGCCGGCGCGGCCCGCCCAGCCTGCCGCGCCGAATGCCGGCGGGGCGCCGCTGACCGCCGGCACGCTCTCGCCCGGAACCGCTGCGGCCGGCGGCACGCTCTCGGCCAGCAGCCAGACCCGACCGCCCTCCGCACCGGCACCGGTAGCGCCTGCCGCCCGCCCGGCACCCGGACCGGAGATGTTCGAGCGCTATTCGGTGCGCCAGCAACAGGTTCCGGCCCGGTTCCTGCAGGGTATCAACCAGCGCTTCGGATGCACGGTGCCGGCGCAGCGCAACGGGATTACCGGGTTCCAGATGTCGGAGGAATCCGCGATCTGGCAGATTCCCTGTGACCGGTTCGGCCAGAACCAGACCTCGGTATTCGCGTTGGTCTACCTGCCGGCACCGGACCAGCAATACGAGATCCTCGAAACGCCCTCGCCACGCGGGCTCGACCGCAAGCTCGATTCCGGTGTGCTGATGTCGGCGCAATGGGATGTCCGCAGCCGGACGGTGACCTCGCTCTATCCCGCCAGCGACAGGCAGGATTGCGGCATTTTCGAACGCCATGCCGTGACGCGCGAAGGCAAACTCGCCCTCGTGGAGTTCCGCGAGAAAACGCGGTGCGACGGCGTGGCCGGACGCCCCGACCAGTGGCCGCTGGTCTTCGGACGCCGCTGAGGGGAGTGGTTACTTCTTTTTCCGGAAGGCTTCGAGGCTGACGACTTCCGCGCCGCCGGCCGCGGGCTTCTCGTCCTCGGGTGTGGCAGGAGCAACCGGCTTGGCCCGAGATTTCCGGCCCGTGGGCACTTTCTCCACCGCCTCGGCCTGTTTCGGATCGCTGTTTTCCTGCACGGTCGACGGCTCCGGCGCCGTTCGCTTGCGTGACTTGCCGCTCTCGAGCGTCGCGATGGCCTCGAGCTGGTCCTTGACGGTCGGCTCTTCCGGATCCTCGCCGGAATCATTGTCCGCCTGCGCCTCGTCCGGGGAGAATTTCAGCCCGAACTGGACGGAGGGATCGTAGAAGCCGGTCAGTGCCTCATAGGGCACGAGCAGCCGTTCCGGCACGCCGCCGAAGGACAGCCCGACCTCGAAATTGTGGTCGCCGACGATCAGGTCCCAGAACTGATGCTGGAGCACGATTGTCATTTCTTCCGGATATTTCTCGCGCAGCCGGGTGGAAAGCCGGACGCCGGGCGCCTGCGAGCGGAAGGTGATGTAGAAATGATGTTCGCCCGGCAGGCCCGATTTGGCGGCATCCTGCAGGACCTTGCGCACGACACCGAGCAGGGCTTCCTGCACCATGACATCATAGCGGATCAGGTCTTCGGACGGCGAATCGTTCATGGGGCCCCTTGGCGTCGGCTACCGGACAAGACCCTGATTCTCCGGATCCGGAAAGAGGCGGAGCCCGGCGGTCAGGAAAGTGGCAGGCTTCTGTTGCCAGGCGCCTGCCGGCCCCGCCTTACGGTGCTACCCGCAAGGACTTAGGTTCGGAATTCCAAACCGCGTTACGCGGCCTGGGCAACCGGAGCATAGTTGTCATTCGCAACTATAGGTTTGACCCGATAACGGCGGTATCATGCCGAGCGAAAGTCTACCCTTTACGCCCTCGTCGATCCTGTTTCGCCCCCGCCTCAAGGCCGCATGCGGCCTTGAGGTGGAGGCGCCGGGTACCGCCCCCGGGTCCGATGGGTTTATTACGACAGCCGTTTATCGCCATAGTCGCCACGAGGACGACACCGTCAATATAGGGGTGTTGCGCGCCGAATTGAAGGGATAAACGCAGATTCTTCGCCGCCGTGGCATTTCGCTCCGGAATGGTGGATTTTCTTGGAAATCCGGTGGCGTTCGTCCCGGAATCGTGATCCATTTATCGGCGCAGTCAGGCTTGCGGGCCGGCTTCCGATGAATGTCGTGTGGGAGGGAACGTGCATGGATCATCTTGCAGATGTGAAGAAATACACCGCCAAGGTGGATGAGGCTGCCGTCACTGGCATGGCCAAGACCTATGCGCTCGTGATGAGCAAGCCGGATACGCGTTATGTCGCCGCTTCCGACCCGGAAGAGGTCAAGCGCGTGGTCGAGAATTTCTGCAAGAAGAAGCTTGGCCGCAAGGAGAGCGATGCCGACCTGACCGCCGTGGTCAAGGCGCAATGCGAGAAGATGAAGGCAGACCGCACGAAGTCGCGCATCACCGTCTACTATCTGATCGCGGAGCATTTCAAGCAGCTCTCGATGTTCCACCCGAAGTGACGCCCGCAGGCGCCGCCGCCACGCCCTTCCTGTGGCGTGACAGGTTGTGAATGGCCGGTTGCGACCGGCCATTTTCATCATGCGCCGCCTATCGTGTCCGTCGCCAAGCCCCGGACCTGGCCATGCAGACCTATCTTGACCTGATGCAGCGCGTCCTCGACGAGGGCGTTCCCAAGCAGGACCGGACCGGCACCGGCACGCTTTCGCTTTTCGGGGCGCAGCTGCGCTTTGACCTTGCGAAGGGCTTTCCGCTCGTCACCACCAAGAAGCTGCATCTGAAATCGATCATCCACGAGCTGATCTGGTTCCTCGCGGGCGATACCAACATCCGGTACCTGAAGGAAAACGGCGTTTCGATCTGGGACGAATGGGCCGACGAGACGGGCGACCTTGGCCCCGTCTATGGCCGGCAATGGCGGAGTTGGGCCAAGCCGGATGGCGGGGTTGTCGACCAGATCGCCGAATTGCTGGTCGAGATCCGCCGCAACCCGGATTCCCGCCGGCTGATCGTCTCGGCCTGGAACCCGGCGGATATTCCCGACATGGCGCTGGCCCCCTGTCATTGCCTGTTCCAGTTCCATGTCGCTGCGGGGCGCCTGTCCTGCCAGCTTTACCAGCGCTCGGCTGACCTGTTCCTCGGCGTGCCGTTCAACATTGCCTCCTATGCGCTGCTGACGCACATGATCGCGCAGGTGACCGGGCTGAAGCCGGGCGATTTCGTGCATTCCTTCGGGGATGTCCATCTCTATTCCAACCATCTCGATCAGGCGCGCCTGCAATTGACGCGGCAGCCCCGGCCCTTGCCGGTTCTGAAGCTCAATCCGGCCGTGACCGACCTGTTCGCGTTCCGCTTCGAGGATGTCGCCATCGAGGGGTATGACCCGCATCCCGCCATCAAGGCACCGGTCGCGGTGTGATGGCGGCGCATCCTGCTGCCGGGCCAGGGGTCCGGATCGTTGTGGTGGCTGCCGTGGCGCGGAACGGTGTCATCGGGCGCGACAACCGGCTGCTCTGGCGGCTGAAATCCGACATGAGACATTTCCGCGCGCTGACCATGGGCAAGCCGATCCTGATGGGGCGCAAGACGTTCGACTCGATCGGCAGGCCCTTGCCTGGCCGGCATACGGTTGTCATCACCCGGAATCCCGGCTGGTCGCATGAGGGTGTCGCCGTGGCGCCGGACCCGGAAAGCGGGCTGGCGCTGGCCCGCAACCTTGCGGAACTGCACAAGCAGGACGAAGTGATGATCGGCGGGGGGAGCGAGATCTACCGCCATTTCCTGCCTCACGCTGACCGGCTCGAGATCACCCAGGTCGATCTGTCGCCCGAAGGCGATGCGGTTTTTCCGGCCATCGATCCTCTCGTCTGGCGCGAAGCGAGCCGGCAATCCTTCACCAAGAATGCCGATGACGAGGCAGACTTTCGCTTCGTCACATACCTTCGGCGTTGACCTTCGCGTGTCGAAGACCCAAATGAACATCGTCAAGAACGGGAATGGCCGGAGAGAAAGCGCTTCATGAGTAACGGACCCTGGCAGCCAAGGGGGCAGGGCCCCCGAAACCCAAACCCATGGGGCTCCGGCCCCTCGGGCGGCGGCGGACGTGAGCCACCGGACCTCGAAGACATCCTCCGGAGGAGCCAGGACAAGCTGCGGCGCGTGCTGCCGGGCGGTGGCCCGGGCGGCGATGGCGGCGGGCTTTCGAAGCTCGGCGCTGTCGGCATCGCCTTCCTCGGCCTGCTGGCCGTGGTCGGCTGGATGCTGACAGGCTTCTACACGGTCCGGCCCAACGAGATGGGCATCGAGCGCGTGTTCGGTCGCTTCGCCTCGATCACGGCGCCGGGTCTGAACTGGAACTGGCCCTATCCGATCGGCCGGATCGACAAGCCGACCATCGGCGTGCAGACGATCGAAGTCGGCCTGCGCAGCGGTGCCGGCCCGCGTGGCGGCGTCCGGGACATCCGCGAGGAGAGCCTGATGCTGACCGGCGACGAGAATATCGTCGACGTTGATTTTTCGGTTCTCTGGCTGGTCGATGCCCGCCGTCCCCAGGACTTCGTGTTCAACCTGCGCAGCCCGGAAGCCACGGTGAAGGCCGTGGCCGAGAGCGCGATGCGCGAGATTGTCGGCCGTCGCGACATCCAGCCGATCCTGACCGGCGCCCGCCTTGAAATCGAGCGCGCGGTGCAGGAACTGATGCAGAAGACGCTGAACGGCTATGGCGCCGGCATCATCGTGCAGCAGGTCCAGCTGATGAAGGTTGACCCGCCTGCCGAGGTCATCGATGCGTTCCGCGATGTCCAGGCGGCCCGTGCCGACCAGGAACGTGCGCAGAACGAGGCGCAGACCTATGCCAACAAGGTGATCCCGGAAGCGCGCGGTGAAGCCTCGCGCATCACCCAGCGGGCCGAGGCCGAGCGCGAACGGATGATCGCGGATGCCCGAGGTGAAGCGGCGCGCTTCATCTCGATCCTCGACGAATACAAGAAGGCACCGGAAATCACCCGGCAGCGCCTCTATCTCGAATCCATCGAACGGATCTATGGCGGCATGGACAAGATCATCATCGACCAGGGCAAGCAGCAGAACGGCGTCGTGCCGCTCCTGCCGCTCAACGACCTGATGCGCCGCGGCGCCAACGGGCAGGAGAAGCGCTGATGATCCGCTCCGCTCTCGCCTTCCTTCTCGCCGGCCTGTTTGTGGTCGGCGGATCGGCGCTCTTCGTGGTCGACCAGACCGAACAGGTGATCGTCACCCAGTTCGGCCAGCCACGGCGCGTCATCACCACGCCGGGCCTCAATGTGAAGATGCCGTTCATCCAGAACGTCATCTCCATGGACCGGCGCATCCTCGATCTCGAGACGCCTTCGGTCGAAGCCATCACCTCGGACCAGAAGCGCCTCGTTGTCGATACCTTCGCGCGCTACCGGATCGAGAACCCGCTCCGCTTCTTCCAGGCGACTGGCGGCTCGATGCTCCGGGGCAACCAGCAGCTCGGCACCTTCATGGATGCGGCCCTGCGGCGTGTGCTCGGTGAATCGACTTTCCAGCTTGTCGTGAAAGATGACCGGCAGGGGCTGATCACCCGGATCCGTGACCAGGTCAATGTCGAGGCCCAGGCGCTTGGCGTGGCGATTGTCGACATCCGCATCCGGCGCGCCGACCTGCCGGAGCAGAACAGCCAGGCCGTGTTCCGCCGGATGCAGACCGAGCGGCAACGCGAAGCGGCCGAATTGCGCGCGCAGGGGACGGAAATCTCTGACCGCATCCGCGCGCAGGCTGACCGGACGGTCACCGTGACCAAGGCCGAGGCTGACCGGCTGGCCCGCGAAGCCCTCGGCAAGGGCGAAGCGGAACGGACCCGTCTGCTCGCCGATTCCTACAATCGCGATGCCGAGTTCTTTGCCTTTTACCGGTCGATGCAGGCCTATGAAACCGGCCTCAAATCGGGGGATACACGGCTCGTCATCACGCCGGAGAGCGATTTCTTCAAATATCTGAACAACCCGGCCGGGGCAGGCCGGGACAAGTGAACCAACGGGCCGGCGTCTCCAGCGCCGGCCTTCTTCGTGAAACTTGCCGTTGATCCCCCGGGATCAAGCAGAAGCGAGGCACGCATGGGAGCTGTTCCAGAGCGGGGGTACATTGCCTCCGGGCCACGTGGTGTGAGACGATGAATGAGTTTCTCACGGCGTTGGCCCTGATGTTCGCGATCGAGGGGCTGAGTTTTGCCGCGTTTCCGGGCGCGATGCGGAAGGCACTTCGGGATGCCTCGGAGATGCCGGAGCGCCTTCTCCGCATTCTCGGTTTTGCTGCGGCCGGGCTTGGTGTTTTCCTCGTCTGGGCCAGCAAGGGTTTTCCGGCGTTCAACCTGTTGTGATCGCAGAAAAAAGTGATGATTGTGTCGCGTTTGTGCCGCAATTGAACCTTTTGAAATAGCCATCGCGGGCGGCGATGGCATGGAGATGAACGAGGATCATGATGTCGATGGAAACCATCCCGGCGAAAACCGGGTTCACGACGGATCTGGCAGGGCAGCCGGGTGCTGGCCTGATGCCGCGCCTGCGTCGCGCGGCAGGGGCCGCGGCTCTGGCCGTGGTCGTCCTGCTGCCGAATGTCGCCACGGTCCAGGCGCGCGGTCCTGAAGCGATCGCCGATACGGCCGAGCGCGTCATGGATGCGGTGGTCAATATCAAGGCGAACCAGCGCCAGGCCCAGCGCTCTGTGCCGATGCCGCAGATGCCGCCGGGCTCGCCTTTCGAGGACCTGTTCAACGATTTCTTCAACCGGCGCGGGCCGGGTGGCCCCGGCGGCCCCGGTGCGCCGGGTCCGCAGCCCAACCAGCGCGCCTCGTCGCTTGGATCCGGCTTCGTGATCGATGCCGGCGGGACAGTGGTGACGAACAACCACGTCATCGCTGAAGCCAACGACATCACCGTGGTATTCAATGACGGCACCGAACTCAAGGCGGAGGTCGTGGGCAAGGATGCCAAGACCGATATCGCCGTGCTGAGGGTCAAGTCCGACAAGCCGCTGAAATTCGTCAAGTTTGGCGACAGCGACAAGCTGCGTATCGGTGAATGGGTCATCGCCATCGGCAACCCGTTCGGTTTCGGCGGCTCGGTTTCTGCCGGCATTGTCTCTGCCAAGCAGCGCAATATCCGGTCCGGCCCCTATGACAGCTTCATCCAGACCGATGCAGCCATCAACAAGGGCAATTCGGGCGGTCCGCTCTTCAATCTCGAGGGGGATGTGGTGGGCATCAACACGGCCATCATCTCGCCGTCGGGCGGCTCGATCGGCATCGGGTTCTCGGTGCCGGCCTCGATTGCCGTGCCGGTGATCGAACAGCTGAAGGAATTCGGCGAGACCCGTCGCGGCTGGCTCGGCGTCGCCATCCAGGATGTGGATGATGATACGGCCGATGCGCTCAAGCTCGGCCGTGCCCGCGGAGCAATGGTGATCAATGTCGATGACAAGGGCCCGGCCAAATCCGCCGGTCTCGAGCGCGAGGATGTCATCATCCGCTTCGACGGCAAGGATATCCGTCGGTCGAACGACCTGCCGCGCATCGTCGCGCAGACGCCGATCGGCAAGGAAGTCGACGTCACGGTCTGGCGCGGGGGCAAGGAAGTCCTGAAGCGCGTCACGCTGGGGCGCCTCGATGAGTCGCCGCAGCAGGCCTCTGTCCAGACGCGTGAACCGCAGAACAACACGGCCAATGCATCGGTTCTCGGGCTGGATGTCACGCCGGTCACGGCCGAACTGCGTCGCCGTTACAACATCAAGGACGGTGTGGATGGCGTGGTCGTCACCCGGGTCGATCCGAATTCTGTCGCGGCTGAACGCCGGATCTCGGTCGGCGATGTGATCGTCGAGGTCCAGCGCGAGGCGGTTCGCAGTGCGGCGGATATCCGCAAGCGGCTCGACACGCTGAAGAGCCAGGGCCAGCGTCGTGCGCTGTTCTATGTGGCCACCGGCCCGGAAGGCACGCTCCGTTATGTGACGCTGCCGATCAACTGAGGGTCGGTCTTGAAGCCAGCAAGGGGCATCCGGCTGCAGGCCGGGTGCCCTTTTTCATGGGCGCATGAGGCGCCGTCAATGCAGGATGTCTTCCTCGCGGTAACCCTGGAAATAGAGCAACGCCGAGAGGTCACCATGGTCAATCCGGGCATGGGCCGCCTCGGCCACGATGGGCTTGGCGTGGAAGGCCACGCCGAGCCCCGCCTCGCCAAGCATGGCGAGGTCGTTCGCGCCGTCGCCCACGGCCAGGGAGGCGTCCGGCGAGAGCGAGAATCGGGCGCGCAGCTCCTCGAGGGTCTGGCGCTTGGCCTCTTTCCCGAGGATCGGCTCCGCCACGGTTCCGGCGAAATGCCCGTTCTCGACATTCAACGTGTTCGAACGGTGCATGTGGAAGCCGATCTTCTGCGAGATCGGGCCGGTGAAGACCGTGAAGCCGCCGGAAACGAGGGCCGTATAGGCGCCATGATGCCGCATCGTGGCGACGAGTTCCCGCCCGCCCGGTGTCAGGGTAATCCGATCGGCGATCAGCGTCTCGACGATCGTGACAGGAAGGCCCTTCAGCAGGGCGACGCGCTCGCGCAGCGCCGGCTCGAAGGCGATCTCGCCCCGCATCGCCCGCTCGGTGATCGCACTCACATGGGCCTTGAGCCCGGCGGCATCGGCGAGTTCATCGATGCATTCCTGGCCAATCATGGTCGAATCCATGTCGGCGAGGAAGAGGCGCTTGCGGCGGCCGGCGCCGGGCTGGACAACCAGATCCACCGGCAGCGCGCCCATGGCCTCGCGCAGGGCACTGGTCCAGCGGGCTGGATCTTCCGCAGTGGTGAAATGGAAATCCGCGGCATGGCCGGTCGACAGGATGGCGACTTCCGCGGCCGGCAGCATCGACCGGGCCCGCGCGATGGCCGCCATATCGAGGCAGCGCTCACCCGGGGCGCTCACGAGGGTAGCCACGAGGGCGCGCGACGGGGAGTGGGGCATGGGCTCGCCTTCTCAGCAGCAAGAGGATAGGAACCGGCGGTATCGACCTCGTCGGGAAATGGCAAGATGTCCTTCGCCACTTTGATTGCCGGCCCCACGGCCAGCGGAAAATCCGCCCTGGCCGTCGCCCTTGCCGAGCGGCAGGGCGGCGTGGTCGTGAACGCGGATTCGATGCAGGTCTATGCCGATCTCGCCGTGCTCTCGGCCCGGCCGATGACGGAGGAGACGGCGCGGGTTCCCCATGCCCTCTACGGATTTGTGCCGGCCGGCGAGGAATTCTCGGTCGGGCGCTATCTCGAGGCGATTGCGCCGCTCGTGGCCGAGGCGCGTGCGGGTGGCGCGCCGCTGGCTATAGTCGGGGGGACCGGCCTCTATTTCCGTGCGCTCGTGGAAGGGCTGGTCCCGACACCGGCCATCCCGCCGGACATCCGGGCGGCATGGCGGGCCCGCGCCGAAGCGGGCCATGACCTTCATGCCGAACTCGTCCGCCGGGATCCGGAGCGCGCGGCGCAGCTTCACCCCGCCGATACGCCGCGCCTGCTGCGGGCGATCGAGCTGCAGGACGCGACCGGGCGCACCTATTCGCAATGGCTGGCGGAGAATCCCGGCATTCCCGTGCTTGCGGCCGGGGAATGGCGCGGCGTGTTTCTCGATCCGCCACGTGCGCCGCTGCATGCGGCGATCGACGCCCGCTTCGTGGCGATGATCGCGGCCGGCGCCCTTGAGGAAGTCCGGCGGCTGGTCGAGCGGCAGCCGGCCCTGCCACGCAATCTCGGCATCATGAAAGCCCATGGCGTGCCCCATCTGGCGGATCATCTCGCCGGGCGGATCGATCTCGATACGGCGATCGCGCGCGGGCAGGCCGACACACGGGCCTATGCACGCAGGCAGGTGATTTTCGCCCGGCGCTACCTCGCGCCGCCGGACTGGCATTGGGTCGCGCATCCGGATGCGGCGCTGGCCGCCCTGTGAGCCGTTGCGCGGCGCGTCAGGCCGCCGCGATGGAGCTCTTTGGCCCGGCCTGGACGTCAAGTTCGGTCGCCACCTTGTTCCGACCGCTGCGCTTGGCGGTGTAGAGCGCCCGGTCCGCGCGGTTGATCAGGTCATCAAGGTTGGAGGTCTTGCGATTCAGGGCGATGCCGATGCTGATCGTGCAGCGGATTTCCTGCTCGGCGGTGACAACGACGCTTTGCTCGACCGTCAGCCGCAGCTTTTCAGCGAAGACAATGGCCGCTTCCGAATCGGTGTCCGGCAGCAGGATCGTGAATTCCTCGCCCCCCATGCGGGCCGCGATATCGGTATTCGGGCGCAACGGCGCCTTGATGATGTCCGCAACGCGCCGAAGCACCGTGTCGCCCGCGCCATGGCCGAAGGCATCGTTGACGCGCTTGAAGTGATCGATGTCGATCGTGATCATCGCGCAAGGGCGGTGGGTGGTCTGCGCTTCCGCCAGCTTGAGCATCGCCGCGTCGCGGAAGGCCCGGCGGTTCGGCAGGGATGTCAGCGGATCGTGATGCGCAAGGGCCCAGAGTTCCTGCTCGAGGCCGCGCCGCTGCTCCATCTCGTCCAGCAGCATCTTGCGCTGGTGTTCGAGTTCGAGGAACCCCTGCTTGATCTCGGTGATGTCGACCACGCTGACGAGCAGGCCATCCCGCATCGGCGCGGCGTGCATCTGGTACCAGTGCGAGCCGGTCTCGCTCCGGTGATGATGATCGAAGCTCTGGCCCTTGCCGCTGCGCAGGACGGCGAGGTGCCGGTCCCACGGGCCAAGGGGAGCGCCATCGCCCATGGCCCCCGTGATCGAGCAGCCCTGGAGCGCATCAAGATCGGGATGTCCGCAGATCTCGATGCCGCGGGCATTCGCGGCGATGATCCGCGCATCGACGATCTCGTTATGCGCATCCCGCACGGGTTCGGCCACGAAGGCGCCATGCGGCATCGCATCGAGGACCGCCCGGAAGAATTCGTGCTTGTACTCACGGGGAATGCACAGGGCCACAAGGATCGGGCGCCCTTCCGCATCGGTGATGGGGAGGAAGAGGCATTCCCAGCGATGGACCTTGGATTCCGGACCGGATTGATGGTTCACGCAGACGGCGTCGCCGGCGAGGCCGGCCTCCCGGCAGCCGAGGCGATACAATTCGCCAGCCTCGCGGCTGATGACCGTGGTGGTTTTTGCCCCGAGGGTGGCGCCGGCATCATCCGGCACCTGGGAGCCGGCATAGAGGAATGCGAATTCCCCGTTTTCCGCCGGCTCGATGACCACGAGATTCTGCCCGTATTGCTTCATCACATCACGATCAAGCATGGCGATCGTCGCTGCTCCGGACGCCTTTCGCGCCGCACGGAAACGCCGCAGAAGCAGGTTGGCTTCCGCACTCCGCAACCGGACCTCGAGGTCGGCGGTGAACAGTTCGTTACTCAACAGGGGTTCCACCGGGACTATGACAAAACTCACAGAAGGATGGGGGACAATGCTTGAGAAATCGTATGTGCCGCATAATCAATTTAAACGGTGCCTGATCGATCCGGGCTGATGTTCCGCCCGATCGAAAGCCGGCTACAGGATCATGCCGGTGCGGGAACGGCGATTCGGCACGCCGGGAACGGAGCGCGGGAGGCTTGGACAAATTGAGGATTGACGCTGTTTCCGGCGGTGTGTAGCGTGCCGCCCGAATTGCCGACGAGGATTCCATGTCGCTTCTTATTGTACGCAGTGCGCCGAGGACGGAGCTGGCCTGAGCCAGAACTCCTTGTCGGCGCGCATCCAAAGGCCCCCTGAGGGCCTTTTTTGTTGCCCGATCCTTCGCCCTGCCGAACCAGGACGCCATGAGCCGACCGATCACGGGAGACGACCATGAGTGAGATGATGACCGGCGCCGAAATGGTGGTGCGTGCGCTGCAGGACCATGATGTGAACCACATCTTCGGCTATCCGGGCGGTGCGGTTCTCCCCATCTACGATGCGTTGTTCCAGCAGAATTCGGTCCAGCACATCCTCGTCCGCCATGAGCAGGGTGCCGTGCATTCGGCCGAGGGCTATGCCCGTTCCTCCGGCAAGGTGGGCGTGGTGCTGGTGACCTCGGGCCCCGGCGCGACCAATGCCGTGACCGGCCTGACCGACGCCTTGATGGATTCAATCCCGATCGTCTGTTTCACCGGGCAGGTGCCAACGCATCTCATTGGCTCGGATGCCTTCCAGGAATGCGACACGGTGGGCATTACCCGCCATTGCACCAAGCATAATTACCTCGTGAAGCGGATCGAGGATCTGCCGCGCATCATCCACGAGGCGTTCTATGTCGCCCGTTCGGGCCGGCCGGGCCCGGTGGTGATCGACGTGCCCAAGGATATCCAGTTCGCGCGCGGCGCCTATAACGGCCCGGGCGAGATCATCCACAAATCCTACCGGCCGAAAATGGATGGCGATACCGCCCGGATCGAAGCGGCGCTCGCCCTGATGGCGAAAGCGAAGAAGCCGGTCTTCTATACTGGCGGCGGCATCATCAATTCCGGGCCCGAGGCCAGCCGCCTGCTGCGGGAATTCGCCCAGATCACCGGCTTTCCGGTGACCTCGACCCTGATGGGCCTCGGCGCCTTCCCGGCCAACAATCCGCAATGGCTCGGCATGCTCGGGATGCACGGCACCTACGAGGCCAATCTCGCCATGCATGGCTGCGACGTGATGATCAATCTCGGCGCGCGCTTCGATGACCGGATCACCGGGCGCCTCGATGCCTTCTCGCCGGGCTCGAAGAAGATCCATGTCGATATCGATCCGTCCTCGATCAACAAGAACGTCAAGGCCGATATCGGCATTGTCGGCGATTGTACCCGCGTGCTGGCGGAGATGATCCGCATCTGGCGCGAGAAGAAGTACCAGGTCGATTCAGAGGCGCTGAAGAGCTGGTGGGGCGAGATCAACAGGTGGCGGGCGCGCAATTCGCTCGGCTACCAGAATTCCGACAGCATCATCAAGCCGCAATACGCGATCGAGCGGCTCTATGCGCTGACCAAGGACCGCTCGACCTATGTGACGACGGAAGTCGGCCAGCACCAGATGTGGGCGGCCCAGCATTTCCATTTCGATGAGCCGAACCGCTGGATGACCTCGGGCGGGCTCGGCACGATGGGCTATGGGCTGCCGGCGGCGATCGGCGTGCAGATGGCGCATCCGGATGCGCTGGTGATCGACATTGCCGGCGAGGCCTCCATCCTGATGAACATGCAGGAAATGTCGACGGCGGCGCAGTATCGCCTGCCAGTCAAGATTTTCATCCTCAACAACGAGTATATGGGCATGGTGCGGCAATGGCAGGAATTGCTGCATGGCGGCCGCTATTCCGAGAGCTATTCGAGCGCCCTGCCGGATTTCGTGAAGCTGGCCGAGGCCTATCACGCCAAGGGCATCCGCTGTGCTGACCCGGCACAGCTCGATGCCGCGATCCAGGAGATGATCGATTATCCCGGCCCGGTGATCTTCGATTGCCTCGTCGCCAAGGAAGAGAATTGCTTCCCGATGATCCCCTCGGGCAAGGCCCATAACGAGATGATCCTGCCGGATTTCGCCGGCAAGGTCGGCGATGTGATCGACGCCAAGGGCAAGCAGCTGGTGTGACGATGTTCAGCCTTGCCGAACTCGAAGCCGCGCATGGCGTGGTGCAGGCGGCCATGCCGCCCACCCCGCAGCGGAGCTGGCCGCTTCTGGCGGCCCGGCTCGGCGCGGAGCTGGTCGTGAAGCACGAGAACCACACCCCGACCGGCGCCTTCAAGGTGCGCGGCGGGCTGGTCTATCTCGACCGGCTGAAGCGCGAGCGGCCGGGCGTGGCGGGCATCATCTCGGCGACGCGCGGCAATCACGGCCAGAGCCTCGCCTTTGCCGGCCGCCAGCATGGCGTCGGGGTGACGATCCTCGTGCCGCGCGGCAATTCCACCGAGAAGAACGCTGCGATGACGGCTTTCGGGGCCGAACTGATCGAGCATGGCGAGGATTTCCAGGCCGCGCGCGAGGAAGCCATGCGCCTTGCCGGGATGCGGGGCCTCGAGATGGTGCCGTCCTTCCATCGCGATCTGGTCCTCGGCGTGGCGACCTATGCGCTGGAATTGCTGCGCGCCCATCCCGATCTCGCGCGGATCTATGTGCCGATCGGGCAGGGCTCGGGCATTTGCGGCTGTATTCTTGTCCGCGACCTGCTCGGCCTGAAGACCGAGATCATCGGCGTGCAATCGGTGGGCGCGCCGGCCTATGCCCTGTCCTTCGCGGCCGGGCGGCTCGTTTCGACCGAGAGCGCCGTCACCCATGCCGATGGCATGGCGACCCGTGTGCCCGATCCGGAATCGCTCGAGATCATCGCGCGGGGGGCCGCGCGCATCGTGCAGGTCACGGATGATGAAATCGCCGCCGCGATCCGGGCCTACTGGACGGATACCCACAATCTTGCCGAGGGCGCCGGGGCGGCGCCGCTGGCGGCTGCCCTGCAGGACCGTGACCGACTGACCGGCAAGACCGGGGTCATCCTGTGCGGCGGCAATATCGATCTTGCCCTTTTCCAGCGCTGGGTTCTCGCAAGCCCGGCCGCTGCTGCTGCGTGACGAGGAATGACGAGATGAAATCGCATTATGCCGACCAGACCGAAAAGCCCGTGACCGAGCGCCGGACCTTCTGCGTGCTGGTCGATAACGAGCCGGGCGTGCTGGCGCGGATCGCCGGGATGTTTTCGGGCCGTGGCTACAATATCGAGAGCCTCACGGTCTCGGAAACCGAGCACGAGAAGCATCTCTCGCGCATCACCATCGTGACCTCGGGCACGCCTTCGGTGCTGAACCAGATCGAGGCGCAGCTCGACCGGCTGGTGCCGGTGCACAAGGTGGTCAACCTCTCGGCCAAGGCCTCGATCGAGCGCGAACTCGCTCTCGTCAAGGTGGCGCAATATGGCGAGCATCGCGCCGAGCACCGGATGGAGGCCCTGCGCCTCGCGACCGCCTTCGGCGCCAAGACCGTCGATGCGACGCTGAACTCCTTCATCTTCGAGCTGGCCGGCCCGGCCGATGATGTCGAGCGCTTCATCAACCTGATGACGGCAATCGGACTGGTCGAGGTGTCGCGGACCGGAGCGGCGGCGATTGCCCGCGGGGCGGAGGAGATGTGAGCGACCATTCCGGACGCTCATGAACCCATTCCAGCCTTTCGTTTGAACCCGGCTTCCGGCACGCCTAGCCTTGGCGTCCGCGCTCTTTCCGTCGCAGGCCCCGGATGCCCCTCGATACGTTGATCGCCTTTCTCGGCTTTGCCTTTGCCAGTTCGGTCACGCCCGGGCCGAACAACATGATGCTGCTGGCCTCCGGCGTGAATTTCGGCTTGAGGCGAACGCTCTGGCATGTGGCCGGGATCAATGTGGGCTTTCCGGTGATGCTGCTGCTTTCGGGCTTCGGGCTCGGGCAGGTCTTCATCCGCTATCCCGCGCTCTACACGGCGCTCAAGGTGGTTGGCATCGCCTATATGCTCTGGCTCGCCTGGAAGATCGCCCGGTCGGGCCCGGTCGGCGAGAGCGGAGCCCAGGCCGGCCAGCCGATGACCTTCCTGCAGGCGGCGGCGTTCCAATGGGTCAACCCGAAGGCCTGGGCGATGGTGGTCGGCGCCATCGCGGCCTATACCGTGCCGGAAAACTATACCGGCTCGCTGGTGATCATCACGCTGGTCTATGCGCTGACGGGCACGCCGGGCTCGCTGCTCTGGGCCGCATTCGGCGCGGCCCTGCGCAATTTCCTCCGCGATCCAGCGAAGGTGCGCTGGTTCAATCTCGTCATGGCGCTGCTGCTCGTCGCTTCGCTCTATCCGGCCGTGATGGACCTGATCGGCCGTTGACCGAACGATGCACGAATCCGTTTGACCGGGGAGTTGCACTCGCGTAGGAAAGTGCCGAACCGTAACGTTCGTTACGGCAATCCCGCCCCGTGACAGGCTCCCGATGACGGCTCTCGCCGCCCCTGCCGAACCCGAGATCAGCGCCCGGCAGGCCGAGGTGCTGGATGCGGTTCTGCGCCAGCTCATGACGGACGGGAACAGCCTGACGATGAGCGCGGTGGCGCGCCGCGCCAGCTGCTCCAAGGAAACGCTCTACAAATGGTTCGGTGACCGCGACGGGCTGCTCAACGCCACCGTGAAATACCAGGCGGCGCGGGTGCATGTGGCCGCCGTGGGGCCGGACCCGCTCGACCGGGCGGCGCTGACGGCCCGGCTCGAGAGCTTCGCCATCAACTGGCTGACCGTGATTTCCTCGGAAACCTCGCTGGCGCTCAACCGCGTGGCGATCGGGCAGGCAGGTTCGGATCGCTCGCTTGGCGCCATCGTGCTGGCCAATGGCCGCTTCGCCCTTGGCAGCCGGATGAAGCCTGTGCTCGAAGCCGGACGCAAGGCCGGGCTTCTGGCTTTCGCCGATGCCGAGGAGGCGTTCCGCACCCTGTTCGGGCTAGTGGCGCGCGATGTCCAGATCCGGCTTCTGCTGGGGGATGCGCCCGCTCTCGACCCTGAAAGCATCCGCGCCGAGGCCTCCCGCTCCATCGGCCAGTTCTTCGCGCTTTACGGCGCTCAACCCGGGGGCGGCCAGGCCGCACCCTGAATTCTCCACCGGAAGGAAACGTCCATGCGTGTGTATTATGATCGTGACGCCGATCTCAACCTGATCAAGTCGAAGAAGGTTGTCATTGTCGGCTATGGCAGCCAGGGCCGTGCCCATGCGCTGAACCTGAAGGATTCGGGCGCGAAGGACATCCGCGTCGCCCTGAAGCCGGGTTCGGCGACCGCGAAGAAGGTCGAGGCCGATGGCCTGCAGGTCATGTCGGTGGCCGATGCCGCCAAATGGGCCGACCTGATGATGATGGCGACGCCGGACGAGCTCCAGGCCGACATCTACAAGAACGAGATCGCGCCGAATATCCGCGACGGTGCCGCCATTGCCTTCGCGCATGGTCTCAACGTGCATTTCGGCCTGATCGAGCCGAAGAACACGATCGACGTCGTGATGATCGCGCCGAAGGGCCCGGGCCATACGGTCCGTTCGGAATACCAGCGTGGCGGTGGCGTGCCCTGCCTCGTGGCCGTGAACCACAATGCGTCCGGCAATGCGCTTGATCTCGCGCTGTCCTATGCCTGCGGCGTGGGCGGCGGCCGTTCGGGCATCATCGAGACGAATTTCCGCGAGGAATGCGAAACCGACCTGTTCGGCGAGCAGGTCGTGCTCTGCGGCGGTCTGGTCGAGCTGATCCGTGCCGGGTTCGAAGTGCTGGTCGAGGCCGGCTATGCGCCGGAAATGGCCTATTTCGAGTGCCTGCATGAAGTGAAGCTGATCGTCGACCTGATCTATGAAGGCGGCATCGCCAACATGAACTACTCGATCTCCAACACGGCCGAGTGGGGCGAGTATGTCACCGGTCCGCGCATCATCACCGACGAGACCAAGGCCGAGATGAAGCGTGTGCTGCGCGACATCCAGACCGGCAAGTTCACCTCGGAATGGATGCAGGAATACCGGTCGGGCATGGCGCGGTTCAAGGGCATCCGTCGCATGAATGACAGCCACCAGATCGAGGAAGTCGGCGAGAAGCTGCGCGGCATGATGCCGTGGATCGCCAAGAACAAGCTCGTCGACAAGGCCCGCAACTGAGGCCCTGTGCCAGCCGCTGCCCTGCGGCATGGTAAAGGCGTTAGACTAAAGCACAGGCGCCATGCGCGCCTGTGCTTTATTGTATACAATATGCTGAGGTCATTGCGGAATTTTGCGTCATTTCCTTCGAATTACGAAGATTTGAACGGAGTTTCCGATGAAATTGATAAGGCGCTTGCCTAATATCCGCCCGCTTCGGCCGACACGCAGGAACAGGTCCGCCGATAGCAGGGGAATGACAAAGATGCATGGCACTCTGGTTTCCGCGCCCGAACGCGCGGCCACGATGCGGGCGATGATCGAGCGTGTCATGCTGGCACGCGCGGCCGGCGATGTCGAGGCGGTCCTCGCCGAGCTGAGCGAGGATGTCCATTACGAGGTGATGGGGCAGATTGCCGGACAGCCGATTTCACCCGTCATCCGCGGACGGGTGGCCCTGCGGAGCCATTTCAAGGGGCTGTTCGAACGCTGGGTCTGGAACGGCATGACCGTGCGGAACATCGTCGTCGGTGCAGATACTGCAGCCGCGGAAACAACCGGCACGATGATCCATACTGTTTCCAACCAGCGTTTCCAGACCGATTTCTGTGCGGTGCTCGGCTTCCGTGACGGGAAGATCTCGACCATTCGCGAATATTGCGACAGCTTCACGATCGTCCGTATTGCAGGACTGGCCATGTAGGTGCCGCGCGAAGGCCGGCTCCGGAGTTCCGATGTCGAGCCGACCGTTCCGCCTCGCGACCTTCAATGTCGAAAACCTGTTCTCCCGCCCCGATTTCTGGGATCCGCAGCGCCGGGCCGACCAGCAGATCGGCAACGTGCTGTTCGAGGATCGCCATGAGGCGACCCGCGTCCGCCGGATTGTCGAGGCTGCCCAATCCGACGAGAAATGCCAGCTGACGGCGCTGGCGCTGCTGGCGACGCAGGCCGACATCATCGCCTTGCAGGAGGTTGACTCCGCCGACGCGCTGCGGAGTTTCCGCGAGACCTATCTCAAGAAACTCGAATCCCCGCATGTCGCCCGGACGATCAAGGCGGCGCTGGCGCGGGATCCCGGCCTCGATGCCGAGGCGATCCGGCGGGTGCGCGAGCAGGCGATCGCCGATGTGAATTACCGCCATCTCAGCGTGATCGATGGAAATGACCGGCGCGGCATCGATATCGGCCTGCTGTCGCGGGTCGGCTGGACCGCGATCCGCAGCCATGCGGCCACGACATTCGGGGAGGTCGATGTCTGGCCGGAGGGGATTTCGGAGATCCGGGAAGGGCCGCCTGATTCTCCCCGGAGGCTGACGCGGGATGACCGGGTGTTCAAGCGCGATCTGGTCGAGGCGGAGTTCCAGATCGACGGACGCGATTTCACGCTGTTCTGCTGCCATCTCAAGTCGATGACCGGCGGGCGCGAGGCCACGCGGGTGATCCGACAGGCCGAGGCCGAGGCGATCCGGACGCTGATCGAGCGGCGTTTCGAAAGCCATCGCGGCGGCCCGGCGGCAGCCAACTGGGCCCTGATCGGGGATTTCAACGACTACATGGAGATCGACGGCGACCCCGCCCCGCGCGACCTGATGACCGGGCGCCCAAGCCCGGGCGGAATCGGCGCGCTGCTGGACCCCGGATTTTCGGTCAATCTCGTGGCGCGGCGGCCGGCGGAGGATCGCTGGACCGCGTATCACCCGCCGGATGACGTTTATTGCCAGCTCGATTACATCCTCGTCTCGCCGGCGCTTGCCGAGGCCAATCCGGAGGCGGTTCCCGACATCATCCGGCAGGGTCAGCCGTGGCGGGCAGCGCGGCATGACGGGCCGCGTTTCCCGCGGATCGGCTGGGACAGGCCGAAATCCTCGGATCACTGTCCGGTGGCGGTGACCCTGCGCCTGCGATAGGGCCGCATGTTTCCGGTTGGACCGGAATTTCTGTTGAACCGCATCCGGGCCTGACCTAGCTTCGCGCGCAACAAGAAAAACGCTCGGGGACGAGATGCAGGACCAGCACGGGACGAGGGCGCCGTGATGCCCCCTATTGATGGCGCTGCCATGCCGGCTGTGCAGCTCAACGCGGTTTCCGTGGCCTATGGCCTGACCGGCGGCGGGCGCTACGAGGCTGTGCAACCGGTTGATGTGCGCGTGGCGGATGGCGAGTTTGTCGCCGTTCTCGGCCCGACCGGCTGCGGGAAGTCGACCCTGCTCAACATTGCCGCCGGGTTGATGCCGCCCTCTTCGGGCGAGAGCCTGATTTTCGGGCAGCGCCTGCAGGGGCTCAACACGCAGGCCGGCTACCTGTTCCAGCAGGATGCGCTGATGCCCTGGAAGACCGCGCGTGACAATGTCGCGATCGGGCTCGAGGTTCGGGGCACGCCCCGGCGGCAGTCGCTCGAGGCTGCCGATGTGATGCTGGCCAAGGTCGGGCTGGCCTCTTTCGGCGATCGCTATCCACACCAGCTCTCCGGCGGCCAGAAGAAACGCGTCGCGCTGGCGCAGGTGCTGGTGCGCGAGCCGAAGATCCTGCTGATGGACGAGCCCTTTGGCCCCCTTGACGCGCAGACACGGCTGATCATGAGCGAGCTGCTGCTCGATCTCTGGCAGGCCGATCGCAAGGCGGTGATGTTCGTGACGCATGATCTTGACGAGGCCATTGCCCTCTCCGACCGTGTCCTCGTCATGTCGGCCGGGCCGCGCGCCTCGATCATCGGTGATTTTCCGATCCCGCTGGCGCGCCCGCGGGACATTGCCGAGGTGCGGTCCGAGCCGGAATTCCACCGTCTCCACGCGGCAATCTGGAACACGTTGCGCGACGAGGTCCGCAAGACCTATGGCCTGGGCAACGCTACGAAGGAGGTCCGCGCATGAGCCGCGCCAAGCTGCTGTTTCTCCAGGTCATGGTGGCCGTGGTAGTGCTGGTCTTCTGGCACGTTTTCTCCACCGTGCCGCTGGGCACCGGTTCGGATGGCAAGCCCTATTACCTGCTGCCGCAATTCTTCTTCTCCACCCCGCTGAAGGTGATCGAGCGTGTCTTCCTGATGTTCTGGGAGGGCACGGTCTACAAGCATCTGATGATCACGCTGACCGAGGCGGTACTCGCCTTCGTGATCGGCGCCACGGCCGGCGTGCTGATCGGGTTCTGGTTCGCGCGGAAGCCGCTGGTGGCCGCCGTGTTCGACCCTTACGTGAAGATGATGAATGCGTTGCCGCGCGTGGTGCTGGCGCCGATCTTCGCGCTCTGGTTCGGCCTCGGCATCTGGTCGAAGGTCTGGCTCGGCGTGACGCTGGTCTTCTTCATCGTGTTCTTCAACGTCTATCAGGGCGTGCGCGAGGTCAGCCCGGTCGTGCTGTCCAATGCACGGATGCTCGGGATGAGCGAGCGGCAATTGCTGCGCCATGTCTATTGGCCGGCGGCCCTGTCCTGGGTGTTCTCGTCGCTCCACACCTCCGTGGGCTTTGCCGTGGTCGGCGCGGTGGTGGGCGAGTATCTCGGCTCCGCGGCGGGGCTCGGCTACCTGATCCATCAGGCCGAGGGCGTGTTCGACGTGACCGGCGTGTTCGCCGGCATGGTGATCCTGATGATCTTCGTGATGGTGATCGATTTCTGCGTCACGCTGATCGAGAAGCCGCTGCTGGTCTGGCGGCCCACCGAGACAAGAACGGTCCAGTAGCCGCAAGCGGCCGGCCCCGGAAGGCGAGGTCGATTGCCAAGGCCGTCGCCAATATGCAGGATGAGCAGAACAAGGCCGCGAACCGGCCGAGACTAGCAGGAGAGGAAAAATCGATGGAAAGACTGTCCCGCCGGAACGTGATGGCCCTGGGTGTTGCCGGGTCTGCGTTGATTGCCGCGCCCGGCCTGATCGGCCGTGCCGCCGCAGTCGAGAAGTCGAAGGTGATCATGGGCGTGGGCGGCAAGTCGCTGCTCTACTATCTCCCGCTGACGGTTGCCGAGCGGAAGGGCTTCTTCAAGGATTTCGGGCTGGATCCGGAGATCAACGATTTTGCCGGCGGCGCCCGCTCGCTGCAGGCGCTTGTCGGCGGCTCGGTCGATATCGTCGCCGGCGCCTATGAGCACACGATCCGGATGCAGGCGAAGAACCAGGATATCCGCGCCGTCATCGAGATGCTGCGATTCCCGACCATTGTGATCGGCGTCCGGAAGGCGCTGGCGGACAAGGTGAAGTCGGCGAAGGATTTCAAGGGCCTGAAGATCGGCGTCACGGCGCCGGGCTCCTCGACCTACATCACGGTGCTGCACGCGATGGTGAAGGAAGGCCTCAAGGCCGAGGATGCGAGCTTCATCGGCGTCGGCGGCGGCGCCAGCGCCGTGGCTGCGATGAAGAAGGGCGAGATCGACGTGATCTCCCATCTCGATCCGGTCATTGCCAAGCTCGAGGCCGATCAGGATATCGTCACGCTCATCGATACCCGGACCGAGAAGGGCACGAATGACCTGTTCGGCGGGTCGAACCCGGCGTCCTGCCTCTATGTGAAGCAGGATTTCATGGAAAAGAACCCGCAGACCGTGCAGGCCGCTGTCAACGGCATCTACAAGGCGCTGCGCTGGATCAACAGGGCCAAGCCGGAGGAGATCGCCGATGCCGTGCCCGAAGCCTACCATCTCGGTGACAAGGCCCTCTACATCCGGGCGGTGAAGGCCTCGCAGGCGGCCTATTCCGAAACCGGGATCATGGCGCAGACGGGCATGAAGTCGGTCTATGACACGCTCAAGGCGCTGGACAAGGAAATGGCGGGGGCGAATGTCGACCTGTCCAAGACTTTCGTTCCGACCTTCGCGGTCAAGGCCGCGTCCATGGTCAGCTGACCGAGCCGGCATCAGGCTTCAGGCTTGCCGGTTCCGGCAGGTCGGGGCACAAACGGGAAGGGGCGGGGAACCGCCCCTTTTTGCCGTCGGGGACGATGCCATGAATGTTCTCTCCATCCAGTCGCATGTGGCCTATGGCCATGTCGGCAATGCCTCCGCCACCTTCCCGATGCAACGACTCGGTGTCGAGGTCTGGCCGATCCATACGGTCCAGTTCTCGAACCATACCGGCTATGGTGCCTGGCGCGGGCAGGTGTTCGAGGCGGGGCTGATCGCCGATCTCGTCCAGGGCATCGCCGAGCGCGGCGTGCTGCCGTCGTGCGATGCCGTGCTTTCCGGCTATATGGGCTCGCACGATACGGGCGAGGCGATCCTCGGTGCGGTGGCGCGGGTAAAGGAAGCCAATCCGGCCGCGCTCTATGCCTGCGATCCGGTGATCGGCGATGTCGGGCGTGGCATCTTCGTGCGGCCGGGCATCCCCGAATTCATGCGCGACCGCGCCGTTCGGGCTGCCGATATCGTCACGCCCAACCTGTTCGAGCTGGAATACTTGACCGGAAGGTCAGTTCATTCCTTCGCTTCGGTCAGGGAATCGATTGCTGCCCTCCATGCGATGGGGCCTTCCGCCATCCTGGTCACCTCGGTGCTGACCGGGGAAACGCCCGACGACGCACTCGACCTGCTGGCTTCTTCCGGGCAGGGCTGTTTCCGGCTGCGAACGCCACGCCTTGCCGCCAGTGTCAACGGGCTCGGCGATGCAATTGCGGCGCTGTTCCTCGTCCATCTGGCCCGCGAGAACGATATCGCCCTGGCCCTGCAACGGGCGGGATCCTCGGTGCATGGCCTGCTGAAACGGACGGTCGAGGCCGGCTCGCGCGAGATCCTGACCATCGCAGCGCAGGATGAATTCACCAGCCCCTCGCAGCTTTTTCCTGTCGAACGGCTGACCTGAAAAAGGCCGGCTTGCGCCGGCCCTTATCGTTTCATCGCGCCTCACGCCCGAGAGGAGGTGCAGCCGCTCAGAAGCGGACCTTGCCCTTGATCGCTTCCTCGGCATTCTTCGGCACGACATTGCGCGCGACGAAGTCTTCCCAGTTCTTGAAGCGGCCGTTCTTGGTGCGCGCCTCGATGATGTCCTTGGCGCGGGCCGGGCCGATCTGCGGCAGCTTGTCGAGCTCGGTCTCGGTGGCCGTGTTGAGGTTCACGAGCGTGCCCTGAGTCGCGGCCGGGGCCGCAGCCGCCGGGGCGGCCGGAGCGGCGGGGCGGGGCGCCTGTGCAGCGGGAGCAGCCGGGGTGGTGGCGGCCGGAGCGGCCGGGCGGGGCGCCTGAGCCGGAGCGGCCGGGGCGGGCTGGCCAGCGGGCGGGCGGGTCTGCGTATTCGGTTGCTGGGTTGTGGCCTGCGCGAAGGCGGCACCGGTGCCGATGACCAGGATCGCGGCGATTTTGGAAAGACGGGTCGTCACCATAGAACACTCCTTTGAGTGCAGCCCCTTGTTTCTGCGTCTCCTGCCCCGGGGCCGGGCAGGATGGCGGAAGGCCGTTCTTGCCAAGCCTTCATGCGAATGTCCTACATCAGTCTACGTGAATTGTCGTGCAATTGGCTATTGGGCTGGGGTTCAGCTTGTGGAAACGTCCTTTGGAATCGAGGGGCGAATTCTGCTCGCCGGGCTTGCGGTCAGCGGGCGCGGGCGCGAAATAGGCCCAACAATGAAAGAGGGCACCATGGCGCGCATGTTTCACACGCTGGACGTTTTCACGACCCGCCCTTTCGAGGGAAACCCGCTTGCGGTTGTCCTGGAGGGCGAGGGCCTGTCCGATGCCGCGATGCTGACGATTGCGCGCGAGTTCAATCTCTCGGAGACGGTTTTCGTCCAGCCGCCTGACGATCCGGTCAATTCGGCGAAGATCCGGATCTTCACCCCCGGCGGCGAGTTGCCTTTTGCGGGCCACCCGACGGTCGGTACGGCCATCCTGCTGGCGGAATTGCGCGCGGGCGGCCATCTCGGCGAAGGTGTCATCATCGCGCTCGAGGAAAAGATCGGCCTTGTGAAGGTCGAGGTGCGGCGTAGCCCGGGCCAGGTTTCCCGCGCGGTGTTCGACTTGCCGCGCCTGTCGGAGAATCTCGGGATCGATCTCGATGTCGGGCTGGCCGCCAGGGCACTCGGCATTGATCCGCTGGAGATCGGCTTCGGCGCGCACAGCCTGTCGGTCTGGTCTGCCGGCGTGCCCTATTCGATGGTGCCGGTCCGCAGCCTCGAGGTGATCCGCCGCGTTTCCGTGGCCGACCGGCAGGCCTGGAACGCCGCCTTCGCGAAAGCGGGGCGCGAGGGCGCCTTTATCTACACGCGCGAGACGGAATCGCCCGAGCATCATGTCCATGCCCGGATGTTCTGGCCGGCGGCCGGTATTGCCGAGGATCCGGCCACCGGCTCCGCCGTGGCGGCGTTTTCCGGCGTGGCTGCTGCAGCCGAATTGCCCGAGGACGGCATCCACCAGCTCGTGATCGAGCAGGGATTCGAGATGGGCCGGCCGAGCCTGATCGCGCTTGATCTGGAGATCCGCAAGGGGCTCGTTGCCCGCGCGGCGATCGGCGGCTCGGCGGTGCGGGTCAGCGAGGGGCGGATCCATGCCTGAGGGCAGTGCGGAAATCCTGGCGCTTGATGACCTCGACATGCGGCTCGAGGCGCGGGACTGGGCCTTCGCCATCGAGAACCGGGCCGAGATCGACCGCCATTGGGCGCGTTTTGTGTCGGAGAAGCCGGCCAGCTTCAATGGCCAGGTTTTCCTGCAGCATTCCTGGCGGATCGAGGCGGGGCGATATGCCGGCCGCTACCTCCAGACCGATTATGCCAGTTTCATCGCCTGGCGGGAATTCGGCTACCCCGCGCCGGCGATGCGCAACGGCTTCGCCATGGCGGCGCTCCGATCCCGCGATGGCGCGTTCCTCCTCGGGAAGATGGGCGAGGGGACGGCCAATCCCGGGCGGATCTATTTCGCTGCCGGCACGCCGGACCCGGATGACCTCCTGCCGGACGGCCGGATCGATCTTGCCGGATCGGTCCTGCGGGAGATGGCCGAGGAGACCGGCCTCCTCGCCAGCGAGGTCGAGGTCGGGCAAGGCTGGACGGCAGTGATCGACGGTGCGCGGGCAGCCTTCATGCGCCCGGTCCGGATCGACCTCGACGCAGAAGATGCCCGGGCCCTGATGCTGGCGCGGATGCCGCATCTGCCGCATCCGGAACTCTCGGATATCGTGATTGCCCGGTCGGTCGCCGATATCGACGAGGTGGCCATGCCCCCGTTCCAGCAGGCTTTCCTGCGCCATGCCTTCGGGTAACAAGGCCGGGAGCGGCCTCAGGGATAGCCGAAGCGGCTCTTCGTCGCGCGGACATGCGCACTGGCGGGGCCGGACTGGCCGGCAGCGCACATCGAATCAGCGCGCTTCATCTCGGCCTCGATCTGGTCATAGACCGTCCGGGTCACATGCCCGGTTTCGAGATCATTGGCCTGGATGGCGCGGAACCGGGCGATATCGCCCTGGCAGCCACCGCCCTCGGGCAGGCGGAAACCGGCCGGGGTGATCGTCACGCCGCGCGGGGCCGGTGCGGCAGCCTGCGGGGCAGGCGCGGGCGCCTCGGATGTGGACTGGCAGGCAGTCAGTGCCAGCAGCGAAACGGCGATCAGGCAAAGGCGGCGCATGGATGACCCCGGTGAATCGGTTGGCATTGCCTGTCTCTACCCTGAACCGACGGGAAGGCAAAGAGGACGCGCGTGGCCAGCTGCCGGAGGAAGCCGGGCAGGCTCGGGCCGCATCGTATCGCCCGGATTTCCGCCCGTCGGGCTCTTGCGCAATGGCGAGGGCTTGGTTATGCCTTGTGCAGTTCGATCCGATCAGGATGCCCCGTGAGCGTTTGCCGCACCCACACCTGCCCTGACATCGCGCTGCGCCCGGGCGCCGCGATTGTGCAGCTGCGTGCCGCCCTCACCCTCGGCCTGCTTCTTACCGGCCCCTGAGGGCCGTCCGGGCTTGGCCTGGGCTCTCAGGGGACCGTGTTCGCACCCTTCCCGAATGTTGTGCCTGTACCGCCAGAACGAGCCGGCAGGCCCGAGCCGACAAAGGAACATCCCATGTCCACCGACAAGAACCGCGTCCTGATCTTCGACACCACCCTGCGCGATGGCGAGCAATGCCCCGGCGCGACCATGACCTTCGAGGAGAAGCTGGCTATTGCCGATTTCCTCGACGAAATGGGCGTCGACATCATCGAGGCCGGCTTCCCGATCGCCTCCGATGGTGATTTCGAGGCCGTTTCCGCCATTGCCAAGCGGGTCAAGAACGCCGTTGTCGCCGGCCTGAGCCGCGCGGCCTTCAAGGATATCGACCGGGCGGCCGAAGCCGTGAAGCATGCCCGCCGGCCGCGCATCCATACCTTCATTTCCACCTCGCCGGTGCATATGAAGTACAAGCTCCAGAAGGAGCCGGATGCCGTCCTGCAACTGGTGATCGACCAGTGCACCCGCGCCCGCAACCATGTCGAGGATGTCGAATGGTCGGCCGAGGATGCCACCCGGACCGAGCATGATTTCCTCTGCCGCTGCGTCGAGGCGGCGATCAAGGCCGGCGCGACCACGATCAACCTGCCCGATACAGTCGGCTATGCGACGCCGGACGAATATCGCGCATTGTTCGAAATGGTGATCAACCGCGTGCCGAATGCCGACAAGGCGATCTTCTCCGTTCATTGCCATGACGATCTCGGCCTTGCCGTGGCGAATACAGTGGCCGGCCTGATGGGCGGCGCGCGGCAGGTTGAATGCACGATCAACGGCATCGGCGAGCGTGCGGGCAACGCGGCACTGGAAGAAATCGTCATGGCGATCAAGACGCGCAATGACGTGTTTCCGTTCCAGACCGGGATCGAGACGACGATGCTCAATCGCGCGTCGAAGCTGGTTTCCGCGGCGACCTCGTTCCCGGTCCAGTACAACAAGGCGATTGTCGGTCGGAACGCCTTCGCGCATGAGAGCGGCATCCACCAGGACGGGATGCTGAAGAACAACCAGACCTACGAGATCATGACACCGGAAACGGTGGGCGTGTCCAAGACAAGTCTTGTCATGGGCAAGCATTCGGGCCGCAATGCCTTCCGCGACAAGCTCAAGCAGCTGGGCTACGAACTGGCCGACAACCAGCTCGAGGATGCCTTCGTGCGGTTCAAGGCCCTGGCCGACCGCAAGAAGCACATCTATGACGAGGATATCGAGGCGCTGGTCGACGAGAACATCGCTACCGCGCAGGACCGCGTGAAGGTGCTGAACCTGCTTGTCGTGGCGGGCACCAACGGCCCGCAATCCGCCGTGCTGACGCTGGATATCGACGGCCAGCACCATACGCGGCAATCCACCGGCAACGGCCCGGTCGATGCCACGTTCAATGCCATCCACCAGATGATCCCGCATCAGGCGAAGCTGGAGCTCTACCAGGTCCATGCGGTGACCGAGGGCACCGATGCGCAGGCGGAGGTCTCCGTGCGGCTCGCCGACGAGGATGGCCGGCTGGTCAATGGCCGCGCGGCCGATCCGGATACGCTGGTAGCCTCCGCCAAGGCCTATATCGCGGCCCTCAACAAGCTGACCAAGCAGCGGGCGGGCGATGCCCGCGTGCATGCCCAGCACGGCGCAGCCTGATCTGACGGCCACGCCATGCGCCTCGGGGTCGATCTCGGCGGAACCAAGATCGAGATCATTGCGGTCGACGGGGCCGGCGGCGAGCAGCTTCGCCGCCGGATCGCCACGCCGCGTGGTCGCTATGAGGGGATCGTCGAGGCGATTGCCCGGCTCGTCCACGGGGTGGAGGCCGATCTGGCGGCAGCCGGGCATGCCGGGCCGCACAGCCTCGGCATCGGCATGCCGGGGTCGATCTCGCCCTTCAGCGGGACCTGCGTGAATTCCAACTCGACCGAACTCAATGGCCGGCCCTTCCATCTCGACCTGCAGGCCGCGCTCGGCCGCGAGATCCGCTTCTCCAACGATGCCAATTGCCTCGCCGTATCCGAGGCGGTGGATGGCGCCGGAGCCGGTGCGCGCGTGGTCTTCGCGGCGATCCTCGGGACGGGGTGCGGGGCGGGCCTCGCGCTCGATGGCCGCGCCTGGGATGGGCCGCACCGGATCGCCGGCGAGTTCGGGCATAACCCGCTGCCCTGGCCCAGTGTCGAGGAAGTCACCGCTGCGCCGCCCTGCTATTGCGGCAAGAAGGGCTGCCTCGAGACCTGGATTTCGGGAACCGGGTTCCAGAACGATTTCGCGCGGATCACCGGCGAGAGCCGGCGGGGTGATGCGATCATCGCCTCGATGCGGTCCGGCGAGCCGGCGGCTGCGGCAGCGTTTGACCGCTATCTCGACCGGCTCGGCCGGGCGCTGGCCCATGTGTGCAACCTGCTCGATCCGGAGGTTATCGTGCTCGGGGGCGGGATGAGCAACGTACCCGAACTCTATCCCCGGCTGCCGGGGGCGATCACCCCCCATCTTTTCGCCGAGCATTTCGTTACGCCGATCCGCCCGGCAATGCACGGCGATTCCTCCGGCGTGCGCGGTGCGGCCTGGCTGTGGCCGCCCGATGGATTGGCCGGATGATTGTGGCGCGCGCGCCATAGCGCAGGGCACGGCCACCTTTTATGGTCCCCGGGAACTGACGGGGGAAACCATGATCGCACTATCACGTTTTTTGCGGCTGCTTCCGTGCGCCGCCCTGCTGGCTGCGGGCGGATGCGCCACAGTGACACGCGGAACGACCAACCAGATCCAGATTGAGTCCGAGCCCTCCGGCGTCAGCGTCGAGACTTCGCTCAACCATAAATGCACGACCCCTTGCACGATCACGGTCTCGCGGAAGGAAGAATTCTCGGTGGTTTTCAAGCTGGCCGGCCATCATGACCAGACGGTGTTCGTGAGGACGCAGATCGCCGGCACCGGAGCGGCCGGGTTTGTCGGCAACGCCGTGGTCGGTGGCGTGGTCGGCATGGGCGTGGATGCGGTCAGCGGTTCGACGCTCGAGCATTCACCCAACCCTGTCAGGGCAGTGATGCAGAAGATCGAGGCCCCCAAGGCCGAGCCGCGGCCCGCGCGCAAGCGGGCACCGAAGCAGGCTGGCCTGGTGGAAGCGGGCCGGCCCGCCGAAGAAGGCTGAGCGGCGAGGGGGATCCCGGCCGGAATTCCCGGCCTGCCCGTTCTGTGCTCTTGCCTGTTCTTTGCGCTTGCCAAGCCCCGGGCGATACGGTATCGAACCGGCCTCGCGCGGGTTTCCCGCGCGTTGCCTTTTCCGGAAGGCGTGGGTGATTAGCTCAGTTGGTAGAGCAGCTGACTCTTAATCAGCGGGTCGAAGGTTCGAATCCTTCATCACCCACCAATCTTTTCGCAAACATCAAGCTTGGTTTTCCCGCGGCCCGGCTGCGTGTGTCTGGCGCTCAATGTTTCCGGCGCTCGATGTGTCCGGCGTTGGCTGTTCTCATCATTCCGCATTCGACGCATGGTTCGGGCCGGTGACGACCGGGCCTTCCTCGCGCGCCGGGTTGTCTCGATCGTGAGGATAGCGGCGCATCCCGTCAAAGGACGGCAGCCAGGATTCCCGCCTTGTCGTCCAGAGTTCGTAGGTCGGGACGAAGACATCCGGTTTGTCCAGCGCCCCGAGGGGAATCTCGGTCTCGTCGCCGGTCTTGGCATAGACCGGCGAAAAGCAGGTCGTGCAGAAATGCCGGCCGGCATAGGCCCCGGTCACCCCTTCGATTGTCACGGCGGCATCAGGAAAGATGGCCGATGCATGAAACAGCGAGCCATGATGCTTACGGCAATCCATGCAATGACAGAGTCCGACCCGGGAAGGAAACCCGCGAGCCTGCAGGCGAACCGCACCGCAACGGCAGCTGCCCTTCACGTTGGTCATGCGTGCTCCCGTTCCCTGGCCGGCGCGTCACGCGTCAGCCCATAGGCCAGTTTCTGGATCAGCGGGGCCGCAAAGACAACCAGCGGCAACATGGTGAGCCAGGCGATTGCCCAGGCGGTCAGCCAGGCGCCCCAGAAACCGCCTGCGCTCCAGAAAGGCAAGCTGGCAATTCCGGAGGCGACCCCCGAGGTCAGCCCGGATTGCAGGACACCATAGACGAGATGCACGTAGCGACGCGGGAACATGGCGGGCCTCCTGCCGGGACGGCCAGCACGTTACGTGCCAGCGCGGCTTTCGGCGCCGGGCTTTTTCGTCGGGGCGCGGCCAGCGCGTGGCATTTCCGTCGGGAGGGCGGCAACAAAAAAACCCCGGCCGGAGCCGGGGTTCGTGTTCGTGCTGTTTCCGTGCCGTCCGGTCAGAACTTGTAGTTCACGCCGGCGCGGAGGATGTGGCCGTTGGCATTGGCGCCAAGGTTGCCGGCCGAATTGTAGGTCTGGCGGGCGAAATCATAATAGAGGTATTCACCCTTGACCGAGATGTTGCGGGTCAGTGCGGCTTCGACACCACCACCGATGGCCCAGCCGGCGCGGAAATCCGAGCCGGAGAGGGCGCCGGCCGAGTGCTTGATGTCGGCGATGGCGAGACCGCCGGTGACATACGGCATGATGCGGTCGAACGAGTAGCCGAGGCGGCCACGCAGCGTGCCGAACGAGCGGATGTCGGTCTTGCAGCCCGGTGCTGCGCAGTTCGTGCCGCTCGAGCCGTTCAGGCTCGACCAGGCGTAGTCACCTTCGATACCGGCAACGAAATTGCCGAACTGCTGGTTGTAGCCGAGCGTCACGCCGACGAGGCCGCCGCTCAGTTCGATCTGGCCCGAGCGCAGCGCGCCATTGGTATGACGGCTGTTGCCACCGAAACCGCCGCCGCCCTGGATACCGGCGTAGAAGCCGGTCCAGTTATACTGCGCCATGACCGGGAGGGCCGCCGGCGGGGGCGACTTGCGGGTGGCGAG
This sequence comes from Beijerinckiaceae bacterium, assembly GCA_027533425.1. Classification (GTDB taxonomy): domain Bacteria; phylum Pseudomonadota; class Alphaproteobacteria; order Rhizobiales; family Beijerinckiaceae; genus Rhabdaerophilum. The sequence continues at coordinate 52,563 of JAPZUD010000007.1, read as the reverse complement.
ATCAGCCGCCTGGGCCGAGGCCATCGCGCCGGCCAGCAGCGTGGTCGCGAGCAGAATCTTTTTCATGGGAACTCCTTCCATAAGACAAATCCGTCTGGCTGCAGCAAGTATGACGAATGCATCGCCGTGTCTGTAGCTTTCAGGTAACAATAGGTTTGCCATTTGTAGTCAGGCCTTGTCTGAATTGTGGCGAATTGTGGCAAATGGAAATTCATGATTGAACAAAAGTTAACTTTGGCGAACTGAGGGCAGAATTATGGCAAACAAATCGTAAATTTAGCGAATACCAGTCTATTCAAACTATCCGATTAACGGAATCGCCAAGGTTGTCGAATAATGTCCGGTCCAGAAGGTGGAGTTTGGGTATGTCGCTGGACTTGACGGAGCGCGAAAGGCCGGGTGCCACGCTGTCGGACCGCTTGGCCGGTTGGATCCGGCAGGCATCCAAGCAGAAGATCATCGGCCTGGTCCTGATCTTCGACATCATGACTCTGGTCGGCTGCGGGCTCTGGAGCGCCATGGCCTTCCTGCCGGCCAGTTTCGGTGGCGACGGAACGGCTTTCCTCCTCGTCGCATCGGTGACAGGGTTGACTGTCTATTTCCTGCAGCGGCTCTGGGGCTACACGCTCGCCGCGCTGGCCATGCTGCCGAGGCAGATCAAATCCGTCATCTATGCGTTGGGCGGTGCCTTCGTTGTCATGACGGGGCTGCTCTTCCTGATCGGCTTTGACATCATGGCGCTGCGCCTGTGGTTGCTGGGCTGGCTGCTCTTCAGCCTCGTGCTGCTGGTCTTCTTCCGGTTGCTGGCCTCGGTGGCGATCTCCGAAGCGGAAATGCGCGGGGATCTGGCGCGACGCGCGGTGATTGTCGGCGGCGGCAAGCCGGCCGAAGACCTGATCCGGCGGCTTTCACGCTCGGGCAACCGGGCGATCCGCATTCTCGGCGTCTTCGATGACCGGGGCGGCGAACGCTCGCCCGATTCTGTCGATGTGTACCGCAAGATCGGGACCTTCGACGAGCTGGAATCCTATTGCCGGGAGCAATCGGTCGATCTGCTGATCATCGCGCTGCCGGCCACGGCAGAAGAGCGCATCCTCCATCTCGTCAAGAAGCTCTGGCAATTGCCGATCGATGTGCGCATCGCTGCCCATGCTTCACGGCTGAAACTGTCGAAGCGCGCCTACACCTATATCGGCGATGTGCCGTTCCTGGCCGTGTTCGACCGTCCGCTCTCGGACTGGAACTCGGCGCTCAAGGCGATGTTCGACCGCGTGGTGGCGGCAATCGCGCTGGTCGTCCTTTCGCCGCTGATGCTGGCCGTGGCGCTTGCGGTGAAGCTTGAATCAAAGGGGCCGGTGCTCTTCCGCCAGCAACGCTACGGGTTCAACAACAACATTATCGGCGTGCTGAAATTCCGCTCGATGTATACCGACCGGACCGACGCCCATGGTGCGAAACAGGTGACGAAGGACGATCCGCGCGTGACGCGGGTGGGACGGTTCATCCGCAAGACCTCGATCGACGAATTGCCGCAGCTGATCAACGTGCTGCGGGGCGAACTCTCGCTGGTCGGGCCCCGGCCGCATGCCACGCAGTCCAAGGCGGCCAACCAGCTCTACCAGGATGTGGTCGATGGCTATTATGCCCGCCATCGCATGAAGCCCGGCATTACCGGCTGGGCGCAGATCAATGGCTGGCGCGGCGAGACCGACACACTCGAGAAGATCGAGCGGCGCGTCGAGCATGACCTCTATTACATCGAGAACTGGTCGCTCCCGCTCGATCTCTACATCCTCGCCATGACCCCGCTCTCGCTGTTCAATACCAAGAACGCCTACTGAATCCCGTTCAAGAGGGCCGTCGCTCCCCCTCGCGAGGGCCGGCTTTGTGCGATGTCGCACTGCCGGCCCTCTGCGCATTCTGCAGGATCCCGGCTCCTGAACAGCCTGGGGACACATCATGCATCTAGACGTTTGGGGGGCGCGCGGATCGCATCCGGCCTCCGGGATGGCCTTCAGCCGGTTCGGCCATCATACGGCCTGCCTCTCGGTCCGTTCCGGTGATCACCTGCTGGTGCTGGATGCCGGGACGGGTGCCACCGCGCTGGCGCGGGCGCTCGAGGCGAGCCCGCCGCGCGCGGTCGATATCCTGCTGAGCCATTTCCATCATGACCATGTAATGGGCTTGCCCTATCTGCTCATGAGCCTGCCAGCGGAGACCGATCTGCGCATCCATGCCGCGCCCGAATGCGGCCTCGGGCTGGAAGCGCTGGTCGCCGCGATCCTGTCACCGCCCTATTTTCCGGCCGGCATTGCGGGGGTTCTCGGGCGGACGGCCTGCCATCAGCACGCGGCTGGCGCGGCTTTCGAGGCCGGCGCCCTGCAAATCCGCATGCACCCGCTGGAACATCCCGGCGGGTCCACTGCCTTCCGGGTGTCGGATGGCGCCCGCTCCCTCGTCTACGCGACGGATCTCGAAGAACCCGAGCAGCCGGATTCCGCGTGGGTCGCCTTTGCGCGCGGGGCGGACCTGCTGGTGCATGACACGATGTTCACCGAATCGGAACGCGAGGTCCGGCGCGGCTGGGGCCATGCCACGATCGCGGGGGCCTTGCAGCTGGCGGATGCAGCCCATGTTGCCCGGCTGGTCGGTTTTCACCACAACCCGGTCCATGACGACGAACTGATGTCCCAGCGGGAGCAGGAGCTTGCGCGCGTGCGCCCCGGATCGGGCCTCGCCCGGGAGGGTGAATCCCTGCCCGTCTGATGCGGGGGCCGATTCCCGGGCATGCGAACAAAAGCCCCGAGAATGGTCGAAAGGGCTTGCCTAATGCGCGTGTTCCGGCTTCATTCCGGGGCAAGCGAGCCGGTCAGTCTCGCATGCAACCAATTCCGGGAGGGAGATCCGACATGATTGATCGTCGTCAGGCCATGCGCCTTGCGGCCCTGGGCGTTGCCGCCCCGGCCGTTCTTCGTGTCACGCGGGCCAATGCCGCCGAAGTGACACTGAAGATGCATCACTTCCTGCCTCCGGTCTCGAATGGGCATGCCCGCTTCCTGAAGCCCTGGGCTGACAAGGTGGCTGCGGAATCGAACAGCCGGATCAAGATCGACATCTTCCCGTCGATGCAGCTCGGTGGCGCTCCGCCGCAGCTTTTCGACCAGGCGCGCGACGGCGTGGCTGACCTTGTCTGGACGCTGCCGGGCAACACGCCGGGCCGGTTCCCGGGGATCGAGACTTTCGAACTTCCCTTCGTGCCGGCCAAGAGCGCGCTGCCGAATTCGATCGCGCTGCAGAAGTTTGCCGACCAGTATCTCCGGGACGAGTTCAAGGACGTCCATCCGATCTGCTTCTGGTCGCATGATCACGGGCTCATCCATACCAACAAGCCGGTCGCCAAGATGGAAGATCTGACGGGGCTGAAGATCCGCTTCCCGACGCGGCTGGCCGGCGAGGCGCTCAAGGCGCTGGGCGCCACGGCTGTCGGCATGCCGATCCCGCAGGTTCCGGAAAGTCTTGCCCAGCGCGTCATCGATGGCTGCGTCGTGCCATGGGAAGTGGTGCCGGCGATCAAGGTGCATGAGCTTGTCAAGAACCATCTGGAAATTCCCGGCTCGCCGACCTTCTATGTCGCGACCTTCGTGCTGGCGATGAACAAGGCCAAATACCAGGCCATGCCGGCGGATCTCCGCGCCGTCCTCGACAAGAATTCCGGCGAATTTGCCGCGCGCATGGCCGGCAAGGTCTGGGATGACCAGGCCGTGGCGGTGTCGGACATGGTCCGCAAGCGCGGCAACACGATCACCACGCTCTCCGTCGAGGAGAATATCCGCTGGCGCAAGGCGGTCGAGCCGGTGCGCGAAGCCTGGCTGAAGGGCATGAAGGACCGGGGCCTCGATGGTGGCAAGCTGCTGGCTGCGGCTGAATCCATGATCGCCGAAGCTGCCCGCGCATGAGCGTCGGAACGGAAGCGCCGGCTTCGGCCGGCGCGCCGGATTCGCGGATCGGCCGGATCGCGGCCCTCGTCGCCATGGCGGGGGGGCTGCTGTCGGTCGGTCTTGCGCTTATGGTCGTGACCAGCATTGCCCTGCGCTCGCGCTGGGTGGGTGGCGCGGGCGTGCCGGGGGATTTCGAACTCGCCCAGATGCTGACAGCGGTGTCGGTCTTCTGTTTCCTGCCCTTGTGCCAGGCGCGGAAGGGGCATGTCATCGTCGATGCCGCCTCGCAGAAATGGTCGCCGCTCTGGAAGGCGCGGGTCGATGCCCTCTGGGAGATCGTGGCCGGGCTGGTTCTCGGCCTCATGGCCTGGCAACTGGGCCAGGGGGCGCTCGGCATGGTGCAGTCCGGCACACGCTCGATGGTGTTGGGCCTGCCCCTGGCACCGGCGGTCTGGACCTGCACCGCGCTCTGCTTTTTCCTGGCGGGGCTGGCCTTGTGGCGCGGCCTGACCGGGCTTTTCTCCCCCAGCACACGGTGACAGCATGAGCGGCAACGCGATCGCCCTGCTCGGCTTTGCCGGGATGCTCCTCCTGATCGGTCTCCGCATGCCGGTCGGCCTTGCCATGCTGGTTGTCGGCGGGGCGGGCTATGCCTCCTTCGTGGGAACCCCGGTCTTCCTCAACTATCTGAAGACAACACCCTATTACCTGTTCTCGAACTACACGCTCTCGGTCATTCCGCTTTTCGTGCTGATGGGCGCCTTCGCCGAAAAGACCGGTCTGTCCTCCGGTCTGTTCCGGGCGATGGCGGCTCTTGTCGGTCACCGGCGCGGCGGCATGGGCGTTGCGGTGATCGGCTCCTGCACGGCCTTCGGCGCGATCTGCGGCTCCTCTGTCGCCACCACGGCCACGTTCGGCCGGGCGGCCCTGCCGGAAATGATCCGCGACGGCTATGCGCCCGGCGTTGCGGCCGGCACGGTGGCGGTGGGCGGCACGCTGGGCATCCTGATCCCGCCTTCGGTGATCCTCGTCGTCTATGCGATCTCGACGGAACAGAACATCGTCAAGCTGTTCATGGCTGCACTTGTTCCCGGGCTGATGGCTGCCCTGTTCTATGTCCTGGTGATCCTGTGGCTTGCCCGCCGTAACCCGGAAACGATGCCGGTCCATGCGCCGCTCCCCTGGCCGGAGCGGCTGAAGGCACTTGGCGGGGTCTGGTCCTCCATCGTGATCGCAGTCGTGGTGGTCGGGGGTATCTATGGCGGCCTCTTCACCCCGACCGAGGCGGCGGCGGTCGGGGCGGTCGCCGTGCTGGCGGACGGGCTGATCCGGCGGACGATGACGCTGGAAAAATTCGGGCTGTCGCTGCGCCAGTCGGCCGAGACCTGCGGCATGATCTTCATGATCCTGCTCGGGGCCGAGGTCTTCAACGGCTTCCTCGCCCTGACGCAGCTTCCCACCAACGCCGCCGAGACCATCACCTCCTGGGGCCTGCCGCCCTATCTCGTCCTGATCGCGCTGCTGGCCTTCTATATCGTGCTCGGCGCGGTGATGGACGAGCTGGCCATGATCCTGCTCACCCTCCCGGTCTTCTTTCCGATCGTCACAGCGCTCGATTTCGGGATGATGAGCGACGAGGTCGCGATCTGGTTCGGCATTCTCGTGCTGATCGTGGTGGGGATCGGGCTGGTGGCGCCGCCGGTCGGGCTCAATGTCTTCGTCATCTCGGCCATCGCCCGGACGATCCCGATCACGCAGATCTATCGCGGCGTACTGCCTTTCGTGGCGGTTGATATTGTCCGGCTGATGCTCTGCGTGGCTTTCCCTTCGCTTTCGCTGTGGCTTGTCCGCCTTCTCAGCTGATCGCTTTCCCGACGCGGTTGATCGGCATGACGGGCTGTCGCATAACCAAGGTGCAGCGGGCCGAGACGTGGCCGGGAGGGCAGCATCATGGTGGAAGACCTGACGCGCGAGGAGATCAAGGCCGGGCTCGAAAGCGGCTCGATCCTGCTGGTCGATGTGCGCGAGCCGCATGAATTCGCGGCGGGGCATATTCCCGGCGCAGTCTCGCTGCCTTTGTCCCGCTTTTCGGTCGATGACCTGCCGGATGCCGAAGGCAAGCGGGTGGTCCTGTCCTGCGCGGCGGGGATCCGTTCGATGCAGGCGGCCATGCTGGCCCATCAGCAGGGGCGGGCGATCGATGCGCATTACCGGGGCGGGTTCAAGGACTGGTTTTTCGCCGGAGAGCCGGTCGAGCAGGGTTGAAAGCCCGGCCAAGCGGATTATCCTGAACGCAACCGACGGGAATCCTCCCGCAGCAACGCTTCAGGCATCATCATGCGTCCAATGAAATTCGGAATGGGCCAGGCGCTCACGCGCGTGGAAGACCATCGCTTCCTCACGGGGCAGGGCCATTACGCGACCGACTACCGGGCGAAAGGGCAGCTGCACGGGTTCGTGCTGCGGGCGCCCTTTGCCAGCGCGACTTTCACCCTCGGGAATCTCGCCGCCGCGCGGGCGATGCCCGGTGTGAGGCTGATCCTGACGCATGCCGAGGTGGCCCATCTCGGTGACCTGCCCTGCCAGGCGCCCATCAAGAATACCAATGGCTCCATGCCGCCGATGCCATCCTATCCGGTCCTGCCGAAAGACCGGGTCCGGCATGTCGGCGAGGCGGTGGCCTTCATCGTGGCGGAGACGCTCGACCAGGCCAGGGATGCGGCCGAGGCGATCGAGATCCGCTGGAAGGAAGCCCCGGTCGTCTCGGATGTCGCGGCGGCCCGCCAGCCGGGGGCGCCGCTCGTCCATGCCGAGGCACCGGGCAATGTTGCCTTCGATCATGTGCTCGGTGACCAGGCGAAGACCGATGCGATTTTCGCCAAGGCGCCGCGCGTCATCGGGCTCGACATCGTCAACAGCCGGATCATTGCCAATTACATGGAACCCCGCACCATCGTGGCGGAGCCGGCCAAGGGCGGCGGCTGGCGTGTGACGCTCGGCAGCCAGGGCGTGCATGGCATCCGCAATACGCTGGCCAAGTTCATCTTCCGGATCGACCCGGCCACCCTCCGCGTGGTGACGCCGGATGTCGGCGGTGGCTTCGGCACCAAGAGCTTCATGTATCGCGAATACCCCCTCGCGCTGCATGCGGCGATGGTGCTCGATGCGCCGGTCGGCTGGACGTCGGATCGGTCCGAGCATTTCTTTGCCTGCGCGCATGGGCGCGACAATCTCACCCGGGCCGAGATGGCGCTGGACGAGAAGGGCCGCTTCCTTGCGATGCGGGTGATGCTGGACGCCAATATGGGCGCCTATCTCTCGCAATACGGGCCCTATATCCCGTGGATCGGCTCGACCATGCTGACGGGCGTCTATGACATTCCCGCCGGCTATACCCGCATCCGGGGCATCTATTCGAACTCGGTGCCCTTCGATGCCTATCGCGGCGCCGGCCGGCCGGAAGCGGCCTACGCGATCGAGCGGCTTGTCGATTACATCGCGGATGAAACCGGCCTCGACCGGGTCAAGCTGCGCAAGCTGAACTTCATCAAGCCACGCCGGATGCCCTACAAGACCGTGACCGGGCGGGTCTATGATTCCGGCGATTTCGCCGCCCATATGGAGGCCGCGCTCGACAAGGCGGACTGGAAGGGCTTCCCGGCCCGGCTCAAGGCCTCGAAGAAGGCGGGCAGGCTGCGCGGTATCGGCTTTGGCGTTTATATCGAGGCCTGCGGCGGCGGTTCTGCCGAGCCGGCCTATCTGACGCTCGAGAAGAATGGCGACGTCACCGTGAAGATCGGGACGCAGTCAAACGGCCAGGGCCACGAGACGGCCTATGCCCAGCTTGTCGCGCAGCATCTCGATCTGCCGCTGGAGCGGATCCGCGTGAAGCAGGGCGACACGAACGACACGCCCACCGGTTCGGGCACCGGCGGTTCGCGTTCGATCCCGGTCGGTGGAGCGGCGGTGGCGCGGGCGGCGGAATTGCTGGCCGAGACCGTCAAGACGCTGGCGGGCCATGCCCTTGAAGCCGGCACGGGCGATCTCGAGATTGCCGATGGCCGGGTCCGGATTGCCGGGACCGACCGCAGCCTGACCTATGCCGAGATCGCGGCCCTGCCGGCCGCGCGCGGCAAGCTCTCGACCCAGGCCGAATTCCGGCCGCCCGAAGCCACCTATCCGAACGGCACGCATGTCTGCGAGGTCGAGATCGATCCGGAGACGGGCGAGACGCGGATCGTCAATTTCGTCATCGTCGATGATTTCGGCGTGACGCTGAACCCGATCCTGCTGGCTGGCCAGATCCATGGCGGGGCGGCGCAGGGCATCGGTCAGGCCATGGTCGAGCGTTTCGTGCAGGACGAGAAGGGCCAGATCCTGACGGCGAGCTTCCTCGATTATGCCATGCCGCGCGCTACCGACATCCCGAATTTCCAGTTCGAGACGCGCAACGTCCCCTGCACGACCAACGCGATCGGCGTGAAGGGGGCCGGCGAGGCCGGGACGATCGGCGCCGCACCGGCGGTCATGAATGCGATCGTCGACGCGCTCCGGCGGGCCAAGGGCATCCGCCATATAGACATGCCGGCGAATGCACAGGCGATCTGGGAGGCCTTGCGCCGGTAACTTCCCGCAGAAATGCGCGGCCGCGCTGATCACGAGCCTGTGAAGCGCGGCCTCGTTTGCGTGAATGCAATCACTTTGACCTAGACAAAGTCGAAACAGGTTCCAAGGTGTGACCGATGCGGGGGCGACGTCGTGTCGCGCCCAATGAAAAAAGGAAGCTCCCATGCGTCGTGCCGTTTTCGCCGTTGCTCTTGCTGCGATTGCCGCTGGTACCGTGATTGCCGTTGCCCAGAACGCGGATGCCATCAAGCAGCGCCGGGAAGCCATGCGGGCTATCGCCCGCGCAGGTGCCGAGCCCTTTAAGATGACCCGTGGCGAGGCGCCGTTCAATCTTGTGGCCGTGCAGGGCGTGCTGAAGGCGATCGAGGACAATGCGCCGAAGTTCAAGGCAGCGTTTCCGGACAACTCCAAAACAGGCGCGACAGATGCGACCGCCAAGGTTTGGGAATCCCGTGCCGAGTTCAATGCCATCATCGACAAATGGGTCTCAGATGCAAAGGCTGCGGCAGGCCTGATCAAGGATGAAGCATCGTTCAAGGCCGAGTACCCGAAACTCACGCAGACATGTGGCACTTGCCATGGAAATCGCGGGGGATATGCGCCGGGCCTCGGCGATTCCTTCAAGAAGATGCAAGAGCCGCTCTGATCGGCCAGCGACCTGCTTCTCGTTGAGCTGAATGCATTGAGGCAAGCCACTGGCCCTTGTTCAGGCCAGTGGTTATTTTTTCCGGAGGTAAGAATGCGCCTCGTGCGGTTTGCCGGTTGGGGTCTAGGCGTCGTGGCAGCAGGTCTGATTGGCCTTTTTCTGCTGACGCTACCAAGAACCGTTCCGGCCAGTGTCTTGTTGCCTCGGACGGCGGATCTCACGAATGGCGCGACGATGTTCAACATTGGCGGCTGCGCATCCTGCCATGCCAAAGATCCGAAGAGTGCACCGCATGATCTCGGGGGCGGGCACGTCTTGAAGACAAAGTTTGGTGCTTTCGTTGCGCCGAACATTTCCATGCATCCGACCGCTGGCATCGGTTCCTGGACGGAGCAGGAATTTGTTACTGCAATGGTGGAAGGCGTTGGGCGCAAAGGGGAACATCTCTATCCGTCGTTCCCCTACACGTCCTATCGGCGCATGCGGATCGACGATGTTCGCGATCTTTTTGCCTTCATGAAAACGCTTCCGGCAAATGCGGCGCCTTCTGCTCCTCACGCGATTGATTTCCCCTTCAGCATCCGCTGGACATTAGGCCTTTGGAAGCTGCTTTTTCTTGATGGGAAGCCGCTTGAGCCGTCCCCGGATCGAGATGCGATCTTCAATCGTGGTGCTTATCTCGTCGAGGGACCGGGCCATTGCGCGGAGTGCCACTCTCGTCGGAACCTGCTTGGCGGCATCGAAGCCGGCGGCCGGATGGCAGGCGGTCCCAATGCCGAGGGGAAAGGTTTTGTGCCGAATATCACCCAGCATCCGCGTGATGGGCTGGGGCCATGGTCGATCCGCGATCTCGAATTGCTGCTCGAGAACGGTGGAACGCCATCGGGCGGTTTCGTCGCGGATGAAATGGAGGAGGTTGTCCTCAACACATCCCGGCTTTCTGCACAGGACCGGAACGCGATGGCGGTTTATCTCAAGCAGATTGCGCCCTTGGCGAGCCAGAGGCCGTCTCGCCCTTGAGGGCATCGGTCAGTCCATCACCGCGGCCTTGAGGATCACCACCATCGTGGCATGGCCGGGTTCATCCCCGACGCAGCGAATGATATGCTGGCGATCGCAGCGATAGCGCAGGGTCTCGCCGGCCCGCGCGACCTCGGTCACGCCGCCGACCTCGACCTCGAAGGCGCCGCGGATCACCGACAGATTCTCCACCGAGCCGCGCTGATGGGCATCGGAATCCAGCACGGCGCCCGGTTCGGCCTGCACGTCATACCATTGCAGCCATTCCACCGTCTTCAGCCAGCCGACAATGGCGAGCCGCATCTTGCCGTCATCGGAGACGAGGATCGGGGTGTCGCCCTTGCTCGAGCGCTCGATGAACGGTTCTTCCTCCGAGGAGACAAGGAAGCGCTCGATCGAGACATCCAGCGCCTGGCTGAGCCGCCAGATCGTGGCGAGGGTCGGGTTGGTCTCGTTCCGCTCGATCTGGCTGATGATCGACTTGGCGACACCGCTCTGCTCGGCCAGTTCCGAGAGCGAGAGATTATAGGCCTTGCGCAGCCGCTGGATCGTCTTGCCCAGCTGCCCGGACAGCGCCACGGCGCCGGCATCCATCTCGCGCGGTTTGTCCTTGTCCTGCATGACCGATCTGAGGTTGTTTTATCCGGCGAACGTTTGTTCGTTGCACCGAACTTCTTTTGCCCCAGCCTCGGCCCCCGCGCAAGATGCCGGGCTCAATCTCCCTGCATGGCCAGCGAGCCGGCCAATGTCACCCGGCGCCAGGGCCGGGCGCGGGTGCGGGAAGCCTCCATCGAGGCGATGATCCGGCCGGACAGCTCCGATTTCGCGGCGAGATCCTGCACGAGATCCCGCGCATGCTGCCGCGCGGCGGCGAGGAGATCGGCCGGCAGCCGGCGGAGCTGGACCTGGTGGTTTGTCACCAGGTCGAGCATGGCGCCGGCATTGTCGTTCTGCGCCTCGACAAGGCCGCGGGCATGGGCTTCCGCCGAAGCCGCCTCCAGCATGGCACGATGGGCGGACGACAGCTTCTCCCAGGCCGGCAGATGGATGATGGCTTCCGCCGCGCCATTCGGCTTGTTGAAGCCGGGGGCATAATAGAAGGGTGCCGGCTTGTAGAGCCCGAGCGGCAGGTCGTTGACCGGAGCGAGGAATTCGACCGCGTCGATCACGCCCGAGGAAAGCGAGATCAGCAGGTCGCCCGGGGCGATGGTCAGGGCCGTGGCCCCGAGGCGCTGCCAGAGTTCGGCGCCAAGGCCCTGGGCGCGGATCTTCAGGCCACGGAGATCGGCGGCCGAGCCCAGTTCGCGCTTGAACCAGCCCGCCATGGAGGGGCCGGTATTGCCGGCCAGCAGCGGCTTCACCGCGAAGGGGCGATAGAGCTCGTCCCACAAAGCCTGCCCGCCGCCGCGTTCCAGCCACGCCTGATGTTCGATCGGATCGGGGCCGAAGGGCAGGGTGGTGAAGGCATTGGCGGCCGGGTTCTTGCCCTGCCAGAAGAAGGCAGCGGAATGGCCCATTTCGACTGTCCCGTTGCCCACCGCATCGAGCACCTGCAAGGCGGGCACGATCTCGCCCGCGCCGAAAAGCTGGATCTCGAAGCTGCCGCCGGAGAGTTCGGCGACGCGCCGCGCGAGATACGCGGCGGCAAGGCCCGGCCCGGGCAGGTTCTTCGGCCAGGACGTGGCCATGCGCCAGCGGATGCGCTCCTGCGCATGGACAGCGGGAGCAGCAAGCAGGGCCGGGGCTGCGGCGGTGCCGGCGATCACGGAGCGACGGGTGCGGGTCATGCCAGGCTCCTTACCAGAAGGCATGGAAATGATGGGTCGGACCATGGCCCTGCCCGATCTGCAGGCGGTCCGCCGCGGCAATGGCGGCATGGACATAGGCCTTGGCGGCGCCCACGGCGTTTTCCAGGGTCTGCCCCTTGGCGAGGCCGGCAGCGATGGCGGAGGAGAGGGTGCAGCCGGTGCCATGGCTGTTCCGCGAGGGAATGCGCGGCGCGGCGAAATGCCGGAGGCCACTGGGCGTGACGAGCACGTCAACCGCCTCGGCGCCGCTGCCATGCCCGCCCTTCATCAGCACCGCGCGCGGGCCGAGGGCGAGCAGGGCGCGGCCCTGCGCTTCCATGGCCGCGACGGAATCGGCCATGGGCTGCCCGAGCAGCCGCGCCGCCTCGTGCAGGTTCGGCGTCAGCAGGTCGGCGCGGGGCAGCAGGCGGCCGACCAGGGTTGCCACGGCGGCTTCGGAGAGAAGCGGATCGCCGCTGGCGGCCACCATCACCGGATCGACGACGACCGGGCCCGAGAAGGAACCGGCAAGGCTGTCCACCACCGCCTCGATCGTGGCGGGAACGGAGAGCATGCCGATCTTGATCGCGTTGACCGGGATATCGTCCAGCACCGAGGTGATCTGCTGACGGACGAAATCCGGCGGGACATCATGGATCCCCTGGACGCCGAGCGTATTCTGGGCCGTGAGCGCGGTGAGGACGCTGGCCCCGTAGACGCCGAGGGCGGAGAAGGTCTTCAGATCGGCCTGGATCCCGGCACCGCCGCCCGAATCCGAGCCGGCAATGGTGAGGGCGATGGCGGTCTTGGTGCTGGAATTCATGGTGTGTCTCCTCCGGACGGGGCCAGGCGAAGCCTCCCGGCCATGTCCTCCGGGGTGAGGGCGGCAAGGCTGTCGACGAGATGGACGGCGAAGCTGCCGGGGCCAGCGGCAAGGGCCGCCGCCTGCTCGGCGGCAATGTTCAGGATCGACAGCCCGGCGGCAGCAGCGACAAGCGGATCGGGTTCGACGGCAAGGCAGGCCGCGAGGATCGCGCCGAGCAGGCAGCCCGAGGCGGTGATCCGGGTCAGGAGTGCATCGCCATTGGCCAGAGCGAGCGCCTGCCCGGCGACACGGATCCGGTCGACCGCCCCGGTGACGACGAGGCCGGATCCGTCCGGCAGGTCGGTGGCGAAGGCGCGGGCCTCGTCCGGGTTGAGCTTCACCAGGGTCGGCCGGGTGGCGAGGATGTCCAGCGCCAGCGCGCGCCGGCGGGGCGAACGGTCGGCGAAGGCCGGGTCGAGCACGAAGGGGCGGCCCAGCCGGGCGCAGGCGGCTGCGGCGCGGGGCAACGCGGCGAAGCGCTCGCCATCGAGCATGCCGAGATTGAGCAGGATCGCCGCGCTGCCGGCGACGAAATCCTCGATCTCGTCCGGATGGGTGGTGAGGGTCGGGACGGCGCCGAGCGCCAGCAGGCCGTTGGCGGTCAGGGCCTGCGCGACCGGGTTGGTCAGCGCGTGGATGCGCGGGCGTTGCTGCTGCAACCGCGCGAGAACGGCGCCGCAACGCGCAGCCCAGAGGGTGGTGTCGGGATCGGGAACGCCCGGTCCGGGCGCGGGAACCATCGGCATCGCTTTCCTCCGCCGGCATGACCCGGTTCAGGTTCGATGGGTTGGCGGGAAGCCTCTCAGCCCGGTCTTCCGGGCACCCCAAGCGTGTTCTTCGCTAGCTAATCCTTCGCGCTGGCTTTGGCAACCGCCTGCCTCAGAGGGCGCGCTGGGCCGAGGCCTCGCTCTGGCGGGCGCGGTCGATTCCGAGCTGCCTTTCGCGCAGGATCACGTAGATGCCGGCACCCGAGACGATGGCGGCCCCGATCAGGACCAGCGTGTCGGGCAGGTCCCCGAACAGGAAGTAGCCCCAGAACAGCGCGAAGATCATGCCGGTATAGTCGAACGGAGCGACCACCGAGGCCGGGGCGCGGCGATAGCTTTCCGTCAGGAAGATCTGGCCGAAGCCGCCCATCACGCCGGTCAGCACGAGAAACAGGGCCTGTTTCGCATCCGGAAGCACCCAGGCCCATTTCGGATCGAAGGCGCCGCCCAGCACCGACATCATGCCGAAGGTGGTGGTCATCAGCGAGAAATAGGTGACGATGGCGGCGGTGGTTTCGGTGGCGGTCAACCGGCGCACCTCGATCATCGCGAAGGCCGCGCAGATCGCGCCGCAGAGCGAGAAGAAGGCGCCGCGTGCCCTGGCATCGCTGCCGGAAATCGACAGGGCATCGGCCGAGAGATGCGGCCAGAGCATCACGATCACGCCGCAGAAACCGATCAGCACCGCCGTCCAGCGATAGAGCCGGACAACCTCGCCGAGGAGGAGCGCGGCCAGCACGACGCTGAAGAGCGGCGCGGCAAAGGAGATGGCGGTGGCATCGGGCAAAGGCAGCGAAGTCAGCCCGGCAAAGCCACAGAACATGCCGAGCGAGCCGACAAGGCCGCGCTTGATATGGCCCCTGCGGTTGGTGGTGGCGAAGGCGGTGGGCAGTTTGCCGACCATGGCCATCCAGACGAAGACCGGGATGAGGGCAAAGAAGGAGCGGCAGAACACGACCTGCCCGACCGGGAATCCATTGGCCGGGCCGGTCAGCGAACCGACGATCTTGACCGAGGCGCCCATACAGGAAAAGGCGAAGGCCGAGGCCATCTTGAACAGGATCCCGACCAGCGGGCGCTGCGGGGGCAGGGGCGGCCCGGGCAAGGGGCGATCGGGAGGGAACATATCTGGAAATCCGGCTTGAGACCGACCCTAGCCGGTTGTTGCGGTCGGGAAAACCCGAAACTCGCCCTGCAGGTGGAAAAGGCCGGAAGTGCCCCGTCATCAATCTGTTACAGGCTTCTGGATACTGCGCCGCATGATCCAGAACGGCATGTCAGAGCGCGAGTCGATTCGCCCGCGGGACGAAGCCTCCACCTATCGGGTCCGGACTCTCTTCCTGTCCGATATCCATCTCGGCACGCGCGGTTGCCAGGCCGAGGCGCTGATGGAGTTCCTGCGCGCCTATGATGCCGACACGATCTATCTCGTCGGTGACATTGTCGATGGCTGGCGGCTCAAGACCCGCTGGCACTGGCCGCAGGCCCATAACGACCTCGTCCAGA
Organism: Beijerinckiaceae bacterium; assembly: GCA_027533425.1. GTDB lineage: Bacteria > Pseudomonadota > Alphaproteobacteria > Rhizobiales > Beijerinckiaceae > Rhabdaerophilum. Next base: position 37,408 of record JAPZUD010000007.1, on the reverse strand, counting down.
AGCTGCTCCGGAAGGTGCGCAAGGGCGCCCGTATCATCTATCTGCCGGGCAATCATGACGAATTCCTGCGCGACTATTGCGGCACCAATTTCGGCGGGATCGAGATCCTCGACCGCGTTGTCCACGAGACCGCCGCCGGCCAGCGCCTGCTGGTGCTGCATGGCGACCAGTTCGACATGGTGGTGCGCCATGCGAAATGGCTCGCCTTCCTCGGCGACGGGGCCTACACGCTGGCGCTTGGCGTCAACACCTATCTCAATCTGGTTCGACGCAAGCTCGGCTTCCCCTATTGGTCGCTTTCGGGATGGGCCAAGGCGAAGGTCAAGAATGCGGTCAATTTCATCGGCCGATTCGAGGAAGTGCTGGTCAACGAGGGCAAACGCAGCCGGGTTGACGGGATTGTCTGCGGGCATATCCATTCCGCCGCGCTGCATGACACGCTCGGCATCCGCTACGCGAATACGGGGGATTGGGTGGAGAGCTGCACGGCTCTGGTCGAGCATTTCGACGGGACGCTGGAGCTGATCCGCTGGACCGAGCGTCGCGCGGCCTTTCTCGCCACCGTCGAGCCCGAACTCCGCGTCCAGGCCGCCGAATGAGCGAAACCGGGGAATTCGCCATCGATGGCCGGCCACTCCGGGTGCTGGTGGCGACCGATGCCTGGCATCCGCAGGTCAACGGCGTGGTGCGCTCGCTCGATGCCGTGGCGCGCGAGGCGCCGGCTCTCGGGGCCGAGTTGTGCTTCCTGACGCCTGAGGGCTATCGCGGCTTCCGCATGCCGACCTATCCGGAAATCCGCCTCTCGGTGGTGTCGCCGGGGGAAATCGCACGGCGGATCGAGGCCGAGGCGCCGGATCACCTGCATATCGCCACGGAAGGGCCGATCGGCCTGCTGGCCCGCCGGCATTGCCTGAAGCGGAACCTGCCTTTCACCACTTCCTATCACACGAAATTTCCGGAATATGTCGCCGCGCGGCTGCCGGTGCCGGAGACGCTGAGCTATGCGATGCTGCGGCATTTCCACAATGCTGCAGCCGGAATCATGGTCTCCACGGCAAGCCTCGAGGCTGACCTTGCAGGTCGGGGTTTCCGGCGGCTGCTGCGCTGGTCCCGCGGGGTCGATACGACCCTGTTCCGGCCGGGCCGGCCACGGGTGCTCGACCTGCCGCGGCCGATCTCGCTGTTCGTGGGGCGCGTTGCGGTCGAGAAAAACATCGAGGCGTTTCTCACGCTGGACCTGCCGGGCTCGAAGGTGGTGATCGGCGACGGGCCGGCCCGGGCCAGCCTCGCTTCGCGCTTTCCTGATGTCCATTTTCTCGGGCTCCGTGAAGGAGAGGCCCTCGCCGATCTCTATGCCTCGGCCGATGTCTTCGTGTTCCCGAGCCTGACCGACACATTCGGGATCGTGCTGCTGGAGGCCCTGGCTTCAGGCCTGCCGGTCGCGGCCTTCCCCGTCACCGGGCCGCTCGATGTCATCGGCGGCAAGCCGGTCGGGGCGCTCGATATGGATCTTGGCGCGGCCGTGCGGCAGGCGCTGACCTGCTCGCGCGAAGCGTGCCGCGAGCATGCGCTGCGGTATAGCTGGCGGGAAAGTGCGCGCGAATTTCTCGGAAATGTCCGGCGCTGCATGGCACCGCCGAGCATTTACCGGAAAGCGCGGATCCGTTCCTCGGTCGAGAGCGAGGCATAGGCGTCGCGCTCGGTTGCGGGGGCGGGCATCGGTGCCGGCTCCACCGCCGGGGCCGGCATCGGCTCGGCCTCGATATCGAGCAGATGCGCGCCGACCATGGTCGGCTCGACCGCAACTGCCGGCTCGAAAAACTCGAACGTATCGTCGATCTCGGCCTGGTTCGCATCGCTCATCCAGATATCGGAGGCGCGGACTGAAGGCGGCGGAGCGTCAAGCTCCTCGATCATCTTCTCGTCGGCCTGGAAATCCTCGGCGAGGCCGGTTGCCTCGAGGATCGACTTGAGCCGCTCGTCAAGGAAGCGCAGCGCGTCCACGACCTTGCGGATACGCTGGGCCGTCAGGTCCTGGAAGCCGCAGGCCGTGTAGATCTCGGTGGCGCAGGCATCGAGCATGTCGCAATCGGCGAGATCGCCGCTCTGCTGCTCGCGTTTCGTCCAGGCATATTCCTGAATCCGCTCGGCGGCGGAGAGGATGCTGGATGTCGCCTTTTCCGTGGTCGCGACCACGGCGTCGAGTTCGTCGGAGGCCGAGCTGTATTGCGTGGCCGTCACGCCGTCATGGCGGATCTGCCGGATCTCGCGTTCGGCGCGGGCAATGGCGCGGGCCATTTCGATGATGTCACCCTGCAGCCGCTCATAGGGCAGCGGCTGGACGGCATGGACAACAGGTGCCGGTGCGGCAAGGGCGGGCGTATCGATGAGCTGACGCTGCAGGCGCTCGATCGCGCCCAGCACCATCACCGTGTCCGACTGCCGGTTGCGCCGTGCATATTCCTGCAGGAACCAGCGGCCACGCGCCGTTTCCATGACAGCAGCCTCGATTTGCTCGTAGGCGTGCTCGTGATCCGGCGGCTGGACGATCATCGACGACATGCGCGCCCCCTCCGGGCAAGCAGATATCTGGTTTCCGGGCGTGATTCCCGCATGATCGCGAGCGTGCCCTCAAACAGTTAATGGGCGCTTAGCGCGCGTTGTCCCGCGGCTGTGGCGTTGCCGTCCTTGCCGCTGCGGAGGGCGGATGTTAGCTCTCCGTTAACGAATGGCGCGCTCCAGCCTGCGCCATCACGGGGTGCCATGGCCATACCGCATGCCCAGTTCGCGAAGGGGGAAGCCGGGGAAGCGATCATCCGGCTCGACGGTTCGTGGGATGCCGCCCATGGTGATGCGCTCGAACGCCTTGTCGCCGAGATGGCTGAAGCCGGCACGCATCATGACGGGGCCCTCGTCGTGATCCTCGACCGGCTGGTGGCGCTCGATACGCTCGGGGCCTATCTCGTGTTCCGGCTCCGCAACCGGCTGACGGAAGCGGGCCGTTCCGTCCGGATCGAGGGCGCCACGGAAAGCCAGAAGATCCTCATCGACGAGGTCTCCTTCGCGCCGCCGCCGGCCGCCGGAGACCGCCGCTCGCTCGCCCCCGCCTATGACATGCTGTCGGATGTCGGCGAGGCGGTGGTGGATGCCGGGCGCGACCTGTCGAACGGCGTCGCCTTTTTCGGCGCGGTCGTCGCGGCGTTCGGGCGTCTGCTGACCGGCCGGGCGCGACTGCGCATCGCCTCGGTCGTCACACAGCTCGAGCGGGTTGGCCTGCGTTCGGTGCCGATCATCATGCTGATCTCGTTCCTCGTCGGGGCCATCATCGCGCAGCAATCGATCTTCCAGCTCAGGACGTTCGGCACCGTGCAGTTCGTGGCTGACCTGCTCGGTATCCTCGTGCTGCGCGAACTGGCGGTTCTGCTGACGGCCATCATGATTGCCGGGCGGTCCGGTTCGTCCTTCACCGCCGAGCTGGGGTCGATGAAGATGCGCGAGGAGGTGGATGCTCTCCAGACGATGGGGCTCGACCCGCTCGAGGTGCTGGTGGTTCCCCGGATTCTCGCGCTGATGATCGCCCTGCCGCTGCTGACCTTCCTCGCGGCCATGGCAGGCATTGCCGGCGGAGCCGTGGTCGCCTTCTTTTATGGCGGCGTCAGTTCAGATGTATTCTTCTCCCGGCTGCAGAATGCGATCGGGTTCAACACCTTCATGGTGGGCATGATCAAGGCGCCCTTCATGGCACTGGTGATCGGGATCATCGCCTGTATCGAAGGCTTCGCTGTCCGCGGCAGCGCGGAATCGCTCGGCAGCCACACAACCGCCTCGGTGGTGAAGTCCATCTTCGTGGTGATTGTGGTGGACGGGATGTTCGCGATGTTCTTTGCAGCGATCAACTATTGAGGCCGGCATGAGCATTTTCAGCCGGCCCGCCCCCGCCAATGAACGCCCCGATCCGCCGCCCGAACTGGGTCTCCCCATCATCGAGATCCGCGATCTCACCGTGGGGTTCGGGGAGAGGCTCATCATGGACGGGCTCGAGCTGGATGTCCGGCGGGGCGAGATCCTCGGCGTCGTGGGCGCCTCGGGCACCGGCAAGTCGGTCCTGCTGCGCACGATCATCGGCCTTGTCCATCAGCGGAAGGGCAGGGTGCGGGTCTTCGGGCATGACATGTCCCAGCTTACGCCCCAGCGCCGCCGGCTGATCGAGCGGCGCTGGGGCGTGCTGTTCCAGCACGGCGCCCTGTTTTCCTCGCTCACCGTGAAGCAGAATATCCAGTTTCCGATGCGGGAATATCTGGATCTTTCGGAATCGCTGCTCGACGAGATGGCGATGGTGAAACTGCGCCTTGTCGGCCTGAAGCCCGAGGCGGCTGAACGGTTTCCTTCCGAACTCTCGGGGGGCATGATCAAGCGCGTCGCCCTGGCCCGTGCCCTCGCGCTCGACCCGGAAATCGTGTTCCTCGACGAGCCGACTTCCGGCCTCGATCCGATCGGCGCGGCTGATTTCGACGAGTTGATCGCCACCCTGCAGAAGACTTTGGGCCTTACCGTTTTCATGGTAACGCATGACCTCGACAGTCTTGCGGGCATCTGTGACCGTATTGCCGCACTCGGGGATGGTCGCGTTCTTCACACCGGACCACTGGATGAGATGAAAAAGCAATCCCATCCCTGGCTTCAGGCGTATTTCAACGGACCGCGCGCCCGCGCGAGCCATGTGTACACGCAACCGGCCGGCGGCCGGGCGACGTGAAAATTCGAACGTATCTTCAGGCGAGCGGATCATCGCTGTCCTGAAGATGCCCTGGAACGGGGAGCCTGATGGAAAACCGCGCGAACTATGCCCTGGTCGGGCTTTTCACGCTGGCTGTCATCGCCGGTGCCTTCGGGTTCGTCTACTGGTTCAAGCGCGCGGGCGAGAACGGCGACCGTTCCGCCTATCGCATCGTGTTTGTCGGCTCTGTTTCCGGCCTGTCGAAAGGGTCGGTTGTCCGGTTCAACGGGCTTCGCGTCGGCGAGGTGACCGCGATCGAGATCATGCCCGCCGACCCGGGGAAGGTGATGGCCACGATCGAGGTCGACCGCCAGACGCCGATCCGGACCGATACCCGCGCCCGCCTCGAATACCAGGGGTTGACCGGCGTGGCCTCCGTGCAACTCACGGGCGGGGCCGGAAACGCGCCTGCCCTGACCAGCGCTGATCCCACTGGCCGGCCGCTGCTCTTTGCGGACCGGTCCGACTACCAGGATATTCTCGAGACGTTGCAACGCCTTTCCGGCAAGATCGATTCCGTCCTTACCCGGGCGGATACCCTGATGGCGCAGAGCGAAGGCTCCGTCATTGCCACGGTGAAGAATGTCGAAGCCTTTTCCAAGGCGCTGGCGGACAATTCCTCCGGCGTGGCCTCTTTCCTCGCGAATGTCGGCGAAATGAGCCAGAAGGTCGGCTCGCTCTCGCTCCGGCTCGAACGGTTCGTCGATCAGGCCGAAGGGCTGGTCCGGGCGGTTGATGCGAACGAGGTCAACCGGGCCGTGCGGAACATCGCCTCCTTCTCGGAAGCCCTCGGCGATGGACGACAGAATGTCACGGCCTTGCTCAACGATACCGCGCAACTCGCGAAATCCCTCAATGCCAGCGCCGGCAAGCTGGATACCGCTCTGGACGAGATCTCGCGCGTGGCCCGTGCGCTCGACAGCCAGAAGATTGCCGGCACGCTGGATGGCGTGCAGAAGTTTTCCGATGCGCTCGGCCGCAATGCCGAAGGCGTTGACCAGACAATCCGGGAGATCGGTCGCATCACCGACAGGGTGAGCCAGGCAGCGAGCCGGCTCGACAATGTGATGGCCGGTGCCGAGAAGTTCCTTGGCTCGGGCCAGGACGGGCAGATGTCCGGGCTGATGAACGAGATTGCCGAGACAGCGAAGAGCATTCGCGTGCTGGCGGCCAACCTCGACAAGCGGACCACCGAAATCACCGCCGGCATCAACCGCTTCACCGGGCCGGGCCTCCGGGATATCGAGGCGCTGGCGGCGGAGTCGCGCAAGGCGGTTTCCGATCTCTCGCGGGCCGTCCGCTCGCTGGAGCGAAACCCTTCGCAATTGCTCTTTGGCGGCCAATCCAATATCCCCGAATACAGGCGATAGGGCTCGGGAATGGTTGGTCGCGTGCGATTGGTTTCGGGGATGAGGGCCGGCGCGTTTCTGCGTGTTGCCGCGCTGGGCCTCCTGCTGGCGGGCTGCGCATCCGGCGCGGCGCCGACGACCTATGACCTGACGGCGCCCGGCGATATCGGCGCGTCGGGCCGGGGTCGGGGCCTCCTCGTCGTGGCCGAGCCGCAAGCGCTTCAGGCGTTCGATTCGCCGCGCATCGTCATCACCACGCGCGAGGGCAGCATCGCCTATCTGCCGGACGCGCAATGGGCAGACCGCCTGCCGAAGCTGTTGCAGGTGCGGCTGATCCAGACCTTCGAGAATGGCCAGAGGATCCAGGCGGTCGGCCGGCCGGGTGATCGGCTGGTCCCGGCGGCGCAGCTGAATTCCGAGATCCGCCGGTTCGGGCTCGACGAGCGGACCGGCGAGGCCGTGGTGGAGGTGTCGGTGAAGATCGTCAATGACCGTTCCGGGCGCATCCTGGCCGGGCAGGTCTTCTCCCAGCGCGTGGCCGGTGGCGGCGTATCCGGCGCGGCTGCGACAGCGGCGCTCGACGTGGCCAACCAGGCGCTGCTGCGTGATATCGTGCGCTGGGTTTCCGCCCGGATCTGACAGCGGATCTACCGGTATGAGGCTGGTTCTGTCCTGCCGCGAGGATACGCCCCTGTCGCAAAGCCGGACAGGTTCTGTCTTCTTGTTCCAACAATCAGACAGGCTGGGCGACGCCTCTCTGCGGCGAACGGGCATGACATGCCAAGGGCGGCCGCAGCCGCCCAGATTTCCAAACAGGAAAGCGCGGCCGCAGCCGCCCAGATTTCCAAACAGGAAAGGGCGGCCGCAGCCGCCCTCGCTTTTCTAACGGGAAGGCAGCAGAAACCGCCAGTCCGATGCCGGGCAAGCCGGGAAACTGGCCGGTCAGCTGTCGAACCGCCCGGCTGCATGGGCCAGCATTGTATAGACCTTGCCGGTCTCCGAGGTCAGATAGGTGCGCGCGACCAGCGAATCCCGGTCATCGCCGGCTACCTCACCGAGCAGGCGCTCGAACTGGTCGACATAGGCATCCACCGTCTTGCGGAACTCGTTGTCCCGACGGTAGCGGCGGCGGATATCTTCATAGGCTTCCTGACCCTGCATCGTGTAAAGGCGGCGCGTGAAGACATTGCGCTCGCCCTTGCGGTACCGTTCCCAAAGGTCGACCGCCGCTTCGTGATCGATCATCCGGGCGATATCGACGGAGAGCGAATCCAGCGATTCGATCCGGCTGGCGGAGGGCTGCTCCGGCGCGCGCGACCGGGCGCCCGGCATCGGAGCCTCGTCATCGGAGGCACGCTCGAGGAGGCCGCTGAGCCATGACCCGCCCTGGCGGGGCGGCGCCGGCTGCGGGGCCAGCGGCCGCTGCGGGCGAAGTTCGGGCCGCTGTGGCGGCGGGGGCTCCGGGCGGAAAGCCGGCGTGGCCAGCCGCGGGGGCTCCGGCTCGGCGCGGCGCAAGGCCGCCGGCTGGGCCGTGTCGAGCCCGGCGCCCGAGCGCTGGACGATGTCGCTGAGTTCATTCAACGCGCGGACCTGGTCGGAAACGACCCGGCGGAGATTCGTGCTGGCCTCGCGGGCCTCCCGCGGGATTTCGAGGCCGCCGGTCTGAAGGACCTGGCGGGTCGTCTCGAGCTCACGCTGGATCTCCAGCGATGCCTGCCGGAATTGCTGCGCCGTGGCACCGAAGCCTTCCAGTGCACGCTGGAACAGCGTCGTCATTTCCGTGTTGGCCTGTTCGTAGGCGGCACGCAGGCTCGCGGCGGTGCGCTCGCGCTCCTTGCCGCTCTCGATGCGCACCCGCTCGAATTGCGTGCCAATGGCATTGGCGGCGGTTTCGGCCGTCTCGTGCACCAGCGTGCTGGCCTCGCGGGCCTTGGCCTGGGCAGTGCCGAGCTGCTCCTCGACCAGGGCCGAGAAGGAGCGGAGCATCGAGTCGATATCCTCGACGCGGTTCTCAAGCGTGCCGGCCAGCGCTTCGAAGGCTTCCTGACGTTCAGCCAGCATGCGCGTGATCTGCGTCTGCGTGCTGGCGAGATTGCCGGTCAGGCTCTGCAGGGCGCCGGTGCGCTCCTCCAGGCTGCGGGCAATCGTCTCGCTGTGATTGAGCACGTCGCCCGACGCATTGCGGATGGCTTCGACCTTGAGGGCCAAAGCATCCGACCCCTCGCGGGAAGCCGAGAGGATCGCCGCCAGGGTGGCTTCGAGGCCGCGGATACGGTCTGCCATCCGGGCCTCGACCTCGCCAAGGCTCTGGCTGGCCGAGCCGACGATCGTGCTGAGCAGCTGGTTCGCGTCGGTCAGGCGGCCCAGCAGCCCCGAAACCTCGTTCCGGAGCTTGTCATTGGCCTCGACGATATGGCCGAGCGATGTTTCCGAGCCGGAACTGATGGCCGCATTGAGCTCGTTGAGCGAGCGGGTGACGCGCTCGGCCAGTTCGCCGGTGGCGCTTTCCATCCCGGCCAGCAGCGTCTTGGAGCGGGCATCGAGCGATTTCAGGAAGCTGCCGCTGCGCGTGTCGAAGGCCTGTGCCATCTCCTCGGTCTTGCCGGCCAGGGCCGTGGAGAGCGCCTCGGCGCGGGCGATCAGCTCGCCGCCGACATCGCGGCTCAGCGTCGTCAGGCTGCGCTCGACCTCCCCGGCGCGAACGAGCAGGGATTCCGCGCTCTGGTTGATGCGGTCGGAAATGCGCGCGGCAGCGCCATCGGTGCGGCTTTCCAGCTCCCCGATCTGGCTGGAGAGCGGCTGCACCACCTTCTCCTCGAAAGCCTTGATCCGGACTTCGAAGGAGCCGCCGATCTCCGAGCCGCTCTCGTTGATGACCTTGGTCAGCTCGATCGTGCGCAGGGCAAGGACATCGCCAAGCGATTTCGCCCGGCTGTCGAGGCCGGTCTCGATGCGGTTGAGCAGACTTTCGAGCGTCCTGGTGACATCGCCGGTCCGCTCCTGCAGGGTTTCGGTGAGCAAGGCCGAACGGTTCACCACCGTCGATTCCAGCGAATCCGCCTTCTCGACGAAGATGCGTTCGAAGGTCTCGAACTTCTCGCTCAGGCCGGCCGTGCGCTCGTTGACGCTTTCCGAGAGGCGGATGGCATTGTTGGCCAGCGCCTCATTGACGCGCGCGCCATGGGTCGAGATGGCCTGGACCACCTCGCGGCCGGAATTGGCAAGGCGTTCGGTGGCGCTGGCTGCTTCCCGCTGGAAGCTGGCGCCGAACGTGGCGATTTCCTCGCGCAGGCCGCTGCTGGCTTCCTGCGTCCGCTCGGTGATCAACGTCGCCAGGCTTTCTGATGCGATGCCGAAGGCCTCGTTGGCCTGGGTGATCCGGGTCGAGATCAGGTCTGCCAGCGAGATGCCGCGCTCGACAAGGGTCGATTCGAGGCTGCTGGTCTGGCTCTTGAGGGTGTCCTCGATCGTGCCGATCATCTGCTCGACATTGCCGGCCAGCGTCTTGGCCTGGCTGTCGAACAGGGTGGCGATGCGGCTGGTCGAATTGTCGAGATGTGCCTCGACCAGGTTGGTCTTGGCCTGCATCGTGTTGCCGAGCATCTCGGTGGCGTTGCCCAGCGTGCGGTTCATGCCCTCGGTGTGATGCGTCAGGATATCGGCAAGGCGGGCCGTGCCGGTATCGAGATTGCTCTCGATCAGGCCGGCATTCTCGCGCAGCGTCGATTCCAGCGAGCTGGCGCCGCCGAGGAGACGCTCGGACAGTTCCGTGCCGCGCAGGATAATGGTTTCCGCTACCCGCGTGCCCTGTTCCTCGATGATCCGGCTGGCCTCCATGCCGCGGTTTTCCATCGCCTCGATCAGCTCGCTCGAGGCATTGCGCATGGCCTCGTTGATCTCGATGGCGCGGGCGCCGACCGTCTCCATGATCGAACGGCCATTCTCGGAGAAGGCCGAATTGACGATGGAGGCCGTCTCGTCGAACTCGGTCTTGAGGGCCAGGCCGGCCTCGCGGAAGGCGGCCGTCGAGTTCTGGAGGCTTTCCTCGATGTTGCGGGTCGATTCCACCGCGACATGCTGGAACCGTATCGTCGCGTTTTCCGACACATCGCGGAAGACTGTCGTCGCCTGGTTGCTGGCCTCGATCAGCCGGGTAGCGGTGGTCTCGCTCGTTTCCTGCATCATGCGGGTCGAGGAATCGGCCGCAAGGCTCAGCGCATTGACGATTTCCGAGCTGGTTTCGCGGAAGGTGGCGGTCGACTGCTCGGTGGCTTCCCGCAACGTCATTGCGGAACTGTCAGCCACTTCGCGCAGGGTGCGGGTGGAGGTATCGGCCACCTCGCTCAGGGCGCGGACCGTGATGGAGCCGACATCCTGGAACTCGTTTACCAGGCCGGACGTCGCCATGCGGAGGGCTTCGGTCGTCTGCGCCGAGACATCCTCGATCGCGGCCGTGGCATTGCGGGTATGCTCGATCAGCGTGCCGGTGAAGCTGGCCGAGGTCTGGTTGATCTCGCCGACCAGTTCCTGCCCGGTGCGGCTGAGTTCGCTGACCAGCTCGGCGCGGGCCTGCACCAGCAATTCGCCGGTTTCCCGGGTGACGCTGCCCAGCTGGCCAGCCAGTTCCTTCGTACGCTCGGAGATGAGATCCCCAAGATGCAGGGCCGTGCGGTCGAGCGTGGCGACGATCTCGTCCTGCTTGCCGCCGATCAGGAAGCTGACACGCCCGCCGGCATCCTCGATGGCCGAGGAAATGGAGCCGCTGGCCTTGGTGATGTCGGCCGAGAACCCATGATGGGCCGCCTCGATCGTGGCGCGGATGCGTTCGGCCGTCGCCATGATCGCTTCGCGCTCGGCCGAGAGTTCGTTCACCAGCGCGCGCATCTTGTATTCGTTGTCGGCATAGGAGCGTTCGAGGGCGGTCACCTCGCCATGGACGAGGCTTTCCAGCTCGCCCGCGCGGGAAACGGCCCGCTCGATGCCGTCGCCGATGGAGGAAACCTCCCGCCGGACAGCCTGGCCCAGCGTAAAGACTGTCTCGGCCCCGGCGACTTCCGGTTCGGCAAGCCGCGCGGCCACCGTGGCCATCACGCGGGCCGATGTTTTCAGCTCGCGCGAGCGGCGCTGCAGGATCGCCATCGTGAAGAAGAAGAGGACCGGGACGATAACGGCCAGCGCGGCGAGAACCAGCGTGCCCTCGATCCCGCTGCGCAGGGCACCGGCGGCATCAAGCAGGAAGCCATCCGGCCGGGTGAACAGGAAGCCTGCACCACCAAGCCAGAGCGCGGAAAGCAGGGTCGCGACCACCAGCGGGCCACGCGGCGCCGGCTCGTTCAGCGGCTGGAGCAGTTCGGCCACCGTGGCGCGCATATCGTCATTGGCGGGCAGGACCGGCGCCGTACGTCCGCTCCGGGCGGCCGGCCGCGGCGCGGGTTCCTCGGCCTCGAGGCGTTCCGGCATGGTAGGCGGCGGCGGAATCTGCTGGTTGGCCTGGCGGCGGGCCTTCACGCCGGCGAGGACGGCATTGTCGCTGACGGGATTGGCGGCAGCCTCACGCTCGGCCACGAGGTCGGGCGTGGCCGGTTTTGCCTCGAGGGCGGTCTCGGCAGCGGGGGCAGCCTTCTTCGTGGCGGGAGCCTCGGGGGCTTTGGCTTCGGGCGCCTTGACTTCGGGTGTCTTGGTGTCGGGTGTTTTGCCTTCGGTCCGGGTTCCGGCCTTCACGTCCGGCGTCTTGCGCTCTGACGCTTTGTCACCGGCCTTTACGACCGGAGCGGCGACCTCGGGGGCGGCAGGCTCGGGATCCACCGGCTTGAAGATATCGAGATCCTCGACGCGCGGCAGGCGGGGCGTGCCGTCCGCCGCCTTGTCTTCCGTGGCGGGCGCACCATTGGCAGGGCCGGAAGAAATGCCCAGGGCCTCCTCGATTGCCGAAAAGGCGGCCTCGGCCGGATCCTTGCTCTTCTTGTGTGTCGACATTCCCGATCACCCTTCAGTCGCCGTGCCGGACCACCCGTCGGACGGCGCGACGGCCACGCCCGGAGAAACCGGGCATTCCACCAGATGGTCAGCAGTTTACTTTTCCGCAGCGCGAACGGAAACACAAACTGTTAACGATCTGCAAACTTCGTTAACGCCCTCGTCACCCTGTTCGAAGGACATCCCGCCGAGTGGCAAGCATTTCGCCGGCCATTAACGGGTGGAGCGCCATCCTGCCGGCAGAGGCAAGCAGCCTGGAACGGGGATTTGGATTCCATGCATCACAAAGGCGGGATTCCCGGCGAATACGCCGCGGCATCATTCGAGCGACCGATCGATCTTGTGCATCTCGCGCGGCAGACCCTGGGGGATCGCAGCCTGGAGCGGGAGGTGCTGAACCTCTTCGTCGTCCAGGCCCGCTCGATCCTGGCCCAGATGGAACTGACGCCACCGGGCAAGCCGCGTCTCGAGCTCGCGCACACGCTCAAGGGGTCGGCGCGGTCTGTCGGTGCCTGGCATGTTGCGACCGAGGCGGAGGCCTGCGAGGCCCTCTTCGAGGCAACGGAAGCCAGCTGGCGGGGCGCGATCGAGCGGCTCGGCCTCGCCATCCGGACCGCCATCCTCGCCATCGAGGATGTCCAGCAGGCCGCATGACAGGTTTTTTTGTGTCTCCCCCCTCGTCAACCGGCGCGGGGCGTCCTATTCCCCGCTGACCTTTCGTCAACCGGAGCAGGGCATGGCCAAGATTACCTTCGTCGATTCCTCGGGAACCCATCGCAGCGCCGATGCGGAAAATGGCGCCACGGTGATGGAGACCGCCATCCGCAACTCGATCCCCGGGATCGAGGCGGAATGCGGCGGGGCCTGTGCCTGCGCCACCTGCCATGTCTATGTCGACGAGGCCTGGGCAGCGGCTGTCGGTGCTGCCGCTCCGATGGAGGAGGACATGCTGGATTTCGCCTTCGATGTCCGGCCCAATTCCCGCCTTTCCTGCCAGATCAAGGTCTCGGATGCGCTGGACGGTCTCGTCGTCCATACCCCGGCGCGGCAGGCCTGAGGGCCGCGACACGCGGTCGTGACTTGCCGGTGACAGACCGGATGGGGTCAGGCTCGGGAAACAGATCCCGGAAGGGCCGATCATGCAGACCCTGTTTCTTGCCTATCTCGCCGGGGCGCTGACCACGCTCAATCCCTGCGTGTTGCCGATGATCCCGTTCGTGCTGGCCACAGCCTTGCGCGAGGGCAGGGCGGGACCGCTCTGGCTGATGGCAGGGCTGAGCGTCTCGTTTACGGTGCTGGGCACGCTCATCGCCTCGATCGGGCCGGCGATCGGCCTGTCACAGGACGGGATCCGGATCACCGGAGCCATCATCATGATCGTCATCGGCGCCGCGATGCTCGTCCCGCAGGCGCAGACGGTCTTTGCCACAGGCCTTGGCCCGCTGGCTGACCGGGCCTCCGGGTTCCTGGACCGGCTGGCGCTCTCTGGCCCGCAGGGGCAGTTCGTGACCGGCCTGCTGCTCGGCGCCGTCTGGAGCCCCTGCGCCGGGCCGAGCCTCTTCGCGGCGATCGGCCTCGCGGCGCAGACCGGCACCGTGATGCAGGCGGCCATCGCCATGGCGTTCTTCTCTCTGGGCGCGTCGAGTGTGATGCTCGCGCTGGCCTATGGCACGCGGGAGGCGCTCGGCCGACGCAAGGCGGCCCTGATGGGCTTCGCCATGTCGGGCCGGGGCAAACTCGGTTTCGCGCTGGTTTTCCTGGCCATGGGACTGATGATCCTGACCGGCCTCGACAAGAGAATCGAGGCCGGGCTTGTCAACGCCATGCCGGACTGGCTCGTGGAATTCACCACCCGGTTCTGAGCGTCACTCCGCCGGGCGGGGCGCTGCGCCGGGTTCGGGGCGGCTCAGCGTCGTCTCGTTGCCCGGGCCTGGATCATGCGGCACGAGGAACGAGAGCAGCAGCGAAGTGGTGGCGATGCCCGCCCCCAGCAAGAAGACGAAGCTCGGATTCTTCAGCCAGATCAGCCCGAATGTCACCGGGATCACCACAGCGGCGATATGGTTGATGGTGAAGGCGCAGGCCGCTGTCGGGGCCATATCCGCCGGATCGCCGATCTTCTGCATGTAGGTGCGCTGGGCGATGACCAACGTGGAGAAGATCCCGTCGATCACGAACAGCATCGCGGCAAACCATCCGGCACTGGCCATCGCATAGCCGAGGAAGACGAGGATCAGCGTGATGTTCTCGAAGGCGATCGTCCGCCTTTCGCCCCAGATTCCGACCAGCGCGCCAAGGCGAGGCGCGGCGAAAGTGTTCAGCGCCGAGGTGACGAGCATCAGCATCGCGATATCGGGCACGCGGAAGCCGAATCGTTCGACCAGCAGGAACCCGGCAAAGGCGGTGAAGATCTGCCGCCGCGCACCGTTCATGAAGGTCAGCGCATAATAGAGCCAATAACGCTTGCGGAGCACGATCGTCTTGCGTTGCGGCACATCGCCATCAAATTTCGCGAAGAACCCGAGGCAAAGGATGGTCAAACCCATGCAGACGAGGCCGATCAGCCCGAACAGGAGCGGGAAACTCTGGTAGCCGGCCCACCAGAGCAGGGCGAGCCCGCCATAGACAAGGAATTGCGCCGAGGCGGCAGCTCCGGCCACGCGGCCGATCATCCGCGGCGCATCCTTCTTCGGGAAGAGCTGCAGCGAGAGCGACTGGTTGACCGTCTCGAAGTAATGGAACCCCACCGACATGATGAAGGTGGTGACGAGCAGTCCGGTCAGGCCGGGATAGAAGCCGGTGAGAGCAATGCCTCCGGCGAGGATCAGCAGCGAGACATAGGCCACGACCTGCTCGCGCATCACCAGGAACCAGAAGATCGCCGTGAAGGCGAGAAAGCCGGGGATCTCGCGGATGGTCTGGGCGAGGCCGATCTCGGCGCCGGAGAAGCCGGCCGCTTCCTTGGCAAAATTGTTGAACAGCGTCTGCCAGCCGGCAAAGCCGAACATGTTGATGAAGGCCAGCGCCATCAGGAAATAGAGCGGCTGGCTGCGCATCCGGGCCATGAAGGGGGCCGGTGGTGCGGCAGAAGGGTCGATCGCGGACATGGGGACTCGCGGGATCAGGAGATGTTGCCGCGAGATCACGCCGATGCCGGGGTGGCGTCAATTGTTTTCTTGCCCGGGATCGCTTTCTTGCCGGACATCGCGTGCGTGCCCGGGATCATTCCCTTGTCCTGCGCGGCTTGATCCTGAGCAAAGCGGAGCGGATGCGGCGGGTCTAGGGTTGCCCTGTGTCCGGGCGCCAGGGTGGTGCCCATCCGGAGGGCGGTGCCATGTTCAAGAAGATTCTCGTTCCTGTCGATCTGAATGAAGCAGCCATCACGAAATCGGCCCTCGATGCGGCCAAGGGCCTTGCCGCCTCGTGGAACGCCGATATTCGCCTGCTCTATGTGATGCCGATCGTGCCGGCGAGCTACATGGAATATGTCGCGCCGGAATTCGAGACCCAGGAAAAGGAGCGCGTCGAGGCGGAGCTGCGTGCCCTCGCCGAGGGGCTGGGCCTGCCGGCCGGGCGTGTTTCCACGGCGGTCCGGAATGGTGGCGTGTATCACGAGGTCGTGGCGGAGGCCGGCGACAGCCATTCCGACCTGATCATCTGCGGCTCGCACTGGCCGACGCTGGCCACCTATCTGGTCGGCTCGTTCGCGACCACCATTGTCCGGCACGCCACCTGCTCGGTCCTCGTCATCCGGCAATAGGGACGGCGGGAAGAACCCTGTCCGGGACGGCATCGGCCGGGAAACGCCCCGGCCGGTTGCGTGTCAGGAAGCTCGTCAGCCAGAAGCCGAAATAGACCGAGAGGCCGAGGCAGGCCATGGCCACAAGGCTCGAGCCGTTCGAGGCGGCAAGGCCGGCGCTGACCACAAGGGCAGCCAGCAGACCGAACCCGGCACCCTGCATCAGTCGGTAGCGCAGGGGCGAAATGCCACATTCGAGCTTCAGTCCCGGATTCTGCGCGGCCGCCCGCGCGATGAGTTCGAGGACGAAGCGGCGGAAGCCCTGATCGAGCCGCTCGGTCTGGACGAGCGAGATCCAGCTGAGATTGTCAAAGCGAACCGAGGCCCCGTCTGCCGCGCGGACCTCGCAGACAAAGACCTGGCGGGCGGAATTGCGCGGGCTGAAATACAGCCGGATCCGCTCGATCCGGTCGAGCGGGTAGGTCTGGTGCGAACGGCCGCGTTCGGCACTCAGGCTCGTGGCGGTCAGGCGCAGATCCAGCGAGGCCGTGAACGGCTTCGCCCGGTGGGAGTAAAGAAAATCCTGTAGCGCTTCTGCCATGGAGCCCCTGCTTCTGCCGTCGAGTGCCGCAGTTCCATTGCATGTTCCCGCGCCTCGCGTCAAAGAGGGGTGTGCTTTGTGCCGGCAGAGGGGCCGGCCGTTCAAGGGTGCATGCGGCGATGCGACATCTGTTCCTGCTTCGACACGGCAAATCTGCCTGGCCGGAAGGCATCGCCGATCATGACCGCCCGCTGGCGCCGCGCGGCGAGAGCGCCGTGCCGCTGGTCGGCGCGCGCCTGAAGACGATCCAGCCGCGTTTCGATCGCGTGCTGGTTTCCGATGCGCGCCGGACCCGCGAGACCTTCGCGCGCCTCCGCACCGTGATGCCCGACCTCGAGCCCCTCATCGAGCCGTCGATCTACGAGGCCACGCCGGCGCGGCTGTTCCGATTGGTGCAGGACCTTCCCGATGAGGCCTCGGCCGTGCTGATGGTGGGCCATAATCCCGGCTTCCACGCGCTCGCGCTCTATCTCGCCGGGTTGCCTGGCGGCGATGACGATGCCTATCGCCGGCTCGAGCGGAAGCTGCCGACAGCCGGGCTCGTCCACCTGGCTTTGCAGGGGGACTGGGGTGGCATCGACCAGGCCTCGTGCCAGCTCCGCCATTTCATCACGCCCGCCATGCTGGGCGGCATCGACGAGGATTGAACCGGCCACCCCTTGCCAGCGCGGCGGCGGATCGCCATTCCTAACGCGGGAAACATCGCGCATGGCACAGGACAGTTCCGTTCCCCCCGGCTCGCTCTGGGAGGACATCAAGGCCGGAACGGCCAATCTCGGACATTATCTCGGCACGTTGGGCAATCCGTCGCTCCGGCTCGGGGTGACCGGCCTGTCGCGGGCGGGGAAGACAGTCTTCATCACCGGGCTGGTCCATGCGCTGGTCTCGGGCGGCCGCATGCCCGCCTTCAAGGCCATGGCGGAAGGGCGGATCGCCGCGGCCCGCGTGGTCCAGCACCCCGATGATGCGCTTCCGCGTTTTGCCTACGAGGAGCATCTTGCCACGTTGACCGGGCCTGACCGGCACTGGCCGCAATCGACCCGCGCCATTTCCGGGCTCAGCCTGGAGATCGAGTATGAAAGCCGCCAGCGCTATCTCGGCGGGCTGATCGGCGGTGGCGCCTCGCGGTTCTCGCTCGACCTCGTTGATTATCCCGGGGAATGGCTGCTCGACCTGCCGCTTCTGGCCAAGGATTACGCGACCTTCTCGGCCGAGATCTTCTCGAAAGCCGGCGAGGGCCAGCGCCGCGAGCCTTTCGCGGCGTTTGTCGCCGCGGCGCAGGCGGTCGATCCGGCCGGCCCGGCGGAGGAGCCCGGGATCCGCCGGCTTGCCGAGCTTTTCGGTGCGGCGCTGCGGGCCTGCCGCGATGACGGGCGCGGGCTGTCGGCGCTGGCGCCGGGGCGGTTCCTGATGCCCGGCGATCTCGAGGGCGCGCCGGCCTTGACCTTTGCGCCCTTGCCCGGCGGGGCGGGGAGCGGCGCGGCGGAATCCCTCGGTGCTGTGATGGCCCGCCGCTACGAGGCCTACAAGAGCCGGATCGTCCGGCCCTTCTTCGTCGACCATTTTTCACGGATCGACCGGCAGGTCGTGCTGGTCGACGTCCTCTCGGCGCTCAATGGCGGGGCGGAAGCACTGGCGGATCTCGAAGCGGCGCTGGTCGACGTGCTGGCCGCCTTCCGCATCGGTTCGCGTTCGCTGCTGGCGAGCCTGTTCGCGCCGCGTGTCACGCGGGTCCTCTTTGTGGCCACCAAGGCCGACCATCTGCACCATACCAATCACGACCGGCTCGAAGCCCTGCTTCGGGTGTTGGTACGCCGCGCCTATCACCGGGCGGAGGCGGCCGGCGTGCCGAGCGAGAGCCTTGCCCTGGCCTCGATCCGCGCGACGCGCGAGGTCATGGCGCGACAGGGCGGGCAGGAGCTCCCCTGTGTCGCCGGGGTGCCGATGGCGGGCGAGCGGCTCGGCCACACGCTTTTTGACGGCGAAACCGAGGCGGCGCTCTTCCCGGGCGACCTGCCGGAGGATGTCGAGGTGATCTTCCGCGGGCGCGCTGTGCCGCTCTCCTTCCTGCGTTTCCGCCCGCCCGGCCCGGAAGCCCGGAAACAGGCCGAAGGGCTGCCGCATATCCGGCTCGACCGGGCGCTCGAATTCCTGCTCGGAGACCAGCTGTCATGAGCGAACAGACCCCGCGCGTCCTGCCTGTCGCGCCGGCCGGAGAGCGCCCCTCCCGCGTTCCGCAGGCCTTCGTCCTCGATGAGGGTGGACCGAAACGCCGCGATGCCGAGATTACCGAGGCGCCGGAGCCGGCCGAGGACGGGTCGGTCACGCTGCCCGCCGCGCCGCCCTCGGGCCGCTGGTTCAGCCTGTCGAGCCTGTTCTGGACGGCGCTTTCGCTGCTTGTCACGCTCTATCTGGCAGACGCAGCCTGGGGCCTTGTGCTGTCGCTCCAGACCAAGGCGCCCTGGCTGGGCATGGCCGCCCTCGGGCTGCTCGGCACGGTGCTGATCCTCGGGCTGGTCTTTGTCCTCCGAGAGGTTTTCGGGATTTTCCGATTGCGGGCGGTCGGCCGGCTCCGCGAACAGGCCGAATCCGTGCGCGAGAAGCCTGCGGCCGAAAGGCTGCTGCGCGACCTCTGCTCCTTCTACACGGCGGATGCCACCACCGCGCAGGCGCGGTCGGAGATCCAGCGCGTGCTGGGCGAGATCCATGATGCTGATACGCTGGCGGCTGTCGCGGAGCGGGGCCTGCTCGGCCCGAAGGACCGGCAGGCACGGCAGTTGATCGCCGAGGCGGCGCAACGCGTTTCGCTCGTCACGGCCCTGTCGCCCAAGGCGATTGTCGATCTCGCTTTCGTGCTGGGCCAGAGCCTTGTGCTGATCCGGCGGCTCTCGGCGCTGTATGGCGGCCGGGCCAGCGGGATCGGCCTGATGAGGCTCGGGATGCGGGTGCTCGGGCATCTCGTCGTGACCGGCGGCATGGCCATGGCGGATTCCGCCTTCGGGCAGATCATCGGCACCGGCATGGCGGCGCGGCTCTCGGCCAAACTGGGCGAAGGCGTCCTGAACGGGGTGCTCACGGCCAGGGTAGGAATTGCCGCCCTCGACCTCTGCCGCCCCCTGCCGTTCCGCCATTTGCCGGAAATTAAACTATCAGAAGTTGCAAAATTGAGCCTGACACAAGAAAAGGTTGCGGAAAATCCTGCCGGCTGAGCCGCTGTTCCGGTCGAAAGTTCCAGCAACTCTAGCGTGTATTTTTTATTAAGTCATTGAAATATATGGCCGTCAATGGATGGCACGCCCCTTGCGAACCTGATTGTCCAGGCAGGGGACCAGCAGGTCTCGCGTCACGGTTCCCGCCACCAGGTTCATTTGCTCGCGACGGGGTTTCAGGTCCATGGGTATCTTCGGTGCAATGACGACGGCGATTTCTGGCCTCAATTCCCAGAGCTTCGCCCTCGAAAACATCTCCGGCAACATCGCCAATTCGCGTACGACGGGCTTCAAGCGCGTCGATACCTCCTTCGCCGATCTCGTCCCGGACATGCCGCCGCGGCGTGAGCTGTCCGGCTCGGTCGGCGCGTTCAGCCGCAACACCACCACGGTGCAGGGCGACATCCAGGCCAGCCAGATCGGCACCAACATGGCGATTACCGGCGAGGGCTTCTTCGTCGTCCGCCAGCGGACCGGCGATGCCGCCGGCCAGCCGGTCTTCTCGGGCTCCAGCCTCTACACAAGGCGCGGCGACTTCGAGGTCGACCGCAACGGCTATCTCGTCAACGGCACCGGCAACTACCTGATGGGCTATCAGGTGGATCCGACGACGGGCGCGATCACGGGTTCGCAGCTCAATGTGATCCGGATTCCCTCGGCCAACCTCGCGGCCCGTGCCTCGACGACGATCGAATACGAGGCCAACCTGCCGAAATATCCGCTGACGGCCAATGCCAGCCCGGGGACCCCCGGTTCGGAACTGCTCACGCCCGCCAACGACCTTGCGGCGCTGCCGGCCGCCCAGGAAACCAACTTCCTCAACGAGACGATCGCCGGCCAGTCGGTCACGGTCTATGACGCGGCGGGCTCGCCGATCAATGTCCAGATGCGCTGGGGCAAGACCTCCAACGCGGCGCCGGAAACCTGGAGCCTGTTCTATCTCTCCGACAGCAACGCCGTCGGTCCGGCGACCAAATGGACCCGCATCTCGAACACGGTGCAGTTCAACGCAGCCGGCCAGCTGACCAACCCGGCCACCGGCGTGATCAACACGCCCTTCACCGTGGATGGCGTGACCACCGGCGCGATCAACCTGACCTTCGGCACGACCGGGCTGACCCAGTTCGCCGATCCGAACGGCCAGCTGAACCCGAACCGTATCACGCAGGACGGTTATCCGACCGGCACCCTCCAGGACATCAACGTGGCCGATGGCGGCCGCATCATGGGGTCCTACTCGAACGGCCAGACCGTGCCGCTCGCCCAGGTCGCGATTGCCGAATTCCCGGCTTCCAACCTCCTGAAGCGGAATGACGGCGGCATCTTCGAGCAGACGCTCGAATCCGGCCAGCCGCTCATCAATTCGGGCGGCGACGGGATCATCGGCGCCAGCCTCGAGAACTCGAACGCGGATATCGCCGACGAATTCTCGAAGATGATCGTCACGCAGCAGGCCTACTCGGCCAATACCCGCGTGGTCACCACCGCGCAGTCCATGCTGCAGGACGTGATCAACATCATCCGCTGAGGCGGAGACGTGTAACGCCTGAGGGCAAAGTAATGAACATGGGTTTCGCAGCGTATCGCGAGCAGGGTCCGGGGGAGGCGACAGCCCTTCCCCGGGCTCCGGCGCGTCGGTGCGGACCCGCCATTCCAGCCCTCCCTGCCGCCAGGTCGCGCCGCTGCCTTCGGGAAAGCCGGCGCGCCTGCCTCTTCGCCATGTCTGCCGCCGCTGAGCTGCAAAGGCACGCGGGACATGGCCCGGATCAAATCCACAGACGGATTCCCGCGGGTGATCGCCACCTCGCAGGCCTCAGCGGCCGCGACGCCGAGCATCAGCACCGCGCTGCCCCTGTTTCAGGAAGTCATGAACATCGTCCGATGACGATGTTGTCCGGCCCGCAAGGGTCCGGGCGAAGGAGGAAAAGATGGGACTGATCTCCGCCTTGCAGAATGCCGTTTCCGGGCTGACTGTGAATTCCTCGCAGATGAACCTCATCTCGCGCAACATCGCGAATGCGGGAACGGTCGGCTATACCCGTCGCGTCCTCTCGACGCGGGAGACCAGCGCCACCGGCATCACCGCCGGGGCGGTACTCGAGGTCGAGGTCAACCGCGTCCTCGACTCGCTGCTCCAGAAGCAGTTGCGGCTCGAGGCCGGCGGCGGGGCCTATTCCTCGACACGCGCGGATTACCTCCGGCGTGTTGACTCGCTGTTCGGCGAGCCGGGTTCGGAAGCCGCCCTCAATACGATCTTCGGCAAGTTCTCGACGGCGATGCAGCAACTCGCAGCCGACCCGGCCTCGCCCACGGCGCGGCAGAACCTGCTGGCCCAGGCGCAGAGCATGGCGGCAACGCTCAACAGCCTCAGCGAGAATGTCCAGCTGATGCGCGGCGAGATCGAGGCGAAGATCGCCGATCAGGCCGAGAAGGTGAACACGCTGCTCGAGGGCATCGAAGTCACGACCAAGAAGCTCAACGAGATCTATGATTCCGCGACCCGCCAGGGCCTGCTGGACCAGCGCGACAAGTATATCGACGAGCTGTCGAACTATTTTGACATCCGCACCTTCGATAACGGCACCGGCAACTTCAACATCTACACCACGTCGGGCGGCCCGCTCTTCATCGAGGGCCGGAACCTCCGGCTGCAATTCGACGAGCGCTTCGCTGTCTCGGCCAACAGCCTGTACAATCAGGACCCGGCGCAATCCACGCTCGGCCATCTGATCATCGCGGATCCGATCGGCGGGCAGGTTGACCTGACCCGGAACGGGCTCGTCAAGTCCGGGAGCATGGCGGCCCTGTTCGACCTGCGCGACAACGTCCTGGTCGAGACGCAGGCCCATCTCGACGAATTCGCGGCGGCGGTCACCACCTCGCTCGGAGACCGGACGATCAACGGCACGGCCGCAACTGTCGGCCCGCAGACCGGGTTCAACCTCGATCTCAATGCGCTGCAGAGCGGCAATGTCGTCACGCTGGAATACACGATCCAGCCGGCGGGCACGCGGCAGAAAGTGTCCTTCATCGCGGTCAACGATCCGGCGGCGCTGCCGCTTCCGGCGGGCTCGACCGCAGATCCGAACGATATCGAACACGGCATCGATTTCTCGGGCGGTTTTGCTGCGGCGATCACGGCAATCGGCACGGCGCTTGGTGCGCCTTTCACGGTCAATGACCTCGGCGCCGGCGTGGTCCAGATCCTCGATGACGGCGCCGGCAATACCCGCGACGTCAACGCGCTTTCGGCCCGTGCCACCGCGACGGCGCTGACCGACCAGGGCACGGCCCTGCCCTTCTTCGTCGACGGGAATGCCGGTTCGCAGCTCTATACCGGCTCGTTCGACAGCGGTTCGCAGAAGCGGGGCTATTCCAGCGGCATCCGGGTCAACCCCTTGCTGCTTTCGGATCCGAGCCGCCTCGTTGTCTACCAGACAGTGCCGACGACCACGTCGAGCGGTGATCCGACGCGGCCGAGCTTCCTGCGCGACCAGCTCCAGAGCTGGGAGACCGACTTTACCCCGGCCATTTCCCTGACCGGCTCCACGGCCGTCTATCGTGGTACGGCCGGCCAGTTCCTGGACCGGGTGATCGCCACGCAGACGCAGGCGGCGAGCAATGCCGAGGCCCTTTCCGAAGGGCAGGAAGTGGTTCTCTCCACCCTGCGCGAGCGGGCGGCCTCGATTTCCGGCGTCGACAAGGATCAGGAACTCGCTGACCTCGTCGAGATCCAGAACATCTATGCGGCCAATGCCCGCATCATCTCCGCCGTCCGTGACATGTTCGATGCCCTGCTGAGGATCTAAGCCATGTATGTCTCGACCTCTCTTTACCCCTTTGCCGGCGGCATGCTGAAATCCAAGCAGAATGCCCGCATGCTCCTGCAGATGCGCTACCAGCTCGATGATCTGCAGCGGCAGATTGCCAGTGGCAAGAAATCCCAGACCTTCGGGGGCCTGGGCGACATGCGGGTCAGCTCGCTGACCTTCCGCAACCAGACCGGCATTACCGATGGCTATTCGAGCGTGATCGACATCACCTCGATCCGCCTCAAGATCATGGACCAGAGCACCAACGAGCTGCGGACACTCGTGGAAAAGGCACGCGGCGTCATGCTCGAGACGCGCGGCACCGGCGGCTATCCGGAAATCACGGCCGCGGTGAAGCAGGTCCAGGCCCAGTTCGAGCAGATGGTGACCTCGCTGAACAACCAGCATGAGGGGCTCTATCTCTATTCGGGCCGCACCCGCGATGTCCGGCCGGTGGTCGATCCCAACACGATCATGTGGGGGGATGGCACCAATGCCGGCCTCCGGCAGGTAATCGACGAACGCCGCCAGGCGGATCTCGGCGTGACCGGGCTCGGGCGCATGACGACCACCCTTGTCGGGTCGAACGTGACGCTGGCCGAGGATGCCGTGGGCAACCCGTTCGGGATCAAGCTCGTGGCCGGCTCGGTCGGTGGCGCGATGTCGAACGTGACGGTGCTCGGCCCGGCCGGCGCACCGCCGCAGCTCGATGTGAACTTCACCGGCCTGCCGCTGACCGGCGAGCGGATCAGCTTCACCGTGCAGCTGCCGGACGGAAAGACGATGAATCTCGGCTTCGCGGTCGATCAGGCCGGCACGGCGGATGACACGGTCTTCGCCGTCGGTGCGACACCTGCCGCGACGGCCGCGAACCTGCAGGCGGCGATCAATGCCCGCCTCACCGGGATCGGCCAGGGTGAATTGCGCGCTGCTTCCGGCCTCGTCGCGGCGCGGGAATTCTTCTCCGGCTCGGTCAACAACCAGCCGCCCCGCGTCGACGGCCCGCCCTTCAACACCGCGACCGCCTATGCCCCTGTCGGCACCCGGCCGACCGTGATCTGGTATCGCGGCGATGACGATACGCTCGTGGCGGCCCGTGACACGCAAAAGGCCGAGGTGGATGGCGGGACGACCATCAATTTCGGCGCGCGGGCCAACGAGACCGCCCTGCGCGAATCCATGGTCGCGCTCGGCATGTTCCTTGCCGATGATTATCCGCCTGGCTTTGCCTCGACGCAGGACCGCTTCGATGCGGCTTCGGCGCGCGCGATTCAGGTGTTCGGCTCGACCGGCGGGCCGAACGCGATCCTCGAGATCAACGGCGATTTCGGCCGGGCCAGCTCGCAGGTGGAGGATGCCGAAACGCGGCACGAGGATCGGAAGGTGTTCCTCACCTCGCTGCTGGCGGAAATCGAGAATGCCAACAAGGAAGAGGCAATCCTGCAGCTGACCTCGCTGCAGACGACGCTGGAAGCCAGCTATTCCGTGACGTCGCGGCTCTCGCAGCTCTCGCTGGTCAACTATCTCTGAGCCTTGCCCGGCTTGGCCACCATGGCGGTGGCCGGCCCGTCTCGGGCGCCCTTCGGGGCGCCCTTTTTGTTGAGATCAGCTTCGCTCCGGCGGGCAGAAAAGAGAGACGCCCATTCAAGAAAAACGCCCCGGGCGGGGCGTTTCAGGCAGGTTAGCGGTGGTTGGCTCCGCCGGAAGGCGATCAGCCGACAGCGGCGGCGACAGGTGCGGCTGCGCGGCTGTCGGCAGCCAGTTCCTCGCCGCCACGGCCACGCAGGCCGGCAGCGATATGCTGGTTGATCTCGATCAGCAGGTCGAGCTTGGCCGGATCCGGCTCGAACAGGATCCGCATGCACTGATTGATCACGAAACGGCTCAGGCCGATCATGTTGGCCCGGGTTTCCTGGGGCAGGGGTGATTCCGGATCGGTTGCCGCATCGAGGAAGATCGCCCAGACCTGTCGGTTATGCGACAGCGGGTCTTCCATGGTCGCGATCGTCGGCTCCCAATTGTCCTTCAGCCACTGAAGCTTGCTCGCTGCCTTGAGGAGGGCGCGGGCTTCAAGCTCTCGCTGGCTGAGGGCAAGAGTCTGTGTCTTGTTGTACGCTTGAATTCCGGGCTGCATGCTCGAACAGTTTCCTCTCGTACGCCAGAAGCTGTTTAGCTTCCTTGAGGGCTTTATAGAACTCGCCGTTTAAAATATGGTTGTGAATGGCCATCAGGATCTTGGTAGAACTTGGTACAGCCTTCTGGAAGTCTGTCACAAACTTATTATACAGACCAATGTTCTCGGATACTTTGCCGTCAATATACATCAATTGTATTGTCAGATAGATCAGCTTGGCCGGGCTGTCGGCCGATTTGGGGCTGAGGATATCCTTTTCCCGCAGGATCGGCGCATTGCCCTCGATGATCAGGCTGGTGCGTTGATCGCAGTTCCTGACAACCGCGGTCCCGATGATGATGCGTTCGTTGGGCTTGAGCTCAACTTTCAGGGCCACGTTCGGCCTCCTTCTTGTCAGAGGAGTTCACCATAGGGGTGTAAACAACTCGTTGCGCACCTCCGGACAATTCCTGACTCGCCCAACGAATGCAACCAAAAGTAGCAAAGCGGGCGCCGGGCCCGACCTGCCGGGGCCCTGGTTCAGCCTGTCCGCTTGAGGAAGCCCTGGGCGGCCACGGTGACCATCAGCCGGCCCTCGATCGACTTGTCGATCACGAATTCCGGATGCCCCTTGAGGTATTCACGCATCGCCGTCATCGGGTTGTCGCCGGGCGACCAGGGGCGGTCCGGGAACAGATCAGCCGGCATGTCTTCGACAAAGGAATCGAAGACCACGCAATAGCTGCCTTTCGAGACCATCGGGGCATAGGCCTCGAGTTCGGCCAGCACATGGGCATGGGTGTGCATCGAATCGAGGAAGACCATCACGGTCTTGTGGCCGGCGGCGGCGGCCTTGACCGCGGCGACCGTCTCGGGCGCGATGCTCGAACCCTCGACGAGATGCAGCATCGGCCGCAGCGGATGGGCATCCAGCGCGGCCCGGTTATGCGGCCGGATATCGATATCGATGCCGATGACCTTGCGCTTCGTCTTGCGGGGCTCAAGCGTGGTGCCGGCGGCCATGGCGTCGCAATAATCGAGCATGGCAAGGATGCTGGCGCTGAGGATCAGTGACCCGCCATGGGCAATGCCCGTCTCGATCACGAGATCCGGCTTGATCTGCCAGATCAGCTCCTGCACGGCCCACATATCCTGCGGATACTGGATGATCGGGCGGCCGAGCCAGTCGAAATTGTAGACGTATTTCTTCCGCATCGAGGATTCGAGCCAGGCCTGCGAGAGCTGCCGGAACTCGGTATCGCCCTGATAGGCTTCGAGGCGCGCCAGGCGTTCTTCGGCGAATTGTTTGACGGGGTCCATGGTGCCTCCCTCAGGCGGATGCGATGGCCGGGCTCGAGGCCCGGGCGACGGGGGTGAAGAGGCTGCGGACAGCCTCGCGTGGATCGGCGCCGAATTCGGCGCGGATCCGGGTGATATCGATGGGCGGGAACAGGATGCGTGGAGCGCCGGGCTCCACCGTCACTTCCGCGCCGGTGGCGGCGGTGATGGCGTCGATCCATTCGGCATGGGTGGTGCGGCTGCCGCTGGCGATGTTGTAGATGCCGGTGGCCGGCCCCCGCGCCATCCGGGCGAGGAGTGGCACCACATCGTCGATATGGATGTAATCCTTCGCGGAATCGAGCGCGCTCCGCAGGTGGATCCGGCCGGTCGCGGCATCGCGCAGCAGCGAGGGGATGAAATTCTCCGAATCCGCATCCTCGCCGCCGACGACATTGGAGAGCCGAGCGACACAGGCGCGGCCGTGGCTGCCATGGAGGCAGAGACTCTCGCCCATCAGCTTGGAGAGGTTGTACAGATCCGAGCCCGAATGCGGGTTCACGGCGAGGGACATGTCCTCGCGGACCGGCTGGTCGTCATGCGCGGCGCCGCCATAGACGCGGGTCGAGGAGAGATAGACGAGGCGGTCGAAGCGGGCATCCGCCAGCAGCCGGCGCAGGAGGCCGACATGCGCCTCCACGGTTTCCAGCGGGCGCGAGCGGAAGTCGGCGGTCACGCCGATACAATACACGACGGCGCCGAGATCCTCCCGCCAGATCGCCTCGTCGCCCCGGGCCGGCGCGAAGACCTCCTCGCCAGCCGCGCGCAGCCAGGCGACAAGGCGCCGCCCGATGGTTCCGCTGGCCCCGAGGATGGTGAACCGGGTCATGTGCGCTTCCCGATGGCGCGGGCCGGGTTGCCGGCATAGACAGTGTAGGCTTCCAACTCGCCCTTGACGAGCGTGCAAGCGGCCACGACGCAGCCGCGCCGCAGGATGGCTCCGTCGAGCAGGACGCAATTCGCACCGATCCAGACATCGTCCTCGATGACGATGCCGCCCTTGCCGGGCAGGAAGCCCTGCTCCCGGATCAGACGCGAAGCGTCCTTGTAGGCGTGGTTGACCGGCGCGAAGGTGCAATTGGCGGCGATGGCCACCGAATTGCCGATGCGGATCCCCTGGCCGGTATAGAGCACGCAGCCGGAATTGAGGTAGACATGCTCGCCGATCACGAGGTCGCCCGAGCCGCCGACCGGCTTGATCTTGACGAAGCTGTCGACCATCGAATGGGCGCCGATCTCGATCCGGGTGCCGCGGGTCGAATCCTCGATATCCGCCAGTTTCGAGATGCGCGCGGTCGGGTGGATGGTGATCATGTCACATCCAGCTCCGGGACGGCGACGACGAACCTGCCTCCCCATTCGCGGATGCCGGCCAGCTGTTCCATCACTTCCTGGCGGATGTTCCAGGGGAGGATCAGCACGAGATCGGGCCTGTCGTTCCAGAGATGGGCCTCGTCGACGATCGGGATCCGGCTGCCAGGCATGAACTTGCCCTGTTTCGCCGCAGCGCGATCGACCACATAGGGCACCAGATCGGGCCGGATGCCGGCGAAGTTCATGAGGGTGTTGCCCTTGGCAGCCGCCCCATAGGCGCCGACGCGCAGGCCCTTGCGCTTGGCGTCGATCAGGAAGGCGACAATGCCATCTTTCACCGCCTCGGCCTGCTTCTGGACGGTGGCGTAGTACTCGGCCCGCTTCATGCCGGCGGCTTCCTCGCGGGCCAGCATCGCACCGACTGCCGGGCTGACAGGCCGCGTGCCGGTATCGCTGCGCTGGGCGAAGACGCGCAGGCTGCCGCCATGGGTGGGGATTTCCTCGACATCGAAGACGGCCAGCCCGTTCGCGGCAAAGATCCGCGCGACGGCGGTCAGCGAGAGATAGGAATAATGCTCGTGATAGGCCGTATCGAACTGGTTCAGCGCGACCATGTTGAGCAGATGCGGGAATTCGAAGGTCGAGACGCCGGAGGGCTTGAGCAGTTTCGCGAAGCCGCCGGCGAAATCGTTGATATCCGGCACATGGGCCAGCACGTTGTTGGCCGCGGTAAGATCGGCCGCGCGGCCCTCTTTGGCGAGGCGCTCGCCAAGGGCCACGCCGAAAAATTCCTCGACAATGTCGATGCCTTTGGCGCGCGCGGCATCGGCGGTCGAGCGGGTCGGCTCGATACCGTAGCAGGGGATGCCTGCGGCTTTCACATATTGCAGGAGATAGCCGTCATTGGCGGCGATCTCGACAACGCAGCTCTGCGGGCCGAGCGCAAGCCGTTCGCGCATCGCCGCAACATAGCGTTCGGAATGCTTCAGCCAGCTTGTCGAGGTCGAGCTGAAATAGGCGTATTCCTCGGTGAACAGCGCTTCGCGACCCGCGTAATCCTCCGTCTGGACCAGCCAGCAATTATCGCAGACCATGACGCGGAGCGGAAACCAGGTTTCCGGCGCCTGCAGCTGCGCGGCCGTGAGATAGGCATTCGAGGGCGGCGACGCCCCGAGATCGAGGAAGGGATGACGGAGCGGCGCGCCGCAATGCCGGCATTTCACAGGGCAACTCCCTTGAAGCTGTCATCAATCAGCGGATGGCCACGATCCCGGTCGGACATGACCGAGACCGGCAGCGGCCAGGTGATCCCGAAAGCGGGGTCGAAGGCATTGACCGCGCCCTCGGCCTCGGGGGCATAGGCGCGGGAATGGCAATAGAGGATCTCGACATCCGGCGAGAGCGCCTGGAAGCCGTGGGCGCAGCCTTCCGGGATCAGCAGGGCGCGGCCATTCTCGGCGGAGAGGATCTCGGCATGCCAATGCAGGTAGCGCGGGGAGGCTGGACGCAGATCGAGCGCCACGTCCCAGATCTCGCCGCGGAGGCAGGTGACGAGCTTCATCTCGGCATGGGGCGCGTATTGGAAATGCATGCCGCGGATCGTGCCCTGGGCTGCCGAGTAGGTGTGGTTGATCTGCGCAACCGGCGCGTTCCAGCCGCCCTCGCGCAGGGTGTCGGCACAGAAGATCCGGGCAAGGAAGCCGCGCGGATCGCCCAGCCTGGCGCGGTCGACCCGGACCAGCCCGTCCAGGGGCAGCGAATGGAGCGCGAGGCGGCTCATGCGGCCTCCGTGAAGGCGCGGAGATCGGCATCGCACAGCGCGGTTGCGGATTGGCCTTCCGCCTCGGCGCGATACCAGGCCATGGTGCGGGCAATGCTTTCGGCAATATCCCAGCGCGGCCGGATGCCGAGCTGCGTCCGCGCGCGGGCGGTTTCCAGCGCCAGCCAGCCGGCTTCATGCGGGCCGGCCGTGCCGTCGCCGTATTGCACGGCGGCCTGCGGGAAATGCGTGCGCGCCTGCTCGATCACATCGCGGACGGTGGCCGCCTCATGGGTATGCGGCCCGATATTGTAGGCCCCCGCGAGAGCCGGCTCAGCCCAGAGCCGTTCGGCGAGAACGAGATAGGCGTTGACCGGCTCGAGAACATGTTGCCAGGGCCGGATGGCGTTCGGGCGGCGGATCTCCAGCGTGGTGCCGGCGAGCCAGGCCCGCACGGCATCCGGGATCAGCCGGTCCTCGGACCAGTCCCCGCCGCCGATGACATTGCCGGCACGGGCGGAGGCCACGGCCATGCCCTCGGCGCGGAGGAAGGAATCGCGGTAGCTGGCGATGACAATCTCGCTCGCGCCCTTGCTTGCGCTGTAAGGGTCATAGCCGCCGAGCGCATCATCCTCGCGGTAGGGATAGGGATGCTCGAGATTGTGGTAGACCTTGTCGGTCGTGACCATGACGGCCACGCGGCAGCCGGCGAGGCCGCGCAGGGCTTCCAGCAGGTGCACGGTGCCCATCACGTTGGTCGCAAAGGTCTCGACCGGCTCACGGTAGCTGGCGCGCACCAGCGGCTGGGCGGCCATGTGCAGCACGATTTCCGGCCGGGCGGCCCGGATGCGGCCGGCAAGGGCCTCGCGGTCGCGGATGTCGATGAGATGGCTGTCGATCTGCCGCGCGAGTTCGAGCTTGCCGAACAGGTCCGGCCGGGTATTCGGCGCGAGGGCGATGCCGGTCACCTCCGCGCCCATCCGGGCGAGCCACAGGGCGGCCCAGCCTCCCTTGAAGCCGGTATGGCCGGTGAGCAGAATGCGCCTGCCGCGCCAGAATTCTGGCGAGGCGGTGGCTACCATGTCTTCCACGGCGCCTTGCCCGAGGCCCAGAGATCCTCGAGAAGGTTCTTCTCGCGCAGGGTATCCATCGGTTGCCAGAAGCCATCATGCTGGAAGGCACGCAACTGGTCAGAGGCGGCAAGGGCCCGCATGGGTTCGACTTCCCAGCTCATCGAATCGCCCTCGATCAGGTCAATGACCCGGGGCGAGAGGACGAAGAAGCCGCCATTGATCCAGCCGCCTTCCCCGCGCGGCTTCTCGATGAAGCCCGTCACCTTTTCGCCCTCGAGGCCGAGCGAGCCGAAGCGTCCCGGCGGCAGCACGGCCGTGACCGTGGCCAGCTTGCCGTGATCGCGATGGAAGGCCAGGGTGGCCGAGATGTCGACACTCGAAACACCATCGCCATAGGTGAAGCAGAAGGCCTCCTCGTCGCGGAGGTAGCGGGCGACACGGCGGAGACGCCCGCCGGTCATCGTGTCCTCGCCGGTATCGACCAGCGTGACGCGCCAGGGCTCGGCCTGTTCGCGATGCACTTCCATCCGGTTCTTCGCCATGTCGAACGTGACATCCGACATGTGCAGGAAGTAATTCTGGAAGTATTCCTTGATCAGGTAGCCCTTGTAACCACAGCAGATCACGAACTCGTTCACATTGTGGGACGAGTACATCTTCATGATGTGCCAGAGGATCGGCTTCCCGCCGATCTCGATCATCGGCTTGGGTCGCAGATGTGTCTCTTCCGAGATGCGGGTGCCGAGGCCACCCGCAAGGATCACAGCTTTCATGCGCGCTCCTCGTTGTAGCGGCGGACCATTTCGATAAAGCCTTCCTCGAGGCCGCGGGCGCGGGCCTTGAAGTCGAAGAACGCGCTCTCGTTCATCCGGTCACGCAGGGTCGAGCGGATTTCCGCCAGGGCCGGGACATCCGAGGCCAGCTTGACGGCGAGGTCGATGAACTGCTGCTCGGTATCGGCAACCCAGTCGCCAAGGCCGAGCGGCTCCAGCACCATGTCGCTCAGGCGGCCGACCGAGACGCGGTCACGCTTGGAGATCACGGGAACGCCGGAGAACAGCGCCTCGAAGGTCGTGGTGCCGGCATTATGCGGCCAGCAATCGAGGGCGATGTCGAATTCCTTGTAGCCGTTCCAGTGCTCGGGTGTGCTGACCAGATCGACGCGGGACCGATCATAGCCCAGCCCTTCGAGCCGCTGGTAGAAGCGCTCAACGGTATCCGGGTCATCGAAGGTCTTCTGGTCGAAGCGCAGCTTGCTTCCGGGCACGCGTTCGAGGATCTCGCGCCAGACTGCAAGAAGCCGGTTGTTGAGGCGGATCATGCGGGTCATCGTGCCGAAGGTGACATAGCCCTTCGACAGGGCCGGCGGCGGCACGATATCCGCGGCACGATGGCGCGGCGGATTATAGGCATAGACCGGCGCCTCGATGTTCAGGACGGTCTCGCTGAAATAGGGGTCCGAGCCCGGCGGGCAGAAGTTCTTGTCGCCGATAAAGTAGTCCATCTGCTCGAAGCCGGTTGTGTAGCCGAATCCGAGATAGGTCGCCTGGATCGGGGCCGGCTTCATCGCGAAGACGGGCAGACGGTTGCCGTGGGTATGGCCGGCAAGGTCGATCAGGATGTCGATATCGTCGGCCTTGATCTGCGCCGCCATTTCCTCGTCGCTCATCTGGACCACGTCGACCCATTTGTCGAAGAATTTCTTGAAATAGACCGTGTGCTCGTCCGGCTTGATCACGTTTGCATAGGCGAAGATCTCGAACTTCGAACGGTCATGGTTCCGGAGGATCGGCTCGATGAAGTATGACACGACGTGCGTGTAGAAGTCCGGGGAGGAATAGCCGATCCGGATCCGGCGATCCTTCACCGGCGGACGCAGCCTGTGTGAATACTGTTTCTTGTCCTTCGAGAGCAGCGCAGCAAGGCGCTGGTATTCCTGGAAGACCTGTTCCTGGGTCTTCCGGTCATCGTAGTTGATCGTGAACAGATAGGCGGTGCCGGTGGCCACGTTGGTCGGGTCGATGGCCTGTGAGCGCTCGTAATAGCTCATCGCCTCCTCGAGCTCGCCGAGGATCACGTGCGAGGTTGCCATGGCGTTCAGCGCTTCCTCGCTCTCGCCCTTGGTGATTTCCAGCGCCCGTTCCGCAGCCCGCAGCGCCTCGACATAGTGCTGCGCATCCTGGTTGGCGGCGCAGATCATCAGATGGACGATGGTGTTCTCGGGATCCTGCGCCGCGACCGATTTCAGCATGTCGATCGACGCATCGAGATTGTCGCGCTTCAGACGGCGGACATTGGCGAAGTTCATGCGCGCGGTGGCGTGCCGCGAATCACGCTGCATCGCCTGCCAGAAATACCATTCCGCTTCATCGAGCTTGTTGTCGCGGATCAGCAGAACGCCCTCGTTGACCATCGCATCCGGGTTTTCCGGCTCGATGTTCAGGGCCATGTCATTGAAGCGCTTGGCTTCGGCAAAATTCTTTTCGGCAAGCTTGATATTGGCCAGCGTGGTCAGGGCGGAGAAATTCTCCGGATTGGCCCGGATCGCCCGCTGGAGCATCTGCTCCGCGAGCTGGACATGGCCGTCCTTCTTGACCAGAACCGCGAGGTTTCCGAGCACTTCCGACGAATTGGGATAGTAGCGGAGAAGCTTCTTGTAGAGCGTCTTGGCCTCTTCCGTCCTGCCGGCAAGCTGGCTATCGACGGCCTTCGCAAACATCACAACTGGCTTCATCTGGCGCTCCGAAACCTCGAACAAGGTGGGTCTTCGCCGGGCGACGAAAACCGGTTCAGACCTTTTCCGGCTCCGCGGACGGGGTCATTCCACCTCGATTTCCGCCACAGGAATGGCCGAACGGGCAGCCGCCGGGCTGGTCTTCCGTTATCGAGGTGTAAGCGAAGATGGTTAACGATCCTGAAATGGCCGGTTGCTCCGGGGGCCCGGTTCAAAGAGAAGGGGGCCGGAACGGATCCGGCCCCCTCGGGCATTTGCATCGGCAGGGGAGGGGCTCAGCCGAGGAGGCGGAGCAGGTTCTGCGAGTTCTGCGCCCCGGCCGTGAAGGCCTGGACCGCGAATTGCTGCTGGGTCTGCAAAGCCGTCAGCTTGGCGGATTCCTCGGCCACGTCGGAAGCGACGAGATCATCGCCCAGGGTCTTCATGTTGGTCGAGAATTCCTTGTTGATCTCGAACCGGTCCTGGATAAAGGACGAGTAGTTGCCGAACTGGGCCTGAAGCTGGTTGATCACGGTCATCGCCGTCTGGGTTTCGCCCAGCGAATTCTGGATGTTGCCGTTGGTTGTCCAGGTCGTACCCACGGTGATCAGGCCGAGATTGCCGAGCACGGTGGTATTCACCCCGTTGATCGCGATCGGGTTTGCCGCAAACTCGTTCAGGATCACGCTCATGCCCTGGCCCTGAAGCAGGTTTCGGCCGGCCTGAACCACGTTGTTCTGGATCACATTCGTGATTTCGGTCTTGTAGGCTTCATATTGCTGGCCGAGTTCGAGCCGTCGGGCATCGTTCGACGCGCCGAGGATCGGGTTGCCCTGGACCACGGGGATGCCGGATGCCGCGTTGAAGCGCGCTGCGCCCGTGACGGAATCGAAGGTGCCGGTGCCGTTGAGGACCGTGATGGCGTTGCCCTGCATGTTCCGGAGGGCAATCCGGAACTGGCCGGCCGCCGACTGGACGAATTCGGCGCGGACACCGGCATTCATGGCGTTGATTTCCGCGACCGCCGAGTCGAGGTTCTTCACGGTCGTGGTCGACCAGGTCCGGGCCACACCGTCAGCCCCGAGGAAGGTCAGCGAGGAGCCGGCCGCGACCGATGAACCGGCAAAGGTCGACGCGGTGCTGACAGCGCCCCCGGTGCCAAAGCGCAGGCCCATCGGGTTCGAGCCGCCGAAGCCTGTCGGCGCCGAGGTGCCGTTGACGAAGCGCGACGCGGCATAGGTGCCGTCATAGCCGGAGTTGAGGCCGGCCGACATGTCGTCGATGACCTGCTGCGAGGACGCGCCGTCGATCGTGAAGCCGGTCTTGCCGTCGGTGGCCTCGAGAATCACAACCGAGCCGGTGCCGTTTACCTGGAAGCGCATCGTCACGCCGATATTGGCGTTGTTCAGCGCCTGCGCCACCTGGCCCCAGGAGGTGGCGTTGGTCGCGCCGGTGAAGGTATAGGTGAAGTTCTTGCCGTTATCCGAGGTGATCGACAGGCGGTGGCCGGCTGAAGCGCCGGAAACCGCGGTCGTATCCGCGATGTTGGCGGTCGAGCTGGCCTGGATGGTCGGCGTCGAGCCGGCATTCAGCGCGTCCGAGGCCATCGTGTTCATCTGCTGGAGCAGGTTGCGCACCTGCTTCAGGGCGAGATCGGTCGATTCGAGGGTCTTGAGGGCCGTCGAGATGTTGTTGTTGACCCGGTTCAGGTTGTCCGAACGGCTCAGCATGGTTTCGGACATCGTATACTTGGTCGCGTCATCCGCCGCACCGAAGATCGCCTTGCCGGTTGCAACCCGCTTCTGGGAAATCTGGAAGAGGCGGTTGGTCGTCTGGAGGATGTTCACGTTGGCCGCAGTGGCGGCGTTGAAAACGACAGACATGGTTGCACCTTCTGCTGCGGTTGATGCCGTCCTGCAGGCTCATTCTTGAGATGCAGGGTGGTGTTCGATGCGCAGAAGGTGCACCCGTCATTTCTAAATGAAACTTAACCCTAACAATCCAGCTTTTGGTAAGGTAAACGGATTACTTCCTGTTAACCTTAACAATTCGTGTTCCTCAATGCTTTCAGCCTGTTCGGGAAGGAGCGGACGAACGTGATTTACATCTGCCGGCGGATGGGGGAGGGCGGTTTCAGACGCGTCAGCGCCCCTCCGGACAGCAGAAAGGGCGGTGGATTTCTCCACCGCCCCGTTTGTCAGGTTCCGTTTGCGGGCGATTAGCCGAGCAGGCGGAGCAGCGACTGGGCATTCGCCGAACCGGCCGAGAAGGCCTGGACCGCGAATTGCTGCTGGGTCTGCAGGGCCGTCAGCTTGGCGGATTCCTCGGCCACATCGGCGGCCACGAGATCGTCACCCAAGGTCTTCATGTTCGAAGAGAATTCCTTGTTGATCTCGTAGCGGTCCTGGATGAAGGACGAGTAGTTGCCGAAGCTGGCCTGGATCTGGTCGACAACGCTCATCGCCGTCTGGGTCTGGCCCAGCGAGTTCTGGATGTTGCCGTTGGTCGTCCAGGTCGTGCCGACCGTCGTCAGGCCGAGGTTGCCCAGCACCGTGGTGTTGACACCGTTGATCGCGATCGGGTTCGCAGCGAACTCGTTCAGGATCACGCTCATGCCCTGGCCGAGCAGGAGGTTGCGGCCGGCCTGGACCACGTTGTTGTTGATGACGTTCGTGATTTCAGTCTTGTACGCTTCGTACTGGGTGCCCAGTTCGAGGCGGCGGGCGTTGTTGGTCGCGCCGAGGATCGGGTTGCCCTGAACCACCGGAACACCTGTTGCCGCGTTGAAGCGGGCAAGGCCGGAGACGGAGTCGAAGGCGCCCGTGCCGTTGAGGACCGTGATGGCGTTGCCCGAGAGGTTGCGCAGGGCAATCCGGTTCTGACCGGTGGCGGACTGGACAAACTCGGCCTTGACGCCGGCGTTCAGAGCGTTGATTTCGGCAACGACTGCATCGAGGTTCTTCACGGACGTGGTCGACCAGGTGCGGGCCACGCCGTCCGCGCCGAGGAAGGTCAGCGACGAACCGGCGGCAACCGACGAGCCGGCGAAGGTCGAGGCGGTCGACAGCGCGCCACCCGTGCCGAAGCGCAGGCCGTACGGGACAGAACCACCGAAGCCGGTCGCGGCTGCACCCGTGGGGGAGAACTTCGAAGCGGCATAGGTGGAGTCATAGCCCGAGGTCAGGCCGGCCGAGATGTCGTCAACAACCGCCTGCGAGGACGAGCCGTCGATCGTGAAGCCGGTCTTGCCATCGGTGGCTTCGAGGATGATCCGCGAACCCGTGCCGTTGACTTCGAAGCGCATCGTCACGCCGATATTGGCGTTGTTCAGCGCCTGGGCAACCTGACCCCAGGTCGTTCCACCGTTG
The DNA here is from genome assembly GCA_027533425.1 of Beijerinckiaceae bacterium. Lineage (GTDB taxonomy): Bacteria > Pseudomonadota > Alphaproteobacteria > Rhizobiales > Beijerinckiaceae > Rhabdaerophilum. The sequence continues at coordinate 267 of JAPZUD010000007.1, read as the reverse complement.
GTGCCGTTGACCGTGTAGGTGAAGTTCTTGCCGTTGTCCGAGGTGATCGAGAAGCGGTGGCCGGTGGTGCCGCCGTTGATCGTCGTCGTGTCGGCGATGTTGGCGGTCGAGGTCGCCTGGATGGTCGTGGCCGAGCCGGCATTCAGCGCGTCCGAGGCCATCGTGTTCATCTGCTGGAGCAGGTTGCGGATCTGCTTCAGGGCGAGATCGGTCGACTCAAGGGTCTTGAGGGCCGTCGAGATGTTGTTGTTGACGCGGTTGAGGTTC
>JAPZUD010000009.1 GCA_027533425.1 Beijerinckiaceae bacterium | reverse complement strand
CATCGTGACGCTGCCGGAAGGCACGGAAATGGTGATGCCGGGCGACAACATCTCGTTCGATGTCGAGCTGATCACGCCGATCGCGATGGAAGAGAAGCTCCGCTTCGCCATCCGTGAAGGCGGCCGCACCGTCGGCGCCGGTGTCGTCGCCAATATCCAGGATTGATAGAGCCTTCGCCGGGAGGCCATGGCATCCCGGTCTGGTGCTGCAGCAAGAACATGACGGGCGATCCTCTGGGGTCGCCCGTTTTTCGTTCGGCTGTTACTCGTCGCAATTCTTCTCGAGCGGCGTCATGGTGAAGGTGCCGGAGCCCTTGTCCTCGACCTTGGCTTTCGGCGTATCGGCGATCCCCTCGCTGTACAACGTGATCTTCGCGTCGTTCTCGCCGACCGCGATGGAGTAGAGCCCCGATCCGGAGAATCTGGCGCCGCCGCCGGTGCCGCCATAGCTGTAGGTCCCGGCCGAAGTCTCGCCTTTGGGCGTCATCGAGAAATCGACCTTCGACATGCCCACGCTCTTCAGCGAGAAGGGCTTGTAGATGTTGCAGACCAGCCCCTGCCGGAAGACGATCCCGCCCTTCGCGCCGTTCACATGGTAGGAGCGCAGGCATTCCGCCTTTGCCTCGAGGTAGCATTCCGGGCAGGCCCCGAACGGTTTCTGCAGCACGCGCGTGCGCTTCGAGCCCAGCACGCGCTGGATTTCGCCCGCCAGCACCTCGGCCTGACGGGTATAGGCTTTCACCTCGTCTTCCATGAGAAGATGGGGCGGACGATCGCGGAAGGCCCAGAAGCCCATCTGTTCGCAGGTGCGCTGGTGGACGCGCTCATGTTCGATATTGCCCCGCGCGATTCCGGCGCATTTCGCCCCGGCAGAGAGATCCTCCACAAATTTCTTCGGGTTGACAGGCTCGCACAGATTTTTTCCGGCCTTCTTCCATTCGCTGGAAATCCGGTCGCGATAGGCCTGATCGACAACGAGTTCGCCGAATTCATTCCATCGCATGCCGTCGCTGATCCCGGTTGACTGGGGATATTGCCCTGTCCGGCGGAACTCGTCCTGCCAGTTCTGCTGCTCCTGCATGCCGCGATTGACATATTCGACCCGCGCCAGCTCACCTTGCTTGACCGGCGGCAGGCCGAAGGCCGCGGAATTCTCGTCGGTGCCTTCCAGGAAATCGCGTGTTGCTTTGTTGGCGGCGGAAAGGGCCGAGCCTTTCGGGTTCTGGCCGAACTTGTCTGCCAGTTCGCGGGCCTTGGCTGCGAAGCGGTTGCGCAACAAGAGGATCCGCGCCAGCGTCACCTGCAGTTCCGTCAGGTCCTCGCATTTGCAGGCATCGAGCGCCACAGCAGGTGATGTGGCGCCGGGCAGGGCCGTGAGGAGCCAGAGGGCAAGTCCTGCCCGCCCGAAAACAGCAGCGGCGAAACCCGGTCTGAAGCGCATGGCACCACCTCTCGGTAAGGTCCGGCCGGCCCTGCATCGAGGGGGATAGACCCGCCGTTCCCATGACCATGCCAGAGTTGCCGGCCGGGGCAAGGGGCGTCCCGTCGCAGTCGATCGCTGCCCATCGGCTTGCCTTTGCCGGTTCGGATGCGTGGATCGGTTACCATTCTCGCGACAAGAGGTTGAAGTCACGGTGGATCGGCTCTATCGGTGAGGCTTATTGTCGCCTTCCATTATTTTTTCCGGTTTTCATTGCCCCTGTGGCGTCAGATTTGATGGATTTCCCATGCTCGCCCGATTTCTTGTTTTTCTCTCTCTCGCCTTTTCCAGCCACGCGCCCTTCGCGGCCACGCCCTTCTCCGCCGGGATCCTGCGCGTCCAGGTCACGGCCGAAATGCCGTTCGATGCCTTTGCCTGGTATCCGACCCGCGACGCGGAAAACCCCTTCGAGGCCGGCCCCTACACGGTTGCCGCGCGCCGCGATGCCGCGCCTGCCGAGGGCCGTTTCCCGGTCGTCCTGCTCTCGCATGGATCGGGCGGCTCGCCCTTCGCGCATCGGGATCTCGCCAGCCATCTTGCCCGCGCGGGCTTCATCGTGGTCGCGCCGGTCCATGTCGGCGATGCCGCCGGCCGGACGGAACGGCGCGATGCCGGTCTCGCCCCGATCGACCGGCCGGAACAGGCACAGCTGGCGCTGCAGGCCGTGCTGAAGGATCCGCGCCTCGCGGATCGCGCCGATCCCGCGCGGATGGGGGCCATCGGCTACTCCGCCGGCGGCTACACCGCGCTGGTGCTCGCCGGCGCGACACCGGATTTCGCGCGCTGGCCGGCCTATTGCCGCCAGTCGCCGGACAATGCGGTTCTCTGCTCGCAGGTCACCGATATGCGCTATCCCGGCTCGCAGGCCGGGCAGTGGCAGCCGCCGCGCGAGCCGCGTCTCAAGGCGCTGGTGCTGATCGCGCCGCTGGCCATGCCGTTCGGGCCGGAAGGCCTTGCCACCCTGCGCCTGCCGGTCCAGCTGCACGAGGCAACGGGCGATGCCATCGTCCCCTCGGCCAGCAATGGCGACACGCTGATGCGGGCCATCCTGCCTGTGCCGCAGCGGCGGCGTGTCGCGGGCGGGCATCACGTTTTCATCGATCCGTGCCCGCCCGCCGCGATGGCGCGGCTCGGCGAGCTCTGCACCGACGCGCCGGGGATTGACCGCGCGGCGATCCATGCCGCCCTGCGTGATCAGGTGACGTTGTTCCTGCGCAGCCAGCTCGAATGAGCCGGGCGCTGTGCAATTCCCCGGCGGGAAGGGATTGCACAGCCCGAAGGCCCATGCTATCCGCGCTGTCTCTCGGGTTCGCCCGATAGGGGAGTAGCTCAGCTGGTTAGAGTGGCGGTCTCCAAAACCGTAGGTCGTGGGTTCGAATCCCTCCTCCCCTGCCATCCTTTTTCGACGTTGTTCTCGAACCCACGATTGGATTTCTGGTCGCCGGTTGGCCTTTGGCCAGAGGCGATCAGCAGAAGACCCGGGTTCGAATCCCTCCTCCCCTGCCATCCTTTCTCGACGTTGTTCTCGAACCCACGATTGGATTTCTGATCGCCGGTTGGCCCGATCGGGGTTTCCCGGCTTGCTTTCCGCAATCCTGCCGCTGCCGTGCCATTCGGGATTGATGATCTTCGCGGGAGAGGCCAGAATCCCCGGATCACGAGGATTGATTGCATCATGACCACCGAATCCATCACCATCCGCGAGGCGCGTTCGGATACCGATTACCACCGGGCCTATCCGGTCATCCGCCAGCTTATTCCCGATCTCGATATGCAGACCTATGCCCAGCGCGTGTTCGTCGCGCGGGCGACGGGCTACCGCATGTTCATTGCCGAGACGGGCGAGGATCTTGTCGGGCTGATCGGCATGGTGCCGAACCACAACATCCATGACGGCTTCGTCACCTATATCGAGCATGTCGTGGTGGACCGGAAGCATCGCGGCAAGGGCTATGGCGTGAAGCTGCTCGAATTCGCCGAAGCGCGGGCGCTGGAGGACGGGTGCGGGCTGCTGCAGCTCGATACCGAGGAGGGCGCCCGGGTGGACAATCTCTACCTGAAGAACGGGTACCGACGCACCGGGAGCTATTTCTCCAAGGCGCTGAGGGGCTGAGATGACCGGGCCGGCGCCCCGGTTCCGCCCGGAAAGCCGGATGGCCGGCGCCGTCCCGCGCCTGCGCATCCTGCTGGGCGCCGATCACCGGCTCGGGCCGGGCAAGTTCGACCTGATCGAGGCGATCGGCGAGACCGGTTCGATCTCGGCAGCCGGGCGACGGCTTGGCATGAGCTATCGCCGGGCCTGGCTGCTGGTCGACCAGGTGAACCGCATGTTCCGGCAGCCGGTCGTGCTGGCCGCCGCCGGCGGGGCGCATGGCGGCGGCGCGCAGCTCACGCCGTTCGGGCAGGCGCTGCTGGCCGCCTATCGCCGGATCGAGGCCCGCACCCGGGCGGCGATTGCCGAGGAACTCGCGCCGTTCGAGGCTGAACTGGCCGGGCCCGAAACCGGGCCAGATCGGCCGGATGGCTGAGCTGTTCAGCCCGGCGGCAGCAGCGCGAGGCTGCGTTCGTCGATCGTGGCGGATTTGATCAGCGCCTGGACCTCGTCACCGATATCAAGGCCGAGGGCATCGAGCGAGAGCCGCGTTGCATAGGCTTTCAGCGTCTGGCCGCCCGGCAGGGCGAGGGTGGCCATGGCGAAGGGGCTTTCCGTGCGGTCGATGGCGGTGATCCGACCCGAGAGGATGGTCCGGACGCTGATCTGCGACGGGCGCCCGACGGCAAGCGTCACGCCGGTGGCGCGGATGGCAATCCGCACCTCGCCCCGCGACGCGGCGATCTGGCCCGGCACGACGATCTCGCCGGCGGGATGATCGAGCAGGGTCACGCCATAATCCGGCAGGTAACGGCGGACGGGCGCCGAAAGCACCGAGACCGCGTCGAACCGCTCCGCCATGCTCGCCAGCGCTGCCGGGGCCAGCACCTCGGCCGGGCTGCCCGCCGCCGTGACGGCCCCGTTTTCCAGCCGGATCACCCGCGCGGCGAGGCGCGCGACTTCCTCGACCGCATGGCTGACATAGACGATCGGCACGCCGAATTCGTCGCGCAGGCGTTCGATGAAAGGGAGGATCTCCGCCTTGCGGGCGGCATCGAGCGAGGCGAGTGGCTCATCCATCAGCAGGAGCTGCGGGCTGGCCAGCAGGGCGCGGCCGATGGCGACGCGCTGGCGCTCGCCCCCGGAGAGCGTGTCCGGCCGGCGGGCAAGAAGATGGCCGATGCCCAGCATCTCGACCACCGGCTCGAACGCGATCCGGCGTTCGGCGCGCGGCGTGAAGAACCGGCCATAGGTGAGATTGGCGCGGATATCGAGATGCGGCAGGAGTTGTGCATCCTGGAAGACGAGGCCGATCCGGCGGCGATGCGGCGGCAGGGCGATGCCGCGCGCCGTATCAAGCAGGACCGTCTCGCCGAGGGTGATCCGGCCTTGCTTCGCATGTTCGAGGCCGGCCAGCAGGCGGATCGCGGTGGTCTTGCCGGAGCCGGAGGGACCGAACAGGGCGGTGATGCCGGATTCGGCCTCGAAGGCGACGTCGAACCGGAAATCCCGGCGGTCGAGCCGGCACGCGAAACGGATCATTCCGGCACCGCCCGGGTTCCGCTGCGCCGCGCCAGGATTTCCGAGACGACCAACGCGCCCAGCGCGATGATCACGGCGACGATGGACAGCCGGAAGGCGCCGGCATCGCCGCCGGGAATCTGCGTGTAGGCGTAAATCGCGGCAGGGATGGTCTGGGTTTCGCCCGGGATGTTCGACACGAAGGTGATGGTGGCGCCGAATTCGCCGAGGGCCTTGGCAAAGCACAGGACCGCGCCGGCAATGATGCCGGGCAGGGCCAGCGGCAGCGTGACCGTGGCAAAAACCCAGGCTGGCGAGGCGCCGAGCGTGCCGGCCGCCTGTTCGAGGCGCGGATCGATGGCCTCGATGGCCAGACGGATCGCCCGGACCATCAGCGGAAAGCCCATCACCGCGCAGGCCAGGGCGGCGCCGGTCCAGCGGAAGGAGAGGACGAGGCCGAAAGTCTGTTCGAGCCAGGCGCCGACGGGGCCGCGCCGGCCGAACAGCACCAGCAGGACATAGCCGGTGACGACCGGCGGCAGCACCAGCGGCAGATGGACAAGGCCATCGACCAGCACCTTGCCCCGGAAGCGGCTGCGCGCCAGCCAATGCGCCACGAGGATCGCCAGCGGCAGGCTGGCCAGCGTCGCGAGCCCGGCTATGCGCAGGCTCAGCCGGATCGCTGTCCATTCCTCGGGCGAGAGGGTGAGTTCGGGCACTGTCAAACCTCAGCGCATCACACGGAAACCTTCCGCCTCGAAGATACGGATTGCCGCCGGGGAAGATAGGGCATCGAGGAAGGATTCCGCCTGCGGATGGGCCGCCTTTGCCGTGATCGCAACAGGATAGTGGATCGGCGGGTGGCTGCCGGCGGGGAAGGTGTCAACGACGCGCACCCGCGGCTCGGCTTTCGCATCCGTCGCGTAGACGATGCCGAATCGGGCCTCGCCCCGTGCCACCAGAGCGAGCGCGGTACGGACATTCTCGACGCCGGCGATCCGGGCCTGGAGGGAATCCCACAGACCGAGATGGGTCAGCGCCTGCCTGGCATAGCGCCCGACCGGAACGGATTGCACCTGCCCGGTGGCAAGGCGACCATCGCCCAGAGCCTCCGCGAGGGCGAAGCCGGGGGCGATCTTCAGGATGGTGGGCGCGCGATCCGCGGGTTCGATAAGGACGAGCGTGTTGTCCAGCAGCGTCCGCCGCGATTCCGGGCGGATCAGGTTGCGTTGCTGCGCCCAATCCATCCAGTCGAGATCGGCAGAAGCGAAGAGGTCGGCCGGAGCGCCTTGCTCCAGCTGTCGGGCAAGGGCCGATGACGCCGCATAGGAGAAGGTGACCTTCCGGCCGGCTTCCTGCTGCCATTCCCGCCCGATGGCGTTGAACGCCGTCTGCAGGCTGGAGGCGGCGAAGACCAGAACCGGCCGGCCGCTTCCCGCCTGCGCCCATGCCGGGCCGGGTCGGACAAGGCCGAGCGGGGCGATCGCCGAGGCGAGGAAAAGGCGGCGATGCATCGGGGATTCCCAGGTCACGCTATATCTTGAAGGATATAGCGTGCCGTGAATTGGCGGGCAAGGATGCCGCTCAGGCTGCCGGCATGGCGAGGCCAAGGATCTGCCGCGCCTGCTGCCAGGTCGCGACCGGCCGGCCATAGTTTTCGCAGAGCGCGACGGCCCGTTTCACGAGGGCTGCGTTCGAGGGGGCGAGGGTGTTCCGGTCAAGGCGGACATTGTCCTCCATGCCGGTGCGGGTATGGCCGCCGCGAGCGATCGCCCATTCGTTGAGGCGGATCTGCTCCGGGCCGATCCCGGCGGCGCACCATTGCGCATCTGGGGCGAGGCGGCGGAGCGTCTCGATATAGATGTCGAGGATGCGCTCGTCGGCCGGCATGGCATTCTTCACGCCCATAACGAATTGCACGTAGAGCGGGCCCTTCAGTCGGCCATCGGCGGCCATCCGGCAAGCCTGCACGATGTGGGAGAGGTCGAAGGCCTCGATTTCCGGCTTCACGCCGTAAGCGCGCATTTCCGAGGCGAGCCAATCCACCAGATCGGGCGGGTTCTCGTAGACGCGGGTCGGGAAATTGTTCGATCCGACCGAGAGCGAGGCCATGTCCGGGCGGAGCGGCAACATGCCGCCCCGCGTCTTGCCGGCACCGGAGCGGCCACCGGTGGAGAGCTGGATGATCAGGCCCGGGCAATGTTTCTCGAGCCCTTCCTTCAGCCGGGCGAAGCGTTCGGGGTCGGAGGTCGGGCGTCCCTCGTCATCGCGGACATGGCAATGGGCGATGGTCGCGCCGGCCTCGAACGCCTCCTGCGTCGATTCGACCTGCTCGGCGATCGTGATCGGAACTGCCGGGTTGTTCTCCTTGGTAGGGAGGGAGCCGGTGATGGCCACGCAGAGGATGCAGGGATTGTCAGCGGGGGCGGGCAGGGACGGGGGCATCGTGGCGGAACCTCAATCGAAGGGTCAGGCTGCGGCGATGATCTCGGGCAGATCCGGCAGCGCGGCCGGATCGGCGAGCACGAATCGGAGAACGGCCTCGACGACGCTGCGCCGCCGGCGGGCCAACGCGTCCGGCTCGCCCATGTCATGGCCGAAGACCTGCCGGATCGAGGCGCGGTTCGACACGTTGTAAAAGGCCGGCGCCGAGATGGTGATATGGATGTCGAGCGGGTCGAGCCCCGGCCGGAACAATCCTTCTGTGAGCCCCAGCGCATAGATCGCCCGGATGGTCGAGATGGCCGACAGGTTGAGCGCGGCGATAGCCTTGGAACGGGCGAGGTGCCGGCCGTGGTGGATGTTTTCGATCATGACCATCCGGACGAAACCGGGATTTGCAGCATGATAGTCGAAGGTCAGGCCGGTCAGCCGGGCGAGGGCCGCGACCGGGCCCATCGCGACCGGGTCGATCGCGGTTTCGGCGGCGCGCATGCCGCTATACACATCCTCGAGGACGGCGAGATAGAGCCCCTCCTTGTCGCCGAAATAGTAATAGATCATCCGCTTGGAGGTGGCCGTGCGGGCGGCGATCTCGTCGACGCGGGCCCCGCTGAGACCCTTCTCGACGAATTCCTCCCAGGCGGCGGCGAGGATGTCCTTCCGGACGCCATCCGGGTTCCGGCGCTGCGGCGTCGGGCGGGCGGTTTCCTCCGGGATCGGCTGCGGGCGTGCCATCGTCTTGTCCTTGCGCTGGAGCGTATCGCTTTGGCTGCTGATGTAAACCCACCAGTTCGTACAAAACAGGCTTGCCAGTTTTAACCGAATGGTTCATTACTGGCGATGACGGATAGAACAGGGCGCGGAAAATCGCCGGGCATGCTGCATACGGCTTGCATCGACGCATGAAACCGTGCCTGCATAGGCGCAATCGTTCCGGAGACCGGACACGGTAAAGAACGTCGGAAACGTCTGCGGACACAACCGCTCATAGGGAGGACATCGTGAGCACCATCTTCAATCGTCGTATTTTCCTCGGCGCCGCGAGCGCCGTTGCCCTCGGGCTGACCGCCACGGCCGCCTCGGCGCAGGGCATCAAGCTGACGCTGTCGTCCCCGGCGACGCCGACCGACCAGCGTGCCGTCGCCCTCACCGAGATTTTCGGCCCGGCTGTGAAGGATTTCGCCTCGTTCCAGCCGCACTGGAATGCCACGCTGTTCAAGCAGGGCACGGAGCTCGAGGCCATTGCCCGCGGCAATCTCGACATGTCGATCACCTCGCCGCAGGAACTGGCGACGCTGATTCCGGGCTGGTCGATTTTCACCGCCGGCTACCTGCTGCGCGATGCTGATCATCAGAAGAAGGTCTTTGCCGACCCGCTGATGAACGATCTCAAGAAGCAGACCGAAGACAAGCTCGGCGTGAAGCTGCTGACGGTGATGTATCTCGGCCGCCGCCAGGTGAACCTGCGCATCGACAAGGAAATCAAGACGCCGGCCGATCTCGCGGGCGTCAAGCTGCGCATGCCGGGCACGGAAGCCTGGCTGTTCCTCGGCACCGCTCTCGGCGCGAACCCGCTGCCGCTGGCCTTCACCGAGATCTACACGGCGCTGCAGACCGGCGCGATCGACGGACAGGACAACCCGCTCCCGACCGTCCGCGATTCGAAGTTCTTCGAAGTCACCAAGCAGATCGTGCTGACCAGCCATCTGGTGGACCAGAACTACCTCGCCATCTCGAAGAAGGTCTGGGACAGGCTGACGCCGCAGCAGCAGGCCGTGATGCAGAAGGCAGCGGATGATGCGGCTGAATCGGGCCGCAAGAAGCAGCTGGCGCTGGAAGCGGAACTCGAAGGCTTCTTCAAGGAAAAGGGCCTGAAGGTCTACACGCCGGATGTCGAGGCCTTCCGCAAGAAAGTCCAGGCGGATTATCTCGCCTCGAAGTTTGCCAAGGACTGGCCGGCGGGCATGGTCGATAAGATCAACGCCGTGAAGTAATCCGGACGCCGCCTGCCTTCACCGCAGGCGGCGTTTCTTTCTCTCCTGCCGGGGGGTGGGGCGATGCTCTCGCTGATCCATCGGGCGCGGATCCTGGCGCTCGACATTGCCGCCCTCATGCTGGGCGCGCTCTTCATCGTCTTCCTGATCCAGATTGCGGCGCGCTATGTGTTCAATGCGCCGGCCCTCTGGACTCTGGAAGCGTGCCTGACCCTCTGGCTGTGGGTTGTCTTCTGGGGCGGCGCCTTTGTCCTTCAGGAGAAGGACCATGTCCGGTTCGACGTGCTCTACATCGCCGTCGGTCGCAACATGCGCCGGGCCTTCGCCATCATCTCGGCCATCGCCATCGGCGGCGGCATGCTGGCCGCACTGCCGGCCACGTGGAGCTACATCACCTTCTACCAGATCAAGCGCAGCGCGGTGATCGGCATCCGGCTCGACATCGTCTTCAGCATCTATGCCGTGTTCGCTGTCATGCTCGTGATCCGCTCTTTCTGGCGGGCCTACCTGGTCGCACGGGGCGCCGATCCGGATGAGCTCGACCGCCGCGAAATCCAGGATGGGTATCACGTCCAATGAGTCTCGCGCTGTTCTCCTGCCTCATGGTGCTGTTCACCATGGCCACGATCGGGGCGTCGATCCCGCTGTCGATGATCATTTCCGCCATCGTCTATCTGGCGGTGAAGGGCCAGGATATGGGCCTTGCTGCGGAGCAGATCATCCAGGGCCTTTATGACAGCTTCGTCATCCTGGCGATCCCGCTCTTCATCGTCGCGGCGAATTTCATGAATGCCGGCACGATCTCGGACCGGCTCAACACGTTCTGCCTGGCGATTGTCGGCCGCCTCAAGGGCGGGATGGGCCATGTCAACGTGCTGAACAGCCTCGTCTTTGCCGGCATGTCCGGGTCGGCCGTGGCTGATGTTGTCGGCATGGGCAAGATGTCCATCGACATGATGATCAAGAACAACCGCTACCCGCTTGGCTATGCGGCGGCGATCACCGCGGCGACGGCGGTGGTGGGTCCGATCATTCCGCCCTCGATCCCGCTTGTTCTCTATTCGATCGTTTCGGATGCCTCGATCGGCTATCTCTTCCTCGGCGGCGTCGTGCCCGGGCTGATCATGTGCGCGGCGATGATGATGCTCAACACCTATATGGCGCATCGCATGAACGTGCCGCTGGAAGAGCCGGTGCCGCTGCGCGAAATCCCCTCGGTCACGTTCAAGGCGTTCCCGGCCCTGCTGATGCCGATCATCCTGCTGGCCGGCATCTATGGCGGGGCAACCACCCCGACCGAGGCGGCCGCAATCGCCGCCGCCTATGCCTTCCTCGTGGCCGTGTTCTTCTATCGGGCGCTGAGTTTCAGCAATATCCGCTCTGTCATGCATGACAGCGTGAAATCCTCGGCTTCGGTCGGGCTGATCATCGGTTCGGCGCTGATCTTCAACTACATTGTCGCGACCGAGAATATTCCGGCACAAGTCCAGCAGCTGATGAAGGGTGTCGAGATCTCGCCCATCGTCTTCCTGCTGCTGCTCAACCTGCTCTTCCTGGTGCTCGGCTGCCTGCTCGATGCCTCGACGATCATCCTCGTCATCATCCCGGTCTTCATTCCCACGGTGAAGGCGCTCGGGATCGATCTCGTGCATTTCGGCATCGTGGCCGTGGTCAATTGCATGATCGGGCTGATCACGCCGCCCTATGGCGTCCTGCTTTTCGTGCTGAACGCCATTACCGGCATCCCGATGAAAGTGCTCATCCGGTATATCTGGCCCTGGGTCGGCGTGCTGGTCGCATCGCTGCTGCTGATGATCCTCGTGCCGGATACGGTGCTCTGGCTGCCGAAAATGTTCGGCTACGTTCCGGCGATGCGCTGAGGGGGCGGGATGAGCGGCTTATTCTCCGTGCAAGGCGGCCAACCATGACCGTTCCTGTTGCCATTTCCCTGCTCGGTGCAGGGTTGATCGGCCGGCGCCATGCCGAGCTGATCCTCGCCGAGCCGGCAGCCCGGCTGCACAGCATCGTCGATCCATCCGAAGAAGGCCGGATCCTTGCCGCCGCGAAGGGCGTCGCCTGGTATCCGACGCCGGAAGCCATGCTTGCGGCCGGCAAACCACAGGGCGTGCTGGTGGCGACGCCGAACGCGCTCCATGTCGAGCACGGCCTGCTCGCCATCGATGCCGGCCTTCCCGTGCTGGTCGAGAAGCCGCTGGCGGCTGATCTCGACGGCGCGCGGCAGCTGGTCGCGGCAGCGGCGAAGGCCGGCATTCCGCTGCTGACCGGGCATCACCGGCGACATAACCCGCTGATCGCGCGGGCCAAGGCGATGATCGAGGCGGGGCGCCTCGGGCGGATTGTCAGCGTGCATGGCTTCTTCTGGCTGCTGAAGCCGGATTCCTATTTCGAGGTTGACTGGCGCCGGCAACCCGGGGCGGGGCCGGTTCTGATCAATCTCAGCCATGACATCGACCTCCTGCGCCATCTCTGCGGTGAGATCACCGAGGTGCGGGCGATCCAGAACAATGCGGTGCGCGGCTTCCCGGTGGACGAGACCAGCGTGGTGCTGCTGCGTTTTGCCTCGGGGGCGCTCGGCACGGTGAACATTTCGGACACGATCACTGCGCCCTGGAGCTGGGAACAGAGTGCAGCCGAAAACCCCGCCTATCCGCCGGCCGGGCAGAATTGCTATTTCATCGGCGGCACCGAGGCATCGCTGGCCATTCCCCGGCTCGAACTCTGGCGCAACGAAGGCCGGCGCGGCTGGTGGGAGCCGCTGGTCGCCGAACAGCATATCGCGCCGCCGGCCGATCCGCTTCCCCTGCAGATCCGGCAATTCGTCCGGGTCATCCGGGGCGAGGAGGAGCCGCTCGTGCCCGGGCTCGAAGGCATGCGGACCATGGCCGTCATCGATGCTGTCCGGCGGGCGGCGGCAAGCGGGGAGGCCGTGCGCCTCGACGAGGGAGCCGGCGCATGATTACCGGGCATACACGCGTGATCGGCCATGTCGGCTACCCGACCGAGAGCTTCAAGGCGCCGATGATCTACAACCCGTTCTTCGCAGCGCGGGGGATCGATTGCGTGGTCGTGCCGATGGGCTGCACGGCCGAGGCCTATCCGGCTTTCCTGCCGGCGCTGTTCTCGCTGACCAATATCGCCGGCGCGCTGATCACCATGCCGCACAAGGTTGTGACGCTGGATCTCGTCGATACGCTCTCCACGACGGCGCAGGTTGCCGGTGCCTGCAACGCGGTGAAGCGGCTGGAGGATGGCCGGCTCGCGGGCGACATGTTTGACGGCGAGGGTTTTGCGCGCGGTCTTGAACGGAAGAACCGGGCGATTGCCGGCGCGACGATCTTCATCACGGGCAATGGTGGCGTGGGGTCTGCCATCGCGGCGGCGCTCGCGCGGCGAGGACCGGCCTTGTTGCGGCTCCATGACCTTGACATCGGCATGTCCGACCGGCTCGCGGGCCGGATCCGGGCCCATTACCCCGCCATCCGGCTCGAAACCGGGCGCAATGATCCTTCGGGCTGCGATATCGTGATCAATGCGACGCCGCTCGGCATGAAGGCCGGGGACCCGCTGCCGATGGATGTGACGCGGATCGCGCCGGGCACCATGGTCGGCGAGGTGGTCATGAAAACCGAGATGACGCCGTTGCTCGAGGCGGCCCGGGCGCGCGGCTGCCCGATTCAGGTGGGAATCGACATGCTGTTCGAGCAGATCCCCGCCTATCTCGACTTTTTCGGCTTTCCCAGCGCCACGGCCGAGGAATTGCGGGCGCTGGCGACGATCACCTATTGAGGACAGGGACGATGCGGACCTCGATTGCCACCGTCTGTGTGTCAGGAACCTTGCCGGAAAAACTGGAGGCGATCGCCGCCGCGCGGTTCAAGGCGGTCGAGATTTTCGAGACCGATCTCATCGCCTGGCCGGGCACCCCGCGCGACGTGCGGCAGATGTGCGGGGATCTCGGCCTCGACATCGTCACCTGCCAGCCCTTCCGCGATTTCGAAGGATTGCCGGAAGCCCGGCGCGCCAAGGCCTTTGACCGGGCGGAGCGGAAATTCGACCTGCTGCAGGAACTCGGCAGCGACCTGCTGTTTGTCTGCTCGTCGGTTTCGCCCGAGGCCCAGGGCGGCATTGACCGGATTGCCGCCGATTTCGCCGAACTGGGCGAGCGGGCCGCGAAACGGGGCATGCGCGTGGGCTATGAAGCCCTTGCCTGGGCGCCGCTGATCCATGATTACCGCGATGCCTGGGAAGTGGTCCGGCGGGCCGGCCGCGACAATGTCGGCCTTGTGCTCGACAGCTTCCATATCCAGTCGCGTCATCTCGACCTTTCCCCGATCCGGGCGATTCCGGGCGACCGGATCTTTCTCGTGCAACTGGCCGACGCCCCGAAACTGCAGATGGATTACCTCTCCTGGAGCCGGCACTGGCGCTGCATGCCGGGGCAGGGCGATTTCGACCTTGCCGGCTTCATGGATGCGCTGGCTGCCACCAATTATGGCGGTTTCCTCAGCCTCGAGATCTTCAATGACCGGTTCCGCGCCGGCTCGGCCCGCTCGGTCGCGGTGGATGGCCATCGCTCGCTGATCAGCCTGCTCGATGATGCCGGCCGCCGGCGCGGCTCCCCGATTCCCGGTGCGGTGCCGATGCCGCCGCCGGCGCCGGTCGGGCGGGTGGCGTTCCTCGAATTCGCGGTGCACGAGCAGGACCGGCCCGCATTCGCTGCCTTGCTGGCGATGCTCGGCTTCGCCGAGATCGGGCAGCATCGCTCGAAGGAGGTGACCCTGTTCGCGCAGGGCGAGATCCGGATCGTCCTGAACAGCGACAAGGAAGGCTTCGCGCATTCCTACCAGATCACGCATGGCACCTCGGTCTGTGCGATCGCGCTGGAGACAGCGGATGCCCGCGCTACCGTGGACCGGGCGCGCAAGCTGTTCGATGACCCGCATAACGGGCCGGTGGGTCCGGGCGAACTCGATATTCCCGCCGTGCGCGGTCTTGGCGGCAGCCTGCTCTACTTCCTCGATCGCGGCCCTGAACTCAGCCGCTGGGCGGAAACCGATTTCGTGATGCAGGCGCCGGCCGGCGCGGGGATCGGCCTCTCCGCGGTCGACCATGTCTCGCAATCGATGCAATACGAGGAGATGCTGACCTGGCTCCTCTTCTATTCCACGCTGTTCGAGGCGCGGAAAATGCCGTCGCAGGCGGTGATCGACCCCGGCGGGGTGGTCCAGAGCCAGGTGATCGAGAGCGGCGGGCTCCGGCTCGTGCTGAACGGATCGCAGAGCCACCGGACGCTCTCTTCCCGCTTCGTGACCGATTTCTTCGGCTCCGGCGTGCAGCATGTGGCGCTGGCGAGCCGCGACCTGAAGGCGACGGTGCGCGCGGCCCGGGCGGCCGGCATCGCCATGCTGCCGATTCCGGAGAATTACTACGAAGATCTTGCCGCCCGCACCGACCTCAGCGATGCGGAGATCGAGGAACTGAAGGCGCTCGACATTCTCTATGACCGGGACGGGCAGGGCGAGTTCTGGCAGGCCTATACCGAGACGCTGGATGGCGGCTTCTTCTTCGAGCTGGTCCAGCGCGGCGGCGGCTATTCCGGCTATGGTGCGGCCAACGCGCCGATCCGGCTTGCCGCGCAGGCCCGGACGGCGCGGCCGGCCGATGTCTTCATCGAGGAGGCGCTGTGATCAGCCCTTCCGCCTGGCGCTGCGGACAATCTCGTCGACCCGGTTGAGGATCGGTTCCGGCGCACGGGTGAAATCCGGGTCATAGCCCTTGAGATCATCCGAGAGGATGCGGATATCGGCGTCGATCCGTGACATTTCCGGGGCCGAGAGCCCTGCCTCTTCCTTCTTCATCGCGCTTTCCAGCCGGTATAGCACATCCAGCAGCTTGCCCCGGCGCGATTCGTCGCCCGGCTGGTCCTTGCGGAGCCGGTGATAGCCCTCGGCCAGATCGGCGGCGCGGGGAAGGTAGGACGCAAAGTAGCGGCGCGCCAGCCCGAGCTTGACCGGCTCGGCCATCAGCCGGGCATGGACGGTATCGGCAACGTCAGCCAGCACCCGGAACTGCCGGGCAATCGCCGAATCGGGGATGGCGCCGGCGGCCCCGCGGATACGGCCGATATCGTGTTTCGCCCCCAGCAGGAGGTCGAAATGGGCCGGCGGGCTATAGGCCTCGGCCGGGTAATCCGGCGCGGATTCGCGCACGACGCGGGCCTCGATGACCGGCTCGGCCCGTGCTTCGGCCCTTTGCTTGCGCGCCGCCCGGGACAGCAGGATCCAGGCGACGAACGCAAAGATGACCGGGCCGAAGGTGACGACCGTCAGGCCGAGGGCCCAGAGCGTGATCAGCGCGAAGAAGAAAAAGGGCGCCATGGCCGCTGCCAGAGCCAATGCGCTGAAACCGCGAAACACGCCTGTCCTCCCCTTGCTTTCCTGCGCGTGAAGATGGGAGGCGAGGGGGGCTCCTGCAAGCGGAAAAGGCGGAAAAACGGAAATTGACGCTGCCCGCGCAACCGACTATGTAACACTGCATTCCCTGACAAACCGGCCACGAACGACCCGCGGAGCGGGAACGGGGCCTTGCAGGCGAAAACCGGCCGTGCCCCCTTGAAAGGTCGCGGTCCCGCAGCGATCTTGGCGCAAGGCGCCGGAACGAGAAGGATCATGGGCGATGGCGAAGCCGAACCCGGTTGAATTCCTGCAGGAAGTGCAGGCCGAAGGCAAAAAGGTCTCCTGGCCGACCCGCAAGGAAACCATGATCACCACCGGCATGGTGTTCCTGCTCGTGATCGTGGCGTCGATCTTCTTCCTGCTGGCGGATATGGTGATCCGCTGGGGCGTCGGGCTTGTGCTCGGCATTGGCCGCTGAGGAGCCCGATCATGTCCGCGACCGCCCGTGCCGACCGGCCCAAGCGCTGGTACATCGTCCATGCCTTCTCGAATTTCGAGAAGAAGGTGGCGGATGACATCAAGAACGGCGCTGCCCTGCGTGGCCTCGAGGATTTGTTCGAGGAAATCCTTGTCCCGACGGAGAAGGTGACGGAAGTGCGCCGCGGCCGCCGCATCGAGACCGACCGCAAGTTCTTCCCCGGCTATGTGCTGGTGAAATGCGAACTGACCGACGAGGCCTACCACCTCATCAAGAACACGCCGAAGGTCACCGGCTTCCTCGGGGCGGACAAGAAGCCGATCCCGATCCCGGATGCCGAGGCCGAGCGTATCAAGGGCCAGGTCGTCGAGACCAGCGAGAAGCCGAAGACCACGATCATCTACGAGGTGGGCGAGAACGTGAAGGTGGCCGAAGGCCCGTTCGCCTCGTTCAACGGCGTGGTCGAGGAAGTGGATTTCCCGCGCCAGCGCCTGAAGGTGGCCGTGTCGATCTTCGGCCGCGCGACCCCGGTGGAACTGGAATTCAGCCAGGTCGAAAAGCTGAAGTAAGCGCTTTTCGCTTGCTTTCCCCTGTTTCTGCGCTTATGCGCACCGACTTCCGGTATCGGCTGCGGCCGGTGCCCGAAATCCGTGGCGGGCGGTTGGCGGTTTCTTCTCGGAAGCCGCCACGCAAAGCCGGACCACGGTTCCAATCGGCCTGACCCCGCCCGGGGAATGGCCTTCGCCCCCGACGGCCCTATCCGTGGTCCGGCCGGGTTCTGGAGAGAGACATGGCAAAGAAAATCATCGGCTTTATCAAGCTGCAGATTCCGGCTGGCGACGCCAAGCCGGCGCCGCCCGTGGGTCCGGCCCTCGGTCAGCGTGGTCTGAACATCATGGAATTCTGCAAGGCCTTCAATGCGAAGACCGCGCAGATGGAAAAGGGGATGCCGATCCCCGTCGTCATCACCGCCTTCGCCGACCGCTCCTTCACCTTCGAGATGAAGCAGCCGCCGGTGACCTATTTCCTCAAGAAGGCTGCCAATCTGAAGCTCGGCAAGAAGCCGGCCTCGGGTTCGAAGACCCCCGGCAAGGGCGCCTTCGTCGGCAAGGTGACCGAAGCGCAGCTGCGCGACATCGCCGAGAAGAAGATCGTCGACATGAATTGCGACACGATCGATTCCGCTGTCGAGCAGATCCGTGGTTCGGCCCGTGCCATGGGCCTCGAGGTGGTGGGGTAACGCCATGAACAAAGCTGTCAACAAAGCCGAACTGAAGCTGCCGAAGCGCACCGCCAAGGCCCGTGAAGGCATCGAGCGCACCAAGCTCTACCCGCTCGCGGAAGCCGTGAAGATGGTGAAGGAACGCGCCACCGCGAAATTCGACGAGACCATCGAGATCGCGATGAATCTCGGCGTCGATCCGCGCCATGCCGACCAGATGGTCCGCGGCGTCTGCAACCTGCCGAACGGTTCGGGCCGTACAGTCCGCGTTGCCGTCTTCGCCAAGGGCGCCAAGGCCGATGAAGCCAAGGCTGCCGGTGCCGATATTGTCGGCGCGGAAGACCTGATGGAAACGATCAACTCGGGCAAGATCGAGTTCGACCGCTGCATCGCCACGCCGGACATGATGGGCCTCGTCGGCCGCCTCGGCAAGGTGCTGGGCCCGCGCGGCCTGATGCCGAACCCGCGCGTCGGCACGGTGACGATGGACATCGCCGGTGCCGTGAAGGCCTCCAAGGGCGGTGCCGTCGAGTTCCGCGTCGAGAAGGCCGGCATCGTGCATGGCGGCGTGGGCAAAGCCTCGTTCGATGAAGTCAAGCTCGTCGAGAATATCAAGGCCTTCGTCGATGCCGTCAGCAAGGCGAAGCCGACCGGTGCCAAGGGCACGTACCTGCAGCGCATCGCGATTTCCTCGTCGATGGGCCCGGGCGTGAAGGTCGACGTCTCGAGCGTCGCCGGCGCCTGAACCTCCGGCCTTCCGGGCCGGTGAATCCTTGCCCCGCGCCTCCGGCGCGGGGCTTTTTCGTTTCCGGGTCCCCCGTGCCGTTTCCGCACAGGCCCGGCGGAAACGTCCCGGACTGGAACGGAGGATCCGATTCACCGGCTGGAAACACCTCTCCCCTATGCGTTGGTGCTGGCGCAGGGCTTGCAACTCACAAGCGAATACCTTGCGTTGTACCGGAGAGAAGCACATGGAGTCGAAGCGTTACGAGGCCCTTGACGGATGGCGTGGGCTGGCAGCTCTCGCGATCACGTTCTACCATGCGCCGATCGACAACCCGCTGCGCGACATGGCCGGCTGGAAGAACTGGGAACTCTTCGTCGACTTCTTCTTCGTTCTCTCGGGCTTTGTGATCATGCATGCCTGGGGCCAGCGACTGGTGGATGCCGGATCGGCCCGGGATTTCATGTCGAGGCGCTTCTGGCGGATCTGGCCGCTGCATTTCTCGATCCTGTTCGCGTTCTTCGGCATCGAGATGCTCAAGGCGGTTCTCCAGGCCTTCGTAGCGCTGCCGCTCGAGGAAGCGCCGTTCACAGCCAGCAAGTCCTGGATGGCGCTGCTGAGCAATATCACGATGACCCAGTCGCTCAACCTCCACGGGACGACCACCTGGAACGGTCCGGCCTGGAGCATCTCGGTCGAGTTCTGGACCTATCTCGTCTTCGCCGCCGCCGTCCTCGCGTTCCGCCGCCATCTCGACAAGGCGCTGCTGCCGATCGCCTTCGGCGCGATGCTCGTCGTGGCCTGGAACTCGCCGATCTATCTGTTCGCGACCCATGATTTCGGTCTCTTCCGGGCGATCTACGGCTTTTTCATCGGCGCGGCGACCTACCGGCTCGTCCGGTCCGAGAGGTTT
The DNA here is from genome assembly GCA_027533425.1 of Beijerinckiaceae bacterium. Taxonomy (GTDB): domain Bacteria; phylum Pseudomonadota; class Alphaproteobacteria; order Rhizobiales; family Beijerinckiaceae; genus Rhabdaerophilum. The sequence continues at coordinate 14,586 of JAPZUD010000009.1, read as the reverse complement.
GTCATCGAGGGTGGCACCGCGATCGAGGTTGCTGTCGTTCTGGCCCTTTCGAGCTACCTGGTGGCAACCGGGGTCAACCTCTCCTCGCTTTTCGCGCCGCTGGTCTTTGCAGGCGTGATCGTGGTGTTCAGCCAGGGCCGGGGCCTGCTGACGCAGGCGCTCGAAAGCCGCCCGATCCAGGCGCTCGGGCTGTGGAGCTACTCGATCTACCTCGTCCATGCACTGCTCTATTACGGGCTGCGCCTGGTCCTGATCGTGGTGGAGAAGGTGACAAAGGTTCCGCTTACCGTCTCCGGTTCGGGCAGCGGCCGCGTCTTCAGCTTCGGCGGTACCGCAATCGACCTCCTGGTCATCGCCGTGCTGCTGCTGGTGACGATTGTCATTTCGGCCAAGACCTACCGCTTCATCGAGCGGCCGTTCATGATCTCCCGTGCCCGGCCGGCGGAACCGACAGCGTCGGGACAGACTGTTCCGGCGTGATTGGCGGGAACAAAGTCCGGGATTTTGTCAAGCCCCCTCTTGCGTCCTGATCGACGAGGTATTATTGACCACAGCTTGCGGAAGAGGATCGCGGGAGACCGTGTCCTTTTCTGTCGCGCCCGATAAGGGAGCGAACTGGCTGGAATAGGGCGATCCAGAGTGATCCTTTCTTCCAAACCAGTCAATCCTGTCCGAGACTGCAGGTGCAAGGGTTGTCAGACATTCGCGTCGATCCGGTTCGCGCAAGCGATCAGGGGAGTGTTTTCTGTCACCGGCTTAATCATCCGCGGCCCTGCCGCGGCTTTCCGGGGAGAGCCGATCTCCGGGGGGACAAGCCTGCATAGATGGGGAAAGGAATTCGCGCTTCCGAAGGATCCGTCCTTCCGGAGCGCAGCATTCGTTTTCTCGGCCCTAGGGTTCGCGGGAATTTCCCGTTCATCCCCAGGGGGACAGGCGGGCCTCGATCCGGGCAACCGGGGAGGGGTCAAGGCGGGGAAACCCGCATGAACCGTTGTCCTTCTGGGTGTCGCATCCGATGCGCCGCCTGAGGATGGCAGAGCGCAGAGAGGGGCAGGGATCATCCTGTGCCCCGATCCGGAGAAAGCACGTGGATAGAGCTGGTAAAGAAGAGCTCGTCTCGACACTCAACTCGGTCTTCTCGAAGGCCAGTGTGGTTGTCGTCGCGCATTATTCCGGCCTGACCGTTGCCCAGATGCAGAAGCTCCGCAAGGAGATGAAGGCTGCTGGCGCCACGGTGAAGGTCGCGAAGAATCGCCTCGTGAAAATCGCGCTCGATGGCACTGATGTCGCGTCTATCGCGGGCCTGATGAAGGGTCCGACCATTCTTGCCTATTCGGATGACCCGGTCGCGGCTCCGAAGGTGGCGGTGGATTTCGCCAAGGGGAACGACAAGCTCGTGATCCTCGGCGGGGCGATGGGCAAGACCGCTCTCAACGTCGATGGTGTGAAGGCCCTGGCCACCATGCCGTCGCTCGACGAACTGCGTGCGAAGCTGATCGGCCTGATCCAGGCCCCGGCGACGAAGATCGCGCAGCTCTCGACCGCGCCTGCCGCGAAGCTGGCGCGTGTGTTCGGGGCCTATGCCAAGCGAGACGAAGCAGCCTGAGACGAAGAACCCGATCTGGGGCCGCCCGTTTTCATGGGCCGCTCCGCGAAAAACGAATGCAACGATTGATAGCCGAAGGATATGACCATGGCTGACCTGTCCAAACTCGTCGACGAACTGTCGAACCTCACCGTTCTCGAAGCCGCCGAACTGGCGAAGATGCTCGAAGAGAAGTGGGGCGTTTCCGCCGCCGCCGCCGTTGCCGTTGCCGCCGCTCCGGCTGGTGGTGGCGCTGCCGCTGCTGCTGTTGAAGAGAAGACCGAGTTCACGGTTGTTCTCGCCTCGGCCGGCGACAAGAAGATCGAAGTCATCAAGGAAGTCCGCGCCATTACCGGCCTGGGCCTGAAGGAAGCCAAGGACCTCGTCGAAGGCGCTCCGAAGCCCGTCAAGGAAGGCGCTTCCAAGGACGAATCCGAGAAGATCAAGAAGCAGCTCGAGGCTGTTGGCGCCAAGGTCGAACTCAAGTGAGTTCGGCCCTCCGGGGCCCCTGACATCATTGACCCGCGCAGGTTTCCCTGCGCGGGCCTTTTGGTCTGAAGGATCTGGTGGTTCGTAAGCCCGATCGACCCAAGCCGTTCGCGAACGGTTTCGGTCGGTTGCCACGGTGACCGTATCCCCGTCGTATTCGGACGTGCTTTAACGAGGATCAAGATGGCGAACGCTCTGCAAGCTCAGTCGGGACAATCGAAAACCCTGGTTGGGCGGAAGCGGCTTCGGAAATTCTTCGGAAAAATCCGTGAAGCAATCGAAATGCCGAACCTCATCGAGGTTCAGAAGGCATCATATGACCAGTTCTTGATGGTCGACGAGCCCAAGGGCGGTCGCCCCGAGGAGGGGCTGCAGAGCGTCTTCAAGTCGGTCTTCCCGATCTCGGATTTCTCCGGCGCGTCGCTGCTCGAATTCGTGCGGTATACGTTCGAGCCGCCGAAATACGATGTGGATGAATGCCGCCAGCGTGGCATGACCTTCGCGGCGCCGCTCAAGGTGACGCTGCGCCTGATCGTGTTCGATGTGGATGTCGATACCGGCGCCCGTTCCGTCAAGGATATCAAGGAGCAGGACGTCTATATGGGCGATATGCCGCTCATGACGTCGAACGGCACCTTCATCGTCAACGGCACCGAGCGCGTCATCGTCTCGCAGATGCATCGCTCGCCGGGCGTTTTCTTCGACCATGACAAGGGCAAGAGCCATTCCTCGGGCAAGCTGCTCTTTGCGGCGCGGATCATTCCGTATCGCGGCTCTTGGCTTGATATCGAGTTCGACGCCAAGGACATCGTCCATGCGCGTATCGACCGTCGCCGCAAGATCCCGGTGACCTCGCTCCTGTTCGCGCTGGGGATGGATCCGGAAGAGATCCTGTCGACCTTCTATCGCAACCTGACCTATATCCGCGACGGCAAGGGCTGGCGCATGCCCTATGACTGGGAGCGCTTCAAGGGCCTGAAGGCGGCGACGGAATATGTCGATGCCGAAACCGGTGAAGTGGTGATCGAGGCCGGCCGCAAGATGACGGCGCGTGCCGCGCGCGTGCTGGCCGAGAAGGGCCTGCGCTTCCTGCGCGCGACCGACGAGGACCTGCTCGGCCAGTATGTTGGCGAGGACATCGTCAACCTGCAGACCGGCGAGATCTACGCCGAAGCCGGCGAGGAAATCTCGGAAAAGCTGCTGAAGCTGTTCGTCGAGGCCGGTATTGTCGAGCTGCCGCTGCTGGATATCGACCATGTCAATATCGGTCCGTATATCCGCAACACGCTGGCCGTGGACAAGAATTCGCGCCGCGAGGAAGCGCTGTTCGACATCTACCGCGTGATGCGCCCTGGCGAGCCGCCGACCGTCGACACGGCCGAGAAGATGTTCCAGGACCTCTTCTTCGATGCCGAGCGATATGATCTTTCCGCTGTGGGCCGCGTGAAGATGAACATGCGCCTCGACCTCGATGCGCCGGACACCCAGCGCACCCTGCGCAAGGATGACATCCTGGCGGTGGTGAAGGCGCTGGTCGAACTGCGCGATGGCCGCGGCGAGGTCGATGATATCGACCATCTCGGCAACCGCCGCGTCCGCGCTGTCGGCGAGCTGATGGAGAACCAGTACCGCCTGGGCCTCCTGCGCATGGAGCGCGCGATCAAGGAACGCATGTCGTCGGTCGATATCGACACGGTGATGCCGCAGGACCTGATCAACGCGAAGCCGGCCGCTGCCGCGGTGCGCGAGTTTTTCGGCTCGTCGCAGCTTTCCCAGTTCATGGACCAGACGAACCCGCTGTCGGAAATCACCCACAAGCGCCGCCTTTCGGCACTTGGCCCGGGCGGCCTGACGCGCGAACGCGCCGGCTTCGAGGTGCGCGACGTCCACGTCACGCATTACGGCCGTATCTGCCCGATCGAGACGCCGGAAGGTCCGAATATCGGCCTGATCAACAGCCTTGCCACCTTCGCCCGCGTGAACAAGTACGGCTTCATCGAGAGCCCGTTCCGCAAGGTCGTGGACGGCAAGGTGACGGATGACGTCGTCTATCTCTCGGCGATGGAGGAACAGAAGCACTATGTCGCGCAGGCGAATGTGCCGGTCGACAAGGACCGCCGCCTCACGGACGACCTGATCGTGGCGCGCCATGCCGGCGACGTCATCACCGTTCCGGTGGACAAGGTCGACCTGATGGACGTGTCGCCGAAGCAGCTCGTCTCTGTGGCTGCGGCGCTGATCCCGTTCCTCGAGAACGATGACGCGAACCGCGCGCTGATGGGCTCGAACATGCAGCGTCAGGCGGTGCCGCTGGTCCGCGCCGATGCGCCCTTCGTGGGCACCGGCATGGAATCGGTTGTGGCCCGGGATTCCGGCGCGGCCATCGCAGCCCGCCGGTCGGGCATTGTCGACCAGGTTGACGCCACTCGTATCGTCGTCCGCGCGACGGACGAGATGGACCCGACCAAGCCGGGCGTCGATATCTATCGCCTGATGAAGTTCCAGCGCTCCAACCAGTCGACCTGTATCAACCAGCGTCCTCTGGTGCAGGCCGGCGATATCGTGACCAAGGGTGACATCATCGCCGATGGTCCGTCGACCGATCTGGGCGATCTCGCCCTCGGCCGGAATGTGCTCGTCGCGTTCATGCCGTGGAATGGCTACAACTTCGAAGACTCGATCCTCCTTTCCGAGAATATCGTGAAGGAAGACATCTTCACCTCGATCCATATCGAGGAATTCGAAGTGATGGCCCGCGATACGAAGCTGGGTCCGGAAGAAATCACGCGCGATATTCCGAATGTCTCGGAAGAGGCGCTGAAGAATCTCGACGAAGCCGGCATCGTTTATATCGGCGCGGAAGTGCAGGCGGGGGATATCCTCGTCGGCAAGATCACGCCGAAGGGCGAAAGCCCGATGACTCCGGAAGAGAAGCTCCTCCGCGCCATTTTCGGCGAGAAGGCCTCGGATGTCCGCGATACCTCGCTGCGTGTCCCGCCGGGCGTGCAGGGCACGATCGTGGAAGTCCGCGTCTTCAACCGCCACGGCGTCGACAAGGACGAGCGTGCCCAGGCGATCGAGCGCGAGGAAATCGAACGCCTCGCCAAGGACCGGGACGACGAACTCGCGATCCTCGACCGCAACACCTATGGCCGCCTCGCGGATCTGCTCGTGGGCAAACTCGGCATTGCCGGGCCGAAGGGCTTCAAGAAGGATACCGACATCACCCGCGACACGCTCGACGGCTTCGCCCGTTCGCAGTGGTGGCTCTTCGCGGTCAGCGATGACCGCCTGATGGGCGAAATCGAGGCGATGCGGAAGCAGTATGACGAGTCGAAGAAGCGCCTCGAACAGCGCTTCCTCGACAAGGTCGAGAAGCTGCAGCGCGGCGATGAATTGCCGCCGGGCGTGATGAAGATGGTCAAGGTCTTCATCGCCGTGAAGCGCAAGATCCAGCCGGGCGACAAGATGGCCGGCCGCCATGGCAACAAGGGTGTCGTGTCGAAGATCGTTCCGATCGAGGACATGCCGTTCCTTGAGGATGGCACCCCGGTCGATATCGTGCTCAACCCGCTCGGCGTGCCGAGCCGCATGAATGTCGGCCAGATTCTCGAAACGCATCTCGGCTGGGCCTGTGCGGGTCTGGGCCGTCAGGTTTCGGAAGCCGTCAATGCCTATTACCGGCAGGGGGATATCACGCCGCTGCGCGCGAAGATGGCGGATATCTACGGCGATGATCCGACCATCCGCTCGCTGAATGACGGTGAACTCGCCTCGATGGCGAAGAACCTCAAGCGCGGTGTTCCGATCGCCACGCCGGTCTTCGACGGCGCCAAGGAAAGCGACATCGAAGCCTATCTGGAGAAGGCCGGGCTCAACACGTCGGGTCAGGTCACGCTCTATGACGGCAAGACCGGCGAGCCTTTCGACCGCCAGGTGACGGTGGGCTACATCTACATCCTGAAGCTGCATCACCTTGTCGACGACAAGATCCATGCCCGTTCGATCGGTCCGTACAGCCTCGTCACCCAGCAGCCGCTGGGCGGCAAGGCCCAGTTCGGCGGCCAGCGCTTCGGGGAAATGGAAGTCTGGGCACTCGAAGCCTATGGCGCGGCCTACACGTTGCAGGAAATGCTCACGGTCAAATCCGACGACGTGGCCGGCCGTACAAAGGTCTACGAGAGCATCGTCCGCGGCGAGGACAATTTCGAAGCCGGCATTCCGGAGAGCTTCAACGTGCTCGTCAAGGAAATGCGGTCGCTCGGCCTCAATGTCGACCTGCAGTCGACCAAGGTCCGGAACGACCAGCGGCCGCCGGCGGAGGCTGCCGAATAACCTGCAGACGGGGAGGGGTTTCCCTCCCTTTCCGGCCCGGCGTGTCTCGCCCGGCCGTCGTGATCGCGTAGGATAGAGTTATCGGATCGGGATTCGCAGCCAGACGTGGCCGCCGGCATCCCCCAGGAGACGACTGATGAAACAAGACGTCATGAACATCTTCAGCCCGCAGGTGGCTCCGCAGGTCTTCGACCATATCCGGATTTCCATCGCCTCGCCGGAGAAGATCCTGTCCTGGTCTTACGGCGAGATCAAAAAGCCGGAAACGATCAACTACCGCACCTTCAAGCCGGAGCGCGATGGCCTGTTCTGCGCCCGTATCTTCGGGCCGATCAAGGATTACGAGTGCCTGTGCGGCAAGTACAAGCGGATGAAGTACAAGGGCGTCATCTGCGAAAAATGCGGCGTCGAAGTCACGCTCAGCCGCGTCCGGCGCGAGCGCATGGGCCATATCGAGCTCGCTGCTCCGGTTGCGCATATCTGGTTCCTGAAGTCGCTGCCAAGCCGGATCGGCATGCTGCTCGATTTCACGCTGAAGGATATCGAGCGCGTCCTCTATTTCGAGAGCTACATCGTCATCGAGCCGGGCCTGACCCCGATGAAGCAGTATTCGCTGCTCTCGGAAGAGGATTACCTGCGCGCCCAGGACGAATATGGCCAGGACAGCTTCACCGCGATGATCGGCGCGGAAGCCATCCGCGAGATCCTCAAGTCGATGGACCTGCCGAAGCTGGCGGCCGACCTGCGCGAGGAAATCGGCGGGACCGATTCCGACCTCAAGAAGAAGAAGCTGGCCAAGCGCCTGAAGATCATCGAAGCCTTCATGGAATCGGGCAACCGCCCGGAATGGATGATCCTGCAGGTCGTGCCGGTCATCCCGCCGGATCTGCGCCCGCTGGTGCCGCTGGATGGCGGCCGCTTCGCCACATCGGACCTGAATGACCTCTATCGCCGCGTCATCAACCGCAACAACCGCCTGAAGCGGCTGATCGAGCTGCGCGCGCCGGACATCATCATCCGGAACGAGAAGCGCATGCTTCAGGAAGCGGTCGATGCGCTGTTCGACAATGGCCGTCGCGGCCGCGTCATCACCGGCGCCAACAAGCGTCCGCTGAAGTCGCTCGCCGACATGCTGAAGGGCAAGCAGGGCCGGTTCCGCCAGAACCTGCTCGGCAAGCGCGTCGATTATTCCGGTCGCTCGGTCATCACCGTCGGCCCGGAACTCAAGCTCCATCAATGCGGCCTGCCGAAGAAGATGGCGCTCGAACTGTTCAAGCCGTTCATCTATTCCAAGCTCGACGCCAAGGGCTTCTCCGCCACGGTGAAGCAGGCGAAGAAGCTGGTCGAGAAGGAGCGCCCGGAAGTCTGGGACATCCTCGACGAGGTGATCCGCGAGCATCCGGTGATGCTGAACCGCGCCCCGACCTTGCATCGCCTCGGCATCCAGGCCTTCGAGCCAGTGCTGGTGGAAGGCAAGGCGATCCAGCTCCATCCGCTGGTCTGCACCGCCTTCAACGCGGATTTCGACGGCGACCAGATGGCCGTGCATGTCCCGCTGAGCCTCGAGGCGCAGCTGGAAGCCCGCGTCCTGATGATGTCGACCAACAACATCCTGCACCCTGCCAACGGCCAGCCGATCATCGTGCCGAGCCAGGACATCGTGCTTGGGCTCTATTACCTCTCGATCATGTCGAACGGCGAACCGGGCGAGGGCAAGCTGTTCTCGAACCTCGCCGAGATCGAGCATGCGCTTGCGGCCAAGGTCATCACCTACCATTCCAAGATCAAGTATCGCTGGGAAGGGATCGGCCAGGACGGCAAGTCCTTCAAGAAGATCTACGAGACCTCGGCCGGTCGCGTGGTGCTGTCGCAGCACCTGCCCAGGCATCCGCAGGTGACCTTCGATGTCGTGAACAAGCTCATGACCAAGAAGGATATCTCGGCGATGATCGACGCCGTCTACCGCAGCTGCGGCCAGAAGGAAGCGGTTATCTTCTGTGACCGGATCATGTCGACGGGCTTCTACCACGCCTACAAGGCGGGCATTTCGTTCGGCAAGGACGACATGGTGATCCCCGAGAACAAGTGGCAGATCGTCGACGAGACGCGCGTGCTCACCAAGGATTACGAGCAGCAGTATCAGGACGGCCTGATCACCCAGGGCGAGAAGTACAACAAGGTGGTCGATGCCTGGGCCAAATGCTCGGACAAGCTGGCCAACGAAATGATGGCCCGTATTTCGGCCGTGCGCCGGGATGATGCCGGCCGCGACAAGCCGGTGAACTCGATCTACATGATGAGCCATTCCGGCGCCCGCGGCTCGCCCACGCAGATGAAGCAGCTTGCGGCGATGCGCGGCCTCATGGCCAAGCCGTCGGGCGAGATCATCGAGACGCCGATCATCTCGAACTTCAAGGAAGGCCTGACCGTTCTCGAGTATTTCAACTCGACCCACGGCGCCCGCAAGGGTCTGGCCGATACCGCGCTGAAGACGGCGAACTCGGGGTATCTCACGCGCCGCCTCGTCGATGTGGCGCAGGATTCCATCATCTCCGAAGTCGATTGCGGCTCGGAGAACGGGATCAAGATGCGCGCGATCATCGATGCCGGCAACGTCGTGGCGAGCCTCGGCGTCCGCATCCTCGGCCGTACGACGGCCGAAGACGTGGTCGATCCGGTCTCGGGCGAGATCCTCGCGGCGCGCGGCACCCTGCTTGACGAAAAGGATGTGGCCGTCATCCAGGCGGCTGGCGTCCAGGAAGTGAAGATCCGCTCGGTGCTGACCTGCGAGACCAAGCGCGGTGTCTGCGCGACCTGCTACGGGCGCGACCTCGCGCGCGGTACGCCGGTCAACCAGGGCGAGGCTGTCGGCGTCATCGCGGCGCAGTCGATCGGCGAGCCGGGCACGCAGCTGACGATGCGCACCTTCCATATCGGCGGGGCCGCGCAGTTCAACGAGCAGTCCTCGCTCGACTCGAATTTCGAGGGCAAGGTCGAGATCCGGAACCGGGCCGTTGCCCGGAATTCGGAGAACGAGCTGATTGCCATGGGCCGCAATGTGGTCATCGCGATTGTCGGGCCGGATGGCAAGGAACGCGCGACCCATCGCATCCAGTACGGTGCCAAGCTGAAGATCGATGACGGCGACATGATCAAGCGCGGCCAGCGCATCGTGGAATGGGACCCCTATACCCGCCCGATCATCGCGGATGTCGATGGTGCCATCCGCTTCGACGACCTTGTCGAGGGGGCGTCGATGTCGGAATCGGTCGATGAATCGACCGGGATCGCCAAGCGCGTCGTAATGGACTGGCGCGGTTCCAGCCGGACCTCGGATCTCAAGCCGTCGCTCGTCGTCGTCGATGCCAATGCCAAGGTGGCGAAGCTGCCACGCGGTGGTGATGCCAAGTACCTGCTTCCGGTTGACGCGATCATTGCGGTCGATCCGGGTTCCAAGGTCAAGGCGGGTGATGTGATCGCCCGTATCCCGACCGAGAGCGCCAAGACCCGCGACATTACCGGCGGTCTGCCGCGTGTTGCGGAACTGTTCGAGGCGCGCCGTCCGAAAGAGGCGGCGATCATTGCGGAAGTGGCTGGCACCATCCAGTTCGGCCGCGATTACAAGAACAAGCGCCGCATCACCATTGTCCCTGACGAAGAGGGGATGGAGCCGATCGAGTACCTGATCCCGAAGGGCAAGCACATCCATCTGCAGGATGGCGACCGGGTGGAGAAGGGTGACTTCATCCTCGAAGGGCCGCCGGCGCCGCATGACATCCTCGCCGTCAAGGGCGTCGAGGAGCTGGCCGCGTTCCTTGTGAACGAGATCCAGGAAGTCTATCGGCTCCAGGGCGTGAACATCAACGACAAGCATATCGAAGTGATCGTTCGCCAGATGCTTCAGAAGATCGAGATCACCGATATCGGGGACAGCGATCTTCTGGCGCAGGAACAGATCGACAAGGTTGAGTTCGACGAGATCAACCTGCAGCTGCTGGAGCAGGGCAAGAAGCCGGCGCAGGGCGTGCCGGTGCTGCTTGGCATCACCAAGGCTTCGCTGCAGACGCGGTCCTTCATCTCGGCTGCCTCGTTCCAGGAAACGACCCGTGTGCTGACCGAGGCGTCGGTCAACGGCAAGATCGACACGCTGGATGGCCTCAAGGAGAACGTCATTGTCGGCCGCCTGATCCCGGCCGGTACCGGGGCGATGATGAATCGCATCCGCGAGGTGGCGATGCGGCGCGACGATCTGATCGTGGCCCAGCAGGAGACCGATGCACGCGAAGCGGCGAACGACGTCCGGAGCTTGCCTGCCGCCGAATAAGCGGCCGCTTCCTCGCCGGGAATCACGGGGCGGGCCTTCGGGTCCGCCCCTTTTGTCTGGGGTATAGTGACCCTTGCCAACCTGCCTGGGCGGGGCTGCGGTGCCGTGTGACGGCAGGGTCTGCGGATTGCACTTCCGTGAGGGAGGCAAAATCCGGAGATCGTGCACGCAGCGGTGTCAAAACGGGAAAAGGGTGTTGACAATCCGGGCCTGCCGAGTCAGAAGCACGCCACTTAGCAGGCTGTGATCTGTGCATGCTTCGCGAACCATCGCGGAACGACCCGGATCAAACGCTGCTTTCCAAGCGACCAGCAACAGATCGATCCGTGATCCTGGATCATTGGTCGAGCCGGTCATGATCGTACGGTCCGTCCGTCCGATCCTCTGGTTCAGGCGCCTTTTGGGCCCGCTCAGGCATGGCCCGAACGGCGCGTTTTTGCGCTTCGTACCGGTCTTCGTGCTGGACGGGCGCAGGACAGCCCCGCAATGGGCTGAAACATGCGGGCTTTCGGGCCCAACGGGCCTCCTTCGGGAGGGAACAGGTAAGAGAAGGGCATCGAATGCCGACGATTAGCCAGTTGATCCGGAAGCCCCGGGAAGCTGTCCGCAACCGGAACAAGGTTCCGGCCCTGGAAAGCTGCCCGCAGAAGCGCGGCGTCTGCACGCGCGTCTACACCACGACCCCGAAGAAGCCGAACTCGGCGCTCCGCAAGGTCGCCAAGGTGCGTCTCACCAATGGCTTCGAAGTGATCGGCTACATCCCCGGTGAAGGTCACAACCTTCAGGAACACTCGGTCGTGATGATCCGCGGGGGCCGCGTGAAGGACCTTCCGGGCGTCCGCTATCACATTCTCCGCGGCGTTCTCGACACGCAGGGTGTCAAGAACCGCAAGCAGCGCCGGTCGAAGTACGGCGCGAAGCGCCCGAAGTAACTCGGCTCCGGTTCAAGAGGGTTTACACATGTCTCGCCGTCACGCTGCCGAAAAGCGCGAAATTATTCCGGACGCCAAATATGGCGACGTCGTGCTCACGAAATTCATGAATGCCGTCATGTACGAGGGCAAGAAGTCGGTTGCCGAAAAGATCGTCTATGGCGCTTTCGACATCATCGAGAGCCGTGCCAAAGCGGATCCGCTGCCGCTCTTCAAGCAGGCGCTCGACAATGTCGCGCCGGCCGTTGAAGTCCGGTCGCGCCGCGTCGGTGGTGCCACCTACCAGGTGCCGGTCGAAGTGCGCACCGAGCGCCGCCAGGCGCTCGCGATCCGCTGGATCATCAATGCGGCCCGCAGCCGCAACGACAAGACCATGGTCGAGCGCCTCTCGTCGGAGCTGCTCGATGCTGCCAATAACCGCGGCAACGCCGTGAAGAAGCGCGAAGAGACGCACCGGATGGCGGAAGCCAACCGCGCCTTCTCGCATTATCGCTGGTAATTCAGGCCCCGCACCGGACAGGACGAGGACACGTTATGGCCCGCCAATATCCCCTCGAGGATTATCGCAACTTCGGCATCATGGCTCACATCGATGCCGGCAAGACCACGACGACCGAGCGTATCCTCTACTACACCGGCAAGAGCCACAAGATCGGCGAAGTGCACGAAGGCGCTGCGACCATGGATTTCATGGAGCAGGAGCAGGAGCGTGGCATCACGATCACCTCGGCCGCGACCACCGCGTTCTGGGAAGGCCGTGATGGCAAGAAGAAGCGCCTGAACATCATCGATACGCCCGGCCACGTCGATTTCACCATCGAGGTCGAGCGTTCGCTGCGCGTTCTCGACGGTGCTGTCTGCGTGCTGGATTCGAACCAGGGTGTCGAGCCGCAGACCGAGACGGTCTGGCGCCAGGGCGACAAGTACAACGTGCCGCGCATCGTGTTCGCCAACAAGATGGACAAGATCGGTGCCGATTTCTATCGCTGCCTTTCGGACATCAAGACCCGCCTCGGTGCCAAGCCGGTTGCGATCCAGCTGCCGATCGGCGCCGAATCGGATTTCAAGGGCATCATCGACCTGATCCGCATGAAGGGTGTCGTCTGGGATGATGACGGCCTGGGCGCGTCGTATCGCGATATCGACATCCCGGCGGACCTGCTCGACAAGGCCAAGGAATACCGGGAAGCCATGGTTGAAGCCGCTGTCGAGATGGACGATGCGGCGATGGAAGCCTATCTCGAAGGCAACGAGCCGAACGAGGAGACCCTCCGCAAGTGCATCCGCAAGGCTGTGCTGACGGGTGCCTTCTACCCGGTTCTCTGTGGTTCGGCCTTCAAGAACAAGGGCGTCCAGACGCTGCTCGATGCGGTCGTTGACTTCCTGCCGACCCCGCTCGACCGTCCGGCGATCAAGGGCGTCGATGTCGATACCGGCGAGGAAATCGAGCGCCGGTCGTCGGACGACGAGCCGCTCTCGATGCTGGCCTTCAAGATCATGGACGATCCCTATGGCGTCCTGACCTTCTGCCGTATCTATTCGGGCAAGCTGGAATCCGGTTCGACGCTCGCCAACTCCACCCGCGAGAAGCGGGAGCGCATCGGCCGCATGCTGTTGATGCATGCGAATAACCGCGAAGAAATCAAGGAAGCCTATGCCGGCGACATCATCGCCGTGATCGGCCTCAAGGACAGCCGGACCGGGGATACGCTCTGCGATCCGAACAAGCAGGTTGTTCTCGAGCGCATGGAATTCCCCGAGCCCGTGATCGAGATGGCGATCGAGCCGAAATCGAAGGGCGACCAGGAAAAGATGGCGATCGCCCTCGGCAAGCTGGCCGCGGAAGATCCGTCCTTCCGCGTCTCCACCGACCAGGAATCCGGCCAGACCATCATCAAGGGCATGGGCGAACTGCATCTCGATATCAAGGTCGATATCCTGAAGCGGACCCACAAGGTCGAAGTGAATGTCGGCGCTCCGCAGGTTGCGTATCGCGAGACGATCACCCGCCAGGTCGAGCATGACTACACCCACAAGAAGCAGTCGGGTGGTTCGGGCCAGTTTGCCCGCATCAAGTTCGTGCTCGAGCCGAACGAACCAAATGCCGGGTTCACCTTCGAGTCGAAGATCATCGGCGGCTCGGTGCCGAAGGAATACATCCCGGGTGTCGAGAAGGGTCTCGAGAGCGTCATCGGTTCGGGTCCGCTCGCGGGCTTCCCGGTGGTCGATATCAAGGTCAGCCTGACCGACGGCGCCTATCACGAAGTGGACTCGTCGGCGATTGCCTTCGAAATCGCGGCTCGCCAGGGCCTGCGCGAAGCCTTCCAGAAGGCTGGCGCGGTTCTGCTGGAGCCGATCATGAAGGTGGAAGTAGTCACCCCGGAAGACTTTACCGGTTCGGTGATCGGTGACCTGAATTCCCGCCGTGGCCAGATCCAGGGCCAGGACATGCGGGGCAACGCCAACGTGGTCAACGCGATGGTGCCGCTGGCCAACATGTTCGGCTACGTGAATACGCTGCGCTCGTTCAGCCAGGGTCGCGCCTCGTTCTCGATGGTCTTCGACCATTATGCCGAGGTGCCGCGCAACGTGGCCGAGGAAGTGATCTCGAAATACGCCTAAGGGCGGCAGTTCAAACCGTTGAGCGCCAACGGCGCGCATTATTCAGGAGGGCCTCATGGCCAAGGAAAAGTTTTCTCGTACGAAGCCGCACTGCAACATCGGGACGATTGGTCACGTTGACCATGGCAAGACGTCGCTGACGGCGGCGATCACGAAGATTCTTGCCGAGACGGGCGGTGCGACGTTCACGGCGTATGACCAGATTGACAAGGCGCCGGAAGAGAAGGCGCGCGGGATCACGATCTCGACGGCGCATGTCGAGTACGAGACCTCGAACCGCCATTATGCGCACGTTGATT
>JAPZUD010000011.1 GCA_027533425.1 Beijerinckiaceae bacterium | reverse complement strand
GTCCGGCGAACCACCACGAAGCGGCCGCGGTAATCGTCCCAGACCCGTTCGCGGACACGGTAGCAATCCGAGGCGTAGCCGCCGTGATAGTAACCGTGGGCATGGGCGCCCCGGACCGCGAGGGTGCTGCCGATGACGGCGCCCCCGATGAGGCCGGCGGCCAGCCAGCCATTGCGGTGGAACCTGGCTTCGGCGGCAGGGGCGAAGGCCACCGACATGGTGAGGGCGGCGGCAGCGGCAGTGAGGGTTTTCTTGACGGTGTTCATGGCGGGTCTCCTTCGGGGTCGGGGTTGTTTCGGTTCGGGTTCGTCGGGTTCGGCGGTGATCTCGGGCGGTTGTTTCGGCGTCCCGCCGGTTTCTGTCTCGGCGATGATGTGAAGCTATCCGAGGGCTGCCGGCCCCGCCGTGTGATGCCGCACAGGGTGAATTTCGATCGGGAGAGGCGATCTCCGCCCTTTGCGATCGGCCAGCCAGGGCCTATTTCTCGCCGCCATGAATGCTGCCAGACCCCCTTCCGCATCCGAGGATGACCTGCCCGATCCGATCGAGGAGGCTGCCGAGGACGAAAGCATCGAGGAGCTCGAGACCGAGGCCCTGCCGGTCATCGAGGCGACGCCGCAACGCCTCGCCAGCGGAATGGCGGTGATCCGCGCGTTCTGGGAAACGCTGCCCGGTTCGCCCGGCGTCTATCGCATGCTCAATGCGGCCAGCGAGGTGCTCTATGTCGGCAAGGCCCGCAACCTGAAGGCGCGGGTTTCCTCCTATGCCCGTGGGGATGCGCCGAACAACCGGATCGCCCGGATGATCGCCGAGACGGCGGCGATGGAATTCATCACCACGACCACCGAGACCGAGGCGCTGCTGCTCGAGACCAATCTCATCAAGCAGCTCAAGCCGCGCTACAACGTGCTGATGCGGGACGACAAGTCGTTCCCCTATATCATGATCACCGGCGATCATGCCGCGCCGCAGATCCGCAAACATCGCGGGGCGCGCAACCGGAAGGGCCAGTATTTCGGGCCCTTCGCCTCGGCGCAGGCGGTGAACCGCACGCTCAATGCGCTGCAGCGCGCCTTCCTGCTGCGCACCTGCGCCGATTCCTATTACGAGAACCGCTCTCGGCCCTGCCTGCTGTTCCAGATCAAGCGCTGTGCCGCGCCCTGTACGGGTGAGATCTCGCTCGAGGATTACGGCGCGCTGGTGGGGGAGGCGAAGGCCTTCCTCTCCGGGCGCAGCGGTACGATCCGCGAGAAGCTCGGGGCCGACATGATGGCGGCGTCGGAACGGCTCGATTTCGAGGCTGCGGCCCGCTACCGGGACCGCCTCGCCGGCCTGTCCAGTGTGCAGGCCAGCCAGGATATCAATCCGGCGGGGATCGAGGAGGCGGATGTCTTCGCCATCCATGCCGAGGCCGGGCATTTCTGCATCGAGGTGTTCTTCTTCCGCACCGCGCAGAACTGGGGCAACCGCGCCTTCTTCCCGCGGGCCGACCGGGCGCTGGAACCGGGCGAGGTGCTCGATTCCTTCCTCGGCCAGTTCTATGACGAGCGGCCCGCGCCGCGCCTCGTCCTGCTCTCCGAGGAAGTGGAGAACCGGGTGCTGCTGGCGGAGGCGCTGAGCGAGCGCGCCGGGCACAAGGTCGAGATCCTGGTACCCAGGCGCGGCGAGAAGCGGGATGTCGTCCAGCATGCGCTGACCAATGCCCGCGAGGCGCTGGGCCGCCGGCTCAGCGAAACGGCAAGCCAGACCCGCCTGCTCGAGGGCGTCGCGGAGGCGTTCGGGCTGAAGGCGCCGCCGCGGCGAATCGATGTCTTCGACAATTCCCACATCATGGGCACCAATGCCGTCGGCGCGATGATCGTGGCCGGCCCGCGCGGCTTCTCCAAGACGCATTACCGGACCTACACGATCCAGTCCGAGGGGCTCACGCCGGGCGATGATTACGGCATGATGCGCGAGGTCATGCAGCGGCGCTTTGCCCGGCTGCTCAAGGAGGCACCCCGCCCGGAGGTTCTGGAGGATGCCGAGGCCCTGCCGGCCTGGCCGGATCTCGTGCTGATCGATGGCGGCAAGGGCCAGCTTGAGGCGGTGCGCGGCGTGCTTTCCGAACTCGGTATCGCCGATGTGCCGCTGGTCGGCGTGGCCAAGGGCCCGGACCGCGATGCCGGGCGCGAGACGTTCTTCGTGCCGGGCCGCGAGCCGTTCAAGCTGCCGCCGCGCGATCCGACATTGTATTTCATCCAGCGCCTGCGCGACGAGGCGCATCGCTTCGCCATTGGCACGCATCGGGCGAAGCGGAAGCGCGACATCACGAAAAACCCGCTCGACGAGATCCCGGGCATCGGCCCCTCGCGCAAACGGGCCCTGCTGCTGCATTTCGGCACGGCCAAGGCGGTCAGCCGCGCCAGCTATGCCGATCTCGCCCGCGTCAACGGGATCAACGAGGCAACGGCCCGGCTCGTCTATGACTTCTTCCACGAGAAGCCCACGTGAGCGTGGATTCCCGCATTGGCCGCTTGACCCGCCCGCCGCTGCATGGTGCTAAGGCGGTATGAGGGACGGCGCGTCGAACTCCTTGCGGCAATCGGGATCCGGTCGCGGAAGACGGCTCGCCGTGTCGCTGCCGAACCTGCTCACCTATGGCCGCATTGCCGTCATCCCCATCATTGTCGGGCTGCTGTTCTGGCCCGGAGACCCGGCCATGCGCTGGTACGCGCTCGGGCTCTATGCACTGGCCGGGATTTCCGATTATCTCGATGGCTATCTGGCCCGGGTCTACGAGCAGCAATCCTCTCTCGGGCGCATGCTTGATCCGATCGCCGACAAGCTGCTCATCGCCGCCTGCCTGCTGATGCTGGTGTCGGATGGCACGATCCGCTCCTGGTCGATCTGGGCGGCGATCGTCATCCTCAGCCGCGAGATTCTCGTGTCCGGTCTGCGCGAATTCCTGGCCGAGGTGAAGATCTCGGTGCCCGTTTCGAAGCTCGCCAAATGGAAGACGACGGCGCAGATCGTCTCGGTCGGCTTCCTGGTTGCCGGGCCAGCGGGCGATGCGATCCTCCCGGCGGGCTGGACGGGCCATATCGGGATCGCGTTGCTCTGGGCCGCCGCGATCCTGACGATCATCACCGGCTATGACTATATGAAGGCCTCCATCCGCCATCTGATGGACGATGAGGAAGGCGCATCATGAAGATCGTCTATTTTGCCTGGCTCCGCGAGCGCGTTGGTGTACCGGAAGAGGTGATCGCGCTGCCGGAGAATGTGCGGACCGTCGGCGAGGTGATTACCCATCTCTCAGGCCTCGGCGAGAATTATGCCTATGCGTTCGAGCGGCCCTCCGTCATCCGGGCGGCGCTTGACCGCAAGCACGTGCCGCTGGAAACCCCGCTGGGCGAGGCGCGTGAACTGGCCTTGTTCCCGCCGATGACCGGTGGCTGACATGTCGCCGACCGTGGATGTGCCGTCGATCGTGGTGCGCCTGCAGGACGGGGTGATCGATGTGACCGCCGAGACACGTTTCCTCTCCGAGGGACGGGGTGATGTCGGGGCAATCGTCACCTTCACCGGCCTCTGCCGCGACGAGAAGGGCACGTTGTCGGGCCTCGAGCTCGAGCATTTTCCCGGCATGGCCGAGGCCGAGATTGCCCGGATCGCCGGGGAGGCCGCAGGCCGCTGGCCGCTGCTCGGCATCGTGGCGATCCATCGCTACGGGCTGGTCGCGCCGGGCGAGGTGATCGTGCTGGTCGCTGTGGCCTCGTCCCACCGGCAGGCGGCGTTTGCCGGTGCCGAGTTCATCATGGATTTCCTGAAATCCCGCGCGCCGTTCTGGAAGAAGGAACATCGCGCTGATGGCCGTGAGGGCCAGTGGGTCGATGCCAAGGACAGCGACGAGGCCGCGCTTTCGCGCTGGTGATGGCCTCGCCCCGGTGATCCAGCTGCCGGCCGCATCCGAGGCGCGGCCAGCGGGATCGTCATTCCATCTCGGCCGGTTTCAGTTGGCGCCGACTTCCGCGACGTAGTCTTCCATCAGGACACGGCTGATATTGCCCGGCGTGAAGCGATAGGGGCCGATCTCGGCCACCGGCGTCACCTCGGCGGCCGAGCCGGTGATGAAGCATTCGTTGAAGCTGGGCAGTTCGTCCGGGAGGATCCGGCGCTCGATCACATCCATGCCGCGGCGCTTCGCCAGTTCGATGACGGAGCGGCGGGTGATGCCGTCGAGGAAGCAATCGGCCTTCGGGGTGTGGATGGCGCCGTCCTTCGTGAAGAAGATGTTGGCACCGGTGCATTCGGCCACGCGGCCCTGCCAGTCGAGCATCATCGCATCGGCATAGCCGCGCTTCTCGGCGCGATGCTTCGAAATGGTGCAGATCATGTAGAGGCCGGCCGCCTTGGCATGGACCGGGGCGCAAGCCGGATCCGGGCGGCGATACTCGGCGATGTCGAGGCGGATGCCCTTCATCTTGGTCGCCGGATCGAACATGGACGGCCAGTTCCAGGTGGCGATGGCGACATGGATCTTGTTGTGCTGGGCCGAGACGGCCATCATTTCCGAGCCGCGGAAAGCGACCGGGCGGATATACTGGTCGCCGCCGCCATTCTTCTCGAGAACGGCCATCTTGGCGGCCTCGATCTCGTCCACCGTGTAGGGGATCTCGAAATCCATGATCTCGGCCGACTTGAACAGCCGCTCGGTGTGTTCGCGGCTCTTGTAGACCTTGCCCTTGTAGGCGCGCTCGCCCTCGAAGACCGACGAACCGTAATGCAGGCCATGGGTCAGGACATGGACCTTCGCATCGACCCATGGCAGCAACTCACCGTTCATCCAGATATAGCCCTCCCGTTTGTCGAAGGGGATCACGGCGGGGGCGGCAGCAGTCGACATGGCATTTCCTTCCGTTTGAGGTGATTTTTCGGGCCTTTTAGTTGCTTGCAAGGGCGAAAGCCAGAGGCCGGCCTTCTTCCGCGCGCGGCGGCTCCGACTTGAAGCCACAGCGTTTGCAATGCATAAGCCTGAAAGATCTCTTCGGCGCATTTTCATTGCGCGTGAATTGGCTTGACGAGTAACAATCGATCTGAAATATGTCAACATCATTGACGTAATTTTTCTGGGCAATGCTCGCATCCGGTGCTGTTGAGGCAGGAATCCCGTGAAATCGACCCTCCTTTCCGCTGCTGCCGTCGCGCCGGCCCCGCCGGCGGATCCGCGCGCGCCGACGCCGGCCTTGCCGGATTTCGAACTGATCGAGCTGCTGTTCTTCGCCTATCGCGACTTTGTCGGCGAGCCGGACCGCCTTCTCGAGCGGCACGGTTTTGGCCGTGCCCACCACCGGGTGATCCATTTCATCAACCGCCATCCCGGCCTGACCGTGGCGGAACTGCTCGACATCCTGGAGATCACCAAGCAGAGCCTCGCCCGCGTCCTGAAGGACCTGATCCATGGTGATTTCGTGGAGCAGAAGGCCGGCGCGGAAGATCGCCGCCAGCGCCTTCTGTTCCTGACGGACAAGGGGCGGGCTCTCGCCGACGGGCTGGCTGCCATGCAGCATCAGCGGATTACCCGGGCCGTGGCGGCGATCGGCCCCGAGCATCGCCCCATGATTGCCCGCTTTCTTGCGGAACTGATCGACAAGGAACGCGGGGCAGCCCCCGCGACAGCGCTGTCCACGCCGTGATAGGAAGGGCACAGCCCTTCTCATGTCCGACGGGAAAGCCCTTGCCGGGGCCCATTGCCCGAGAACGCTGTGCCCGAGAAAGTCTTGTCCGAGAAAGCCGTGTCCATGCGCAAACCGGTGGTGACCGACGAAGCCCCGCATATCCTCATTGTCGACGATGATGACCGGATCCGCACGCTCCTCTACCGGTTCCTGTCGGAGAACGGCTACCGCGTCTCGACGGCTGACAACGCCCGGGAGGCGCGCGCCCGGCTCGAAGGGTTGCTCTTCGACCTGATCGTGCTGGATGTGATGATGCCCGGCGAGAGCGGGCTCAGCCTCGCCCAATGGATCCGGGCCAGCTCCGCCGTGCCGATCCTGATGTTGACGGCGCGGGCGGAGATCGATGATCGGCTCGCCGGCCTCCAGACCGGGGCCGATGATTACCTCACCAAGCCCTTCGACCCGCGCGAATTGCTGCTGCGCATTTCCTCCATCCTGCGCCGGGCCGCCCTGCCGCCGACCAATCCGCGCGAGAATGCCCCGGAAACCGTCCGGTTCGGGCCGTTCCAGTTCCATTTCGCCCGTGGAGAACTGCGGCAGGAGGAGGAGCACCTGCGGATCACCGAGCGCGAGCGCGAGATGCTCCGCGTGCTGGCCGGCGCCCTCGGCGAGACGGTCCCGCGGGAGGCGCTGGCAGAGAATGGCAGCGCCTCGAACGAGCGGACCATCGATGTCCAGATCAACCGCCTGCGCCGCAAGATCGAGCCGGATCCCGGCAATCCTGTTTTCCTGCAGACCGTGCGGGGCATCGGCTACCGGCTGGTCATCGACCGATGAGCGCCTGGCGGACCACGTTTGCGCAGGGTGCCGCCGCGCTCGCCATGCTGGCACGGCTGGTCTGGCGCATGCTCCGCATGGTGTTCGATCTGGTGCGCTGGATTCTCGGGCTCCTGCTGCATGTGGCTGTCGTCATCTGGCGGCGGCCGGAAATCCAGCGGATCTTCCAGCCGCTCTTCCGACTGGAAGCGCGGATCGGGCGCTGGCTCAACCGGATCCTGCCGAAGCGGCTCTACACCCGTGCGCTGATGATCATCATCGTGCCGATGGTGCTGCTCCAGGCCGTGGTGGCCTATATCTTCATGGAGCGGCACTGGCAGGCCGTCACGGCGCGACTCTCCGCCGCGATCACCCAGGACATCGCGGCGCTGATCGATATCTACGAGCGGCCGACACCGGGCATCGATGGCCGGCTGCTGGCCCAGATCGCCGAGCAACGCCTCGGGCTTGATGTGGATTTCCTGCCGCTTGAACCGCTGCCCCCGCCGCTGGAAAAGCCATTCTTCGACATTCTTGACCAGGCGCTCTCGGCGGAATTGCGGACCCGTGTCCGCAAGCCGTTCTGGATCGATACGGTCGGTTCCTCCTCGATCGTCGAGATCAGGGTGCTGCTCGACAATGCCATGATGCGCATTACAGCGCGGCGCAGCCAGGCCTATGCATCGAATTCGCATATCTTCCTGATCTGGATGGCGGGGTCGTCGCTCGTGCTGATCACGGTGGCGATCCTGCTGCTGCGCAACCAGATCCGGCCGATTCTCAGTCTTGCCGATGCGGCCGACAGTTTCGGGAAGGGCCGGGATGTCCAGTTCCGGCCGCGCGGCGCGCGCGAGGTGCGGCGGGCGGGCCTTGCCTTTCTCGAGATGAAGAACCGGATCGAGCGGGCCATCGAGCAGCGTACGACGATGCTCAACGGGGTCAGCCACGATTTGCGCACCATCCTCACCCGGTTCCGCCTCTCGCTGGCGCTGCTGCCCGAGGGGCCCGAAGTCGAGGATATGAAGCGTGATATCGACGAAATGAGCCGCATGCTCGAGGATTATCTCGCCTTCGCCCGCGGCGAGGCCGCCGAATCCGCTGCTGCCACTGATATCCGCGCGCTGCTGGAGGATTTCCGCGTCGATGCCGAGCGCACAGGGCATTTCGCCACTCTTGCCGTCGAGGGCGATCCGGTGGTCAGCGTGCGTCCGCAGGCCTTCCGGAGGCTGCTCGGCAACCTCGTCGCCAATGCCGCCCGCTATGGCGACCGGATCGAGATCCATGCCGTCCATGACGAACGCTATCTTACTGTGACGGTCGATGATGACGGGCCGGGCATTCCCGAGGAGCTGCGCGAAGAAGTGTTCAAGCCTTTCCTGCGGCTCGATGCCTCGCGCAACCAGGATCATGCCGGCACGGGTCTTGGCCTGGCGATCGCGCGGGGCATTGCCCGTGGGCATGGTGGCGACATCGTGCTGGAAGATTCGCCGCTTGGTGGCCTGCGGGCCCGGGTGAAGGTTCCGGCCTAGGCCGGAACCGAGCCGGGCTCAGAACAGCCGGCCGCCATTCGGCACGGGCCGTTCCGGCATCACCAGCACGACTTCGCCCGCTTCATCCGGAAAGCCGAGTGTCAGCACCTCGGACATGAATTTCCCGATCTGCCGCGGGGCGAAGTTCATCACCGCCGCCACCTGCCGGCCGACAAGCGTTTCCGGCGTGTAATGGACGGTGATCTGCGCCGAGGAGCGGCGGGTGCCGAGCGGGCCGAAATCGATCGTCAGCTTCCAGGCCGGCTTGCGCGCCTCCGGAAAGGGATCGACCGCGATAATGGTGCCGACGCGGATATCCAGCGCCGCGAACGTATCGAACGGAGTGACAGGCTGAAGGGCAGTCACCAGCATGGGTTCAGGCCGCGTCCCGTTCGCTGTCCCTGCCCGGCCGGCGGAGGTCCTTCGCCGCCCGGCAGAAGCCACGCAGGGGCGCCATCAGCCGGTCAAGCCCCTCGGCGCGCCGCAGAACCCATTCCCCGCGCGACAATTCACGGTCGAGCGCGGCCATGGTCTTCGGCAGTGTTTCGTCATTCTCGTCAAGGAAGACGGGCATGACCCGGGCAAAGACGAGAATCGCGCCCTGCAACTTGACGAGGCCCATCGGCCCTTCCGTCTCGATGCCGACCGAGGCAAGCAGATAGCGCCATGAATTCAACGCCTGCTGGTTCAGGGCCAGCAAGCCCGGCACATCGCCCCGGAAAGCGCGGTGGATGCTCCGCAAAGCATGACGATAGGGCCGCAGCGCATCGAAACGGCGCAACATCAGGTCAAGCACGCGGTCGCGCGCGGGCTGGTCGATCAGGTCGGCGGGCGTTCCTTCGAGCGTGATCCGGTCGATGCGGCGGACAAACCCGCCCAGCATGGCGCCCTTGGAGGGGAAGAGATCGCGCAGATCGGCCAGGCCGAGGCCAGCCTGTTCGGCAATGGTCTCAAGCGGAATATCCGCCCATTCCCGTTCGGCGGCGAGGGCCATCAGTGCATCGACCACGCGATCACGCGGTGAAGCAACCTGTTCGGGGGATGAAGCCTTGCGTGCCATGGGGGCCTCCTGAGGTCAGGGCGATCTGCCTTCAAGGTAGGCGACAATCTGCCGGACGCAAGCCCGCCGCGTCAGCCTGTCAGCCGGACAGCGCGCGGGCGCGGGCGCGCGCAGCCTTGATGGCTTTCGTCATCAGGGGCTGGAGCCCGTCCGGGCCCATCAGAACCTCGAGCGCCGCTGCCGTGGTGCCGCCGGGCGAGGTGACATTCTGGCGCAGGGTTGCCGGCGGGGTTTCCGCTTCCTGGAACAGCAATTCCCCGGCCCCTTCCACCGTGGCGCGGGCAAGGCGCATGGCGAGGTCGGGCGCCAGGCCGAGTTCCTCACCGGCCTTTGCCATCGCCTCGACCAGATGGAACACATAAGCCGGGCCCGAACCAGACAGCGCCGTGACCGAATCGATATCACCCTCATGGTCAAGCCATTCGAGGCGGCCGGTCGTCTGCAGCAGGGCGAGAACCTGCTGCCGCTCAGCCTCGCTCAGGCCGCCGGCGGCATAGGCACCGGTAATGCCGCGCCCGATCGCCGCAGGTGTGTTCGGCATGGCGCGGACGATCCGGGTGATCTGGGGCAGGCGGGCGCGCAGGTCGGCGATGCTCTTGCCGGCAAGGATCGAGACAATCACCGAATTCGCATCGACATGCATTTTCAGGGTGGCGGCGGCTGAATCGAGCATCTGCGGCTTGATGGCGAGGAGGACCAGCTTCGCGGGCGTGCCGGCAGCAGGGTTCAGTGTGAAGCCGTGATGCGCAGCATCCGCGCGGAGGCTATCGGACGGGTTGGGGTCGATCACGCGGATCCGCGAGGCGGGCCAGCCGGCCTTCAGCGCGCCGTGGAGCATGGCGCCACCCATCTTGCCGGCACCGAAAATCAGAAGATCAACAAAGCTGTCCATGAAAAATCCGAAGGGTTGGCGAAAAATCCGCGAGGCGGGGATGAGATTCCCGGCGGCCGGCCTGGCGCCTGTCCGGATCAGGCCTCGCCGGCTGTCTCGAACATGGCGGTATCCAGCGCCTCGACGGCCGTCTTACCCGCCCAGACGACGAACTGGAAGGCCTGATAATAGCGCTCGCAGGCCTCGACCGCGATTTTCATCGCTGCCTCGCACTGGTCGGGCGAGGGATCGACGCCGCCGACCAGCAGCAGCGAGTGGCGGAACACCACGGCATTGCCGCTCGACCAGACATCGAAATGGCCAACCCACATCTGCTCGTTGAGTTTGGCGATCAGTTGCAGGACCTCGGCGCGTCGACGCTCCGGCACTTTCAGATCGAAGGCGCAGCTGAGATGCAGGGCCTCCATCTCGGAAAGCCAGGTGAAGCTGATCTGGTAGTCGCACCAGCGCCCGGTGACGCCGAGGGAGATCTCGTCCTCGTCGTCCCGCTCGAACGACCAATGATGCCGCAGGGCAATCTGCTCGATCAGATCGACCGGGTTCTCGGCGCGGGCGGGGTCGCGATCGACAAATGTCATCACAGGCCTTTTATTGTCGTTTTCATGTGCGCGCTGCCGGAAGACGGGCGCAAGAACCCGTCGCGCCGGATGGCACGCTGCCAGACTTGAGACTACGCGGAACGCGGGGAACGCCACGCTACCTGGCCGGGCCGGCATGCCGGAACGGCCAACGCGGACTTGACTCGGGCCGTTTTCTCCTGCCGCGAATCACCCTCTTCGAACCTAGCATGGCCAGATTCGCGCTGTCGCCGCCTTTCTGCGGCGATACTCACAGCGACGTTGGGGAAAAACCGCGACCGGAAAACCGGTGGGACGGGAAGTCAGCGTCAGGCGCGACCTTCCGGGATTCGGCGGGCAGCCACAACCATGCGGCCCGGTCCGATCCACAGTCTTGGCGATGTCCACAGGGGGCGAGAAACCCTTTGACGGGACCCCGCTTTGCGGGAAGCCGGCTCAGCTCTCCGCTGATTCCTTGCCGGCCTTCTTCGATGTCGCCTTGCCGGAATGAGCCGATTCCAGCGCCTCGATCCGGGCAAGCAGGCGATCATTCTCCTCGCGCGCGGCGATGGCCATCAACCGGACGGCTTCGAATTCCTCACGCGTCACCAGATCGGAATCCCGCAGGATCCGCTCGATCTGGCTGCGGGCGAAACTGTCTGCTTCCCGCTGGACACCCTGCGCCAGACCGACGGCGCCAGTCATCACACGCGACAATTCATCGAGCAGGCGGGTCGGGGGTTCACGCATTGTCGGCTCCGTGAGGGCGGGGTTGGGTGGGCGGATCGCCATTCGGGACGAGCTTCTAGCATGGCGGAGCGGCTTTCGTTAGAGAAGATTCGCCCGCGCGACGTGAAGGACCTGCCGCCCATGCTGCTCCCCGAGATCGATCCTGTCGCCTTTGCCATCGGGCCGATCGTCGTGCGCTGGTATGCGCTCGCCTATATTCTCGGCCTCGTGGCCGGCTGGCTCTATGCGCGGCATCTGGCCGCAAGTGCTCGGCTCTGGGGCGGGGTGCGGGCACCGACGCCGGAAGAACTGGATGATCTCCTCGTCTTCGCAGCGCTCGGTGTGGTGATCGGCGGGCGGCTCGGTTTCGTCCTGTTCTACAAGCCGGGCTACTATCTCGCGAACCCGCTCGAGATCCTGCAGACCTGGAAAGGCGGCATGTCATTCCATGGCGGGCTGTTCGGCGCCGCTGTGGCGGTGGCCCTTTTTGCCCGGCGGCGCGGGCTTGATCCCTATGCCATGGCTGATCTTGCCGCCGTCGTCGCGCCGATCGGGCTGTTGCTCGGCCGCCTCGCCAATTTCATCAAGGGCGAGCTCTGGGGGCGGCCGGCGGATGTCCCCTGGGCATTCATCTTTCCCGATGCCGGTCCGGAGCCGCGCCACCCCTCGCAGCTTTACGAGGCCGGGCTGGAAGGGCTCCTGCTGCTGGTGATCCTGGCGCTCCTCGTCCGCCGGACCGGATTCCGGGCGCCGGGACTGCTGGCAGGAATTTTCGGGAGCGGCTATGCTGCAGCGCGGTTCTTCGTGGAATTCTTCCGCGAGCCGGACCGGCATCTCGGCTTCATTGCCGGCGGATGGCTGACCATGGGCATGGCCCTGTCGATCCCGATGTTCCTTGCCGGCCTCTGGCTGATCCGGCGGGGGCTGAAGGCCCGTGAAGCAGGATTGGCAGGGGCGGAGTGAGCATGCTCGAAAACGAGATCGTCGCCGAGATCCGCGCCAATGGCCCGATGGGGATTGACCGGTTCATGGCGCTGGCGCTTGGCCATCCGCGCCACGGCTATTACATGACGCGCGACCCGTTCGGCATGGCCGGCGATTTCGTCACCGCGCCGGAGATCAGCCAGATTTTCGGGGAATTGCTGGGCCTGTTCACGGCCATCGGCTGGCAGATGCTGGGCGAACCCTCCCGCGTGGCGCTGGTCGAGCTCGGCCCTGGCCGCGGCACCCTGATGGCCGATGCGCTGCGGGCGGCACGGGCGCTGCCCGGCTTCACTTCCTGCCTCGAGGTGCATCTTGTCGAGATGAGCCCGGTTCTCCAGCGTGCGCAGGCCGATACGCTGAAGGAGAGCGGGCACCGCGTGACCTGGCATCCCTCGATCGAGAGCCTGCCGGATGATCGCCCGCTGCTGATCCTTGCCAATGAGTTCTTCGACGCGTTGCCGATCCGCCAGTTCCAGCGTTACGGTACCGAATGGCGTGAACGCCTTGTCGGGATCGGGCCGGACGGGCAGCTGGCCCTCGGGCTGGACCGGAACGCCGCGCAGGGGCTGACGATCGAGGCGCCGGAAGGCACGGTTTTCGAGACTTCGCCGATTTCCCTCGACATCATGAAAAAGCTGGCGAACCGGCTCGTTTCCCAGAATGGTCTGCTGCTGGCCATCGATTACGGGCATGCGCAGTTTTCCTTCGGCGAGACGCTTCAGGCCGTCCGGAAGCACCAGTTCGCTTCGGTTCTCGCCAATCCGGGCGAGGCGGATATTACCGCCCATGTCGATTTTGCCAGCCTCGCCATCGCGGCGCGGCGGGCGGGGGCCAAGGATCACCCGGTGCTGACCCAGGCCACCCTGCTGGAGCGGCTCGGCATCCACCACCGGGCCGGAATCCTCAAGCCGAAGGCCGAAAATCCGGCCGAGATCGATGCGGCGGTCGAGCGCCTCGCCGGCACGGGTCCGGGCGGAATGGGCCAGCTTTTCAAGGCCCTGGCGATTTCCGGCCCGGGCATGGCCGCCCTGCCCGGCTTTGACCAGCCCGATTCCCGCCTCGCCGGAACCGCTCCTCGCTGAAAGCCCGCCATGCTCACGCCGCTGACTTCGCCTGCCCTCAATCGCGCCGGAATCCGCCATGCCTTCTTCACCCGGGAGGGTGGCGTTTCCACCGGTGTCTATGCCAGCCTGAACGGGGGCATCGGTTCGAATGATGAGCCGGCTGCCGTGGCCGAGAACCGGCGCCGGATGGCAGCCTATCTCGATGTTCTACCCGAGAATTTTCTCTCGCTCTATCAGATCCATTCCGCCATCGCGCTCGATGTCGAGGCGCCCTGGCCGGTGGCGGAACGGCCGCAGGCCGATGCGATGGTCACCGTAAAACCGGGTATCGCGCTGGGTGTCGGCGCGGCGGATTGCGGACCGATTCTCTTTGCTGATCCGGTAACGGGCGTGGTCGGCGCAGCGCATTCAGGGTGGAAAGGCGCGATCGGCGGGATACTTGAAGCCACGATCGTTGCCATGGAACGGAAGGGCGCGCGTCGCGAGCGCATGATTGTTGCGCTCGGGCCGATGCTGGGGCCGGACAATTACGAGGTCGGGCCGGAATTCCGGGCGCAGTTCCTTGCCGAGGATGCCGGAAATGCCCGTTTCTTCCGACCTGGAGCGCGCGAAACGCATCCGTTTTTTGACCTTCCGGGCTATATTTCGGCCCGTCTGGAGCGCGCTGGCATCGGCGAAATCGACACATTGAATTTGTGTACCTATGCCGATCCCCAACGTTTTTTTTCCTATCGGCGGAAGACCCATCTCAACGAGCCGGATTACGGAAGGCTCATCGCTGCCATCCGGGTATAGTCGTTCCCCCCTTTGGGTCCCTCGCAACGGCTCCTGCCGGAGCCTGCTCGGCGGCGCGTTCGCGCCTAGCCAAGGCCGGTGGCCTTGGTCTCATGGTCATTCCAGCGGGGCGTGGGTCGCTTCAGTTTCCGACAATATCCGGGGTGCGCCAGCCGAGATGCTGGCCGGAATCCACGGCGATCATCTGGCCGGTGACGAAGCGCGCGCGGGCGAGATAGAGCACGGCCTCGGCGATGGCTTCCGGCGCGACAGCCTCGCCGAGCAGGGTGCCGGCGGCCTCCTGTGCGAAACCCTCTGTGCCGTCATGGATGTTCGGGATGGTCGGGCCCGGCCCGACGCCGTTGACGCGGATGCGCGGGGCCAGAGCCTGCGCCAGCGTCTGCGTGGCTGTGAGCAACGCCGCCTTGGCGAGCGTGTAGCTGAAGAATTGCGGATTGGGCCGGAAGACGCGCTGGTCGATCAGATTGATGATGGCGCCGGTCTCGCTGGCCGGGAGGCCCTCGGCGAAGGCGCGCGCGAGCAGGCACGGCGCCTGCAGGTTGACGGCAAGGTTGGTGGCGAACCGTGCGGGTTCGAGCGTCCCGATCCGGTCATCGAGGAAGGCCGAGGCATTGTTGACGAGCAGGCCGGGCGGGCCGAAGGGCCGGCTCGCCGCAGCCATCAGGGCAGGCAGGCTGTCGAGGGCGGAGAGGTCTCCGCCGATCGTGGCAGCGCGGCCGCCCGCGCCCGCAAGCGTTGCGGCGAGGGCTTCCGCGTCCACGCGGCCGTGATGGTAATGGATCACCACGGCATAGCCGGCTCCTGCGAGATGCCGGACGATTGCAGCGCCGATGCGCTTCGACCCGCCTGTGACGAGCGCGACCCGCCGTGGCGTCATGGCTGGCGGTTCCGCTTCCGCTCCAGCGAACGGCGTTCGTAATCCTTGGCGACCCGCAACCAGCGATAGAAGGCAAAATTCATGGCGGTGATGAACCCGTAGATGCCGCGCACGAAATGGCGGCGGATCAGATAGGCCTTGAAGAAGGCCAGCGGGAACTCGGTGAAGATCCGCCAGTCGGGCATACGCTTTCCACGCTGGGCCAGATCAGCCACCTGCTGGTCAGCATAGGCATTGAGCTTGGCGATCTGGTCGCCGATCGACCGGACCGAGAAATGATGGACGATGCCGCGGAGCCGCGCCACTTTCGCGCCGGGCACGAGATCGACCCGGTCATGCACGATGGAGGCCGAATAGGTGCCCTTGTCGCGATGGTAGAGCCGGACCGGCGGCAGCGCATAGGCGAGGGGGTGGGGGGCATCCTCACCCGGGAAGACCTCGGCGATCCGGATCTCGTAGGCATCGGCGGCAGGCGCGCCGGACGTGAACAAAGCCTGGATCTCCTCGACCAGTTCCGGCGGGAGCCATTCGTCGGCATCGAGATTGAGCAGCCATGGATGGCGGCATTGTGCCTCGGCAAAGCGCTTCTGCGGGCCGTAGCCTGGCCAGTCATTGTGGATGACCCGCGCGCCGGCGGCCTCGGCCAGTGCGACTGTCGCGTCTGTCGAGCCGGAATCGACCACGACGATGTCGTCGCTGAGCGCCCGCAGTGGCTCGAGCGTGCGGGGCAGGCGGTCAGCCTCGTTGCGGGCAATGATGAAAATCGACAGCGGCAGCATCACCAGCAGGCCCCGGACATGATGTTCTCCTCGCTTCGCATGACGGCCAAGTTCTTGCAACTGTGATGTTAGTTTTTGAATAACCTTAACCGCTGACGGCCCCGATTAATCAAATGTTTTCCCTCACTGCAGGGGCTTGTTCAGCTTAACAGATGCTTGTGCTAGATCACAGTCCGGATGAATTTCTGCATTGATATGCGTTGCTTGAGTAAGGAGGCCAAAATGCGTGGTGTCGTCAGGAAATTTCTTGCCACTACTGCTTGCATTGCAGGTTTCATGGCGGTTGCTCAAGTTCAGGCGGCTGATCTGCAGCGTCGGTCCGGCTATTCGCCGACGCCGGTCTTTGCGACCAACTGGGCCGGGTTCTATGCCGGTGCCCATCTCGGCTACTCGTTCGGGCGTTCGCGCTCGGCCGATCTCGACGGGTTCAAGGGCGGGCTCCAGATCGGGCATAACTGGCAGATGGACCGGCTGGTTGTCGGCGGCGAGGCTGATCTCGCCTATGCCGGGATCGATTATCGCGGCTTCACCGAAAGCTTCCGCCAGAAATGGATCGGCTCGGGCCGCGTCCGTGTCGGTTATGCTTTCGAGCGCTTCCTGCCCTTCGTGACCGGCGGTCTCGCCTACACGACCGGCACCATGAAGGCCGGCGGGGCAAAATCCTCCAACGGCCATCTCGGCTATGTCATCGGCCTCGGCGGGGAGATGATGCTGACTGATCGCGTTTCCGCCTCGGTGCAGTACCTGCATTACCGATTCGAGGGCCAGACCTACAATGTGGCGCCGGCCCGCAACGCGAACATCGTGAACAACGAGATCCGCGTGGGCGTCAATTACCGCTTCTGAGGGCGCAGCGCCTTCAAGGGAAATGCCGGGGGGCGACGGGGGTCCGGGGAACCGGACCCCTTCTTTTTTGGTTTGGGTCCCTCGCAACGGCCCCTGTCGGGGCCTGCTCGGCGGCACCTTCGTGCCTAGCCAGGGCGTGAAGCCCTGGCAGGGAGGCAAGAGCGACGCGGGAGAGGGCCGATGCAGAGCACCGGCTGGCGATCACGCGTGCGGCTTGGTCTTCGCGAAGGCGGGGACCAGCCGGTTGAACTCCGCCGCGAAGGCCGCGAGCTTCGGGTATTTCCCGCTCGACAGGCCCGAGAAGCGGAACTCATACCATTCGAGCATGCAGGCCACGGAAATCACACCGATATCCGGCGTGGCGCTGGCCACGGGCGGGTTGGCTTCCAACGTGCCGAGGCCGCGTTCCACCTTGCCGCCCTGATGCGCGATCCAGGCCGGCTCGTGCTTTTCCGGCGCACGGAAGCGGCCTTCATAGAGCTGCAGGATCGCCGCATCGGTGATGCCGTCCGCAAGCGCCTGCAGCTTCAGCGCGGCGAGGCGGGCAGGCCAGGCCGCCGGGATCACCTTGCCACCGCCGGCCTCGTGGTCGAGATATTCGACGATGACCCGGCTGTCATAGACCGTGGTGCCATCGGGCAGGATCAGGCAGGGAATCTTGCCGAGCGGGTTGTCCTGCCGGAGCGGATCGGCCGGGTTCATCGTGTCGGTCGGCAGCATTTCGAGCTTGTCCGCATGGCCGGTGAAGAGCGCCGCCACCTTGACCTTGCGGCCGAAGGGCGAGGCGGCGGAAGAGCGCAGTTTCAGCATGGGCGTTTCCGTTTCTTGGGGCCCCTTCAGGGGCGAGGAATGGGCTGACCATTGCCGCTTGCCCGGAAATCGGCAAGGGCTTTGTTGGCCGGCGGCTCAGGCAGTTTTCAGCCAGTCGACCCGCCAGCGGGCAATGCCGCCGCGCCCGAGCCGTTCCGACAAAGCGGGCAGCAAAGCCAGCAATTCCTCGTCAAGCCGCCAGGGCGGGTTGGCAATGGCAAGGCCGCAGGCCATCAGCGGGCCTTCCGCCGCGGGCTCGTCGACATGCAGCTCGACGATCAGCAGTCGGGAAAAGGCGCTCTCGACCAGCCCGGCCTCGAAGAGCGAGACCCGGCGCTGGTTCTTGACAGGGTACCAGAGCATGGCGAGGCCGGTCGGCCATTTGCGCGCCATGACCTGCATGCCCTCGAGCATCCTGTCGAACTCGTCTTCCCGTTCGAAAGGCGGATCGACCAGCACGAGGCCGCGCCGCTCCGGCGGCGGGATCTGCGCCTTCCAGGCGATGTAGCCATCGAGCTGGTTGATCACCAGCCGGTCATCGCGCGGCAGGGCGCGGCGCAGGTCCCGCAGGGTTTCCGGGTGCAGCTCGTTGAAGGAGGCCCGGTCCTGCGGGCGCAGGACGTGCCGGATCAGAGCCGGCGAGCCGGGATAGAGCCGCCCGTCACGCGAGAGATCGGCAAGGGCGGCGCGATAGCCGGCGAGGATGATCTCCGCCGTTGCATCCAGGGGCCCCTCGTTCAGCCGGCCGATGCCGTCGACCCATTCGCCGGTGCGGCTGGCGGCGTCGCCCTTCAGGTCATAGAGGCCGGCGCCGGCATGGGTGTCGATGACGCGGATCGCGGTGTCCTTCTGCATCAGATGCGCGAGGATGCGCATCAGCACCGCATGTTTCAGCACATCGGCGAAATTGCCGGCATGGAAGGCGTGGCGGTAATTCACCGGCCCTTACCGTGCAGCCGGCACGGTGATGTCGCGCGTGCGGCAGACATCGCGGCTCACTTCATCGCAGGGGCGGAAGTTGCGAAGGTCCCGCGTGAGGCAGAGCCGGACTTCCTCCAGCATGCCCCTTTTGCAGGTCACGGCCATCATGTCCGGGCGCAGGCCGGGATTGGCGAGGGCGAAGGCACGCTCGATTTCCGGCACCGACCAGCGGCGCGGCGCTTCCGGCGCCTCCAGGTCCTTCGGAACCTTCACCCGGTTCCGCGCCGTCTCTGTGGCGGTGAAATAGCCGGCCGGACTTTCGCCCGAGCACGTGCCGTGCTTGCGCCATTGATGGCGGGCGAGACCGCTCGTCGGCAGGACGCGCTCGCCGATATCCATCGCATTCCGTGAGGGGTTGCGGCCATCCGGCGTGCAGAACGAGGGGTAGCCGCGTTCATATTGCGGCCAGAGCCCGTGCACCACGAAGCCGGGATTGCGCCCGGGCTCGCATTGCGGGTTGCCGCGACGCTCGCCTGTCAGGTCGCAGAACGTGGCCGACCAGGAGAGCGACAGGACGTAGAAGTCGAAACGGCCCATCGGCGCGCCGCGATCCTCGCGCGGCTGTGCGGAGGCCGGCAGCATGAAGGCCGCCAGCAGGACGAGGAGAGCCGGGAGGCGGGTCATCAGCGATCGAGGCGGTAGCAGCCCGGCATCGCGGTGTGGTTGCGGTCATAGCCGGAGAGGCAGAACTGGACACCCTCGGTCATGCCGATGATGCCGGTTTCCTCGATGATCGCGTAGCGCATCGTCAGGCGGCGGCGGTCGGCCATCACGGCCTGCGCCTGGCAGTAGCGGCGGGGGATCAGGTCAAGGCCGTGCGGGCGGAAGGCAGCCTGCCGGACCTTCTCGAACCCGATGATCTCGGCATTGCTGTTCCAGAATCTCCGCTCGGTCGCGTTGAAGCGGTGCTGCAGCTTCGACAGCACGCCCGGGCTGTCGCAGGAAGAGATCTGTGCCGACCACGGGATGATCCGGGTTTCGGCCGGGATTTCCTCGCGCGCGGTGGCGGGGAGCGCGGCCACGAGCAGGCCGAACAGGACGGGAAGCAGGCGCATCGGAACCTCCTGAATTTCACCCTAGCCTTCGCCCCTTGGCGCCCGGCGGTCAAGTCCGCGCGGGCAGATCCGGGGATTTTCGACAGGGTTGCGGCTTTTTTACAGGGTTGCGGCTTGGCGGCAACGTCACTGGTGGCCCACCACCTCGCGCGGGCGATACGGCGCCTCGAGCCGGGCCCAGACGCGTGGATCGACCCTGAGGGCGAGCGCGGCCAAGGCATCATCGATATGGCGCATTTTCGAGGCGCCGAGGATCGTGCTGGTGACATACGGTTTCGCCAGCACCCAGGCCTGGGCGAGGATGGCCGGCGTCGTGCCGAGCTTCTCGGCCTCCTGAACCAGCCGGCGGCGGATGCTCTCGTCCTGCGGGGTGCCGATCTTCAGCGGGCCGACATGCTGGTCGGAGCGGCCGCGGACAGTCGTTTCATTGGTAACCGGCTTCGACAGGCCCGAACCGGCGAGATAGCCCCGGGCAAGCGGTGACCATGGCGTCATGCCCAGCCCCTCGGATTGCAGGAGCGGGATCATCTCCCGCTCTTCCTCGCGATAGATCAGGTTGTAGAAATTCTGCATCGAGACGAATTCGGCATAGCCATGGGCGCGTTGCAGGCCGATCAACTTCATGAATTGCCACGCATACATTGAGGAGGCGCCGAGATAGAGCACCTTGCCGGCGCGGACGACATCGTTCAGCCCTTCGACGATCTCCTCCATCTCGGTCTCGGGATCGAGGCGATGGATGATGTAGAGGTCGATGTAATCGGTGCCGAGCCGCCGGAGCGAGGCATCCACCGCCTCGCGGATATGCTTGCGCGAAAGGCCGCGCTGGTTGGGCTTGGGGCCCATCGCGTTGAAGACCTTGGTGGCGATGACCACTTCGTCGCGGGGGGCGAATTCCTTCAGCGCCTTGCCGGTGATGCGCTCGCTCTCGCCGAGGGAATACATGTCCGCTGTGTCGAAGAAGTTGATGCCGGCCTCGAGGGCGCGCCGGAAGAAGGGCATCGACTCCTCCTCCTCCAGCACCCATTCCCGCCAG
This sequence comes from Beijerinckiaceae bacterium, assembly GCA_027533425.1. Lineage (GTDB taxonomy): Bacteria > Pseudomonadota > Alphaproteobacteria > Rhizobiales > Beijerinckiaceae > Rhabdaerophilum. The sequence goes on along the minus strand of JAPZUD010000011.1, from coordinate 6,945 downwards.
GACGGGCGGCCATAGGTCATGCAGCCGAGCGCAATACGCGATACCTTCAGGCCAGTCCGGCCCAACCGTACGTAATCCATGGGAAATCCTCCGTTGTCGGGAGGATGGCCCGGCGGGGCCATCGCCGCAAGGGCTCAGTTTCCGCGGGGATTGGCCATGGGCGGCTGACGCACCGGCGCGGCAGCACGGGGCCGGGGCTTCGGTGCCGGGACGGTTTCCGTCTCGACCGGGGCGGCGGGGATCGAGCCGGTGCGCTCCGGCGGCAGGCCCGGCACGCGGCGGGGCGGCAGATCGGGGATGGAGCCGGTGGCCAGGTCGAATTGCGAGGGGTCGAAATCAGGCTCGATCTCGAGATCCTGGCCCTGCGCATCCTGCCAGCGGCTGCCGGCGGGCGCGGGGGCACGCGGGCCGGGCAGCATGCCACCGGCCGGAGCGGGCAGCGTGCTGGCCTGCAGGGATGCCGGCGGGCGCGGGCCGGCGGCGATCTGGCCCTGCTGGGCCTGGAGCGTTCCGGCGGGATAGGGCGAAGCAGGTGCCTGACGGAAGGCGTAGGGGTTCTGCGGGCCGCCGAACGGGTTGACGGCCGGACCATAGGTGCCGGGCAGCGGGCGCTGCGGCGCGGCGATCTGCGGCTTGCAGTAGCGGCGCTGGCCGCGCGCATCGTGGCGGGCGAGATCGAAATGGAAATGATCGTAATGGAGCGCGTCCGAGCCGGGGCCAAGCACGGTGCGGAAGCGCTGGCAGGCGCCGTGGAACACATCGCGCAGGAAACCCTGTTCCTGCTCGGAGCCGCGCCAGCCGCCCTTCACGGTGACGATATTCCCGTCATTGAAGACGAAGCTCATGATGTCGATCGCATTGCCGAAAGCATGTTCGGACAGGCGGGCATTGGCCTGGTGGTTGCGCCGGCGGCAGGCATAGGAGCCTGCGGTGCGGATCTCGCGGATGCCCTGGCCGAACCATGCGATAGCCGCCGGCTGCACCGCCGTGGTGATCCAGTCATCCGTCCAGGCGACCATCGGACAGCCGAGCGTGGCTTCCGGCTTGATCACCGTCATTTCGAGGAGACCGGGCGTGAATCCGGCCTGCTGGCCGCCAGTGGAAGCCAGCGCCAGTGCAACGGACTGGCTGTCATTCGGGAAGGCAGCAACCTTCAGCGGCAGGTCGGCGCCGCAGGGACCGGGACCATCGATCGGCTTGGTCTGCCGGATGAACTGGCTCTCGCGGATGATGCCCGCCTTCATGCAGGCCATTTCCGCTTCCGCGCGCCAGGGCTCGCGCGGCTCGAACCGGGCGAAGCCGCAGCCGCTCAGGAAGGCGCCGAGCCCGGCTGCCAGCAAGGCAAGCCGCGACAGGGTGCGCGAGCCGGGACGGGCCGGCAGGGCGGAGGCATGGTGGAAACGCAACATCCGCTAAAAATGACGCGATCCCGGTAACCTTCTCTTAAGAGAAAGGGTTACGAAGCGGTAAACGCTGCGTAACGATGCCCGCCAACCTGATTTTCCCTAGGCCGGAGTGACGCGCATGCAGGGCAAGGCCCGTTTCATCTTTCCTGCCATCCTCTCCTGCGTGATGGCGTTCCTGATGACTGCGGTGGTGACCTATCTCAATATCGGCACGCCGCCGGATTTCATCGCGCGGTGGTTGCATGCCTTTGTCATCGCCTGGCCACTGGCCTATATCGCGGCGCTGATCGCGTCGCCGATTGCCCGGCGCGGGACGATGCTGATCCTCCAGCTGATCGACGGAAAATCCGATGCTCCGCGCCCTTGATCTTGCCGAGGCCCTTGACGAGGGCGACATCACGCCGCAGGCCGTGCTTGAACTCTGCGCCGAGGCCATTGCAGCCCGCGAGGCGGAGCTCGGCTGTTTCGAGCATCTCGATCTCGACCGGGCCCGCATTCTAGCTGCCCGCCGGCCGAAAGGGCCGCTGGGCGGCCTGCCTGTCGGGATGAAGGACATCATCGAGACGGCCGCGATGCCGACGGCCTATGGTGTTCCGGCCTACCGCGACAATCGCCCCGTGGCCGATGCGCCGATTGTGGTGATGACCGAGGATGCAGGCGGGATCGTGCCCGGCAAGACGGTGACCACCGAACTCGCCTTCCTCAACCCGCCGAAAACGCGCAACCCGCATGATCCGCGCCGGACGCCGGGCGGTTCCTCGTCCGGTTCGGCGGCGGCGGTGGCGGCCGGCATGCTGCCGCTGGCCTTCGGATCGCAGACCTCCGGCTCCGTCATCCGCCCCGCGAGCTTCTGCGGTGTGGCGGCGATGAAACCGAGCTACCGGCTGCTGCCGATCAGCGGGGTGAAGCCGTTTGCGCCGCTGCTTGATACCCTGGGCCTGATGGGAGCCCGGGTTGCGGATGTCGCCTTCGGGCTGGAGGCGATCACGGGCCGCCCGCTTCGCGTGGACGGGCAGGATTTCGGCACGCCGACCTTCGGCGTCACGCGGATGCCGTTCGCCGGTTCGGCCGAGCCGGAAGCCGAGGCGGCGCTCCGGCAGGCGATCCATGCACTCGGCAAGGCCGGGGCCTCCGTGGTGGATGTGACGCTCGACGACCGCTTTGCCGCCGCCCATGACGCGCAGCGCACGATCTCGCTGTACGAGGCGGCGCAGCATCTTGCCTTCGAGCATCGCCGGCATCCCGAGGCGCTCTCGCCCACCTTGCGGGCGGCTCTGGACGAGGGAAGGGCGATCCCCGTCGCCGCGTTCGATGCGGCGCGTTCGATCGCCAACAAGGCCCGCAAGGCGACGCATGCGCTGTTCGAGCCGATCGACGTGTTGCTGACCTATGCCGCGCCCGGGCCGGCACCCCTGGCCGACACGACCGGCGATCCACGCTTCAACCGCCTTGTCACGCTGCTCGGCCTGCCGGCGGTGAATGTGCCGGGTTGCCGGACCGACGACGGCCTTCCGGTGGGATTGCAGGTGGTGGCCGCGTTCGGCGATGACCAACGCGCATTGGCGGCGGCGGCGTTCCTCGAACGGGCACTGGCGGCTACTTCCGCCGCTTGACGGGCATTGTCGGCATCCGCTTGGGCCCCCATTAACCGTCCTGTGAAGGGGGTGCGGAATTCCGTTGCCAACTCGTTAACAAAAGGTAAGCTTTCAGGGTCTCCACCGAGGAGGGGTCCCATGAGCGCGGTTCTTCGTCTCGATCTGCTCGCGTTTCTTGCTTCCTTCGCCCTGCTTGCGGCGATTGTTTTCGGACTGGTGTGAGTGCGTCGGCGGCCGCAGGGCCGCCGTGACCGTGGACCGCCGGAAGGCTCCGCTCAGGATTGCGGGCAGGGCTGCTCGGTCTGTTCCCACGATGTGACATTGATCGCCATTGTGCAGCGCATCATGCGATTTCCGAGGCAGATCTCGCTGCCGACCTCGAAAGACCGGCCTGCCGCACGGCAGGTGCAGGGAGTCTTGCTGCTGGCCCGGGTCACCGGAATGTCCGACGCTGCGCGCGGTGGTTCGGCCGCGTGGGCAGGCACGGCCAGCAGGCCGAGAAGCGCAACGATCCGCAAAACCGGGAAGTCAGGGAATGCACGGGCAATCATGGTCGCCTCCGCTCTTGCCGGCGCCACCCTGAATCGGCCTGGCGACCGGATCAACGCAAAGAGAATGAGCCTCCGCCTGTAACTAGTCAAATTCGAGCAAAAGGCGGCGGTTGCGGTCAGCAAAGTTTTCAAGGGGTGCCTCTAGGACTTGCGGCGCTCCAGAACTGACCTGCTCCAGAATAGGGATACCGCGATGCACCGTCTGACCTTGCCGCTCCTTCTCGCCTGCGGCTTCGCCAGCTCCGCCGCTGCTGTCCAGCCTTCCCTTGATCCGTATTGTGCACGCATCCCCCGCGTGCATTGGCTGTCCTCTTCGGAGATCGCGCTCGAATTGCAGCAGCGTGGCCTGCGGCTGGTCGAGATCCGGCTTGCCGATCAGAAATGCTATGCGGTCCGCGTCCAGAACGCTTCCGGCAAACGCGAGGAGCTGATCCTCGACCCGATGACCGGCGAAGTGATGCGATAACCTCAGCGCCGCCGGGGCGAGGGTCGGCCACCGCCCTTGGCGCGCGGCGTTCCGGAAAGCGGCACCTCCCGATCCGTACCGGGCCCCATTGCATCGAGCGACGGTTTCCCGGCGCGGGTTGGCGGGAGATTGGCCGCCGCGCCGTATTGCGAGGCCGCGGCCTTGCCGGCTTTCGCCGTCACCTGCGCCTGCCGGCTTGAAGGCTCCTCGAACACCGCCATCTCGGTTTCCTTCAGGCGCTTGATCTCGTCGCGCAGGCGGGCGGCGGTCTCGAATTCCAGATCGGCCGCGGCGGCGCGCATCCGTTTCTCGAGATCCGCCAGCACGGCCTCGAAATTATGGCCGATCGAGATCGCCTGGTCGGCCACGCCCTTGTCGACGGTGACGCGGTCACGCTCGTAGGGCGAGTTGAGGATATCCTCGATGTTGCGCTTCACGCTTTGCGGCGTGATGCCATGTTCGGCATTGTAGCGCTCCTGCTTCTCGCGCCGGCGGTTGGTCTCGGCGATGGCGCGCTCCATCGAGCCGGTGATCTGGTCGGCATAGAGAATGACCCGGCCATCGACATTACGGGCCGCGCGGCCGATCGTCTGGACGAGCGAGGTTTCCGAACGCAGGAAGCCTTCCTTGTCGGCATCCAGAATGGCCACCAGCGCGCATTCCGGGATGTCGAGACCCTCGCGCAGCAGGTTGATGCCGACCAGCACGTCGAACGTGCCGAGCCGCAGGTCGCGGATGATCTCGATCCGCTCGAGCGTATCGACATCCGAATGCATGTAGCGCACGCGCACGCCGTTCTCGTGCAGGTATTCCGTGAGATCCTCGGCCATGCGCTTGGTCAGCACCGTGACCAGGGTGCGGTAGCCGGCGCGGGCGACGTCGCGCACCTCGCCCAGCAGGTCATCGACCTGCGTCCGTGCGGGGCGGATGATGACCTGCGGGTCGATCAACCCGGTCGGGCGGATCACCTGCTCGGTGAAGACGCCGCCGGTCCGCTCCATCTCCCAGTTGCCCGGCGTGGCGGAGACATGCACCGTCTGCGGGCGCATCGCCTCCCATTCCTCGAAGCGCAACGGCCGGTTGTCGAGGCAGGAGGGCAAGCGGAAGCCATATTCCGCCAAAGTCGCCTTGCGGCGGAAGTCACCCTTGTACATGGCGCCGATCTGCGGAACCGTGACATGGCTCTCGTCGGTAAAGACGAGGGCATTGTCCGGCAGGTATTCGAACAGGGTCGGCGGCGGTTCGCCCGGCTTGCGGCCAGTGAGATAGCGCGAATAGTTCTCGATGCCCTGGCAGACGCCGGTGGCCTGAAGCATCTCGAGGTCGAACTGGGTGCGCTGCTCCAGCCGTTGCGCCTCGATGAAGCGGTTCTGGCGGTTCAGCTCGTCGAGGCGGATTTTCAGCTCCTCCTTGATGCCTTTGACCGCCTGATCCAGCGTCGGGCGCGGCGTGACGTAATGCGAATTCGCATAGACCTTCACGAATTTCAGATCGGCATTCTTGTGGCCGGTCAACGGGTCGAATTCGACGATCGTCTCGACCTCGTCACCGAACAGGCCGATCCGCCAGGCGCGATCTTCCAAATGGGCCGGGAAGAGTTCGATCACGTCGCCGCGGACCCGGAAGGTGCCGCGCGAGAAATCCGCGTTGGTCCGGCGATATTGCAGGGCGACGAGATCAGCGATCAGCTGGCGCTGCTCGATCTGCTCGCCGACCTCCACCGAGAAGCTCATTGCGGTGTAGGTCTCGACCGAGCCGATACCGTAGATACAGGAAACCGAAGCGACGATGATCACATCGTCGCGTTCCAGCAGCGCCCGGGTCGCCGCATGGCGCATCCGGTCGATCTCCTCGTTGATGGTCGATTCCTTGGCGATGTAGGTATCGGTCCGGGGCACATAGGCTTCCGGCTGGTAATAATCGTAATACGAGACGAAATACTCGACCGCATTGTCCGGGAAGAAGCTCTTGAACTCGGAATAGAGCTGTGCGGCGAGGGTTTTGTTCGGCGCGAGGATCAAGGCCGGGCGTTGCGTCTTCTCGATTACCTGGGCCATGGTGAAGGTCTTGCCCGAGCCGGTCACGCCGAGCAGGACCTGGTCGCGCTCGCTGGATTCGACGCCGGCCACCAGTTCGGCAATGGCCTGCGGCTGGTCCCCCTTGGGCTCGAACGGCGCCTGCATGCGGAAGGCGATGCCGCCTTCCGACTTGGCCGGGCGGGACGGGCGATGCGGCACCCAGAGCTTCTCATCCTTGAAAAGCGGGTTGCCGGTTTCCAGCAGGGCCTTCAGCGCATCGGCCGTGGCCTTGACGCCGATCGAGGAGGCTTGCGTGTCGGCTTCGGACAGCCCGTCCAGCCCGCCGCCCATGCGGATCTCGTCCGGCAAAGCGGGGGCGACATTGCCCTGCATCACCCGGCGGGGCTTCGCGCCGGCAATGTCGGCATAGCTGGTGGCTTCGGTTTCCCGCGTGCGGCGGCGGGAGGGTGGCGGTTCCGGCTGCAGGCCGAGCGCCTTGGCCAGTGCGGGGTCAACGCCGGACGGTGCCTCGGCCTGATAGCGCGCCTGCGGAGCCTCGCTGAAGCCTTTGCCCCGGTCCTCCCCGGCAAGAGCCGGGTTCAGCAACCGCGCGAGATGCTGGTCAAGCGGCTGAACGGCCGGCTTCGAAGCCTTGGAACGCGGAGTGCCGGGGGATTTCGCCATGGCGGCAACATGGCGCGCGGGTTCCGCGCTTACAAGCACCCTCGAATATTGGCGCTGACAATTTCTGTCAGCAGGTGAACCGGATCACCCTGTGATGCGCTTTCCGGTTTCGGCGATGATGCGGGGCAAGGTTTCGACGAGGGTGCCGGTGGTGCGTTCCATTTCGTCGGCGACGCCCTGTACCGATTCGGCCGAGGCATGGGCATCGGAGCCAAGCTGGGCGAT
>JAPZUD010000010.1 GCA_027533425.1 Beijerinckiaceae bacterium | reverse complement strand
GGTGCCGAGCATGGCGATCGACTTCTCGTTGAGCGTGGCGGCCGCCATCTGGAGGGTGGCAGTGGCGGTCTGCGACGCCTCGTTGAATTCGCGCTCCATCTGCTGGAGGATGGTGCGGCGGCTCTCGCCCAGCCGCGCCTCCGCAGCGGCGCGCTCATCGATGAGCTTCTGGCGCTCGGCAGCAGCCTCGATGAAGCGGCCGACCGCATTGGAGATGCGGCCGATCTCGCTGCGCTCGGACATGGCCGGCGGGGCCACCACCGCCGGATCGCCGCGCAGGGATTGTTCCAGTGCATCCGAGGCCCGCCGGATCGGCTTCGACAAGGAGGCCCCGACCCAGGTCATGAAGAGCACACCGCAGGCCACGGCAGCGCCCTGCAGGCCCAGGCTCAGCAGCAGCGACCACATGGCATCCGCGCCGTCATCCGCGCTCAGCTTGCGCAGGCGTTCGGAGAATTTCACCTCGGCCGCACGCATCGCGTCGATGCGGGCGGAGGTCTGGGTCCACCATTGCGCGGCGGTCATCGGCTTCTCGCCGCCGTCACGGGAATAGTTGATGATGCTCTGCTCGCTCTTCCGCAAGGCCTGCTGCATGGCTTGCGGGATCAGCGCGTCGAAATAGGTCTCGACCTGCTCGCCAAGCTGCCGGCGCATCTGATCCAGCGCCTGGTTCTGGTTTGCCGAGACGCGGATGAAGCGCTCCAGCAGGTCCGCATCGACCGTATCGGCCGAGAGGATGCCGTTGCCCGTGGCGCGCTGGAGGCCGGCAAATTCCTTGCCGAGCATCAGCGATTGCAGGGCCGACCGCAGGGTCGCGATATCTTCGGCCCGGCTGCTCGCATTGCTGCCGGAGGAGCCGTGGATCAGGTTGTTGATGATGCCGGTATAGAAGCCGAGAATATCCGGCGGCATGGCGGCGCCGGTAAGGATGCGCTCTCGGAAGGCCTTGATATCCTCGCTCAGGCTGGCACTGGCGGCGACGAAGCTCTGAACGCGCTTCGGCAATTCGCGGTCATCCTTCGCCTTGGCGAGATACTCGTTGAAGGATTCGAGGGCCTTGTCCGAGGCTTCCTGCGCGGCGATCACGCGGTTGCGGTGCATGGACCGGTTCTCAACGGCCGAGACCAGCCCGACCGATGAACCCCGCTCGACCTGCAGCGCGTGGACGAGGGCGGCGGCGGTATCGCTCAATCCGATCATCCGCTCCGTTACCCGCGCCGTGGTCAGCCGTTCGGCGATATGTCCGTAAAGCTGGACAATGCCAATGACCGCGCAGATTACGGGAACAATGATCAGGAGCGTCAGGGATTGGCGAAGCGAAAAACGATGCATCCTGGACCCCTCCGATGGGTTCCGGATTTATTTCGTTCATCAAGTAAAAATTGAGTAAAATGATTAGATCTTAAGTCCAGATCGTGTTCACGAATAGTTGTTTGCATCAAATTTAGGCAGGGTGGCGTGTTTTACGTCTGCTCGTCTCACCCTGTGATGCGCTTTCCGGTTTCGGCGATGATGCGGGGCAAGGTTTCGACGAGGGTGCCGGTGGTGCGTTCCATTTCGTCGGCGACGCCCTGTACCGATTCGGCCGAGGCATGGGCATCGGAGCCAAGCTGGGCGAT